>JBFWRP010000023.1:0-71277 GCA_050248855.1 Planctomycetota bacterium | reverse complement strand
CCTGGGGGCCCTCTCTGCGGGTCGGTTGCGCGGTCAGCAACCTCCACAGTCGGCCGGGGGAGCGGCCCCCTTCACTCCATGCCCCCTTAAGTCACCGGCATTGGTGTCAGACACCGAAGTGCGACGTCCGCCCGCCGGCGACCGCGACCCCTGCGTGTCAGGCACCTTGCCCACGTTGCCGCTTCGCGGCGCCGCGGCAAGGGTCCAGACACATCCGGGGTCGCTCCGACCCAGCAGTGGGACGTCCGCCCGCCGGCGACGGCGACCCCTGCGTGTCAGGCACCTTGCCCACGTTGCTGCCTCGGTCAACGGCGAGTCTCAGATGTGCCCTGCGTTGCCTGTAGAGGTGCGACGCTCTCGCTTCCGTTCCGCGCTCCCGCGCGGAGTGTGCGCTCAGGCTCCGCCCTCGCGGCATGGGTGCTAGTCCCTACCACCCCTGCACCCCTCACGGTGCGGCGCCGCGGCAAGGGTCCAGACACATCCGGGGTCGCTCCGACCCAGCAGTGGGACGGTCGCTTGCCGGCGACCGCGACCCCTGCGTGTCAGGCACCTTGCCCACGTTGCCCCTGCGGGGCGCCGCGGCAAGGGTCCAGACACATCCGGGGTCGCTCCGACCCAGCAGTGGGACGGTCGCTTGCCGGCGACCGCGACCCCTGCGTGTCAGGCACCTTGCCCAGGTTGCTGCCTCGCAGCGCCGCGGCAAGGGTCCAGACACATCCGGGGTCGCTCTGGCCTTTCGCCATCCCCTCGTTCCATGGCGGGCGCACGACGTCCTGCGGCGTACCCTTCGTGGCTACACCGCAGGGGCCACCGTCGGTCCCGGGAGGACTCCATGCCGCACGTCCGTTTCCGCGCTCTCGCGGCGCTTGCGCTCGCCTTCCTGCTCCCCGCCTGCGGCGGCGGTGGCAGCAACGAGCCCTTCGACCCGCGGGGCACGTTCGGCGTGATCGCCCTGGAAGGTGCCGACCTGCCCGGGCCGACCGTCGGACAAGTCGGTGCTCTCCCGACCGGCGGCGGAGCCGGCGAGCCCGTGATGGCGATCGCCAGCGGCGGCTGGAGCGCCGCGGTCGTCCCCACGACCAACGGCACCGTGCCGTGGATCGTGATGGTCCTCGATCCGTCGGGCGACCAGGTGGAGGCGCTGGCCGCCGGCGCTCCCATCCCTTCGCTCGTCGACGGCACGATGGACGACGTCTCGCGCCTGTGGATCACCGGCGATGGCCACGTCGTCGCCTACGTCGCCATCGCCGGCAACACGGAGGGGCGCACCTGGGCCCTCCTGTCCGTCGAGGTCGATGGTGGGGCGGCCGCGGCTCCCGTGCATCTCGCCTCCGAGCTCATGGGGCTGGGCTCCGTGCTCCTGCCCGGCGTCATGCGCAGCCTGGACCCCGCCGACGTCGCCGTCGACGACAACGGTCAGGTGTGGTTCCTGGCCGGCAACGACAGCGACGACCCCGTGTTGTTCAGCGTCCCCGTCGACGGGAGCTCGCTTGCTGTCCATGCGCATCCCGGCGACTCGCTGCCCGGCGCCGTGACGCTGGTGGAGATCAAGTCCTTCGGTGTGGAGCCGGCGGGTACCCGCTTCGCCATCGTCGGTGGGGCCAGCGATGCCAGCGATCGGCTCGTCACGGGCGTGCCCGGCGGCCTCTCCTTCGATCCCATCGCGGCGACGGGCGACTCCCTGTTCGGCGGCGGCGTCATCGCCGACCTGCATGTGGGTGATCCGCTGCTCGTCTACGGCGGCAACAACGTGGTGTGGCACGCTCGCGGTTCGCTTTCGGCCAGCGACGACCTCCTGCTCATCGGGAGCCCCTTGGCCGGCGAGATCCTGGCGCGGCGCGGCGGGCCTGCGGCGTCCACGGGCGGCGGTACGTACGGGACGCTCCGCTTGCTGCATCAGGAGGGCGATGCCAGCATCCCCTACTTCGCGGCCAGCATCGTGGGATCGGGCAACGGCACCACGTTCGGCTTGTACGGCGTCACCTCGCCCACGGAAGCCGCCGAGCTCGCCGTGGGCGTCGGTCGCAGCATCGCCGGCACCACGATCGGCACGACCTTCCCCAGCTTGGATCGCCCCCCCCTCCAGGCTGCGGCCCGCAATGGCGATCTGGCGTTCGCCAACGTGTTGGCCGACGCCCGGTCGGGCGTGTTCTGGCTCATCCCGTTCACCGCCTTCGTCGGCGCCGCGATCTCCGGCGAGAGCACGCCGATCGGCGACACGTGGGCAGCGTTCGCGCCCGCGGCCTTCGTGACGACCGCCGAGAGCGGCATCCAGTGGCTGGGTCGCTTGTCCACGGCGGGCACGGACGGCCTCTTCCGCTACGTGCGGTAGAGAAAGCCGGAAGCGCGCTCCGGGGGGCCGGTATCCTCCCCCCACGGTTCCCACGCGCGGAGAGGTGGCCGAGCGGTCGAAGGCGCGCGCTTGGAAAGCGCGTATGCCCGAAAGGGCATCGCAGGTTCAAATCCTGTCCTCTCCGCCACCCTTCTCCCTCCTCCCCCGTCGCCCTCGCGCTTCGGCCCGGGCCCGCGCCGCGCTACGCTCCGCGCCATGACGTCGGGAAGACCCGTGAACGAGGCCGTCGCACGCCTCTGGACGTGGCTCACGGCCCACCGGCTGCGCACGATCCTCGCCGCGGTCGTGGGCGTCCTGCTTTTCGGCGTGCTCGGGTTCATGGTGTTCGGCCAGCTCGGGCCGCTCGATGCGCTCTACATGTCGGTCATCACCATCTCGACCGTCGGCTATGGCGACTTGGTGACCACGGCTGCTGGCAAGCTGTTCACGATTGCCTACATCATGATGAGCGTGGTCGTGGGATCCACGGTGTTCGCTGCCGTGGCCGCGAGCTTCGTCGAGGGGACGCTGCAGAGCGTCCTCGGAAGGAGGAGCATGGCCCGCAAGGTCGACGAGCTCTCGGACCACGTGATCCTCTGCGGCTTCGGTCGCTTCGGCCAGCTCACCGCCGCCGAGCTGCACCAGGCGGAGACGCCCTTCGTGGTGATCGACAAGGACCCTGCGCAGGTGGCACAGGCGGAGGCCCATGGCGACCTGTCCCTACAGGCCGACGCCACGGAAGAGGACACGCTCGTCCGGGCCGGCATCGACCGCGCGCGCGCCTTGCTGCTCACGTTGCCGACGGACGCCGAGAACGTCTACGTGATCCTCAACGCCCGCGAGCTCAAGCCCAAGCACAAGGACTTCTGCATCGTCGCCCTGGCCCGGGACCGCACCGCCGAACGCAAGCTGCGCATGGCGGGCGCGACGCACGTCGTGTCGCCGTACACCATCGGCAGCAAGCACATGGCCCGGCAGATCACGGCGCCGCACCTCGCCCAGGTCATGAGCATGGCCACCGAGGGCGAGGGCCTCGAGAAGGTCGGCGTGGGCATGGTCGAGTTCCTCGTGGACGCGGGCTCCACGCTGGTCGGCCAGTCGCTGCGCGACAGCCCCGTGCGGCGCGACTTCGGAGTCATCGTCGTGGCCGTGGTCCATGCCGGCCAGGCGCAGTTCAACCCGGGTCCCGACTACGTCGTCGAGGGCGGCGACGTGCTGATCGCCGTCGGCCCGCGCGACGGCTTGGCCCGTCTCCGGGAGGCGGCGCACCCGCCGCTCCCCGAACCGCATGAGTGAGGGCGCGCAGCCGCCGCGCGTCGACTGGGCGTCCGCGGCGCGCGTGGCCTGCGGCGCGTTGCTCATCGCGTGCGCACCGCTGCTCGTGAAGAACGTCGTTCCGGACCCCCTGGGCCCCGCCGCGTGCTGCTTCTGGCGCACCTCGATCGGGGGGCTGGCGCTGGCGGCGTTCGCGATCCTGCGCGGCTCGTCGCTTCGCGTCAGCCGGCCCGTCGCGGGCCTGGCAGTTCTCGGCGGCGTGTTCTTCGCGCTGGACCTCGTCATGTGGCACGAGGCGATCCGCGTCATGACGCGGGCTGGCGCCGGGCTGGCGACGGTGCTCGCCAACACGCAGGTCGTGTGGGTGGCCCTGGTGGGGGCCCTGGTGCTTCGCGAAGGGGGAGGCTGGAAGCTGGCCCTGGGCGTCGCGTCCGCCGTGCTCGGCGTGTCCTTCGTCGCCGGGCTCTGGACGCCCGCGGGCTTGCCCGGCGTCCCTGCGACCGGCCTCCTTCTCGGACTGGCCACGGGCGTGTGGTACGCCGCCTTCCTGCTGACGCTGCGTCGCGCGCAGCGGCGTGCGGAGCCTCCGTCGACGGTTGCGCTGATGGCGTGGTCTTCGCTGGCGACGGCTGCCGTGTCCGGCGTGATCGCCCTCGTTCGCGACGAGCCGATGCGCATCGAGGGGACCCGGGCGTGGGCCTCCGTGCTGGGGCTCGCGCTGGTCGTGCAGGCAGCCGCTTGGTGGCTGCTGATCCGCAACCTTTCCCGCATCCCCGCGGCCCTGGGCGCGCTGCTCTTGCTGCTGCAGCCCACCTTCGCCACCTTGGGCGGCGTGGCCTTCTACGGCGAGCGCCTGACGGTCTACGAAGTCGTCGGCGCGGCCTTGATCCTGCTGGGGATCTACCTGGGCGCCGTGGCCCGCCGCCCGCGCCGTACCCCGCGCGCCGCTCCCTGACCCACCAAGGCACGGCGGCTTGGCCCAGGGCCCGGGGAGCCGGGGCCCTCGCGGTCTGGAGGACGGCCACGGCGTCCCGAAGACATCGGAAGGAGCTCTTAGGGCTGCTTCCTTCCGGACCTGACCCGATTCGAGGCCGCCGACCCCTCGGACCGTGACCGTCCTCCAGAGCGCGAGGGGGCGGAGTCTACCCCCCGACATCGTGGGCTGCCCCTCCCGCCGTGGGGTGCGGCGCCCGAGGGGGCCCGGGGCACGCGGTGTCACGCGGCTCCCCACGGGCAGGCGCTCCCGCCGCCGGCGGCCCTTGCCCGCGGCAGGCGTTCGTCACCTGTCAGCAGCTCGTAACGTCTTCTCCTGTCGTTGTTTGTGACTTGATGACAGGAGGCGGAGCGGTGGCTGCGGGGGGCAGTGGGTGGGGCGCCGGGGGAGGCAGGTGGAATTCGGTAGTTCCCGATTGTCAGCCGGTGTCACAGAGTGTAATTTCCGGTCTCCAAGCGGAGGGAGGCGTAGCCAGCCGTGGAGGTGTTGCCGTTCGTCGGCCAGCGGGACCACCGTCTCGATCCGAAGGATCGGGTGGTCATTCCTGCCGCCTTCGCGAACGCGATCCGCGACCACCACGGAGGGCGGCTCTACCTGGTGCCGAGCGCCGAGGTGCCCTGCATCGAGGCCTACCCGGCGCGGGTCTACGAGCAGGAGGCCTCCCAGCAGGTGCCCAGCCGCTTCTCGGGCGACCAGCGCGGCCGGCGCCTCTTCTTCCACAACGCCGAGCCCGTCGACCTCAAGGGCCCGGGCCGCATCACCATCCCCGAGCGCCTGCGCCGCTACTTCCCGCAAGGGATCGTGCGCATCGCCGGGATGAACACCTACCTCGAGCTGTGGGACCCGGACGCGTGGGAGAAGCACCTCGGCGATTCGTCGTCGTGCCTTCCGCTGCCGGACTCCGGCCCGGGGCACGAACCCCGCGCGCGATGAGCGCGGGTCGCGACGATCTTTCGCATCTCCATCAGCCGGTCATGGTGAGGGAAGTCCTCGCCTGGCTCGACGTCACGCCCACGCGCGAAGGCCTGGTCGTGGACGGCACCCTGGGTCTTGGCGGTCACGCCGAGGCGATCCTGGAGGCCGCGCCACGTTGCCGCGTGCTGGGGCTGGACCGCGACACGGCCGCGCTCGAGCACGCGCGCACGCGCCTGGCCCGCTTCGGCGACCGGGTGCTCACGCGCCATGCGTCGTACGCGGACGTGGTCGAGGTTGTCCGGGACCTGCAGGTCCCGGCGCCCTTCGGCGTGTTGCTCGACGTCGGCCTGTCCTCGTTCCAGCTGGACGACCCCGAGCGGGGCTTTGCCTTCCGCTTCGAGGACGCCCCGCTGGACATGCGCTTCGACGCGACCGACGACGGTCCGACGGCCGCCGAGCTCGTGAACACGATGCCCGAGCGCGAGCTCGCGGACCTGTTGTTCCACCACGGCGACGAGCCGCGTTCACGGGTGATCGCGCGGGCCCTCGTGCGCGCGCGCCCGCTCGCCACGGTGGGCGATGTCGCCGCGGTCGTGCGTCGCCACGCGGCCCGCGGACGTCGCCACGACCCCGCGTCGCGCGTCTTCCAGGCGCTGCGGATCGCGGTGAACGACGAGCTCGGGCATCTCGAGCGGGGCCTGCGCGCGGCGATCCGCGTGTTGGCGCCCGGCGGGCGCCTCGTGGTGCTCGCGTTCCACAGTGGCGAAGAGCGCCTCGTGAAGGACGCCTTCCGCGCAGCGCGCGCCGAGGGCCTCGGGCGCCCCCTGACCCCCAAACCGATCCGGCCGATGGAGGACGAAACCCGTCGCAACCCGCGGGCTCGTCCCACGCGACTTCGCGCGTTCGAGCGCACGCCGACGGAACCCCAGGCATGAAGAGCCTCACGCCCTTCGCGATGCTCCTCGCCGTGCTCGCCACGGCCGTGGTCGGCGTCTGCGAGCAGGCGGAGATCCGTCACTACGAGTACCGCGTGTGGGAGCTGGAGGGCCGTCGCCGGTCCGCGGAGCGCCAGATCCTGCGGCTCGAGGCGGCGGCGCGTGCCGCACGTGCGCCGCGCGTGCTCCTCGGCGACGACGCGAGCGCCGACCCGCGTCCGGGCGATCCGTGGGCGATGGGTGACCTCGGGCACGAGGTGGATGGGCACGCCCTGCTGCCGCTGGAGCCCTTGCCGGACCTGCCGGGGGCGTCCGAGCCGGGCGATGCCCCTGCCGGCTCCCCGTGGGAGGCGCTGCGATGAAGCGCCCCGCTCGGACCCGCGTCCCGCGCAGCGTGCCGCTCGGGCAGTACCGACGCACGCTGCTCGCCGTCCGCCGCTTCCGGCTGAACGTGGTGTTCGGCGTCGTGCTGCTCGGCTACGGGCTCCTGTTGGGTCGCTTGGGCCAGCTGCAGCTCGTCGACGCCGCGCAGTACCGCAAGACCTGGGCGGCACGCCACCAGGCACCCGTCACCATCGACGCACGGCGCGGACGCATCTACGACCGCAACGGCTACGTGCTGGCCGAGCCCAAGCCCTGCGTCCGCCTGGCCATGGACCCGGACCCCGACGTGATCCGGGACCCGGCGTCCTTCTCGCTGCGCGTCCAGGCGCTCGTGGGCGCCGACAAGCTGTCTGCCGCCGCGATCCGCGAGCGCATCGAGGCGGCGCGGGAACCTTTCCTGCGCGGCCTGGCCGACGAGGTGCCCGGCTGGGTCCGGCTCTCGGGCGTGATCGAGGATGCGACGACCGTCGAGCGGCTCTGGGAAGAGGCCGGCCGCACCGTGCGGGAACGGGTTCGCGGCCACACGTACGGCCTGCTCGTCGAGCCCGTCGAGGGGCGTTGGTACCCGAACCGCTCGCAGGCGGCCCACGTGCTCGGCCGTGCGCCGTCGGACGGCGTCCCGGGCGAGGGCATGGAGGGTGCGCTCGACGCGCGTCTGCGCGGCACCGAGCTGTGCGCCACCACGCTGCGCGACGGCCGCGGCACGCGCATGGCACGCGCCGACACGGTGGACCCGGACGGACATCGCGGCGGGGACGCCCATCTCACGATCGACCTCGTGATCCAGCACCATCTGGAACAGGCCGTCGACCGCATGGGGGCCGAGCACCAGAGCCTGGAAGCCGCCGGCGTCGTGCTCGACGTCCGGAGCGGCGAGGTCCTGGCCATGACCAGCCGGCCGACGTTCGACCCGAACGTCGAGGCGCCGACCCTCAACCGCGTGACGCAGGGGCTCTACGAGCCGGGCAGCTGCTTCAAGCCGTTCACGGTCGGCTTCGCGCTCAGCGAAGGCGTGGTGGACCCCTACGACACGATTCCCATGCCCAAGCGCGTCGCGCTCGAGCACGACCCGCACCCGGTGAACGACGACCACTACGTCGGCGACGGATCGCTCGTCGATCTGCTGTCCCACAGCAGCAACACGGGGTCGGCCTGGCTCGCCCACTTGCTCGGACCCGAGCGCATGGGCGTGTGGCTCGAGCACATCTTCCCGTACGAGTACCAGGTCACGGCCCCCGGCCAGAAGCCGCGCCTTCGCGCCGGGACGGGCAGTGGGCTTCCCTACGAGAAGGGCTACTCCCGTCCGGCCGACGACCGCGGCTTGACGTGGGTCGACACGCATCGCGCGGGCTTCGGCCAGGGCTTCGCCGTGACGCCCCTGCAGATCGCGAGCGCCTTCGCGGCGTTCGCACGCCCGGACGCACGCATCGTGCGGCCGCGCCTCGTGCGCGAGCCGGGTGCCGCGCCGTGCCTGGGGCCGCAGGTGATGGACACGAAGTGGCTCGGCGTCGTACGCGAGGGACTGCTCGCCTGCGTCGAGGAGGGCACGGCGCGTCGCGCCTTCGAGGGCTGTGCGTGGACCGCCGCGGGCAAGACGGCCACCTCGCAGTCGGTGCAGACCGTCGACGAGCGCGTGGCCCGGTTGCGCGGGCTGATCGTGGGCGACAAGGTCGACACGAACCTCTGTACGTTCGTCGCCTATGCCCCGGCCTACGACCCGCAAGTGCTCGTCCTCGTGCTCGCGCGCCAGCTGAAGGACGACGAGGTGTACGGCGGCTCGGTCGCCGGCCCCGCCGTGCGTGCGGTCCTCGAGGCCACGATGCGCTACTGGGGCGTGCGCGGCGACCGCGCGGTCGCGACGCCGCCCGACTGGGTCGGCGGGGAGGAGGTGCGATGAGCGCGCCCGCTTCCCGTCCGAGGACGCTGGCCGATCTGGCACGGCTCCTTCGCGCTTCGCCGAGCGACCCGGGCGCAGCGGGCCTCGAGCTCCGCGGCCTGGCCGACGACTCGCGCGACGTCGGACGCGGCGACGTCTTCTTCGCCCGCCGCGGGAGCCGTGCGCGCGGACGTGACTTCGTGGCCGACGCGCGCTCGCGCGGAGCCGTGGTCGTCGTGGCCGACGAAGCCCCCGAGGGCGAGGGGCCGTTCCTGCTGGTCGACGACGTGCCCACCGCCCTGCGCAGCGCGGCCGACGCCTGGTTCGGTCGGCCGCAGGACGCGCTGCGTCTGGTGGGGATCACGGGCACCAAGGGCAAGACCACCGTGGCGCACGTCGCCACCCAGGTCCTGCGCCGCGCGGGTCGTCCGACGGCGGTGCTGGGCACGATCGGCCATGACCTGGGCGATGCGAAGCCCCCGCGGCCCACCGAGACGACCACGCCTGGCGCCCTGGCGCTTCGACGCCTGCTCGCCGAGGCCCGGGATGCCGGGGTCACGACGTGCGTGATGGAGGTCTCGAGCCACGCGCTGGACCAGGGTCGCACGACGGGCCTCGCCTTCGACGTCGCCGTCCTCACGAATGTCGCCAGCGACCACCTCGACTACCACGTCTCGCACGAGGCCTACGTCGCCGCGAAGCGACGCCTCGTCGAGGAGCTCGCGGCCGACGCCACGGCGCTGCTCCCGAGCGACGACGCGCAAGGCGCCGCGTTCGCCGCGGCCACGCCTGCCCGGGTCGTGACCTACGGCACGGCGGTCACTGCCGACCTGCGCATGCACGACCTCGCCGTCGGGCCAGGGGGCAGCCGCTTCTCGCTGAGCAGCTCGGAAGGTGTCGTCGACGTGAGCACGCTGCTCGTCGGGCGCCACAATGCCCTCAACGTCACCGCGGCGCTCGGCATCTGCCGAGCCCTCGGCGTGCGGCTGGCCGATGCAGCGCGTCACGTCGCGGCCGTACGTGGCGTTCGCGGTCGCCTCGAGCGCATCGAGGGCGCGGCGGACGTGGCGGTGTTCGTGGACTACGCGCACACCGAGGACGCGCTGCGCCAGGTGCTGGCGCACCTGCGCGCCACGGGCGCGGCGCCCCTGGTCTGCGTGATCGGGTGCGGCGGGGATCGCGATCGCACCAAGCGCCCGCGCATGGCGGCGGCCGCCTGCGCCGCCGCGGACCTCGTGGTGCTGACGTCGGACAACCCGCGCAGCGAAGACCCGCGGGCGATCCTGGCGGAGATGGAGGCCGGCGTACCTGCCGCGTCCCGCCACGCCGTGAGGGTCGTGCCCGACCGTCGGGCCGCCATCGAGATCGCGATTGGCGAGGCCCCCGCGGGGGCCACGGTGCTGCTTGCCGGCAAGGGACACGAGACCGTCCAGGTGCTCGGTCCCCGCCGGATTCCCTTCGACGATGCGGCGGAAGCGCGCCGGGCCCTCGCCCTGCGCGCGTCCGCCGCTGCGATGCGACGTCCCGGGGCCCATCCCGGGCAGGATGAGGTGTAGGCATGGAACCGATCCGACTCTCCGACGTGCTGCGCGCCACCGGCGGCGAGCTCCTGGGCCCGACCGAGGGCAACCCCTGGATCCCCGCCGTGACCACGGACAGCAAGGACGTGGCGCCGGGCGCCCTGTTCGTGCCGATCCGCGGCAAGCGCTTCGACGGCCACATGTTCGTCGAGCAGGCGTTCCTCCACGGGGCTGCGTTCAGCCTGGTCGGTCGGGATGCCGACCTGTCGCGCATGCCGCGCAACGTGATCGTCGTGCGCGACACCAAGCGCGCGCTGGGCGACCTCGCCCGCTGGCAACGCAGTCGCTTCGACGTCCCCGTGATCGGCATCACCGGCTCGTGCGGCAAGACGACCGTCAAGGAGATGCTGCGCCAGGTGCTGGGCGACGGCGTGGTCGTGAGCCATGCCTCGTTCAACAACGACATCGGCGTGCCGCTCACGCTGCTGCGCATGGACCGCACGACGCGGGCTGCCGTGGTCGAGATCGGCACCAGCGGACCGGGCGAGATCGCGTACCTCACCAACATCGCGCGGCCGACCGTCGGTGTGCTCACGACCATCGAAGAGGCCCACCTCGAGGGGCTCGGCAGCGTCCGCGGGGTCATGCGCGAGAAGGCGGCGCTGCTGCACGGCCTCCCCCAGGATGGGGCGGCCATCGTCAACGCCGACAACTACTACTGCCGCGAGATCCTCGAGACGCTCGACCACGGCACGACCATCACGTACGGCACGTGGGAAGACGCGACCGTCTTCGGCATGGACCCCAAGCCCACGGACCAGGGCTTCGAGTTCTGGCTGTTCGGCAAGATGCACGTCGAGGTGCCGGCGCTGGGCATGCACAACGTGGGCAACGCCTTGGCGGCCGTCTCCGTGGCCCTCTGGCTGGGCCTCAAGCCCGACGAGATCGTGGAGTCGCTGCGCGGCTACCGCGCGCCGCCGATGCGCATGTCGCGCGAGGACGTGGGCGACGTCGTCCTCATCAACGACGCCTACAACGCCAACCCCGGCAGCATGGACGCCGCCATCCGCGAGCTGGCCCTGCGCAGCTGCCGCGGTCGGCGCGTGGCCGTGCTCGGCGACATGCTGGAGCTGGGCGAGGAGAGCGAGCGTCTGCACCGCCAGCTGGGGCGCAAGGTGGCCAACGAGGGCGTCGATGCCTTGTGGGCCATCGGCCCGCACGCCGAGCAGGTGGCCGAAGAGGCCATCGGGCGCGGCTTGCCGGCCGACCGCGTGGCGTGTCACCCCAGCGTGGTCGATGCGCTCGACACGCCCGCGTTCCACCCCGCCGCCGGCGACATCTGGCTGTTCAAGGCGTCGCGGGGCATGGCGCTGGAACGGTTGGCCGATCGGGTCCGCGAGGAAGCGTGCGACCTGGACGGCGTGCGCTCCGTCTCGCAGGCCTCGCGCCGCGAGCCCCGCCACCCGTAGAGCCGACGACCACGACCCCCGGCGCCTGCGCCAACCGAGGGGAGGGAACCACCCGCGTGCTGTACCACCTGCTCGGGCCGCTGGAGGACCGCATCGCCGGGTTCGGGTTGTTCCAGTACGTGACGTTCCGTGCGGCCTTCGCCGCCATGCTCGCCTTCCTCGTGAGCACCGTGGTCGGGCCGGGCATCGTGCAGTCGCTGCGCCGCCGCAAGATCGCGGGCTTCGTCGCGGTGGGGGACGCCACGGTCGATGCCGAGCGCCAGGCCAAGGCGAGCGTGCCCACGATGGGGGGCGTGATCCTGCTCGTCGGCGTCGGGGTGTCCGGGTTCCTGTTCGCGCGACTCGACGTGGTCGTCACGTGGGTCGTGCTGTTGGCCTTCCTCGCCTTCGGGGCGCTGGGCATGGTCGACGACTGGCGCAAGCTGACCCACCGCGGTGGCACCGGGCTCAGCGAGCGGCAGAAGCTGGCGGGTCAAGTGCTCATCGCCCTCGCGGCCCTCGGCACCCTCTACGCCGTGGGCTGTCGCGAGGGCAACGTGCCGTGGCTGCGCGGGCCGTCCCTCAAGCCCAACCCCTACGCCACGCGCTGGATCCAGCGCCACGAGGTGCTGCCCTCGGAGTCCTGGAACGGGCTCGCTGCGACGTACCTCGGCCGCGAGGGCCGGGCGCGCGAGCTGGCCCTGAAGAACGGCGTGGACGGCGCGGGCCTGGACGATGCGTGGCTGGCACTGGCTCCGTCCAGCGTGGCTCCCGACGACCCCCGCCTGGCGTGGCTGCCACCCCCCGGCCGCGAGATCCAGATCCCCGCACCGTGGTCGGATCCTGCCGAGACCCACCGCCACGATCTGCAGATCCCCCTCGTCAAGGGCTTCTGCCTGGACCTGGGCCTCCTGTTCCTGCCCTTCGGCTTCCTCGTGATCGTGGGCGCCTCCAACGCCGTCAACCTCACCGATGGCCTGGATGGACTGGCGATCGGCGCCACGCTCACCACGACGATCGCGCTCGGTGTCGTGGCCTTCGTCGTGAGCCGCACGGACTTCGCCCAGGCGCTCTACCTGTTCCACGTGCCCGAGGGGGGCGAGGTCGCCGTGCTCCTGGCCGCCCTGGGCGGCGGCGCGCTCGGCTTCCTGTGGTTCAACGCCTACCCCGCGAGCGTCTTCATGGGGGACACGGGCTCGCTGGGCATCGGCGGGTTCCTCGGCGTGGCCGCCGTGGCCCTGCGCCACGAGGTCACGCTGCTCATCGCAGGGGGCCTGTTCGTCGGCGAGGCCCTGTCCGTGATGTGGCAGCGCGCGTGGTTCAAGGGCACGCGACGAGCCGCGCGGCGACGCGGCGAAGTCGACCCCACGGGCAAGCGCTGGTTCCGCTGCGCCCCGATCCATCACCACTTCCAGAAGGGCGGCTGGCACGAGAACAAGGTCGTCGTGCGCTTCTGGATCGTCTCGGTGATCTGTGCGGTGGCCGCGCTCGTCTCGCTGAAGGTGCGCTGAGATGGCGACCCGGCCCCACCTCCCGCACGGCGCCCAGGCGATCCAGCAGGCCGCCAACATCGTCGTGCTGCTGGCGGTGGGCCTGACGTCGTTCGGGCTGGTCATGGTCTACAGCACGAGCAGCGCCCAACGCGCCGCGCTCGGCGAGGACATGGCCTACGGATTGGTGCGCCAGGCCCTGTGGGTGCTGCTGGGCATCGGCGTGGCGTGGATCATCGCGCGCACGCCGCTGGCCACGCTGCGCAGGAGCGCCGGACCGCTGCTCGTCGTCGTCCTCGTGCTGCTGGCCCTGACCCTGGGCTTCGCCCCGGCGATCAAGGGGGCCCGACGCTGGCTGCGCTTCGGCACGCTCTCCGTGCAACCGAGCGAGCTCGCCAAGATCGCCGTGCTGCTCTTCCTGGCCGACCGCCTGGCCAAGCGCGAGCCCGACTCGAGCTTCGGCATGCGCCTGCCGCTGCTTCCCGTGTTGCTGCCCGTCAGCTTGGCGCTCGTGCTCGTGTTCCTGGCCCCCGACCTGGGCATGACGCTGTTCCTGGTGGCCGAGATCGTCGTGCTGCTCGGCCTTGCGGGCGTACGCCCCGGGCGTGTCCTGCCCTACGTGTTGGTCTCGCTGCCGGCGATCCTCCTCTACGCGTTCACGCACTTCGCCCACGTCAAGCGGCGTCTGGCCGCCTTCACGGGCGAGCCCAGCGGTCAGGTGCGCGAGGCGCTCGTGGCCATCGGGGCCGGTGGCTTCCTCGGCGTCGGTCTGGGTCGCGGCATGCAGAAGCTGCACTACGTGGCCGAGGCCCACACCGACTTCATCTTCTCGATCATCGGCGAGGAGCTCGGGTTCCTTGGCTGTGCGGCCATCGTGTGCGCGTTCATGGGCCTCGTCGTGCATGGACGACGAATCGCCTGGGCGGCGCGGGCGTGGTCCCCCCAGGACCCGTTCCCGTTCTACGTGGCTGCGGGCGCCACGTTCCTCATCACGTTCCAGGCCCTCGTGAACCTCGCCGTCGTGACGGGCTCGGCGCCGACGAAGGGCGTTTCGATGCCGTTCATCAGCGTGGGCGGCAGCAACCTGCTCGTCATGGCGACGTGCGTCGGCTTGCTCGTCAACGTGGCCCGCGCGTCCGCCACCTTGGCGTTGGACGCACCCCGGCGATGACGGGTCCCCGGCCGACCGGTACGCCCGTCGTCCTGCTGGCCGGCGGCGGGACGGTCGGCCACCTGGCGCCCGGGTTCGCGCTGGCCGAGGCGCTGGAGGCACGCGGGGTCCGTTGCCTGTTCAGCACGCCCGGCGAGGAGCAGGAGGCGCGCTGGTTCGAGGGGCGGCCCGCGCCCTTGACCGTCCCTGCGGAGCGCCTGCCGCGCCGCCCCTGGCACCTGCCGGGGTTCCTGCTGCGGCTCCGCCGCCATGCGCGCGTGGCGCGCGACGTCGTCCGCGCATGCGGGGCGCGCTACGTCGTGGCGCTGGGGGGCTGGCCGTGCGTGCCGGTGGTCCTTGCGGCGCGGCGGCTACGGATCCCCTACGGCTTCGTCGTGCCCGACGCGGTGCCGGGCCTCGTGGTCCGGCGGTTCCGTCGCCGCGCCGACCGCTTCTGGGTGGCCGCGCCGGAGGCGGCGACGCGACTGGGGCCGCGCGCTCTCGTCGTGGGTGCGCTGCTGCGCCGGGACGTGCTCGACGCGCCGCGCGACGCCTCGGTGTTCGGTCTGGCCGCGGACCGTGCCACCTTGTTGGTGACGGGGGGCAGCCAGGGGGCGACGGCCGTCAACCGCTGGGTGCTCGGGGGGCTTCGTGCTGCGCTCGACGCCGACCCGTCGCTCGCCGGGCGCATCCAGGTGCTGCACGCGACGGGCACGGCGGGCGAGGCCGAGGCACGCGACGCCTACACGTCGCTCGGGCTCGCCCATCACGTCACGCCGTTCCTGGCGAAGATGGGCCAGGCCTACGCGCTGGCCGATCTGGTGGTGGGGAGGGCCGGTGCAGGTACGTGCGCGGAGCTTTCCGCGTGGCGGCTGCCGGCGGTCCTCGTGCCCTACCCCCATCACCGTGACCGACAGCAACACAGGAACGCGCAAGCGCTGGTCGAGGCCGGCCAAGCGGTGGTGGTGGAGCAGGAGCACCTGGACGCCGCGGCCTTCGTCCGCCACGTGCTGGAGCCGCTGCGTGCGGCGACGGGGCAGCCCCGCGAGCGGCGCCGCCCCCCGGACGGTGCGGCGCGGGCCGCCGCCGACCTGTTCGACCGGATGACCTGATTCCCCCTGCTTCGCGCTCGCGCCTTCGCGTCCTACAGTGCCGACGCGCTCCCTCGGAGGACCCGTGCCCGCGCACACCGCCCCCCGCGCCGACGACCCGGCCGCCGTGCTCGCCGCCGTGCGCCGTGCCTACCTGCTGGGAATCGGCGGCGTGGGCATGAGCGGCGCGGCGCGACTCCTCGCCGCGCGCGGCATCGAGGTGCACGGCAGCGACGCGGATCCCCGCGGCGCGGCCGCGCGCCTGGCGGGGGTTCCCCTCGAGGTCGGCAGCGAAGCCGCGACCCTGCCCGAGGGCGTCGACCTCGTCGTGCGGTCGGCAGCGATCGCGCCCGGGCACCCCCAGCGTGCCGCGGCCGAGGCCCGGGGCTTGCGCGTGTGGCGCTACGCCGACCTCGTCGGGGCGCTCATGGCGGATCGCCTGGGGATCGCCGTGGCCGGCTGCCACGGCAAGACCACGACCTCGTCGCTCGTGGCCAGTGCCCTGGCCCATGCGGGCGAAGACCCTTCCTGGCTCGTCGGCGGCACGCTGCGCGCCTTCGGGGGCGGGGCCCGCGCGGGCGCCGGGCCCCACTTCGTCGTGGAGTCGTGCGAGTTCGACCGCAGCTTCCACGCGCATCGTCCGCACGTCGCCATCGTCACGAACGTGGACGAGGACCACCTCGACTACTACGCGGACCTCGCCGAGATCCAGGAGTCGTTCCGCGTCTTCGCCGCCCTGCTGCCGGCGGATGGACAGCTCGTCGTCAACGACGCGCACGCCCCCGTGTTCCGTGGGGACGCGCGCTTGCGCGCGCGCCTCGTCACGTACGGCTTTGCCGACGACGCGGCGTGGCACGTGGGCGAGCCGCAGCTCCTGGCGGACGGGCGCGGCGTGGCGTTCCCCCTTGCCGGCCCCGACGGGCGGACCACGCAGGCGACCGTGCCCATGCTGGGTCGCCACAACGCGCTCAACGCAGCGGGCGCCATCGCGGCCCTCGTGGCCGCCGGCCTGGACCGCGACGCCGCCGAAGCGGGCGTCGCGGCCTTCGGCGGCGTCGGTCGTCGCCTGGAGCTCGTCGCCGATCGCCGCGGCGTGCTCGTCTACGACGACTACGGGCACCATCCGGCCGAGATCCGCGCCGTGGTGCGCGCGCTGCGCCAACGTCATCCCGATCGTCCGCTGCGTGTGCTGTTCCAGCCGCACCAGGCAAGTCGTACACGTTGCCTGATGCGCGACTTCGCCTCGGCCTTGGCCGAAGCCGACAGCGTGTGGATGCCGCCGATCTACTTCTCGCGCGACAGCGAGGAGGCGCGGCGCTCCGTGAAGAGCGGGGACCTCGTGCGTCACGTCCGCAACGAGGGCGGCGACGCGGAGGAAGTCGAGAGCCTCGAAGGGCTCGTCGACCTCGCCCTCGAGCGCGTCGCGGCCGGCGATGTCGTCATCACGATGGGCGCCGGCAACATCGACGAGGTGGCCCGTGGGCTCGCCGCGCGCCTCTGACACCGCAGGCCCGCCGCTGGCGGGACGAACGTCGCTGCGCGTGGGCGGGGTGGCCGAGTCGTTCCACGAGCCGTCCGAGGCGGCCGCGATCGGCCCGCTGCTCCTCGACCTCCACGCACGCGGGATCCCCGTGCGCGTGCTCGGCGGGGGCTACAACCTCCTCGTGGGCGACGGGATCGTGCCCGGCGCCGTCCTCTCGACACGCAAGCTCAAGCGCGTGGACGTCCGCGACGACGTCGTGGTGGCCGAGGCGGGTGCCTCGTTCCCACGCCTGGTCGAGGCGGCCGCGGGCTGGGGGATTCCGGCGCTGTCCGGGTGT
This sequence comes from Planctomycetota bacterium, assembly GCA_050248855.1. GTDB lineage: Bacteria > Planctomycetota > PLA2 > PLA2 > JAEUHO01 > JACKGW01. The sequence goes on along the minus strand of JBFWRP010000023.1, from coordinate 54,047 downwards.
CCGGGCATCCCCGGCACCGTGGGCGGCGTCGTGCGGATGAACGCGGGCGGCCGCCACGGCAGCGTCGGCGATGCCTTGGTGCGCGTGCGCGGCTACCGCCTCGACGGCGCGCCGTTCGATCGCGAGGTCGTTGCGGGCGACCTCGGCTACCGCACGACGGTCTTCGCCGGCACGGTCGTCACCGAGGCGTGGTTCCGCCGTGACCCCGACCTCGACGTGGCGGCGGAGCGCGCGCTCCTCGCCGAGGCCTGGGCCTGGAAGCGGGCTACGCAGCCGCTGCGCTCGGCCAGCGCCGGCTGCATCTTCCGCAACCCCGACGGTCCCGGGGGCGCGCGCTCGGCCGGGCGCCTCGTGGACGAGGCCGGCTTGAAGGGCCTGCGTGTCGGCGACGCGATGGTCTCCGACGTGCACGCCAACTTCATCGTCAACCTCGGCGCGGCCACCGCCGCCGACGTGCACGCGCTGATCGCGGAGATCCAGCGCCGCGTGCTGGCGTTCCACGGCGTGCACCTGGAGCTCGAGGTCGAGGTCTGGCCGACCGCGCCCGACGCCGCGGCGCCGTAGCGCGGGCGGGCCGTGCAGCTCGTCTTCCTCGCCGTTGCCGCCGTCCTCACCGCGGCACTCTCCACCGTGGCGGGCCTGGGTGGCGGGATGTTGCTGCTCGGTCTCCTGTTCGCGATGGACGTGGCCCATCCCGTGCCGATGCACGCCGCGATCCAGCTCGTCGCGAACGTGACGCGGACGGGGTCGCTGGTGACGCATGTGCCGTGGCGATCCTTCACGATCTTCGCCGTGGCCTCGCTGCCCGGTCCGTGGCTCGTGGGCATGCCGCTCCTGGACGAGCTCGACACGACGGCCGTGCGGGCGGTGTTCGGGGCGTTCGCGCTGTACGCCGGGCTCGCGCCCCGCTTCGGCCTGTCGTTCCTGCGCCCGCACGCGGCCTTGGTGGTGGGCGGGTTCCTGGGCGGCGCGCTCGGGGTCATCGTGGGGGCCGTCGGGCCGGTCACGGCACCCTTCCTGCTCCGGGAGGGGTTGGACCGGCGCGCGTCGGTGGCGCTGCTCTCGGTGACCGCCTTCCATCTCCACATCCTCAAGCTCGTCGCGTTCCACCAGTGGCGGGGCGGGGTGCACGTCGCGCGAGGCCTGGACCCCGTCGTCGTCGGCGTGGGCGTGGCCGGCGTGGTCGTGGGCGTGCTGCTGGGCCGCCGCGTGCTCGACCGCGTGGGGGACCGGCTGTTCAGGCGCCTCGTGCGCGCCGTGCTGGTGGGCATGGGCCTCGTGCTCCTGGCGCAGGCGGGTCGCCAAGCCCTCGCGGGGTAGGTCCGCGTTCGTGTCCGCGGCCGCGGTCGTCAAGGCGCAGGCGTGGCGGACCGACCTCCCTCCCTGCGAGCGCGAGGTCCGAGGGAGCGACGATGGCGCGGAAGAAGGCGTCGGAGGGAGCGGTGTCGCGTGTGCGCGACGTCTTGACGACGTCGCGTGGGCGGTGGCTCCTGCGCATCGGGGGGGGCGCCCTGCTGCTCCTCGTGGTCGGGTTCGTCGTGCAGGCGACCCGCGCGCAGGCGTGGTCCATGCCGGGCTACCGGTTGACGCCCAAGACGCTCCGGATCGAGGGCCTGCCCTCGTGGCTGGACGGCTACGGGAAGGCCCTCTTCGAGCCGCGCTGGTTCGCACGCGCCACGGGCCCCTTCAGCGTGTCCGTCTACGACCCGCAGGCCGAGTCCGTGTTGGCCGAGCGGGTCGAGCGGCATCCGCTGGTCGAGCGGGCGAGCCTCGTGACGCTGCGTTATCCGAACGAGGCGCACGTCCGCGTGCAGCTGCGCGAACCCGTGGGCTCGGTCGCCTTTGCCCTGGCCGACGGCAAGACCGTCAGCTACCTGCTCGCTTCCGACCACACGCTGTTGCCGCTGGATCCCTACCGCGGCTTGCTGCAGCGGCGCCGCCATCCCCTGCCGCGGCTCTCCGGCATCGGCCTGCGGCCGCCGGTGCGACGCACCGCGACGGGCTGGGACATCGTGATCGGCAGCCCCTGGCGCGACGGCGAGGACGATCGCGTCGAGGAGGCGGTCGCCGCGGCCCAGACAGCAGCCCGGCTCGAGCAAGACCTCGGCGGCCTGGTCCACGTCCAGGCGATCGACGTCTCGCGCTTCACGCGCACGGGCCGGCTGCGCAGCGACGAGCAGCGGGCCGAGGTCGAGCTCGACGTGATCGGCCCGCCGCAGCGCCCCGGTGGCCCGCGCGTGCAACGCACCATCCTCTGGGGCCGCACGTCGCGCGCCGCGCACGAGGTCGTCGGCGAGAGCGGCTATGGCCGCAAGGTCGAGCGGCTGAAGAAGCTCCTCTCGCTGCCCAACCCGCCCGTGCGTCTCGAAGTCCGCTGGGACGCGTAGCACGGTCGGAGGTGTCTGCCACCGCAGTGCGATTCCAGCTGGGGACCCCGCGCCGGGACGCTTGGCGTGCACGAGGAGCCGGGCACCGCCGCCTCCGCCGAACCCTCCGCTCGCGTAGCCGTGTAGCGTGACGGCGATGGCGAGCGACCAGAGAGCAGCGAGGGAGCGGGCCTGGGTCGTGCCGGCCACGGCCCTCGTGCTGCTGGGGCTGTCGGTGCCGGCGACCGGCGTGCTCGACGTCCCGTGGCTGCCGGCCGCGCCCTGGACGCTGGCGCCCTTCGTGGTGCTCGTGGTCGCCTTCGTGGCGCTGGGCCTCGCCAGCCAGCAGCGCCATCCCCTGGCGCGCGTCCTCGGCACGGCCGTGTTGGTCGCGCCGTTCTTGGTGCTCGCCGTGCGTGGCGCTCCGCCGGGTCCGCAGGGCGCCAGCGTGCCCTTCATCGCGCCGCTGCTCGTCGTGGCCGCCTTGGTCGTGGCCTCGCTACCGCGGCCCTGGCGTGCGAGGGCGGCCGTGGGCGTCTTGGCGTACGGCCTCGTGGCGCACGCCCTGGGGCCCGCGGGCATCGCGCTCCTGCCCCAGCGCTGGCTGGCCACGGCGGCGGCCGAACGCGGCCCCACGATCGACCGCAGCCTGCTGCCCGAGGCCCATCGCGGGCCGGTTCGGGGACGCGCGACACGCGCCCGCACGCCCCTGGGCGTCGGGGATGGACCCTGGTGGGTACGCGCCGAGACGGGCCCCGAGGCCACCCAGAGACCCCTCGTTGCGGCGTGGACGGCAAGCAAGCCCGCGGAGGCGCGAACCGCGCGCTGGTCGTGGCTGGATGCGAGCGACGTCGATGCCCTCCACGTGCTCGACCTCGAGCCCGCCGACGTGGTCTGGATCGGCGAGGGCGCCTGGCCCGTGGGCAGCCGCGACACGCCGCTCAGGGTGCAGGCCATCGCCGAGTTCGTGCGCGGTGGGGGCACCGCCGTGGTCGTGACCCCGACGGCCGACGCGCTTCCGGACGGACTGGGCGGCGTGTTGCCCGCCACCGCGGCGCCTGGCGAGGAGCTCGTGTTCGGTCTGGGACGCGTCGTGGCGTTCACCACCCCCAAGGAGGCCGTGGAGGCCCTCTTGGAGCGGCATCTCTGGGTGGCGCCGATCGGCACGCGCCTAGATGGGCAGCCAAGCCCGCCGCGCCTGCCGGCCTCGCTCGCGCCGTGGGAGGACGCGCCGCAAGGGCGGCGCCCCGCGGCGGCCGTGCTGGCCCTCTTCGTCGTCGCGACGTTCGGGTTCACCTGGGCGGCGCGCGACCCGCGGGCTGCGACCCTGCTGGTGGCCCTGGCCGCCGCGGCGGCCTCCGTCGCCGTCGCGTGGGTGCTACCCGCCGTGCCGGGCCACCGTCTGCACGCGGTCCGCCTCGACCTGGGCGGCGTGGGCGGCCGGCGGGTGGAGGCCGTCGCCATCGCGGCGGGGCCCACGGGCTTCCGCGGGCCCATCCGCTGGGGCGGCGAGGGCTACGTCCGCTTCGTGGGGGGCTTGGAACAGCCGGGCGGGGAGATCGAGCTCGTGCCGGGCGGGCTGGCCTGGGCCGTCCGCACGACCCGCGTGGACGTCCCCGGCGCGGACGACCGGGAGGACCGCGCGAACAGCTGGCTCCTCGGGCTCCTCGCCGGCGAGGTGGACCCGGCCAGGGCCCGGCTGGGCTCGGGCGTCCGGCTGGACGTGACCGTGGCGGGCGAGGTGCCCCCGCCGGCGGCCACCCTGGCCTACCGGGCCCGCTAGCGGGGACAGCGCGGCGACGGCTTGACCGCCGCAGCCATGGGCGTACCTTGCCCCGCTTCCCCCGGGAGTTCGCCGCCATGACCAAGACCACCATTGCCACGCGTCACCACGAGGGCGCGAAGTGGTACGTGGTCGATGCGTCCCAGGAGACGCTCGGCCGGATGGCGGCGATCCTTGCGCAGCGCCTGCAGGGCAAGCACAAGCCGACCTACACGCCCCACGTGGACACGGGCGACTACTTCGTCGTCGTCAACGCGGAGAAGGTCCAGGTCACCGGCGACAAGGAGAACAAGAAGGTCTACCGCAGCCACACGGGCTACCCCGGCGGCCTGCGTGAGATTCCCTGGAAGCGCATGATGGAGAAGCACCCGACCGAGGCCGTGCGTCTCGCCGTCAAGCGCATGCTGCCCAAGACCAACCTCGGCCGCGCCATGCTGAAGAAGCTCAAGGTGTACGCCGGGGAGAGCCACGACCACCACGCCCAGCAGCCCGAGCGCGTCGCGTTCGGGACCGGGCGCTAGAGAGGATGAGAGCCCATGGCGGGTGAGTTCACCTGGGGCACCGGCCGCCGCAAGACGGCGATTGCCCGCGTGCGGATCCGGCGCGGTACCGGCGTGATGATGGTCAACCGTCGTCCGTGGGATGAGTACTTCACCACGGCGGCGACGCGACTGGCGGCCCGCCAGCCGCTGCACGCGGTCGATGGCGATGCGCGCTACGACGTCTTCGTCAACGTGCACGGCGGCGGCCCCCAGGGCCAGGCCGATGCAGTGCGCCACGGCCTCGCCCGCGCGCTGACGCGCGTCGAGGAGACGGCGGCCCTCACGATGCGCGAGGCGGGCTTCATGACCCGCGACGCGCGCGTCAAGGAGCGCAAGAAGTACGGTCAGCGCGGCGCCCGCGCCCGCTTCCAGTTCTCGAAGCGCTAGTCGTTACGGACGCTGCGCCCCCTTCCCGGGGCTCGGTGTAGTCGAGAGCTTCCGGACGCCCTCGCCCCCTCAGGTGCGAGGGCGTCTTCGTTTCCACACGACGCCGCGGCGCGCGAGCGAGGCGTACACTGGGCTGCGCTCGCGGCTCGTCGGGGGTCCCCATGGCTGGGCACAGTCACTTCGCCAACATCATGCACAAGAAGGCCCGCGCGGATGCGAAGCGCGGCAAGGCCTTCAGCAAGGTCAGCACGCTGATCATGGCGGCCGTCCGCCAGGGTGGACCCAAGGTGGAGGACAACCCGCGGCTGCAGCTGGCGCTCGAGAAGGCGCGGGCGGCCAACATGCCCAAGGACACGATCCAGCGCGCCATCGACCGCGCGAGCGGCGCGGGCGGCTCGCAGGACTTCGTCGAGCTGACCTACGAGGCCTACGCCCCCGGCGGCGTGGCCATGCTCATCGAGACGCTCACCGACAACCGCAACCGCACCAACACGGAGGTGCGCACCATCGTCGACAAGAACGGTGGCTCGATGGGGGCCTCCGGCTCGGTGGCCTGGATGTTCCAGCGCGTGGGCCAGATCGAGGTCGCGGCCTCGTCCACGACCGAGGAGAAGCTCTTCGAGCTTGCGCTCGAAGCAGGCGCCGAGGACATCGCGCTGCTGGACGCCGGCACCGACGAGGCGCGCTTCCTCGTGACGACGCCGGTGCCCGCCTTCGGCGACGTACGGGCGGCCCTGGACGCGGCCGGCTTGGAGCCGAGCCGCGCCGAGCTGGCCATGGTGGCCGACAACCACGTCGAGGCCGACCTCGCCACGGCCCGCAAGGTCATGCGCATCCAAGGCCTGCTCGAGGAGAACGACGACGTCCAGACGGTCACGACCAACCTCGACGTCAGCGAAGAGGTCGCAGCGGCACTCGCCTCCGACGAGTAGGATCGGGAGCCCTGGCAGGACCGGAGGCCCCATGACCGACTCGCCCGCGACCGCCCAGCTGGACGCCGTCGAGGCGCTGCGCGCCAACGTCGAGTCGGTGTTCGTCGGGCGGCCCGAAGTGGTGCGGCTCGTGCTGACGGGCCTCTTGGGCGGCGGCCACGTCCTGCTGGAGGACGTGCCGGGCGTCGGCAAGACCGTGCTGGCCAAGAGCCTCGCGCGCTCCATCGACGCGGACTTCCGTCGGGTGCAGTTCACGCCCGACCTCTTGCCCGGCGACATCCTGGGGACGATGGTCTTCGACCCCCGCGACGCATCCTTCCGCCTACGGGAGGGGCCCGTGTTCACCAACGTGCTGCTGGCCGACGAGATCAACCGGGCGACGCCGCGCACCCAGTCCGCGCTGCTCGAGGCCATGAACGACGGGCAGGTCACGATCGACCGCGTCAGCCATCCGCTGGCCTCGCCCTTCTTCGTCATTGCCACGCAGAACCCCTACGAGTTCGAGGGCACCTACCCGCTGCCCGAGAGCCAGCTCGACCGCTTCATGCTGCGGTTGCGCATCGGCTACCCCTCCGCCGAGGACGAGCGACGCATCGTGCGCGCCCAGCAGCGCGAGCATCCGCTGGACGCCTTGGGCGCGGTCGTGCACGGGGCCGACGTCGTGCGCCTGCAGGCCGCCGTGCGCGACGTGCGCGTGGACGACAGCGTGCTCGACTACGCGCTCGAGCTCGGACGCCGCACGCGGCAGGACAAGCGCCTGCGTGTGGGCGCCAGCCCCCGCGCCGCCATTGCGCTCACGCGCGCCGCACAGGCCCACGCGTTGCTTGCGGGCCGCACCTTCGTCGTGCCGGACGACATCAAGGCGCTGGCGGTGGCGGTGCTGGCGCATCGGCTCGTCGCCGACAGCTACGTCGCCGAGGGCGGCCCGGACGAGCGCGAACAGGTCGTGAAGGATCTTCTCGATCGCGTCGAGGTGCCCGTCTGAGCGGCCGCCAAGGGCGGCGGATCGCCCTGCTGGCCCTCGTTGTCTGGGCCATCGCGGGGGTCGTGCTGCTCGTTCTGCGAGACGGCTCGCCTCCGCATCCCGATGCGGTAGCCACGGAGCTCGGCACGGACGCGACGCATGCCCCCGGCCTTGGTGCGGGTGGTGGTTCGGAGGCGCTGCCCGCTGCCGTGGGGGGTGCGGGCGAGGTCGCGCGCGGCGCGTCGAGGCCTGGGCTTGCCATCGCAGAGCTGCCGACGTCGGACGAGGTTCGCCGCTTCTGGCACCGCTACCTCGCACCGCTCTCCGCCCGTCTCACGCCCCGTCCGGATCCCGAGGTCGCCACGAGCCGCTTGACGTGGGTGCCGGAGGAGCTGGCGGTCGCCGTGGACGTAGCCGGCGCCTGGGCAGTGGATGCGGCCCGTGCCCAAGACGCGTCGGCCGACTGGACCTGGGAGCCTCGTGAGCGCCTGCATCAGGCGGTGGAGGGGATCCCCCGGGGTTCGGAGGGCCGACAAGGCATGCACGCCTGGCTCGCCGACCAGAGGGCCTTGCTCGCGGCAGGGCTCGGTCGACCCGGAGAGCGACACCTATGGCTGGCCGCCCTGCATGCCGCCAACCCACTCCAAGCCCCTGCAACGGGTGGCCTTCTCGACGCTTACCTCGTACCCGATCCGCCGAACCCGCGATCGGCGTCCCTGCGTGCCTTCGCTCGCGCGGTCGCGCGCGAGGCGCAGCGCACCTCGGGGGTGACGATGTACGCGACCACGTACGAGCCGATCGCGTGGCTCGTCCTCGACGCCGTTCCCGAGGAAGACGTGCTCCCTCTCGTCGAGGCGGTCATCGAGCGAAACCTGCGTACCCAACTGGAAGCGGGAAGCCTGCCCGACTCGCTGGCCGACCTCGTGGGTGCGTACGCGGGCCGGCGGGTGCCCCCAGCAACAGGCGGACGAGGCTCCGTGTGGCGTGCCGCCGTCCGGCGGTGGGTCGAACGCTGGCCCGTAGCCTTCTTGGAGATGCCGCGCATCGCGAGCGTCTGCCAGGCGCAGGGGATTCCCATGTCCACTTTCTTCGCCACGCTGGGGACGGAGAAGACGGCCGAGGCGCGTGCCGGCCTCGTGTCCGTCATGCACCATGCCCGGACCGAAGACCTACTGCCCTTGGTCCCGCGCGTACTACAGTCCGGCAGCTCGGACCTGGCCCTCTTGGTGCTGCGGACGTTGTTCCCGGATGCCGACGTCGCGCGCAGTACGAAGCGCGATCTCATGTTGCTTGCCCTGGAGGGGCCGGGCACGTCGCGCGAGGCATTGAGCTTTCTGCCCCACGTCGTTGACCGCCTCGACGAGGCGCTGCCAGCGATCGGCAAGCTCCTGGAGAGCAGCGTGGACAGCCAGCGTCAGCGCGCCGCGGACGCGCTGATGGCCTTGGCCACGGTGCCCACGGTCCGGCGCGAGGACGTGCTGCGTGAGGCGGAAGTCTTGGCCGCCTCCACGCATGCCGAGGTGCGTCTGGCCGTGGTGCGGCACCTCGGTCAGGTCGTGAAGCTGCCTGCTGATCGGGCGGCGGTCGAGTCACTCTTGGGGCGCGCGCTCAACGACCGGGACCCCGTGATCACCCGCGCCGCGGCCGACTCGCTCGGCTGGATGGCGCAGCGCGACGAGGGCTTGCGACCGATCTTCGCGCGCCACCGTCCGCACCCCGACCGCGAGACCGACGAGCTGCTCGCCGCCTGGATCGAGGAGTTCGGCGAGCACGACGCGGAGCTGGCCGAGGAGGAGCGGTAGCGCACTGCGGTACGGAGGCGGGGACTTGCGCCGGCATGATGAGCTGACACCCAAGTGCGACGTCCGCCGGCCGTCGGACCGCGACCCCTGCGTGTCAGGCACCTTGCCCACGTTGCCGCTTCGCGGCGCCGCGGCAAGGGTCCTGACACATCCGGGGTCGCGACGTCCGCCCGCGGGCGCATCGCGGGGCGCGCGGAGGTGTCTGAACCTGCGCCTCGGAGCGACAGCGACGGTGGCGCGGTGTCAGACACCGAAGTGCGACGTTCGCCGGACGGCGAACCGCGTCCCCTGCGTGTCAGTTCTTCATGCCGACGGCAAAGCCCGTACGGAGGCGGGGAATTCTTCCGCAACTTGCCGATGGGCACTTCCGCATGCCGAAGCGCAGGGCGGCAAGTTGCGGAAGAAATCCCCGCCTCCGTACCGCGTCTCGATGCGCGCGGCACCCCCTCCCATGGAAGAGCGGCGGTCGTCTACGAGCCCGGACTTCAGGCACCTTCCATTGCAGACACCGAAGTGCGACGTCCGTCGGCCGGCGGGGCGCGACCCCTGCGTGTCAGGCACCTTGCCCACGTTGCCGCTTCGCGGCACCGCGGCAAGGGGCCTGGCACATCCGGGGTCGCGGCTACTTCGCCAGCATCGCGTGCGCTGCGGCGAGGCGGGCGATGGGCACGCGGAAGGGGCTGCAGGAGACGTAGTCCAGGCCGACGTCGTGGCAGAAGCGGATCGAGGCGGGATCGCCGCCGTGCTCGCCGCAGATGCCGACCTTCAAGTCCGGTCGCGTGGAGCGGCCCCGCCCGGTGGCCAAGGCCACGAGCTCGCCCACGCCGTCGGTGTCCAGCGACTGGAACGGATCCACGTCGAGGATGCCCTGCTCCAGGTACGCCGGCAGGAACGAGCCGATGTCGTCGCGGCTGTAGCCGAAGGTCATCTGGGTCAGATCGTTGGTGCCGAACGAGAAGAACTCGGCCTCCTCGGCGATCTCCGCCCCGCGCAGCGCGGCGCGCGGGATCTCGATCATGGTCCCGAACACGATCGGGACGCGAACACCCGTCTCCTTGACAACCTGCTTGGCCACCTTCTCCAAGCGGCCCTTCAAGAAGCGCAGCTCGGCGACGGTCCCGATCAGCGGGATCATCACCTCGGGCTGCGGCTTCAAGCCCCGCTTCTTGTTGGCCGTCGCCGCCTCGAACAGTGCCCGCACCTGCATCTCGTACACCTCGGGGTACGTGATGCCCAGGCGGCAGCCGCGGTGGCCGAGCATGGGGTTCATCTCGTGCAAGCGACGCGCGCGCTCCCGCACGTCGGCCTCGGGCACGCCGAGGGCCTTGGCCACCTGCGCGATGGCCTCGGGCTCGTGGGGCAGGAACTCGTGCAGGGGCGGGTCGAGCAGCCGCACGGTGACCGGTAGCCCGTCCATCGCTTCGAGGATGCCCTCGAAGTCCTTGCGCTGGAACGGCAACAGCAGGTCCAGCGCCTTGCGACGCGACGCCTCGTCCTCGGCCAGGATCATCTCGCGCATGGGCGTGATGCGCTCGTCGCCGAAGAACATGTGCTCCGTGCGGCAGAGCCCGATGCCCTGGGCGCCGAAGCGCCGCGCGGTGGCGGCGTCCTCGGGCGTGTCGGCGTTGGCGCGCACCTGGAGGCGGCGGATCTTGTCCGCCCAGCCGAGCAGCGTGGCGAACTCGGGGCCGGGGTCCGCCGGCATCGTGCGCACGCTGCCGAGCATGATCTCGCCGCTGCTGCCGTCGAGCGAGATGACGTCGCCCTCCTGCACGATCGTGCCGCCCACGCGGAACTGGCGGGCGTGCTCGTCGATCCGCACCTCGCCGGCCCCGGCCACGCAGCACTTGCCCATGCCCCGAGCCACCACGGCCGCATGGCTCGTCATGCCGCCCGTTGCCGTGAGGATGCCCTCGGCAGCGTGCATGCCGCCGACGTCTTCGGGGCTGGTCTCGTTGCGCACGAGCACGACGCGGTCGCCACGGGCGACCCAAGCCTTGGCGTCGTCGGCCGTGAACACGACTCGCCCGGCCACCGCGCCCGGACTGGCCGGCAGGCCGCGGGCGAGCACATGGCGCTCGGCCGACGGGTCGAACTGCGGATGCAGCAGGCGATCGAGCTGCTCGGGGCGCACACGGGCCACGGCCTCTTCCTTGGTCAGCAGGCGCCTCTCCGCCATCTCGACCGCGATGCGCACCGCGGCGCGCGCCGTGCGCTTGCCCGTGCGCGTCTGCAGGATGTAGAGCGTCCCTTCCTCGATCGTGAACTCGATGTCCTGCATGTCGTGGTAGTGCGACTCGAGGAGCTTGCGGACCTTCTCCAGCTGCTTGTAGGCCTTGGGGCTCTCGTCGCCCAGGCCCGCGAGGTCCTTGGGCGTGCGAATGCCGGCGACGACGTCCTCGCCCTGGGCGTTCATGAGGTACTCGCCGTAGAACACGTTCTCGCCCGTGGACGGATCGCGCGTGAAGCAGACCCCCGTGCCCGACGTGGCGCCCAGGTTGCCGAACACCATGGCCTGGACGTTCACGGCCGTGCCGTTCAGGCCCGTGATGTTCTCGATCTTGCGGTACTCGACGGCGCGCTTGCCCATCCAGGAGCCGAACACGGCGGCCACGGAGCGCTCGAGCTGCTCCATGGGATCCTCGGGGAACGGACGCTTGGCCAGGCGTTCGAAGGTCTCGAGGTAGCGCTCGACGACGCGGCCCAGCGCCTCGGCGTCGAGGTCGCTGTCCGTGCGGGCGCCCACGCGTTGCTGCTCCTCGTGGAGCACGCGCTCGAAGGCGCCGTGGTCCAGCCCCTCGACGACGTTGCCGAACATCTGGATGAAGCGGCGGCGGGCGTCGCGGGCGAAGCGGGGGTTGCCCGTCTGCGCGGCGAGACCCTCCACGGCCGCGGACGTCAAGCCCAGGTTGAGGACGGTGTCCATCATGCCGGGCATGGAGGCGGCTGCGCCCGAGCGCACGCTGACGAGGAGGGGACGCATGGGGTCCCCGAAGCGCTTGCCGGTCGCCTTCTCGAGCTTGACGACGGCAGCGCGGATCTCCTTGCGGAGCACGTCCGGGAGCTTGCGGCCCGCCGCGTAGTAGGCCTCGCAGCCGTCCGTCGCGATGGTGAAGCCCGGCGGGACCGGCAGACCGATGCGGCACATCTCGGCCAGGTTGGCGCCCTTGCCGCCCAGCACCGTCTTGAGGCCCGCGTTGCCATCGGCCTTGCCGGGCCCGAAGTGCCAGATGCGTCGCGGCGCCTTCGCGGCCGCCGGTCGCGCGGCGGCCTTCTTCGTCGGCGCCGCGCTCGCGCGCTTCTGCGCCGGCCGGGCGCTGGAGGCCTTCTTCTTCGCGGCGGCCGCGCTGCGGCCGGCGCCTTGGCGCTTGGGGCGGGTGCTCATGTGCTCCCTCGGCGGACGCCGGCCCGTCAGGGGGCTTGGACCCTGGCGCCCGAAGGTGGGAGCGCGATGCTAGTCCTTCGACACGGAAGTCCGAACCCTTTGTCCGGACTCCCGGCCCAGGACGCGGGGTGAGCCGACGACGCCGCATGGCACGCAGACCGACGTGCGGGCGGGCCCGGGCTCCGTGGGCTGGGGCCCAGCCTCTCGGGTCGAACCACGCGCCTCCTTCCGCGACGCTTCCACGCCGTGCCCGCACGCCCCGCGGTGGCCGCGCGAGGTCCTTGGCGGCCCGCGTCTTCGCCGTGCCCCCGGGACGGTCGAAGGCTGGCCCGCCGCGTGCTATACAGCCCCGTCCGCGCGGGCCCCAAGCCCGCCCCGCCTTCGCGAGGAGCCTTCATGTCGGCACCGCACAAGCTCCTCGGCCAGGTCCTCATGGAGATGGGCCTGGTCGACGAGCGCAAGGTGAACGAGGCCCTGGAGCACCAGCGCCGCGTCCCGGGCACCAAGATCGGGCAGGCCATGCTCGACCTCGGGTTCCTGGACGAGATCCAGCTGACCAAGGCCCTCTGCCGCCAGTTCCGACTGCCGTTCGTGGACCTGACGCGGGCGTCACCTTCGCGGGACGTGATCGATCTCGTGCCCCGCGACGTGGTCGAGAACTACGGCATCGTCCCGGTCAAGATGCACCAGGGCAAGCTGATCATCGCCACCGACGACCCGATGATCACCTTCATGGCGGACGACCTCCGGTTCGTCCTCAACCGCGAGCTGACCTTCGCCCTGACGCCCACCTCGGGGCTCAACAACGCCCGCGCCGAGGCCTACGGGCTGGGCAAGAAGGTCGAGGGTCCCAAGAAGAAGGCCGGACAGGTCGAGGAGGAGGAGGCCGAGGCCCCCGTCATCCGCCTCGTGCACGAGATCCTGGAGACGGCGCTCCGCCAACGGGCCAGCGACATCCACGTCGAGCCGCAGGCCGACCGCGTGCGCGTTCGCTACCGCGTGGACGGTGTCTGCCACGAGGCCCATTCGTTGGACAAGGAGCTCTCCGGGCCGGTCGTCACCCGCCTCAAGGTGATGGCCAAGATGGACATCTCCGAGCACCGCAAGCCCCAGGATGGGCGCATCAGCATCATGCTGCTGGGGCGTCCGATCGACCTGCGCGTGTCCCTCGTGCCGGCCACCGCGGGCGAGTCGATCGTCATGCGTATCCTCGACCGCGAGGCGGGGCTCATCTCGCTGGACCAGCTCGGGTTCGTCGGCGAGGACCGCGAACGCTTCGAGCGCATCATCAAGCGTCCCAACGGCATCTTCCTGGTCACGGGGCCGACCGGCTCGGGCAAGACGACCACGCTGTACGCCGCGCTCAAGCAGCTCAACAAGCCCAACGTCAAGATCATCACGGCCGAGAACCCCGTCGAGTACCACCTGGCGGGCATCAACCAGTCGGAGGTCCGCCACAACATCGGCTTGGACTTCGCCCGCATCCTGCGCTCGATGCTGCGCCAAGCGCCCAACATCATCCTGGTGGGCGAGATCCGCGACGCGGAGACCGCCGAGATCGCCATCCAGGCCTCGCTGACGGGCCACCTCGTGTTCTCGACGCTCCACACCAACGACGCGCCGTCGGCGCTGACGCGCTTGGTGGACATGGGCGTCAAGCCGTTCCTCGCGGCCACGGCCGTCACGGCCGTCATGGCGCAGCGTCTGCTCCGGCGGCTCTGCCTGTCGTGCCGCCAGCCGGCCGCGCCCGCGGCCTCGCTGCTGACCGCCGTCGGCCTGAAGCCCGCCGACCTCGCCAACCGCACGATCTACCGCGCGGTCGGCTGTCGCGAGTGTCGCTTCGAGGGCTACAAGGGCCGCGTGGGCATCTACGAGCTCTTCAGCATGGACCCGCACATCCGCGAGGTCGTCTACCGCGGGGGAAGCAGCTCGGCCGTGCGCGCCCAGGCACGTCTCACGGGCGGGTTGCGCAGCCTGCGCGAGGACGGCCTGCGCAAGGTGTTCGAGGGCGTCACCTCCATCGAAGAGGTGCTCCGCGTGGCCGGCGCCGTGATGGCCATCGAGGCGGCCGCGTGACGAGGCGAGCCGTCAACTTCCCCTTCACCTGTCGGTAAGGCCGTTACCGACGCAGGAGACACGTGCACATGGCTCTGGTTCCCGGGGACATCCACAAGCTGTTCGACACGGTCGTCGACCAGAACGCCAGCGACCTCCACATCACCGTGGGGCGCCCGCCCGTGCTCCGCATGAAGGGTCGTCTGCGCAACCTGCAGATCCCGCCGCTCACGAACGAGGACTGCCACGCCCTGATCAGCGAGATCATCCCGGCCGGCAAGAAGGAAGAGTTCGACGCCGTAGGCAGCGCCGACTTCGGCTATGCGCACGGCGCCAAGGCGCGCTTCCGCGTGGCCGTCTTCAAGCAGAAGGGCAACGCGGCCATGGTCTGCCGCCTGATCCCCAACAAGCTGCTCACCTTCGAGCAGATCGGCCTGCCCCGGAAGGTCGTCGAGCTCCTGGACCGCCCGCGCGGTCTGCTGCTCGTGACGGGGCCCACCGGCTCGGGCAAGACCACGACGCTCGCCACGATGGTGGACTACATCAACCAGAACGCCGAGCACCACATCATCACGATCGAGGACCCGATCGAGTACTTCCACGACCACAAGCGCTGCATCGTGAACCAGCGCGAGGTCGGCACGGACGTCACGAACTTCGCCGAGGCCATCCGCCGTGCGCTGCGCGAGGACCCCGACGTCATCCTGCTCGGCGAGATGCGTGACCTGGAGACGATCGCCACGGCCATCACGGCCGCCGAGACGGGCCACTTGGTGTTCGGCACGCTGCACACCACGGGCTCGGCACGCACGGTGGACCGCATCATCGACCAGTTCCCGCCGGAGCAGCAGGAGCAGGTGCGCGTCCAGCTGTCCGTGTCGCTGATCGGCGTGATCAGCCAGGTGCTCATGCCGAAGAAGGACGGAAGCGGCGTGGTCGCGGCTTTCGAGACGATGGTCATGACGCCCGGCATCGAGAACCACATCCGCAAGAACGAGACCTTCAAGATCCCGAGCGCGATCCAGACGGGTCGCCAGGTGGGCATGTTCCTCCTGGACGACCACCTCTGGGAGCTCTACCAAGCGGGCACGATCGACGGCCCGCAGCTGCTCTCCAAGTGCCAGAACCCGCGCGCGATGCGCGAGCGTCTGGGCGGTGACATCTAGGTCAGCCCCGCAGGAGTCACGACGTGGCCCAGCTCGCCAATCGCTATACCCGCACCAAGAAGCTCCTGGGGCAGATCCTCAAGGAGATGGGGGCCATCCACGAGGGCATGGTGCAGGAGGCCCTTGCCCGCCAACGCACCGAGGGCGGGCAGATCGGCCAGATCCTCGTGCGCCTCGGCCACGTGGACGAGGCCACGCTCCAGACTGCGTTGGCCCGCCAGGCCGGCCTCGAGGTCGTGGACCTGGACCAGGTCCAGTTCAGCCCCGACTTGCTCGGCCGCATCGACGCCAACACGGCGCGCATGTTCAACGTCGTTCCGATCCGCCAGGAGGGCAGCAAGCTGGTCGTGGCGCTCAGCAACCCGCAGAACACGGCGCTGCTGGACGACCTCCGGTTCATGACCGGCGGCGAGGTCGAGGGCGTGCTGGCGCCCCAGGAGCAGGTCGACAAGGCCGTCGAAAAGCACTACGGGCAGGCGCAAGACTCGATGCGCACGCTCGTGGACTCCGCGATCAACGCCACCGGGAGCTCGCCCGCCGCCAAGTCCGGTCGCGGCGGCAACGTGGACCTGGCCGACCAGGAGGCGATGGCCAACTCGCCGCCGGTCATCAAGCTCCTGCAGTACATCTTGTTCCAGGCCATCCGCGACCGCGCCTCGGACATCCACCTCGAGCCGTTCGAGGAGGACTTCAAGATCCGCTACCGCGTCGACGGCGCCCTCTACGAGCTCGAGTCGCCGCCCCGGCACCTGGCGGTGTCGCTGATCAGCCGCGTCAAGGTCATGTCCGGGCTGGACATCGCCGAGACCCGCTTGCCCCAGGACGGCCGCATCGAGATGTCGATCGGCGGACGTCCCGTGGACCTGCGCGTCAGCACGCTGCCGACGATGTTCGGCGAGTCGTGCGTGATCCGCGTCCTGGACCGCTCGGTCGTGTCGCTCGACATCGAGCAGATCGGCCTGCGCGAGAAGGAGCGCGACCTCATCCAGAAGCTGATCAAGCTCCCCTACGGCATCGTGCTCGTGACGGGGCCTACCGGATCGGGCAAGACCACCACGCTCTACTCGTGCCTCAACCACGCCAACGACGTGGGCATCAAGATCATCACCACGGAAGACCCCGTCGAGTACGAGCTGCAAGGCATCGTCCAGATCCAGGTCAACGAGGAGATCGGCACCACCTACGCCAACTGCTTGCGTGCGATCCTGCGTCAGGACCCCGACATGATCCTGGTCGGCGAGATCCGCGACCTCGAGACGGCCCAGATCGCCGTCGAGGCGTCCCTCACCGGCCACGTCGTCTTCTCGACGCTGCACACCAACGACGCCCCGCAGGCCTTGACCCGCATGCAGGACCTGGGCATCGAGCCGTTCCTGCTCACGGCCACGGTGGAGGCGATCATCGCCCAGCGCCTCGTGCGCCGGGTTTGCCAGGAGTGCAAGGTGACCTACGAGCCCGGCCCCGAGGTCCTCGCGGAGCTGGAGCTGACCCCGGCCGAGATCCAAGGCAAGCACTTCGCCTACGGCAAGGGCTGCCGGCTCTGCAACGGCACGGGCTACAAGGGCCGGACGGCCATCTACGAGATGATGCTGCTGACGGAGTCCCTGCGGGACATGATCCTGAAGGGGGTGTCGTCCGACGAGCTGCGGAGCCAGGCACGCCGGGAGGGCATGCGGACGCTGCGCGAGAGCGGTCTGGACGCCGTCTTCGACGGCATCACGACGGTCGAGGAGGTCATTCGCGAGACCATGACGGTCTGACGGGGCCCCCCGGCGGCCCCCCGGCGCCCCCCGCGTCGGGGTGGTCCCGGGGCGTTCTGCGATAGGCTCGGGGCGGCAGGAGAGCGAGCGAGACATGCCCAAGATCCCGGCATCCCAGGGAGGCAAGAGCAGCGGCCGCGGCGGAGCGCCGCGTGGCGCGGGAGGCGGTGCTACCGCCACCGCGACACCGCGGACCAAGCCCATCGGCCGGGCACGCGTCAGCCGCAAGGCCCTGACGCAGTTCACTTCGCAGCTCTCCACGCTGCAGGACGCCGGTCTGCCGATCGTGCGCAGCCTCAAGATCCTCGGCGGCCAGATGGAGCGCGGGCCGTTCAAGTCCGTCGTCGTGGACGTGACCGACGAAGTCGAGTCGGGCAGCCCGCTCTCCGAGGCCATGTCCCGCCACCCGGGCGTGTTCGACGGTCTCTACACCAACATGGTGAAGGCCGGCGAGGCCGGCGGCGTGCTCGACGTGATCCTGGCGCGCCTCTCCGGCTTCATGGAGAAGGCCGAGCGCCTCAAGAAGAAGATCAAGGGCGCCATGGTCTACCCGGTCGTGGTGGGCAGCGTCACCGTCGCCATCCTGCTCCTGATCATGGTGTTCGTGGTCCCCAAGTTCGAGGAGGTGTTCAAGAGCCTCCCCGGCATCGGCGAGCTGCCCGCCCTGACCCAGTTCCTGCAGGGGTTCAGCCGCTTCCTGCTCGACAAGTGGTACATCGTGCTCCTGATCCTGGTCCTGTTCGTGGCCGCGATCAAGGGCATCGGCATGACGCGCGGCGGGCGCCGCTTCTACGACCGCGTCAAGCTGCGTCTGCCCATCATCGGGACGCTCGTGCGCAAGGTCGTGGTGGCCCGCTTCAGCCGCACGTTCGGCACGCTGATCAGCTCGGGCGTGCCGATCCTCGAGGCCCTGGACATCTGCCGCAACACGGCCGGCAACACGGTGCTCGAGGACGCGCTGGACAAGGTCCGCGAGTCGATCACCGAGGGCGGCACCATTGCCGAGCCCCTGGGCGAGAGCGGCATCTTCGACGACATCATCGTCAACATGGTGGACGTCGGCGAGGAGACCGGTGAGCTCGACAAGATGCTCATCCGCGTCGCCGACAATTACGACGAAGAGGTGGACATCGCGGTCGGCTCCCTCGTCTCGATCATCGAGCCCCTGCTGATCGTGTTCCTGGGCGGCGCGGTGTTCCTCATCGTGCTCGGCCTCTTCCTGCCGCTCCTCAAGCTGATCCAGTCCGTGGACCAGCGCGCGGGGTAGGCGGCGGGCGCCCGGCTCTCCTCGCTGCGGTGCGGCAAGGCCGCAGCGTGCGCAAGGTGCCAGGCTCCGCCGGTAGGACGCCGCCGTCCGGACGGCCCCCCGTGTTCGCGCCGGGGGAGACGCCTCCCCGCCGCAACCGGCGCCGCCGCGGGCCCCGGGCACCCTCGCGCCCGAGGCGGCGTAGCCGCACGTCCGGCACCCCCGCGCTCCCCCCAACCTGAAGCGCGCCTGGAGAAGCCGGTCGCAGCGGCCCCGGGGGGGCGGCGCGCGTCCCGGCGGGCGCGGGCGGAGGTACAAGGAAGACGTCGGGCGCTCCGGCGCGCCTACGGACCGCTCCTTACGGGGCCGATGAGGAGGCCATGCGCCGTTTCCCGTCCCGACCGCTGGCCCGCCTTCGCGGCGGCGTCCTGGGCCTGTCGCTCCTCCTGGCCGGCTGCGGGGGAGGTGGTGGGGGGGGTGGGTCGGCCCCGCCCCCGCCGCTCCCTGGCTGCGCCAACGGCACCGGCACGCCCATCACCGTGTCTGGCGACGTGCGCTACCAGCGTCTCGTCTTGAGCTCGGGTGGCGTCGGGCCGGCGACGCAGCTGCGTCCCGCCCGGTTCGTCGATGTCGAGGTCCTGAGCGCCGACGGCACGGTCTGCTACGGCCGGACGAGCAGCGATGCCGCCGGGAGCTACGCGCTGGTGGTCGCTCCGCCGGACGGCAGCACCATCCAGGTCCGTGCGTACAGCCGCACGTCCGAGGATCCGACGCGCGACTACACGGTGCACGAGGCGGATCCCCCGTTCTCCGACTCGCACGACCCCAACAACGCGTTCTCGTGGTCCATCGGCGGCATCACGGCCATGGGCAGCCCCGTCGTGGATGTGCTCGTGCCCTACAACCTGGGCAACCGTCCGTCGATCGGCTTTGCCGTGTTGGACACCATGGTCACCGTGCTGGACCAGGTTGCGGCAGCGCTCGGTTCCGACGCGGGCGACGCGCACGCCTACACCCGCGTCGGCAACAACGGCGCGCTGGGCGGCGTCAGCTTCTACCGCCCGGGAGCCAACGCGCTGGCCATCCTGGGCGGCGCGGCGGGCAACCTCGACAACAGCGACACGGACTACTTCGACGACGCCGTC
This sequence comes from Planctomycetota bacterium, assembly GCA_050248855.1. GTDB lineage: Bacteria > Planctomycetota > PLA2 > PLA2 > JAEUHO01 > JACKGW01. The sequence continues at coordinate 34,514 of JBFWRP010000023.1, read as the reverse complement.
GTGGCCCACGAGACCTGCCACTACGTGGAGAACGCCTTCAGCCACACCATGAGCCGCGGCGGCCCGCACGGCAGCCAGCCGCTCGAGCCGGCGTTCGCCTTCAGTGAGGGTCAGGCCACGGGCTTGGGCAACCTCATGCTCGGCCATCCGGTCTACACGGACTCCACGAGCACCGACGGCGGCGTCTTCTTCACGATCAGCGCCGAGAACGTCACGGGAGCGAGCGACCCGGACGGTATCGGCGGCGAGTTCACGGTGGCCGAGATCATCTGGGACTTGGGCGACGGAGGGCTCGGCCCCACCGACACGGACGGCGACGCGGTCGCGGCGCCGCTGGGCGACATCCTGGACGCCATGTTCACCCTCGAGCCGACGCAGGATGCTCCCTACATCGGGCTGTTCCTGGACCGCGTGGTGGCCGGGAGTGCAAGCGTCAGCCAGCCCCAGGTCACGGCGCTCCTGTTGGCCCCCGAAGACCAGGGGATCGGCTATCCGCTGGCGGGCGACGACGTCTGGCCCATCCCGATCGCCATCGGAGGCAACCACTCGGGCACGCTGGACAGCCTCGCCACGGGAACGGGCTTCAAGAACCAGTGCCGCGGCATCACGTCGTCGGCCTGGTACCGCTTGGACATCGCGTCGTCGACCACGGTCACCATCGACCTGGCGATCACTCCGATCGCAGGAAGCGGCAACAACCTCGACCTGTATCTGACGTCCAACACCAACGTGAACGGCAGCCTTGCCCAGTCCACCAACAGCGGCTCGGCCTCCGAGCAGATCATCCGCACGCTCTCCCCGGGCCGCTACCTGATCCGCGTCGAGGCCCGGTTCACGGGCTCGTGCGACCCGATGGACGCGAGCGGCACGGGCAACCGGGCCGACTACACGCTGTCCGTCAGCCCGTGACGCGCCGAGCCACGGAGGACCCGCCCATGCGACGCACCCTTTGGATCCTGCTGGCGGCTGGCGCGTTCTTCATCGGCGCCCTGCTTCCGGGCCTGCGCGGAGAGCGCCACCCCGCACCACCCAACGTGCAGCGGCTACGGGGCGGTCACGACCTGGACCGGCCGGCGCCCCCCTTCACCGGCAAGCCCAATCCCGCGCTCGGCGCGCTCGTCCTCGAGGTCATCGAGCGGCCGAGCCCGGATCGGGCCGTGGTGCGCGGGCGATGGGCTCGTGCCGAAGGCGCACGCGGCTGCAGCCTCGACCTGATCTTGCCGGGAGGGGCAACGCTCCTGGAAGGCCAGGCCCATGTGGACATCGCCGACGACGCGATCGCGGGCGAGGCGACGTGGCTGCTCGACTTCCCGACCGACCGCGATCTCGACCTCGTCGCCCGCTTCTGCGGGACCAACGACCGCGGCGACGAGGCCCTGGAGGCCGTGGCCCAGCTGGTGGTGGCGCAGCGCTAGGCTCTGTCCGAAAGCGCCCTCTGCTGCGCCACCGGGTCACTTGCTGCGCCACGGCCCAGCTCGAATCCGGGTCCTCTACGGTCAGGAGACCGCCTCCGGCCCGGATTCTCGTCGTGCCTGTGGCTCGCTTCGGCCCCGGCGCCCTCGCGACGGAGTGCTCTTGGACAGACCCTCGGCTCGGCTATCTCGGCATGTCCATGATGCGGTCGATGAGACTGCCGCCGAGGGCCTCGACGATCTGACCGCCGGGACCGTCGGCGTCGGCAGCCCAGGCGGCGGCCTTCGCGCGGACCCTGCCGGCGATCGCGTCCACCTCGGACCACGTCGTCGCCAAGCCGCCCTTGAGCAGGGACTTCACCGGCACCAGCTTGGCCAACATCTCGGCGAAGGTCGCCACGAGGGGCTCCACCGCGGGCTTGGCCGCCGTGGCGGCCTCGGGGCTGTCGATGGCGAGGAGCTTCGCCTCGAGCGCCTTGCCCTTCTCGAGCGCCTTGGGCAGGAGGTCGGCCGCCGCGTCCAGGTCCAGCGGGCCGCCGCCGCACGCCACGAGGCCGCCGAGCGCGAGCACACCCACGAGGACGAGCAGGAGCGGGCGGCGGGCAAGCATCATGGAAGCCTCCGGGTCCGGGCCAGGGCGGAAACTACCGAAGGCTGCGCCGCTGGACCCGTTTGCCCCCGGGTGCCTACCGAGGGCAACCGGATCAGGGGGTCGGAGGGGCGGCGGGCGTCGCCAAGCGCATGCGGACGTCGGCCAGGGCCAGCCCGTGGCCGACGGGGAGGGTGAAGGCCGGGTTGATGTCGAGCTCGGCGAGCTCGGGCAGGGCCTCGGCCAGCCGCGAGATTCGCAGCAGCGCGTCCTCGATCGCGTCGCGGTCGCGCGGCGCGGTGCCCCGATGTCCCTCCAGCAGGGCGTGGCCGCGCAGCCCGGCCACCATGGCCGCCGCGTCCGCCGCCTCCAGCGGCGCGATGCGGAACACGACGTCGCGCAGGACCTCCACGTGGACGCCGCCGAGGCCAAAGGCCACCAGCGGTCCGAACGAGGGATCCAGCGCGACGCCCAACAGGACTTCCGTGCCGTCCGGGGGCGCCATGGCCTGCACGAACACGCCCTCACGCCGGGGAAACGAGGAGGCCATGGCCTCGAAGGCCCGACGGACCGCGGTGTCGCCCTCGAGGCCGAGCACCACGCCGCCACGATCGCTCTTGTGCAGCACGTCGGCGCTGACGATCTTGAGCGCGATCGCACCGCCGATGGCCCGGGCCGCGGCGACGGCCTCCTCGGCGGTGGTCACCAGGCGGTGGGGGAGCACGGAGAGGCCCAGGTCGGCGAGCACGGCGAACGCGTCGTCGGGCCGCAGCCAACCGCCGACCTCGCGCGCACGCGCCGCGCGTGCACGAGCCACCGCGGCATCGAGGTCGAGGCCGCGCAGCACGGCCGGCGGGCTCGGGGGCATGGCGCGCCACGTCGCGTAGCGCGACGCACCGGCGAGCGCGCGCGCCGCCGCTTCCGGGAAGGTGAACGCGGGCAGACGATCGGCCAAGAGGTGGGCCCGCCCCTCGTGGCCCGTGCCCATCACGCAGGCCACGACGGGCTTGGCGTGGCCCCCTCGCGACAGCCCCGCGTCCACGCCGGCCAGCAGACGGGGCTCGACCAGGTCCCAGCCGCGCCGGTCGATGGGCACGTCGATCACGAGGAGCGCGTCCACCTCCGGGTCGGCCAGCAGGATCGCGGATGCGCGCTCGAACTGCTCCGGGCTCGCCGACGCGATCATGTCGACGGGGTTGCGCGTGCTGGCGGCCGGCGGCAGGAACGCGGCCAGCGCGTCGCGCGTGGCCGGGGACAGCTCGGGCACGTCCAACCCGTGAGCGGCCAGCGCGTCGGCCGCCAGGATGCCGGGCCCCCCTGCGTTGGTGAGCACGGCCACGCGCCGGCCGACGGGCAGCGGCTGGCTGGCCAGCACGAGGGCGAGGTCGAACATCTCCTCGAGCGTGTCGGCGCGGAGCACGCCCGTCTGGGCGAACAGGGCGTCGGCCGCGACGTCGGCTTCCGCCAGCGCCGCCGTATGCGAACCGGCGGCCCGCCGCCCGGCGTCCGAGCGACCGCTCTTGACCACGATCACGGGCTTCGTGCGGCTCACGCGCCGAGCGATCCGCGCGAAGCGACGCGGGTTGCCGAAGGACTCCAGGTACAGCAGCACGACCTGGGTGGCCGGGTCCGCTTCCCACCATTCGAGCAGGTCGTTGCCCGACACGTCGGCCTTGTTGCCCACGCTCACGAAGGTGGACAGCCCCAATCCCAGGGAGCTGGCGAAGGCCAAGATCGCCACGCCGAGCGCGCCGCTCTGCGAGAGCATGCCGACGCTGCCGGCCTCGGGGAACCACGACGAGAACGTGGCGTTCATGCGCACGTCGTCCGCGGCGTTCACGATGCCCATGCAGTTGGGCCCGACCATGCGCAAGCCGTGCTCGCGCACCTTGGCCAGGATGCGCTCCTGGCGTGCGCGGCCCTCCGGGCCCGTCTCCGCGAAGCCCGCGGAAATGACCACGAGCGAGCGCACGCCGCGGGCCACGGCGTCGTCCACCACCCCCTCGACGTGCTCGGCCGGCACCAGGATCACGGCCAGGTCGACCGCTTCGGGAAGCTCGCGAAGCGAGGGGGAAGCCGGAAGCGGACCGACGTTGCGGCGCTTGGGGTTGACGGCGTACACCGGGCCGGCAAAGCGGCGTCGGACCAGCTCGTCGAGCACGCGGTAGCCGAGGCTCTGCGCGTCCGACGACGCGCCGACCACGGCGATGCTGGCGGGCTTCAAGAGCGGGCGCATGGATGCGATCGTCGCGATCCGGCCGGCGAGACCCGCCAGGGGCGTCTCGCCCCGCTCGGGCACGAGCCCCAGGTCGATGCGCACGACGTCCTCGTCGCGTCGCGCCGGCGCCGAGAGGCCCGTGGCCTCGAGCGCGCGCAGCATGCCGACGTTCTCCGGATGCGTCGCCGCGGTCAGGCGCGCCAAGCCCTCCCAGGCGGCACGCGTCGCCAGGTGCGCCAGCAGGAAGCCTCCCAGGCCCACGCCGCGAAGCTCCGGATCCACCGCCAGGGCGAGGTCGGCCGCGTCGTCCGCGGTGCGCACCCAGCTACCCGCGGCCACGACGTGCTCGTCGTCGTCCAGCGCGAGGAGCGTGAAGGCGTCCCGCGCCTCGCCCCGGCGGCAGAGCGTCTCGGCGAACGCCTCGCCCGCGGCACAGGCAGGAAACAACAGCCGCGGCTCGGGGCCGCGGGCCAAGCGCGCCAGCAGCGCCTCCAGCGCGGGCTCGTCGTCCGGCACGGCCTGGCGCAAGGTCACGCGTTGGCCGTTGAACAGGCGGACGTCGACGGCGGTACTCATCGGAGCGGGGCCCCGGCCGTGTCGCCTTCGTCGAGAGCCACGTCCCGGATGTCGGCAGCGAGCAGGGCGTCCAGGACGAACATCACCGCCGACGACGCTTCTGCGCTGGAAGGCTTGGGCTGCGTGTGGATCGTGGCGCGCGGGATGTCCAGCTGGGCGCCCGCCTCGGCGAGCTTCGCCGTCAGCTGGCCGAGGATCTCTTCACGGGCACGCTCGTTCGCCTCGCCGTCGCGCGGCAGAAGCCACCAACGCGCTTGGTCGCCGAGGACCGAGATGCGCGTCCGGCCATCCGGGAATGCCTCCACGCGAACCTCTACGCGTGGGGGACCCACGTTGGCCGGCGTGGCCGATCGACCGGTGTCCTTCGGCAGGTTGCCGTCGATCTCGCGATCGATGTGGCGGTGGCGCTCCCTGATCTCGTGGATGGAGTCCAAGTGGTTCCTGAGCAGCCACGCGAGGAGGAACGCCGAGATCGTCAGCGCCAGCACGATCCAGCGATCGTTCGAGCGCTTGACCTTGGCGACCTCTTCGTCGTCAGACATCGCCGCCGGCGGGCTCCATCACGTCGCGCTCGAACACGGCGTAGCGGCCCTCGAGCAGGCGCGCGGCCACCGCGCGGTCCTCGGCATCCAGGCGCACGGGCACCGAGCGACGCTGCTTCAGGCGCTGGAACGCATGGCGCGCGAACAAGGCGGCGAGCTCGACGTCGGCCGCGGCGCCCTGGCGCGCGGCGTGGCCCAGCGTGACGCCGACGGCAACGAGGTCGGTGCCGTCGTCCACGAGGCGGCCGAGCAGCGCCTGGCGATGCTCCAGCGACGGGCCGAAGCGGACCATGGCGTAGAAGATGCGGCGGGCCAGGCGACGGCTCTCGCGCTCCAGCCGGCGCCAGGGCTGCTTGAGCGGCGCGGGCAGGGCCGACGGCGGGAGCGACCGCGGCAGCAGCCGCGCCGCGAACCAGAACGGGTAGTACGCGGCGGCCTTGAGGAACGAGCCGATCTTGGCCCCGGTGCCCGCGCCGGGCCGGGCCAGCGCGCCGGCGCGCCTGAGGTGCGGGTCGAGGGCCTCGCGGGCGAGGAAGAGGCGCAGGATCTCGCTCGTGCCCTCCACGATCCGGTTCAGACGCGACTCGCGGAACCAGCGCTCGATCGGCTCGCCCCACTCGCCACGCGCCTCGAGCGAGGCCTTCGTCTCGTAGCCACGGCCGCCGAACACCTGCACGGTGCGGTCGGCGATCTGGAAGACCATCTCCGAGCCGAACAGCTTGGCCATGGCGGCCTCGATGCGGATGTCGGAGTCGCCGCGATCGGCGAGCGCCGCCGCGTAGTCCGAGAGGCTCTGCATGGCGTAGGCGTGGCAGGCCATCCACGCCAAGTGCGCGGCCACGGCCTCGTGCTTGCCGATGGGGGAGCCCCACTGTTCGCGACGCGCCGCCCAGCGGCGCGCGGCGCCCACGCACTGCCACGCCACGGCCGCGTTGGTGGCCGGCAACGTGAGGCGACCCGTGTTGAGCGTGATCAGGGCCAGCTTCAAGCCCTGTCCCTCGGGGCCGAGCAGGTTCTCCTTGGGCACGCGCACGCCGCGGAAACGCAAGAGGCCGCTCTGGATGCCGGCGTAGCCCATGAACTCGCAGCGATGCACGACCTCGCAGCCCGGCTGGTCCATCTCCACGATGAAGGCGGAGATCTGCGTGCGCGGCTTGCCGCCGACGAGCTTGTCGGGCGTGCGCGCCATCACGACGATCGTGTCGGCGATGGGGCCGTTGGTGCACCAGAGCTTCTCGCCGTCCAGGATCCAGCCCGCGCCGTCGTCCGTCGGCACGGCGGTGGTCTTGAGCCGCGCCGGGTCGCTGCCTGCTTCCGGTTCGGTCAACGCGAAGGCGCTGACGGCGCCGCTCGCCATGCGCGGCAGCCAACGCTTCTTCTGCTCCTCGGTGCCGAACAGCTTGAGCGGCGTGGGAACGCCGATGCTCTGGTGGCCGCTCAGCAGGATGGCCGTGCTGGAGCACCACGTGGCGACGCGCGCCACGGCCTGGTTGTAGGCACTCTGGCTGAAGCCGAGGCCTCCATGGACCTTGGGCACCTTGAGCCGGAAGGCTCCCGCCTCGTGCAGCGCCGCCATGGCGGCATCGGGAATCACGCCCTCGCGGGCGACCTGCTCGGGGTCCAAGTGGGCGCGGAGCGCGGCCTCGATGCGCTCGATGACGGGCGCCGCCTCGGCCAGCGCCTTCGCATCGGGCTCGGGCCACGGCACGACGCGATCCCGGTCGAGGTGTCCCAGGAACAGCTCGGCGGCGAACGACGGCTGCGTGCGCGTGGCCTCCCGGGCGCTTTCGGCGACGTGGAGGGCCTCTTCGCGGGCCGCGGTGGGAGTGCTGGTGGACGCCATCGGCACCCGGACGATACGGCCGCGCCGCGCGCCCGGTACCGTTGGCGGGACCCGCGTGCGGGTCGCCGTCGGGGCGGCTCGGACGGCAGAGGAGCGGCCCTCCAGGATGTCCCTGCGCACCAAGCTGCTGGCCACGGCGATCGGCCTGCCCCTGGCGGTGCTGCTCGCCTCGCTTGGGTTGGTCCGGCAGGCCGACCAGAGGGAGTACACCACTGCCGAAGCCATGCTGGAGCTCTTCGAGCGCGGCCAGCGCAGCACGTGGCGCGAGTTCGGTCGGGCGGTGCTGAAGGCACTCGACGACGGGCTGCTCGAGGAGGCCTGGGTCTTCCGCTGGGCGCGCGAAGACACGGTCGAGTCGCAGGACGACGTCTGGACCGCCGAAGCGTACTTCTCCGAGGACACCGGGCGGCTCACCGAGCCCGACGTGGATGAGGAGGAGGACCGCAACCTGTTCGTGCGCATCCAGGCCGAGGCCAACTCGGTAGCCGCGTCGTTGCGCGGCAGCGGGGAACGCACCTACGTCATCCGGGACCGGCGCCTCACGATCATCGCTGCCGACGAGACGCGCGGTCGACGCTTCGCCGTGGTCGCCCAGACGCGGGATCGCACGGGCTTCGTCAAGCACCTCTACGTGATCCTCGCGGCGGGCGTCGTGCTCCTGGGCGTGATCGGCTGGCTCGCCGTCTCCCAGCTCGTGATCCGGCCCATGGAGCGCCTCGCGCGCGCCGCGGACGCGCTGGCGGCCGGTGCGCGGCCCGAGCCGCTACGCGTGCGTCCCGGGCGCCGCGACGAGATCGGGCGCACGCTCGATGCCTTCAACCGCATGGCCCGCGAGATCCTCGCGTACCACGGCCAGCTCGAAGAGCGTGTCGCGCAGGGCCTCGAGCGCATCCAACGCACGGAGCAACACCTCCTGATCGCGCAGCGTCTGGCCGCCACGGGCAAGCTGGCCGCCGGCCTCGCCCACGAGATCAACAACCCGCTGGGCGGCATGCGCAACGCCGTGCGCTCCTTGGCGCGCGGGGATCTGCCACCGGAGCGCCAAGCCGTCTACCTCGAGCTGATCGACGAGGGGCTCGAGCGCGTCGAGCAGATCGTGAAGCGCTTCCTCGCCTTCACGCCACGCGACCCCAAGGCGCGGTCGATCGACCTGGTGGACGTGGCCGAGCGGAGCCTGGCCCTGGCAGAGCATCGGTTACGCCAAGCAGGGGTCGTCGTCCGCGCGCAGCTGCCCGAGCGCGGGCAGGCGGTGGTCTTCGGGGACCCGACGGAGCTGCAGCAGGTCGTGCTGAACCTGCTGCTCAACGCCGCCGACGCCCTGGCCGGCCAGGAGGGCAAGCGGCGCGTCGAGATCCTCGTGGCGCGCGGCGAGGGCGAGGTCGTCGTGCGCGTCCGCGACAACGGCCCGGGCATCCCGCCCGAAGACCAGGACCGCTGCTTCGACATGTTCTTCACGACGAAGGAAGTCGGTGAAGGCAGCGGCATGGGCCTGGCCGTGGCCCACACCATCGTGACCAACCACGGCGGCTCGATCACCCTCTCCAGCCCACCGGGGGAGGGCGCCACGTTCACGATCTACCTGCCGTCGGCCGGGTCCGGGGCGGGCGATCCGGCGCCTGCGCAGGCCGAGGGAGGGGGGAGACGGGACGGTGACGGACAGCCGGGGGCCCCGGCGTAGACTTGCGGCGTCCTCTGCCGTCAAGGGAGGTGCCCATGACCTTGGATTCATCGAGCCCGGACGTCCCCCCCGCGCCCCACGCGCCCCTGGCCCCCCGGTCGGCCCAAGTGCCCCAGTCGGCCCAAGTGTCCCAGTCGGCCCAAGCGCCCCGCGCTGGCCGCGCTTCGCTGTGGATCGGGTTCCTTGCGGGGGGCTGGGCCGCCACGCTGGCCTTCGGCGCCCTCGTGGTGTTCGGCGGGCTGGAGGGCCTGGCGATTCCCGCGACGCCGGCGTACGCCGAGGACCCGCCTGCGTTCGGCGATGCCGACGGCGACCAGCCTGCGGATCCCGGGCTGCTCGGCGAGCTCTTCGGGGGTGGCGCCACGGGGAGCGCGGGCACGCGCTCGCGCACCGACACACCCGGCGTCTCCAACCCCGGTGGGGGCACCAGCGACTCCAACAACCGCGCCATTGCGCTCTCGGCTTCGGTCGGAGGTGGCGAGAGCGTCGTCTACTACTTCGACACGGTCGCGCAGCGCATCCTCGTCTACCAATACAAGGGCCGCCTGCCGACCAGCGATCGGCCCCTGCGCGCCGAGGACAAGGGCGGCTTGCGTCTCTTGGCCGCACGTCACATCGACTTCGACCTGAGGCTCGAGGGCTACCGCGACCTCTCCGAGCGCACGCGCAACCAGCTGCGCTCGGCCTTCGAGGCCGCCATGGGCAAGTCGACGCCGGAGGGCTCTGGCATCCCCGACCAGAACGTCAACCTCGGTAGGTAGGTACGCCTCCTGGGGGACGGGCGTGCGGCTCGCCGGATGCTCGGTCTTGCACCAGCATCGGCTCCTCGAGTCGTACCCCTTGGCGCGGCCTGCCAAGGCAGGCCGACGCGGACCACGAGTCCTCGCCGATGCTGGCGCTACCGTCGCACTGACGGCCCGGTCCGTGGCGATCGCGCCGCGCTCCGAGCGGCGCCTGCGCGCGTCTGCGCCGCGCCCGTGCGAGACGCGCGGGAGGGAGCCCGCCTGCGGGTCGGCCCGCCGGCCCCCGGTCTCCCCAACGCAATCCGGACGGCTGGTCCGCGGGGCGCAGCGGCCGCGTCCCCCCGCGCCGATCCGCCCACGGGGCGCCGGCCCCGGCCTCCGGCCCCTTCCTCTCCCCCTTCCCAAGGGGTTTTGGGGTCGCCAACCTTGATCCCCGGGGGGGGATCTGGGATGCTCTCCAGCCGCGGAGCCCGTTCCGACAGGGAGGGTTGGTGCGTGGCGGCCGCGCGTGGGATCCTCGTGAGAGGCGCCCGCTTCGACCAACATCCGTCCCATCGGCCCGGTCGCTGGCACGCGAGGATCTCGCGGCGCCGAGCCCCGCGCCTGGGGACGCCAGGGAGGTTGTCCGTGGCCAAGTCCAAGAGCGGCGAGTTCTACAGCTTCGACGAGGTGCTCCGTCAGCTGAGCATCGACGAGAACCGCCTCAAGCGCCTCGTGTCCGAGGGCGAGATCCGCGCCTTCCGCGAGGGCGGCCAGATGAAGTTCAAGCGTAGCGAGATCGACAACCTCGCGGGGCGCGGTGGCCGCAGCGGCACGACGTCCGAGACGTCGCTCACCGAGATCAGCCTCGAGGACGACGACAGCCAGCCGACCGTCAACGTGGGCGCCGGCGTCGGCGACACGCTGGGCGACGACCTGCTCGCCGAGCCGGACCTCACCGCCACCGGCGGCATGCGGACGGCCGAGATCTCGAGCCAGGACACGTTCATCGACCAGGGTGACGTCGGCATGAGCACCGAGCCGATCGACTTCACCGAAGACGCCGACCTCGGCGAAGAGGACGAAGTCGAGGACATCGGCGCCAGCCGCCGCGGCGGCGCCGCGCGCGCCCCCCAGCAGCAGCAGCGTCGCGTGGTGGTCGCCGAAGAGGCACGCACGCCTGCGCTCATGGTGATCTGCCTGTTGCTCGCCGCCTTGATCGGCGTGTACGCGAGCCTCGTGACGGCCAACGCCTGGACCCAGAAGGGCAGCAACGGCATCACGGAGTGGAGCAGCACCACTTTCGGTCCCGAGGACCACCCGAAGAAGGCTGCCAAGGGCGGCGGCGGCAGCTGATCCCAGGACGCCGCGAGTCGTCGAGGCCGCGCACGGAGACGTGTGCGGCCTCGCTTCGTTTTTGGGGGCGACCTGCCGAGGCAGGCTTCGCGGCGAGGCCAGTGCTGGCTCCTAGCGCCCCCCGTCGGAGGCGCCGGCTTGCTGCGCCTCGCGCTCGCGCCAGCTCGTCCAGTACACGACGGCGCGCGCGGCGTCGTCGGCCAAGGGGCTCTGCGGGTGCCGTCGTGTGACGTCCTGCATGCACGCAAGGACGCCCTCGACCGCCTCCCGTCGTCGCGCCCGGTCCAGCTCGCGGGACGTGACCAGGTGTCGGGGCGCTTCGTCGGCCAGGCAACGCCAGCACAGGCCCATGGAGAAGCGCGCCTTCTCGACGAGGTCCGAGTCCGGGTTCTCGTCGACGAAGCGCCCGAAGGCCTCGAGCGCGCGGCGCCACGCAAGGGACGTGGCCATGAAGCGCTCCGCGCCCTGCTCGAACGGCCCCCGGTCCCTGCGCCACGCCTCGCCCAGCCAGCGTCCGAACTCCGAGCCCCGACGGTGGTACGCGGGCCACCACGCGTTGGGCTCGTGGTACGGCACGGCGGCGAGCTTGTACTCGAGATCCTCACGCTCGTGGCGACGGGCGTGCCACGCACGATCTTGGAGGAGGGCCAGCGATCGCCAGATGCGTACCTGACGGGCCAGCAGGTACGGGTCGAGGCTTACCGTCTCGCGCGAGGGCTCCAGCCGACGGTCGCGACCTCTCGCGTCGTCATGCGGGACGAGTGGCCACATGCGGTCGCCCCCCGGTCCCCAGCACGAGCGCAGCTCGTCGTCCTCCGGGAGGGGCGTGCGTCCCGAGTCCAGCCCCCGGATGCCCTGGGGCCGGCACGAGTGGTGGAAGGCTGCCTCGAGCTGCGGCACGTCCGCTCGCCGGATGGCCAGCTCGAGGGCCTCCACCCCTTCCCGCACGCCGACTTCCGCGGCGGTCCGTCGGACGTAGATGTAGTGCAGCAGCTCGTGCTGCGGGGTGTCGTGCGCCAGCTCGTTGGCCAGGGTCAGGACTTCCTCGCGCTCGAGCAGCACCTCGGCCAGGCCGACCAGGCCGCCAGCGGCCGCCCAGCGGACGCCCGCGTCTTGGTCGGGGAGGGCCGCCGCCTTGCCGTACCAGCGCGCCGCCTCCAGGTTCCGCCCTTCGGCCAGACGTGACCGCGCGACACGAAGCGCGATGTCGTCCGAGCCCGGGTGGCCCGGATAGCGATCCAGCCAGACCTCGCACAGCTTCGTGCGAACGTGAGCCGCTACGGCGGGGGATGGCGCCGCGTCCTGCCACACGAGTGGCACGTGCACGGCCAGCAGCTTGTAGTAGGGCTCGCGATCCAGGACTTCGATCGCGTGGTGGCTGCGGAGCACCTCCCGCGCCTCCTCGCTCCCCGTCTTCCCCAGCGCCTCGAGATCGGACATCTGCGGGAGCAGCCGGTGGACCGGAGCGCTGGAGGGCTGTACCGCCAGCGCGGTCATCTCGCCGACGGCAGTCCCCTGGCCCCCGAACGCGAGGGCGACGAGGGCGTCTTCGTCGTCCGCGTCGCTCCACCGCGGTCCCGCGCGCCGTCGCAGGTCCTCGAGGTGGGCAGCGCCGCCCCGCACGCCGAGCGCGAGATGGAACAGCAGGTTCTGACGAACGACGGGGTCCGTGACCTCGTCCAGCAGCCGCAGGAGGCGCGATGCCGCTTCGTCATCCCGGCAAGTCGGCAGGCCGTGGAAGGCCTTGACGCTGGCCTCCCAGCCGCGCGCCGTACCGAGGGTCTCGAGCGTGGCGGGGGGCACGTGGCGCGGGCGCCGGAGGTCCGGCGCCTCGTCGGTCCGCTCCTGCGGGGGACGCCACGCGCGCAGGATCGGGCGCCGCGGCGGTGGCGTCAGCGGAGCCTCGTGCGTGGTCGCGTCGACCGCGCCCTCCGCCACCTCCAGGGAACCGTGGGGCGCGGTGTTGGGCCGGGCCCACAGCGCCCAGACGGCGCCCGCAGCACCCAGCACGGCGACGGCGAGCAGAAGGCGGACCATGCACGCTCCCTACGACGAGGCAGGACGACCGAGGCGCAACGGTGGCGTCGACGCGACCGTGCTCCCTGGATGGCGACCATGCCGCGCGCACGGCCCCTGCAGACGGTGGGAGTCGCGGGGCCCGTTCGCGAGGCGTGGGCGGGCACTCCACGATCGTGCCCTGCGCGCTCCGCAGCAGCACGGCGGAGCTCCCTGGAGGAGCCACACTCGCCACTTCTCGCGATCGGTTCTCGCGGGCTGCTACTTGCACGCGAGGGTGCGATTGCGTGCGCGCGGCCCGCGCGATGAGCTACTGCGCGAGCGTCTCGAGCAGGCGGCGTGCTGCGTCGCCCACCTCACCGGGGGCCGCGGCGGCCCTCGTCCCCATGTCGCGTGCCACGTCCACGAGCCCGCGCTGCGCCGCCCACAGGGCGACCAGCAGGTCCGCGACATCGTCGGAGGCGGCCGCACGCACCGCGGCGACCTCGGCATCCCAGGCCTTGCGCCCTTCGTCGTCGAGCACCTCGAAGGCGCTGCGGACCGACTGGCGCGTCAAGCCGTCCAACGGCGTCAGCGTCACGACGTAGCGCCCCGCCGCCAGGGAAGGGGCATCCATCTGCGCGCCGTCCACGTCGCGTTGGAAGCGCACGGCGCCGCCCTTGACCTCGACGCGCATGCGCGTGCTGCCCGCTGGCAGGCTCCAGCGCAGCACCGCGGGGGGCGTCAGCGTGAGGCCCCGCGGCGCGAGCCACGCCGTGCCCGCCCCGCGGGTCGTCCCCGGACGCCTGGCCTCGAGCAGGGACGCGGGATCCATCGTGGCAAAGCGGTCGGGATGCTCGGCATGGAGCTGGGCGACGACGGTGGCGAGTCGCTCTCGCAGCGGGCGTTGAGCCACCGGGCTCGCGCCTCGACCCCCGAGCAGGACCGCCAGGACGGCCGCCACCGCCACGGCGCCCCCGGCTCCGGCGAGGAGCCAGGGGCGCCGCCGCGCCCGGCGCCGCTCGTCGCGAAGCGCGCGTACGAGCAGCAGGGTCTCGGGATCCGCATGGACGAGGGCGTCCAGGCGTTGCCGCTCGTGCTCGCCGATGACGCCGTCGACGGCGGCTGCCACGAGGTTGGGATCCACGGCGTCCAGGCCTCCGGGCTCCAAGCCCCGCCTACGCCCAGCTCCAGGCTGCCGGTCAGCCACGTCCATCGTCCTCCCCACGGGTCGCACCCGTGTCCCCTTGCGCAGGCAGCTCGACGCTTGCGCGCTCCAACAACCGCGCCACGGCGTGACGCAGGGCGTGGCTCTCGCCGACCTCGTGGGGGCGGAGCTCGAATCGTGCTTCCAAGGCGCCACGCAGACGCTGCGTGGCCGACTGCAGCAGGCGCGTGACGCGGGGCGAGCCCACGCCGAGCACGCGCGCGATCTGGTTCTGGGGCAGGTGATGGCGGTACTTGAGCACCACCGCCTCCAGCTCACGCAGGGTGAGCCCGCCCCAGGCTTCTTCGAGCGCGCCGCCCAGCTGCCGGTCGATCTCGTCGGCGCCGACCTGGCTGCCGGGGTCGTGCTGCCCGTCGCCGGGGCCGTCCTCGGGTGCACCGCCCTGACCCTGGCGCGCCCGCCACGTGTCGGCCAGGGCGCGCCACGCCACCGTGGCCAGCCACGAGAAGAGCGCGCCGCGCCCGTCGTAGGTGCCCAGGCGCGTCGTGGCCGTGCCGCGCGGCGCAGGGGCGGCCAAGCGGCCCCAGAGGTCGTCGAGGACGGCATCCACCTCCGGCGTGCGGCCGCCGCGCCGGCGCAAGAATGCCCTGAGGGGGCGGCGGTGCTGCGCCGCCAAGCGCTCCCAGGCTCCCGGGACGCCCAGGTCGCAGGCCTGCGCGAGGTACCAGTCCTCGGGACGCCGAGGCAGGGACGCGGGCTCCAAGCGCTCGCGCAGGGTCGCCTCGGGCGCCGCGAGCACGGCGTGGGCGCGGCGTCCGGCACGCAGGAAGGCCTCCACGGGATCCGCGGAGGTCAGGCGGCGGGTGGCGCGGAAGGGAATCGGCAAGCAGAGGGCCTCTCGCAGGAGAGTCGGCCTCGCCCCGCCGGATTGCCCCCAAGCACCTCGTGGCCGGGGTGGGGCGGAGGCGAGATGGTACGCTCCGCCCATGTGCCGGCGCCGGGCCGCGGTTCTCGTCCTTGCCCTCTTGGCAGCCGCCTGGCCGAGCAGCCGGGCACGCGCCGAGGAGAGCCCCGAGGCCTTGGCGGAGAGGCTGGCCGCGCTGCACGCCGAGGGCGGGGACGCGGCGGTGGCCGGCGTCGTCTCGCGCGGCGGCGTCGAGCCCTGGCGAGCCCTGGAAGCCCTGCTCGCGACGGGTCGGCTGGACGTTGCCCGGTCCTGGGCAGGAAGCTGGCGGGAGGGCGTGGCGGGGGCCCTTGCGCGCTACCTCGCGTGGCGCGAGGAGCACCCGATCGCAAGCGCCGTGGCCGAGGCCGATCGGGCCGTCCGGCAGCTGGCACGACGTGGTGACGCGCGGGGTGCGGTGGCGCTGCTCGAGGGGGAAGCCCTCGCCGACGAGGGCGTGCTGGGGATCGTCCTGCGCATCCAGCGGGCGGGGGCCCTGGAGCGGATCCGGGGCGCGCGCGAGCCGATCCTGACCGCCTACCGCGAAGCCGCCGACCTGGCATCGCGCCACGGCTGGTCGGAAGCCGTGGCGCAGGCCCTCGGTGCCGCCATGCGGGTGGCGCGCGACGGCGAGGCGCATGAGGAGGTGCTCGGGCTTGGGCGGGCCCTCTTGGCCGCCGTGCCCCACGTGCCTCAGCGAGACCAGTGGCTGGCCCGGCGCCGGATGGCCGTGGCCGCGCACCGGATGCGGCGCACGCCCGAGGCGATCGAGCACGCCGAGGCGGCGCTCGCTCTCGCTGCCACGCCGGCCGAAGAGCGCGAGGGGCTCTACCAGGTCCTGCTCGTAGCCCACGATGCCCTCTCGCTGGAGCGCCGCTTGGCGCTGCAGACGCGCCTGCTCGCGCTCGAAGAGGCACGCGGCGACGCCCGGGGCATCGCTGCCACGCAAGTGCGCCTGGGCAGCAGCGAAGTGCTTGCCGGACGCTGGACCCAGGGGGCCGCACGCCTGGAGGCGGGCGTGGCGTTCTTCGACGCGCACGGCACACCGGGCGAGCGGCGAGGCGCGCACAAGAACGCGGCCGTCGCCGCCCTCGAGATGCAGGACGACGAGCGCGCGGCGCAGCATGTCGCGACCGCGCGGGCGATCGATCCCGCGGCCGCCGACCGCGACGTGGACCTGCGGGTCATGGAAGTCGTGCTCGAAGCGCGCCACGGGAGCCCCGACACCGTGCGCCGCCTCGTGGAGAGCACCGTGGCCCTCGGACCCGAGCACGTGCGCCCCGCCGACGTGCAGCTGCTCCACGACTTGTCGGCCTTGGCCGCCTCGCGAGCCGGTGACGTGGAAGCGGCCTCGCGCGCCCTGGCGGCGAGCGACCGGGCACGTTCCGGGGACCACGGGCCGCACGACGAGCTGCGTCACCTTTCGCTGCAGGCCGTCGTGGCGCTGCAGGCCGGCCGTGTCGAGGAGGCGATCGACCTGGCGGACCGTGCGCGCGCCCTGGCACGCCGCCACGCGCTGACGCGCGCGACGAGCCTGCTCGACACCTGGCTCGCGCTTGCCTGGCTGCGACGCGGGGAGCCCGAGAAGGCCCTCGCGTGCGCGGAGCGCGGCATCGGGTCGGTCGTGGCGCGTTCGGCCACGCTTCCCGAGCGCCGAGGCTGGCTCTACCGCGCCAAGGAGACGCACCTGTTCCGGGCCGCCGTGGAGGCTGCGGCGCGGCTTGGCGAGGCCGAGCGCTTCTTCCATGTGGCCGAGCTGGCGCGCGCCGTGGCTCTCCGCCAGCGTCTGGGCGAAGGCGACGGCCCGGTGGACGTCGGCGGCCCCGGACACGCGGCGCGCGATGGCGTGCTGCGCCAGGCGGAGGCCGAGGCGGTGGAGGCGCTGCGGCGCGCCGTCGGCGTCGAGCCGACACGTGCGGCACTTCGCGCGTTGGATGCCGTGCGGGCGCAGCGCGAAGCGCTCGACGAGCGGCTCCGACTCGCGCACGCGGCGGCGGGGCAGCTCGTCGCGCCTCGTGTCGTCTCCTTGGGGGACGTGCGCGCGTCGCTGCGACCTGGCGAGGCGCAGGTGCACATGGCCCACGGCCTCGATCGGGTATGGGCCCTGGTGGTCACGCCGGCGGAGACACGCCTGGTCGACCTGGGGCCCGAGGACCTCGTGCGTGACCGGCTGGATGACGTCGTCGTCGAGGACGTCCACGTCGATCCCGCCCCGGCCGTGGCGGCCCTCGCGGCGGTCCTCGTGGCGCCGCTCGAGCTCGCGGGTGTGCGTACGCTCACGCTCGTGCCCGCGGGTCGGCTGGCCATGCTGCCCGTGGGCCTGTTGTGGCCCGACACGGACGTGCGCCTGGTGCCGTCGTCGACGATCGGACAGATCCTCGGGGCGCGTGAGGAGGCGGACGCCTCCGGGCGACTCGTGGTCGCGGATCCCGTGCACCCGGGCCTGGCTCCGCTACCCGCTGCGGCAGGCGATGTCGTCGATGCCGAGCGCCGACTCGTCGGCCCCGCGGCCACCGAGGCTGCCCTCGCCCAGGCCTTGGTCGAGCGACGTTGGCGCGTCGTGCACGTGGCCTGCCACGGGCAGATCGACCCCGAGCGCCCGCTGCGGTCTGCCCTCGCCCTTGCGCCTACGGACGCTTCCGACGGGCTGTGGACCGTGGCCGAGATCCTCCGCGCGCGGGTGCGGGCCGATCTGGTGGTGCTCGCCGCGTGTTCGTCGGGGCAAGCGCGTGCGTACGAGCAGGAGGGGCGGGCAGGCTTCGTGCACGCCTTCTTCGTGGCGGGTGCGCGGAGCGTGGTCGTGGGTCTTTGGGACGTCGACGACGAGGCGACGTCGAAGCTGATGCGCGCGTTCCATCACCAGCTGGAGGCCGGCGCGGACGCGCCGGCGGCACTGCGAGCGGCCCAGGCCGAGCTACGCCGCGATCCGCGCTTCGCCCATCCGGCGCATTGGGCCGGGTGGCAGGTGTGGGGGCCCGGCAGCGGTCGGTGAATGCAGCCAGGAGGCGCGGGTTCCTTCCGCAGCTTGCCGAGTGCCGCACGCGGGCGCCGAGCGGCTACGCCGGCAGCCAACCTCGTTCCAGGAACGAGACGTAGCGACCGTCACCGATGACCACATGGTCGAGCACGCGGATGCCGACCAGGTCCCCGACGGCCACGAGACGGCGCGTGACCTCGTGGTCCTCGGGGCTTGGATCGGGATCGCCCGACGGATGGTTGTGGACCAACACCATGCCCGCGGCGGCGGCACGCAGCGCCGGCGTGAACACCTCGCGCGGGTGCACGAGGCTGGCCGTGAGGATGCCCTCGGACACCACCACTTCGCCGATGACGCGGTTCTTGCCGTCCACGAGGATGGTCAGGAAGCGCTCCTTGGCGAGGTCGCGAAGCAGCAGGTGGTAGGCCTCGAAGATCTGCTGGCTGGTCGCCAGGCGTGCGCCGCGAACCAGCGCTTCCGACGCGGCACGCCGGGCCAAGCCGAGGGCGGCCACGACCCGGCGTGCGGCCACGCGGCCCAGCCCATGGCGCCGCGTCAGGTCGGCGGCGGCCGCCCGGGAGAGGCCGCGCAGCGATCCATACGCCTCGAGGAGCTCGTGGGCCAGCTGCGGCGCGCCACAGGCGGTGTGCGGACCAATGAGAAGCGCGAGCAGCTCGGGACTGCCCAGGGCCTCGGCGCCGAGTCGCTCGAGGCGTTCCGCGCAAGCGCGGGCATCCGCGGGTCGCCCTGAGGGTCCATCCAGCGCATCGCCGGAACCCCGAGCAGCGCCCGCTGCGGCAGGTGCCCGGTGGGGGTGCGTGGCCAGCAGGTGGACCAGGTCACGCCGCGGCTTGCCGGCGCCAGGCCCCGCGCCCGCCAGGCTGCCGCCGCACGCGGCCGTGTCGGACGCGGCCGTCGCAGGGGGCGCGGCCGTCGCGCAGGTCGCGGCCGAGGGGGAGGGTGTGGACGAGGAGGAGCGCATGCCCACGCCTCGTCGTCGACGGGCGCGGGGTCACGCCCCCGCGTCAGCGTCCTGCCGGGTGCCGAGGCTTCACGCCGCGGCGGGGGCGGCCGCGGCGACCTCGGCGTCGTCCTTGGCGCGCACGATCTTGGCCTCGATGAGGCCGATCAGGGCGCTGAACACCATGTAGAGGGCCAGCGCCGCCGTGTAGTTGTAGAGCAGGAACGCGAAGAAGATCGGCATCCACTTCATCATGCGCATCTGCTGCGCCTGCTGCTCGTCGGCGGGCTTGGGCATGTTGCGCTGGTGGAGGATCGAGACCACCACCATCAAGATGGGCAGGATGTTGATCGCGTCGAAGCGGAACAGCCCCAGGTCCAACAGGGGACGGCCGAAGTCGACGAGACGGTCCGGGCCGGCGAGATCACGGATCCACAGGAACGGCTTGCCCCAGAGCGTGTACTCGGTACGCAGACCCGAGAACAGCGCGAAGAAGATGGGGATCTGGATCAACATCATCAGACAGCCGCTCGGGAAGCCGATGCCGTGCTCGCGGTACAGCTTCATCTGCTCCTCGCGGAGCTTGCGGGGGTTGGCGGCGTACTTCTGCTGCAGCTGTTGCAGCTTGGGCTTGACCTTGGCGACCTTGCGGCTGTAGCGACGCATCGAAAGCTGGTTGCGGATGGAGATCGGCATGAGGCCGCCGCGCACGGTGAGCGTCATGCAGATCACGGCGAGGCCCGCGCTACCGAGGAGGCTGCGCCACAAGTCGTAGATCCAGAGCAGGAACCGCGTGATCACGTCCGGTGCGCTGGGATAGGTCAGGACGGGTCGGAGAGGCGCGTAGACGTCCTGCGCCAGGACGCGGCGGTCGGAGGGACCGGTGAAGATGCGCACCTCCGCCTCCGCGGGCGGCGTGCCGCTCGCGGCGCCAACCGGCACCTCCACGACGGCCCACGCGTGGTGCATCTGGTCGACGCCTTCGACGATCCGCTTCGTGAGTGCGGCGTCCTGCGTCGCGTTGCGACCGCGCTTGTCGAGAAACCACTTGACGAGCCGCTCTTGCATGGGCGGGCGCTGCGAGCCCTGCTCGCCCGTCGCCCAGGCCATCGAGATGGGGCTGGGGGTGCCGTTGATGGTGTCGGCGTAGAACGCGGTGAGGAAGTAGTTGCTGTGCACACCCAGTACGCGCAGGTGCTGGGGAATGCCCTCGAGCGAGATCTCCGTCACGGGCATGCCGTGGACCAGGTCGCCACCGCTGGTGACGTCGTCCTGTCCCTGGCGCATGACGACGATCGTGTTCGGGCTGCCGAACGTGCCCTCGAAGGCCTCGCGCAGCATGCCCGACGCCACGAGCAAGCCCATGGGAAGCTTCGCCGGGCCGTCGCCCGTGCGGATTGCGGACATCTTCAACGTGATGTCGTAACGGCGCTCCTGCGTCGGGAGCAGCCAGCGCTTCACCAGCTTGATGCCGTCGGTGCGTCGGAACGTGAACACCACGTCGTCCTCGGGCGTCGCCGCCTCCAAGGCCGTGTCGTGGGTCCAGTGCAGCGTGCGTTCCGGGCCGGGCGTCTCGTTCTTGCGCTCGGCGCCACCGGGGGCGGCGGCAGTCGTCGTGAGCGAGGAATCGCTCTGGCCGAGCAGCATGTGGGGGTCGGCGGGCACCACGAGGTCGAGCGGCTTGTCGATGCCCGGTTCGAGCGCGGTGCGCAGCGCGACGCTCTCGATGGCCCCGCCCTGGCTCGTGAAGGTCACGGCCAGCTCGGGGCTTTCGCGGGTGACGGTCACGGGAGGCGTGTCGGTCTGCGGCTGGTGCACGGCAGGCCCCGGCTGGGCGGGAGGCGGGTCCCCGGGGGCGGGGCTGCCGGGGGCCGGGCTTCCGGGGGCGGGGCTTTGCGGTGCGCCGGGCGCCGGGGGCTGGACGCCGTTGCCTTCCGGGTCGGTCCCCGGGTCCGCCGGGCCCTCTTGCCCCTCTCCGTTGTCGGGCTGGGGGCGGGGCGGGGGGAACAGCAACGTCCACGCCGTGACCGCCACGAAGGACAGCACCACGGCGAGCAGCATCCGGCGTTCCATCGCGCTTGCACTCGCTCCCTGGGGTCGGCCGCGGAGTGTAGCCCTTCACCTTGGGCCGAGACCCCCCTGGCGCGACCGTCAGCTCCCGCCACCGCAGCCGCGGGGGCGCGTCCCGCGGGGCGCACGCGCGCTCAGAGCCTGCCATGGAAGGTGCCTGGACTCCGGGCTCGGACAGGACAGCCACGCTTCCATGGGAGGGGGTGCCGCGCGCATCGAGACGCAGTACGGAGGCGGGGATTTCTTCCGCAACTTGCCGCCCTGCGCTTCGGCATGCGGAAGTGCCCATCGGCAAGTTGCGGAAGAATTCCCCGCCTCCGTGCGGGCTTTGCCGTCGGCATGAAGAACTGAGAAGAAGTCCCAGGCTCGAGCGTCGGCCTGCCTTGGCAGGCCGCGCCATCAGGCACCTGAGAGGCTGAGCGTGCCTTTCTGCTCAGCCTCCCCGAGCCTGGGAAGAAGTCTCAGGCTCGAGCGTCGGCCTGCCTTGGCAGGCCGCGCCAGCAGGCACCTGAGAGGCTGAGCCTGCCTTCCTGCTCAGCCTCTCAGCGGCCTACGAGCAGGCGATCGGCCAGGAAGTTCGGGATGCGCTCGATGGCGTAGATCTTGTCGACGGTGCTCTGCACGTCGTAGGCAACGCGGTGGAAGCGCACGATGCGCCCGTCGAACGTGCAGTAGCTGGCGCGCGGGTCGCCGTCGCGCGGCTGGCCCACGCTGCCCGTGTTGATCAGGATCTTGCGATCTCCGAGCTTCTGCAGGTCGATCGCGCCGTTGAGTGCGTCGGGAGCCGCGTGCTTGAAGTCACTGGTGTAGACGTGCGGGATGTGGCTGTGGCCGATGAAGCAGACGCGCTTCACCAGATCGAAGATGCCCTGGATCTTCTCGCGGTTCTTGATGTCCACGGGCACGACGTATTCGCGCGTAGGGACGCGCGGACTGCCGTGCGTGTACATGATGTCGCCGTCTTCGACGACCTGCTGCATCGTCCCGAGGAAGTTCCAGAGGTCGTAGTTCTCGGTGCGATCGTGCTCGGGCGAGTTGAGCTGGTCCTTCGTCCACTCGAGGGAAGCCCGCGCCTTCGGGTTGAAGTCCTCGCCGTAGAACATCACGGCCTCTTCGTGGTTGCCCATGATGGCCACTTCGGAGACGAAGAGGCGCTGCAGGCATTCACGCGGGTTGGGGCCGTACCCGATGATGTCGCCCAAGCAGACGATGCGGGTCGCACCCCGGGCGTTGGCGTGCTCGAGCACCTTCTCGAGCGCTTCGATGTTCGAGTGGATGTCGGCCAGGATGGCGATGGACACGGGACGCGGCTCCGACGGCCTCGAATGCGGCTGCCCCGTGCGGCGGGATCGCCCACGAGACGCTCATTGCTGCAGGAAGTTGGTGGGTGGTGGATGCTGGTGGCTGGTGGAAGCTGGTGACTGCGGGAACGTGAAGGGCGGCTCGCCGCGCACCCGACGCAGCGATGCGGCGAGCGCGCAACCCGCGCCTCCGGGACACGGAATGGTGACACGAGGCGCCACCGCCCCGAAAGACCGCGGCCCCGTGGGAGCGCCACGAGGATTCGGCTTCTCGGACCGCCGGGCCACGAGGCCGGCTCATTATGGGGGCCGCACACCCCCGGCAGGCGTCGAATTCCCCCGGAACCGGGATCCGGCGCAAGCACCGCCGTTGCAACCAGATCTGGTGTTGGTAGGGTTCCGTCAGCACCACCGATGGGGGTCGGAAGGGCGAGCGTGGCCTGGCTCGGCCGGGTCGGGCTCGCGCGGTGATCCAGGCTCGGGCTGGCCCAGGCTCGCGCTCGTCAAGGCTTCGTGGGGCGTGTCGTGCCCGGGTCCCGGGCTCTCGCGGTCGTCCCGGGGGGAGCATCTCCCCGGGGAGCCGTGGAGCCGAGGCCCCGGGGAGATCCGAGTCCGCCGTCCTCCAGGAGGGGCGTCCCGCCATGCGCTGCCCGTTCTGCAAGACCGACGACGACAAGGTCATCGACAGCCGCGCCAGCAACGACGGCTTCGCGATCCGCCGCCGCCGCGAGTGCACGGCCTGCGAGCGGCGCTTCACCACCTACGAGCGCATCGAGGAGAGCCCGCTCCGCGTCGTGAAGAAAGACCAGCACCGCGAGCCCTTCGACCGGCGCAAGATCCTGTTCGGCCTCATCAAGGCATGCGAGAAGCGACCCATCCCGATCCCCGTCCTGGAGGACATCACGACACGCATCGAGAACCGCGTCCTGGAGGAGTACGAGAACGAGGTCCCCAGCACGTACCTGGGCGAGCTCGTCATGGAGGAGCTGCGCAAGGTCGACCAAGTGGCCTATGTGCGCTTCGCCAGCGTCTACCGGGAGTTCGAAGACGTTACCGAGTTCCTTCGCGAGCTGGAGGGCATGCTCGACCGCCGACGCACGGCGAAGGGCAAGTCCAAGGGCGGCGCCAAGAAGGGTGCCGCACGTGGGGCGAAGAAGGTCGCCGGCCCGGCGAAGGACCGCGGCGGACGCGGCCCGCGAGGCGCGGGCGGTGGGGCCCCGGCAGCCCAAGGCCCGGGAAGGGCGACCGCGGCGCGCCGCGGCGAGGAGGACTGACCTTGGCGCCTCTCCGGCAGATCCGCAAGCGCGACGGTCGGCTGGTGCCCTTCGAGCGGGGCAAGATCGCCGAGGCCATCTTCCGCGCTGCCCAGGCCGTGGGAGGGGAGGATCGCTTCCTCGCCGACCAGCTGGCAGGTGTGGTCGAGGCCCGGGTCGCCGCGCGGGTCAAGGGCGTCCCCACCATCGAAGACGTGCAGGACGCCGTGGAGAAGGTGCTCATCGAGGCCGGACACGCCCGCACGGCCAAGACGTTCATCCTCTACCGCGAGCGCCGGAGCGAAGTGCGCGCCGGTCGCGGCCGCGTCGCGCGCCGTGCCCAGCGCGAGCGCGCGCCGGTGGACGAGGGTGCCGGGCCCGTACCCCTGGTCGGCGGCGACCCGGCGCCCGGCCAGCCGGCCGACGAAGCGGCCCTGGCCCGCCTCGACAAGGCCTCCATCGCCGCGGACCTGCGCGCCCAGCTCGGGTTGGCGCGCGCCGAGGCCGAGGCCGTGGCCCGGGCCGTCGAAGAGCGCGTCGTGCGCTCGGGGCGCGCGCGCATCGGCCGCGCGACCTTGGAAGCGCTGGTCCACGCCGAGCTGTTCGACCGGGGTCTTGGCGAAGGCGAGATCGCCTCGCTCGGCGGCACGGTGCCCGCCGACGAGGTGGACGCGTGGCTCGAGCGCGGCATGACGGCCCGCCGCGCTCCGCAGCCTGCTGCCTTGGCCGAGGCGGCTGGCGAGGCCCTGTTCGCCCGCCACCTGCTCGACCACCGCCTCCCGACCGCCGTGGCGGAGGCCCACCGCGTCGGGGACATCCACTTGTACGACCTGGGGGCGCCGCACCGGCTCACGGCCATCGGTCTCGACGCCGTCGCCGTGGCCGAGCGTGCCCTCGAGGGTGACCTCGTGAGCACGGCGCGCCGCGCGGGACGTGCCTTGGCGGCCCTGGAGGGCGTGGCCCTCGCCTACGGGCCGCATGCGGCCCGCGTGCTCGCGCTCGACCACGTCAACTTGTTCCTCGCGCCGTTCCTGGCGTCGCTGGGCGACGAGGCGCTTCGCGAGCGCCTGCGCGAGCTGCTGCTGGCGCCGGTGTGGAGCGCCGTTCCGGGCCGCGGCGGCCTCGTGCGCGTGGAGTGGGTGCTGCGCAGCGAGGTGCCGCCCTGGTTGCATCACCGCCACGTGCCCGCACCGGCCCCGCCGGGCCTGCGCTACGGCGACCTGGCCGACGAGGCGTTGCGCGTGACGCGACTCCTGTTGCAGGAGACGGCCGCCCTGCAGCGCGAAGGACGTTGGGTGGACCTCGGTCTCACGGTCGTCGTGCCCCGCGAGAAGCGGCCCGACGCGGCGACGCGCGCCCTGGTCCGCGAGGCCCTGCGCACCGCCGTCGAAGGCGGCGAGCCCCTGGTCGTCCTGGAGGGCCGCGAGGGCGTCACGCGCGGCAGCCGCTGGCTGCGTCGTACCGAGGCCGAGGCGCCCGATCCGCTGCGCTTCCCGCACGGCGACGTCACGGTCGCCTCCGCGGGCGCAATCAACCTCGTGGCCGCCGCGCTCCGCTCGCGCGGCCTCGGCGAGCGCGAGCTCGAACGCGAAGTGGAGCGGCTTGCGGGACTGGTGCTCGATGCCGCCGTCCTGCGCCGCGAGCTCCTCGAGAGCGTGGGCGACGAACCGGGCGGGCCGCTTTGGGCGCTGCGTCGCGGGGCGCACCCCCTGGTCGACCTGGAGGCCGCCGTCCACGCCGTCCAGCTCGTCGGCTTGGATCCCGCGGTCGCCCTGCTCTCGCCCAGCCCGCGCGAGCGGCAGGCGCTCCGCGCGCGCTTGGTCGAGCGCGCCGTGGAGGAGGTCGCTCGCCAAGCCGCGGCCCGCCGCGTGTCCGCGGTGGTCGTGGAGGAACGCGATCCCGAGGCGTCGGCGCGCTTCGCCCGCGTGGACGCGGAGCGCTACCCGGAAGTCGCCGGCTGGTGGGCCGACGACCTGCCCCCGACCTACCGCCGCGGCGCCGGGCCCTCCGCCGCCGTGGTCACCGAGGTCGTGCAGCCCGGGCTGGGCGAGGGGCCGCCGCGCCTGCGCGTGCGTCATCGCGTGCGCAGCGACGACCGGCCGCCCATGGATCGGCTGTTGCACGACGTGGAGGGCGCCCTGGGCCGCCCCGACGTCGTCGAGCTGGCCATCGACCCCTGGCCGCGGCGCACGGTGCGCCGCGGCGACGACGAGGCGCGGGTCGGCACGTCGCGCCACGAGGGCTTGCCCGGCGAGTCCACGTCGGGCGACTTGTTCGGCGACGATGCCTTCCCCGGCGAGGACGGAGCCTGAACCCGTGGTGAACCGCGTGTTTCCCTTGACTGCCCCCGCGACGGATCGGCCCGTGCCGGCGTCGCTCGAGGTCGCTTCCCGATGAAGATCCGTCGCATCGAGATCCAGGGTTTCAAGTCGTTCGCGGACCGCATGGTCTTCGAGTTCGACGCTGGCATCACGGCCATCGTCGGCCCCAACGGCTGCGGCAAGAGCAACGTCGTCGACGCGCTCAAGTGGGTGCTGGGCGACATGAGCCCGCGGAGCCTGCGCGGCAAGAAGATGGAAGACGTCATCTTCGCCGGCAGCCGCCATCGCAAGCCGCTGGGCATGGCCGAAGTCACGCTGGTCCTGGACAACGAGGACGGGCTCCTGCCTACCGAGCTCACGGAAGTCAGCCTCACCCGTCGCCTGCACCGCAGTGGCGAGAGCGAGTACCTCATCAACCGCGAGAGCGCACGGCTCAAGGACATCCGCGAGCTGTTCCTCGACACCGGCGTGGGCACCGAAGGCAACGCGATCATGGAGCAGGGCCAGATCGATGCCCTGCTCGCCGCCAACCCGCAAGATCGTCGCGGCATCTTCGAAGAGGCTGCAGGCGTCAGCCGCTACAAGCAGCGGCGCAAGGAGGCCGACCAGCGGCTGCAGCGCACCCAGGAGAACCTGGCCCGCCTCCGCGACGTGCTCGACCTGGAAGAGAAGCGCCTGCGCTCGCTCAAGAGCCAGGCGGCCAAGGCGCGCCGGTACCAGGAGCTGCGCGAAGAGCTCGCGGCACGCCGCGTCCAGCGCGCCGTGGTGCGCTACCACGAGGTGGCCGGCGAGCGCGACGCGCTGGCCGCGCAGCTGAACGCCGTGGGCGAGCGGGAGGCCTCGGCCGCCGAGGAGCTGGCGGGCCTGGAGCAGGCGACGGATTCGCACGAGGCCGAGCTGGTCGCCGCGCGCGAGCGCGTGCGCGAGCTCGAGGCGGCCATCGCGTCGGCGGCCTCGGACGTACGTGCCGCACGCGATCGCGTGGCCTACGCGCAGCGTGACGCCGAGCAGCTCGTGGAGCGCCGCGCGCTGCTTGCCCGGCAGACCGAGGCCGACGGCGCGCGCCGCGAGACGCTCGCGGGCGAGATCACGTCGCTCGAGACCGCCGCCGACGAGGCCCGTGGGCGCATGGACGTCGATGCCGATCGCGTTCGTTCCGCCGAAGCGGACTTGGTCGAGCTCGACCGCGAGGCCGCGACCATCCGCGACGCGCACGACGGCGCCAAGCGTGAAGCGCTTGACGCACTCGGCCGTCTGGGCGAGCTGCGCAACGACGAGGCGACGCACCGTACCGAGGCGCGGCAAGCCGAGGAGCGCCGGCGTCGCTTGGAAGAGCAGCGTGCGGAGATGCTCGTGCGCGCCGGCCGCGTCGAGGCCGAGGCGCGCGAGCTGCTCGCGCTCACGGCCAGCCTCGACGAGGCCGCGCGCCAGCAGGCAGCGTCCTTGGAGGCCGCGGAGGAGGCACGCGCGGTCGCGCTGGGGCGTGCCGACGCCGCCAAGCGGCGTCGCGCCGGCGCGGCCGAGCGCCGCGCCTCGGCTTCGGCGCGACTGGACGTGTTGGCCCGCATGGCGGCGGCCCGCGAGGGCACCGACGCAGGTGCGCGCCGCATCCTGGCCGCGCTCGAGCAGATCGAGCCCGACGCCGACGGCGCACGCGACGGGCTGTTCGGCCTCGTGGCCGACTGCGTGGCGCCGGCCGCCGAGCTCGCTGCGGAGCTGGACTTGCGCCTGGGGCAGGCGGCCGGCGCGCTGCTGGCGCGCTCGACGGCCGACGCCGTGCGCTGGCTGGCGTGGCTGCGCGAGCACGGCGAGGGCGAGGCTGCGCGCTTCCTGTGCCTCGACCTCCGGCCGCGCGCTCCGCAGCACGACGACCTGCCCGAGGCCGCGCGCCTGGGGTGCGACGGCGAGCTGGCCGAGCTCGTCCGCGGCGTGCTGGCACGTACGGCGTTGGTCGCCGACTTGCCGGCCGCGCTGGAAGCCGTGCGGGTGCAGGGTCGCCACGCCGTCACGTCCACCGGCGATCGCGTGACCGACAGCGGCGCCGTCCTGGGGGGCCGGACCGCGGTCGTGCTCGGCTTGGTGGAGCGCGGCGCGGAGATCCGCTCGCTGCGGCAGCAGATCGCCGCGTTCGAGACGGAGCACCACGACGCCAGCAACGACGCGCAGGCCGCGGAGCTCGCCGTCGGCGAGGCCGACGAGCAGATCCGCCGCCTGCGGCGCGAGCTGCAGCAGCGCAGCGAGGATCGGCAGCGCCGGGGCGAGGCGCTGGCCCGCGTGGAGCGCGAGCGGGCGCTGCAGGCCGAGACCATCGAGGTGCTCGCCGCCGAGGTCGCCGAGCTGGCTGGCGCCGCTCGGGAGGCCGAGGGCCTGCGGGCGGAGAAGGCCCGCGCCGCCGAAGTGCTGGAGGCCGAGCGCGCCACGCTGGAGGAGCGCGCCGAGGAGGCCGCTCGCGGCTACGCGGCCGTCGAGGCCCGGCGCCGCGAGGCGGGCGAGCGCCGCATGAACCTGCTGCTCGCACTCGCCGAGACCAAGGCCAAGAGCGAGGCCGCGGCACGACGCGTCGTGCGGGTGCGCGAGGAGATCGCGGCGCTCGACGAGCGACTGGCCGGCCACGCGCGCGAGCGTGAGGTCCTGGACCGGCGTCTGGCCGAGGCCGAGGTCGAGGCCACGGAGGCCGAGAGCCTGGCCAAGACGCGCGAGAGTGCGCGCGGCGTGGCCGGCGAAGAGCTCGTGAAGGCGCGTGCGACGCTGACCGACCTCGAGCGCGTGGCCCACGCCGCGGTGGCGCGACGTCGCGAGGTGCAGGCCTTGCACGAGCGGCTGCGTGACGAGCTCTCCGGCTTCCGCGCACGCGAAGCCGAGCTGCGTGCCCGTGTCGAGGTCCTGCTGGACCAGGTGCGCCAGGACCACGGCCTCGACCTCGCGGAAGTCGCACGGGCGACCGAGCTCGGGGAAGCCCTCGACGTCGCGGCGATGACCGAAGAGGTCGAGTCGCTCCAGCGGCGCCTCGAGGCGCTCGGCAACGTCAACCTCAATGCGCTCGACGAGCTCGCCGAGGTGGAGGCCCACGTCAACGGCCTGAAGGAGCAGGAGCACGACCTGATCACGGCCAGCGGCGACTTGGGCCAGGCCATCCAGGAGCTGGACCGCATCACGACCGAACGCTTCGGGGCCACCTTCGAGCAGATCCGCGAGAACTTCCGCAACACCTTCCGCAGGCTGTTCGGAGGCGGGCGGGCCGACGTCATGTTGGAAGACGCCTCGAACCTGCTCGAGAGCGGCATCGAGATCGTGGCCCGGCCCCCGGGCAAGGAGCAGCGCACGATCTCCCTGCTCTCCGGCGGCGAGCGCACGCTGACGGCCACGGCCCTCCTGTTCGCCGTGTTCCAGGCCAAGCCCAGCCCGTTTGCGCTGCTCGACGAGGTCGATGCCGCGCTGGACGAGGCCAACGTGCGGCGGCTCCTGGGCCTCGTGCGCGAGTTCACCGACCGCTGCCAGTTCATCATCATCACGCACGCCAAGAGCACGATGGAAGCGGCCGACTTGCTCTACGGCGTCACGATGGAAGAGCCGGGCGTCAGCAAGAAGGTCGCCGTGCGGCTCACCGAGTACGCGCAGGCGCCCACGCCCGCGGCGGCTGCGGGGTAGACCCGGTGGTGGGCGAGGTGCCGAAGGATCCGGGCGGCTCCACGTCGGGGCCTGGCGCCGACGATCGCCCCTTCACCTTCGACCTCGAGCCCGAGACCCCGCCGCCGCCCGCGCCGGCGCTGCCGGATCTCGGACCCGACGAGCCGGACGACGCCGGGGAGCCCCCGCGTACGCAGACCCGCACGCGCTCGCGCCGCGTCAGCGACGACGGCGCGCCCGAGCCCGACATCTCCGAAGTGACGGTCGCTGAGCGTCAGGGGCGCGCCCCGGCGCAAACGAACGACCCCCTGCCGCGGCCACCGGGCTGGCCCCGCGAGGTCTTCCGGTGGGTGCTACGGTCCGACGTGGGCGCCAACGTGATCGTCGTGGCGGGGGTCCTCCTCGTGACGGACGTCATCGCGCTGATCGGCTTCGTCGGGTTCAGCTGGTTCCTGCAGGGCTTGTTCGTCGCCCTGTTCGTCCTGCGCGGCTGGATCACGTTGGTGGGCCAGATCGCGGCGGGCAGCGACTCCGCGCGCGGTTACGAGAAGGCGCAGGACATCGGTCGCGGCGCTCCGTCGTCGGCGGCCGGGGCCGCGATCTTGGCCTTCGCTCCGGCGGGACTGCTCCTGCCCATGCTGGTGGCGCTCTGGCTCCTGCCGCGCGAGGCCGGCTGGCTCGTGGCCTCCCTGACCCTGGCGTGGTCGACCACGGCCCTGCTGGGGTGGGCCCTGCACGATCGCAGGATGCTCTGGCCGCATGTGGCCCTGGCGTGGTGGGTCCACCGCCCCGGCGAGCTCGCCTGGGCCACGACAGGCTGGATCGGCCTGATCTTCGCCGACGAGCTCATCTACCGGATGTCGGCGCCTTCCGACACACCCCTGCTCGTCGCGATCGTGGCAACGGTCCTGGTGCGGGTGGCAAGCGTCGCGTGGCTCTTCATCGCCGCGCGCGTGCTGGGCGTCGTCGGGCGCTCATGGACACCGCAGGGGTACCGACCGCCTCCTGCCTGACGGCCAGGCGGCCGACATTCGGGGTCGCGTCCTACTTCGAGCGCTGCAAGAGGATCGTCCAGCGCGAGGCCTCGTTGCTGCTGACGATCAGGCTCTGCGTGACCTGCGACACGCGGAAGCCCTGCTGGGCGAACGTGTCGAGCGCCTCTTGGACGGGCGTGCCGTTGGGCGGCGCGCCGTCGAACCAGGCACGTGCGGTGGGGCCGTCGCCGGTGACGGCCAGGTAGCGGATGTCCGTCTCGCGCGCGGGGGGACGGTCTTCGGCCCGTGCACCGAACGCGAACGCCAGCGCCGTGCCGACGAGGGCCAGGGTCACGACGGCCACCAGGGCGGCGCGACCGCGGGTGGGGGAGGCGTGGGGCGTGGTCATGTGGGCTCCTTCGAGGATGTCGCCCCATCGTCCCCTGCGCAGGCAGGGAGGGCCAGCACGGGTAGGCGGCGCCCCCGCGGAGGCACCGCCATGCGTGGCGCGGGGTACAACGTCGCGATGCGCAGCGCCGACGTCCTCCTCACGCGCCTCGTGATGCCGGGGCAGACCAACCGTCACGGCAGTCTCTTCGGCGGCGTGGCGATGAGCTTGATGGACGAGGCGGCTGCGATCCTGGCCACACGCGTCGCCCGCGGGCCGGTCGTGACGGTCCACATCGCCTCGATCGACTTCAAGGCACCCGTCTGGGAAGGCGAAGCGGTCCAGGTGCACGCGCGCTTGGATCGCATCGGCCGATCGTCCCTGCACATCCACGTCACGATGAAGGGCGAGGACATGGACACGGGCGAGGTGCGGCTTTGCACGGAGGCGGACGTCGTGATGGTCGCCATCGACCACCGCGGCCGTCCGCGCCCCGTGCCGCAGGATGACAAGGATCCGCCGGCGGAAGAGCCGCCGCGCCGTCCGCGCCACGGGCGGTAGGCGGGTCCAGCAGGTCCAGGGGGCCCGCACGCGGGGGGCGATGGCGTTCCAGGGGCCAGCGTCCCGGCCCCGTCCTCCTGGCGCTATGCTGCGGGGCGGAGGTCGTGATGATCGACGTGGAACGCGTCCGAAGGTGGCTCCACGAACGGGGGGTCGGTGAGACGTGCCCCGTGTGCCGCGGGAACGACCTGAGGATCGGTCGCTCCCTCTACCAGCTGGTGCCCACCCCCGCACCGCTCAGGCTCGGCGCGCTCGACGACCACTCGGGTCTCGTCCGGTTGCGCTGCGGGACCTGCGCGCACGTGATGCTGTTCCACGCGCGCTCCATGGGGGTCACGCCTACGCCCGCGTCGCGCACGGCCCAGGGCGCCCCGCGAGGCTGGTAAGCGTTCAGCCCCTCAGGTGCGGATGTGCGGCTCGCCAGATGCTCGGTCCCGCACCAGCATCGGCTCCTCGAGTGAACAGACCACGAGTCGTCGCCGATGCTGGCGCGCTACCGTCGCCCTGGCGACCCGATGAGTGGAGGTCGCTCTCCGCTCAGAGCGGCGTCGACAGGACTTTGACGGCCGGGGGAGGCGGGGCTCGTGCGTTCGGGCCTGGATGGGAGGCCGGGTGCCGATGAGGAGGACGCCGCCTGGTTGACCACGCCAGGACGACGAAGCGGTGCTCCGGCCCCCAGCCCAGGCCTGAACGCCAACCGAGGCTGAGACCCGCTCAGAGCCCGAGGAGAAGTCTCAGGCTCGAGCGTCGGCCTGCCTTGGCAGGCCGCGCCATCAGGCACCTGAGAGGCTGAGCCTGCATCCCTGCTCAGCCTCTCAGCGCGGCCGCGCGATCAGGAAGCCGGCCCACGCGGCGGCGAAACCGCCGAGCACGTGCAGCGCGGCGTGGAGCAGCGCCACGGCCGGCAGGCCCCGTTGCAGCAGGTGCACGTGCTCGAGCCCGAAGGCCGAGAACGTCGTGAAGCCGCCGAGGAACCCGGTCACGAGCAGCCCCCAGGCGCGTGCATGGACCGACGGGGCCAGTCGCGCGGCGACCAGACCCACGAGCAGGCAACCGAGCAGGTTCACGGCGAGGGTGCCGAGTGGCACGGGGATGTCGGCGAAGCGCCGGCCGAGCACGCCGCCGAGCGCGTGGCGCGCGATGGCCCCGACGGCCCCCCCGAGTCCCACGAACATCCACGTCATACGGCCTCCCGAGCGCTTCCGCGGCGCCCCGGTCCATGACACGCGAGGGGGAGGACGGCGGGGGCCCTTGCTGGCAGGATCGGGGCCCTTCTGGAGGGGGGCGCCCGCCGGGGCGTCCCGAGGAGATCCATGCGCGTCACCGAGCATCTGGAGCACGCCGAGGGGCCGCTCATCAGCTTCGAGATCATTCCCCCGCTGCGGGGGGGCAATCTCCGCGAGCTGCTCAAGCTGATCGAGGACCTCGCGCGGCACGAGCCGCCGTTCATCGACATCACGAGCCACGCGGCCCAGATCGTCTACGAGGAGACCAACCGCGGCATCGAGCGCCGTGTCAAGCGCAAGCGACCGGGGACGCTCGGCGTCTGCGCCCTCATCCAGAACAAGTACGGCATCGACGCCGTGCCGCACGTGCTCTGCGAGGGGTTCACCCGCGAGGAGACCGAGGACTTCCTCATCGAGCTGCGCTACCTCGGCATCGACAACGTCCTGGCCATCCGCGGCGACGACAGCGGCTACAAGAAGCGCCTGGACCACGGCCGCTCGCGCAACGACCACGCCAGCGACCTGATCGCGCAGATCGCGGCCATGAACAGGGGCGTGTACCTGCAGGACTTGCTGGACGCCGACCCGACGGACTTCTGCATCGGGGCGGCGGGCTACCCCGAGAAGCACTTCGAGGCGCCCAACCTCGAGACCGACGTGCGCTGGGTCAAGGCCAAGGTCGACGCCGGGGCCCACTACATCGTCACGCAGATGTTCTTCGACAATCGCCACTACCTGGCGTTCGTCCAGGCCTGCCGGGACGCCGGCGTGGACGTGCCCATCGTCCCCGGCCTCAAGATCCTGACGCGCCGCAGCCAGCTGCGCGCCATCCCCAGCGTGTTCCACTGCGACATTCCCGTCGCCCTGGCCGACGCGATCGCGGCTGCCCCCGATGCGCGTGTCGAGGACGTCGGCGTGGAGTGGGCCGTGAACCAGGCGCGCGAGCTGCTCGACGCCGGCGTCCCCTCGTTGCACTGGTACGTCATGCAGAACGCGCGCGCCATCAACAAGGTCCTCGCCCAGCTCGACGTGTAGTCGTAGTGCGACGTTCGCCGGCCGTCGCACCGCGCCCCCCGTGAGGGGTGCAGGGGGGACCGTGAGAGGTGCAGGAGGGGTACGGAATAGCCCTCCTGCCGCGAGGGCGTAGCCCGAGCGCCGAGTCCGCGCGGGAGCGCGGAACAACTGCTCTGCGGCGCTTCGAGCGGGTTTCCCCTTGCACGGGCGGAAGATGGCGGAACGGAATGGCCCCCCTGCCGCGAGGGCGTAGCCCGAGCGCCGAGTCCGCGCGGGAGCGCGGAATGAGCGTGTAGCGACCAGACGCCGAACTACAACGCCCGCTCGCCGTCGACCGCGCCCCCTGCGTGTCAGTTCTTCATGCCGACGGCAAAGCCCGTACGGAGGCGGGGAATTCTTCCGCAACTTGCCGATGGGCACTTCCGCATGCCGAAGCGCAGGGCGGCAAGTTGCGGAAGAAATCCCCGCCTCCGTACCGCGTCTCGATGCGCGCGGCACCCCCTCCCATGGAAGCGTGGCTGTCCTGTCCGAGCCCGGAGTCCAGGCACCTTCCATTGCAGGCACCTTGCCCACGTTGCTGCCTCGGTCAACGGGGCGAGTCTCAGATGTGCCTTGCGTTGCCCGTAGCGGGACCACGCTCTCGCTTCCGTTCCGCGCTCCCGCGCGGAGTGTGCGCTCAGGCTCCGCCCTCGCGGCATGGGTGGGCTGTTTCGTTCCGCCATCTTCCGCCCGCGCAAGCGAAAGCTTGTTCGATGCGCAGCAGAGCAGTTGTTCCGCGCTCCCGCGCGGATTCGGTGCT
>JBFWRP010000022.1:0-73896 GCA_050248855.1 Planctomycetota bacterium | reverse complement strand
TGGTGGCCCTCTCGCGCGACCGGGCACCGCCGCCCGAGGACGCGCGGCCAAGCGTGGGTCGCGAGCTCGACGCGGACGCGCCGGGCCCCTCCCTTGTCGGTGTCCCCGACGAGCCCGTTGCTCCTGCGATCGCGCCGGACGCAGCATCCGCCTCGACGCCCGTCGTCACGCGCGTGGTGCCTTCGCCGCTGGAGTCGCCCGAGCGGGAGTGGAGGCCCCTCCTCGAGGAAGCGGGCCTGAGCGAGTACGTTCGCAACACGAGGCTGCTCGGCCTGGCCGACACATTCTCGACCCGCCGTCACTTCGATCACGCCGCGAAGACGTTGGACCTGCTCGAGCAACGCTTGGCTCCCGGCGACGCGTTGACCTCCCGCATCACGCTCGCTCGCGCGTGGAACGAGAGCCGGCGTGGCGACTTCGCCAAAGCGCTCGAGCTGGCCGAAGCGGTGTCCGCCGACGAGCACACGGACCCGAGCACGCGGGCGCAAGGGGCCTACGCCAGCGTGCTGTTCGCCGTGGGTGTGCCCGACAAGGCACGCGCACGTCGGGCGCGTCACGCGCTCGTCGAGGTGGCCACGCCCGCGGATCAGCAGCTGGTCGCCGACATCCAGCGGCGCTTTGGCGGCTATCTCGATCAAGACGACGAGCGGCAGGAGGACCGGTGATGGCGCCGCGCCCGCCCGGAGCAGCTGCTTGGGTGGCGGCCCTGGTTGCAGCCGGCTGCGCCTTGCTCGCGTATGGCGCCGTGGTCCTCCTGGGTGACGGCTCAGGAGGCTTGGCATCGGATGCAAGCAACCTCGCGGGCGCGGCGGATCCCGAAGAGGCTGCTTCCCCACCGGGCGCGGGACTTCACGCCCATCGCGCGGCATCCCCGGAGGCTCGGTCCGCCCCCGCGTCCCCGGCCATGCCGGCTCCTCCGCCGCCCGAACGCATCATCGAGCGCGTTCCACCGATCGGGAGCGCGGTCGAGCCCGAGCTCGCCACGCTCGACAACGAGGCCCTGCAGGCCATCGGGGCCACGGGCGACCCGACCATCGGCATCCCCCGTCGTGTCGAGGCCCTCGAGACGCTGTTGAAGCGCGCCCTCACGACGGAGGAGCGCAGCGAAGCGCTCTCGCGTCTCGCGTCCAACCTCCGCGCGCTGCAGGTCCCGACGCAGACCCGGCAGGTTGACGTGCTGGAGGACCTCATCAAGACCGCGGGGCCCGAGTCGGAGCTTGGTCAGCGCGGCGTGACGCAGCTGTGCTGGCCCCTGATGGAGCTGGGGCGCAAGGAGGAGGCCTTGCGGCGTGTCACGGATCTCGCCAACGCGAGCTACGCGACCCCCCGGTATCGCGGCTTGGCGTTGTGGGGCGCGATCCTCTGCTCCATCGATCTGGGCCGGCTCGAACAGGCCGAGGCGCACTTCGCCCGGTTGCGGGACATCCAGGAGCCGCTCTTGGCGTCGACGATCGATGGCGCGCGTCAGCGCATCGCCGCAGCCCGTGCGAAGCGGGCGCGCGAGGCCGAGGCCCGCTGAACCGCGGGTGCAGGACCCGGACGATGGTCCGCGTGTCACGGTCCGAGCCTGCGATGGGGGGGACCTCGTGTAGTCTGGCGGCCGTCTAGGGCGTGTCTGGACGCACTTCGTCGCGGGGGCCCCGGTGGCCACAGCAGGAGGTGTTTCCCGACAGACCCACGGGGGGGGCGCGCACCGCGCTTGCGTGCCGATGCCATCGTCTGCCCCTCGAGGTGTCCTCCCGATGCGACCCACCATCCGCGCGCTCTTCTCCGTTGCCCAGCTGCCCGGTGCCCTCCGCTTGGCCCGGCCCTGGCACGGGATCTGGCCCGACGGTTCCGTCGTCCGCATCCGTGCCGGTCTCGCGCGCGGGCTCGCCTGGCGGCGCCACCATCGCTACGGCCCGTCCCTCTGGATGGGCACGCACCAGCCCCACGTCCAGAACGCCCTCGCGCGCCTGCTCGAGCCGGGCATGCGCGTGTTCGACATCTCCGCGCACGCCGGGTTCTTCAGCGTCGCCGCCGGTCGTCTGGTGGGTCCCACGGGTCACGTGCTGGCCGTCGAGCCGCATCCCGAGCACGTCGCGAGCATCCGTGCCCAGGCCGCGCTCAACAACGACCTGCCCATCGACGTCGTCGCCTGCCGGGTGGGGGAGCGCGCAGGCCTTGGCACCATGCTGTTCCTGCGACACGGCCTTCCCATCGGTGACGCCCCGTTCCTCGGCAGGGACGTCGAGGTCCGCACCGTCGACGGCTTGGTGCGCGAGCACGGTCGTCCCCACGTCGTGCGCCTCGATGTCGAGGGTGCGGAGTGTGACGTCCTGCGCGGTGCTGCGTACACGCTGGCAGCCGTGCGTCCCACGTGGATCGTGGCCACGCACGGCAAGCGTCACGCGCGCGCCGTCTTCGACGTGCTCCACGGCACCGCACACGTCGTCCAGCACCTCGACGGAAGCCTCTGCCCCCGGGGCGATGTCCGCTCCGCCGAGCACCTCGTCGCCGTCCCCGCCGAGCGCTTCCACCCGTAGCGGCTCCCCCGGCCTGCTCGCGCGGGTCGCGGCGCTGGCGCTCCGCCGCAAGGAACCGGGCACCGCCGCCACACGCGAAGTGACCCCCGGGCGCCTGGTGGGAGGCCAGGCGCCCGGGAGGTCGGTTCCCTCTCGATCACACATTCGTCGCGCGGTTGCTCACGCTTTGGGGCCCACTCGGAGCCCCCCTTCACCCCCTCCCACGACGTTGCGGCCTCCCGCCCGCCACGAAATCTGCCGGTCCGCTTGCGCCCCCCGCCAAAGCCCGGATGCTTGGGCTCGGCGGGCCCCCCGACGGGGGTGGGAGGGACGCGTGACGAGACGGCCGCACGACCTGCTGCCCGGCGACCGGGTCGGCTCCCTGCGCGTGGTCGAGGAGATCGGCCGCGGGGCCTTCGGCGCCGTCTACCGCGCCCACGACGAGGTCATCGGCCGCGACGTGGCCCTCAAGGTCGTCGGCGGCCTCGAGCTGGACGACAAGCGCTGGTCGCTGATCGAACGCGAGATCAAGGTCCTGGGCCGACTGGCCCACCCCAACATCGTCACCCTCCACCACATCCACGTCGACGCCGACGGGCGCCGCATGCTCGAGATGGAGCTCGTGGAGGGCATGGACCTCGAGGAGCGCCTCGAGATCGAGGGGCCACTTCCTGGCCCGGAGGCAGAGCGCGTCGCACGAGCACTCTGCGATGCGCTGGGTGCAGCCCACGAGCAGGGGATCATCCACCGCGACGTCAAGCCCGCCAACGTGATGCTCGGCACGAACGGTGCCGTCAAGCTGCTCGACTTCGGTCTGGGCCGTGACCAGGGTGAGGCATCCCTTTCTGCAAGCGACCGACGGCTCGTGGGAACGCCGCACTTCATGGCTCCCGAGCTCTTGAACGGCGAGGTCGCATCTCCGGCCTCTGATCTCTGGAGCCTCGGGGTGCTCATGCACGTGCTCGTGACCGCCGAGCGTCCGTTCCAGGCGGAGTCATTGGCTGGCTTGTTCGGCTGCATCCACGGCGCGCCCATCCCGCCGCTGCCCGACTCCGCTCCCGCCACCATCGCGCGCGCCGTCGCCGCGTGCCTCCAGCGTGACCGCGCAGCGCGGCCCGCGGCAGCCCGGGATGTCGCTGCACTTCTCGATGCAGCACGTCCGGCCGCGAGCTCGTCGACTCCCCGACGCTGTACCACCGGAAGTCCACTACGTGGGCGCCGCGAGGAGATGCTCGCCATCAACGGCGCGCTCGATCAAGTCGCGACGGACGCACGCCTTCATGGAGTTGCGCTGCTCGGCCCCGAGGGCGCCGGACTCACTCGCCTGGTCGTGAGTGCAGGCGCCGAGGCCAGGTCCCGTGGATGGTCGTGGCTCGACGTGCACCTCACCCCATTGGGTGGACTGCCGCGAGCGCTGCGCCTCGCCCTCGCCAACGCGGGCATCGCATTGGGTCACGGGACCGAAGAGCTGGTCGAGTCACTCGCCACATGGGTAGCACGCGGAACGCGCCAGGCGCCCGCCCTCGTCACCATCGACGATCTGACGCTTGCCAATCGCGATGACGGCCGACTCTTGCAGCAGCTGATGAACGAGTTCGCAGAGCTTCCCGTAGCGCTGGTGCTGGCGCTGCGGCAGCCGGGGCCCAGGAGCGACGATGCCTTCACGCTCCCCTCCACGCCCAGTCTCGTTCCCCAGCAGCTCAAGCCCTTGGGTTCCGACGACTTGGACGCCGTGCTGATGGACCATTGGGCGCCGCGTCGTGTCGATGCCCAGCTGCGCGCCGACCTCGTTGAAGCAGCCGGAGGGAATCCGGGCCTGCTGCTTGCGCAAGCTCGCCACGCCGCGCGATCCCACCTCGTCACGGTCACCGACCGGGCTGTGGTGCCGTCCTCGACGTGGCAACCCCATGCGGTCGCCGCCCACGTGGAGGGCAGTCTCCGCCACGCCCTGGACGGGTTGGACGACGACGATCGCGAAGTCTTGGAGGCGGCGGCTGTTGCCGGCACGCACATCGACCCGCAGTTGCTGGCCCACCTCACGGGGCGCCCTACCTTGCCGCTGCTTCGCACGCTGCAGAGGCTCGTTCGCGATGGTGCTTGGATCGCACCGCGAGCCGGTCACTTCCGGTTCGTGTCGCCCTTGGTCCGGGATGTCGTGTACGCAACCGTAGCGCCGGCGCTGCGGCGTCCCCTTCACGAGGCCTGCGCCGCGTGGCTGCAGCAGGCCCCTGCCTCCGATGTCGCCAGTCGCGAGGGCGAGGCGCTGCACTGGCTCCACGCCGAGGATTGCGGGAAGGCCCAAAGGGCAGCCTTGCAGGCGCTGGCGGCAAGTGGACGGAGCGACGTACTCCGCATGGTGAATCTGGCGCGTCGCGTGGGCCTGCTGGATGGCGGGATCGAGGACGGGATCGCCTATGAGGGCCGTCGCGGACTGGTGCGCCTCGCATCGGCGCTTCTCGACTCCGGCCACGTCGAACACAGCCAGGACATCGTCGGCCACCTGGAGCGCCTGGCTGACGCACACGGCGATGACGACCTCGCCGCACATGCGGCCTTGCGCCGAGCTGCGCACGTGCAATGGGCCCAGGGAGTGCAAGCTGTCGACCACCACGCGCTCTTGGCGGCGGCAGAGCGCTTGAACGGGACAGCTGCTGCCCTGCAGGCCCTGTACGTGGTGGCCAGCCACCATCAGGCCGAAGGAGAACACCAGCTGGCCCATGAGGTGTCCGATCGTCTCGTGACCATGTCCACGGCCCAGCACGACCGTACGTCCCTCGGGCGCGCGCTGCTCGTGCGCGGCGGGTTGGCGCGCGCCGCGTTGGCCCCTTCCAGCGCGGCTCAGGACTATTTGCGTGCGCGTGCCGAGTTCGTGGCCTCCCACCACACGCTCAACGCCGTCGTCTGTGACGTCAACCTGGCTGCGGCCTACATGTGCTTGCGCCGCTGGAGCGAGGCGGAATCCCTGCTACAGCGCTCGATCAACCAGCTTGCGCGCCTATGCGCTCCGTTCATGGAGGCTCACGCCCACCTCGTACTGGCGACCCTGCTCGCCAGCAGCGGCCGCTACATCGAGGCTGCAGCGGCGCTCGAGCACGTTCCTGTCCATCCGCGCGGCCGCGGCGAGGGGCCACTCGGTAGGGCGCGCGTGGAGCTCGAGGCCCATATCGCGTGGCGACAGGGCCAGCGCGAGCTCTCCAACCGCGTTCTCGCCGACTGGCGCAAGGCCGTGTCGCGCGAGGAGTCGGGGGACGGCCTCGCGGCATGGCATCTCGAGGTCGCGGTGCAGCACGCGGCAGACGACCCGGCTGAAGCCTGCGCGCACCGCGATCTGGGTCTACGGGCGGCCTTCGGAGGGGTACGCCCGCCCGCGCCCATGGATGCGGCCGTCGCGCTGGGGCGCGCCATCGAGGCGACGATCGCGGGCGAGATGCCCGCTTGCACGACGGGGAACGAGCTCCAATTGTCGCGCGAGGCCCGAACGCCGCTTCTGGCCTACTGGGGCTTGATGACGCTTCGTAGAGCCTTGACGATTTCCTACACCGACTGGGATGCGCCCTTGCGGACGTCCGTGGCTCGCGCGCTAGCGCGCATGGCCACAGGCGTGCATGAGCACGCACGCCGCGAATCCGTCGTCCTGCTGACACGGTAGCCTCGCCCGCGCGCCGCACCGCGCTCGCCCAGCTCGCCCCCGTGCGGAGTGCCTGAGAAGAGCTCCGTGGCTCGAGCGTCGGCCTGCTTTGGCAGACCGCGACGGGGGGCACCTCGCAGGAGCACTCCGAGGTGCTGCCCAGCCACGGGATGAGCGATCCCCGACGTCGAGCTCGCCGACTACGTGTCCGCCGCCATGAGATCCCCCAGCAGGGCACACCAGGCGGCGTCCGTCGGAGGATTGGCCGATGCGGCCGCCATCGCCTTCTGGTGGGCCAAGGCCAGCCTGCCGCCGGCCGCATCGAACTCCTCGGGCGCGTCGTACAGGTTGGCAACGTGATCAACGATCTGCCAGAACGTGCCCTCCGTCGGGGCAGCGCCGGTGTTCTGGCAATACGCGTTCAAGGCGGCCCGCCGGATCTCCACCAGGACTTGCGAGACGGGTCGACGATCTGGGGCGCCCGTCGGGCTGACGTTGACCAGGTAGTTCATCCACGGTTGGCTCGACGGTCCGGCACCCGGAATGCCGACCGCGATGCCGGGATCCAACGGCGGAACCCGCGCGAGGATCACGTTCTCCGCCGGGGCTGCCAGCGGCGCCATCGCCACGGGCATGGCCATGGGGGCCACGATGGGTGCCCCTGCCGCGCACGCCTGAACGGCGCACCTCGCGCGCCGCGACGAGCAGCCCGTGCCGGCAAGTGTCGCGATGGCGACCAGAAGCGCAAGCAGGCCAGGTGAGTGGCTGGTGCCGCGAAGCCGAACTCCGTTGCTCATCTGAGTCCCCCCTGGTTTGCTGGGCAGTCGGGCCGACGGAGCTGCGTCACGAGCGCACGGGCGCCGTCCGCAGATTGGGCATCGACCCACGCGAGTTCCTCGCGCAGCATCTTGCGCGCTCGCGTAGCGACATACGGGCTCTCTGGAGGCGCCTGCGCAGACACCCCCAGTTGCTCCCCGAGCTGCGCCCGCAGCCACCGCGCGTTTACCGGGCTCCGCTGCTCGACGCGATCCAGCGCCGCGCGCAGTCGACACAGCTCCCAATCCTCGCCAAACGTCCCGCTGGGCGCCGCCACAGCCGCCGCTGCCTCCTGCGGCAGGAACCGCTTGCCCTCCCCCGGCGAACGCTTCGCCGCGCGAGCCCGCTCGACATGGTTGCTCGTGAACCGTCGCGCACAGACGTACGCGAACGTCCGGAACTTCCCGATCTGCCGATCGGCCTTCGTCAGCCAGTCCTTCTCCAGGCACTTGGCCCAGAAGTCCTGGACGACGTCCTCGCACTCCTGCTCGGGGAAGCCGTTGCGGCGCAGCACGCGACGCACCTGGTTCTCGAGCGCGGGTCGAAACGTGGCGAAGAGGTAGTCCCACGCGTCGGACCACGCGCGCTGCTCCTCGGGCGTGCCTCCGCGCTCGCCCAGCCGCAGGATCTGGCTCCAGCGCGTCTCGTCGAGCGGCGTGATGGGGCGCCACGCGGCGCGTGGAGATGCAGCGGGAGCCACGTCGCCGCGGCCTTCCCCCGTACTGGTCTCGCGAACCTGCTCCACGCGCAGGCAACCCCCCTGGGCCACCGAAGGATAGGGCTCTCCGGCGGCCTTGGGAACCCCCCTGCAACGGTACGGAGGCGGGGATTTCTTCCGCAACTTGCCGATTGGCACTTCCGCATGCCGAAGCGCAGGGCGGCAAGTTGCGGAAGAATTCCCCGCCTCCGTACGGGCTTTGCCGTCGGCATGACGAACTGATACGGAACTTCGGGGCACAATCAGGCTCCAAAGGAGACCGGGGAGTTCGCGCGTCGGGGGAGGGAGCGTGGCCGAGCAGCAGGTCAGCCAGCCGGACGGCGAGGGCGGGGGTGCCGACCCCGACAAGGTCTTCGCCGACCTCTACGCGGCCCTGCGCCAGCTCGCCGCTGGCTACATGCGCGGTCAGCACGCGGCCCACACGCTCCAGGCCACGGCCCTGGTCCACGAGGCCTGGGTGCGCCTCCACGCCCAGGACCCCGGGCGCTGGGACAGGACCGAACACGTGATGGCCGTGGCGGCCCGCGCCATGCGCCAAGTCCTCGTGGACCACGCCCGCACCCGCGGCCGCAAGAAGCGCAAACGCGAGGGCAAGCGCGTGCCGCTCGAGGACATCGTCGAGCACTTCGACGAAACTGGCATCGACCTGCTCGACTTCGAGGAGGCCCTGCGCGAGCTCGAGGCCGAGGACGAGGTGGGGGCCCGGGCCGTGCGCGTCGTCGAGCTGCGCTTCTTCTGCGGCTTGGGCATGGAGGGCATCGCCGAAGTCACGGGCATGCCGCTGCGCACCGTCGAGCGCGACTACAAGACGGCGCGGCTCTGGCTCCAGGACCGCCTGGCGTGAGCAAGGGCCGCTTCGCGCGCATCCGCGAGCTGCTGGACGCCCTGCTCGACGCAGGGCCCGCCGACCCTGCGGCCTGGCTGCGCGAGCGCTACCCCGGCGACGCCGACCTCCACGCCCAGGTCCTGGCCGCCCATGAGGTGACCCGCACCTCGCTGCCCCGGCCCCCCGGAACCCGCTTCTTCGCCGAGGCCGGGCCCGGCGCACCCGCCTTCGATGCCCAGGCCCTGGTCGGCACCGACATCGCCGGGCGCTTCGCCCTAAAGCAGATCCTCGGCTCGGGCGGGAGCGGCACCGTCTACGAGGCCGAGGACCGCATCACGGGCGAGACGCGGGCCGTGAAGGTGTTCCACACCTCGGCCCTGGGCGGGGTGGTCGACCCACGGCGCGAAGCGGCCACGCTGCGGCTGCTTCGCCTCCCCGGTGTGGTGGCCTTGCACGAGGACGGCATCGACGCCGTCGGGCCCTACCTGGTGATGGATCTCGTTGCGGGGCGTCCCTTCCCCGGCGCCGAGGGCCCGCTCCCGTGGGCCGAGCTCCGTTCGCTCGCGCTGGCCCTGCTCGAAGTGCTCGGCCGCATCCACTGGGCCGGCATGGTCCACGGCGACCTCAAGCCCAGCAACGTG
Organism: Planctomycetota bacterium; assembly: GCA_050248855.1. Taxonomy (GTDB): domain Bacteria; phylum Planctomycetota; class PLA2; order PLA2; family JAEUHO01; genus JACKGW01. Next base: position 64,763 of record JBFWRP010000022.1, on the reverse strand, counting down.
CTCGTGGACCGCGAGGGGCGTCCCCAGGTCCTGGACCTCGGCATCGCGCGTTCGCTGGACGACGTCGAGGCACGGCCTCTGGCGGGCACGCCCCGCTACCTCGCGCCCGAGCTGTTGATGGGCAGTCCCCCGGACGTGCGAAGCGACCTCTTCGCCGTGGGCGTGTTGCTGGGCGATGCGCTCGGGTGGTCCACGGGAGAGCCACCGGCCGACCTCGAGGCCCCCGAAGGCGTCGTCCACACGGTGCAGGCCCTGCTTGCGCGCGATCCCGACGCACGCCCCGGGTCTGTTGCGGAGGCGCTCGCGGGCCTGCGCGGCGGGGTCGAGAACCGCCACGCCGCGGCCCGTGCGCGCCTCGCGCCGCTCGCGACGCTCGATGACGACGCCGCCCGCCGGGGCCTCCTCTCCACCCTCTTCGCCGGCCCCGAGCGCTGGTTCCACATCCCGAGCGACGGCGCCCAGCAGCTCCTGGCCGAAGCCCCTGCCGACGCCGACGCCGTCCTCGAGCGCCTCGACGCGTGGGAGCGCGCAGGGTTCGGACGCTGGGAGGGGGACCTCTTCGAGATCGACCGCGCGGGGCTCCAGGCCGCGAAGATGGCCTGGTTCAACACACCTCGCCCCTCGCTTGCGACCGAGGCGCGGCCTGCCACGAAGAACGCGCTCCGGCTCCTCGCGCTGACGTACCTCTCGCCCATCGAGCTCGACGACCCGACGGCCGCAGCCGTGCTCGGGCTCCCTCCCGAGGCGGTGGGCGGGGCGCGGGACGAGCTCGCACGAGGTTCTTGGCTCCCCGACACCTCGGGGACGCAGGCCAGGGTCTGGCGCCTCCCCCCGGAAGCGCTCGCACGCATCGAGGACGAGGGCGCGGAGCTTCGCGCACGCTTGGCCGACCAGCTGGCGAGCGGCGATCCCCTGCGCCTGGTCCTGCTCTCCGCGCCGGCGCACATCGCTCGTGTCCCCGCGGTCGCGGTCGACGTGGCCACGCACGCCATCGAGGTGTCGTCGGACCCTGACCTCGCCGTGTGGGCCTGTGAGGCCGGCCTGCGTGCCCTCGCAGGGGCCGCGGACTCGCGCGCGCGACTACCCCTTTTGGAGCTCGTCCTCGCGGCCACGCTGCTGGCCCCGACGCCTCCTGCCATCAACGCCTTGCGCCGCCGCTTGGGGCTGCTGCCAGCCGATCCGGGCGTGCACTTCCTCGAGCGGGTCGCGCACGCCGTGGATCGCGCCATGCACGCCGACTACGCCCACGCGCTCGATCGTGCGCCCGAGATCCTCGAGGCGCCGACGCCACTACTTCGCCGCCTCGTCGCGTCCGTCCGGCTGATGGTGGGGAGGCGCTCGACGTCCGCGCTCGCTGCCGAGCAAGGCAAGCTGGAAGCCGCCATCGAGTCCGGCCATCGCGAGCTCGTGCCCTACGCTCTTGGCACGCGGGCGTGGCAGGCCCACCTGGCCGAGGACTACGCCGAGGAGGCCAGGCTCCAGCGCCAGCTGACCGGCGCACAGGTCTCGCCTGCCGCGCGCCTCAGGGCGTTGGAGACCCTCTCGACAGCCCTGCTCAACGTAGGGGACATGGCGGGTGCGCGGGAGGCCATCGAGGAAGGAGCCGTCCTCGCGCGCGACTTGAGGATCCCCCAGTTCGAGCTCGCCCACGATGAGCAGCTACGCCACATCGCGTACCGCTCCCGGCAGCCCCTCGAGCCGGACGTGGAGTCGGTCGAGATCGCGCGGCGTTTCGCCAGCAAGCTCGAGGTGGCCAGCCTCGCCACGTTGGAAGCCGAGATCGCCTGGCGCGCTGGCGACCTGGCCAGGGCCCGGCAGCTCGCCGACGTGGCGCTCGATGCCCATCCAGCGAAGCGCATGCTCCCGTGGCTCTACACCATGCGTGCCTTTCAGGCGTTGCTTCCGCCCGGCGTGCCCGACGACGTCCTGGACGAGCTGGTGTCGGAGGTCCTCGCCCATCCCAACCCGCATGTCGTGGTGTGTGCGGGTGCCCTGCTGGCACGTGTCCCGGGCGCACCCCGGGAGCAGCTGATGGAGCAGGTCCGCCGACGCGCCCCGGAGATCGGGGCTCCGCCGGACATGCCGCTGCTCGCGATCTCGATCTCGGAAGCGCTGCAAGGTTGGTGACCTGATTCCGTAACCGAAGGACGGATCGCACGTCTGCGGTCCCCCGGGCCACACCCGGGCTCACCCCAACGACGTGAGGTCCACGATGTATCGCATTCCCTACCCGATCTGCGCCTTCGCAGGGCTCCTTCTGCTTGCTGCGATGGGCACCTTCCTCCACGACGGCGCCCCCGCGACCGCATCGATGAGCTCGACCTGCGCTCCGAGCAGCAAGTCCATCGGCGAGCTGCTCCAAGCCGGACTGGGCAGCCGCTACGGGGGAGGTGTCTTCGACTTCTACTCCACCGACCCCCTGCATCCGGTAGCATGGCTCTACGTGACCGACAGCACCGCGGATGGTGAGGGTACCGAGTACCTGATCACCACGAGCGGCTACGTGATCCCCGGCCCCCTGGCCACCAGCGTGGCCCTGACCACGCGCTACCTCGGAACCGGCGGGAACTCGCTTCAAGAGATGCTCGACGACATCGTCACGAGCTACGACCACGTCGAGTCCCTCGAGGACCTCGAGGTCGTCGTTCGCGACGTGAGCCCGGTGCTGCCCTAGGCCGCACGATGGACACCCTGCGCCCTCTCCCGGCCCGGCGCTCCGAGGTGCTCCCGCGACTCGTCGCCGTCCTCCTCGTGGGGACGGCGGCGATCGCGCCCGCCTCGCGGAGCGACGCACGCGACGCCGCGGCAAGGCTCCGTGAGCGCAACGTAGACGCCACGGCCGCCATCTTCCGGCAAGGGGAACGGAGGCCGATCGGCACGGGCGTGCTCGTGGCGGCGGACCAGGTCCTGACGTGCCTGCACGTCACACGCGTCTACGCCGAGCTGCCCGAGCGCGTCCAGGCCACGACCCTCGAGGTCGCCTTCGCGTGGACGGGCAGCGACAGCTCGAGCCCGCGCGTACCCGTCAAGGCCTTCCGCGACCTCGGCCCGGACCTCGACGCCACGGTGCTCGTGCTCGCGGCTCCCGTCCCGCAAGCGCCCGTACCGCTGGCGCGTGCCAGCGTCCACGAAGGCCAGACGGTCTACGTCGCCCACCACGCCCACGGCGCGCCATTGGATGTCACGACGCCCCGGCGCGTGCTGTTCCCGTACCGGGTAACGAGCGATCCCGCGAGCGCCCTGCCGCCGAACGCGCGAGCAAGCTACCGACCGCAGGGCGACGACCTCGTCTTCGAGGGGCCGCGCTGGGGCTTCCACCCCACGATCGGCCTCGCCTTCGACGCCCCGCCCGGCAGCTCGGGCGCCCCCGTGTTCGACGCCGTCACGCACGAGCTGGTGGGGATCGTCTACGCCCACAGCCGCCACCGGCGCAGTCCCGATCCTTGGCTCTCCCACGGCGCAGCGCTGCCGATCGAGGTCCTGGCGCTCGCTCGCTGACGCCGCGCGTGTCGTTCGTACCCGGCCGGATAGCCTCCCGGGTCGCGCGCACGAGCGCAGAGCAGGGAGACGGAGCATGGACGTCGCTGCCAAGCGCTCGCGCATCGCCCTCACGTCCGTCGGGCTGGCGCTGCTGGCCCTCTACCTCGTGAACCGCCTCCCGGCGCTGGATCGCGACTTCTGGATCGACGAGGTCTTCTCGGTCCGCATGGCGAGCCTGCCCGCGGGCGAGATCCCCGCGGCGCTCGCCGAGCGCGACACGCACCCCCCGCTCTACTTCCTGCTGCTCCACGGCTGGATGCAGGTGGTGGGGCAGGGGGAGGGCGCGGTCCGCTGGCTCTCCGTGCTCTTGGGGCTCGCGGCCGCCGCGGGGTTTGCCACCGTCGCAAGGCAGCTTGGTGGCTGGCGCGCTGGGACCATCACCTTCGCGCTCGCCTGCGTCAGCTGGTACCTGGCCCGCCCGGCCGCCGAGGCGCGACCGATCGTGCTCATGGCGGCGCTCTCGGCCTGGGCCTGGGTGGCGATGCTTGCCGCCCTGCAGCGCACGCGCTGGCGCGAGTGGGTCCTCGCCGGCGTGCTGCTCGGCGCCAGTGCGTACGCCTTCTACTACGCCCTGCACGCCGCGATCGCCCTTGCCGCGTTCGTCCTCGCCAGCCGTCCTCTCCGCCGCGACCTCCACGGCTTGGCGCTCGCCGCGGGCATCGCGATCGTCCTGCTCCTCCCGTGGATCCCCTCGCTGGGGATGCAGGCACGCGATGTGATCGGGCGACCCGGGGTTGCGTTCGCGCGACTTGACGGGAGCGGTGGTGCCCTTGCCGCCCTGGCGCGCGAGCACCTCGTCGACCTCACGCCCTGGCGCTCCCTGGGCGCAGGCGCCTGGCTCCTCTCGCTCCCGCTCTTGGCCCTGTGCCTCACCGGCTGTGGGTGCGCGTCCGAACCAGGGCGCCCCTACGGTCGCGCACTCGTGGCCGCGTTCCTGGCGTGGTGCATCACGTACGTCGCCCTCGCCGCCGCGGGGAGCTTCGCCCAGCCGCGTTACGCGGCTTGGCTCGCCGGCCTTTGGTGCGTGCTGGCCGGTGTGTTCGTCGCACGACTGGAGCGCCGGCCCTTGCTCGTCGCGGCCACGCTGCTGCTGGGCTTCGTCGTGGTGCGCGGGACGCTGCGCATGCCTCGTCAACTGGAGCGCCTCGAGATCGAGCGCTGGAGCGCCGCCGCGGAGCACCTGCGCGCCGACGCCGGTCCCGACGACATCGTCCTCGTGGTGCCGCCGTGGTCCGAGCGCGCGCTCTCCTTCTACTGGCCCGACGCCAAGCCCACCGTCGTGGCCCTTCCTCGCGGCCTCGACGCGCTGCCGGGCCACGAACGCCCGCCCGACCCGCGCCGGCACGGGCTTCGCGCCGAGCTCGACGGGGCCCCGCTTCAGGCCCTGCTGGCAGGCCGCGAGCACGTCTGGCTCGTCGGCACGCCTGCCCACCATCCGCAGGTCGACCACGGACGCGCGTGGCTGGCAAACGAGCTGGCCGCAGGCGGTTGGGCCTTCGAAGGCCGGCAAGCCTTCGGCGCCGTCACCACGGAGCGCTACCGACGCCCACCCCCACGGTAGGGCCCCTGCGGCTGGACTTCGGGGCGGGGCCGGGGATCGTGCTGCGGGAGGAGCACGCGTGTCCGGGTCCGTGAGGAGGGTCGAGCAGGGGGCCGCAGGCGGCCTCGCCGCGGGCCACGGGGCCGCGCGTCCGTGAGCTTTGACACCTGGACCTTCGCGGCCTTCTTCGCCGTGGTCTTCGGCGTGTACTGGCTGCCGCTTCCGTGGCGCGCCAAGAAGCTGCACCTGCTCGTTTCGAGCTACCTCTTCTACGCGGCGTGGAACCCGCCCTTCGTCCTCCTGCTCGTGCTCTCCACGATCGTGGATGCCTGGGTGGCCCGCCGCATCGACGCGCTGCCCGATGGGGGCCGACGCCGCGCCTTCCTCTTCGCAAGCCTCGCCGTCAACCTCGGCCTGCTCGGCTACTTCAAGTACGGCGGCTTCCTGCTGGTGTCGCTGCGGGACGGTCTGGGCCAGCTCGGGCTCGCCTGGGCGCCGCCCGTCTGGGACGTGGTGCTGCCCGTGGGCATCTCCTTCTACACGTTCCAGACGCTCTCCTACACGCTCGACGTCTACCTGAGGCGCTCGCGGGCCTGGAGTTCGACGCTGGACTTCGCGGTCTACGTGTCGTTCTTCCCGCAGCTGGTGGCCGGCCCGATCGTGCGCAGCAGCCACTTCCTCCCGCAGCTCGAGAAGGCCCCGAGGTTCTGCGGCGGCCGGCTGGGGTGGGGCCTCTCGCTGTTCTTGGTCGGCCTCTTCCAGAAGAAGGTGCTGGCCGACGCGTGGTTCGCGCCTCAGGCCGATCGCCTGTTTGCCGCCTCCGGCGTCCTGCCCACGGCGCTCGATGCCTGGTGCGGGACGCTGGCCTTCGCGGGCCAGATCTTCTGCGACTTCGCGGGCTACAGCACGTGCGCGATCGGCCTTGCCATGACGATGGGCTTCGAGCTGCCCGACAACTTCCGCCGCCCGTACGGTGCGATCGGATTCTCCGACTTCTGGCGGCGCTGGCACCTGTCGCTCTCGTTCTGGCTCCGCGACTACCTCTACATCCCGCTCGGCGGCAATCGCGACAGCGCCGCCCGGACGTACCGCAACCTCATGGTCGTCATGCTGCTGGGCGGTCTCTGGCACGGGGCCGCGTGGACCTTCGTGGCGTGGGGGGGGCTGCACGGGGCACTGCTCGTCCTCGAGCGTGTCGTCGTCAGGCGCTTCGGTGCCTGGCGCATCTCCGGCCATCGGGCCACGCGCTTGGCCCTGTGGATCCTGACGCTCGCCGGCGTGTTGCTGACGTGGGTTCCCTTCCGTGCCCGCTCGTTCGCCCAGACCCAGGAGACGTTCCGGGCGATGTTCGCGGGCGACCAAGGCGTGGCGCGTCTGACCCAGGACGGAGCCTTGGTCGCCGCCGCGTTGGGCCTGCTGCTCGTCGCCGTGCACCGCCTCACGCGCGAGCGGAGCCTGGAGTCGATCGTGGCCAAGCTGCCGTGGTGGCTCTGGAGCTTCGCGCTGGCCGCCATGGCGTTCGCCCTACTGCTGCACCCGGGGGAGGATCGTGCCTTCATCTACTTCCAGTTCTGACGGCCGCCGGCCTTCGCTGCCGTGGCGACGGACGGCCCTCCTCGCCGTGGTGCTCTTCGGGGCCTGCGTCGGCGCACTCGAGCACTTCTGGCGAAGCCGCTCGCTGGCCCCGGCGCTCGTGGACGACGCCGGCCTCTGGGCGCAAGAGCGAAGCCGCGTGTACGAGCCCGGCGCCGTGGTCCTGGTCGGGGCCTCGCGCCTGCAGCTGGGCATCCACCTCGAGACGCTGCGTCGCAAGCTCCCCGGCCGGCCCATCGTGCAGCTGGCCATCGACGGCACGCTCTGCGATCCCGTGCTCGAGGACCTCGCCCGCGACCCGGACTTCCGCGGCACGGTGCTGGTGTCGTGGCTCCCCTTCTCTTCCTTCCCCCCCGACGCCGCTCACGAGTACCTGCGCACGTACCACACGGCATGGGGGCCTGCCGTCCGGACCGAGCGCGCGCTGGCCACCTGGGTCCAGACGCACGTCACGAGCCTGAGGCCCGCCCTCTCCCTGCCCAATGCGCTCCGCACCCTCGGCCAGACCGGCGAGCTGCCCCGCGGTCCCACGCACGTCGTGCTGGGGGCCGACCGCGGGCGCTTGGCCTACTACGACCGCGTGCCGGCCGATCGTCTGGCGGCCCTGCGCCGCGAGGTCGCGCGGCGGCGCGTGGCCGACGAGCAGGTACTCGAAGCCAGTCGGGGCCGCTCCCGCCAAGCCGATGCGTGGGCTCGAGAGATCGCCAAGCGCGGTGGGCGCGTCGTCTTCCTGCTGATGCCCCTCAATGACCCCGAGCCCGGCGACCCCGAGGAGGGTCTCCACGTGGAGGATGTGTTCCGCGCCTTCGCCGCCGAGGCCGAATCACCGACGCTCGACGCCACCAGCATCCCTGTGCTCGCCGCCTTTCCCCTGCCGGACGGCAGCCACCTGGACGGCACGGACGCGCCCAGCTTCACCGAGCTCCTCGTCGATGAACTCCTCCGCCGCAAGCTCCTTGGCGATTGACGGATGCGCACCACGCGCGATGCCGTGAGGCGTCTCCCCTGCGCCAGCGGCTATCTGCGACTTGCTCGGGCCCTGACGCTCTGGAGCCATGCAAGATTGTCCATGGACCAATCGACGGTGGTCTCGATGCCCCGGGCGAACCCGATGGATGGCGACCAACCCAGTCGCGTACTCAGTTTGCTGCCGTCGATGGCGTAGCGCCGATCGTGGCCCGGGCGATCCGGGACATGGCGAATCAGCTTGCGCAGACCTTCGGGCGCGATGCCCCGGCGCGCCGCCACGATGTCGCAGAGCATCTGGACGATCTCCAGGTTGGTGCGCTCGTTGTTGGCGCCCACGTTCCACGTCTCGCCCGCCGGCGAGCGACGAAGCACCGTCCACAGGGCACTCGCATGGTCTTGCACGTGCAGCCAGTCGCGCACGTACAGACCATCGCCGTAGATGGGCACGCGCTTGCCCTCGAGCAGGGCCAAGATCACCACCGGGACAAGCTTCTCCGGGAACTGCCAGGGTCCGTAGTTGTTCGAGCAGTTCGAGATCGTTGTCGGCAGGCCATACGTGTGGGCATAGGCACGCACGAGGTGATCGGCCGAAGCCTTCGATGCCGAGTACGGGCTGCGCGGGTCGTATGGAGTACGCTCGGTGAAGCGCCCCTCGGGCCCGAGCGATCCGTACACCTCGTCGGTGCTCACGTGATGGAACAGGACGTCCTGCCGCCCCCTCCATGCCTGCCGGGCAGCCTCCAGCAACTGGAACGTCCCCACGATGTTGGTCGTGATGAAGTCGGCCGGGGCCGCGATGGACCGGTCGACATGGCTCTCCGCCGCCAAGTGGACCACGGTGTCCACCTCGTGCTCCGCGAACACGCGGTCGAGGGCTGCACGATCGCGGACGTCGACATGCTCGAACCTGTAGCGGGGATGGCCGCGAAGGCCTTCCAGGTTGGCAGGGTTTCCCGCGTAGGTCAGGGCGTCGACGTTGACGACGCGCCCTTCGAATTCCGGCTGCGCCAGGAGGTAGGCGAGGAAGTTGCTCCCGATGAAGCCCGCGCCCCCGGTGACCAGCACGTTGTGGAGGGCTCGCTCGCTCATCGGTTCCCGCGTTCCGGCCGCACGCGTCCCAAATGGCGTGCCACGCCATCCTGCCAGGGACGCGGATGCCACCCCAAGGCAGCTTCGATGCGATCCGTGGACAGCACGGAGTAGGCGGGACGGAGAGTGGTCGAGGCGAGGGTCGAGGCAGGGACCGGCTCGATCGGTACGTCGTGCACGAGAAGTCCCATCGCCCGCGCGTGACGTTGGACCTCGAGGGCGAGCTCGAACCACGTGCAGCCACCGCGTCCTGCCACGTGGTAGGTGCCGAAGACCCCAGTGTCCGCCTGCGTCAGCTCCAGCAGCACGCCCGCCAAGTCCTCCGCGTACGTCGGGCGTCCCTGCTGGTCGACGACCACACGCAGCGGCTCCCCGCGTTGCATCTTGGCCAGCACGGTGCCCACGAAGCTCCGGCCCAGGGGGCCGTGGAGCCAGGACGTGCGAACGATGACGTGCGGCACGCCGCTAGCCCGGATGACCTCCTCGCCGGCCCGCTTGGAGCGACCGTAGGCACCGAGCGGGGCGGGGGCGTCGTCCTCCGTGTAGGGCGCCTTCTTCTGCCCGTCGAACACGTAGTCGGTTGACACGTGCACCAGCACGGCGCCGACCTCGCCCGCCGCCTCGGCGAGATGCGCCGGAGCCTCGGCGTTGACGTGGGTCGCCTTGATTGCCTCCCTTTCCGCACCGTCGACATCCGTGTAGGCCGCGCCGTTCAGGATCCACCGGGGTCGGTGTGTGCCGGCGAAGCGCAGGACCGCCTCGCGGTCCGTGACGTCCACGCGTTGTCCTGGACCCAGGAGCGGAAGCCCTCGTGCCGCCGCGAGGCCCACGACCTCGCGGCCCAGCAGGCCGCTGCTGCCGGTTAGCCAGATCACGGCTGCGGCGCCTCGAACACCTCGGCCTGGCGAAGCGGCGGTAGCGCCGCATCCTTCGCGGACACGATCGGGTCGGCGACGGGCCAGGAGATCGCCAGATCCCGGTCATCCCAGCGGACGCCGCGCTCGCTCGCGGGCGCGTACTCGGCGGTACAGCGGTAGGAGACGTCGGCAGTCTCGGACAGCACCACGAAGCCGTGTCCGAACCCCGGCGGCACGTAGAGCATCTCGTACCGGTCGGCGTCCAGCCTGCGTCCGAGCCACGAGCCGAACGTCGGGGAGCCGCGCCGCAGGTCCACGCACACATCGAACACCGACCCCGCCGTCACCTGCACAACCTTGCCCTGGGCATGGGGGGAGAGCTGGTAGTGGATGCCCCGCAGAACGCCTCGCCCCGAGCGCGACACGTTCTCCTGCACGAACGGCCCCGCGATACCAGCCCCTTCGAAGGCCGAGCACTTGTACGCCTCGAGGAAGTGCCCTCGCGCATCCTCCATCACCCGCGCGCGTACCAACACCACGCCGGCCAGATCCAAGGGCTCGAACTCGAAGGGCATCCAGGGCTCCGTCGCGATGCAGACCGCGGTCGCTGGCCTGTCACGGACAGGGGCGCGCAAGCAAGATACTCGGCGTAGGGTCGCGCGAGGCGGCTAGGGCCTGTACGAGAAGTCTGAAACAGCCGATCTAGAGGTATTGGGCGCCTGTCCCGGGTCGGCCCTCCAATGGGAGGGCCACATGGTTGGAAGGCACGACATCGACGACGCGGCGTGGGAGGCGGTGCGCGACTGCCTGCCTGCGCGACAGACCATGGGTCGCCCGCCGAGAGACCCTCGGCAGGTGCTCAACGGAGTGTTCTGGATCCTCCGCACGGGAGCGCCATGGCGCGACCTGCCGGAGTGCTACGGACCGTGGACGACGGTGTACTTCCGGTTTCGTGCGTGGGAGCGCAGCGGTGTCATCGATCAGATGATGGCGAGGCTGCAGACGCGGCTGGATCGAGACGGCAGCATCGACCGGGAACTTTGGTGCATCGACGGCACGTCGGTGCGAGCGGCGAAGGCCGCTGCCGGCGCGCCGAAAAAGGGGGGGACCAAACCCCCGAAGATCAGGCGTTAGGCCGCTCTCGCGGCGGTTTCGGCACGAAGGTGCACGTGGTGACGGACTCCCACGGCTTGCCTCTCGCGGTGACCGTGACGCCAGGGCAGCGGCACGAGTCCCGTGCCTTCGAAGACACGCTGGACGCCGTACGCATCGTGCAAGCGCGGGGCGGGGTGCGTCGGCGGCCTCTCCGCCTGGCTGGCGACAAGGGCTACAGCTATGACTGGATTCGCAAGTGGCTCGCCCGCCGCCGGATCGAGGCGATCATCCCGCGCCGCTCCAATCAGCCGCCCGCCAAGAAGCCGTTCGACCGCGAAGCCTACCGCCGCAGGAACGTCGTGGAGCGATGCATCAACTGGCTCAAGGAGTGCCGCCGCATCGGGACTCGCTTCGAGAAACTTGCCGCGACCTTCCTCGCCATGCTCAAGCTCGCCATCCTTGGCCGCTACTTCAGGAAGCTGTTCTCGTACACGCCCTAGCCGCGCGCCGAGCACTTGCCGCATGTGCAGGGGCGAATTGCCGCTGGACTTCATGCGCAGCGCGGCGATCGTGCGGGGGGAGGACGGATGGTGCCCAGCAGCGGGAACCTCGTGAGGCGGCTGGCCCACGCGCCGGTCGTCGGTCGCGTGTTGCGCTGGCTCGGCTCTCTGTACCGCGAGGGCTCGGTCACCACGATCCGCTACGGCCACGCGGCGGGACTACGGTGGCGTCGCCACCACCGCTACGTGAACGGCTACTGGCTCGGGATCTACGAGCCCGACGTCCAAGCAGCTCTCGCGCGGCTCGTGCGTCCGGGGATGCGCGTCTTCGACATCGGCGCCAATGCCGGGTTCTTCAGCCTCGTCTTGGCCAGGCTCGTCGGCCCCGAGGGTGAGGTGATCGCAGTCGATCCCGATCCGGCCAACATCGAGAGCTTGCGCGAGCAAGCGACGCTCAACCCGGGCCTGCGGCTGACGGCCGTGCATGCCGCCGTCGGGGCCGCGACGGGCTTGGGGAGGCTGCAAGCGGATCGCCCCGGATCCCCGCTTGCCAAGGTCGCGCAGGACGCGTCGGGTGAGGGACCGCTTCAGTTCCTGACCCTGGATGAGCTGGCGCGTACGCACGGCTCCCCTGATTTGATCAAGATGGACATCGAAGGGGCAGAGGTGGACTCTCTCGCGGGCGCCGCGGTCATCCTGGGAGAGGGCTCGGCGAGCTGGCTCATCGAGACACACGGCCTCGAGATCGGGCGCGCGGTTGGCGCGATCCTCGCGCAGGCCGGATACACGCCCCGCCCCCTCGACGATGCCGCCCGGGGCATGGAGGGCCTCCGAGCAGCAGACCACGTGATTGCAGACATGGCCCTGCGTCCATAGCGCGCTGGGTAGCTCAGGGGGCAGTTCAGGGCGTCAGGGTGACCCATGCGCAGTCAGGTCATCGTCAATCACCGAGGGCCGCCGCACCTCACGGCATGGCAGACGTACGCGGGTGAACGGCCAATTCTCGCAGGTACGTGCCGTACGAGCTACCGGTCTGCCGTCCGGCCAGGGCCAGAAGCTGTGCTTGGTCAATGAAGCCACTTCGCCAAGCGATTTCCTCAGGGCAGCCGATGCGGAGATTCTGGCGCTCTTCCAGAGTTTGCACGTACGTGGCCGCCTGAAGCAGTGACTCCGGCGTACCCGTATCAAGCCAGGCGAAGCCCCGTCCGAGGCACTCGACGCGCAGCCGACCCCGCTCCAAGTACGTGCGATTGACGTCGGAGATCTCCAGCTCGCCACGCGCAGAAGGCTCGAGTCCTTCGGCGATGCGAACGACTTCGTTGTCGTAGAAGTACAGCCCGGTCACGGCGAGCGAAGACTTGGGCTGTTGGGGCTTCTCCTCGATGGACATGGGCCGACCGCCTGCGTCAAGCTCCACGACGCCGTACCGCTCCGGATCGCCTACCTGGTAGGCGAACACGGTGGCTCCCTCCCCGCGGTGAACGGCGGACCTCAGCAGCGGCACGAACCCGCTGCCGTGGAAGATGTTGTCTCCAAGAATGAGTGCGACGCCTTCGTTCCCGATGAAGTCGCGTCCAATCAAGAACGCTTGCGCCAGGCCACCCGGCTTCGGCTGAGGAGCGTACTGGATGTGGATCCCCCAGTTGGAGCCATCGCCGAGCAGCCGCTCGAACAGAGGCAGGTCGCGAGGCGTACTGATCAGCAGGATGTCGCGCAGACCGGCCAACATCAGCACCGATAGCGGGTAGTACACCATCGGCTTGTCGTGCACTGGGAGCAGTTGCTTGCTCGTGGCCAGTGTCAGTGGATAGAGGCGCGTACCGGCTCCTCCTGCCAGTACGATGCCCTTCTTGATCGATGCCTCGGCTCTCATCGGCCTCGTCGCGGAGCACCTGCGTTAGCGGCGCTCAAGCCAACGCCCGCCGCACCAACGCCGCCCTGGCCGCATCGCGGTCGCTGCTCTCCATCGCCGACTCCGCCAGTTTTTGGACGTGGGCCGGCTGGACCAGCGCAAACAGCTCATTGACGCGGGCCAGCTCGATGCCGCCCAGCACCCCAAGGACCAGCCCCAGGCGGACGAGGGAGAGTTGCTGCATGGCCTCGTCGCTGGAGAGCATGCGGGCGCTGCGAAGGAGGGCCAGGGCCCGGTGGCAGCGGTCCTCGAGCTTCAGGCGATGGCGGGGGGCCTGGAGCTCGTCGCGGCAGCGGGCCTCGTAGCGCAGGATCGCCGGGAGCATCTTCTCGAGGCCCTCGAGGATGGCGTTCTCGTCCTTGCCGAGCGTCACCTGGTTGCTGATCTGGTAGAGGTCGCCCGAAGCCATGGTGCCTTCGCCGTAGAAGCCGCGGACGGTGAGGCCCGTGTGCTTGGTGGCGTGGAAGAGCTTCTCGACCTGCTTCATCTGGACGAGGGCCGGGAGGTGCAGCATGACGCTGGCACGAAGCCCCGTGCCCACGTTGGTGGGGCAGGAGGTGAGGTAGCCCCAGCGGTCGCTGGCGGCAAAGGGCACCTGCTGCTCCATCATCTGGTCGATGTGCAGGGCCCGCTCGTAGGCCTCGCGGATGGCGAAGCTGGCCTTGACCGCCTGGATGCGCAGGTGGTCCTCTTCGTTGACCATGATGGCGATCACTTCGTCGCTGCCGAAGGCCACACCCCGCGGGCCGGTGCCGTTTTGCAGCTCGCGGCTGATCAGGTGGCGCTCGACGAGGAATCCGCTGTCGAGGTCGTTGGCGCTGTCGATGTCGACGTAGAAGCCGCGCGTCTGGAGCTGGAGCTGGGCCAGCGGCTCCTTCAGGCGGTCCACGATGGACTGGCGCACCTCCTCGCTGGCGCGGGGGACGAAGGCGTAGCCTTCGATGTTGCGGGCCAGGCGCACGCGCGAGGAGATGACGGTGTCGGCATGGACGCCGCCCCCGCGCAGCCACTCGCCGCCCCGGTGTTCGAGATCGGCCAGGTCCACGGTGCTCATGGCTTCGCGCTCATGTCTGCTCGCGGACGCCCTCTTCGAGCGTGCGGATCTCGTCGCGGAGCCGGGCGGCCTGTTCGTAGCGCTCGGACTCGACGGCGGTCGTCAGCTGACGGCGGAGGTCCATCAAGCGCTCGCCGCGGTTGATCGACTCGGGGCCATGCCCGTGGGGGAGGCGGCCCACGTGGCGGTCCGCACCCTGGTGCATGTTGGCCAAGAGCGGTACCAAGACCGACTCGAAGACCTCGTAGTCGTGGGGGCAGCCCAGCCGCCCGCGCTTTCGGAACTCGCGCCAGGTCATGCCGCAGTGGGGGCATTGGAGGGAGGAAGCGGAGGCACCGCGGGTGGCCGCCATGACCATCCCGACCAGGGCACCGGGCAGCCCGCTCTCGTTGGTGATGCCCTGCGCGGCGGCGCACTCTTCGCAGACGTGGAGCTCGACCCGCTCATCGTCCTTGATGTCGGTGAAGTGGATGGTGGCGGGGTTTTCGCCGCAGTGCTGGCAGACCGCTCCGGCCATGGGGGGGAGCCTAGCACGCCCTCGGCGAGGCGGCGGCCGCCTCGCGGAACGCCTCCCCGCGCACGGCAAACGACGCGTACTGGTCGAGGCTCGAGAACGCGGGCGAGAGGAGGACCACGTCGCCGGGCCGGGCGTGGTGACGCGCGGCGTCCACGGCATTGGACATGGCGCCCGTGACAACGGTCACGGGATGGTCGGGCAGTGCCGCCGCCAGCTCGGGGCCGGTGGTCCCGATGGCGACCACGGCGCGGGTGTGCTGGCGGATCGCGGCGAGGAGCGCCGTGCGATCGGCACCCTTGTCCTTGCCGCCGGCGATCAGGACGATGGGGCGGTCGAACGCGCGCAGGGCCGCGATCGCGGCTTGCGGATGCGTGCTGTTGCTGTCGTCCACGAACAACACGCCACCTTCCTCGTGGACGGGCTGGAGGCGGTGGGGGAGTGGCCGTGTGTCCCGGGCGCCTTGCTCGATGGCGGGCACGGGGTGGTCGAGCACGGCACTGGCGGCGGCCGCGGCCGCCAGGGCGTTTCGGCGGTTGTGGGCGCCGAAGAGCTGGAGCCCTTCGAGCGACGCGCGACCGAACGGGCCCACGACATCGTCAGTGTCGAGCACGATGTCGCCACCGCTACCCCAGAGCACCCGACGGGCCTCGCCGGCATCGAGCCAGCCGGCGCTGCGCACCGCGTCGTCGTCCGCGGGCAGCACGGCCACGTCGGCGGCGGTGTGGTAGTCGAGCGCCGCGCGCTTGGCGCGCGCGTAGTGCGCGAGCGTGCCGTGGCGGTCCAGGTGCTCGGGGAACAGGTTGGTGACGAGCGTCACGTGGGGCGAACGCTCGATGCGTCGTGTCCACCAGAGCTGGAACGAGGAGAGCTCCAGCACCACGAGGTCGCCCGGCGCGATGCGGTCCAACTCGGCCACGAGGGGGTGTCCGATGTTGCCGCCCTGGTGCACGCGGCGTCCGGCGGCCCGCAGCATGGCGGTCAGCAGGGCCGTGGTCGTGGACTTGCCTTTGGTGCCGGTGATCCCCAGGACGGGGGCCTTCACCCGGGCCAGGACGAAGTTGGTCTCCGTCGTGACGGGCAGGCCCTGGCGTGTCGCCTCGAGCAGCAGCGGGTGCTCGAAGGGGATCGCGGGGCTCGCCACCACAAGGTCCGTGCCCTCCAGCAGCGCGGGATCCTGGGGGCCGAACACCACCTCGGCCCCGAGGTCGCGGACGGCCTGGGCCGGCTCGGCGAGTGCTTCCGGGCTGCCGGAGTCGGCCACGCGCACCTGCGCGCCCTGGGCCACCAGGAAGCGCGTGGTCTCGAGGCCGCCGCCGTAGCGCCCGAGGCCCAGCACGAGCGCCAGGCGGCCCGCGAGCGACGCGGTCTCGAGGTCCGGTTCGGCCCGCGAAGGGTCGTCGGGGATCACCGGGTGGATCCCGGCACCCGGGGGGCCCCGGCGCGGTCGCGAAGGGCCTCGGCGCGCTCCCGGACGGCTTGGAGGTCGGCCTCCTGAGGATCGGGGTCCAGGGGCACCAAGCGCAGCGTGCGGCGCACGTGGTAGTCGGGCGTGATGCGCTCCAAGGGCAGGTCGATCAGCGGGTAGCCGTCCGGGCGGCTCTTCACGTGGACCTCGGTCGAGAGGCTTTGGTAGCCCTCCTTCTCGAGGCGCACCTCCCACCAGCCGTACCACGTGAAGTCGATGGTCACGGGGGTCGGAGAGGCCTGCTTCTGGCCGTTGACCCAAATCGTGGCGCCCGAGGGGACGCTGTCGATCGTGAGCGTGCGCTTCATCGTGCGGCAGCCCCCTGCGAGCAGCAGGGTCACGAGGACCAAGGCCAGGACGAGGACGCGGCGCGGCACCCCCCGACGATAGCCCGCGGGCCTCCCGGCCCCAGGGTCCGGGTCGGGGCCCGGGGCGTAGACTTGGCCCCGCACGCGATGAGCACGACGTCCCCCGAAGCGCCCGCCTCGGCCCACGCCGCCGTCGACTGGAAGGACGGCGTGGACCTGCGTCTGCCCCTCGTGCCCCAGATGGGGCCCCTGGGCGAGGCCTACGACGCCTGGGTCCATCACCCGATCAGCCCCCAGCGCGCCGCGCAGGTGAGCCCGCACGTGGGCGGCAGCCCGAAGGACGTCGGCTTCGCGCATCGCTGGCCGGCGAGCCTTCGGATGTTCCAGACCGCTTGGCTCGAGCACATGAGCCACATCCCCTGGTGGCTGATCCTGGTGGTGTGGGTGCCGATCACCTTGGGGCTGGCGTGGCTGGCGCTGGGGCCGTTGGGCATGGGCGGGCTCGCGTTCGCGCTGCACGTGCTGGGCGGTGTCGTCGTGTGGACGCTCACGGAGTACCTGCTACACCGCTTCGTGTTCCACCTGATCCCCAAGAGCGGCTGGGGCCGAAAGCTCCACTTCGTCCTGCACGGGGTGCATCACCTGGACCCGTGGGACCGCACGCGCCTCGTGTTCCCCCCCGTGGGCGGCATCCTGATCATGGGGGCGATCTTTGGGCTGTGGAGCCTCGTGCTGCCCGTGGCCAGTGTCGTGGCCGGCTTCGTGGGCTTCGTGATGGGCTACATCACCTACGACATGACGCACTACTACACCCACCACGGGCGGCCCAAGTCGCGGTGGGGCAAGTTCCTGAAGACGTGGCACCTGGCCCATCACCACAAGGCGTGGGAAGCCATGTACGGCGTCAGCAGCCCGCTGTGGGACTACGTGTTCGGCACCGTGCCCGAGGAGGTGCGTCAGCGCCGCCGCAAGGCCAAGGCCGACGCGGGCGCGTGAGCGCGCGATCGCCGCTTTCGGCGCTCGTCCACGGCCTGGCCCGCCTCACGGGATGGTCGCGCCGGCAGGCGTTTCGTACGCGCGCAATGCGCGTGCTGATGCTGCACGGCGTCGGGACCGGGGGACTGCCCGTCGCATCGTTGCGCGATCTGTTGACGTTCGTCACGCGCCACGCCGAGCCGGTGTCGCTGGCCGAGGTGGGGCGGCGCTTGGCCGAGCCCGACCGCATCACCGGTCGGGAGGTCGCGCTCACCTTCGACGACGGGCTCTTGAACAACGCGACGCTGGCCGCGCCCGCGCTGTTGGCCGCGGAGGTCCCGGCCACGTTCTTCGTGTGCCCGGACCTGATCGTGGAAGGGCGTTGGCTCTGGAACCACGAGGCCCGGGCGCGGCTTGGGCGCCTGGACGAGGCGGGCCGGACGAGGTGGGCGGCGTCCGTGGATTTCCCCGCGGGCGCCGGGCGCGACGTGGAGGTGGCCGTGGCCTGCCTCAAGGCCGCCGAGCTTCCCTGGCGAAAGCGCTGCGAGGAGGCGCTCAGGCGAGCCACGCGCTCCTTCGAGCCCACGGACGACGAGCGGGCGGCCCACGACATGATGAGCCTCGACGACCTGCGCAAGCTCGCCCAAGCCGGCATCGACATCGGCAGCCACACGCGCCGGCACCCCATCTTGCCCCTGCTCGAGCCCAGGGAGATCGAGGCCGAGGTGGGGGGCGCGCGGCGGGAGCTGGAGCGGCTGCTCGAACGGCCCGTGCCTCACTTCTGCTACCCCAACGGCAGTGCGGACAGCCGCGTCCGGGCCGTCGTGGGCCGCCACCACGAGCTGGCCGTCACGACCGAGCCCGGGGTGATCCAGCCCGGTGAAGACCCGCTGGGGCTGCCCCGGATCGGGGCGGTGGACTCGCTGGCCGAGACGACGTGGCGTCTGCATCGGCCCTGAGGGCGCCCCGCGCTAGGGGCCCGCGGCGAGCGTCCGTGCGAGCCCGTCGGCGAGAGCGATGCGGGGCGCGAAGCCGGGCCCGGGCGCCAGCACGCTGCGCTCCAAGTCGCCCGCGCGTGGCGGGGCGTGCTCCACGGTCGTCTCGATGCCCAGGCACGTGGTGATGCGCTCGAGCAAGGCGGCCGTCGTGGTCCCCACGCCCGTGGAGACGTTCACGAGCGGGGGATGGTCGGCTTCGGCCACCGCTTGGGCATGGGCCCGCACCACGTCGTCCACGTGCAGGTAGTCGCGGATGCAGCCGCCATCCCCTGGTGCCGCGCCGCCGAACAGCTTCAGGGGTCGTCCGGCGACCAGCGCGTCCCGGAAGATCGCCACGACCCCGGCCTCGCCGTCCCCGCGCTGGCGTGGACCGTAGACGTTGGCGTAGCGCAGGATCACCACGCGAGCGACGGCATCGGGCCCCAGGATGCGTAGCAGGTCCTCGAAGGCGGCCTTGTGCACGGCGTAGGGGCTGTCGGGGTGGCGCTCGTCGCCGACGCGGGCGAGCTTGCCCTCGGGGACCTCGCCGTAGATGGCACCGCCCGTGCTGGCGAACAGGAGCACCTCGACGCCGCCGACGTCGCCGCAGGCCTGGAGCAGGTTGAGGCCGCCGATCACGTTGATCTCGGCGTCGCGGACCGGCTCGCGGACGCTGACCGACACGCTGGCCTGGGCGGCCTGGTGGCTTGCGACCTGCGGGCGGACCTCGGCGACGAGGGCCCGCACGGTGTCCCGGTCCCCCAGGTCGGCGACCACGAGCCGGGCGCCGGCCGGTACGTTCTCGCGCCGGCCCGTGGAGAGATCGTCGAGGATCGTCACCTCGTCGCCGGCGGCCACGTGGTCGGCGGCAATGTGGCTGCCGATGAAGCCGGCGCCGCCCGTGATCAGGACGCGGCGTCCTCGTCGGGTGTCCTTGACCGGGTGTGCGGGCATGCGTCAACCCTCCGCGCCGGAGCATAGCGGGGGGACGTCGAGGCTCGGCACCGTAGGAGGCCATCGCCCGCCTCCCACGACGGCGCCCGAGGCCCATGCCCTTGGTTGGATGCTGCTCGCGGCCCGCTCGTAGGCGCCGGCCGCGTGCGTCACGGGGCGGCCGACACGTTGGCCGTCAGCTCCGCGGGAGCTTGCTCGCGGGCCGCGGCAGGAGGGAGGTGTACGCGGTCCGCCCGCCAGTCCTCCAGGAACCGCTGCGTCGCGGCTGCGATGTAGTCGATCGGCACGCCGGATCCATCGCCCGTGGTGGTTCCCCCGCGACTCTTCCCACCATGCCGTTCGATACGGTCGAACCAGTTGTGGTAGTGGGTGACCCGTCCGTCGAGGCGGTAGAAGTTGCCGAGCCCGTAGCGCAGCTTCCCCATGGACGGACTCCATAGGCAGGGAAGGTTCCCGGGGTCGAACCACGGTTGCTGCAGCGGTTCGGAGCAGAGAACCTCCATGGGAGCCCACGAGAGGCCAGCCTCCTGGAGCACGCCGGGCAGGTGATGCGTGATGTGCGCACCGTCGAAGCGCAGGCGCAGGGTGGGAGCAGGCAGTCGGTGCCAACGTGTCCGGCTCCAGCGGCGGAGTCGCCTCATGGCCGCGGTGTCCCACAGCATGAAGGAGCTCTCGGGTTTGCCTCGTCCGTAGGGCCGTGTCCAGGGTCCGCAGCCGATGTCCTGGGGCGAGACGAGGACGGTTCCGTCGGCCAGCTTGGCCGTGCAGGTCTCCAGCCAGTCAGGGGCCAGCAGCACGACGTCGGCATGCAGGAGAAGCGTGTACTTCCCACGGCTCAGGTTGACGAGCCGCTCCAGCGCTTCCGCCTGACCGCAGCGCATGCGGATCACCTCGGCGCCATGGTCACGGGCAATGGTGCAGGAAGCATCGGTCGACATGTTGTCGATCACGACCAGGCGCGTGGTGGCGCCGTCCGTGTGCCGGCGGAGCGCCGAGAGGGCGGTGGGCAGCATGAGCTCGCTCTGCCACGTCGTCATCCCGACGAACAGATCGGGTCGCTTGGGGGGCCTCATGGCCGTGCAAGGCCTCGCGGCCGCTTCATCCCGCTGCGGTGACGAAGGCAGACCGCGGGGAGGGCCTGGCATTGGATGCGGTTCCCGGTCCCGGCTCGCACGGGCATCACGTGCTCGGCCCGCTCGACGTCGACTCGCACGATCGCCCGGGTGGACGCACGTACCAGGCATCCCACTGGGAGACGGAGGCGAACACGCGCCGGTAGCCCGCCCGTGTGAGGATTGCGTCGATCTCCTTCTCCGTGCCGGTGTGGTTGTGCTCGACCGCGATGCACGTCGGGCGATAGGTGTCGAAGTCAAGCGCTGCCAAGATCCGGGGTTCGCTGCCTTCGGTGTCGATGCTGAGGAAGTCGAAGGCCGGCGGCACGCCGTGGTGACGCAACATGTCGTTGATCCCGACGGTTTCGATCTGCTCGATGCGGGCCGCGGACTCGCGAGCCTGGGCATGGCCGTCCGCCGTCCCGCATCCCTCGACGGTACTGAGCTCGCCGCAGTCCACCAGCTTGACGGTCTGGCCGGACTCGTCCCAAACGCATCGCGACTCGAAGCGAGCGCGCCGGTTGGCCTTCATGGCCTCGTGATACCGCGGGTTGGGCTCGGCCAGCAGTCCCGTCCAGCCGTACTCCCGTTCCAGGTAGAGCGTGTTGCTGAGGGCAACGCCATCACACGCGCCGAACTCCACGAAGAAGCCGCGCTCCTTGCCCCGGAGCTCGTAGAGCACCCAGAGGTCCTGGAGGAGCTGGCTACCCGGACGCTGGCGTCCGCGGGTCAGCTCGCCCAGGACGAAGCCCAGCAGCTCCTCGCTGGGCCCCGGGCTTCGCGAGGTGGGGTGCTGCAGGGATCGGAGCAGGTGGATGGCCCCGCGATCGCGCCGTGCGGCCGATTGGACGGGGTCGTCGGACGGCTGGGGGAACGCAAGCGGCGAGAGCTCCGGAACGCGCCGGACGGCCCAGCTCGCGACGCGACGACGCCAGGGCCCGGGAAGCACGGGGCGCAGCGCCAAGCCGATGAGAGCGAGTGAACGGGTGCCGCGCATGCGTGTCCTTGCGACCGGGATGGCGCCGTGGAGTCTACAGGTGCCGTGGTGGATCGCCGCGCTGCCTGGGAGCGCACCGGCGGTCCTGCCGCGTGCGGGCTGGACGGCTGGGCCGGGCGCGCGACGACTCCAGGAGCCCTTGGCGCGGACTCCCGGTGCACCCGGCGGTGCCACGATGCGCACCGCGGCGCCTTCGTGCTACTTCATGCATGTCGGAGGTGCCGATGCGGCGGCAGCGGGAGCGCACGTTCCTCGAAGGACTGCGCGTCCTCGTGCTCGATGGCCACAGCCGGGCGGCCCTCGAGACGGTGCAGAGCTTGGGACGTCGAGGCGCGCGCGTCCGCGTGGCGGCGGCGGCACGGGACGCGCCGGCCTTCCGCTCGCGCTGGGCGGTGGAGCGGGTGCTCCAGCCGTCCTCAGGCCCGGAGCTGGCGCGATTCCTCGAAGCGCAGGTCGCGGCCTGGATCCCGGCGCTCGTGGTGCCGGCGACCGAGACGTCGCTGCTCGCGCTCCGCGCGCTGCCTGCGGAGCATCCGGCGCGTGCACGCGCCGTGCTGCCCGGCGACGAAGCGCTGGACACGTTCCTCGACAAGGAGCGCACGCGCTTGCAGGCGGAGCGCGTCGGCGTTCCGGTGCCGGCGACGCGCAGCGTCACCGCGGGCGCATCCGAGCTGCCCGCTGCGTGGCCCGTCGTGCTCAAGCCCACGCGCAGCAAGGTCGTCGTCGGGGGGAAGGTCCGGGCGTTGGCGCCCGTGATCGTGCGCGACGAGGCGGCATGGCGCGAGGCCCTCGCCGACTTCGCAGGGCTGGTGGAGGTCCAGGAGCAGACCTACGTGACGGGCGTTGGCGTGGGGGTCGAGGTGCTCTACGAGCGCGGGCAGCTCCGTTGGGTCTTCGCCCACGAGCGCCAGCACGAGCTACCGCTCACGGGGGGCGGCAGTGCGTGGCGCACGAGCCTGGCCGTGCCCGAGGACCTGCTCGCGGCGTCCCGTGCGCTGCTGGACCCGCTCGCTTGGCACGGCGTGGCGATGGTGGAGTTCAAGCGGGCACCGGACGGCAGCTTCTGCTTGATGGAGGTCAACCCGCGGCTCTGGGGCTCGCTGGCCCTGGCGATCGATGCGGGCGTCGACTTCCCGCTGGGGCTTGCGCTGCTCGCAACGGGTCGTGAGGTCGGTCCCTCGCCGGCCTATCGCGTCCCCTGCGGGACGCGGAGCCTGCCCGAGGAAGTCGAGTGGCAGAAGGCCAACCTACGTGCCGACCACGGGGACCCGTTGCTGATGACGCGTCCGCGCGTGCGGTCGGTGGTGGAGCTCGTGGGCCTCTGCGGCCCGCGCCAACACCTGGATCACGCGTCGTGCAAGGACCCGCGTCCCGTTCGTCACCAGGTCGTGGAAGCGCTGGGAGGCGTGGGTCGATCGCTAGCCGACGCGGCGGGACGTCGCCTGTGGGCCTTGCGCATGGAGCGGCGCCACGAAGGCACGTGGACGAAGCCTCCCCGGCTGCTGCGGCCCGTGAACCGCGTGCTGGTGCTCTGCTACGGCAACATCTGCCGCAGCCCCCATGCGGCGCGCCGGCTGCAGGAGCTGCGCCCGGAACTGACGGTGGAGGGTGCCGGGTTCCACGAGCGGGAGGGGCGAAGCTCGCCTCGGGAGATCATCGAGGCCGCGGCGAAGCGCGGGTTGGACCTGGCCGACCACCGCTCGAAGGTCGTGCGCTACGAGGACCTGGAGGCGGCCGATCTCGTGCTCGTGATGGACCGCGACCAAGCGCGGCGGATCCGGCAGGCCTCGCGCGAGGTGTGGGCACGCACGCACTTCCTGGGCTTGTTCCGTCCGGGGGGCCGGCCCGAGATTGCCGACCCCTACGGCGGCGGCCGCGACGCGGCCGAGCGCGCTCTCGCCGAGATCGACGAAGCCGTCACCGCATTGGCTGCGATGCTGCCCCGCTAGCGAGGCGCGCGGAGGCGTCTGAACCCGTGCCCCGGAGCGAAGCGACGGTGGCACGGTGTCGGTTCGTCATGCCGATGGGAGGCGGGGATTTCTTCCGCAACTTGCCGCCTTGCTCCTTGGCATGCGGAAGTGCCCATCGGCAAGTTGCGGAAGAGTTCCCCGCGTCCGTACGGGCTTCGCCCGCGTCTCGATGCCTGCGGCACCCCCTCCCATGGAAAAGTCGCCGCGCTCTCCGAGCCCGGAGTCCAGACACCCTCCCTTGCACACCCCTTGCCCATGTCGCCGCTTCACGACGCCGCGGCATGGGACGTGAAGCATCGGGGGTCGCATGGCAGGCAGGTGGAAGGGTCTTCCCCAGCGTGCCGCGCCGCGCGGACCGTGGAGGTCGTTTGCCCGTGACTACCGAGACTCTCGCGTAGGCACGACGCACTCCAGCAAGAGGTGCGTGGATCCGCTGTAGCGCGCCTTCAGCCAGTCGACCTCGAGAAGCCCAGGAGCGAAGGGTCTGTCGCGGCGGACCAATAGCCAGCGGATGCCCTGGCGGACGACGTGCTCCTCATGCCATGCACCAACCTCTTCCGACCAGAACCTCTGCTGCGCATTCCAGCGGACCAGATAGTCCGGATAGGCGGGTGTGCCGAAGGTGAAGTTCGAGGCATGGAACTGGTGGCCGAACAACTGGGGTGCCCAGTTGTTGACCAGCGGGAAGCCCCGCCCTTCGCCGTAGCCGAGGTCGTTCGTGTCGACTACCTGGTCGAGCTCTGGCGGAACGATCCGGAGCGCGGCCACGACATCCGCCGGGACCTCCATCCACGTTGCCGGCGGGTCTTGCCTCCATGCCAGCGTGGCGCGCCCTGCGTACACGAGTGGGGACAGCACCAGCAGGGCCGTCGCGATGGTTCGCGCGCGCCCCTTCCCGGCACCCGCGTACCAGACGAGGCAAGCCCCGAGCAGAACGGCGGCGGCGAGAGGCCAGCCTTGCAGTACGGCGGCCAGGCTGACGTTCATCAGGTCTTCGCGGTACTCGGGTCCCGACTTCCAGAACGCGCCACCCAGCTGGCCGTGCACGGCGTCGTACGCGGCGTTGACACGTGGACTCATGCGAAGCCGGAAGGCGCACATGATGGCAATGGAAGCTGCCATACCGGTCGCCACGAAGAACACCACGGCCCTTCCGGACGCGCCGAGGCCGCCCCAGCGCTGGCGCAGGAATCGGACCGCTGCGACGAGGTAGATGTGCAGGCCCAGCACCGCGCCCAGGCCCACGACCATCAGACCGAGCGGCAGGTTCTCCACAAGACGCGCATGCAGCGGGTCGGTGCCACGACCCAGACGCACGAAGTAGTCGTTGGCGGCAAGGTCCAAGTGGAGTCCAGCGGCATGCTCCGGGGTCACGGCGAGCGCGCGGAAGACGAGTACGGCAAGCGCGGCGGTGGCGCATGCCGCGATGAGCTGGCGTCGGATGTGGCCATCGCGCGTGAGGATGCAGGTGACACCCATGGCGGGAAACGCCGCGAGGGCGAGCTGCTGCTTGGCGAGGTACACCGCAACCAAGCACACGGCCATCCACGGCCACCGAGTGCGCCCGAGATGGGCGACGAGCACGAGCAAGCACGTGATGCCGAGCAGGGTGCTCCCTTGGTAGTTGACCAAGAGGGGCATGTCCGACCAGAGGGCCATGGGCGACATCGCCCCGCCCAGGAGACTTGACGGCCCGGTGAGGGCCAGGGCTCTTGCCTGCCAGGCCGCGTTGTAGACGTCGATGGGCAGGAGGCCCAGGCCCGCCAAGCAGCCGAGCAGCACCCTACGCCTCGCGCCGCCCGCCAGGGCCCTGGCGGCAAGCATCACGCACGCGGCGAGCAGGGAGGCCTTCAGTACAGCGGGGAGTACGCCAGCCTGGACCGCATGGAGCGGGAGCCCCGTGGCGCGATGCAGGAAGTCCAGGAGCAAAGGCGCCCCGAAGTGGTACGTGATGGCTTGGCCGTTCCAGCTCAAGTCCGGTGGCGGCATCGCGTGTCCCAGGCCGCGCGCCATCATCAGGTCGTACGGTGCGTCAACGAACGCGAAGCGCACGGACTCGTCGCTCGCGGCCACCAGCACGGTCTGTACAACACAGCTGACGGCCAGCGGCGCCACGAGGGTCGCGGCGAGGAGAGCGTCGATCAGTGTCCAGCGCCCTGGGGGACGCTGCGCCAGGTCTGACGGCGGAAGCGTGGGCCTCCGAGGCCAGAGGAAGTACGCCAGCCCGAAGAGGAGGGTCGCTGGCGCGACCCACGGCACATGCACGACGTGCGCCACGTAGTGAGCCACGATGACGACGGGGAGCGCCATGACCACACCAGGTCGTCGGGGTCGCTGCAGGATGTGCGTCACGGCCGCTGGCGCCCTCCTGCTTCGCCGCTTGGCAGCCGCGGTGCGCCCCGCGCGGCCCATCGATCCCGGAGATGCCGGGGATCCCACGCCGCGTGAGCACGGACTCCTCGCCACGCGATCGCGCTGGAGTCTGCAAGGCCGCGCCGGCCATTGCCACCTCCAAGCCGGCTTGGGCGAGTGGTTGGTACGCGGCGCCCCGGCCTACGACGGGTCAGGCACTGTTCGCAGACGCCCTCCGGTTGCGGGCTCCGCGCCGTTCGCGGCGCCACGCCCCCACGCGCCTTGGGGTCCCTGACGGTCAGGAGGCCAGCGCCGGACCGGACGTTCGCCCGGCCCGCCACTCGTGCCGATGCCCGGGGGCCTCGTAGCGGCGTGCTCTCCGCTCCACCCCGGGGGGCCCTGGCCGCCGTGCATGGCGCAACGCCTATCTCCGCCCGGGGAGAGGGTCCGGAGAACGTCGGTCGCTGCACACGTCAGTTCCCGTTGTCGTCACCGGCCTCGTCGATGGCCAAATACGTCGTCGCGGCACTCCCCACGCCTCCGAGCAGGTTGCCCAGTGGCGCGAGGATCGCGCCCAGATCGCGGGTCCAGTCGATGACGCCGCGCGTGGGTACGTAGAGGACGTCGCCGGGTTGCAAGGTGACGGTGCGTCCACGGCCGACCAGCGTGCGCGAGAGGTTGAGCGTGTACACGCGCGGGGCGCTGCCGCAGCCTTCGCAGTTGCGGATCAGCTTGACGCGCTCCAGGTCACCCACGCCGGGGATCGCGCTGCCCGCCTGGGCCAGGGCCTGCAGAGCCGTCGTGGGGCCGGTGAGCTCGATCGCCGTCGGCGCCCCGACCTCACCCAGCACGAACGCGCGTTCGGCGTGCACGGACACGACGCCGATCGTGATGCGGATCGGCGGCTCGTAGTAGAGGAGGTAGCGATCCACGAGCAGGTCGCGCACTTCCTGGATCGACAGACCCGCCACCCTCACGGGCTCGAGCCAGATCGGCGTGATCGTGCCGTCACGCAAGACGCGCTGCTCGAGGTCGATGGTGCCCGTCTGGCTCTCGTCGTCCCAGATCGAGACGCGCATCGTGTCGCCGACGGCGAAGCGGAAGGTGACCGGCGGAACGTCGTTGCGCATGGCCCCGCGTGCGGCGGCCACGCTGCGGCGGCGCGTGCCGGGAGCCGGCGCGGCGATGACGGGTGCTTGCGGCGCCGGAGCAGGGATCTCGACGCCGCTCGGCGCCGGCCAGCCGTCCATCGGCGGCGCCGACGGGGGCGTGAAGCCGCTCGGGGGCGTCGGCGCCACCACGGTCGGTGGGTTCGCCGGACGGGGCGTCGGCTGGGGACGCGCGGGTCCCGAGACGCGGCGCACCGTGGGCGGAGGCGGCGTCGTCCAGCCGGCGGTCTTGCCGCCGCCGGGTGCATCGGCGATCGACACGCCGTCGTCGCCGTGCGCGGCGCCGGAAAGACAAGTCGCCAAGAACAGGCTCGCCACGATCGAGCCTCGTCGAAGCCCGGGCAGATGGATCACGTCGTGACTCCTCCCTGCAGACCGAAGGTGCCGATGGGACACCGTCCCGCCAAGATGCAGCCGCCCCCGGTGGATGACCATGCTGGGGGACCGACCCGCCCCCTGCCAGGGGCTTCTGCCCCTCCCTACCCTCCTGCCATCGGCCAACCCCCGGAGGATCGTGAGCCGCCAGCGCCTCCAGGAGCTCGTCCACGAGACCCGGGTCCTGCGCCGGGCCTACGTCCGGCGGGCCTTGCGCAAGGCCGAGGCAGCCCGGGGCGACCTCCTCGCCGAGGCCACCTGGCTGCTGGCCGCGTGGAAGCACGGCTGGCCGGATCCAGCCCCCGCACGACTCGCTTCGGCCTGGGAGCGGGTCGTACGCGAGGGCGCCGGGGGGCCCGGGGGCTGGCGGCCCGTCGCCGAGAACGAGTTCGCGCGCATCGTGAACACGCTGCCCGAGGCGAAGTCCCTGCGCCGGCAGTTCGCCGCCTACCCCGACGACGACCGGCTGCGCTTGCGCACCCCGCGTCCGGACGCGCCGGCCAGCCGCCAGGGCGACCTGCTCGTGCTCAAGCGCCACGACCCGGCAACGGGCGAGCCCGGCGTGCTCTACGTCACCTACAACCACGGCATCGAATGGCTGCCGCGGCTCTACGACCTGGCGAAGCTGGCCGGGAAGTACGTGATCGTGCTCGAGCCCAGCACGTGGGGCTACATGGACCCGGCGTTCCTGCCGTACCTCGGCAGCGACCTCGATGTCATCGTGCAGGCCCAGAACGAGCACGACTTCGCCTTCATCGAGGGCCTGCGGTCCAACCTCCACCCCGTGCGCCTCGGCGCCGGCGACTGGGTCAACCCGGCGCTGTTCCAGCCGACGCCGAGGGCCGACCGCGCCTACGACGTCGTGGCGGTGGGTGCGTGGGATCGGCTCAAGCGCCATGACGTGATCTTCCGCGCCGTGGCCCGCCTGCGTCGCGAGGGGCGCCGCGTGCGGCTGCTGCTCGTGGGCTACGACATGGGCTGGACGAAGGCCCACGTCGAGAAGCTCGCGCGTCGCCATGGGCTGGTCGAGGACGTCGACTGGCTTGACCGCGTGCCCTACGGCGAGGTCGCACGGGCCGTGGCCGACAGCCGCGTCGGCGTGCTGATGAGCCGACGTGAGGGAGCCAACCGCGGCATCTACGAGTGCTGGATGGCCGACACGCCCACCGTGGTCTATCGTCACCACCGCGGCGTGAACCTCGAGCAGATCACGCCGCAGAATGGCCTCTTGGCCGAAGACGACGCCCTGGCCCCCGCCCTGGCCCGCGTCCTCGACCACCCGGAAGGCTTTCCCGCGCGGGCTTGGGCCGAAGCCCACACGGGCTGCCACGTGGCCACGAAGAAGCTCGAGGGCGCCATCGCCGACCTCGTGCGCCAGCGCGGCCAGCCGTGGACCCGCGGCCTCGTGACGCACGCGTACGCCGGCTACCTGAGCGATGGGGATCGCGAGGCCATGGGGGAGGAGTACACCGCGCTGGCGGCGGCGTTTCGCCCCGTCTGACGGCGCAGCCCGCGTGCACCCTCAAGGCGCTTCCGTCCCTGCCGCCGCGAGCCGCGCCTGCAGCCGCGCCTCGCAGAACGCCTCGGTCTCCCGGCCCACGCGGTCCCAGGAGTACGTCAGCGCCGTCTGGCGCGCGCGGGCGGCGAGACGCATCCGCAGGGTGCCGTCGTCCACGACGCGACGCAGTGCCTCCGCGAAGGCGATGGCGTCGCCCGCAGGGCAGAGCAGGCCGTCGTGCTCCTGCGTGATCACGTCGTGCATGCCACCCACGTCGGATGCCACGACGCACAGGCCTCGCGACATCGCTTCGAGAAAGGCCTTCCCGAAGCCCTCGAAGAAGGAGGGGAACAGGAAGATGTCGTGCTCGTCGTAGACGCGCATGAGCTCGCCCTGGGACAGGCCACCCAGCCAGGCGATCCGCTGGCACAAGGGCTCGTCGTCCGGACCCATCCAGTCGCGGAGCGCGCGCTCGTCGGTGACCCACGTGACGGAGATGTGCGGACGGTCTGCGAGCAGCGTGCGCAAGGTGCTCCGTGCCACGGGCAAGCCCTTGAAGAACGCCGCCGACGAGACCAACAGGATGCGCGCGGGCCGATCGGGCTGACGGACGGGGAGCGGCAGCTCGCGATACGCGTCGGGCGCCGCTTGGGCGATGTGGGCCACGCGCGCAGGGTCCAGGCCGTAGTGCTGGAGGATGTACTGCCTGCAGGACGACGTGCTCACGATGATGCCGTCGCTCGCGCGGGCCGTCGCCGTGCAGTGCCCATCGAGCAGCCGGCCCAGGAGCCTGCCCAACCAAGCCCGGCCTCGGGTCCACCGTGGTTCGCCGAAGGTGTGTCGATGCGGCGCGACGGCTTCCTCGACGTGGGTCTCCCATCCATGGCTTCGGTTGACGAAGGCCGTGTGCGGATGGTTGTGGCCCAGCCAGCGTGCCGCGCGGAACCCGTGCGGTTGGCTCGCCAGGACGACATCGAACGAGGAGTCGGCGAGGTGGCGTCGGACGGCGCGGAGGATGGCGCCGGGTGCTTCGAACGCGTAGTGGAGGTTGCCGTGGCGGATGCGCCGGCCGAGCTCGTCGGCCCAGACCTCCACGACATCGTGCCCGCGACGACGCAGCGCTTCGATCGTCTGGACGTCCGTGCCCGCGGCCCCGGAGTCGATGGCCCGCGGCGTATCCGCCACCGTGAGGATCCTCATGGTCGGATTCCCCCCCGGGCCCTGTGGTGGACTTGCGTGGCGACGCTCACGACCTGGGCTCCACGCCCTCGCTGGCCGCGCTCGAGCGCAGGGGCCTGAGCGCCCACAGCCACCGCAGCCATGTGCGCACGCTCGCCGGACGCGAGGCCACCGCCTGCCGCAGGTAGGCCCGACCGCGCGGGTCGCCCCGCGCGTCCAAGCACGCACCCACGAAGTACAGCGCTGCCGCCCGGGCGGCTCGACGCTCCGCCTCCGAGGTGGGCGCCCGATCGATGGATGGGGGCGGCGGATCCGGCCGCCCGGCAAGACGCGCGGCGCGGCAGGCGTGCGCGTACTCGCCGAAGGCGGCCTGCGCGACCTGCCGTGTACCCGAGATGCCGGCGAGGTCGTAGACCCACTCGTACAGGACGCGCTGGACACACGCGAAGCCGCCGCGCTCGGCCAGGCGAAGCCACAGGTCGCCGTCCTGCGCGAAGAGGAACCGTGGGCGATAGCCGCCCACCTGCTCGAAGGCATCCCGCCGGAACGCCGTAGCGCCATGACACGGAGGCCCCAGCAGGTGCTCGAGAAGCTGGCGACGGTTGTACTCGGGGTCCGCCGCCCTGCGGACCGTGACCAACGGCTCGCCCATGGGCCCGAGAAGCCGGACCCAGCTGGACGCCATGACGGTGGCGCTCGAGGCGTGAAGTGCGTCCAGCAGCGCCTCGAAGCGCCCGGGGAGGCTCCGGTCACCGATGTCTTGGCGCACGATGACCGGTGCACGCGCCTCGCGGCACCCTCGCATCAGGGCGGCGGTGAGACCGGCGTTGGCCTGCTCCAGCAGCACGACCCGAGCGTCTCGCCGTGCGAGGTCGCGGAGCCACGCGGTCGTCTCGTCGCCCGATCCATCGTTGACCACCACCACCTCGAAGCGGGGGCCACGCTGCGTGAGCACGCTCTCGAACGAGGCCGCGAGCTGCTCGCGTCCCTCGTAGACGCCCAGCACCACGCTCATGTCGGGTGTGGCGCCGACGGGCTGCATGGATCGGAATCCTCGAGTCCTGGTTGCGCGGCGGCGCAGCCCCCCCCGCTTCGCGGCGGCGCTCCCACGATACGCGCCGTGCCTTGGACCCGCGCGTCTTGCCATCCCTCCCCGCAGCGGCGATGCGCTCTGGCGACGGGACTGCCGTATAGATGTCATGCGTCATGACGACCGAGCCCGTTGCTGGCCCCTGGGCGCTCCCCGACGCACGACCTACATCCGCGCGGGAGCGCCGCGGGCAGTGGGCGAGCTTCCTCCTGCGCAGCGCGGACGTTGCCCGCGCCGGCCGCGTGTTCGGCCCCCGGCTCGGGGGACCGCCGGACGTCGTCTCGCGGTCCTGGTTCGGACACCGTCTCCATGTGGACGTGAGTCGGTCGCTCGCGCAGCGGCTCGTGTTCCTGCTGGGCGAGCGCAGCCTGCCGGAAGCGAGCGTGGTCCGTTCGCTCCTCGCGCCAGGAATGGTCGCCGTGGATGTCGGCGCCAACATCGGGTACTGGACGCTGTTCCTGTGTTCCCGCGTCGGCACGTCGGGCCAGGTCGTGGCCTACGAGCCGTCGCCGGAGAACCTGCCCGAGCTGGAGGCCAACATCGCGCGCAACGGGCTCGCCCAGGTCACGGTCCGCCCGGTCGCCGTGGGTGCGCGCGCCGGAGTGGTCTCGTTCCTGTCCGGCATCAACGGTGGCGTGGCCGAGGGGGACGGCGGCCCCCACCTCTGCCCGGTCGTCACGCTCGACGAGCTGCGCGACCGCCCGGTTGACTTCGTCAAGATCGATGTCGAGGGTTACGAGGGCGCCGTGCTGGAAGGCGCGCGCGAGCTGATCCGGCGCCAGCGCCCCGTGCTCTGGATCGAGTTCCACCCCCAGCTCGTGCGGGCGCACGGCTTCAGCTACGACGCGCTGCTTGGCGACCTTGCACCACTCTATCCGCGTAGTCGCCTGTTCGCTTCCGCGGAGGCGGCTTCGCCCGGACGGCTGCGACGCATGGCATCCCGCTACGGCCTGGGCCGCGCCTTGGTCGAGGTCGCCGATCCTGCTGGCGACGGAGCACGGGCCCTTGTCGCCGGGCAGGATGCGGTCTGGCTCTGCTGCGACCACGGTCGAGGGGCCGAGCAGAACTGCCGGCTCAGCCTCCCAGGTGCCTGATGGCGCGGCCTGCCAAGGCAGGCCGACGCTCGAGCCCGGAACTTCTTCCCAGGCTCCGAGGGGGACGCGTCGCCACGCCAGTGGGCGTCACCCGGCCCTCTCGCCTCGACCTGGCCTGCGGAGAGTGCGTGGAGGCTTTCCGTCTTCCCCTATGCTCGCGGTGCAGGCCCACCCGCGAGCCGCGGGGCTCCGCCATCGCGTGACGGTCTACCAGGAGGGACCCGCGCCCATGTCCACGCAGCGGGAGGCAGGCCAGGCACGCGGTACGGTGCGCTGGACTGCTGGCGCCTGGGCCCGAGACCTGGGCCGCTGATGTCGGGACCGCCGGACTCGCACGAGCCCTCGCACGCAGGGACCGTCTCGCCTCGGGGCGCGGCCGAGGCGGACGCGACGAGCGTGCTCGTCCTCGAGCCGCGGTCCGGATGGGCCGGGCTGGGGCTGCGGGGACTGTGGGGGTGGCGCGAGCTGTTCTTCGCGCTGATGTGGCGCGACATCCGCAGCCGCTACCGCCAAGCCGTCCTCGGCGTGCTCTGGGCCCTCATCCGCCCCCTGGCGACGATGCTTGTTTTCGCGTTCGTCCTGGGCCGCCTGGCGCGCGTGGACTCCGACGGCCAGCCCTACGCCCTGTTCTCGTACACGGGCCTGCTTGCCTGGGGGCTTTTCGGCTCCTCGGTCCAGTCCGCATCCCAGTCCGTCTTGGCAGCCAGCGGGTTCGTCACGAAGGTGTACTTCCCGAGGATCCTCCTGCCCCTGTCGTCGATCGGGGCCGCTGCGCTTGACTTCCTCGTGGCGCTCGCGCTCTTGCCGCCCTTGCTGCTGTACTACGACGTCCCGCTCCGCTCCGCCCTGCTGCTCGCTCCCCTGATCGTGGTCTGGATCGCGGTGGCTGCCGCCGGCGTGGGCGTGCTCGTGGCGGGCGTCGTCGTGCGGCACCGCGACTTCGGCCACGCGACGACCTTCTTGCTCCAGCTCTGGATGTACGTCACGCCGGTCCTGTACCCCACGAGCCTGCTCCCGGAGCACTTGCGTCTCTGGGCCTACCTGAACCCCATGGCGGCTCCCGTGGAGCTGTTCCGCGCGACCGTCCTGGACACGCCCGTCTCGGCGGCGGGATGCGCGATGTCGGCAGCCGCTACGGCCGTCTTCCTGGTCGTTGGCCTCACCGTCTTCGCGCGCGTCGAGCGCCACTTTGCGGATGTGATCTGATGGGCGCCGCCGTTCGTGTCGAGGGTCTCTGGAAGACCTACCGCGTGCGTGCGATGGGACGAGGGCGCCAGCGGGCCGAGGCGTCCCGTCGCGAGTTCCACGCCCTACGCGATGTGTCGTTCGATCTGCCCGAGGGCAGCGTCCTGGGCGTGCTCGGGTCCAATGGTGCTGGCAAGAGCACCTTGCTCAAGGTCTTGAGCCGGATCACGGACCCTACGGCAGGGCGCGCGATCATCCGCGGTTCCGTCTCGAGCCTGTTGGAAGTCGGGACGGGGTTCCACCCCGAGCTGACGGGGCGCGAGAACGTGTTCCTGAACGCCGCTCTCCACGGGATGGGGCGGCGCGACGTCCGGGCACGCCTCGACTCGATCCTCGCGTTCGCCGGTATCGGCGACTTCCTGGACGTGCCTGTCAAGCGCTACTCGTCGGGCATGTACCTGCGCTTGGCGTTCAGCGTGGCCGCCCACCTCGAGCCCGACATCATGATCGTGGACGAGCTGCTCGCCGTGGGGGACGCGGCGTTTCGTGCCAAGTGCTTCGACCGCATGGGGCAGGTGGCCAGCTCGGGTCGCACCGTGCTGCTCGTGAGCCATGACATGACGGCCGTCCGCAGCCTCTGCACCACGGCGATCCGACTCGACGCTGGTCGCCTGGTGGACCAGGGGCCGCCACGCGCCGTCGTCGAGCGATACCTGGACGCCGTGCGTGAGCGCGGCGGTGTCGTCCATCTGGATGCCGGCGCGCTGAGGGTCGGCCGCGCTGCCGGCACGTGCCGACCCGATGGCGACGGCTTGTGCGTGGACGTGTCGCTCGAGCTGGACGTGCTGCGTGAAGTACGTGATCTGGCGCTGGACTTCGTGTTCCACGCGCCCGACGGCACGCCGCTCCTCCAGTCGATGCCGACGATCGATCGCTCGCCTGTCGTGACGGCGCGAGCTGGCTCCCGCATTGGCCATCGGGTCACGATCCACCTCCCCCTGCTCCCCCCGGGTTCCTACACGGGCACGGTCTACGCCCAGGAGCCGCGCCGCGACCCCCTCCTCCATGTGTCGGGCATCCCCCTGGTCGACCTCCATCCGGACGATCGGCATCCGGAGACGGTCGAGCCCAGCTTCCAAGCCGTCCTGCTACCTCCACACGAGGTGCAGACGGAGGTCATGCCGTGAGGATCGACACGCAGGGCCCGCGCGTGACGGTGTTGGTGCCCTCCTTCCAGCAGGGTCGCTACCTCCAGGCGACGTTGGCGTCGATCGAGAGCGCTTGTCGCGAGCCCGTGGCGGTCCACGTCCTGGATGCCGCCTCGACCGACGAGACCGTGGACATCCTGCGGGTCTGGGAGAGCCGGCCGTGGTTTCGATGGCGCTCGCGACCCGATGGCGGCGTCCACGATGCGATTGCCGAAGGCCTTCGCGAGGCGCGCACGGAGCTCTGCGCCGTGCAGAGCAGCGACGACCTCTATCTCCCCGGAGCGCTCGACGCAGCCGTCGAGGCGCTAGACGACCATCCAGACGTCGTCGCGGTGTACGCCGACGCCGAGCTGATCGATGCCGAGGGGGCGCGTGTCGGCCAGACGAACGTGGCGCCGTACACGCTGGACAACCTGCTGGCCAAGCGCTCCTACGTGATGCAGAGCTCTGCGGTGTTCCGTACGCAGGCCGCGCGCGATGTCGGCGGCTTCCGTCCCGACCGGCCGTACGTCTGCGACTCGGAGATGTGGATCCGCATGGCGCTCCGCCATCCGCTGCTTCGCGTGCAGGGTGTGTGGTCGCGCTATCGGCTACATGGCGCGCAGAGAGACCGCCAAGCCGACCGCATCGTGCGCGAGTGGTGGGAGCTGGTGGAGGCGTTGCGTCCGTTGCTCACCCGCCGCCAGCGCCGTCAGGCGCGCATCGGCGCCTACATGACGGCCTACCGCTACGGCGATCCGCACGGCTGGGGCCGCGGCGTGGCGCTCTGGAAGGCGCTGGCCCTGGGGCCGACGGCGGTGGCCGCTCCGGGCTTCCCGCGCGCCGACTTGGCGCTGCCGCTTCGCTACCTGGGTAGCCGCGTGAAGCGGTTGCTCCGCGGTGGCGCGCGCTCGGAAGCGAGCGCCGCCGAGGGGGGAGGGGGCGCGTCCGGATGACGCCGGCCTTCGCCGTCATCATCTGCACGCGCGACGGTGCCCGCCGTCTGCCGGGGGTGCTGGACGACCTTGCCCGCGAGGCGTCGACCGCGCCGGCCGATTGGGAGCTCGTCGTCGTGGACAACGGGTCCGCCGACGACAGCGCCGAGGTCGCCCGCTCCTACGCCGACCGCCTGCCCGTGCGTGTCGCCGTCGAGCCCGAGGCCGGCCTGGCCCGCGCACGCAACCGGGCTCTCGCGGCCACGTCCGCGCCGGCCGTCGTGTTCCTCGACGACGACGTCCGCGTGGACGCCGGATGGCTCGCGGCGTGGCGGGACGCGCTGGCGGCTGCGTCTCCGGCCGGCTGGTTCGGCGGCACCGTGCTGCCCACATGGCCCGACGGAAAGCCCGGGTGGGTGCGTGACGAGCGCCTCGAGCTGCTGGCTGGCGTGTACGGGCTGCATCGTGTGTCCCCGCGCACGGTGGACCATGCCGAAGGACATCCGCTGCCCATCGGTGCCCACTTCGCCGTCCGACGCTCGGCCTTCGAGAGGGTCGGCCCGTTCCGCCACGATCTCGGCCTGGTCGGTCGTCGTCGTGGGCTGGGGGAGGAGACCGAGTGGTTTGGCCGCGCGTTGGCGCAGGGCGTGGGCGGGCGTCACGTCGGCGAGGCCGTCGTGCGCCATCCTGTGCCGCGGCGTCGCCTGCGCCTGTCCGCGCTGGTTCGGCACGGCGTCCTCAGCGGCGTGGCCCACGCGCGCATCCACGCGAACGCGCCGCGGGGTTCGCGCGCTCGGGCCCTCCTGCACGTCCTGCGCGGGGTCGGGCAGTGGGTGCGCGGGCGGGGCGACCGCTTCCGCCAATGCCTCGTGAATGCCGGCATCGAGCTGGGCCTGCGTCGTGAACAGGCCGCGCGCGTCCACGCGTGCAAGGGTGCCGAGGCGGGTGCGCCATGATCCCGGCCGGCTCCACCAAGCCGCTGGTCTCCACGATCATCCCCGTGCACAACCGCCCGGACCTGGTCGTGGAGGCCATCGCGAGCGTGCTGGCTCAGACCCACCGACCCATCGAGGTGATCGTCGTCGACGACGGCTCCACCGACGCAACGCCCCGCGTGCTCGACGAGCTGTGCGCACGTCACCCGGGCGTCGTCCGCGTGTTTCGCCACGGGCAGCCGCGCGGACCCGGAGCCGCGCGCGAAACGGGCAGAACGGCCGCGTCGGGCGCCTACGTCCAGTACTTGGACAGCGACGACCTGTTGGTGCCGACCAAGTTCGACCGGCAGCTCGCGGCACTTGACGACCACCCCGACTGGGCGCTCGTGATCGGTGACGTGGAGATCCGACGCGTCGACGGGCGCGGGCCCGAATCGGGCATTCGCCGCGCACCGGCGCTCTCCTCCGGCTTCCCTGCACTGCTCGTGGATCGCCCCTGGGACACCGTCGCACCTCTCTACCGGGCTGCCGTGCTCGAGCGCGTAGGCCCGTGGCTCCCCCTCTTCAACGAGGAGGACTGGGAGTACGACGGGCGCATCGCCGCCCTCGGATGGGGGATGGGAAAGGTGGAGGGGGTCGTCGGCACCATGCGTCGCCGGCCAGGGGACCACCTGAGTGGCGTGGGGCGTCGGATTCGCAGGTCGCTCGCGGCCCGTGCGATCGCGCGACCGCTCCTCCTGCAGCACGCGCTGGAGGCCGGGGTCGTCGAGGAAAGCAGGGAGTTCCAGCAGGCGGTGCGCTTCCTGTTCCTGCTGGCGCGTCAGTGTGGAGCGGCGGGGCTTCCCGGTGCGTCGCAGCGACTGTTCGACCATGTCGCCGCGTGGGGTCTCCCGCGTCGACGGAGAGACGTCGTCTGGTACGGTCGCTTGGCATCGCTCGTCGGCTGGCGGGCCGCGGGGGTGCTCGCGACGACGTGCGACCGCATGCGGGCGATCGGGCGATGACGGCGGCAGACCCCCTGCGCGTCGTATTCGTGACGACGCACCCGATCCAGTACCAGGTGCCGTGGATGCGGGGTGTCGCCCAGACGCCCGGCTTCGACGTGCACGTGTTGTACGGAATGCTCCCCGATGCGAAGCAGCAGGGCGTGGGTTTCGGCGTGGAGTTCACGTGGGACGTGCCGTTGCTCGAGGGCTACACCTGGAGCGCGCTCGACAACGTGGCCGCGCGCCCTTCGCTCACCGCGCGGGACGGCATCGACACGCCCGGTGTGCAGGATCGACTGGCCGAGCTCGCGCCCGACGTGGTGGTGATCTGCGGCTGGCAGGCGCGCTGCTTGCTCCAAGCCACGCGCGCCGCCGTCAAGCTGGGGATCCCACGCGTCGTGCGCGGCGAGTCCAACGACTTGCGCCCGCGGGCGGCGTGGAAACGTCTCCTGCACCGCTGGCACCTGCGGAGGTTCGAGGCCGCGCTGGCCATCGGTACGGCCAACGCACGGTTCCTGCGTGCGGCGGGGATGGACGCGTCGGCCATCACCCTGGCTCCGTACGCGGTGGACACCAGGCACCTGGACGACGCCGCGCGCGATCGCAAGGCCGTGGGGGCCGCGGCGCGCGCACGGTGGAATCTGGCGCCCGAGGCGGTGCTCGTGCTGTTCGTGGGCAAGCTCGAGCCCAAGAAGCGACCGCTCGACCTCGTGGAGGCCGTTGCGCGTGCGCGGCGCGACGTGCCGGCCCTCGAGCTGCTCGTCGTGGGGGCCGGCCCGCTCGAGGCCGAGGTCCGGGCGCGGGCCAAGGCGCTGGACGTGCCCGCCACGTTCACGGGCTTCCTCAACCAGGGCGAGCTGGGGCCCGCGTACGCGGCAGGTGACGTGTTCGTGCTGCCGTCCGACCACGGCGAGACCTGGGGCCTCGTCGTGAACGAGGCGCAGCACGTGGGGCTCCCCGTCGTGGTCAGCGACCAGGTGGGCTGCGGACCTGACCTGGTGACGCCGGGCGAGACGGGGTGGACCTACCCGTGCGGCGACGTGGAGGCGCTGGCCGCGCGCCTGGTCGAGCTGGGCCGTGACCCGCATGCTCGCGCACGCCTGGGTGTTGCCGGTCAACGGCGCATCGAGGGCTACACGATCGCGCACGCCGTGGAGGCCACGGCCGAGGCGCTGCGGGCCGTGGTGGCCTCGAGGCGCTCGCGATGACGCTCGTGCGCAGCGTACACACGATCGGCTCGATCGAGCCCTGGGTCGGTGGGCCCGCGCGCTCCGTCACGTCGTTGGCGCGTGCGCTCGAGGGGCTCGGTGCAGCGACCATGCTCGTCACCGCCCATCCACCGGGCGACGACCTGCCGTTCGCCGTGCCGTCCGACCTCCGCGCCACGGCGGCCGGCCCGCGGCGGCGCGGGCGGTTCCTGGCCACGTTCGCGGATGCCGTCGGCGAGCAGCGCCCCGTCGTGGTCCACGACCACGGCATCTGGCTGCCGACCAATCACGCCGTGGCCGCGTGGACGCGGCGGCACGGTGTTCCGCGTGTGGTGAGCCCGCGCGGCATGCTCGACCCGTGGGCGCTGCGCTGGCACGGGGCGCGCAAGCGTGTCGCCTGGGCCGTCTACCAGCGTCACGACCTGCAGCGCGCCGACCTGCTGCACGCGACGTCCGAGGCGGAGGCCGAGGGCTTGCGCGCACGCGGGCCCGAGACCCCCGTCGTGGTCGTGCCCAACGGCGTGGACGTCCCCCGGGAGGCCGCGCCCTTGCCGGGGCCGGACGCCCTACCGCGCGTGCTGCTGTTCCTCTCGCGCGTGCATCCCAAGAAGGGCTTGCTGCATCTCGTGGAAGCCTGGGCCTCGCTGCAGGCCCCGGGCTGGGAGCTGTGGATCGCCGGCCCCGACGAGCTCGACCACGAGGCCGAGGTGCGCGCTGCGCTCGAACGCCGCACGCGGCCCACGACCTCGCCCGTGCGCTTCCTCGGGCCGGTCCCCGACGCGAAGCGCGACGAGCTGTTGGCGCGCTGCTCGGCGTTCGTGCTGCCCACGCTGAGCGAGAACTTCGGGCAGGTCGTGGCCGAAGCGCTGGCCGCCGCGCGCCCCGTGCTGACGACGAGGGCGGCCCCCTGGCAGGGGCTCGTGGACCATGGTGCGGGCTGGTGGGTCGAGACCGGCACGGAGGCGCTGCATGCCGCGCTCGGCGATCTCGTGACCGCGCCGCACGAGCGCCTCGCGGCGATGGGGGCGGCAGGACGCGCCTGGATCCGGCGCGATCTCGCTTGGGAGACCGTCGCGGCCCGGATGGCCGCGGCGTACGCTTGGCTGTGTGGCGGGCCGAAGCCGGACGACGTGACGACGTGAGGGCCTCGTCCCCGCAGGGTCGCAAGGAGGGACGGGTGCCCGGTGCCGACATCACGCCGGTCGTCCTGACGCGCGACGAAGAGGACAACCTCGACCGCACCCTTGCCTCGCTCGGCTGGGCCCGCACGGTGCTGGTCCTGGACTCGGGCAGCCGCGATCGCACGGAGACGATCGCGCGGGCCTACGGCAACGTGGTCTTCGACGTCCATCCCTTCGTCGCCTTCGACCGCCAGTGGCAGCACGCCTTCGCCCACGAGGCCTTGGAGACGGACTACGTTCTGGCGCTCGACGCCGACATGGCCCTGGAGCCGGGGCTCGTCGAGGAGATGGACCGCCGCGTGGTCGCACCGGGCGCCTCGGCAGGCCGCCTGCGCTTTCGCTACGTCGTGGGCGGACGAGCGCTGCTCGGGTCGCTCTACCCGCCGGACGTGCGTCTGCTCCGGCGCGCGCGGGTAGAGGTCGAGCAGAGCGGTCACGGCCATCGCTTCCGCGT
Source organism: Planctomycetota bacterium (assembly GCA_050248855.1). Taxonomy (GTDB): domain Bacteria; phylum Planctomycetota; class PLA2; order PLA2; family JAEUHO01; genus JACKGW01. Next base: position 24,511 of record JBFWRP010000022.1, on the reverse strand, counting down.
GGAGGGTCCCATCGTCGCGCTCCGCCACCGTTTGATCCACGACGACCGCAAGCCCTGGGAGCGCTTCGTGGCCTCGCAAGTGGGCTACGCCAAGCGCGAGCACGAGCGCATCGTGGCCGGACGCGATCTCCGCTTCCGGGACCGGCTGCGCAAGCTCGGCTGGATGCCGCCCCTGATCGGCACGCTGGCTTGGCTCAAGGCCGGGGGACCGCTCAAGGGGCGTGCGGCCATCCGCTACGCACACGAGCGGGCCCTCTACGAGACGCTGCTCGCCCTGCGTCTGGCCGCGCCCGAGGACGAGGGCTTGCCGTCGGAGCCTGCGTCGTGACGGTGGTCGTCGGCGTCAACGCGTTCCACGGCGATGCCGCCGCGGCGGCCGTGCGCGACGGGCGCATCGCGGGCGCCGTGGCCGAAGAGCGGTTCACCCGCCGCAAGCACCAAGCGGGCTTCCCGACCCACGCGTTGTCGTGGGTGGTGGACGAGGCCTGCGGCGGCGACTGGCGCGCCGTGGACGCGCTGTGCGTCGCGCGCAAGCCCCGCGCGTACTTGACGCGCAAGGTGCTCCACGTGCTGCGGCATCCGGGCTCGGCAGGCCGCGCCTTGGGACGGATCCGGAACCTGCGGGCCGTGGAAGGCCTCAAAGGGCGCGCCGCGCGCGAGCTCGGGATCGCCGAGGACGACCTTCCGCCCTTGGTCGGCGTGGAGCACCATCTGGCGCACGTGGCCTCGTCGTTCTTCGTGAGCCCGTTCGAGGAGGCGGCGTGCCTCACGGTGGACGGGTTCGGGGACTTCGTGTCGTCGATGGCCTGCGTCGGTCGCGGCAACGACGTCCGCGTGCTCCGTCGTCATACGTGGCCGCACTCGCTGGGGCTCTTCTACACGGCCGTCACGCAGTACCTGGGCTTCCCGCACTACGGCGACGAGTACAAGGTGATGGGCCTGGCCGCCTACGGCGAGCCGCGCTTCGTGCGCGAGCTCGAGCACGTGCTCGACGTGGCCGACGACGGCACGTTCCGCTTGGACCTGAGGTACTTCCGCCATGTCCGCGAAGGCGTGGACATGTCGTGGGACCAGGGCGAGCCCGTGCTCGGCGACATCTTCACGCCGGCCTGGGAGACGCTGCTCGGCCCCCGACGCGGGCGGGAGGACGAGGTCGAGCAGCGCCACATGGACCTCGCCGCGTCCGCGCAGGCGCTCTACGAGCGCGCGTTGATCGCGCTCGTGCGCCACCTGCTGCCCCGTGCGGGCACGCGGCGCTTGTGCCTGGCCGGCGGCTGCGCCCAGAACTCGCTGGCCAACGGCAAGCTCTACGAGGAAGCCGGCGTCGAGGAGCTGTTCGTCCAGCCGGCCGCCGGCGACGACGGCACGTCCTTGGGCGCGGCGCTCTGGCACGCGCACGTGGACCGCGGGCAAGCGCGCGGCGAGGTGCAGCACACGGCGGCGCTCGGCCCCGGCGCGACCACGGCCGCGATCGAGCAGGCGCTCCGCGAGCGCTTGCCCGCGCTCGTCCCGCGCACGCCGCACGACGGGTTCACCCTCGACATCGCTCCCGACGACGCGCGCTTGGCCGCCGACACGGCCGAGGCCCTGATCGCCGGCGAGGTCGTCGGCTGGTTCCAGGGGCGGGCCGAGTGGGGGCCGCGGGCCCTGGGCCAGCGCTCGATCCTGGCCGACCCGCGCCGCACCGACGCCCGCGAGCTCCTGAACGTACGCATCAAGCGCCGCGAGCGCTTCCGTCCCTTCGCGCCGAGCGTGCTGGCCGAGCACTTGACGGCGTGGTTCCCCGGGGCACGTCCCGATCCGTTCATGACGCAGGTGTTCCCGATGGACCCGCGAAAGCGCGATCTCGCACCGGCCGTGGTGCACGCCGACGGCACGGGACGCACGCAGTGCGTGGATCGACGTCACCTGCCGCTCTACGCGGCGCTGATCGATGCCTTCCACGAGAAGACGGGCGTCCCCCTGGTCCTCAACACCTCGTTCAACGAGAGCGAGCCCATCGTCAACACACCGGCCGAGGCCCTGGACTGCTTCCTGCGCACGAACATGGATCGCTTGGTCCTCGGGCGCCACGTCGTGCGTCGGCGCACCGGGGCGGCCTCCTGACCGTGGCGACGCGGCGGGTCCTCTGGGTGGTGAACCAGGCCTACTGGCCGGACGTGGCCGCCACCGGCCAGCTGCTCGCCGACCTGGCCGAGGACGCCGCGCGGCGCGGCTGGGACGTGCGGGTGGTGACGAGCCGCGAGCCCTACGCCTCGCCAACCGCGACGCCGTATGCACGGCGCGAGACGCGTCGCGGCGTCCGCATCGTGCGGCTCGCCGGGCCCGCGCTGGGGCGCGGACTTGCCGGGCGGGCGCTGGGCTATGCATGGTTCCTCGTGGCGGCGGGATGGACGTTGCTGCGCGTCCGTCGCGGGCATGTGGTCCTCGCCTTGAGCACGCCGCCCTTCATCGCGCTGCTCGGGCTCTGGGCCAAGCGGCGCGGTGCACGCTTCGTCTACAAGGTCGAGGACCTCTACCCCGACGTCGCGGTGGCGCTGGGCGTCGTGCGCCCCGGGCTGCTGCAGCGCATCCTGGCTCGGGTCAGTGCGCTGTTGCTCCGACGCGCCGATGCGGTCGTCGTGCTCGACGACGCCATGGGCGAGACCGTCGCGCGGCTGCGTGGGCATGGAGAACGGCTCGAGGTGATCGCCAACTGGGCCGACGGCGAGGCCGTGCAGCCCGTCCCCGCCTCCACCAGCCGCACGCGCGCCCGCCTCGGGCTCCCCGACGGCACCGTGCTGCTCGTCTACGCGGGCAACTTCGGTCGGGCGCACGCGTTTGACGCTCTCCTCGAGGCGCTGGGGCAGGCCGAGCGCGAGACCTTGCCGATCGCCGCGCTCTTCAGCGGCGGTGGCGCACAGGCGACGGTGGTGAAGCAGGGGGCGGCGAAGCTGGCGACGGTCACCGTGCAGGGCTACGTGCCGCGCGAGGACCTGGGCGACGTGCTGGCGGCGGCGGACGTGCACGTGATCACGCTCAAGCCCGAGGTCGATGGCCTGCTCGCGCCCAGCAAGCTGGCCGGCGCCTTGGCCGCGGGCCGCCCGGTGCTGGCCATCGCCCGCGAGGGGGGAGCGCTGGCGCGCGAAGTCGAGGCCGGGCAGCTTGGCTGGACGGCCGCGCCCGAGCCCGCGAGCGTGCTCGCGGCGCTGCGGGCCGTCGTCGCGGAGCGCCACCAGCTCGGCGCCTGGGGCGAGCGCGCGCGGGCTTGGTTCGAGGCCCGCTATGACCGCGCCACGCAGTGCGAGCGGTGGTGCGCGCTGCTTGCGCGCGTCCAGGCTTCCGGCGTGGGAGTCGCGTCATGACGCACACCCTCGTCGTGGCGTCCGACCTCGGGTTCCGGGCCGGCCCTGCGTTCGCGCCGGGTGGTCTCCAGAGCATGGGTCGCATGATCGTGCGGGCGCTGGTCGACGGTCTTGGGCCCGACGAGGTGACCGTGTGGTCGCTGAGCGACGACCACGAGGTCATGCGGGCCGGCCTGGCCGCGATGCTGCAACGCGAGCTTCACGGTCGACGGGGGCTGGCTGCATCCGGCGGGTACGGTGGGAAGAAGGGCTCCCTCGCCCTGGGTCTCCTTGGCCATCGACGCCGTTTCGAGCGGATCCTGTTCGTGCACGTCGGCGTCGGTTCGGCGGCACGTCTCCTCCCACGGGGCCGCCATGGGCTGTACCTGGTAGGCATCGAGGTGTGGGAGCCGCTTCGCGGTGGGCGGCGCACGTGCGTGGAGCGGGCCGCGCCGCTGCTCTCCATCAGCGAACACACGGCGCGACGCATGAAGGAGGTCAACCCCTGGGCGCCCGACGCCAAGGTCGTGCATCTGGGCCTCGAACCCGATCCGCCGTGGGCGAGGCCTGCGGCTGCCGCCGCGTTGCGCCCCGACGGCGCCGTACCCAGGGCCGTCACCGTCGGGCGGCTCTCGGCGGCCGACGCCTACAAGGGCTACGACAAGGTCATCGCCTCGTGGCCCCTCGTGACGCAGCGCGTGCCCCAGGCACATCTGGTTGTCGTGGGCGACGGCGACGACCGCAGTCGCTTGGAGGCGCTCGCGCGGGATCTCCCCGGCCAGGCGGGGCGTTCCATCTCGTTCGCAGGTCGCCTTGACGGCGATCAGCTGCAGGCCACGTACGCGGCGTCGGATGCGTTCGTGCTGCCGAGCACGGGCGAGGGCTTCGGTCTCGTCCACCTGGAGGCGATGCGCGCCGGGCTGCCCTGCATCTGCAGCCACGATGCGTCGTCGGAGATCGTCGTGGACGGGGAGACGGGCTTCGTCGTGGACCCCACGCCGGAGGCCGTCGGCGAGGCGCTCGCCCGGCTCCTGGGGAATCGCGAAGCGGCCCGACGTCTTGGCGAGGCCGGTCGCGCGCGGCTCGAGGCGCAGTTCACGTACGAGGCCTTTCGCGAGCGGTTCCTGGCGGCGTGGCTCGGGACGGGGGCTGCCCGATGACGCGCCGCGCGCTGATCGTCGGCGGCACGGGCCAAGACGGCTCCTACCTCGCGCGCCTGCTGCTCGAGCGCGGCTACGACGTGCACGGCACGTCGAGCCGTGCCGACCAGGGCACGCCGCGCAACTGGGAGCGCTTGGGAATCGCCGATCGCGTCACGCTGCACGGACTTCGCTTGCCGGACGAGTACGGCGCGCGGGCCCTCGTGCGCGACGTCATGCCCGACGAGATCTACGGACTCGGCGGCCCCTCCTCGGTGGGGCGTTCCTTCGACGATCCGCGCGCCTCGTTCGAGGGGATTGCACTGGGCACGCTCTGCCTGCTCGAAGCCGTGCGCCACGAGCACCCCGCCGCGCGCCTCTACACGGCCTCCTCGTCGGAGATGTTCGGCGACGTCGGCAGCACGCCGGCCCACGAGGGCACGCCCTTCGCACCGATCAGCCCCTACGCCGCCGCCAAGGTGACGGCGCACGAGCACACCCGCCAGTACCGCAGGCGCTTCGGCCTCTTCGCCGCCACGGGCATCCTCTTCAACCACGAGTCGCCGCTGCGCCCCGCGGGCTTCGTCACGCAGAAGATCGTGGATGGTGCCCTGCGCATTGCGGCGGGCGATACGGCGCCGCTGGTCCTCGGCGATCTCTCGATCCGCCGGGACTGGGGCTGGGCGCCCGACCATGTGGAGGCCATGCACGCGATCCTGCGCCACGATGTCCCGGGCGACTTCGTCGTGGCAACCGGCGTGCAGCACAGCCTGGAAGACGTCGTGCGCTCCGTGTTCGCGGTCGTGGGCCTCGACTGGCGCGAGCACGTGCGCTTCGACGCGACGTGGGTGCGCCCCCGCGAGATCCGCGGCAACGTCGGCGACCCCTCGCGCGCGCGCCGCGAGCTCGGCTGGTCCGCCGCGACGTCCTTCGAGGTGCTCATCGAACGCCTGGTCGACGCCGCGCGCTCCGGGACGGCCTGACGATGTGCGGCCTCGTGGGCTTCTGGGGGCCGCCCGGTCAGCTCGAGCGCGGTGCCCTGCTCGAACGCCTTGCGCCCATGGCGGCGGCGCTCCGTGCGCGAGGGCCCGATGCGGAGGGGACGTGGGTCGACGCCGCGGCGGGCCTCGCCTTGGGCTTTCGTCGGCTGGCGGTGCTGGACACGAGTGCGGCCGGCAACCAGCCCATGGTCAGCGCCGACGGCCAGCACGTGCTGGTGTTCAACGGCGAGATTTACAACGCGGACGAGGTGCGCGCGCGGCTCGAGGCGCAGGGGCTGGCGCCCGCGTGGCGAGGTCATGCCGACACGGAGGTGTTGCTGGCCGCCCTGGTGGCGTGGGGGCTCGAGACCACGCTCGACGCCGTGGAGGGCATGTTCGCGTTCGCTTGGTGGCGGGGCAGGGAGCGCCGCCTCGTGCTCGCGCGCGATCGCTTCGGCGAGAAGCCGCTGGTCTACGGCTGGATGGGCAACACGTTCCTGTTCGGCTCGCAGGTGTCCGCGCTCCGGCCGTTTCCCGCGTTCGATACGCGGCTCGCGGCCACTGCGCTCGCCGAGCTGCTGGCGTTGGGATGGATCGGCGGCGATCGCTGCGTGTACGCCGCGCTGCGCAAGCTGCCGGCGGGTCATTGGCTCGAGGTGGGGCCCGATGGCTCCGCGCGCAGCGAGCCGCGGCGTTGGTGGTCGGCGCGGGAAGCCGTGCAGCGTGCGCGCACCTCCCGGACCACGGGGAGCTTCGACGAGGCCGTCGACGAGGTCGAGGCGGCGCTGGCGGCGTCGGTGGCGGCGCGCATCCGTGCCGACGTACCGGTGGGCGTGCTGCTGTCCGGCGGCGTGGACTCGTCCGCAGTGCTGCTGTCGATGCCCGAGAGTGCCGATGTCCGGACGTTCACCATCGGCTTCGCCGAAGCCGCGCAGGACGAGTCGCCGCATGCACGTGCCGTCGCGCAGCACCTGGGGCGCGACGCGACGGTGCTGCGGACGCGCCCGGAGGACGCGCTGGCCCTGGTGCCGGCTCTCGCCGAGCGGTTCGACGAGCCGTTTGCCGACTCGTCCCAGGTGCCCACGGCGCTCGTGGCCCAGCTGGCCCGACAGCACGTGACGGTGGTGCTCGGCGGCGACGGTGGGGATGAGCTGTTCGGCGGTTACGCCCATCACCTCGCGGCGCGGCGGCGCTTCTGGTGGTGGCGTCAGGCGCTGGCCGATCGTCGCGCGGGATGGGGGGCGGCTGCTTCGTCGGCCGTGCGCGTGCAGCGCAACGTGCATGCGGCGTGGCGAAGGCTGCCGCTGTCGCGCGACGTGGCGGCGCTCGCGCGGCCCGTGCCGGGGCCTGCGGAGGCGCCGCCCGCGGGCCTCTCGCGCGGGCGCACCTTGCAGTGGCTCGACGCGATCACGTACCTGCCGGACGACCTGCTCGTGAAGGTGGACCGGGCCACGATGGGCGTGGGTCTGGAGGCGCGCAGTCCGTTCTTGGCACCAGGGGTGTTCGATGCGGCGTGGCGCCTGCCCGATGGACATCTGGTCGAGGGAACACGAGGCAAGCGCGTCGTGCGTGCGCTGCTACGGCGGCGCCTGCCGACCGAGCTCGTGGACCGTCCCAAGCAGGGGTTCTCGATCCCGCTCGATGCCTGGCTTCGCGGGCCGTTGGCGGCGTGGGCGCGTGGGTTGCTGGATCCGCAGCGGCTGCGTGGGCAGGGGCTGCTCGACGTCGCGGCCGTGGAGGCCACCTGGCAGGGGCACGCGAGTGGCGAGCGTCCGGCCGGGCGTCGTTTGTGGGCCGTGTTGATGCTCCAGGCGTGGCTCGCCTCGTCGTCGGGACCCGGCGGCACGCCGGAGTGCGCGGCCTGACGGTACGCGGTCGCGGTACGCAGTACGGAGTCGGGTGAGATTCCACCCTCGGGCTGCCAGGTATCCACGCCGGCGATCGCGCGTCGCGGCCCGAGGGTGGAATCTCACCCGACTCCGTACGGGCCGGCCTTCGGCGAGCTGCGGCAACACTCCCCGCGTCCCTGCGGCCTTCGGCAAGCGACGGAAGACTTCACGGCTTTGCATCCGCGGGTGAGGATGCGCGCGGCACGGAGGAGCACGGACCATGGCGATCGAGTGGGCCTGCGTCGTGACGACGATCCAGGAGCCCACGGGCTGCATGCAGCGGCTGGGGCCTCGCGTCGCCGCGGCCGGTGGGCGGTTGATCGTGATCGGCGACAAGAAGGGACCTGCGTCGTTCGATCTCGACGGCAGCGATTTCTTCGACCTTGCCGAACAGCAACGCCTCGACTTCCATCTGGCCCGTAGCCTGCCGACGGGGCACTACGCGCGGAAGAACCTGGGCTACCTCCTGGCGATGCGCGCGGGCGCCCGCTGCATCTACGAGACCGACGACGACAACGAGCCTGCGGCGGGCTGGGCACGGCGCACCGAAACGACGCACGCCCGCCGCTTCGACGGCCATGCGTGGATGAACACGTACCGGGCGCTCTCGGGCGAGCTCCTCTGGCCGCGGGGCTTCCCCCTGCGCCATCTCCACGACCCGGCGACATGGCAGGACGCCGACGAGACGACCCTCGAGGTGCGCTCCTCGGTACAGCAGGGCATGGCCGATGGCTCACCGGACGTGGACGCCGTGTGGCGCCTCGTGCTCGACCGCGACGTCCGCTTCCCCGACGGCCCGAGCCGTTGGGTGCCGCCGGGCCACTGGCATCCGTTCAACAGCCAGAGCACGTGGTGGTGGCCGCTCGCCTATCCGCTGATGTACCTGCCCACGACGTGCGCGTTCCGCAGCACGGACATCTGGCGGAGCTTCGTGGCGCAGCGCTGCCTCCGCGAAGTCGACCAGGGCGTCGTCCATCACCCGCCCGAGGTCGTCCAGCTGCGCAACGAGCACGACCTCATGCGCGATTTCGTGGACGAGGTCGAGGTCCAGACGAAGAGCGAGGCGCTCGTGGCGCTTCTCGAAGGCCTCGCCCTCGAACCGGGCATCGAAGCCCTCGAAGCCAACATGGAGCGCTGCTACGAGGCCCTCTGCGCCGAGGGGCTGCTCGCGGGCGAGGAGCTTCCCCGCGTTCGCGACTGGTTGGCCGACGGGCGGCGGCTCTGGCGTCGGGGAGCCTGACCCGCCCCCCCCGACGGCGGGGGCCGGGCGCCGCTCCGCCAGGGAGCCCGCCTGCCCCCGGGGGCCCCAAGATCGGTGGCGGGTTCCCGCGAGGCGCGCGCTAGCATCAGCAAGGGGAGCTTGGTCGGGCCGACACCTCCAGTCAGGCTGGGAGAGCCATGAGGGAGCGGGGATTCGCGGCGCGGAGCTGGAAACAAGGTTTGCCCCAGGCGCATGCCTTGGGCCTCGCGCTGCTTCTCACGGCGACCTTCGCAGGCGTCCTGCTCCTCGCGGGTGCGCCGAGCGCCGCGTGGACCCTCGTCTCGGGCGCCGTGCTCGGTGCGGCTGGCGTGTGCTTGCTGCTCGTCGTCGTCGTGCCGCGCATCCGCGCGCGAGCCCTGCCCGGCGGCCGTCGCGCGCACGGACAACCCATTCCCCAGATCGGGGGATGGATGATGGGCCCACTCGCGCTGCTGGGCCTGGCGCTGACCCTTCCGGGCCACGGGCCTGCCATCGCGGCCGGTGCTGCGCTCGTCTGGGGGGTCGGCGTTCTCGATGACCTCTTCGGGGTCCGTGCGCGCACCAAGCTCGGTGCGCAGGCCGTCGGAGCGCTCGTCGTCGTGCTGTCCGGTCTGGACGTGCACCAGATCGGCGCCCCGGGGCTTGGCGTCGGCGTCATCGACCTCGGCGGTTGGGGCAGCTTGCTCCTCTTCGTCTGGATCGTCGGCGTGACCAACGCCTTCAACCTGGTCGACGGTCTCGACGGGCTGCTGGGCATGCTGACGCTCGTCGCCCTGCTTGGCCTCGCGTTGGGCGGGGCGCCGTTGCTGCCGCTCGCGGCGGTGGCGGGCCCCGTGATCGGTGTGCTCGCGTTCAACTTGCCGCGGGCACGTGTGTTCTTCGGGGACAGTGGCAGCATGGTGCTCGGGTTCGTCGTCGGGGCCCTCGTCGTGGAGCTGCCTCCGGCACAGAACGCGCCTCTGGTCCTCGGGCTGATGGCCGTACCCCTGCTCGACTTGGGCCTTGCCCTGGCGCGGCGCTGGGTGCGCGGCATCCCCCTGTCCGCGGCCGACCTTGGCCATCTGCACCACCGCATGTTCGAGCTGACGGGCGGGCGTCGGGGCCTGGCGTTGGCCCTGCTGACGGTCCTGGCCACGATCCCCTTGGCGCTGTCGCAATGGCGACCGGGCCTGGCCTCGCTGACGGCGACGCTGGTCCTGGGGCTGGTGGTGGTCTTGGGCGTGATGCGCCTGGGGCGGGCCCGGCTCTCGCGGGCCATCCACGGGCGGGCGCGGTGGCAGCGCCTCTACCTGCTCGAGGGCTACGTCGCCGGGCTGCTGCGACTCGCACGAAGCGTCGAAGACGTCCGGCGCGCCGTCCAGCGCCTGGTCGACGACCTGCCGCTTGCGGGGTTGTCCTTCAGCCGGGCCACGTTCGGTCGGCCGCTGGGGCCCCAGGATGCGTCCCGGGACATCCCCCTGGAGGACGGTACGGAGGCCCGCTGGTGGTGCCAGGACGCCACGCCGCCCCCCGAGTCGCTCGCGCTCGCGCGGGAGACGGTCGTCTGCGAGCTCGTTCGCCTCGCCGCGCGCCGCTTGCGAGACCTGGATGCGGACGCTTCGCGATCCGGGTCGGCGCCCAAGCCCACGTCGGCTCCCCACCCGCCGGCCAGCGCAGTGGTCGCGAGGCGTCAGGGAGCCTGAACGGCTCCCGTGGGCGCCGCTTCGCTTGGCGCGCCCTACCGTGCATAGTGGGGGCGACGACGTGGGAGGGCGCGACATGCAGACCGGACACGGCGGCAGGTGGGCCCGCGGAGTGGGGACACTGGGCCTTGCCCTCGCCCTGATGGTGGCTCCCGCCTGCCAGACCAAGCCCCTGGCGCCCGCCCGCCACCCCGGGGACGTCCGGGCCCTCATGACCGAGAGCGTCGAGCCGCACGAGGCGGGGTTCACGGCGATAGGCGCTGCCGAGCTGAACGGCATCCACCTGGAAGATCCGGGTCCCTACCGCTTGGGCATCGGCGACGTCGTCCACGTGACCGTCCCCGGCAGCGTCGACTTCAAGGGCTTCGGCGAGACCAGCCAGGGCGACATCGTCGGCACGCGCGTGAAGGACGACGGCAACGTCTACCTCCCGATCCTGCGCGTGGTCCCCGCCGCCGGGCGCACGGCCCTCGAGCTGCAGGAGGACGTGCGCCAGCGCTTGGACGCCGGTCCGCTCAAGGGCGCGCTCGTGAGCGTGGACGTGATCGAGCACCGCTCCCAGACCTGCTACGTGTTCGGGCAAGTGGCCAAGCCCGGCGCGGTTGCGGTGGACGGTCGCCTGACGCTCCGCGATGCCATCGGCCGCGCGGGTGGCGTGGACATGGCCGAGGCGGGCCTCGAAGAGGCGTATGTGGTTCGCGAGGGCCAGCACGTGCTGCCCGTGAGCCTCGCCGACGTCTTCTACCGGGCCCACCCCTTCGGGGGCCTCCGTCTGCGACAGGGCGACGTGGTCTTCGTTCCCCACCGCCGCGATCGCGCCTCGCACGTCTATGTGCTTGGCGAAGTCAACTCGCCGCGTGCGATCGAGATGCGGCGTGGCGTGGGCCCGGCGGGAGAGCCCACCCCCGCGCGCATGACCCTGGCCGATGCCATCGCGGAGGCCGGGGGCTTGAAGCGCGAGACCGCAGACCACGACTGCGTGCGCATCTTCCGCGGCACGTGCGGCGACGTGCGGGCGTTCACGATCAGTGCGCACGAGATCTGGCGGTATGGCGAGGGGATCCTCCTGCACCCGGGCGACCGTGTGCTGGTCGCTCCCACGGCCGAGGCCGATTACAGGCGCGCGCTCGAGGCGGCAATGCCTTTGCTCCAGGGGGCAGGGGCCCTCGTGGGTGTCGCGTACGCCGCCGACGCCCTGAAGAACTGATCGGCATGTCGAATCGCGCCATGACCGGTGTGCCGGTGTCGGGTCGTGCCTTCACGGGCCGAACGCGACGTCTCCCGGCACCGGCCCTCCTGGCCGGCCCCGGTCGCCGCGAGTCGTGGTCGTTGGGACAGCATTCGTGAGCGAGACCCCGGCGAACTCGGCGGCGCCCGCACCCACGTGGAGCTCGGGCTCCTCGCACATGGCGGACATCCTGGGCATGCTGCGAGCCCACTTCCGGTGGGGCCTCGTGGCGGCGGCGGTCGTGTTCCTGATCGTGATGCGCTCGGCGGTCCGCAAGCCCGAGGTCTACCAGTCCGACGGCTACCTCCAGCTCAACGTCCCCAAGCCTCGGACCGACGAGGGGCTCTTTGCCGCCGCGTTGGCGATGGATGCCGGAAGCCAGACGCAGGCCGAGCTCATGGCCCTGCGTTCGCGCGCGGTCGCGCGAAGCGCAGTGGAAGCGCCGGGGAGTCGCATCCGCGCCTACCTCCAGCCGGTCCGCGAGGGCACGTGGTCGCGCTGGTGGAGCGCCCTCCGCGAGGCCGCTTCGGCGCACGTCCATGTCGTGGCGACGGTGCCTACGGCGCCGACGTCCACCCGGACGGGACGGCTTCGCCTCGAACGCTTGGCCGACGGTTCGTGGCAGGCCGTGCCCTCGAGCGGCATTTCCTCGGCCCAGCCCCTCCGGTTCCGCTTCAGGGAGCCGTGGACGGACACCAACGGCAATGGGAGCTGGGACGAGGCCGAGCCCTTCACCGACGCCAATGGCAACGGGACGTACGACCCCCCGGAGCCGTTCGACGATCTCAATGGCGACGATGTGCGGAACCCGGGTGACCCGCCTGGCGATGAAGACGCGGTCTGGCCCGCCGCCGCCGAGAGCTTCGTCGACACCGATGGGGACGGGACGTGGTTTGCCGGCGAGCAGTACGAGGATCGTGACGGCGATGGCCGGCGCAGCCCTGGGGAGCCGTTTGACGACGTAGATGGAAACGGAACGCACGACCCTGGCGAGCCTCTGGTCTGGGCGGGCGTCGAGCTCGTGCTCACGCAGGTCGCGGGCGATCCGAACGGCGTCGCGTTCGATCTCGCCATCCTTTCGACCGAGGATGCGGTGCAGCGGGTGGTTGCTGCGATCGAAACCAGCGAGGCTGGCGCCTACTCGGACGTGGCCGTTCTCCGGGCTTCTTCAGGCGATCCGTTCCAGGCCCGGGAGATCGTGCACGCCGTCATGGACGCCTACGTCGCGTCCCGCTACGAAGCGCGGCTCACGCAGTCCACGCGACTTCTCGCTTGGCTACAAGGCGAGCTCGGAACGGCCACTCGCCGCCTGCGTGAGGCCTACGGTCGACGCGACGACTACGTCCGCCAACGTGATGCCGTGCTGCTCGAAGAGCGAGCTACGGCTGCGTTCGAGGAGCAGGGGGCCCTCGCACGCGAGCGGCTGCAGTTCGAGTTCGAGCTCGAAACGGTGCGCGACCAGCTGGCGCTGCTCAAGGCCGAACGCCCGCCCCTGGATCTGCTCCGGCTCGTTCCCGCCGACGAGGTCGATGCCCATACATCCTCGTTGATCGACGAGCGCACGCGCCTGCAGATGGAGCTCGGGCGCTTGGCCCGACACGGTCATGGCGTCGGTTCGCTCGAACACGATGACGCGCGGGCGCGCATCGAGCAGACCGAGCTCCTCCTCGGAGAGGCCGCTGCCAAGCTCGTCGCCGAGCGCAGCGCGGCCCTGCGCCAGGAGGAAGAGCGTCTGGCGCGTCGCCTCGCAGCCGTCGTGAAGCGCGAGGAGCTCCAAGCCACATTGCGGCACGACCTCCCTCGGCTCGAACAGGGTTTGGTCGAGGTAAATCGTCCCGTCCAGCAGTACGAGCGGCTGGTGCACGACCTCGCGCGGTGGCGGAGCGAGGCGGAGATCGCGCGCGCGTCGACAGCCGTGCCGGTCGCCGTCCTGGAAGCGGCCTCGCTGCATCCGCGGCCGATTGCCCCCAACCGCCTCCTGGACCTGGCCCTGGCGGTCGTGTCCGCCCTGGGCGCGGGCTTGGGCGCTTGCTGGCTCCGCGAGCACCTCGATCACCGCGTTCGCAACGCCCGCCAGGTCGAGCGCGGTGTCGGCAAGCCTCTAGCGGGCGCCGTGCCCGCCTTCCGCACGGTACGGCGTCGCGAACGCGCCAAGCGCTCGAAGCCCCTTGTGGCCCTGGACCAGGAAACCGGCCTCCTCGCCGAGACCTATCGCAAGCTGCGAGCGAGCATTCGCCACGAGCACCGCGATACGCCGATCCGCACCATGGCCATCACGTCGCCGACGCAAGGCGAGGGCAAGTCGCTCACCACGATGAACCTCGCCATCACGATGGCGCAGGCCGGCGAACGCGTCTTGGTCATCGACGGTGACTTGCGGCGCCCCGCCGTGCATCGCTTGGCGCGCACGGCGCGGGAACCGGGCCTGGCCGAGGTTCTCGCAGGCGACCTGCCCTGGCGCCAGGCCGTCGTCAGCGGCCCGATCGCGGGGCTGGACATCCTGCCCGCCGGCTCGGCACGCATGCAGAACGCGCGGCTGCTGGAGTCGGACGCAATGGTCGAGCTCCTGCGCGCGGCACGGGGCCTGTACGACGCGATCCTCATCGACGTGCCGCCCGTCCTGGCCGTGTCCGACGCGTTGGCCTTCTTCCATCACCTGGACGGCGTGTTCCTCCTGGTCCGCGCCGGTCGGTACGGGACCGACGTGCCGCGGGAAGCCGCCGAGCTGATCGAGCGTGCAGGTGGTCGGCTCCGCGGCGTCATCCTGAACGCGTTCGACGCAAGGCTGGCGGCACGCCGTGGTGGGGCCTACTACGGCTACCGCTACGGGGCCCGGTATGCGTACCGCTGAGCCGGCCGGATGCGGAGCGCCTCTTGGAGCGGGCGCAGCCGGCTCCACCAGGGTGGGCCCATGAGCGTGCATCCCGGCGTCGTGTCTGGCCTCCGCGCCAGCGTCGTGGTCCCCACGTACGGACGCGAGGCCGTCTTGTGCGATACGGTCGCCGCGATCATGGCCCTGGAGCCACCGCCTCTCGAGGTCGTCGTGGTGGACCAGACACCCCAGCACGAACCGGCGACCGCCGAGCGCCTCGAGGCCTGGACACGCCAAGGGCCGCTGCGCTGGCTGCGCCGCGACCGCCCGTGCATCACGGCCGCCATGAACCACGGCTTGCTCGAGGCACGAGGCGACGTCGTGCTGTTCCTCGACGACGACGTCGTGCCGGACCCCGGCTTGGTCGCCGCGCACGTCCGCGCGCACGAAGCCGCGTGGGATCGGCCGCTCGGCATCGTGGCCGGCCGCGTGGTCCAACCCTGGGACGACGAAGCCACGGCGGGCGCAGACGGGTTCTCGTTCGCCCAGCACACACCCGCGTGGATCGAGCAGTTCATGGGGGGCAACTTCAGCCTGCGGCGCGAGCTGGCGCTGGAGCTTGGCGGCTTCGACGAGTGCTTCGAGGGAGCCGCGTATCGCTTCGAGGCCGAGTTGGCCCACCGCACGCGGGCCGCGGGGTGGAACATCCGCTTCGAGCCCGAGGCCTCGCTGCACCACCTGCACGCGAGCTCGGGCGGGACACGGGCCGCGGGACACCATCTGCGCACGTGGCGAGCGCATCACGCCGTCGGGGCCTACTACTACCTGTTGCGCAGTCGGCCGCCCAACTGGCTGGGCCAAATGCTCCTCCGACCCCTGCGCAGTATCCGTACACGCCATCACCTGCGTCGACCGTGGTGGATCCTGCCCACGTTGGTGGCAGAGACGCGAGGGTGGTGGCGAGCCCTCGCGCTCCGGCTCGCGCCGCCGCGCACCCTGCCCAGACCCCCCGGATCGGCGAGGTCTCAGGAGATGCCGCCCGGAGCCACGACATCGAGTCGATAAGGGCGCGGGCCTGCCCTGAAGGGTGTCGGGGCCACGGCCACGGCGTCGGCGCGCGCCACGAGACACCCGGCCAAGAGCCCGAGCCAGGCCACGATGAACGGATCACCGAAGGCCTGCTTCGCGAGGAGGAATGCCAGCGCGTTGGCCAGCAGGGTGGCCGTTCCCCACATGAGCAGCCACGCCGATCGGTCATCGCCGACGCGCATCGCCCGCCGGATGCCGCCCAGCAGCACGCGGCCCATCATCAAGGCGACGACGAGGGAGGCGAGCAGGCCAGGGATGCCGATCTCGGCCAGGATCTGCCCCAGACCGCCTTCGGCGCCCCATCCGGCGATCTCGACGCCGTGGGCTCCGGCCAGGTGTCGCGTGCCTTGCTGGGCCACGCCCACGCCGCCGCCTAGCCATCCGACGCGCTTGATCACGTCAAGGGGGCCTACGCCACCCAGGGCGTGCACCCGGGATGCCGCGTGGGCCTCCACGAGGTTGAGGCGGGCCAAGTGCGCGCCCGTTGCACTGTGCTCGTTCGCCGTGGACAGGATCGCCATCGTGACGCCGACGAGGACGAGCAGGGCGGCGACGCCGCCAGCCAACAGCCGCGTGCGACGGAGGCCGAGCCAGAGGGCGCCCACCTGTGCAGTCACGAGCACGACCGCGGGCGTGAGCAACCACTTGCGTCGCCCGGTCCACAGTGCAGCCAAGCTTGCGACGACGAGTAACGGTACCCACGCCCGGCGGCGCCCTTCGCCGGCCCACAGGAGACACAGGCAGAGCAGCATGCTGGCGTGCCAGCCGGCGATCTCCGGCGCCCGGTACAGACCTTGCTCCAACTGCACCACGCCACCGACACCGTACGTAACGAGCTCTTCGCCCACGGGATCGAGCAGCGGGTGCTGGACACCGAGCTTGGTGAAGAACATCGCGCCCAGCGCAATGGACGTCACGCCCGCGTAGAGAAGCAGCAGGCGGTCGACCGTACGCGCGCTGCGTCCGAGGGTCAGTCCGACCTGCAGCGCCGCCAGCGGGAACAGGTACATGGCGATGCCGAGCAGTGGAACGGCCACGGACTTGGTGCGGGCGAAGGACACAACTGCCTGCAGAAGCACGATCACGGCCAAGACGACCAGGGGCTTCTGCAGCCGGCTGGCCTCACCCGCCGTGAACGAGCGACGCTCGCCGCGCAGGATCAGCCCCGTGACCGTGGCCACGAGCACGAGCCCGGCAAGGCCCGTCCACAGGAACCCCGAGCCCGGCGTGTTGTCGAGCTTGCGCAGCACGTCTTGGAGGGCGGACGCCACGACGAGGGCGATGACACCCCTGCGCGTGCCCGAGGCCGCGACGAGCAACAGGGCGGCCACGAGCAAGAAGCGGATGAGCACGGGCGGGCCTCGCGGTTCGGAGGGTTACCGTAGCGCAGCGGGCGGACGCGCGGCGACGATCGCCACGTTGTCCTGTCCGCCCGGGTGGCCCCGTACGCC
Source organism: Planctomycetota bacterium (assembly GCA_050248855.1). Classification (GTDB taxonomy): domain Bacteria; phylum Planctomycetota; class PLA2; order PLA2; family JAEUHO01; genus JACKGW01. The sequence continues at coordinate 7,678 of JBFWRP010000022.1, read as the reverse complement.
ACGCAGCGCGGCGTCCAGGACGTCGCGCACGAGGGCGGACGGCTCTCCCTCGACCGCGGCACACAGGGCCGCGATCTCCGCTTCCCCGACCGACGCCTCGGTGTCGCGGTAGCAGCACTCCGTCACGCCGTCCGTGTGCACGAGGAGGACGTCGCCGGGACGCCAGGGCTCCTCGATGAAGCGGGCGTGGTCGGGGTGCCAGCCGTAGAGGTCCCCGGGCCGCACGAAGCTGTGGGTCGGCGCGGCCAAGGAGCGCAGGCCCTTCGTGGGTCGCCAACGCCACACGCGGCTGTCCCCGTAGGAGAGGCCCGTGACGCGGCGGGCCCGGGGCTCCCAGCAGGCGACGACCAAGGTGGATCCGGCGTAGCCCAGGCCTCCGATCTCGCGGGCCGCGTCTCGCCACCAATGCGCCTGCTCGCGCGGCAGGCGTGGATAGGACGCGACGTGCGCAGCGAGGTGGTCGATCAGCTCGTGCGAGGCCTCGATGCCCTCGTGGCCATCGGCGACGGCCAGCACCCACCGGTCGGCCCCGAGGCACGCGAAGACGACGTCCTCGTTGAGGTGCTCGTACCCACGCTTGCGCTCTTGGATGGCCGGGTCGACGCCGGCGGAGATCGCCAGCGCGACCTCCACGCCGTCCAGGACACGCAGGGTCGCGGTCCCCAGCTCGCCGTGCTCCACCCCCCGCAAGAGGCAGGTTGTCGACGCGGAGGGGAGGCTCGGAACGGACACCGTGCCGAGTCTACGGACGTTGGCCCGGATGTCTCATGAACACGGGTCGAGTCGCGCGGCCCTCGCGCCCGATCTCGTCGCCGTCCCTCGTCGGAGATGGACTCGGCATCGACGCCTTGCGACGGCCGCGCCTCGCCAAGCCGCGGCAGGTTGTTGCCCGGAGGCCCCGTATGCGGATCCCGTCACGCGCATCATGGAACATCCGGGCTACGCAGTTGCCCTACAGAAGGAGCGTGATGCGCCACGTGACCTGGGGGATGACCTCGACGTCGGTCGTGCCTTCGCGTGCGGCCACCCAGGCCGAGACTTCGGGGCCCGTCCGCCAGCGCTCGCCCAGGTCGAACTCGTAGCCAAGGCCCGCGCAGAGTCCGACGTAGTCGCCCGGCGTGGCCACACCGTCCACCGGCGCCGTGGTGCGGAACCAGCCGAGGCCCAAGCGGGCGGTCAGGTGGGAGCAACTGCGCGGCGCGAACAGGGCCTTGAGCGATCCGCGCAGGTACGCAGCGTCACCGTCGCCCTCCGCGGCGAGGGTGCCGTCCTCCAGCGACTGGACCCCGGCGAGCATCTCGAACGACAAGTCCACCCCCGGCGTGCGCAGCACGCGCTGGCCGAGCTCGACGCCTCCGCCGAGGCCCGGCCACGCCAGGGCCGCCGCGGAGAGGTAGACCTCGCCCTGCGCTCGGCAGGCGTCGCCGCCGCTGGGTGTCCCGCCGCCGATCCACCACGAGAGCCGCCATGTGAGCTGCGGCACGATGCCGTGGGTGAACGAGCCGTCCTTGGTGAGGACGTGGACGGTCAGGTCAGGCCCGATCGTGACGCTCCCGTTCAGATCCGTTTCGAACCCGACGCCGACGTAGCCGCCGAAGTAGTCGCCGGGGAACTGCAGGATGTTGGGCTCGCCCTCGGCGCGCACGTAGCTGGCACCAACGCGCAGCACGCTGCGCCGTGCGCAGGCGATCGAGCGCGTGAAGCGCAGGCCGACGTCGGCCTGGACCCAGTCGCCCGCTTCCGGGTTGCCGTCGTCGGCGAACGTCTCGTCGTCCAGGAACTGCCACGTGAGGCCGGCCTCGAACGACGTGGGCGCCACGCTGCTCCCGCCGATCACGCGGCCGCCGAACACCTGCAGGCCCACGTTCGGCAGGAGCGAGCCGGCGAGGCCCACGTACCCCGAGGGGCAGCGCCGCTCGACCAGGCCGCGGTACAGGCCGTCGTCCATGCACTCCGGGAGGCCGCGCGCAGAGCAGGTGGCAAGCCGCGGTGCGCACGCCCTCGCAGGAGCCCAGGGCGTGGGCTCGAGGCGCGGGGCAACAGCGGGCATGTCCGCGGCGGCCGCGGTGACCGACGTGGGCACGACGGCCTCGCGATCGACGACCCAGTCCGTGGGCGCCTTGCGCGTCAGCACGATGCCGAACGCCGCGGCCACCTCCGGCGTGATCGCGTCGAGGCGCGTGAGCCGTGCTGGTGGACCGGGCGTGGGCGGTGCCGGCTCGGCGGCGAGCGCGCCGCCCACGGGCTGGCCCTCGATCGGCGTGCGCGCGAGGGCGTGCTCGCGGGCTCCCGCGCCCGTCTGGCAGCCGCAGAGTGCGGCCGCGATCACGACCACGCCGACCGCGGCGTGCCGTCGACCGCACCTGCCGCGGTAGCGTCCCTGGACCTTGGGCCCCTGGCCCCTCTCGTGGTTCCTGGCGCGCATGCCGCCTCCCTGTCCGGTCTCCCGACCCGTCCGGGCAGCGTAGCACCGGGACCCTCGGAGGCCGCGTGGTCGTGTGCGTGGCGCGTGCGACGATCCGCCGGCATGTGCGGACTCGTTGCGTTCCTGCGCTTTGGCTCCGGGGACTCCGGGATGGACCGCGACGCCGTCATGGCAGCTCGCGATCACATGCGGTCCCGCGGCCCCGATGGCGAAGGCCTCTGGCAGGACGAGTCCGGTCGCCTCACGCTGGGCCACCGGCGCCTGGCGATCCGCGATCTCGCCGAGACCGGCGCCCAGCCGATGCGGGATCCGGTGACCGGATCGGTGATCGTGTTCAACGGCGAGCTCTACGACCTCGCCGAGGAGCGGGAGGCGCTTGAGGACCGCGGCGCCTCGCTGCGCGGCACGAGCGACACCGAGGTCTTGCTCCGCCGCTTTCGCGAGCGCGGTCCGGAGGTGTTCCGGAAGCTGCGCGGCATGTACGCCGTCGTCCTCTGGGATGCGCCGGCGAGGCGCCTCGTCGTGGCCCGCGATCCGTACGGGATCAAGCCGCTCTACATTGCCAAGACGGGCGGCGGCTTCTGGCTGGCCTCGCAGGTGCGGCCCCTCGTCAAGGCCCCGGGCGTCCGTACGGGGCCGGAGCCCGCGGGGCACGTGGGCTTCCTGCTGTTCGGGCACGTGCCAGACCCCTGGACCCTCTACGAGGGCATCCAGGCGGTGCCGGCGGGAGCGTGCCTCGAGATCGACAGCGAAGGCAACGCACGCACGCTCTTCGTGCGCGACGTGCTCGACCCCCTGCGCAGCCAGCTCGGGGGGATGGCGCGTCGCAGCGGAGATCCTGTGGCCTCGTGTGTTCGGAGCAGCGTGGAGGCCCACCTGGCTTCGGACGTACCCGTGGGCGTGTTCCTGAGCGCAGGCGTCGACAGTGCCGTCATCGCCACGGCGGCGGCGCAGGCTTCGGCCGATGTGCGCACGTTCACCATGGGCTTTGGTCTGTACCGAGGCACGCAGGACGACGAGGTCCCGGGAGCCGAAGCCACCGCCCAAGCGCTCGGCACGCGCCACACCACGGCATGGCTCGAACGCGAGGACGTGGCCGGCGTGCTGCATCAGCTCCTGGCGGACATGGATCAGCCCACCCTGGATGGTGTCAACACGTGGTTCGTGAGCCGCGCCGCGGCGGCAAGCGGCCTCAAGGTGGCGCTGTCGGGGCTGGGGGGCGACGAGCTGTTCGCCGGCTACCCGTCGTTCGGCAGTGTGCCGCGCGCTGCGCGCTCCCTTCGGCTGGTGCGCAGGATCCCGGGCCTCGGTCGCGGCCTGCGTGCGCTTGTCCAGCCGCTCACCGGACGTCGACTCTCCCCCAAGTGGGCCGCGGTCCCCGAGCTGGCAGGCACGTGGTGGGGGGCCTACGTGCTGCGGCGTGGGCTGTTCCTTCCCCACGAGCTGCCCGACCTCCTTGCGCCGGACATGGTGCGACTGGGTTGGGAGCGTGTCGCGCTGCCCCAGCGGATCGAGAGCACGATCCAGGGTATCGACAGCGACCATGCCCGGGTGGTGGCCCTGGAGAGCACCTGGTACATGCGCCACCAGCTCCTGCGTGACGCCGATTGGGCGGGCATGGCGCATGGCGTGGAGATCCGTGTGCCCCTCGTGGACGCGACGTTGCTGCAGCAGCTGGCACCGAACTTGGTCGCGAGCCCGCCGCCCACGAAGGACGTCCTGCGGCCGATCACGTCGGGCGCCCTCCCCGATGGTCTCTTCGCGCGCCGCAAGACGGGCTTCCGCGTGCCCCTCCGCGAGTGGTTGGCGCCTGGAGAGCAGGGCGGCCCGACGCAGGGCAGGAGCGGCCACGGTCTGCGGGGCTGGGCGCGCTTGGTGTACGACGCCCTGAAACGCCGGTAGGCCCTTCGTCGCTCCCTTGGCCTCCGTCGCTACGATGCGCACGCACCAGCAGGAAGAGGAGCGACGGAGCGGCGATGCCCAAGGCCCTGATCACCGGGATCACCGGACAAGATGGCTCGTACTTGGCGGAATTGCTGCTGGCCAAGGGCTACGAGGTGCACGGACTCGTGCGGCGCTCGTCCAGCTTCAACACGGCGCGCATCGACCACCTCTATCACGATCGCCACGTGGCGGGGAGCAAGCTGACGCTCCACTTCGGGGACCTGCTCGACGACGCGTCGATGACCGACCTCCTGCACCGCCTGCACCCGGACGAGGTCTACAACCTGGGCGCGCAGAGCCACGTGCGTGTGTCCTTCGACATGCCGATCTACACGGCGGAGGCCGTGGCCATGGGCGCGGCGCGGCTGCTGGAGGCGATCCGCCGCGTGGACCCGAAGGGCATCCGCTTCTACCAAGCGGGTAGCAGCGAGATGTTCGGGAGCGCCACCCCGCCCCAGAGCGAGACCACGCCCTTCCAGCCGCGAAGCCCCTACGCCGTGGCCAAGGTCATGGCGCACTACGCGTGCATCAACTACCGCGAGGCCTACGGGGTGTTCGCCGTCAACGGGATCCTCTTCAACCACGAGAGCCCGCGGCGCGGCGAGACGTTCCTCACGCGCAAGGTGACGCGTGCGGTGGGGCGGATCCAGGCCGGGCTGCAAGAGCACCTGTACCTCGGCAACCTGGACGCCAGGCGCGACTGGGGCTTTGCCGGCGACTACGTCGAGGCGATGTGGCGCATGCTGCAGCACGAGGAGCCCGACGACTTCGTGATCGCCACGGGCGAGTCGCACAGCGTGCGCGAGTGGGTGGACGGCGCATTCGCGCGCGCGGGCTTGGACCCGGAGGCCCACGTCAAGTTCGACGCGCGCTACCTGCGGCCCAGCGAGGTCGACCATCTGCTCGGCGACGCAAGCAAGGCCCGCGATGCGCTCGGGTGGACACCCTCGTGCAGCTTCGACGAGCTGCTGACGAAGATGGTGGACCACGACATGACCCTGGCGCGGGAGGAGGCGCTGGTGGCCGACGATCGGCGGACGCAGGCGGGCGCATGAGCGCGGCCGACCTCGGCGGACAGCGCGTCTGGGTCACGGGCGGCCACGGGTTCTTGGGGCGCCGCGTGGTGGAGCGCTTGGCGGCCGTGGGCGCCGAGGTCGTGGCGCCGCCCCATGCCGAGCTCGAACTGCGCGACCCGGCCGCGGTGAACGCCTTCGCCCAGCGTGAGGGGCCGGACGTGGTCGTGCACTTGGCCGCCCGCGTGGGTGGCATCGGCGCCAACCAGGTCCATCCGGGCACCTTCTGGCGCGACAACACGCTGATGGGCGTGAACGTGTTGGAGGCGGCGCGTCTGGGCGGCGCGAAGCGCGTCGTGATCGTGGGGACCGTCTGCGCGTACCCCAAGTTCACCGAGGTGCCCTTCCGCGAGGACCATCTCTGGAGCGGCTTCCCGGAAGAGACGAATGCGCCCTACGGCGTGGCCAAGCGCGCGCTCGCCACCGGCCTCCAGGCCTACCGGGACGAGTTCGGGGGGGGCGGCGCCTACTTGCTGCCCGCCAACCTGTACGGCCCCGAGGACGACTTCGACCTGCAGACGAGCCACGTGATCCCCGCGCTCATCCGCAAGTTCGTGGAGGCCCACGAGGCCGGCGCGGCGGAGGTCCCGGCCTGGGGCACGGGTGGCGCGTCGCGTGAGTTCCTCTACGTCGAGGACTGCGCCGAGGCCATCGTGCTGGCGGCGGCCGCGTGCGACGACCCCGAGCCCATCAACCTGGGGACGGGGGCCGAGACGACCATCCGTGATCTGGCCGCGGCCATCCGGCGCCTCGTGGGCTTCGAGGGATCGATCGCCTGGGACCCGACCAAACCCGACGGGCAGCCCCGGCGTTCCCTGGACACGCGCCGGGCCATGGAGCGCCTGGGTTGGCGGGCCTCGACCCCCCTGGAGGAGGGACTCAGGGCGACGATCGGTTGGTACCGCGCCAACCGCTCGCCGGCCTGATGGAGAGGCGGAAGGGTGTTCGGTCCCTGTTCGCAGGGCCGGGACGCCATCGTCCGGCGTTTGGCCCACATCTCGCCTCGCCTGTCGACCGATCTTCCGGGTAGAGTCGCTGGACCTGACAGGGGCGGTGCCGAGGGAGGGCCGCCAATCCAGGGGAGGAACTTCCATGCCGCGCCTTCACGTGGCCGGCGCCATGGTGCTTGCTCTTGCCATGGCCGCCTGCACCGGGCCTCGCTTGGCCGATTCGATGGCCCCGGCGAGCGGTGCCGCCGTTTTCGGCTCCGGGAGTGATGACTACGGTCTGCCGCCCGTCCTGCCGCAGCGCGGTGCAGCTGAGCCCGCTGCCGCGCCGGGCCCGACGCCCGCGCCCGTGATCGCGCCGGCGCCGGTCGCACCGGCTCGCGCGCCGCGCGTGGCGGTGAACCGCGGCGACCACCCTGCTCCTCCGCCTCCCGGCTTCACGCACACGGCGTGGGACGGCGAGGGCGAGGTGCCCGAGGTCGTGGAAGAGGCGCCGATCGTGGTGGAGGACGCCCCGGTCGTCGAGGACGCGCCGATCACGCTCGAGGAAGACGTGGTCCTGGAGACTCCGGCCGATGCCCCGCGCATGCCGCTGGTCTACCAGGGTGCGCCCGAAGGTTGGTCTGCGCCGTGTGGTTCACCGTGCGCGCGCAACGACTGCTGCTGTCCCGGCCACTACTTCGAGTTCGGTCCGGAAGTCCTCCCCGGACTCGGGCTCGGGTTCAACTTCGGCTGGCGCTTCAAGCAATCGCGCAACGTCACGTGGGCCGCCGAGATCGGTGCCTCGTACCAGGACCTCTGGGAAGAGTTTATCGGGGAGGGACTCTCCAGCAAGTACTGGGGGATGCGACTGGGGCTCAAGGCCGAGTTCGGCTCGTGCAACTCGTGTGTCCGCTGGTTCGCCAAGGGCGGCATCAAGCTCTTCGAGCTTGCACAGCCGCGTGATGGCTTCCCCGGCGATCCGGACTTCGCCGGCCAAGAGAACCTGGGCGACCTGATCGCGTTCGATCGCCGCGGCAGCTGCCTGGGCGTCTACGCCGGCTTTGGCTTCGACTGGAAGATCGGTCGCAACTGGACGATCGGCCCGGAGGTCGGCTACTTCATCGGCGAGAACCTCTCGCGGGGCGGTGAAGCCAACCGGTCGCCGTACTTCCGCCTGAACATCGCCTACAACTTCTGACCGTCGCACTCGCGACCGGACGACCTGCGGCGCGCGGCGGCTGCCGGCGCGCGCCGGTGGCGGTGGGGGGCGAGTTCGGGGTCGGGGGGGGGGTGAGCCCGCGGGGGGG
>JBFWRP010000021.1:0-83285 GCA_050248855.1 Planctomycetota bacterium | reverse complement strand
CGCAGCCGCACTCGCCGTTCATGTGGCGGAAGTGGAAGGCGCGTTCGCTCCCGCAGACGATCGTCATGGGGTGCTCGCAGCCCGGCAGATGGCAGCGCAGCTCGCCGAGCCTCCAGAGCTCGCGCGGCTGCGGGCCTCCATCGTCGATCGTGACGACGCGGCTCTCCGGGACGTAGAGCGCCGAGAACGGCATCGCCTATCCCTTCGCCTCTCTGCTCGCCACGACGGCCGCGATCCAGAGCGCGTCCGCAAGGCCGCTGTCCTTCACGCGGTCGAGCCGCGCGCCGGGCCAGCGCTCGCGGGCGAGCCGAAGGGCGTGGCGCTTTCGCTCCGCGTACGTCTTGGGCTTCGTGCGCCCCGCGAACGCCACGCGTTGCCACTCCTTCGGCTGCACCCGCACGAGAGGCAGCCCGAGCGCGAGCACCACACCTTCGGAACACCCGATCGCGCGCCACTGGCGGCTGATCTGCGCGTAGCCGCCGGTGTGCGGCGGGCGCCCGACGGGCACCTCGATCCCAACGGCGCTGGGGGCATGCGCGCGGAGCACCTCGGCCAGCGCGACGGCGTCGGTCGTATCGAGGACCTCGCCGAATCCCTGGCCGGTGCTGGTGTCGATGAACGCCACACCGCCTGCCAGGCCCGGATCGACTGCTGCAACGATCACGATCATCACCTCTCGGAAAGTGCAGGCCGGGGTGACCCGCCAAGAGTCCCAGGCCGCCCGGTTCACCGAGCGAGCGGGGCCCCGGCCTGCGAGGTCAGGAGTGCGCGCCCGTGGGACGCGGGCACACGGTGGTGGTGGTGCGCGGGCGAGCCATGGCCGCCACTCAGAACGGGATGTCGGAGTCGTCATCGAGCGGCGTCGACTCGTTCGGCGTCTGCGTGCTGGCCGGACGGCTCACGGGCGCGGGCTTCGCGGGGGCCCCGCGTGCAGCACCCGTGGCCGCCGCGCGCAGCAGCGAACCGAAGCGCGCCTGGAGCGTGCCGAGCTCGCCCTCCGATGCACTGCCCGGCTGCGGGACGTAGTCGCCCGGGTTGATCCAGTCCGCCTTGAAGCGGACCTGCCCGTTGTAGGCGTCCTCCTTCACCGTGATCTGCACGGTGACGTCGGGCGCAGCCTGACCGACCTGGCGCAGGTCGCCGGACCAGCCGAGCGAGCTCACGAGCTGATCAACCATCTTCTGGTTGACCGATCCGTCGCGCTTGATCACGTAGAAGTCGCCGAAGACGCGGTGCTCCTCGTACTCGGTCCAGCTCGCCCAGTTCGAGCCGTCGAGCTGCGCGAGGATCAGGAACTCGATCGAGAGTGCGACGGCCTGGCTCGTCTCGCTGGTGCGGACGGACCACGAGAGCGGACGTGCGCGAAAGATCCCTGAGCGGTCGAGGCGCCTCATTGCGCACCGCCGAAGATCAGCGACCAGATCGCGCCGTCGTCCGCCGCCGCGAACGGCATCGGCTCGGAGAGCGTCCTAGACTTGGCCACGTGGTCGGGGCGCTCGACCGGCCAGATCGTGCGCGTGCCGGCGCCCTTGCCCTTGCGGTCCTTGGCCACGACGTCGTAGCCCACGAAGAGCACGTGGTCGGCCCACTGGACGACGCGGTTGCGGATCGAGGCCTTGCCGCTCTTGGGCGACTGGAGGTGCGGCTCGAAGCGGATGAAGTCCTCGCCGACGGGGTTCGGCACGTCGGCCGTGCAGTCGTGCGCGATCAGGATCACGCTGCGCCCGCGGCGCACCTGCGCGTCCAGGTCCTGCAACAGGTGCAGGAACGTGTCGTAGACGTGCTGCAGGCCCTTGCCGAACCCGTATCCCTCGGTCGAGGTGACGCGGTGCCCCTTCTCGTGCGGCACCGTGGCCAGCGTGTGGGCAACGGCGAGTTCCTCGGCGCGCGTGGCCGAGTCGAGCACGACCGTCTCGTAGCCGTCGAGCACGTCGCCCTGGAGACATGCGCGCAGATCCGCGAACGTCTCGATCCCTTCGACGCGGGGCACGTCGAGCGCGCGCGTCCCGCTCTCGACGTCGAGGAAGACGGGCTTGGGCGCCTGGGCTGCCAGGCTCGTCTTGCCGATCCCGCCGGGACCGTAGACCACGATCCGCTGGGGACCGAAGACGCGACCCGAGACGATGGCGAACCGGTTCGGGGAGGCTGCGGTCTCGGCCGCGGGGGTGGCCGCTCGCCTCGGGGGCGGCGGCGGGATCTTCTGTGCCGTGTTCATGCTGTGGGACTCCTGTTGCTGCGCCCGCTTGCCCGGGCGTGGTGGCGTGCCGGGCTCAGCCCCCGGACATGGCGGCTCCGTCGAGCTCGGGGTGGATCGAGTCCGACCGCACGAACCCCACGGGGGTCTGGGTGTCGAGATCGCGGTGCTGGCACACCGCGAGGTAGTCGCAGGCGAACGGCTCGAAGCAGGCGCCGGGGTTGCGGTACCAGCCGTCGGCGCGCTGGCACGCGCGGATGGTCTGCTGCTGGATCCAGAGGTCGCGGCGGCACTCCTCGAGGTCCTGGTCGAGCCGCGCGATCTCGATGCGCGCGAAGTAGTGGTCGGGCTTCGCGGCGATGTCGGCGGCGACGCGGGTGGCGAACTCCTCGGGCGTCTCGTCGCGCTCGCGCTGGTTCGCGTAGAGGCGGCCGTCTTTCGTGTACTTCCGCGAGACCTCGGGCGTGGCCTTCAGCGGCCGAAGCGCCGGCCGGCGCGTGACGTCGTAGAGGACCGTCTCGACCTCGTGGCCGAGCTCGCGCGCGGCGATGACGTAGATCGAGAGCTGACTGTCCAGGTGGAGGCGCAGCCAGTAGTCGGCGCCCGGCGCGAAGTCGCGCGAGGTCGTCTTCACCTCGAGCAGCGCGAGCCGGCCGTCCGGCAGGCGCACGATCGCGTCGATCACGCCGCCCACGCGCCAGATCGGCGTGGCGGCGCCCGTCGCCGGGTTGACGAGCGGGAGGTCGAACGGGAGCTCGGAGGCGACAACCTCAAGGTGCGCGTCCGCCCACCGGCGCTGGTGTCCATCGAACATGGCGGCGACGAGTGCGAGGTCATACGGGTCGTCGAGGCCCTCGGCGATCGCCGCCTCGGGGTCGCGCCCCTTCGCTGTTGCCTCGAGCGCACGGTGGAACGCGGAGCCGACCTTGAGCGCGAAGCCCGTGTCCTCGGGCCGAAGCCCGAGCTCGTAGCGCAGGTAGTGGCGGCGCGGACACGCGCGGAAGCACGCCAGCCGCGTGTGCGTCAGGGTCTGGGGCGCGGGGCCGCTCATGCCGGCACCACCTCGTCGCGCTTCGTCCGGGGCGCGCGAGGCCGCTCCCGGGCAAGTTCTAGGTGCATGTGCTGGATGACCGCGCTACGCAGCCAGCGAACGACCCCCTTCCCTTGGGGGTTGGCCTGGACGATCCGTCGGCCTCGCACGAGCGCGGGGAAGCGGCGTTGATATGCGTCCCAACGGGAGCGGGACACGTGGACGAGCGCGCACGCCTCAGCGGCGCTGAGGAGCGCGTCCTCCGCGGGAAGAGGTTTTGCCCGCGGCATGGCTACCGCGCCTCCCGGCGGCGGGCCTGTGCGATGCGGAGGGACTCGTCGTGCTGGGTCACGCGCCCGAGGATCGGGCATGCATCGCGGGGCGACTACGCCGCGGAAGTCGCGGAAGTGCCGCGAAACATTACGCGGCGCGACCGCACGCAGCGGAGATCAGGCTCTCCAGCTGAAGGTCACCCAGCCCTCGGCGTCCTCCACGCGGACGATCTGTCTCGGATATCGCTTCATCGCGCTCGTCACCGCTGCCCGCATGTTTTTGATGCTTGGCAGGGCGGTGCTCAGATCCTGATAGGACGTTGGCCGCTCGCGACGATCCCGGATTACGCGGGCGACCTGCTCGGACTGCGGGAACTCCGTTTGTGGACGCCCGGGCCTCTTGCGCTCCGTTGCCGGGGGCTTCACCACAGCGCCGAGCGCCCGGCCGAGGGCGGCGTCATCGATCGTTCCGAAGTCTGCCGCCAGCGCGGTGGGTGGGAGGGTCGCCCCGACGCGAAGGTCCTCGGATCGCTGCCCCAGAAGGAGCGCGACGACGGGTAGGCCGAGCCGCCGAGCAACTTCTGGAACGGCCACGTCCTGGGCGCGTTGACAGCCAGGCGCTACGACGACCAGGCAGAACTCGCGATCGCCCACCTGCCCCCTGCCGACGTACATGACGCCGATCCCAAGCGCCGGGTCGGGACCAGCGAGCGAGTTCTTCTCACGCAACCAACGGGCCCACGCCTCCCAGACGAACCTGTAGCGGCGTACCTGCTCGATGGTGACGGCGACTTCGACGCCGTAGACACCGCACCGACCCCTATACCTTCCCTTCTCTGTATCGACTCGTACGACGCAGTCGGCCTCCTTCTCGTCACAGACACAGCGTGCGATGCTCGAGGCATCCGGGTCGGAGACGAGGATCCCGTGTTGCTTCAGGATCCGAAAGCGCCCCGCCGGCAACTCGGCCGCACGGGCGCCTTCGATGGTTGCCGTGAATCGCGAATCAAGAGACGCCAGCACCGGCCATCAGTTCCTTCGCCGCAATGTCGAGGAAGCCATACCGCGCCAGGATCTTCTCGATGTAACGGTCGCGCTCCGTCTCGTCGAGACTGCTCTCGTTCGGTGTTCCGATCTCCACTGTGCGGGTGTCGCGAGGACCGCCTGGGAACTGGAACCGGAGGGTCAGAGAGTTCACCACGATGTCCGCGCGGTTGATGCCCTCGTGCGAGAGCCAATCGAGGACATCAGGGGCCTCCGGGGAATGGTTCTTGCACTGCAGAGTGTGCTCGAAGTCACCGTGGGCGACGGTGCGATAGCGAATCTTGGTCGCACGTACCGACTTGAACTTGTCGCCAGGATCACGAGTGAAGGCGAAGTGGGGGTTCCTCAGGGGCGCGAAGCTCACGACGTCCTTGATCCGGAAGAAGTCCGAGTCTTGGCCCAGCATCTCAGTCGCGAAGCACTGGGCGACGCGCTGCAACTTCCTCAAGCCACGACCCACCTTGAGCTTGAGGAGCGCTCGCGCGGGATAGTAGATGAGGATCATCTCGTAGATGGGCCGACGAGGTCGCGTGAGGATCTCGCCTTCGTGCTGCTCATCGAACTCGTGGTCGGCCTTTGCGAAGGTCTGGTGAGGGATCGCAGCCATCCACTTCTTCTGATGGTCCCGAGCGCGCTCGATGAGCAGATGGCGGCCATGTGCCTCGCGCTGAAGCGCCTTGCTCAGCTTCACCTTGAATCGGTCGAGGTTCTCCTGCGTGTCCGCACACGGAACGGGATGGCGGCCAACCAGCACACGCAGGCTGTCCGTCTTCTCGATCGTGTGGAACTCGTACGTCGCCTCGAAGTCATCGCGACGATCCAGAAACAGGGTCAGGGCGCGCTCTTCGGGAGTCATGTCGTCGCACCCCTCGACGCCGCAGTCCTTCGCCCGGTAGAGCACGGCGAATCGCGCCTTCGGGTGTGAGAGATCGTTGATGCGGTACAAGGCCTCATCCATCTCGTCCCGATCGACGCCGGTCAGGCCTTCCCACGCCCTGAAGATGGCATCGGCCTTCGCCTCGTCATCGAGCTCCATCCGGTCCCAGACCCCGAACGAATCGAAGAACCGCCGGAAGAGATGCGGCGAGGTGACCCCGCGGAAGAAACTGCGGGTCAGCCTCTGGTGATCGGGGATGCGCATGGTGGGAGCCTCCGTCCAGGCTTCCCCGAGAGCGCAGCGCGCGCGTGGTCAGCCGCAGGCTGCTGCGGCTCAGGCCAGACAGTGGCGTGCCCTCCCCGAGAGGCCGGGGACCCCATCGTGTACCCCGCCAGGGGGACAGGCCCGCCGGACGTAGGGATCTGCCCCGTACCAGCACGCGTACCAGCACCGCCCCGGAATCGGGCGTCGAACGGGGAGTTATCGGGAAACCCCGGCGCACCGGCCGGAGGCCACGAATCGCCCGCAGGGGGCCATTTCATGCGGGTCATGTGCCAAGGAGGCTGATCGGCCTGTCAAGCCGGAGGTCGCGGGTTCGAGTCCCGTCACTCCCGCCACCTTTCGATGCACGTCGCTGCCCCAACCTGCGCCACCACGCGCACTTGCGGCGACCGGGCCCGCGTCCCTCCCAAGCCCTACCATTCGGCAGCGGCGTGCAACGACGTGCGCCGTCGTGCGCAGACAAAAGCAAAGTTTCGGACATAGTCACCAGAGACACCCCGGAGATCAGGGGCTCTCCGTTGGGTGCCGAAGGGGAGAAGGCCGGGGCTCGCAACTCGATGCCGCCCCCCCCCCGGCAGGTGGAGGAACGCCAGCCGTGCTCCGCCTCGTGACCTGGAACATCAACCGCCAGCCCGAGGCTTGGCGCACGCTCCTCGAGGGCGGCATTGACATTGCCCTCCTACAAGAGGCCGTGCCACCCCCTGCTGACGTAGCTGACCGAGTCGAGCTAGACGTCGCACCACCTTGGCGCACGGCAGGGAAGGGATCGCGCCGACCCTAGCGCGCTGCGATCGCCAGAGTGAGCGAGGCCGCCTCGATCACACCGCGGCGCTGCGCTCCTCCGGCCCGAAAAGGCGAGAGACTCCAAGGCGAGGTGCCTCACGCGACCGGGAGCACGCGAACCCTTCTCCCGCGTGCATCAAGCACGACGATGGCCCCGCTCTCGAGGGAAGCGGAGCATTGGACAAGCGCCGCGATGATGAGCTCGGGCAGACTCGGAACGAGGGCATCGGCCTGACGCACGAGCAGGACGCTCGGAGCGTCCGCACCTGTAGCGGCCAAGATGTCGGGGAAGTCGAGGTCTTGCGTCAGCACGACCCACCCGTTCTCGCGAGCTCGCTCCAGAATCTCTGCGTCCGATGCCGAAGCGCTTCCCTCAGTTGTCCAGTGGAAGGCATCGACACCGGCCTTGCGGAGTGTTGCCGCCAGTGACGGAGGGAAGTTGACGTCGACGACAACCCTCACTGGCTCGCTAGCGCCTCCTCAGGCGACTCGGCCAGCCAGGCAGCGAAGGACAGCGCTTCCTCGATGTCGTCCGCCTCCAAGTACGGATACTCCTGCAGGATCGCGTCGCGACTACGCCCAGCTGCGACGAGGCGCAGGATCGCGGAGACGGTGATGCGCAGCCCTCGGATGCAGGGCCGCCCCCCCATGACCGCAGGATCCATGGTGATGCGGGGGAAGCGCTTCATGCGGACGAGGATACGTCAAGTCGTGCCCCAAGCGGCGAGCGAGGGTAGGGCAACGACGTGCACCCAGACCTGTCGATCCACGGCACAGTCACCCGTCGCCGAAACCATAAGTATAGCATTTACAAACACTTACGACCTGCGATCGCCGTCCTGTCAAGCCGGAGGTCGCGGGTTCGAGTCCCGTCACTCCTGCCGCCCTAGCCTCAAACCCGTGAGCGGCTCCTTTCCGGGAAGGCGCCCGAGGACAGCTGTCCAAGGTCCGTGGGCCGCTACAGCCGGTACAGGCAAGCTCTATTCGATGTCACGTTCCTGCCGTGTGGCCTCCACAAGCTCGATGAATCGGGCGCGGATTGCCTCCGGCAGTTCGCTCGAGAATGCCTCATCCAAGTTCGCGGCTTTGATGAGCTCCTGCGCGTCGGCGAGATCGCGCAGCCGCTTGCCCCAGACACCGGACGCGATCTTGAATGCCATCAATGCCGCGAGGGTGGGATACCGGATTCCATCCGGCGCCGTGGCGAACGCAGAGGAAGCAGGCTCTGGATAGCTGACCGGACTCCCCTCCGCGCCCGCGGGCTCACCCGACTGGATCACGTCGATGTGGACACGACTCCGGGTTTCTCTCAACTTCTTCCGCAGCCCACTCTCCCGCGGTACCAATCCGCGACCGATCAGTTCCGCGTGAATTCGGTCAAGTCCTTCCGGCGTCGTGAGGATGTCGATGTCCTCCGTGTATCGGATGTACCCGTACTGGCGCATCGCGAGGGCGCCAATCACAGCGAACGGCACGCCCGCCTGCGATAGCCGATCGCGCAGGTCTTCAAGTGCCTGGGCAATGTCCTTGGCGTGCACCTGGTCCCTCCTGAGTCCCTCGATCAGAGATGTCGTGGTGTGAGGCTCCGCCATGGCACTGCCGAGTCTACCGGTGCTCTGCTCACAGCATTCCGACGAATCCTGTCGAGTTCTCGTCGCGCGATGGGCGGCGTCCTACGGGACCCCCTGTCCGGCGGCGGGCTCCTTGTGGCGGCGGACGGCGTGCCCTCCCGGGGCTGCCTCCGGTCGGTCCGCACGAGGTCTAGCCTGCCGGTCGGGCCTCGTCGGAACCACGCCCCCCACTCCCGCTCGTCACGCACGGACCGCACACCGCATTGCCCGGTTGGAGGCCAGGCGCTCCTTCCGCGCGCGGGCTCTCCGTTCAGTGAGCTCGTCGGGGACCTGGGTGCCCGTACCGAAGTACATCTATCTCGTCGGGCGTCTGGCCCCGGAACGCCGAGTGCGATACGTGCGTGTTGTGCTGCTCGACGTAGAAGCCGACGAGGCGATGCACCTGCGCCACGGACTCCAGCGGGTGAAGGAACAGCCAGCCGTGCTTGAGCGAGCGCCACCACGCCTCGATCAGCGAACTGGAGAACGCCAAGTCCACCTGGGCCAGGACGCGGCGCAGGATGCCCGCCTCGACCAGGCCGTCCACGTTCGCGTTGCAGTTCTCGACGCCTTGGCACGGCCTGCGCGAACGCCTTCGTGCCGTCGAGCAGGCGGATGACCGTGGTGTCGATGTGCCAGAGCCCGTTGGGTGCATCGGCCCGGATGCCATCCCGTGGTGCCGGAGGATGAAGCCCAAGGCGAGGACGACGCCAATCTCGCTCGCGGACGAGGCGATGCCACGTGGCGGCCGAGGCGAACACATGGCCCAGACGCTGGGCCAGGATCGCCAGGCGACCGACGGGGACGTGGCGCCAGGCCAGCGAGGTGACCATGTCCCGGATGCGGGTGATCTCCTCCTGCGCGAGGCGGTGGGGTGTGGCGTGGGGGCACGAGGGTGTGTCGTCGAGCTGGCAGCCGACCGCGGCGCGGCGCCAAGCCGCCAGTCTCGAGGGCGAAAGGCCGATCAGCTTGAGCAGCTGCGGGAGGCGGACCACGCCACGACTTCGATCGACGGCGCAAAGCAGGCGCGCCTTGTCAGCTCCCAGCGGAACGCGCGGGCGCGTGAAGTCAGGCGGCACGATACGCAGCACCGCGAGCACGACGCGAAGGATCGCCTGGCAACGACGGAGCCGCGCCTGCGTCCGGGCCAAGCGAGCGCGCAGTCCCGCGGAGGACGTCTCGCACGTGGCTGTGGTGGTCACGTCCCACTTGGCGCGGCGCAGCCAGCCGGCGGTCGTCGATGGGGGCGCGCCGACGCCGGTCGCGAGGGTGATGTCGCCGGTGTCCTGGACGAGGCGAATGAGCCGACGGTCGTAGGTGCGCTGGGAGCGGGGCATCCGGCCAGCATCCGCGCTGGCCCGGGCCCATGCAGGGACCACCCCGAGGCCGTAGCATCGGGCCCCGTGCACTGTCGAGTCCTCGTCACGGATCGTCGGAATGCTGTGAGACAGAGCAGAGGTGCGCGCAGGGGCTGCCCGCGCGCACCTCGCTGGTGTGATTCGCTACTACTTGCGCGTGCTCTCGCTCTCAAAACGCTCGATGCGCTTCGAGATCTCGTTGCGGTCCTCACCGGTCCGCTCTTGGATGCGGCCGATCAGTTGATCCCGCCTGCCGGCGACCTGATCCAGCTCGTCGTCGGCCAAGTCGCCCCAGGTCTCACGGATCTTGCCGCGTACCTGCTTCCAGCGCCCACTCCAAATGTCGGTGGTCGGGCTGTTCGTCTGCGGGCTGGGCGAGGTGCGTGACGAACTCGGGGAGGAACTCTTGCTGCTCGTCGGGCTCGGGCTCTTGGTCCGGGCCGTCGTGGGCGTCTCGGGCGTGCGCTTGCTTGTCGTTTCCTTGCGGGTCATGAAGACCTCCTTTCCTCACGAGGAACGCAAACCGACGACCACTCCTGAATCCGGCCTACCGACGGCGCGGAGCGCACGCACCGCGTGGCCCGTAGCCACGCCGTATGGGGACCCGCTTCCCAACTCCACGCGCGAACGACGTTCCGCGTTCCCGCGAGGCACGGCCCCCAAGGGCACGCGCCTTGCGGTCAGAACGAACCCTGATCGGTGTGAGACACGTGATGCCCAAGGACACGAGGCCACTGACCGACGCTCCGCCCAAGCAGCAGCAACGGTGGCCCGGGCGCACCGATGCGATGCGCCCGCGCCCCGACCATGGCGAGAGCACGTACAGGGGCAGCGGTCGCCTCATGTACAAAGCCGCCCTCGTCACGGGCGCCGACAGCGGCATCGGCAGGGCCGTTGCGCTTGCCTTCGCTCGCGAGGGGGCCGACGTCGCCATCGCATACCTGTGCGAACACGACGACGCCGCCGAGACACTGCGCTTGGTGGAAGAGGCCGGCCGGCGAGGCGTGCTTCTCGCGAGCGACCTACGGGAGCGGACTTCCTGCCGTCAGGTGGTCGCCGATGCGGCCCAGACGCTCGGGCACCTCGACATCGTCGTGAACAACGCCGCCTACCAGAAGGAGATCGAAGACTTTGGCGACCTTGATGAAGAGCAGGTTGAGCGCACGTTTCGCACCAACGTGTTCGCCTACCTTTGGATTGCGCAGGCTGCGGTGGAGTACCTCCCCCGCGGTGGCGTCATCCTCAACACGGGCTCCGTGACTGCGCTGGAGGGTCACGAGACGTTGATCGACTACGCAGCCACCAAGGGCGCCATCCACGTACTGACCAAGTCGCTGGCGCGTGCCCTGGCAGACCGCGGAATCCGGGTCAACTGTGTTGCTCCCGGCCCTGTCTGGACACCCCTCATTCCCGCAACCCTGCGCCCCGATCACGTGCAACGGTTCGGCGAGAGCACGGAGCTGGGCCGACCGGCCCAGCCGGGCGAGTTGGCTCCCAGTTACGTCTTCCTCGCCTGCGATGATGCCACTTGGTACACGGGTGAGGTCCTGGCGCCCACCGGACGGGCAACCACGCGTTAGCGCCAACCGGCGGCCGTCGAGCGGGGGCCGCGCGCTGTCAGGCGTGGCCCGCGTGGCCTCGTGGGCAACACAGGACTTGAGGAGGGGCCTTGGCGGGATTGGCGCGCACGCTCGGCTTCCCGTCCCTGACGCTCTACGGCGTCGGGATAATCGTGGGCGCCGGCGTCTACAGCGTCCTCGGCGAGGCGGCGGGGCTTGCCGGCGAGAGCGTGTGGCTTGCCTTCTTGGTTGCTTCCGTCGTCGCGTTGCTCACGGCGCTGTCGTATGCCGAGCTCGGAACGATGTATCCCGAGGCCGGCGCGGAGTACGTGTACTTACGCAAGGCCGTACCGCGCCAGTCGTGGCTGGCCTTCACGGTAGGCATCGTGCTCACCGTGGCGGCCGCGGCGACGGCCGCAACCGTGGCGCTGGCGTTCGAGGGCTATCTGGGCACCTTCGTGGATGTGCCTCCCTCGACCGCGGCGCTCGGTCTGATCGCCGCGACCACAGCACTCAACATCATCGGGCTTAGGCTCTCTACGGGCGTGAACGTGACCTTCACGCTGATCGAAGTGGCGGGCCTCGTGGCGTTCGTGGTGGTCGGAATGGGGCATCCCAAGTTCGGCGAGGCGTTGACGGCGGCACCCAGCGCGGGCGTGCCGGCCGCGGCGGCCCTGCTGTTCTTCGCCTACCTGGGCTTTGAGGACATCGTGAACCTGGCCGAGGAGGCGCGTGATCCGAGTCGCACCTTGCCCAGGGCGATCTTCACGGCCGTCGGTGTGACATCGGTGCTGTACGTCGCCGTAGGCCTAGCCGCGGTCGCCCTGGCTGCCCCCGCTGACCTCGCCGGGAGCGCATCTCCTCTCGTCGATGCCGCGCGCGAGGAAGCGCCACGCATCGCATCGGCCCTGGGCGGAGTTGCGCTGTTCGCGACGGCCAACACGGCCCTGATCGCGCTTGTCGCTGGGAGCCGCCTCCTCTTCGGTGTGGCACGCGACGGAGGCCTCCCTCGATACTTGGCCAGGGTGCTCCCCGGCCGCCAGACACCGTGGACGGCAGCCGCGCTGTTGGGCGTGATGGCGGCGGCGCTGGTGCCGCTCGGTGACGTAGGCGCTGTGGCCAGCCTCTCTTCGTTTGCAGCCTTGGTGGCCTTCGCGTGCGTGAACGTGGCCGTGATCGTCCTGCGCTATCGGGCTCCCGAGCGTGAGCGGCCGTTCCGTACGCCCCTGTCCGTGGGGCGCTTTCCGGTGCTTGCCGGCGCGGGCGCACTGACGGCCGTGGCGACGCTTACGCGCTTCACGCAGGCAACGTGGATCGGGGGAGGCGTCGCGCTGGCGGGAGCGGGGCTGCTGTGGCTCATCCTGGGCAGGTCCAAGCGACGCTGAGTTCGTCGCCGAAGCAGGCGAGCGCAGCGCGCGCGGCGGACAGCCGGCACGTCCAGCGTGTAGCAGAGCCCTGATCTCCTACAGTCCATGTGAGCCAGGCGTACCGGTGCATGGCGCGCCCCCGTACTCTCGCCGGACTCCGAGGAGCCGCGTGTGACGTCGCTGCCCGACATCGCCGAAGACATGCGCAAGGACCGTGCACTGTGTCACAGCATTCCGACGATCCGTGACGAGCACTCGACGGCCCTCGCGCCAGCCCCGGGCGGCGGCCCGACCAGCCATTGGCGCGCCCGCGTGCGGCGACGTGCACCCAGACCTGTCGATCCACGCCATAGCCAGGGCTACCGAGTGCGGGCAAGTCTCATGCACGTTTCGCACTAATCCATGGGATTTGCCCGCACTCCGTACTCCCCTCTCCGTACTCCCCCACCGAGAGTCGGACGCGGACCGGCCGGGGTCTGCCGAGCCCAGCGTGGCGACGCGGTCGTGTCATTGCAGCTCGCGCACGCTATCGCCATCGACGACCGCATCGCCTGGGTGAAGGACGACGTGGTCACCTGGACGCAGTCCGGCCAGGACCTCGCGCCTGCGTCCATCACGCAGCCCGGTCCGCACCTCGACCTGCCGTGCGCGTCCGTGCTCGATGCGCAGGACGTACATCTTCTCGGAGTCCCGGATCAGCGCGGACTCGGGGACGACCACCACGTCCTCGCGGGCTTCGAGGATCACGCCGACCGGCACGCGGTACCCATCGCCGAGGCCGCTACCTCGCGCATCAAAGCCGATCTCGACCAGGACGCGCTGCTGCTCGACGCCGAGTGATGAGATCTTCTTGAACGCACGGGGATGGATGCGGGTCACTCGACCGGTTCGCGGCTTGCCGCCTACGTCCTGCACGTGGATCTCGGCGGGCATCCCCTCTTGCATGCGCATGGCATCGTCAGACAAGAACTCAGCCAGGATGCGCAGCTGCTCCAGGTTCCCCACCTCGAGGATGGGTTCGCCCGCCGCGACGAACTGCTCGCTCTCCCGGTACACGGCAAGCACCGTACCCGTCGCAGGTGCGTCGATCCGCGTCCTCTCCAGATCAGCCTCGAGGCTGGTCAGCGTCGCTTGCAGCGCGGAGATCTCTTCCTTGTATACGTCCTTCTCCCACTCGTAGTCTTCGGCGCGCCGCTCGAGCACGCTGCGCTCGAGGCGCGCGATCGTGATCGCCAGCTCACGGATGCGGACACGCACTTCTTGAGCTCGGGTCTGCTGCCGCGACTGCTCGGCTTTGGTTGCGGCGAGCTCCAGCTCGGAGGGTGACACGGTCCGGGAGCGGGCGAGCTCCCGGAATCGTGCGTGCTCGTTCTCGAGGTGCTCCTGCTCGGCGACCATGCGGCCGAGCTCGCTGCGCTCGACGGCAAGAGCCTCATCCGCCGTCGCCTCGAGCACACGGGCCCGCTCGATCTCCTCCACCTTGGGACGTTTCGTGTCAACCCCCGCAATCCGGCGCTGCAAGGCCCGCATCCGTGCGTTGATCTCCTCGATGCTGCTCCGGAGAGGCACAGGATCCATCTCCGCCACGTGATCGCCGAGCTCGACGGCATCGCCCGGCATCACCCGGACACGTAGCAGCCGACCGGACAGGGGCGCCGACACCACGAACCGCTCCAGGACCTCTGCGCGCCCGTCCTCGCTGACAACGCCCCGGATGTCCCCGCGCACGACCTGCCCCGTCACGACGGCGACGGGCCTACGGCGTGCGACGAGCCAGGCGCCCGTCCCGATGGCGGCCAGCAGAACGATCCAGACAACGCGACGCCGCATGGTCACTCCCGGGTCTTCAGGATCTCGATCAGGTTCGCCTGCCGCAACCTGCGCAGCACGAGGGCATTGGCCAACACCGCGAACACGACGACCAAGGCCGCGGCTTCGAGCACCGTGTCTGCCCGGATCGTGAAAGGCATGCGGTACAGGTCCGTCTCATAGGCCCGCGCCAGAAGTCCGGACCACCACGCGCCCACCGCGATGCCGGGGAGCAGGCCCAACGCGGTCAGCAAGAGACTCTCGCCCGCGATCAGGGCTGACGCCTCACCCGTCGAGTAGCCCAGCACGAGCAGCGACCCGATCTCCCGCTGCCGCGACGCCAGGGAGATGCGCGCCGTGTTGTAGATGACTCCGAAGGCAATGACTCCAGCGAACAGCACCAAGACGACACCCATGATCTTCTGCGATCGCTCGGCCGTGGCACGGAATGCTGCCAACGTCTCCCGCTTGAAGGCGACCGCGGCAACACCCGGCGTGTTCTTCAGCTCGCGGCCAAGGGCCGCGGCCTGGCTCGGATCGACCCGCAGACGCGCACCGTTCATGGCGAAGGATTCGTCGAGCCAACGGGAGAGCAGCCCGATCTCGGCGTACGCAAACACGCCCAGGTACTCGTCGACCGTGGCCGTCACGATGGCATCGAAGGTCCGCCGCTCCCCGCGCAGGACGCGCACGTGTACGACCTCCCCGGCATGGACGCCAAGCGTGTCCGCCAGCTTGCTGGACAGGAGCAGTCCTTCCGCGGGAAGACTGACGGCCCGCAGACTGCGATCCACGAGACCGAGCAGCTCGTGGTCCGCCGACAGGCCCGTGATGGCGGTCCGCTCGTGCCGTACTCCGCAGACGAGCTCCACGGGAACGATCAGCTCGGGTTCTGCCGACAAGACGCCGACAAGGCGACGCACGTCTTGCAGCGCGTCCCGACCATGCTCGCCGTGCAGCAGGATGCGGACGTCCTGGCGCTCCACCAAGCGGTACTGCGCGTCCAGGAGATCTTCCCATGCGTCGTAGACCCAGGCAGAGACGATCAGGACCGCAGTGGCCAGAACGCCCCCGAAGGCGGTGACCAGCGCGCGGACCGGCGTCCGCGTCACATGCCGGAGCACCATGCGGCCCACCAAGCCCATGCCCTGCCACAAGGGACGCACGCGCTCCACGAGCGTGCGCCCGTACACGGTGGGCGCCTCGGGCCGCAGGCCATCCGCCGGATCGAGACGGAGAACCCTGTAGGCGGGCACGACGGCGCCAAGCGCCGCGGCGGTCATGCTGGCGAGCAGGCCCAGCGCGGATACCGTCCCGTCGACGGGGAGGCGCAGGACGGGGAACTGGAAGAACTCCTGGTAGAGCCCGAGCACGCCATGGGCAAACACGATGCCCAGAAGCAGGCCAAGCACGCCTCCGAGCACGCCGACGAGCAGTCCGAATGCCAGGTAGTGGATCGAGACGTCGATCGCCGTGTAACCGATTGCCCTCATGAGCGCGATCTGGGTCCGCTGCGTGCTGACCAAGCGGCTCAGCAGCACGTAGAGCACGAAGGCCGCGACACCCAGGAAGATGGCGGGCGTGACCAAGGTGGAGCTCTCGAGCCCGCGGAGCTCCTCGGCGAGGTACCGCGTGGACAGCTGGGCTTCGCGGCCGTACGCGCCCAGTGCTCCAAACCGCTCGAGATGCGCGTCGAGCTCGTCGATGACATCCTCTTGGCGGGCGCCGTCGTCCAGGGTTGCGACGACGTCGTTGACAGCCTCGCGGAATCCGAACGCGGACTCGGCAAAGCTCGTGCTGAGCCAGAGGACCGTGAACTGATTGGCGTTGGGCAGCACGTCGCCGATGCCACGGATCAGGTAGACGAACTCCGGACTCAGCGCGGTCCCAACAATCCGCAGGGCGGCCTTGCGGTCGTTCAGGATCACGCCGATCTGGTCGCCGACCTGGAGTGAATGCGCGCGAGCGAAGGCGTCAGCGACGATCACCTCCCCGATACCGGCGCCCTCGAACCACGATCCTCCCGTCATGTGGAGGTCGTTCAGCTTCGGGCGCTCGGCATCGGGCACGGAGAGGGCACGTCCCGAGACGGGTTCCGGGAGCTTCTCGACGTCGACGGTGACGTCGAAGACGATGCGACCTTCTGCTTGGCACACTCCCGGAATGAGCTCGAGCTCACGGATGACCGATCGCGGAGCGCGTTCGATCGGAGCGAACACGTCCGCCATGCGGTACTGTCCGAAGTAGGCATCTCGGGAGGCACCGAGACCGCGGTATGCGGTGAACATGGTCACGAGACTGGCCACGCCACATGCGATGATCGCGACAAGTGCGAGTACTTGACTGCGCATTGCCAAGAGGTCTCGGACGAGCTTGCGGTCGAGGGCCCGCATCACCAGGCGATCTCGCGCGGACTTCGCGGTTCGGAGACCTCGCGGATCATGTCGATCCGCCCCGAGCTCATGTGGATGACGCGACTCGCCGTCTCCCCGATCACGGCGTTGTGTGTGATGATCACGAGCGTCGTGCCGAGGTCATGGTTGACCTGCTGGAGAACCTCCAGCACGCGGACGCCTGTTTCGTAGTCGAGTGCTCCCGTTGGTTCGTCGCAGAGCAGGACCTCTGGCGCCTTCACGACGCCCCGGGCAATGGCCACGCGCTGCTGTTCTCCGCCGGAGAGCTGTGCGGGGAAGTGATCTGCCCGCTCCTCCAGCCCGACGAGGGCAAGCATGTCACGGGGATTGCGCGGCGTGCGGGCGACATCAGCCGCAAGCGCGACGTTCTCGAGGGCCGTGAGGCTCGGGACCAGGTTGTAGAGCTGGAACACGAACCCGACGTGGCGTCGGCGGAACTGCGTCAGCTCGGCCGCGTCGAGGGTGGTGAGGTCCGTGTCGTGGAAGTGGAGCGTGCCTGAGGACGGGCGATCCATCCCCCCCAGCATGTGCAGGAGCGTGCTCTTGCCGGATCCGCTCGGGCCCAGGATGACGAGGGACTCACCGGCGGAGATGTCGAGATCCACGCCGCGAAGGGCATGCACTTCAACCGCTCCGGTACGGTAGCTCTTCGCCAGGCTTCGGGCGCGATAGAGCGGCAAAGCGGACATGTTGCCAAGATACATCTGCGTCCCGGTCATCCGGAGGCAGGCGCGAGTCGTTGGGGCCACGCGAGAGCGTGCCCGCCGGAGCCCGCGGCTCCCTTCGTACGGACGGGGGGCGTCGACCTGCGCCGCGTGGCGCGCGGGCGCATCGCTCACGCCGTCGCTGCTGGCCACGTCCGATCGGGCGTCACCCCGTGCGGCGAGAGGCTCCGGATCCGGCGATGCTGCTCCATCGCACGCCAACGCCTGCCACGCTGGCTTCTCGTCGAAGAGGGGGCGCGGTGGGGGTCCTGCCCGCGCAGCCCCCATGGTGGCAGGGCCCTGATCGACCAGACCGCGAGGGACCCCTCACGTACGCGCAGTCGGCGCAATCCACGACGCCCGCTCACCCCGGGGAGCATGCGCCGAGACCTGGCCCTGACCAGGACCTGCGCGCACCGGCGGGCTGTCCCGTCAGGAACGCTCCGACCGCGTGCTGCGCGCCGAGGCGAAGACGGGAGCGGGTCCCCCCGCTGGGCTTCGCCCCGTGGGGATGGGGTCTGCACCAGGTCGCCCGAGCCGGCCCGGGTGGCAAGACCGCTTCGCGTCGGCGAGCTCCGCGCTTCAGCGAATCGGCGCGCCCCGGAGGGCGCGCCGATGGGGTGTGTCGTCCAGGGAGAGAGGACCACTACTCGATCAGGAACTCGATCGAGCAGGACGTGTCGCTGTCGAGGACGGCCGCCGGATCTGAAGCGTCAGTCCCGTCAAGTCGCGTGTTGTTGGAGATCGTCGCCGAGCCGACGTTCGCCGTTGCATCCAAGGAGAAGGTGGCCTTCCACCAGCCCGCGCGGTCGAGCTCGGGGATTCCCGACTTCCGCAGCATCCACACGAACCCGTACACGCCCTTGCCCGCGACGTTGATCTCGAGGCCGAAGCGCATCGGCGCCCCGCCACCGCCACCGCCGCCGCCGCCGCCACCGCCGGGAGCGGCATGCGACCCTTCCTCCTCACCGAGGCCCTCGGCCACCGAGACGCTGATGGGCGTCACGGCGGGATCGGGGGCGCCGCCCTCCCCGAGGAGCTTCGTGAGCGTCAGCCGGCCGGTCAGCGCGAACACGTGGCGACGGGCGGACTCCACGACCGCAACGCCGTTGGGGGTGCCCCAAGCCTCGTCGGAACCCGTGCCGCCCAGCGGCACCATCTCGACCGCCATCATCGGGTCATCCGGCACGTCCCGGTACAGCACGGTCTCGACGCGGACGACGGAGTCCGCCGTGATCTGTGCACTGCGGAGGTTGTCGCCCCAATCCACGATCACGTGCTGGACCTCGCCCTCGCCGTTGCGCCAAGCCGCCTGCCACGTGCTCACTGTCTGCTGCGGGTACACGGTCATGTTGTTGATCTCGACGGCCGTCGCGGGGTCGAGCACGGGGAGGGCCACGACGCCCTCACTGGAGAGCGGACGGAGCCCGGTCGCGAAATCCTGCCAGTCCACTCCGGTGATCTGCGCTCCTCCGAGCCCGTAGCCCTCGGCGAAGACGAGCGGCACGGCGAGGTTGTTGCCGAACCCCTCCTCATGGCCTCCGCCTCCGCCTCCGCCTCCGCCTCCGCCTCCGCCGCTGCCTCCGCCGCCCGGACTGCCGCGCGGCATGCCGGACGCCTCGGCGGACAGCGGACCGACAACGCCCGAGACGACGCCCGCCACGCGGTAGTAGTACGACGTGCGACCCAGGAGGCCGGTGTGGATGTAGGGCGATACGGCTCCTTCGATCACGTCGTCCGCGGTCGTGACGCCCGGCGAGGTCGAGAAGTACAGGTTGTAGGAGTCGGGCTCACCATCGAGTGGTGCGTCCCATGTGATCAGGAGCGATCCAGGGGCCTCTTCCGGCACGGCCACCGTCAGGTTCGTAGGCGCCCCCAGCACCACCTCGACCTCCCCGGCCACGGTGGCCGAGGGACGACCGGAACCGCCCGCCCCGACGGCGACCACGATGTAGTAGTACATGGTGCCGGGCATCGCCGGATCGGAGAAGGGTGAGCTCACGCCCGAGAACCGCTCCCCGGTGGCTGTCGACACGTCGGGGCTCAGGCTCCGATAGACGTCGTAGCTCGTCGCGCTCGGGACATCGGTCCACTCCACGACGATGACGGTGGAGGTGGACGTCGCCGACACGACGCTGGGCGCGCCGGGCGGCAGGATGATCGCAGCAGGCGCCGACAGGGGGCCTTCCGCCGTGCCGATGGTCCCTGCGATGCACACCGTGTAGCTGCCGCCGGCCTCCAGGCCGGCGATGGTGTACTCGTGGTCGAGGACGCCCAGGGCGACCTGGGCTGCGTCCGCGTCGAAGATGCTACCGGGTGACCAGTAGACGTTGTAGCCGTCCACGCCGGGGACGAAGGACCAGCTGACCTCCACTTGGCCGTCGCCGGCACTGAGTGATTCGACAGCCGGCGTGCCGATGACCGGAGGTGAGTCAGGGTCGCTGCCACCGCCGCTGCCGCAGCCGTTGACCAGCGCGGCCGCGACCAGCACACCGAGGAGGAAAACCGTCCGGGTTCCCAGGAAAGCCAGGTGTCGCATGGGAGAACTCCCTTCGCGCGCCGACACGTCGTGCGGGCGAGCGAGGTGCAAACAGGCGAACGGTGTGCCCAAGACGCACCCGTGGTGGCCGCGCCCCAGGAGGCGGGGTCGTGCGCGGCAGCGCGTGTCCGCGGCCGGGCAGGTCGCGGGAGAATCCACGGCGGACGTGGAAGAACCCGCAGCGGGGAGCACCCCATCCGGCAACCGCCGGCCCTCCTCCGGCGGACGTCGGCGGTCAGCTTCGGGAAGGCTCCCGCGCCGGTCGGCGGTGAAGGCGCACCGGACCCGGCGTCGGTCGGCGGCCTCGTTGGGTACGTCAAGGCCTTCGAACGTGGGGCGCGTGCGGCTGTGCGCCGGCACGGGCGTGCGCGTGGCCACCGTGTCGTCGTGCACGGTGGTGACCCGGGTCCGAGCGTGCGAGCGCGGTACACGCGCCGCGGCCGCCCTCCATGCGGAACGCCGGGATCAGAGGCCGAACGGGTAGGTCTCCGGGACGTCGGCCAGCTCGTGCGCCTCGAGAGGTTCGACCGCGCGCGTCGAGTCGAACCAGACATACTCGTCGAACTGGACGGGGAGAACGGCTTGGAAGTAGTGGCTCAGGAGCTCCGTCTCCGGGCGGTAGATCACCCCGATCGCCCGCTCCAGACGCGGGTCCCCAAGCTCCTCCCGCATGTCCGCAGACGCGGGCGCGCGCAGCGGCAGCAGGAACGCCGGGATCCGGCTCTCGTGGCAGATCCGCTCGTAGCTGTCCGGATGCGCCGGGCGCACGGACTTGATCTCCACGGGATCACCCCAGTTCGATGCCGCGGCGACGGTTCCATGGTCCGTTCCGAATCCGACGAGGTAGGCGTCCCTGCCGAAGGCCTGGCGCGCGAGCTGGCCGATGTTGAGCTCCCCGCGTGCGGCCATCTCGGTCGCGCGGGCGTCGCCGACGTGCGAGTTGTGGGCCCAGACGACGGCCTTCGCGCCCGGCCCGCGGTGCTCGAGCACGGCCCGGAGCGTCTCGAACATGTGCTGGTCGCGCAGGTTCCAGGAGTCGCGCGAGCCGTGGTACATGATCCGGTAGTAGCGTTCCGCGCCGCGGACTACCGCCGCGTTGCGCTCCGCGTCGAAGAACGACTCCCCGTCGCGGGCGACGTAGGCCGACCGCCGCTGCAGCAGGTCCGTGAGCGTCGCCACGACCTCCTGCTCGCAGCCGGCGATGCGCCGCGACGCGGCGGCGCGACCGTACATGGCGGGGTCCATCTGCCAGGGCGAGAGGCACCCGTACCGTACGCGGGCTGCGTCGGCGGCCGCCGGGTCCACTCGATCGAGGTACTCGAGCACGACCTCGATCGAGCGGTACAGCGAGTAGAGGTCGAGCCCGTGCACGCTGACCGGCTCGTCGCTCCCGGCGTTGTACGCTGCGAGCCAGTCCACGAAGCCGCGCGTCTCGCGGTTGCGCCACATCCAGGTCGGGAAGCGGGAGAAGGCTGAGGTCTCGAGCGGCGGGCCGCCGTGCTCGCGCACGTAGCGGTCGATCGCGCGTGCGTCGGGCCAGTCCCCCTCGATGCAGACGGCGCCGAACCCGCGTTCGCCGATCAGGGCCTGCGTGACGCGCGCGCGCATCCGGTAGAACTCGGAGGTTCCGTGCGTCGCTTCGCCGAGGAGCACGACGCGGGCGTCCCCGATCCGCTCGAGCAGGGGCCCGAGGTCGGCCTCCTCGATCTCCGCGAAGGGCTCCGCATGCTGCGCGACGAGGTGGCCCAGGCGCCTCCGCTTCGGCGGCAGGACGAGGAGGGGCGGGGGCGCGCGGTGCGCCGAGACGGGAGCACCGTCCAATGCCCACCCCCCGCTCCCGATGAGCGGCACGAAGCGCACGCGCCCCAGGGTCTCGCGCTCGAACCGGTGCTCCCCCGTCCGCGTCACGCGGACGAGCTCCTGGCTGCGGAGCTCGTCCCCGACCGGAATCACGAGGCGGCCGCCGATCGCAAGCTGGCGCAGGAGGGCGTCGGGTACGGACGGGCCGCCCGCGGCCACGACGATCGCGTCGAAGGGCGCCTGGGCGGGAAGTCCGAGCGTGCCGTCGCCGAGCACGACGTCCACGTTCTCGTAGCCGAGGCTCCGGACGCGCTCCTGCGCGCGCGTCGCGAGGCTCGCATGGCGCTCGATCGCGAACACCTCGCGCGCGATGCGGCCCAGCACCGCGGCCGCGTAGCCCGAGCCCGCGCCGACCTCCAGCACGCGGTCCTCCGGACCGAGGCGGAGGGCCTCGACCATCAGCGCCACCAGGTAGGGCTGCGAGATGGTCTGGCCCTCCTCGATCGGCAGGGGCGCGTCCTCGTAGGCGAACTCGCGCATCCCCTCCGGCACGAAGTCCTCGCGGGGGATCTCCCGCATCGCGGCCAGCACGCGGGTGTCGCGCACGCCGCGCGCCTCGATCTGGCGCTCGACCATCCGCACCCGTTCCGTGACGGAAGCGATCATGACGGGCTCCGATGCTCGCTGCCCGGTCCGGCTACCCAGCAAGCGGCGGGCCCGCCCGCTCGCGGCCGCGGACGACCCGCTGCCCGGCTTGGGGCCCGCGGGTCTCCGTGACGACCGTGCACTGGCCCTCCTCGCCGTCGCGCTCGAAGTAGAGGACGACCCAGTCGTGGGTCGCCCGGGCCTGGTGCGCGCGCGCGGTGTTCGAGAAGAGCGCCGTGAAGGCCCACGGTCCCCGCGTCGTATGGAGCACGGGGAGCCAGGCCTCCCCTGCCGGGTTGAAGCGTCGCGGCGCGATCGTGCGCAGCTCCCCCGCCTCCGCCCGGCGGCGGTACTCGGCGTCCACGTCGAGCAGCGTGGCCACGTCAGGCTCCTCCGGGGGGTGGCTGCCGCCGCCGATGCGGCGCGACCGGCGCCGGGCCGAACGGCTGAGGACCGCGGCCAGGATCTCCCGCACGGCCCGCGCGCGCCGGGGACCCATCCCCGGCACGGTCTGGAGCCTGCCGTCGTGGGCGGCAAGCTCGAGCTCCTCCAGGGTCTCGATCCCGAGCGCCTCGTGGATCCGGTGCGCAAGCTCCTCCCCGATGCCCGGGACCGTCGTGAACAGGTCCTCGGGCGAGATCTGCCCCTTGAGCCGCTCGAAGAGGCCGAGGCGCCCGGTGTGCACCAGCTCCTCGATCGCCGAGGCGATGCCCTTCCCGATCGCGGGAAGGCGCTCGAGGCCCCCGCGGCCCTCTTCCTCGAGGATGCGGGCCAGGGGCCGCGACTCGGCCCTCACCGTCCCGGCGGCACGGCGGTACGCCCGCACCCGGTACACGTCTCCGTCCTGGGCCTCGAGCAAGTCGGCCATGTCCTCGAGCAAGGAGGCGACGTGCTCGTTGTCGGGGGCCTTCCGCACGGGACGAGCATAGGGCCGGCAGCGGCGTGCACGCGAGGGACGAAGGCGGGCCGGGACCGGACGCGGGGTCGCTGGCGATCGAGCGAGATGTCGCGAGGAAGCCAGCGCCCGGCTGGCTTCGGGCAGCCTGCTGCCGGGGCGCGCGGCCCGCGGTTGCGAGACGATCGCGGCCGCCTGCGGCGCGGGCGAGGCAAGTGGGAGGCCCGACCCCGAGCCCTCCGCGTCGCAGCGCGGAGGATTCCGCGGGCGTGCATGGACGCGTCCGCAGCCGACGCACGCCAGGGCCGCACGCGCGCGGGCGGCATCTCGGCACGCCGCTCGCAACGGTCCGTGCGTGCCAGGTGCTTGTGGGTCCCGCCCGGACCCGAAGGAGTGTGTACCGATGCCCAAGACTTTGACCCCTCCCCTCGAGACCAAGGCGGCGGCGCTGCCGGCGCCGCTTTCCCCGTGGGAGCCCCTCGCCCAGACGGCCCCGCTCGGCTCGTTCAGCCGTCTGTTCGACGACTTCTGGAGCACGTGGCGCCGCCTCGAGGGGAACGGCACGCTGCTCTCGCCGTCGCTCGACATGAGCGAGGACGCCGAGAACGTCTGGATCAACGTCGAGCTGCCGGGCCTGTCCCGCAACGAGGTGAAGGTCCAGATCGAGGAGGGCGTCCTCACGATCTCCGGCGAGAAGTCGGTGTCGGAGGACGAGAAGAAGCGCGACTACCGCTGCGTCGAGCGGCGCTACGGGCGCTTCGTCCGCTCCCTCTCCCTTCCCCGGTCCGTCGAGAGCGACCACGTCGAAGCCAACATGAAGGACGGCGTCCTCCAGATCCGGCTGCCGAAGAGCGCGCAGGCGAAGGCCCGCGCGATCCCGGTCAAGTAACCGGGTCGGCTCCGGCCCGTCACGCCGACGGCGAACAACGCACGCGCTGCGGCGGTCCCGTTCGGGGCAGGTGTGATCCGCGTGGCCCTGCCCCCCTGGACGCCGCGGCGCGTGACCCTCGTCTTGGCCCCGGATGGGCCGGGACGCCATGTCCCGGGAGATCCAGCGTGTCCGTCCAGGTGTCCTTCAGCGGGATTCCGCACTCCGACGCGGTCGAGGCGCATGCGCGCGAGCTCGCCGACCGGCTGTTCCACTTCCACGACCGCATCACGAACGCCCGCATCGTCGTCGCAAGCCCCCACCGCCACCACCGCCAGGGCAAGCTCTACTCGGTCCGGATCGACCTCGCCGTACCTCAGAGGCACATCGTCGTGAACCGCGACCACGAGGAGAAGCACGCCCACGAAGACGTGTACACGGCCCTGAACGATGCCTTCCGCATCGCGCGCCGGCAGCTCGAGGACCATGTGCGCCGCCTGCGCGGCGACGTGAAGCACCACGAGACGCCGCCCCACGGTCGCGTGGTGAGGCTCTTCCCCGACCAAGGCCACGGGTTCATCGAGACCGCGTCCGGCGAGCAGCTCTACTTCCATGCGAACGCGGTCCTCGACGACGGCTTCGGTTCGCTGGCGATCGGCACCGAGGTGCGGTACGCCGAGAGCGAAGGCGAAGAGGGGCCCACGGCCTCGTCCGTGCGTGCGGTAGGCCGCCATCACCACCTGCCCCCCGGGTAGTCGTCCCGCAGCCGTCGGCTCCGGTCTGTCTGCAGGGGGCTACGGGGGCGGCTCCGTCGTGGTCGGTCACCGACGCCGACCGGCCCGTCGGGATCGGGACGGAGCGCGACGGGGTCAGGCGCGTGCCGGCCGTCGGCCGGGACCTGGCGCGCCGTCGGCGGCTGGACCCGGGTCGCACCGGGGAGCCGTACGCACGCGCCCTGGGGAACCGTTCGCAGCCCTGGCCATGGAGGACCGGCCATGGAGGCGCGCGCGGATGACGCGGGCGAGCGCGCCGACGGCGTGGTTCTGCGCCGCCGCGGAGATGGCCGGCGACGCGGGCGCCGTGGCGCGCTCTGCGCGCGATCGCTAGACTCAGGGCGTGGATGGCGCGCCGGCCGAGGGGGCTGGCGAGCCGCGACGCGTGGTCGGCCAGCGTTGCCGAACCGCGCCTGCATGGACGGATGGCCGAAACGAGGCGGATGTCGGAAGTGTCGCGGCGGGCGGACGACGACCTGCGGGAGCCGGGCTGGCCCGGCCTCCCCGGAGCGTCCCCCTCGAGCGGGGCCCTGCTGGACGAGCACGAGCTGAACCGGCGGCTCCTCGAGACCGTACCCGTCATCGTGCTCGTGCTCGACACCGAGAGGCGGATCGTCTACTTCAACCCGCACATGGAGCGGCTCTCGGGCTGGCGGCTCGACGAGATGCGCGGCCGGGACTGGTTCAAGGCGTTCCTGCCCGAGCGCGACCGTGCGCGCATCGGCACCCTGTTCGGCCAGGCCATCGACGGCTTCCGTGTGAGCGGGAGCCGCAACCCGATCGTCCTGCGCGACGGCACGGAGCGGATGATCGAGTGGCAGGGCACGATGCTCCAAGACGCTCACGGGTGCACCGTGGGCCTGCTCTCCGCGGGCACCGACGTCACCGAGCGGGACGCGATGGAGGAGCGCCGGCGCCAGTCCCAGAAAATGGAAGCGGTGGGCCGGCTCGCGACGGGCATCGCGCACGACTTCAACAACCTGCTCATGGGCATCGGTGGGTGCGCCGAGATGGCCGTCCGGGGGCTGGCCGAGTCGAGCAGCGCGCACGCGCGCATGGAGGAGATCCGCGAGGCCGCGGCGAGCGGCGCCTCGGTGGTGCGGCAGCTCATGAGCTTCAGCCGCGACGACCCGCGCGCGCCGGCCGGCGTGGAGGTGGACGCCCTGCTCGCCGCACGGGAGGGGCTGCTCCGGCGCCTGCTCGGCGAGGAGATCCAGCTCGACCTGGAGGTCGACGCGCCCGGGCTGGGCGTCGGGCTCGCGGCGGGCGCGGTGGAGCAGGTGCTGATGAACCTCGTCGTCAATGCCCGCGAGGCGATGCCGCGCGGAGGCCGGCTCGCCGTGACGACGCAGCGCGTGGACCTCGACGCCGGGACGGCGAGCCACCTCCCGGGCCTCGCGCCCGGTCGCCACCTGGTGCTCGAGGTGGCCGACGACGGCCTGGGCATGGACGAGGAGACGCGCAGCCGCGCCTTCGAGCCGTTCTTCAGCACGAAGGGCGAGCGGGGGACCGGCCTGGGTCTCTCCACCGTGTACGGGATCGTCCGGCGCGGTGGCGGCCACGTGGACATCGAGAGTGCGCCAGGCCTCGGCACGCGCTTCCGGATCTACCTGCCCGCGGTGGCCACGAACGCGGACTCGGCCGCGCCGGCCGAAGCCGCGCCACGGCGACGCGCCGGGCCCGCCACCGTGCTCGTGCTCGAGGACGACACCCTCGTGCGCCGCACGGCCTGCTTCTACCTCGAGCGGCTGGGCCACCGGGCGCTCGCCACCGCCGACGCCGACGAGGCGTTCCAGGTCGTGCGCGAGCGCGCGCACGAGATCGAGCTCTTGCTGACCGACGTCATGGTGCCCGGCGAGCATGCCGCCGAGGATGTCGCCCGCGAGCTGCGGGCGCGGTCGCCGGGCACGCCGGTCGTCTACATGTCCGCCTACTCGCGCGAGGACCTCCTGCGGCAGGGCCGGATCCTGCCCGGTGCGCGCGCCTTGACCAAGCCGTTCGGCAGGGGCGAGCTGCGCGATGTGATCGGGGACATCCTCGGAGCCGGCCCGGAACCCGCATGAGGCGTCGCCGACGCGGGAGTCGCTGGAGAGCGCTGAGCCCCCGAGCAGCGCCCCGATCGTCGAGCCCCGCATCAACCCCGGCGCCGTGCCGCTGCAGGGGTGCGTGCGCTTCGCGCAGCGCCGCGGCCTCCTCCCGCGCGGCCTTCGGGGAGGGCTCCTCGAGCGCCGGGAAGCGCTTCGGGACGCGGCGCTCGAGGTCCATCGCGGGCATCTCGGTTCCGGGCCGATGGTAGGCCGGCTTCATCGCGGCTGGCGGGGGGCGTGCCGGAGGTCGCGACCATGGACGTGCGGAGGCGCGAAGCTCGCTGCAACCTCCGTTCGCGCGTGACGTGTCCACGGGGGGGGCCGTGGCCCGCTCACGCCGCGTGCGTGCAACAACTTGTCCCGCCTCCGTACCTTGCGGGGGTCACACCTTCGCGGCGTACTCCACCAGCTCGACTTCGTAGCCGTCGGGATCGAGGAAGTAGACGCGCCGACCGGGGTCGTACTCCGGCTCGTAGTGGATGTCGATGCCCAGCTCGGCCAGGGTTCGCCGCGCGGTGTCGAGATCGTCCACGACCACGCCGAAGTGGTTGTAGCCCACGCGGTCGTAGTCGATGGGCACCGGAGCCGGCTCACCCTCGAAGAGGGCCAGGTACCAGTCCGCCCCACCGATGTGCACGGCCGGCTTGCCGTTGGTCGTGGTGCCACGCCAGCGCACCTCGGCGCCGAGCAAGCGCCCGTAGAACGCGACCGAGCGCTCCACGTCCGCCACCGTCAGGTTCACGTGTTCGAGCTGCATCACGCCTCCTTTCAAGCGGAGGGCCATCGTGCTTCCCCAGCTCGATCAAGGAAAGCAGATACTTTCCTATTCAAGAGGGTGCGCCTATCGTGGCGATCGTGCCTGGCGACCTCCCCGACGATCCCGGCGCCGGCCCGCGGCGGGTGGCCGATGTCCTGAAGCGCTGCGCTCCCGCCACGCCCGCGGACATCGCGGAGCAGCTCGACCTGACGGTGGTTGCCGTTCGACAGCACCTCAAGCGTCTGGAAGCGCTCGGGCTCGTGGGCTCCGAGACCCAGGCAGCCGCCGGGCGCGGGCGCCCCGCCCAGGCCTGGCGTCTGACCGCGCAGGCGCTGCGCCTCTTCCCGGATCGACATGGCGAGCTCACGGTCGGCTTGGTCCAGGCGCTGCGCGAGGCATTGGGCGAGCGTG
The DNA here is from genome assembly GCA_050248855.1 of Planctomycetota bacterium. Taxonomy (GTDB): domain Bacteria; phylum Planctomycetota; class PLA2; order PLA2; family JAEUHO01; genus JACKGW01. The sequence goes on along the minus strand of JBFWRP010000021.1, from coordinate 55,207 downwards.
CCCTGGACGCCGTGCTCGACCAACGGGCCGATGCGCAGGTGCGCCAGTACGTCGCCCGCATGCCCGCCGCCACGCGGGGCCTGCGGTCGCGCATCGATGCCCTGGCCCGCCAGCGGACCCGCGAGGGGTACATGGCCGAAGTCCAACGCGAGGGGCCCCGCTCGTGGCTCCTCATCGAGCATCACTGCCCGATCTGCGAGGCCGCCGCGGCATGCGTGGGTCTGTGTCGGAGCGAGCTCGAGGTCTTCCGTCGCACGCTGGGCCCGGGCATCGAGGTGGAGCGCATCGAGCACCTGCTCGCTGACGACGACCGTTGCGTGTACCGGATCCGGCAGGCACGCACCTCCCCCCGGCGCCGCTGACGACGTCCCCTCGCCACGCTGGGCTGGGCGTCGCGCGAGGCAAGGCGCGGGAACGCTTCCTAGAATCCGACCCATGGACGTGACCATCGTGACCGAGGCCTACAACCTAGCGGAAGGCCAGGGCCTCGACGAGCTCGAGACCGCCACGAACACCGTGTTGGCCTTGATCGAGGGGCACGACGACCGCGAAGGAATCGTCCTCGCGCCGGGCACGGACCCGCGGGTCGAGGCCCTGGTGAAGGGCAGGCATCCGCGCCTGCGTCTGCTCTACGCGGACGGTGCCGGCTACGACGCCTTGAAGGACCTCGCGGCCGACGAAGCGCGCGGAACGTTCATCGCCTACTTGGACGGCGACTGCGTACCTACGCGAGCCGACTGGCTCGAGCAGCTGCTGGGACCCCTGCGCCGCGGCGAGACCGACGTCGCTGCGGGCCTCACGACCTACGCCGGCTCCGATCCCCTCTCGGCCGCGTGCAGCGTACTCGACTTCGGGTTCTTGCTGAGCCCCGAGGGCTCGGGATCGATCGGCTGCTACGCCTCGAACAACGTGGCCTTCCCCGCGGAGCTGCGACGCAGGATCCGGCCGTCGCTGGAGGTCATGCGCTGCAACTGCTACCAGCACGCCCAGCTGCTGCTCCGGCAGGGGTATCGCATCCGCTGCTTCCCCGAGGCCTTCGCGCTGCATCAGCTGCCCGACCTGCGCAAGGAGCGCTTCCGGCGCGGCTACGACCTGGTCGCGGCGTGCTGGATCAACCCGGCGCTGCCCGAGGCCGCGTGGATGGAGCCCGGTGAGGCCACCGTGTCGCGCCTGATCCGGATGAACTTGGAGGCCGATCGCGAGCGACTCGGCCGCCTTGCGGCCCACCTCGGCTGGCGACGGCGCTTCACCGTCCGTGTAGGCCGCCTGCTCCCGCGGCTACGGCGCCTCGACGCCATCGGCATCCGCCGGGCCTTGCGCGACGGCGAAGCCAGTGGGGCCACGCGAGCCGCTCGGGATGCGCAACAAGCGGGGCAGAGCATCTGCGCGACCGGCATGGCCATGGAGCGCTAGCGGCCTCCGCGAGGATCGTCTTCCCTCGCCCCCGCTCCCGGCGCGATCGACCAGACACCTCCGCGCGCCTCGCAGTACGACAGCGCGCGACCCCGGATGTGTCTGGACCCTTGCCGCGGCGCCGCACCGTGAGAGGTGCAGGAGGGGTACGGAATAGCCGTCCTGCTGCGCAGGCGAAGCCGGAGCACCGAGTCCGCGCGGGAGCGCGGAACGCAAGCGAGAGCGTCGTCCCTCCACGGGCAACGCAAGGCACATCCGAGACTCGCCTCGTTGACCGAGGGAGCAACGTGGGCAAGGTGCCTGCAATGGAAGGTGCCTGAAGTCCGGGCTCGGACAGAACAGCCACGCTTCCATGGGAGGGGGTGCCGCGCGCATCGAGACGCGGTACGGAGGCGGGGATTTCTTCCGCAACTTGCCGCCCTGCGCTTCGGCATGCGGAAGTGCCCATCGGCAAGTTGCGGAAGAATTGCCCGCCTCCGTACGGGCTTTGCCGTCGGCATGAAGAACTGACACGTAGGGGTCGTGCTCGACGGGTGGGAGTGTCGCGGTTCGATCGCCGGCGACCGTCGCACTGCGGTGTCTGACACCGTGCCACCGTCGCTATCGCTCCGAGGCACAGGTTCAGACACCTCCGCGCGCCTCGTGAGTCGCTGGCGGGCGGCTAGCGTTCGATGGCGCGGGCGGGGCCCTCGTACGTCCCGCAGCGGTCCAGGCACCACTCACACACGTTGCCCAACGTTTCGTGCAGGCCGTACGGATTGGCCGGGAACGTGCCGACGGGCGCATGGATGACGTACCCGTCGTCCAGCGCCTCCCAAGCGTTGCCCGCCCACGTCTCGCGGTTGCGCACCACGCTCGCGTCCGCGATGTTGAGGTGACCCGGGAGCGTGTCGAGCGTGTCCGAGCCCGACAGCGCCTGCTCGGGGCTCATGTAGGCGGGCGTCCCCACGACGGCACCGGCCAGGGTGAGCTCGGTCAACGACTCGCGCGCGGCCTCGTCGTCGTCCACGACCTTGGCGATCCCGAAGTCGATCACCTTGGGTCGGGGCACTCCGTCCACGGTCGTCACGAGGATGTTGCCGGGCTTCAGGTCGCGGTGGATGACCCCCTTCTGGTGGGCGAACTCCCCGGCGCGGCAGACGTCGATGAACAGCTGGAGGCGCGCCGCGAGGTCCAGCCGGTGTTCGCGCGCAAAGAGGTGGATGGGCTTGCCGTCGACGTACTCCAGGACGACGTAGGGTCGGCCGTCCACCGTGACGCCCGCGTCGTGGACCTGCGCGATGCCCGGATGGACCAGGCGGGCCAGCGTCTGGCACTCGCGCTCGAAGCGACGGGCCATCTCGGGGCCGGACAGGCCGGCGCGAAGCACCTTCAGCGCCACCCGCCAGCGGCTCGCAGGTAGAGTGCCGCCATGCCCGGCACCCCGCGCGACGAGATCACGGCGCCGCTCCGTCGGATGGGCGCGGGCGATGTCCGCGCGGCCGAGGCGCACTTCCCGCTCGTGTACGAGGACCTGCGCGGCGTGGCCCAGCGCCAGTTCGGCCGCGAGCGTGCCAACCACACGTTGCAGCCGACCGCGGTCGTCCACGAGGCCTACCTGCGCCTCGTGGACACCCGGCAGAGCACGTGGAAGGACCGCGCCCACTTCCTGGCCATCGCGGTGCGCGTCATGCGCCAGGTGCTGGTCGACCACGCCCGCCGGAAGAACGCCAAGAAGCGGACGGGCGAGCACGAGGCCATCACCATCGAGCGCGTTCCGGAGCTCGGCGGCCCGAGCCCGCTGGACGTGATCGCCCTGGGCGAGGCCATGGACCGCTTGGCGGCGCTCGACGATCGCAAGGCACGCGTCGTCGAGCTGCGCCTGTTCGCCGAGATGACCCTCGAGGAGATCGCCGAGGCGCCTGGCGTGTCCAAGCGCACGGCGGAGGGCGATTGGTACTTCGCCCGCGCCTGGCTCCAGGACCAGCTGGCATGAGCAGGCCGCCGAGCCGGCTGGAGGACCTGGGCTTCCGTCGCGCTTCCCCGCGCGAGCTTCATGACGTGTGGATGCGCTGGCGCCGGGGCAAGCTGCCTCTCGAGCGCGCGCCGACGGACCCGTTCCCCGTCCCGCTGGCCATCGTGCACCGCGAGCCGCTGGTCGTGTACGGCGGCATCGTGCCCGATGCGCCCTTGGGCCCCGCCGGCCTGCTGGGTCGCGCGATGCGCAAGGCACCGGCGTGGTTCCTCCTGTCGCCCACGTGGACGCTGGAGGACGAGGCCATCGCGCGACGCACGCGCCGGTACGCGATCCTCCATCGCTGGCGCAACCGGCACCACCGCCTGGTGTTCGTCTGCAGCACGGAGGAAGAAGCCGCCCTGCTGCGCGCGCGAGGCGAGGCGGCCTTCGTCCACAACAAGACCACCCACGTCCGCGAGGACGTGTTTCGCCCGCTCCCCGAGGCACGCGTCGAGTTCGATGCCATCTACAACGCCCAGCTCGTTCCGTGGAAGCGGCACGAGCTGGCGGTGGCCATCCCGCGCTGTGCGTTCCTCTTCTACCGCAGCCGCCACGCGTACGGCTCGACCGAGGCCGCGGAGCGGGCGCTGGTCGCGCGCCACCTGGCGGCGGCGCCAGGGCACGTGTTCCTGAACCCCTACGACGCAGCGGGCTGGCCCGTGCGCTTCCCGCCCGAGGAGGTCAACCGCCACCTCAACCGCGCCGCCGTGGGCCTCTGCCTGTCCGAGACGGAAGGCTCCATGTTCTCCTGCGTCGAGTACCTGCTCGCCGGCCTCCCGGTCGTCACGACGCCCAACCGGGGAGGCCGCGACTTCTTCGCGGATGGCGTGTGCTGCGTGACGGCCGCGCCTGAACCGCGGGCGATCGCCGATGCGGTGGCGGCCCAACGGGAGCGCGGCTTGGCCCCCGAGGAGATCCGCGAACGCACGCTCGAGCGCGTGCGGCGCGAGCGCGAGCGGTTCGTCTCGCTGCTTCGCGACGTCTACGCGCGGGCCGGCGTCCAGAACGGCGCCCTGGGCACGGCCGCTTCGGGGCGTCCGTTCACGATGACGTGGACCCTGTCGGACGACGCTCGGGACCAGCTGATCGCCGCATCGTAGGCGGGCCCCCGGCAGCGCCTGCTACCCGTCGTGGCTCAAGTCCGGGTTGTACTTGATGACGATCGTGTCGTCGCCGGAGATGCCGGCGAACGTCGTTTCGCCGGGCCCGCCCTGGTCCACGGTGAAGCTGGCCTGGAACGCGCCCGCAAAGCCGATGGACCCGTTGGGATACGCCGTCGTGCCCTCGGCGCGGAAGACGAACCCTGCACCTCCATCGCGGCGGGCGGCAAACGGCGCACCCGAAGCGTCGTACAAGACCAAGAGGATGTCGCTGGCATCGAAGGCGGGCAGCGCCAGCTCGGCGGGGCCACCGGGATCCACGGTGACGGTGCCCGATCCCGCGCCGACGAGGCCGAGCGAGCTGTCCGGGAACGCAACCACGTCCGCAACGTTCACGAAGGCGCCCTGCGCATTGTCGACCTGCGCCGTCCAGAGAGGCGTTCCGCCGGCATCGACGCGCCAGAGGAACGTGAACCCGTCCGCGGGCCCGGTCAGGGTCTGTGCGTCGAGCTCGCCCGCGTTGATCGTCGTGGTCGCGCCGGTGGAGGACCCGACGAGCGCCACCGATCCGTTGGGCGCGACTGCCGCGCCGTACGGCAGCTCGCGCCGCGGGCCCGCCAGGTGGCGGGCCCAGAGGACCGTGCCGGTGGCCGCGAGGCGGACGACGTAGCCGTCGTCGAAGCCCGTCGCCGTGAACGTCTCCTCGGCGGCCGTACCCGGGGCGATCGTGACCGTGCCCGTGAACGACCCGGCGGCGATCGTCGTCCCGTCCGGCAGGGCCGCCACCGCGCTACCGATCGAGCTATCGTGGCAGCTCGTGGCCGACGTGGCGAAGACGAGGTTGCCGTCGATGTCGTAGCGGGCAACCCAGTCGGAGTAGCCGGAGGGGCAGACGATCGTCGTCTCCGTGGGTGTACCGGCCCCGAACACCATGGTTCCCGAGCCCAGGCCGCATGCGGAGAACGTACCGTCGGCGTACAGCGTCGAATCGCGCACGTCGCCGGCGCCGTCGATCTTGCGGACCCAGGCCAGCGTCCCGTCGGGGAGATAGCGCGCCACGAAGAAGTAGGCGTTGACGTCATCCAGGATCGTCTGCTCGGCCTCCGCGGCAGCGAAGATCGTGAGCTGCGAGCTCGTCCCGAACACCACGCAGGAACCGTCGGCGAGGGTGATGGGCTCCGACGGCTGCACGAACGAGGTGCCGAGGATCTGCTGCAACCACACGAGAGCTCCCGAGGCATCGCGGCGCGCCACGTACCCGTCGTTCTCGCCGAGGGCCGTGCGCATGCGCTCGGACGGCTTGCCGAGGTCCCAGGTGTGGGAGCCGGGAAACCAGCCCGTGACGTAGGTGCTGTCCTCGGGCCCGGCGGCCATGCCCAGCGCGTAGTCGAAGCCGAGGCCCGGATCGACGGCGATCCATGACGTCGGCACCACGGGCACGGGCTCGCCGCCCCCACCGCCGCCACCACAGGCGACCAGCAGGGGAAACGAGAGGAAGACCACGAAGCCCAGAACGCGGTGCAGGCCCATGAGGGGCTCCTCGGAGGCAGCGCCCCACGGCCGACCCGGCGCCCTCCGCGCATGAGTCTACCGAGTCCGGCCCTGCCAGGCTGCCTGGCATGTCCGCCCCCGCGTAGTCCGACACCGTGGCACACTGACAGCCCACCACGCGCGACGAGGAGGGCTCGACATGGGGCGCATGGACGTGAAGGCGCTGCGAAGGGCCGTGTTCGTCCTGGCCGTCGCCGTGGGTGCGGGCCCCGCCCGCCCGGCTGCCGCACGCGGCGAGGCCGACGTGCTGCGCGAGGACGTGCAGTTCCTCCTGGAGGAGCTGCCCAAGAAGGCGCGCGATCTCTTGCGGGACAAGGACATCGACTGGAAGAAGGCCACCAAGTCGCTGGCGCGCGAGGCCAAGAAGCTGAGGGACCCCGTCGAGTACGTCCGCCTCGTCGAGCGCATCCTTGCACGGCTCCAGGACGGCCACGCCGGCATCGTCAAGCTGGCCCCGGACCTCGAAGCGACGCTTGGGGCCGCCAACGAGGCCGAGGCCAAGGGGCGACGCTTCACGGGGCCACGCGTGCACCTGGTGCTGGCGGGCGACGAGGTGCTCGTCGGCGAAGCATTCGGCGAAGCCGCGGAGGCGGGGGTCAAGGTCGGCATGCAGGTCGTCGAGATCGACGACGTGCCCGCGCGCACCTGGGTCGAGAAGAAGGCCGACGAGCTGGCCGACAAGAACGGCTACTCCACGCGCCACGCCGCCCTGCACGCTGCCTGCCATTGGGGGCTGGCCACGTGGGAGGGCACGCCCATCCGCTTCGAGCTGCGCGAGGGAAGCGACCGCAAGAAGGTCACGATCACGCGGCGCGGCGGGCCCAACTTCGCGCCCTCGGGTCCGGCGTGCCCGCCCGCCGACCTGAAGCAGGTCGGTCGCCAGTCATACGGGAAGACGGCCTCCGGCTACGGCTACATCCACCTTCGCGACGTGCCCGACAAGCTGCCCCAGCAGCTGGACGAGATGCTGGGCGCCCTCGGCGACGTGCCGGGCCTCGTCCTGGACATGCGCGCCAACGGCGGAGGCGGTTGCGACCACGAGGCCGTCTTCGGGCGCTTCCTGGCCAGCGGTACGCGCTGGCGGCAGTACACGGGGCAAGGTGCGCATCCCTTCACGGGGCCGCTGGTGGTGATCGTGGATGCCGGCGTACGCAGCGCCGGCGAGACCGTCGCGGGCATGTTCAAGGAGGACGGGCGGGCCTACTTGATCGGCCCCGAGCCGACCGCAGGCATGTCGTCGCAGAAGGAGATCCTCGAGGTGCCCAGCGGCAAGCTCGCCGTCCGCGTCTCGGTGTCCAGCAACAAGGGGCGCTTCAACGGGGGCAAGGGCATCGAGGGCCTGGGTGTGCCGCCGAACGAGGTCGTGGTCTACGACGCCAAGGAGCTGCTCGCCGGCACGGACTCCCAGATCCGGCGCGCGGAAGCGCTCCTGCGCGACGGCTTTCCCAAGGGAGTCGTTCCCTACGAGCCGCCGGCGCGCTGACCGTCAGCGGGCGACGGGCCGCGCAGCTTCGGGCACACCGGGGCCAGCGGCTGCTCGATGTGGCTCGATCCCGACACCCGGACGTACGTCGTGTTGCTCTCCAACGCCGTCTACGACGCCGACGGCCTCCGCCGCTACGTCCACGGGCGCATCTGCCGGCGACCACGAGGGGCGCGGCGGCGCCGAGTCCGCCTTCCTGCTCCCCCCTCGACGCGCACCGGCCGCTCGGGCATCCTCCGAGGTGAAGGCACCCGGGGACTCGTCATGTCACGCATCGGACTCGCGCTGCTCGCACTCGCTCTCGGTCTCTTCCCAGCCTCCTCGACGTGGGCCGAGGACGAGAAGCCCGACGAGCCCGCGCCGCCGCTCGAGTTCCCCCACGAAAGCCTGATCGCCCGCGCGGATGGCACGGTCCTGTACTTCTACCGGCCGAACTTCTCCACGCCCGAGGAGCTGGTTCGCGAGCTCCGGGAGACCCTGGGCCCGAAGGACGTGAACCTGCGCTTGATCCCGCGGCGCGACCGTCTGGTGCTCGACGGCCCTCCCGAAGCCGTGGAGCTGGTGCTCGACGTGCTTGCCTATCTCGACATCGCCGCGCCGCAGGTGTTCGTCGAGGCGAAGATCGTCCGCAAGAAGCACTGGCACGAGGAGGCTCCCGACGACGCGGACGATGACGACGGAGACGAGGCGGACGACAAGGACGAGGGCGACAAGGAGGAGGGCGACGAGGACGACGACCCGGACGAGATCGAACGTCGCGGCCAGGTAGAGACGGTGGCGACTCCCTCCGTCATGGTCACGGCGGGTGGCTCGGCCGAGATCACGCTGGGCGCCGTGCGCCCCGTCCTCACGATCCAGTCGGCCAACCAGGGTGGCGCGAACCGCATCAGCTCGACCACCCGAACCACCACGGACTTGCGCGTCAAGGCCCTGCACATCGGCGAGTCGTATACGACGTTGGAGATCATGGTCGGGCTCGTCGACGTGGAGCCCAATTCGCCGCTCATGTCCGCGGACCCGGTGGAGATGAGCAAGGACCACCGCGTCAAGACCACCGTGACGGTGGCCGACGGCGAGACGGTCGTCATCAGCGGCATCGGGGAGCGGCGCCACCTGGAGGACGAAGGCGATCCGGTGCCACCCCCCACGAGCCCGGGACTCGCGCCCGTGACACGGGGCCGCGAGGAGGCCCGCTCGGAGGACGAGATCGTCGTGCTCCTGACCGCCCGCATCCTCCGCGGCTCCCGTGGAATCGTGCTGCCGGACTCCGAGGGCGAGGACGACGCAGGTGCGCAGAAGGACGACTGACCCAGGTCGTCGAGGGATCCCGCGCACGTGTCGATCGATGTCGTCATCCCGCTGTACCAGGGCGGTCGCTGGATCGAGGAGACGCTCGCCAGCGTCTTCGCGCAGGGGCCTCGCCTGGGGCAGGTCATCGTCGTCGACGACGGCTCGACCGACGACGGGCCCGATCGCGTCCATGCGCTGGGCGACCGGGTCCGGCTGATCCCGAGCGCGGGCAAGCTGCGGACGCGCCAGACGGGGCTGCTGGCCACGACCACGCCGCGGGTGGCGTTTCTCGACCAAGACGACGTCTGGCACCCGCGCCACCTCGAGCTCTTGTCGCAAGCCCTGGATCGCGAGCCGAACGCCCCGGCCGCGGCCGCGCGGGTCCTCCGCTTCCGAGCGGGCGAGCCCGCGCGGCACGAGATCGTCGTGGGGCCCGACGAGCCCCTCGCGCCGTGGGACGACTGGCCCTGGGCGTGTCCCATCATCTCGCCCTCGGCCGTGCTGTTCGACCGGCAAGCCCTGACGGACGCCGGCGGTTGGTTGCCGGATCCTGCGCCCGACTGGCAGGTGTACCTGCGGCTCGGGCTGCGTGCGCCGCTCGTTAGGATCGCGTCGGCAACGTGCGCCTATCGACTCCACGCCACCTCGCACTCCTCGGCCATGCAGCGCGACGGCGTCGTGTACCTCGACAAGATGGCGCGTGGCGCCGAGGCCAGCTTCTCCGAGCGCATGGCCGCGGAGACGGACGCGGCCGTGCGCGATCGCCTTGCGCTTCGCATCGGGCGGTTCCGCCACTTCGACCGCTTCGTGCGAGCGCTCCAAGCCGACGACGTCACGAGTGCGCGCACCTCGGCCCAGGCCCTGGAGGCCAGCCTTCCGGACGATCCCCGCGGCGACGCGACCACGCTGTTCGAGCTGGCGCAGTACCTCGTGTGCCCCCTGGGCAACCTCACCGAGTTCGATGCAAGCCGCCGCCGGCTGCTGGAGCGCTCGGCGACCGCGATTGCGCCCGACCTGCCGCAGCTCCACCGCGCGTTCGTGGTGCTGCCGCGACGTCGACGCTTCCGTTGGCGACGCGTCGTGCGGTACGCCTTGAAGGGCCGTTGGGGACAGGCCCGGTCCTTGCTCGCCCAGCGGCGCGAACGGCGTGCGCCGCGCTAGCTACGGTGGCGGGCCCGTACCAAGCGCCTACGGTAACGATGGACTGCTCTGCCCGGGCGGGTCGTCAAGGGGCCGGGCGGGGACACCGGCCACGCGGATGCCATCCGGGACGTCCTTGGTCACGAGAGCCCCCGCTCCGATGGTGACGTCGCTCCCGACGCAGACGTCGGACATCACCTTCGCGCCAAGACCCACGAGGCTGCGCGCCCCGACCCGGGAACGCCCGCCGAGCAGCACGCCCCCGGACAGCGTCGCGGCCGTGCCCACCTGCGCGTGGTGACCCACGCAGCCGAGCGACAGCACGATCGCGAGGTCCTCGACACGCGTCCCCGTGCTGATCACGGCGTTCGTGCCGATGATCACGCCCGCCCCGACGTGGGCCGACGAGGCGATGACCGCACCGGGGCACACGAGCGAGACGAGCTGCAACCCGGCCGCCACGAGTCCCGGCGCCATGCGGGCGCGTGCAGGACCGTGACCGATCGCGAACAGCGCACCCTCGGCGCCGGCCCCAACCGCCCGCTCGGCGGCGGCGGGTGGACCCAGCACGGGCAGGTCCATGACGCGCGTGCCCTGCAGGGCGGGCGTCTCGTCGAGGAAGCCGACCACGTCGTGGCCCGCGTGCTCCCGTGCGTTCTCGACCACCCACGACGCGAGGCCGTCGAGGCGCGCACCGATCACGACGATCCTCACGGCATGCCTCCCGACGGAGTCCCGTGTGCGCTGCGTCGTGCGGTCTGTCAAGCGCCGCGGTGGGCCCGCGCGGAGCCTCAGGCCCGGGCGGGCTGGGGCGCTTGCGTCGTGCGGAGGAGCTGACCCATGGCAACCGCAGCCGTGCTCGGGGAGCTGCAGAGCGCCTGGTAGGCCAGCCGGAGATCGCGCTCGATGCGCCGCGCCTGCGCCGGATGGTGAAGGGGGCGCCGCGTCGTCTCGCGCATCAGGCGAAGGTGGCGGTCCCGCAGCCGGGGGCTGGGGAAGCTGCCCTCCTCCAACCCGTCGAGCAGCTTGATGGCGGCCGCGAGTCGGGCGGTGCGCTGGAGCGAGACCTGGTCGAGGATGCCTACGGCGAGTCCGTAGAGCGTCCTTGCGTCCCCCTGGTTGTGCATGGCAGTTCAGCTCCCGGCAGTGCCGAAGGCTGCGCGAGGCCCAGGGGGTGAGTCTGGGGAGACGGCCCAGCGACGGTGCCTGCCGCTCCCACATCGGCCGGATCCCGGGCGTCCCTGAGCCCAAAGAGCCCGCGCGTCCTCCGGCGCTCGGGGGGGCGTCCCGGCGCCCTCGGACCCCACGTGCGGGACCACCCGGTCAGGCCTTGCGGTGCCGTCGTCGGGGCCCGGCACGCGACGGCTGGCGGCCTGGTCGTCCGGGGCCAGCAGGTACTCGACGGAGGCGATCGGCTTGCGTTGGCCGCCGGCAAGCGCCGCATGGATGGAGCGCAGCTCGCGCTCGATGCGGCGGGCGACCTCGCGCTGATGCAGCTCGTGCTGGAGGGCCGCGAGCATCAACCGGACGTGCCGATCCCACAGGTGGTCGGCGGGCACGGCGTCCGGCCGGACCTGGTCCAGCATCTTCAAGGCCCCATCCAAGCGGATGCCTTGCGGAAGCGTGGTCGCATCGAGCATGGTCACGGCGAGGCCGTAAAGCGACCACGCATCTCCCTGCAGGTTCATGGGGTGGATCCTCTCGTGTGGCGGCCGCTTGGCGCGGGCCGCGGTCCAACAGGGGGGTGGCGGGAACCTAGCGCAGCGACACTCGCCACCCACCGCGCAGCGCACCAAGCGTTCAGGGACCTGAACGTTTCCTCCCTCACGCCCGTACCCTGGACTCCCGAGAGCCGCTCCCTGCACGACGTCCTTGCCGCGACCGCTCACCGCCCTTGGCCCCTGCCTCGACGGCCGTGGGTCATGCGGCAGACGTGGCACGACCTGCTGTTTGCCCACTGGCCGCTGGACCCCGCCGTGCTCCGTCCGCTGTTGCCCCCGGGGCTGCACGTGGACACGTTCGGAGGCCAGGCCTGGGTGGGTGTCGTGCCCTTCGGCATGCGCGACGTCTACCCGCGGGGGACGTTTGCCATGCCCGGGCTCTCGGCCTTCCTCGAGCTCAACGTGCGCACCTACGTCACGGACCGCGCGGGACCCGGGGCCAAGCCGGGCGTCTGGTTCTTCAGCCTCGATGCGGCAAGTCGCATTGCCGTCCGCACGGCCCGCCGCTGGTTCCACCTCCCCTACTTCGATGCCGACATGCAGCTGGCTACCGTCGGCGACGCGGTCCGCTACGCAAGCCGGCGAACGCACCGCGGCGCACCGCCTGCCGAGCTGCGCGCGGACTACGCGGCCACCGGTCCCGTCCGCCTGGCCCGGCCGGGCACGCTGGAGCACTGGCTCACCGAGCGCTACTGCCTCTACACCGTGGGCCGCCGCGGCGCGCTGCTGCGCGGCGAGATCCACCACGCGCCGTGGCCGCTGCAGCCCGCCGAAGCCGCCTTCGACGTGAACACCATGGCCCAGGCCGCGGGGATCGCCCTCCCTGCGGACGCGCCGCTCGCACACTTCGCCAAGTCGATCGAAGTGGCGGTCTGGGGCCTTCAGGACGCGCTGTCGCCCGAGGGCGTCCGATGACGGGACTACTCCCCCCGCCGCGTGTACGGCACCGTCGTCGCCCCCCGTTGGACCGTCACGCGCTGGGAGCCGTCCGCAGCCTGCTCGAACCGAAGCACGGACTGGACCTTGTCCGACTGCCAGTCGAAGGTGTGGAAGGTGCCGTCGGGCGCGGGCCGGTAGCAAGCACCGATGCCGTCGCCGGGAGGATCGAACGACAACCGCAGGATGCGGCCCGCCGTGGAGAACTGCACGTTCATCCAGCGCTCGGCCTTCTCGTGGCGAAGCGCCACCACGGCGCGATGGCCCATGCGCACCGTGGCGGCGATCTCGAGCACTTCGGACGAGGCCAGCGGGCCGAAGGACTTGACCTGATCGGGCCACAGCTTGCCCACGAGCAGGCCCGGCCATGACGCCGCCCAGAACACGCCGTCGGGGAGGCGCGACCGGATGGCTTCCTCGTCGGCGTCCTGGAGCGCCCGGACGATCGCTCGCGCGGTCTCGGCGAGGGCGGCCGCGCGATCCCCGGGCTGGGTGGCCCCTGCGTTCGCCAGCACCTCGGCCACACGCAGGCCGCCTGAGGCGCGGGCGATGGCGAGAGCCTTGGAGCCGCCGTCCTGCACGTAGCGCCCCACGAGCGCGTCGAGCTCGTCCTCCGCGAGGGTCGCGAGCGCTGGCGGCATCGGGTACCGCGGCGTCGTGCCGGCGGCCAAGGCCTCGAGGTTCCACTGGAGCTTCCAGGCGGGAGCGACCTCGGTGTTGCCCAGCACGATGATCGCGCCACGCTCCGCGGGCAGGATCTCGAAGGCCGAGTGGAAGCCGCGGACGTCGCCCCCGTGCACGAGCCGGGGCGTCGCCCGCGACGACGAAAGCACGCCCCAGCCAAGGCCCTGGTTGTCCCGCGGGGAACCGAGCATCTCGCGTGTCGCCGCTTCGCCCAGCACGCGCCCGCCCCACCACGCACGTGCGAACTGCACCAGATCGCGGGCCGAGGTCACCAGGCCGCCCATGCCCTTGTATCCGTAGTCGTACTGGCGGTACGGGTGATGGCTTGCCCAGCGCACGGCGACGTCGCCGTCGTAGCCCATGGCTTGCTCGTCGATGGCAAGGTCGTCACCGGTGAAGCCGCTGTGCGTCATGCCGGCCGGCTCGAGCACGAGCGTACGCAGGGCCTCTTGGAACGTCGTGCCCGTCGTGTTCTCGATCACCGCCGCCAGCAAGGCATAGCCGCCGTTCCAGTACTGCACGCGCTCGCCGGGCTTCGAGGCGAGAGGTGTGCGCAGGAACGACGCGGCCGCCTCGGCCGGCGTGCGGCCTCCGCCGGCCGCGGTGCGCGGCATGCCCGACGTGTGGCCGAGCAGATGCCGCAGGGTGATACCGGACTTGTCTTCGGGCACGTCCGACACGTGCTTGCCGATGGCGTCATCCAGACGCAGACGCTCCTGCTCGACCAAGCGCAGCACGGCGCAAGCGGTGAACACCTTCGTGATGGACGCAACCTCGAACCGCGTGTCCATCGTGGGCACACGCCCGGTGTCCCGATCAGCGAGCCCCGCACCGTGGCTGACGACGACGTCGTCGCCCCAGACGACGCAGACCATGCCCGACCAGCCATGCGCGGCACATCGATCCAGGTAGTCGCGGATCGGCCCGGCGCGATCCGGCTTCGCGTCCTCGCCGGCCACGCGCGGACCGCCGATCGCAAGCAGGGCCACGAGTGCGGACCCGACGGCAACCCAGGTGCGTCGCATGGCGAGCCCCCTCTCCCGGACAGAAAAGCCCAGCCTACGGGCGAGGCGAGGCTCTCGCCGGAGGGGGTTTCCCCCGGCCGGACTCCCCTGTCATCGTGGGTGGATGCAGCTGACGACCGCACAGACGGCGGCCTTGGACCACGTCCGTAGGCGGGCCTCGAGTCGGGCCGCGGCCGCGCGCCGTCTCCTGGAGCACGTCGGCCGCATGTCGGCACTGCCCGTGCGTGTGTTCGAAGACGTGATGGCGCTGATCCGACAGCACGCCTGCGTGGCGCTCCACTTCCATCCCGACCGTCCGCAGGCCGACGGCCGCACGGCGCTCGAGGGGCTCGTGGCGAGCGGCATCTACAAGAGCCAGTTCGAGACGGGGACATCGAGCGGCAGCGTGAGCGCCACGCCCGGCGGCGATCGCGACCGCTGGGAGCAGGAGCTGTTCGGCGGCGCCTACCAAGCCGAAGGCGTGGGAGCGGATGAACGTCCGAAGTACGGCGCGCTCGACCTGCTCGGCCATGCGGATGGCCCGTCACCGCGCTTCGGCTCGGCGTACCTCGTCTTGCGGCCCGACGCAAGTGCTCGTGCGACGTTCACGTGGCTGGACTCGTTCCGGCAGCCCGCGGAGCGGGGCACCCTGGACGCCTTCGAGGACGTGCTCGCGGCCCTGTTCGCGGAGTGCTTCGAGCGCGAAACCGCCTTGGGGCTCTCGGGACTTCGCCCCCCCCAGCTGCTCGAGAGCATGAGGCGGCGCCTGCGTGGTCGTCCCGGCGAGCGGAGCCGGGTTGCCTCGCGCAACCTCGACCACTACATCGAGGCCCAGGTGCACGGAACGGTCTCGCTCGCGCGCGATGCCAGCCATCTCGTCGTGGACGCGAGCTTCCGGGGAACCGAGGTCGACACGCTCGCCGGGGAGCTCACCGACCGCTACGGCGTGCAGCGATCCTGGGCCCCGGGGTTCGTCCTCGATGTCGACGACGTCCCCACGGACTTCCGGGGTGACGCCATGCCCTCCCTGGCCCGCCGCATCGCCCGCGACGGCCGGGTGGATGCCGCCACGCTGGGCAGGGCTGCGCGGCACCTGTACGCCGAGCCGGCTGCCTGGGCGGATCGGGGCGCGCCCGCGGCCGTGCTGCAGGAGATCAAGCTGCTTTGGCATTGCCTGGTGCGGTATGGAGCGCCGGTCGAGGGTTCGTGATCCGGCGTTCTGCCCGCCGGCGGGTACGAACGTCCCCACGCTTTGCACACGCTTTGCCCTCCTGGTCCTGCGCACGGCGTAGAACCAAGTGTCCAGGTACCCACGAGGAGGTGACATGAACGCACGGAGCTGGTTGGGCGTGGCCATCGTGGGCGCGCTCGCCGTCGCAGGGACGGGTCTCGCGGTGCACGCCGAGGACGAGCATGCGCGCGACGTCGATCCCCTCCGACGGGTCGTGCTTCCGCTGACGGCGCTGCGCGTCAGCCCGGGCGTGAGGGTCACGGAGGGGGTGCGGCATCTGAGCGACGTGTTCCCGTACGTGGCCGTCGCCCCCGTCACATTCTCGAGCACGCGGGCCACGCAGCTCGCACCCGCGACGTTGACGGCGATGCTGCCAGCTGCCCACGAGTCCGACAGCCGCACGGTCATGCCCATCGGGTCGCCCGACGCCGCCATCGAGGCCGTCCGCCTGTTCGTCGCGGGCCCCCTCGTGACGGACGCCGCGACGGCCGAGCGGCTGCTCGCCACGGGTCGCGAGCTGGCCGAGAAGCTCGAGCACCTCGCCGTGAAGGTCACCGATCACCGCCCGCCGAGCTGGACGCCCTCGGCGACGGCCTCCGACGCGGCGGACGACGACGGAACACCCTCGGGATGGAACGTGTCGCTCGTCGCCTACGAGATGGACCGCATGCTTCGGCTCGTGCACGTCACGGCCACGGTGGGTACGGATGGCAGCTTGAGCCTGGAGCGGAAACCGCTCGTGGACGGCCCCATGACGTCGTGGCAGACGGCCGTCATCGGCACGCGGACCGACGCGATAGAAGCGCGTCAGAAGGCGATGCACGAGGAAGTCGTCGTCGCACGCCGCGCCTACGCGCGCGCCCTGCGGCCCGCGAGGACCCTGGACGCCCTCTGGACGGCGGCCCGGCTGGCGCTGGGCATGAGCGAGGTGCGCGACCTCTTCGGCGAGCCCGACCGCGACATGGGAAGCGGTGTCCACCTGTGGACGTACGACCTGGACGACGGCACCAGCGTTGTCTTCAGCGCCGCCGCAGAGGAGGTCGCCCAGGTCGTGCACGTGCGCAAGGCCAAGGGCCCGCCGGCCCGCTTCGACACCCTGGGCGCGCTCTACCTGATGCCGGGTCGGCGCTAGCGCTTGGACCCGGCCTCGGCGGCCCCCGCCTCCGGAAAGCGAACGACGACCTCGGTGTCTTCGCCCCCGTGGGTTCGGAAGGTGGTACTGACCTCCAGCTTGCCCGCGAGGGAGATCTCGAGCCGATGGACGCCCGCGGGGAGTGCCCAGGGGAACACGGCACGACCGCGGACGGCCCACCCCCCCCGCAGCTCGTGACCCGACTCCGTCCGTACGACCACGCTGGACCACCGGGTTCGTTCGTAGGCTTCCCATGACTCGCCGGACCGCGGCTCTCGGCCCATGCGTGAGGCGGGCAGCAAACGATCGTCGTCGATGACGATCACGAGGCGCGCCGCGGGCTCCATGCGCAGTGCGATGGGTGTGTTGTGGCCTTCTTCAACGAGCAGGGTCGACTCGCCCGGCAGCCAGGCGCGGCCCCCATCCGCGTCGGGTGCCTGAACGCTCAGCCTGTACCGTCCCGGCAGGACGGTGGTCAGCCGGACGGCTCCCTCGGCGTCGGTGCGTCCCTCGCTTCCCCCGTGACCGTCGATCCGCTCCCAACGCAGCGTGGCACCGGCCAAGGGCGTGCCGTCGGGCAACGAGAGATGAGCTGCCCGGTCCACCTCGGGGCTGAAACGGATCACGAGATCACGCTGGTCCTCACCGGGTCGGACATCCAGGGGAACGCAGGCCAGCGTGCGGCCACCGGAGCCAAACGCTTCGGCAACATAGGCTCCAGGGGGAACCCGTTCGAAGCGGAACCTCCGGCTCTGTGTGCGCGGCGCGACATGGCGCTCACCCTGCACAAGGTGGATCCAATACTCGCCTGCTGGCGACCCGTCTGGATCGAGGACGACACCCTCCAGCAAGGACCTGGGGCCAGGCCCTGGCGCGCTGTCACCCAAGGCCAGCACGACGTCGTTCGTAGAGTCGACCAGGGCCTCGCCCTTGAGCTGCCGACCCCCTCCATGCGGGAACGATTGGTTGTGCGTGAACTCGATGCGCCACGGCGGTGGAGGGAGGTGCTCGCACCGGAAGGTGCCATCGTCCCCCGCGTAGGCGGTGGCCAAGCGGGCGGCGGAGACGTACGCGCCCTCGGCGGCGGGCGCCGCGTACACGACCAAGTGGCCCCGCACGCCACGGCCGCTCGCGTCGACCAGGCGACCTGCGAGGGAACACTCTGGGTGGAGTACGACGCGATTCGTCCCGGATGGATCCCGGGGCACATGCGCCACGCCGTAGCAGGCCTTGGCGACGTGCAGCTCCAGATCCGGCAGCGCGTAGGGCTTCGACAGAGCGAGCCCCGAGTCATCGGTCACCGAGGCGGGGCGCATGTTGCCCCAGAAGACGAGCGCGCCTTCGACAGGCGTGCCCGCTGCGTCCACGACGAGCGTGCGGTGCGGCGCGTCCGAGGCCGCAAACACGATGTCGGCCTCGATGTCCCCCACGGCTTCCTTGGCGTCGAAGCTGGCCACGGCTGCCCCCAGCGCGCCCGTCACCGCCTGCACCATCAGGGGGACACCGTCCCTCGTGGGAACGGACACGGGCCCCAGCCGGAACGTGCCGTCGGCCCCGCTTCGACTGTGGAACCCAGTCAAGGACTCCGGTGCGGGTTCCCGAGTGCTCCCACCAGCGCGCAGACGCTCGGCGACCTCGGCCGGATGTACGTGGACGAACGCACCGACGACGGGCTGACCGTCGGGACCCACGACACGCCCCCGGATGCGGCACGTCGGGCGCAGGACGACGCGTACCTCGTTGTTGCGTGCGCCCCCCAACGTGGTGAGGATGCCCAGGCCGTCGTCGCTGTCGGCGCGTACGGTGATGTTCACGTACTCCTTGCGCCCCGGGAGAATGGCGCGCCCCGCAGCGTCCGTTACGGCACGGCCCAGCTCCAGGCGAGAGTCGTGCGGCTCGGCGGCCCCGACCTCGATGGCGAACTCGGGGCGATCGCGTGGCGGGCCTTCGCGCCACCCACTCCACCCCTGGACGACCGCTCCAGCCACGGGCTGACCGGTGAGATCCTCGACGCGCACGGTCAGCTCGATGGCTGCATCCAGCCAGATGTCACGAGGTGAGTCGGACGTTCCCCTCGTGGGGTCCGTGTCTCCGGGGGAGTAGACCTCCTCGTAGATGGCGTGCTGTAGAGCGCGCACCCGCAGGAGGCGCCAACCCCTCACGTTGCGACTCGCCATGTGGGGGATCGAGGCTCGCCCGGCCTCATCGGCAACGACCGTGCGGATCCACGTCCGCCCCTCCTCGCGGAGCCGCACCTCGCAGCGGGCGCCGGGGACGGGCAGGCCCGTGCTCACGCTGCGCACGCAGACCTCGTCGGCCCCGCCCGCGGGAAGGCGCAGCACGACCATGCGCACGGTGGAGGCCGACACGGGCACGATCGTGGTCTCTCCGGCCGGCCCGATCGCCGCCAACACGCCACGCTCCGCGGCCGGATCCAACGTGACCGTGAATCTGCCATCGTCGCCGCTCGCTGCGCAGACCACCATGTCATCCACCGAGGCAACGTCAGCCGCACCCATCAGCACATGCGCGCCGCGGACAGGCGCATCGTGCGAGTCCACGACGAGTCCGACCAAGGTGCCCGGATCCGACACCAGCTCGGATGCCCGCCCAGGAGCAGTCAGCTGCGGCGCCGAACCGGGTTGGGCCAGGCCAGCGGACGCGCTGTCCGCCGTGACGCCGCCTGCTGGCGACTCAACGCGAGCACGTTCCCCATCGAGCACGCCCAAGAGCCAGGCTCCCGCCAGGAGCGCGAGAACCGTGAGGACACCCAAGGCGCCCGCCTTCGTTGCACTGGCCATGACCAGCCCTCCTCCCCATCCCACGGAGCGGCCCGCGGCTGCTCCCAAGCAGGGCGCGAGCGCAGCGCGCCATGCCTTTCCCCCTTGCGCGTCGGTCGCGTCAAGGCGCTCGCGCAAGCGTTGATGGCCGCGCTTGAGCCAGGTCCGGACGGTCTCGACCGGCACGCCGCACTCCGCGGCGATCTCGCGCGGCGGCAGGTCGCGGAAGTGACGCGACCAGAGCGCCGAGCGATAGGGCTCGGGCAGCTCCGCGAGGCACTGGAGCACCCGTCGGTGCTCGGCGAGCTCACTGACCGTATGCGCCGTCGAGGGGACGATCCGCTGCCGCTGGGCAGCCTGCTCGCGCGCGTGGCGTCGGACAGCGGTCCGCCGCCGCTCGCGGGCGACGTTGCGCACAAGCCCGAACAACCAGGCGCGAGGTGAGCGCGGGTCCCGCGGTCCGGCATGCAGGGCGCGCACGAGGGCGTCCTGGGCCACGTCGTCGGCCTCGGCGGCGTCCCGGACGAGCTGCCGCGCCAGGCGCCTCATGCCCTCGGCGTTGTCCAGCAGCGTCTCGACGGAGAGGGGTTGGGGCGGGCGGGACATGGGGGCTCCGAGAATCCCATGGCCGCCCGCGGGCCAATCGGTTCACGGAGCGCTTCGGACGACGCGGGGAGCCGTGGTCATTCGGCGGACCTGCCGTGCGCCTCGCGACGCGTGCAGCTACCGGATAGCGCGAAGTGTCGTGTCGAGCGGCCGCCAGTCGATGTGGGGCGCGAAGCGGTCGTCCTCGACGTCGATCTGGTAGCGGGACTCTGCGGACAGGCCCTCGAAGCGGCAGGTGCCTTCGGCGTCGGTCGTGCCCGTCGCGACCGGCCGGGGATCGCGCTGGGTGTGGGCGTCGGCGTCCCAGACGTAGACGTTGACGCCGACCACGGGCTTGCCGGCCCTGTCCAGCACGGTGACGACAACCGAGGCCGCCTTCTCGACCGTCAGCTCGACGGTGCCACTCTGGGCCGCAGCAATCGTGACGGGCTTTGCCTGGGGAACGCCGCCTTCGGCCTGGACCACGCGCACGAGCAGGTCCATGTCCTGCGGGCGATCGCGCAGCGTCGCCACGCCCAGGGCGTCCGTCTTGACGCGCACGCGAGGCAGTTCGCCCTCGCGGTAGCTGACGTCACCGGGCAGCACGTACTGGACCTCGACGATCGCCTTGCGCACTGGAGACCCAGCGGCCTTGATCGCCATGCGCAAGGGAAGCGCCGGGCGGACCCGGACCCGTGGAGGCGCCGGGAGATCGACGACGGCAGGAGCCAAATCCACGGCCTGGCCCGCGGCATCGACGAACTCCCGCAGGAAGAGGCGCTTGGAGCGCAGGGTCTCGCCACGTTGCGGCATCCACAAGTCCATCTTGATCTGCGCATCGGAGCAGCCCAGCAGCACATGACCACCTACGCGCAACACTTCGAAGCTCGGCACCTCGAACATGCGCCTGACGCTCACCCGCTCCCCGAAGTCCATCTGCTCGATGGGGTTGGCGGACGGGCGCACCGTATCGACGATCAACGTGGAAGCCGTGGGGTAGACCGGGCGTCCCCCGCCGTCCTCGATGCGCAGGACGGCCTCCCAGGGCCCAGGCTCGTACGGCGTCATCGCACGCTTGGAGGCCGTCCCCGGCTGGGCGTCCTCTTGCCGCAGGGGCGAGGTGGCCACGAGCCGTCCCGTTCGCGCGGCGAGCAAGATCAACGCGTCGGCGCCTCGGGGATACGGGAGGACGATGTGGCCCTTGTCGTCCGTGACGAACGTCTCCCAGTGGAGCAAGCTCGTGCCGAGCTTGGCCGCGATGACCACGTCCTCTGACGAGGTCGAGCTCGGCAGGTCAGGTGCCAAGACGAGCAGCTCTTGATCGGGTGGCGGAGCCACGGCGACGCGCGTCTCCTTCCCTTCCTTCACTTCGAACGACACCTGGAAGTTGCGCTCGTCTCCTGAGGCCACGATGAACGTGTGCTTGCCGGGCTCGATTCCGGCGAGCTCCGCACGACCCGAGCCATCCACGACCGCTTGCGTGAGCGCCAAGACCGGCTCCTTCATGGCACGCTCCGGCAATAGCCCCCAGTCCTCGAGCGGCTCGCCGCGCGCGTCCTTGGCTTCGAAGCGCACGGAGCCGCCGGCCACGAGCTCGAGCGTGCCGACGTCGGTCTGACCGTTGGACACCTTGCGTGTCGCCATGCCGCAGCGCGGAGCGGAGACAGCCAGCGTCAATCCGCCGGGGACCGCAGCGGGAACCTCCATCGAGAAGCGTCCCTGCTTGTCGGGTCGAACGGAGTGGCCGGACATCTCCGGCCCCCACATCGCGTAGACGCGGGCATCGGCTGCGCTGCGCCCGCGGGGCACGACGACGGTTCCGCTGAGCGTGCGCTGCGCAACCGCGGGCAGCTTGACGTCGGCCGTGCCCGTCGGACCCACGTCGATCTGCTGGGCGGAAGCGCGATCATGGATCGGCGCGAGCTCCCAGCGGCCGGGGGCGAGCCATGTCTCGAACGTCCCGTCGGCTCGAAGGAGGAACCATGTCGAGGGAGTCGGGTCCGTGCCCTGGACTGCGCGGACCTGCACCCAGCGCTGTCTCTCGGCCAACCCGTCCGCCCACTCCGCGCTCCCGGTCACGGGCTGCCCCTGTTCCAGGACAACATGGGCCACGAGCTGCCGCGCCCCATCAACCGCTTCGACCATCTCGAGCTCGGTGACGGCAGGCATGCAGCCAGGTGCTTGGATGTGCGCGCGCAAGCCGCGGAGCGTGGGGTACGCGGAGAGAGGGACACCTCCGGTCTCGCCGGACGTGAACGAACCGTCGGGCCCCGGCTCGAGACCTGCCAACCGAGGATCGCGATCCCCCACATCGACGCGGATGTCGGACGTGGACGTTCCGGGCGGCGCCTTCACGGTGACGATCACGGCCAGCATGTTTGCGGCGTCCATGTGCGGCAGCCTGCCCTGGACGATGGTGTCGCCAGGCCGGGCCGTCAGCGCATGCGCGCCCTGGAAGCCGTGCCTGGGGTGGATCCAACCGAGAGTGATGACACCGCTGGCCATGCCGTCGAGCGTCATGGGGCCCGTGCCCGCACCGGCGCGTCCGAAGGCCAGCGGCATGACACCTTGGATCGCCGTACTCCGTCTCACGGCCATCAGGTGCCATCCCGCGGGCACGGGCCCGGGCAACGCGACGCGAAGCGGCTTCGACGTGGCGTCGACCAGGAGCGGCTCACCGGGGACGAGCAGGGGCGGCAAGAGCGAGGCCGTCCACGCCTCGGGACCCTTCCCGACACGGAGCAGCCGCACGCCATCCTTCGGAACGATCACCGTGGCACGACCCTTGGCATCGCACCGCGCCGCGGTCGGCGTGCCGGCGTCGCGCAGCCGCGCGTGCGCCGTCACCAGCGCGGCCCCGACCTCCTCGGGCTGGGACGAGGTCGTTGCCTCGACCTCGAGCACGCGGACAGGTGCGTCGGCCCAGGGCTTGCCGTCAAGCCGCGCCCGGATCTCGAGCTCGAGCTGCTCCGGCTCGGCTGCGCTGGCCGGTTGCAGCCCACCGAGCACCACCAGCCCACCCAACCACAGCGCCAAGCCCGCCTTCGTCCACCGCATCGTGAAGCGCCTCCTCCGATGGGGCGCAGTGTAGCGGCCGGGCGCTGGTCGCTGCGGCGCGACGTGGATCTCGCGAGGGACACGCGACGCCCGGCTGCGACCGGGCACACATCACCGTGGGCCACGCGCCGTGACGTGGGCGCGCCTCCCGATGTCGCGGATGATCCGGAGGTGGTGGCGCGTGTGGATGCGCAGGAAGCGCGCCCATTGCCGAGCGGTCATGGGCCCGAAGTGCGGGTGGGATGCCCGCGGGCCGCCGCGGCGAGGACGGCGCTCGGGATGGAGCGCGCGGATCTCGGCGATCACGCCACGCACCACGTCTGGATCCGGCGTGTCGGCGGGATGCAGGGCCTTGGGAGCGACCCCCTTGCCCCGCGGGATCCAACCGAGCGCCAAGACGAGATGCCCCGGCCAACGCAGCCACCCGCCCCGCTCACCCATGGCACCCGACTCGAGGCCTGCGACCAGCTGCAGGATCTGCCGTGCCACCAGGGCCGTGTGCTCCACCTGCTTGTGGATCGACCACGCCGAGACGTCCTCTACATGGCGATCGTCTTGGTCGAGGTAGGTTGCCAGCCGGTCGAGCTCTCGCTGCATGCCCGAGACGATAGGGCGGCGCGCGGCGGGCCACGCACCGAGGGCGCGTCAGCGTCCAGATGCACGACCTGCGGACGGTTCTTGACGGACGGCTCGCAGCCAGCATCCCAGCTGGCCGACGTGCGCGGCCGTGTGGCCGACGAGGATGTGCAGGACAGCGTGGGCCAGCGTGGGATACGTCGCGCGATACCGTTCGTCCGGGAGCGGCCCGAACCACGCCTCGTTGCCCACCTGCTTCACGGCCGAGGCCACTCGATCGGCCGCGTCCTCGAACCGGGACCACAGCACCGACGGAGGTGGATAGGCGACTGCATCGTCGACGGGCGTCGATCCCTCGCCGTGACGCGTGCGCCACGTTGGCTCGAGCCAGGGCGCGAGTCCCAGCTCGCCACCGATGGCTTCCATGCTGGCCGCCAAGTGGCCCACGGTCCACGCCGCGTGGTTGACCACGCCGGCAGGCTGCAGCGTCCACGAGGCCGCGTCGATACCCTCGAGCAGCAGGCGCAAGCGCCGCTGCTCGAGGCGGAAGCCATTCAGGATCTCCTGGCGCATGGACCTGGCTGTAGACGCGGCTCGGCAGGCCCACCACCACGAAGGGTGTCATAGGGGGAGCGCCTACGGTTCTTCGAGGCCGCGTCTCAGCGAGGAGCAGGCGGCGGGCCCACGGCCCAGGTAGCCGCATCGAACGTGAGGCGGCACGCCCGACGCGCGAGCACATCCAGGCCGATGAGGAGCACGATGCGCTCGCCGCGCCACTCCATGCCCGGCCAGTCCACCGTGCTCTCGGCCGCGACCGGGAGGACGGGGTGTCCTCGGTCGTCGAGGACGTGGTACCCACCCTCCGGGGCGCCTTTGACGACCGTGCTTCTCCACGCGCCGGTGTCGATCATGGCGAGCACGGTGGCTCCCTCGGGCGAGCGGACGTGTAGGAGCGGCGTGCCCGGCACGAGTGCGACGCGGCTCCAGCCCGACTCGAGAGATGGGCGTCGTGAAGCGCCGCTTCGAAGCCACCAGCGGCCCGTGTCGCCCTCCAGCTGGAGATGGAAGAGGTGCTGGAGCCCCAAGATGTTGGCAGGCTCGGCCGTGGTGTGGGACCGCTCCGTCAAGGCGACCGTCACGTGGTCGGCGACGAGCGGGCCCAGGCCGACCTCGGGGAGGTAGCCGAGGTAGCCCGTCTCGCCGGGTCGGTTGGCGATGCCGTAGCGATGCTGGGGACCAAGGCGCACATCTTGCGCCAGCGGGGCCGCTGCGGAGAGGAGCGTGAAGGTGGAGCCCGTGTCCACGACGAAGGTCGTGCGCGTCCCGGCGGTGCCCTCGAGATCCGTCAGCAGACGCACGCCCCGGGCGAAGAGCGTGGCCACTTCTTCGCGGCGCAGCTCCAGCTCGCCATCCGTCCAGTGCACGGAACGACGGGCGTCTACGAGCTGCGCCTCTTCGGGCGAGGTGATCACACGCCCCTCGGCCTGCCAGGCCGCGACGTCCAGCGCTTGGCGCGGCGCCGCGCACGCAGCGCCCAGGGACGCCAAGACCAACAGGGCCGCCTTCCCCAGGTGCATGGCCCCGATCATGCCACGCTGGCGGCAAAGCCTGTACGGAGGCGGGGATTTCTTCCGCAACTTGCCGCTCCTCTCTACGGCATGCGGACGTGCCCGTCGGCAAGTTGCGGAAGAATTCCCCGCCACCTCATCTCGCCCCCGCAGGCTCGTTCGTGGCCGCTCGTGCGCCACCGCAGGTACGTTCTCGCCGTGGAGGATGCGCATCCGCCGTGGCGGCTCGACCGGGCCGAGCTCGACGAGGGCTCGGTACGCGCTGCCGTGCGGGCGGCGCGGCCCCAGGCGCCGCTTGCCAGCGTCACGTACGTCGGCTCGGGCTGGGACTTCGACGCGTGGCGCGTGGACGGAGACCTCGTGCGCTTCCCGCGGCGGGCCAGCTCGGCGGCGTGCTTGGAGCGGGAGATCGGGTTCTTGCCCCACGTGGCCGACCGCATCTCCGTACCGATCCCGCGGCTCCTGTGGCGCGGCGGGCCGTGCGAGACGTTCCCGTACGTCTTCGCGGGCTACACGTGGTTGCCGGGCGAGACGGCCAACGTGCGGCTGCCGGCGCCGGCCGCGTGGCCGCGCTTCGCGGCCACGTACGGTCGACTCGTGCGCGAGCTCCACGAGATCCGCCCCGACGACGTGACCGCCGCGCCGCCCGATGCCGACGCGGGGTCCCCGGACCTGCGTGCGCAGCTGGCGGACGTCCTACCGCGCATCGAGCACCTGCTCGCACCCGGCATCGGCGAACGCACGTTGGCCGACCTCGATGCGGCGGGACCCGACCGCGGCGCGCGCGCACTCGCGCATGGCGACCTCGGGCCCGACCACTGGCTGGTCGACGAGGGCGGCGACCTCGTAGGCGTTCTGGACTGGACCGATGCCACGTGGTCCACCGTCAACGCGGAGTGGACCCCGCTCGCCATCTGGTTCGGCGCGGACATGCTCGCCATGGCCCTCCACGCCTACGGACACGGCGACCCCGACCTCGTGACCGCCGGGGCGCTGGCCCGCGCGCCAGCCCACGTGCTCTGCTGGCTGTCGAAGACGACGCGATGGACGGCGGAGGCTCCTGGCGCCTGGATGGCGCGCGTGGCGCCCCGCTACCTGGGCCTGCTCTCCGAAACCGCGCCCTGAGAGGCTGAGCAGGAATGCAGGTCCCGCCTCCGAGTGGGATCAGCGAGCCGGGTAGCCTGCGTCCACGAGCGTGCTGCGCACTTGCTCCAACGATGTCTGCTTCTCGGCCAGCACGAGGGTGACGGAGTCCATGGTCTTGGCCACCGTGATCTCCTTCACGCCCGCCAGCTTGCGCAGCGCGCGCTTGACGTTCATGACGCACCCGTTGCAGTGGAGCCGCGTCTGGAAGACCAGGGTCGGCTGCGTCACGGGCACGACGGCGGCGATCGCCTTGGCGCCGCGGAACGCCTCGATCAGGGCCGGCGTCGGCGCCTCCCCTACGACGCGGATCACCTTGGCCTCCGCGCGCTCGCGGGTCCAGGCGAAGGACCTCACACCGGGAACCGCCGCGACGGCACGCTCGACGGCCGCCCCCACCTCCGCCTCGCCCGCGCCCTCGACGGCGAAGTAGAGGAACTCGAGACGGGGCTTGGGCGGCTCGTCCGCGCGCACCGATGTGGCAGCCACGAAGGCCAGGGCGACAAGCAGGGAAGGAGCGAAGCTACGGATGGACATGGCGAGTACCTACAGGGAAGGGGGGACGTGGGGACGAGGAGCCGGCAGCCCCTCAACAGAGCTCATCGGTCGTCCGGCGCACGCGATGGTGCGCCGGACCCGGTTCAGACGCCAGCCGCGCCTCAGGGCAGCTTGAACGAGGTCGCGTTCTTGGCGCCGTCGGCGCCTTCGATCTCGACCCAGATCGCACTCCCTTCGGCCATCTCGGCAGGGATCTCGATGTGGCCGTGGTAGTCGCCGTCCTCGCCGTCGACCTTGCCCTTCATCGAGCCTTTGCCCGACTCGACGCCGACCCAGGCACGCACGACCGACGCGTCCCCGCCGCTCACGTTGATGTCGAGGACGGCTTCGCCGCCCGCCTTGATGTCACCGAAGACGGCCAGGGCGACGGTGTAGCCGCCTGCCTGGGCCTCACCGAGCACGTGCCGTTCGCCGTGGTCGTGGTCGTCGTGGTCGTCGTGGTCGTGATCGCCGTCATGGTCATGATCCGCGTCGTGATCATGATCCCCGTCGTGGTCGGCGGTCGCTCCGGTGCCGTTCGTCGTGCCGCCCTTGTCGGCATCCCCCTTGTCGCCGCATGCGGCGAACAGGGCGAGAGCAAGGACCATGAGGATCCAGGAGAAGCTGCGCATCATGGGTTCGACTCCTCGTTGTTGTCGTCGTGAGTGGCCTCGACCCGCTCCTCGATCTCGGAGAGGTGCGGCAGGCGCGGGTTCCCTCGGAACACGAGGGAGTAGCCAGCCGGCACCACGATCAGGTTCAGGAAGGTCGAGGTGATCAGGCCTCCCAGGACGACCACGCCCAGGGGTGCCAAGAGCTCGCTGCCGGGCTCGCCGGCGGCCATGGCCATGGGGATCAGGCCCAAGGCAGCCGTCAGGGCCGTCATCAGGATCGGCACCAAGCGCTCCATGGAGCCGAGGAGGATGGCCTGCTCCAAGGTGCGCCCCTCGAGCTCCATCAGATGCCGATAGTGGTTGACCAAGAGGATGCCGTTGCGCACGGCAATGCCGAAGAGGGTCACGAAGCCCACCATGCTGGCGACCGACAGGACCGGCGCCTGGTACGTGCCGCCGAAGCCGAGCAACGCACCGATCTGCTGCAGCGGAGCGGGCGACTCGGCCAAGAACACGGCCGCGATGCCGCCGATCAGCGCGAGCGGCAGATTGACCATGACGAGCAGCGCCGCGCGGGTGGACTTGAGCGCCATGCCCAGGAGCAACAGCATCAGGACGGCGACGGCGCCCCCCATCACGTAGATGGTGCGAGACGCAGACTGCTGCGCCTCGAACTGCCCGCCGTAGTGCACCGTGTAGCCGTACTCTGCGACGATCGGGTCGACCCTCTTGCGGATCGCCTGCACGAGATGGCCCAGGTTGTGGCCTTCCGCGACGTTGGCCGACACGACGGCCTTTCGCTGGGCATTCTCGCGGGCAATGAGGTTGGACGCGCGCTCGATCCCGATGTCGGCCACCTCGCGCAGTCGCACCAGGGCCCCGCCCTCGCCACGTAGCAGCAGGTCCTTGACCTGCTCCACGGACTGGCGTTGGTCGGGTGCCAGGCGGACGACGAGGTCGTAGAGGCGCACGCCCTCGTTGACCGAGGCGACCGACTCACCGAACACGGCAGCCTTGACCTGCTCGGCGGCATCGACCGCGCTCAGGCCCCACCGCGCCAGCGCCTCGGGCCGGTACCGGATGGGCAAGGTGCTGATCATCACCTCGCGCTGGGCATTCACGTCGCGGGCGCCGGGTAGCTGCTCGAGCTCGCTCTCGATCCGCTTGGCAATCACGCGGAGCGTCGGCAAGTCCTCGCCGAACACGCTGATGGCCACGGCCGCCGGCGTGCCCGACATCACGTGCGACATCCGATGCTCGATGGGTTGGCCGACCATGGTCGTGATCCCGGGGATCGCTCCCAGGACCTTGTCGATCTCGCGACGCACCGCGTGGCGCTCGTAGCCGGGCGCGACCCCCACCTCGATCTCGCTGCTGCTCACCGGCTCGGCGTGCTCGTCGCGCTCGGCCCGACCGGTGCGCCTGACGACATGGCGGACGCCATCGATCTCGGCCAGGCGCATCTCCACGCCCACACCAAGGCGGTCGCTCTCGGCCAGCGAGGTCCCAGGCGGCGCCATGAGGAACACGGTGAAGGTGCCCTCGTTGAACTCCGGCAGGAAGCTCGACCCGAACGTCCCGGCAAACGCCACGAACAGCCCTGCTACCGCCAAGCACCCCGCGAGGACCGTCTTGCGCCACCGCACCGCGAGGCGCACGGCGGGCTCGTAGATCCGCTTGAGCCCGCGCACGAGCAGTCCGTCTTGGTGTTCCTTGAGCTTCATCTGGCCGCGGAAGAGGTACTTGCACAGCGCGGGCGTCACGGTGAGAGCCACGAACAACGACGCCAGGATGCTGGTGATGTACATGGTGCCGAGCGGTCGGAAGAACCGCCCCTCGAGACCCTGCAGGAACAAGAGCGGCACGAAGACCATCACGATGATGATCGTGGCGAACACGATCGAGCTGCGGATCTCGTTGCTGGCGTGGAAGATGACCTCGGTCAGTGGCAGGCGCTCGGCCTTCGGCAGCCTCCTGTTCTCCCGCAGTCGTCGGAAGACGTTCTCCACGTCGATGATGCTGTCGTCGACGATCTCGCCGATGGCGATGGCCAATCCGCCGAGCGTCATGACGTTGATCGTCGCGCCGCGACCCTGCAGTGTGAGCAGGGCCAGCCCGATGGACAGGGGAATCGTGACCAACGTGATGATCGTGGCCCGGATGTTCATCAGGAACAGGGCCAGGATCACCGCCACGATCAGGGCGGCATCGCGCCCCACGTGCGTTACCTGCTTCAGGCTGCGCCGGATGAAGTCGGACTGCCGCATCACGTGCCGATCGAGCACCATGCCTTCCGGCAGGCCCGACTCGACCTGGTCCAGCTTGTCGTCGATCTGTTGGGTCAGTGCCAGCGTGTTGGTCCCAGGCGCCTTCTGGACACTGAGGACGACCGCCGGACGGCCCTCCTGGGACGCCGTCCCGCGCTGGGGCGCCCCGCCGAGGGTCACGTCCGCGACTTGGCCGATCGTGACCGGCGCGCCGTCGACGTAGCGGATCGGCGTGCCCTGGATGTCGGCCACGCCGCGCACGCGTCCTGTCTGCCGCAGGGGGATCTCGAGCCCGCTTACGTCAGGCAGGTACCCGGCGCCCGCCGTGCTGTGCGCCTTGCGCGCGGCCTCGATGACGTCCTGGATCGCGAGTCCGTGGAGACGCAGCCGTGTCTGGTCCACGTTGACCTGGTACTCAGGCAGCTCGCCGCCGAGCGCCACCACTTGCGAGACGCCGGGCACGGCCAACAAGTGGTTGCGCAGGTCGAACTCGGCGTACGAGCGCAGGCGCATCGGGTCGATGCGTGGTCTCCCCTCCGCGTCGACCTCGGCGCCCAGAGAGATCAGCATGATCTCGCCCGTGATGCTGGTCACGGGCGTGATCTGCGGGGTCACGCCGTCCGGCAGGCTCTCGTCGGCAATGGTGAGGCGCTCGGAGACCAGATAACGAGCCGTGTAGATGTCGGCGCCCCAGTCGAACTCCACCCACACGATCGAGAGCCCGATCGCACTGCTGCTTCGCACGCGACGCACGCCGGGCAAGCCGTTGACGGCGCTCTCGATGGGGAACGTCACGAACTGCTCGACCTCGTCCGCCGCGAAGCCCGCAGCCTCCGTGAGCACGACGACGGTCGGGGCATTCAGCTCGGGGAACACGTCCACCGGAGCGTTCTCGACCTGGTAGATCGACAAGCCGAGCACGAGCGCCGCAGCGACGAGCACGAGCGCGGAGTTGTCGAGCGAGAATCGGATCAGCTTCTGCAGCATGTCGGCGCCCTAGTGGTCCGGGCCTTCGTGCCACGTGCCGTCGGCATGGAAGTGGCCGCCGGTCGCCTTGGCTCCGCCGCTGGCGAGCATCAGCTCGTACACACCATGGAGGACGACCTCGTCGCCCTCCATGACGCCACTCTCGACGACCACCCAGCGCCCGTCGGAACGACCCAGGTCGGCCTCGACGCGGATCACCTTGTCGGGGTTCTTGGGATCGCGGCGGAAGAAGATCTTGTGCAAGCCATCTTGGATCACGGACTGGACGGGAATCGCGAGCTCCGGTTCCGCGGACTCGGCCAGCACGAGCTCGAGCTCGGTGGACACGCCGCCCCGCGCCCACGACGGGTGCTGGTCACCCTGGGGCGTCAGCAGCAGGTCGATCTTGCGCGCCAGCGGATCGGCCTCCAAGGCGATGTGGATGGTGCCGGCAAGACCCTGGTCGATCGCGCTCGCGTGGCCACCCGGCGGCAGCACGAGGCCGCGCATCCCCTCCCGCAGGCTTGCGAGATCAGCCTGCAGGCCCGCGGCGCGGAAGCGAAGCCGGGTAGGGTCCACCGTCTCGAGCACCAGCTGGCCGGTCTCGACCCAGGCGCCGGTGGCGACCTCCAGGGACTCCACGACACCGTCTTCGGTCGCCGTGACCTCGAGCCGGTCCAGCGCGCGCCATCGGGGCACGCGCTGCGCGCCCGGCTCCGGCGCGCACAGCGCATCGACCGTGAGACCCACGAGGGCTGCGGCGCGCGCGAGGGCGAGGTCCAGCCGGGCGGACGAATCCGTGGGCAGCGGGGTCCCCAGAGCGTCTGCGTAGAGGCGCGGCGTGGCCTCTTGGTGGCCTCGGAGCTCGGCATCGAGGGCACCGGCCGCTCCTGCCAGCTCGGCTTCCTCTTCGGCCACTTCGGCCAGCGAGGTCTCGGCCGCGGCCAGCGCCGCGCGCGCCTCGGTGCGTGCGGTCGCCACGCCTCCGCCGGCCGCCCCGATGCCGGCGATCTGCTCCAGGCGTTCCTTCCAGATGTCACGCTGGGCTCGCAGGCCCTCGGCATGGCCGCGCACCGCAACGATGCGCGCATCGACCCCCGCAAGCTCGGCGTGCGCCTTGCGGATCGCGTTCACGGTCGCGGCCAGCTCGCGTTGCATCTCGTGCCATGCGGCCGACTCCATGCGGAACAGGACATCGCCCTTCTCGACGTGTTGGTACTGCTCCACCTGCAGCTCGATCTGGCCAGAAAGCGTCGCGGCGTATGCCCGATGGGCTGCCGGCGTCAGCTCGAAGTGGCCCGGGACGCGGGCCGTCTGGGTGACGGCACGCGATGCGACGGTGGCAAAGGTGATGCCCAGGTTCTTGCGGACCGCCGGCGGGATGTCGATGCGGTTGGTGATGGTCGCAGCCGCCTCGGCATGCACGTCGCCGGCCGGCGCGGGCGCAGGTTCGCGCCCACAGGCCGACAGCATCAGCAGCATCGCCCCGCTGGCGGCGCGCCACGACCCGATGGACAGGTGGTATCTCATCGCGGGCTTGCCTCCATGTAGGGCGTGCGAAGGGGGGTCACGAGGGTGTGGATGCGTGCGCTGGCCTGCGCGCGCTCCAAGCGCGCGTCCAGCAGCTCCTCCTTGGCCTCCAGGAGGCTCGTAAGCGCATCCTTGAGGATGAGCACATCGAGATCGCCGAGCTCGCCGAGGGTCTGGAGCTCGGCCAGCTGCTGGTCGGCAAGGGGCGCGACGTGCTCGCGGACCCAGGCGTCGCGCGCCTTGGCGGCCTCCCACGCCGCGTGGCGATCGGCCAGCTCTCCCATCAGGTCGTCCTGCCGGGCCTCGAGCGTGCCGCGCGCCGCATCCCTGCGGGCGAGGGCCTCCGCAATGGCCTGGCGGTTGCCATCGCCCACGACGAGGGGGATGTCGAGCGTTCCGCCGAGGCGTGCTTCGCCGTCTTCGGACTCGACAAGGGGAGCGAGGCTCGCGTCGTCTTGCCGCTCGAGCATCGCGAGGCGGAGCGACCGCTCGCTTTCCACATGACGCGCATGGGCCAAGGCGAGGGCGGGGCTCGCCTCCCGCAGGCGCTCGCGCTCGGTGGCCACGTCGAGCGGTTCGGCATCGGCTGTGAACGACGGCACCAGCGCGACCGCGGCCTCCGGCGCCAGGCCCATCAAGCGCTTGAGCGCCAGCTCGTGCCGCTGGCCTTCGCGCTGCAGGGCTTCCAGGCGCCCCTGGCTGCGCACGCGCTCGATCTCGAGCACGCGCAGCTCGGGTTCGCCGATCTGGTTGCCTTCGCGCTGCGCGCGGGCCAGGCCGAGCACGCCCCCGAGTCCCTCGAGATGGGCGCTCACGAGGGCAACGCGCTCGCCCACCGCGGACCAGGTGTTCCACGCCTCGCGCAGCGTCGCGATGGTCTCGACCTCGGCGGCGTAGGCCTCGCGCCGTGCGACGTCGGCTTCGGCGAGCGCGTGGGCCCGCTCGGCCCCGAGGCGCCCGGCAACGGGAACCGTCAGCTGCAGGCCCGAGGCCAGGATCCAGGGCGATGCCACGCTCTCCACGATGCGCAGCACGTCCAGTTGGAGGCGTGGGTCGGGCGGGCGACCGGCCTGGCGCGCGGCCAGTGCGGGCACACGCGCCTCGAGACGTGCCATGCGCAAGCCGGGGTTGAAGAACAGGGCCACGACCTCGGCCTCGGCCAGCGTCAGGCCGTCGGTCGGGTCGTACGGCCCGGGCTGCGTGGGCGCGAGCCGAGCCAGCGTGGCCGCGTACGCACGGACGCCGGGCGCATCAGGAACGCGCATCGTCCACGTGCGCAAGCTTGCCCGGAGATCAACCGGCGCCGGCCGGTAGGGTGGAGCAGAGCGGCAGGCTCCCAGGAGCAGAGCCCCCGCCAGGGCGGTTGCGGGGAACAAGCGGTACATGCGGTCCTCGAGTCGCGGTCCACGTTCGACACGCACCTTCCCGGCAGGGCCGGGACGTGCGACGCGCGAGGGGCGACTAGAGGAGGAGGCGCTCGGCGGCGCCGACGGGATCGTGCGTGGGTGGAAGGACCTCGGGGACGTCGCCGGTCGGCCACCCCCCTTCGCAGGCACCGGACCCCATGCCCGACAGCGGCGAACCGCCGGGAAGCCCCGGGTCCCCCATCGCACGGGACGGCGCCGGCAAAGCGACCGGGGGCGAGCTCGTCAGGCAGCTCACGAAGCCGAGGACATGTCGGCCGCACTCCGGTTCGTCGTCCGGCGCCGGCCCGCCCTCGTGCGCGTCGTCGTGGGCATGACAGTGGGCGTGGCCCGCATGGCCGTGCTTGGTGCACCGGGCTTGATGGCCCTGCGCTTCTTCGTCATGGCATGCGTGGTGGCCGGCCAGCACGGCGAAGGTCACGCCGGCGCGGCACTCGGTGGTGCAAAACAGCAGAGGGATCTGGACCATGGCCCAGGCGAGTACGGCAACGACGTGGGCGGTCCCTCGCATGCTCGACCGCGTTCTAGCACCGCCCGCACGACCCGACAACGGGATGGAGTCGACACCGCACGACAGTCCCCGGCCCGCGCGGTGCCACGTGCCAAGCGCCTCGCCGCCTCAACCCCGGACGGCCGATGGCTCGGACAGGACGGCCAATGCCCACGACCCCGGAATTCCGGGGTGCTTCGGAGCCCTGTTTTCCGGGCTTGGAAGGAGTGACGCCCGCGACATTCCTTGAAAATGAACAATGAACGATTACGTCTTATGTTCATGAACGCCCCCCCGCCCCCCTCGCCGGGTCGCGAGATCCCCTGGCCCCGGCACGTGTCGATTCGCGAGTTCGCCCGCAACCCCCTCGGGCTGTACGAGCGACTGCACCGCGCGCACGGCGACGTGTTCGGGGTGCGGATGCTCGGCGGCCTCGTGCGCATGGTCGTGGTGGCCTCGCCCGACGGCGTCGAGCACGTCCTCGCCCGCAACCAGAGCGCGTACGAGAAGCCGGCCATCTTCCTGAAGATCGTGCGCCCCTTGTTCGGCGGCGGCGTCTTCAGCAGCGAGGGCGACGCCTGGAAGCGCAAGCGCCGGCTCCTGGCGCCGACGTTCCAGCGCGAGCGACTGCTCGACATGGGCCCTTCGATCGTCGCCGCGGCGGCCGCCCATGTCGCGAGCTGGGGCGCGGCGCGGCCGGATCAGCCGCGTGACATGCTCGCCGAGCTGAACGAGCTCACGCTTCGCGTGGCCTCCCGGGTGTTCTTCGGCACCGACCTCGAGCATCACGCCGCCGCGTTCGGAGGTGCCTTGCGCGAGGCCTTCGCGTGCTTGGGAGCACGGCTCTCCGGCGCCCCTCCCCTCCCGCTCTGGGTGCCCACGCCCGGCAACCTTCGCCTGCGCAAGGCGCGCAACACCCTGCGCCAGCTCATGCGCGACATCCTGGCGGCACGCCGCAAGGAGGGCGGCGAGGGGAATGACCTGCTGGGCCGGTTGATCGCCGCGCGCGACGAGGACGGCCAGGCGTTCGGCGAAGGCGAGCTGATCGACGAGATGATCACGCTCCTGATCGCGGGACACGACACCTCGGCCGCGGCGCTGGCGTGGACGCTGCGCCTCTTGGCCGAACACCCCGACGTGCTGTCCCGCGTGCATGCCGAGATCGACGGGGTCGTGGGTGCGCGCATGCCCGCCGTGGAGGACGTGCCCTCGCTGCGGCTGACCCGGCAGGTGTTCGACGAGACCCTGCGCCTCTATCCGCCGGCATGGGGCCAGCCCCGCAAGGCCCTCGCCGAGGACGTCGTGGACGGGTACCGGTTGCCGCGCCGCATGCTCGTCACGACGTCGCAGTGGCTCGTCCACCGCCACCCCCGGTGGTGGCCCGAGCCGGAGCGCTTCGACCCGTCGCGCTTCGACCCGGAGCCCTCGGCCGCGCGTCCCCGCTTCGCATGGTTCCCCTTCGGGGGGGGTGCCCGCGTGTGCATCGGGCGGCAGCTGGCCCTGCTCGAAGCACCGCTCATCCTGGCCACGATCCTCCAGCGCTACACGATGCAACCCTCAGGGCCACGTCCCGAGCCCGACCCGACGTTCACGCTGCGTCCGCGCGGAGCGCTTCCCCTCCTGCTCGTACCGAGGGACCGATGACGGCGTCGGGCGACGAGGCCGCCAAGCGCGTCGCCATCCGCGAGGCCGCCCGCGAGCTGTTCCGCCGGTACGGCGTGAAGAAGACGTCGATGCGCGAGATCGCAGAGCATGCGGGTGTCGCCGTGGGCACGCTGTACCTCTACTACCCCGGCAAGGACGAGCTCGTCCTGGCGGCCGTCGAGGGCTTCCGTGCCGAACACGACGAGGCGGTCCGCGAGGCCCTCGCCTCCACGGCCCCGGCAGGCGAGAAGCTGCGCACGTACTTGCTGCACCGCTTCCGCGCTTCGAAGGCGACACGCCTGGGCACGCCCTTCGCGCGGGAGGTCACCGAGGCGGTCTTGCGCGTGGCCCCGGACCGGCTTCGCGAGGAGGGCGCCACCATGCTGCAGACGATCCGGCGCCTGCTCGACGAGGGGGCGCGGCGCGGCGAGCTGGGCCTCGAAGACGCCGAGCGGGACGCACGCGTCCTGCTGCACGCCGTGGCCGCGGCCTTCCCCACGGCGCTCTCACCAGTGGCCCGTGAGCCCGAGGAGGGCGATCTCCTGGAGCTGGTGGACTGGTTCTTGCGCCGCTGGCGGGAGCGAGCCGAGGCACGTTGAGGCAGCACGGAGTCGTGCGGGCGGCCCGCGGGACGGAGACGCGTACCGACTTCCGCAACCGCTCGGTCGCTTCCGTACCGCACGCCGAAACGCCGGTCACGGCGAACGCCGCGGTCCACTCCGCCGCGGGCCTCTCGAACCAGGGCGTAGACTGGGGCGCATGAGCTCGGCGTGGATGCGCGGTCAGGCGTTGCTGCGATGGAGCGCGGTGCACCGCCCATTGCGTTCCTGCGCCCCCCGAGGCCGGCGACGACTTGGTCGTGCTCGGCACGGGGCATTCCGTATGCACGCGATGGCGTGCACAGCCGGCCGTGGTGGGGTCCGAAGTAGCGTGCGCGCGCCTCTCGCACGGATCTCTCGCTGGGCGGTGCGCGGTATGGCCGCGGGCGTGCTCGTGCTCGCCGCTGGATGCGGGGGCGGTGGCGAGGAGGGCACGCCCCCACCGCTGGTGCCCGACCTGCCTGCGGCAGGTCTCGTGCACTTCGCGCTCGTCGGCGACACGACCTCCGCCCGCGTGCTCGTGGATGCGGACACCGATCCGCTGGCCGACGTGGGCTACCTGCTCGATCCCGTGGACCTGTTCGTGTTCAACCAGGAGGGCGTCCTCGGCCCGTCCGCATCGACACCTGCCGGATGCGCCGCGTGGCCGCAGCAGTCGCTCTTCTACGCACCGGCATGGACGGCCGCGACCCTTCGGCGTGGTCAAGCGACGATCGCCACGCTGGCCAACAACCACGTGTTGGACTGCGGCGCCCAGGGGCTCCTCGAGACACGTGACGTGCTCGCCGACCTCGGCATGGCCACGCAGGGAGCCGGGGCGGACGCCGACGCGGCCGGCGCTCCGCACACGGTCGACGTACGCGGCACGAGCGTCACGCTGCTGAGCTACCTCGCCATGGACCGCCCCGAGCTCCATGCGGGCCCCGCGGTCGCCGGCGCCGCCACGTGGCTCACGTGCGACGGCGCCGGGGAAGTCGCCGCGGCCAAGGCCCGGGGGGACATCGTGGTCGTCGCGCTGCACCTTCACCAGGGCCCCGGCTGGACCGAGGCGACGCACGCGGACGATCGCGCCTTGATCGAGGCGGCCTTGGATGCGGGCGCCGACATCGTGGTCGGGCACGGGCCGCATGTACCGCAGGCCGTGATCACCCGCCCGGGCCAGGTGGCCTTCGCCAGCCTGGGCAACTTCCTCTTCGGCTTGGGCAGTCGTCCGCCCGAGACCGCCGCGCGCTGCATCGTGGCCGACGTGCGCCTGCACGCGGACCGCCTCGACATCGCCCTCGTCCCGTTTCGCATCCACGTCGATGGAACACCGCGCCGGGCAAGCGAGGCCGACGCGGCGTTGATGCTGGAGGCCCTCCGCAGGGCATCCCTTCTGGAGGGCACCGCCATGACGATCCGCGATTCGATCGCCTACGTGTCCGTCCAGCGCTGAGCAAGGGCCCCGATCGGCTCACCGCAGCGCATAGGACGTCACACGGCCTCGCCAGCACGTGAAGGGGCCGTCCTCCAGATGCCATGTGACCTCGGCCTCGCGGGGCACGGGGTACCCACCGAGGTCGCCGTAGGAGAGGTAGCGGCCCTCCCAAGGCGCGGGCACACCGCCGTCGTACGGCCGCGTCCGCGTGAAGGTGCGCACGATGCGCCCCTCGCTGTCGCAGGACAGGTCCACGTGGGCGGCGGACGGCCCCCAGCCCACGCGCACGCTTCCGCCCTCGCCCGCTGCGAAGCGAAGTCCCGCCACGCGAGCGAAGGCGAGCGGGTTCCACGCCGTCTCGGCCAGGTACCGCTGGACCTGGGCCTGGTCGATCGTGGGCCCCGCAGCGCGGCGAAGCGGCACGATGCCGGCCAGCCGAACGCTCGCGGCGCCGGAGGCTCCGTCGTACGCATCCGTGACGACGATGGGCACGACCCGGGCCACGCGCAGTCGGGCCCGCCACTGGAACGCGACGCGGTCGACGGCGAGGGACTGCGTGGCGCGAAACGGCATCCAGCGGCCACCGGGCTTGGTCCTCAGCTCACCGACCTGTCGCAGGTAGACGTGGGTGACGTCCGGGGGCGCCACGGCCGCGTGTCGTGCCGCGCAGGCCTCGAGCGCGGTGCGTGCCGCTTGGAACGACGGCTCGGGCACGCGCTTGATGCCTACAGCGTCGTCCCGGCCTGCACGAAGAACGTGCGACCCGACGGCCCCTGGAGCGTCGTCTCGGGGACGGAGCTGACCACGCGCCCCCCCTCGAGCTTGCGGTACGTCAGCACCAAGCGCACCTCGTTCGCCACGAAGGTCGGGGTCACGCGGATCTCGATGCCCGACCAGGCTCCGCCGCCCTCGGCCTCCCCGACGGTCATGCTCGCGTCCTGGTCGGGCAGGGCCAGGATGCTCGGCGCGGACACGATCTCGGCGCCCGAGGCTCGTGCGGGCAGCCCTTCGTCGCTCCACCACACCTGCCCCGTCGCGCCCGCCACGGGCGTCGCGCTCGCCAGGGGCGCCCAGGTGCCGACCGCCGGCGGCCGCACGAGCTGCATCTCGAGCAACACGGAGGCGGGCCCTGGTTCCTGCGAAGGAATCGTCGACATGTGGACGACGAGCAGCTCGGGCGCGGCGCGTGGCGCGACGGTCGATGCCATCGGCCGCGATGACCCGCAGCACCGTCCGCGCGCGCACCCCGTCCCCCAGCCCGCGGTCGCAACGAGGAGAACGCCGAGCCCAACCGACTGCCACGTCATGGTCCACCTCCGGGTAGCCCGCGCCGGGAACGTCCGAACCGCCCTCCGCCAAGCCGGCCAGCTTCGTCCATCCTCGTCCAAGGACGACGCCGGGCAAGACGTACTTGCGCGGCCGTGGCGTCCCCCTGTCACGAGAAAGCGTTCAGCCCCTGAGGTGCGGACATGTCGCTCGCCAGATGCTCGGTGAGGGGTGCAGGGGGGACCGTGAGGGGTGCAGGGGGGTACGGAACAGCCCCCCCTGCTGCGCAGGCGAGGCCGGAGCACCGAATCCGCGCGGGAGCGCGGAACGATACTCTTTGCGCTCTGCCTGCACTCGGATCCCGAACTGCGGCGTTCGCTTGCCGGCGAACCGCGCCCCCTACGTGTCAGGCACCTTGCCCACGTTGCCGCTGGGCGGCGCCGCGGCAAGGGTCCTGACACATCCGGGGTCGCGCGACGTTCGCTCGCCGGCGAATCGCGCCTGCGTGACGGGTCCCGTACGGAGGCGGGGCTCGTGCGTTCGGGCCTGGATGGGATGCCAGGTGCCGATGAGGAGGACGCCGCGTGGTTGACCACGCAAGGACGACGAAGCGGTGCTCCGGCGCCCGGCCCAGGTCCGAACGCTTGCCCAGGAACTCGCTGGCGTCGGGGTAGGACGGCCGCGAGCATGGACGCGTGGACGACCGCACCGAGCTGGGCTACGAGATCTTGAAGTCGATTCGCCGGATCCTGCGCAAGGTCTCGGAGCACTCCCGAACCCTCGCCGGACGGCGCCACGTCCATCGAGCTGGTTGCGTACCACCCGCGCCTCGTGCCGGACGCTCGCACGGGACGCGTCAAGCTGTCGACGCCGCGCGAGGGCGTGCGGCTCGAGCTGGTCGAGGGCGCCGTCGCCGAAGTCGAGCTCGTGCCCGGGAACGCGAAGCTGCGAGCGCGCGCGACCCCTGGCGTGCTGCTCTTCGATCCCGCCCGGCCGGACGTCGCACCCCGGGAGCTACCGGGTCATCTCGAAGGCGTCGAGGGCGGCCGCTTCGTCCTGAGATTCGCGGGCTACGAGGCGGGTCGGTGGACGGTCTGGTGCGACGCCTTCGGCGGCGCGGCGCCGGTACGCATCGAGTCGGCCGCGCTCGACGAGATGGGCGCCCTGTTGGGGCCCGTGGACGTGCGCGCGGGGAGCCGCGTCGTGCTGCGTGTCCCGGGCGCGGACGGCAAGCCGACTCCGATGCTCGTGCTTGCCGCCGAGTTCCAGGGACGGCCCGCGCACCGGCGCGACATGGCCGTCGCGAACCAGGACGAGATCGCGCTGGTCGGCCTCGAGGCCGGTCGCTGGCATGTGACGGGAGGACCGCTGGACATCGCCAAGGACGAAGTCATCCGCGTGCTCGACGAGGTCATCGAGGTGGATGGAACCTCCGCCTACGAGCGGGCGCCTGGCGCGCGCTGAGGCAGGCGACGTACGAGGTCGTAGCCTGTCCGGCGTGAGCCTCCGTCGCGCACTCCTGCTTGCCTTGCTGATCGCCTCCACGGGCTGTGGGTCCTCGGGAGGCACGGTGGCTCCGGCGGCGCGCATAGAGCTGGCGGGTACGGCCGACATGGTGCGCGGTGTCGCTGGAGAGCGTGACCTGCTGGCGTCGGGCTTCGCCGCCGGCAGCCTCACGTGGCGCCTCGTCGGGGGCGAGCTGCCGCCGGGGTTGGGGCTGGAGGCCGACGTCGCGTGCCCGACGTGGGCGCCGTTCGCGGACACCGGCGCGCTGGACGACACGGTGCCCGGCGTGCTGGACGAAGTGTCGGGCATCGCCGTCAGCCGCCGCAACCCGGGCATCTACTGGGTGCACGACGACAGCGGGGGCGGCGCCCTGCTTCATGCGCTCACGACCGCAGGCGTCCTGCGCCAGACGTACGCCCTCGGCGTCACGGCCGTCGACTGGGAGGACCTGGCCCTCGGGCCGGGACCGGATCCCGCGCTCGAGTACCTCTACGTGGGCGACGTCGGCGACAACGGCACGAACCGCCCGCATGCGACGCTGCTGCGCGTTGAGGAGCCGATCGTCCCCGCCGTGCGCGGGCCCACGATCGACGTGGCGCTCGAGGCCTTCGCGTTCACGTACCCGGACGGCGCCGTGGACTGCGAGGCGCTGTTCCTGGCGCCGGACACGGGCAAGCCCTACTTCGTGGAGAAGCGCGAAAGCGGGGGCGGCGACGTGTTCAGCCTGCCCCTGCCGCTGGACCCGTCGTGGACGGCTGCCCTGCCCGTGACGGCCGAGCGCATCACGACAGGCCGGCCGATGCCCGCGTTCGCCACGGCCGCCGACGCATCCCGCGACGGACGTCGCGTGGTCGTGCGGACGTACTTCGGCGGCGTGGAGTATGTCCGGCAGCAGGGCCAGCCGTTCGAGAGCATGTTCGGGGCCGCGCGCTGCACGCTCGCCCTTCCGTCGCTCCAGCAGTTCGAAGCCATCGCGTACGGACCGTCGGGTCTTTCGATGGTGACGACCACGGAGCGCGTCTTCTCCGAAGCCTCGCTCTACACCTCCACCGCCTCGCTGGCGGGTCCCATTGCGCGCCTCGTCGGGACGCCTACCGCGGTCGGCGCCTGGACGTTCATGGTGGAGGCGCGGCACGACGACAGCACGACGGCAAGCGTCGCCATCACGCTCGAGGTCTCTGCCGGCAGCTGAAGC
Organism: Planctomycetota bacterium; assembly: GCA_050248855.1. GTDB lineage: Bacteria > Planctomycetota > PLA2 > PLA2 > JAEUHO01 > JACKGW01. The sequence continues at coordinate 13,362 of JBFWRP010000021.1, read as the reverse complement.
GCACGGTGCCTGCGCGCGAGGGTGCCAGGCTCGCGTTGGCGCGGCTCCAACCGCCTCGCAGCAAGGAGCCTGGCACCGGCCGGTTCTCCCAAGCCATCACCACGAGCCGCTGAGCAGGGCCGCGCACGCCATGATCAGGAGCAGCAGGGTCACGCCGATCACGGCGAGTCCCTTGAGCAGGGCCTCGACGCCGGAGGGGCGCTGGCGCCCGCCCACGACCAGCTCCAAGGGAACGCCACACTCGGGGCAGCGGCCCGCCTTGATCTGGATCGTCCGCAGGCACGACGGACAGGCGACGGTCTCCGAAGGCGTCACGCGCGGCTCCCCGTGGCCGCGGCGCGACGCAAGGGCTCGAGGACGTCAGCCTCGAGTGCGCCGCGGTAGAGCAGGTTGTAGGTGTCGAAGGGCACCAAGCGTCCGTCCGGGTGCACGATCTGCACGCACGCGCGCTTCACGCTGCGTACGTCGAGCGACCACGCGTCCAGGAACTGCAGGATGATGACACGGAAGACGTTGCGGTAGGAGAGGCCCTCGGGGCCCTCGACCCGCGGGAGGCAGCAGAGCAGGTCCTTCAAGCGATGCTCGCGCGCCTCGGGGCCCGGCGCGGCGGAGAACAAGCCGGCGAGCGCCTGGTGCAGCGCGGGATCGCGCTCGAGGGCGATCGTGCTCCGGCCGCCATGGATCAGGATGTCGGGATCGACGAGGCCGGTGAGCGCATGGACGCTGTCCCCCAGCTTCAGCGCATACGCCATGGCGATGGCGTCGGGGTGGCAGGGGACCGGGATCACGTCCTCCGGCTGGAAGACGTCGGTCTGCTCCAGCAGCCGGCGGCGCACCTCGCTCAGCGTGAGCCGGTCACGCGCCGGGTCGAAGTTCTGCACGCGCCCGGCCACCTGCACGGGCTGGAAGGTGACACCGCGCACGCACGGTCGCTTCAGCGCGTACTCGACGAGCTCGCCGATCTGGTCGTCGTTGACCCCGCGCTTGACGGTGACGACGAGCGTCGTGGACAGGTCGAGCGCATCCAGGCGGTCGAGCGCACGCTCGTGGATCGCGCGCAGGTCCTCGCCCCGGAGGTCGAGCAAGGGGGCCGCGTGCAGCGAATCGAACTGCAGGTACAGCTCGAAGCCGGGTGCGTACGTGGCCAGGCGCTCGGCGAAGCCGTCCTCCTTCGCGATGCGCACACCGTTGGTGTTGACCATGAGGTGGCGGATGGGTCGCTCGCGCGCCAGATCCAGGATGCGGAAGAACTCCGGATGCACCGTGGGCTCGCCACCGGAAATCTGCACGACGTCGGGTTCGCCCTCCGCGTGCACGACGGCGTCGAGCATGCGCTCGATCTCGTGCAGCGTGCGGTGGCGTCCGCGTCCGGGCCCGCTGTCCGCATAGCAGATGGGGCACGTCAGATTGCAGCGGTCCGTGACCTCGACCAGTGCCAGACAGGCGTGCTGCTCATGATCCGCGCAAAGCCCGCAGTCGTAGGGACATCCGTACTCGACAGGCGTCTGGAAGCGCTGCGGCATCTCGCTGCGCTTGAGGAACACCTCACGCGCACGACGCCAGTACTCCACGTCGTCGGCGAGCAGCACGCGGACGGGGCCGTGCTCGGGGCAGCGCTTGTCCATGTAGACGCTGCCGTCCTGCAACACGATCTTGCCTTCGACCTTGCGCAGGCACGTCGGGCACAAGCTCACGGCCACGTCGTAGTACGTCCACGGGCGCTCACGCCGGCTCATGGGGTACCCCCTGGCTCCGCGCCATCAACCGCGGAATCTCGCGCGCATACACGAGCAGCCCGGCGAGGCACGCCCATTGGATCGCACCCAGCCCGAAGAAGCGAGGGCCGGGCTTGATGAAGTCGACCAGCAGCCTCCATGCGAGGTAGCCGAGGAGCGCCAAGCGGAACAGGTCGCCTTCTGCGTGGGGCCGGCGGGCCCGGAACGCCACGTAGCCGGCCAGCAGCACCATGGCCCCGATCTCGTAGAGCTGCGTGGGATGGCGCCGGATGCCGTCGCCGAAGTCGATGCCCCACGGCAGCGACGTCGCGCGGCCGTAGGTCAGGTCGTCCAGGCCCGTGAGGAAGCACCCGATGCGCCCCACCGCGATCCCGACGAGCAGGGGCACGGCGTACAGATCGCCCGTACGCACACGGATGCCGCGCCTCTTCTTGTAGAGCTCGACACCGATCACGCCCCCCAGCAGCCCCCCCACCATCGTCTTGCCACCGAGCCACGTCATGAGCTCGGCCCGGTGCGCCCAGCTGGCCGCCGGGTCCACGAGGAGGTTCAGGAGCTTCGAGCCGATGAGGGCGCCGATGGCGGCGGCCACCAGCACGGAAAGCCGCGCGCGATCCCCGAGCGGGTCGCCGCGGCGCCGGCGGGCGTGCCGGTACACGGCGAAGGCCGTGACATAGGCCAGCGACTCGAACACGGGGTGCGGATGCAGGTGGTGGCCGAAGAGCTCGAGCGGAACGGAAAACGCCAGCGCCGTGCCATCCACCCTGCGGCCCCCCGTGCGCGGGTCAGCCGCCGAGCACGTCCATGCAGCACTTCTTGTACTTCCGACCGGAGCCGCAAGGACAGGGGTCGTTGCGACCGACCTTGGGCGCGGCCCGCCGCTCGACGCGCACGCCGCGGGCGGCGCGCTCGCGGTAGGCGGGGGCCGTCGCGCGAACCTGCGCGCCAAGGCCCCGGCCCCCCGCCAGGCGACCGACCTCTTCCAGGTCCTGCAGGAACGCTGCCACCAACGAGGGCACGGCGTCGTGCGTCGCCTGCGGCAGCTCGAGTCCCGCCACGTGGTCGAGCAGCGCGTGGCCCACCTCATGGCCCTCGATGTCACCCGGCTCGCGGTCGCCGTGGCAGGCGGCTTCGAGGAACGCCACGAGCACCGCGCCCGCGTGCGGGCCGACGCGCCCGGCCGGCTCCGTGGCAGCCGGGCGATCGAGGAAGTCGGAGACCCAGAGCTCGATCGTCTCGCGGATGCGGGCAGGCGGCGGGCCGTGGTCGTGCATGGCCCGAGGTTCTACCCGCAGGCGTCGCGACCGCGCGGCCCCCGTTCGACCCGCGGACGGGTCCGCACTTGGGGGGAATGCGGGCCCGTCCGGGCTCGCCGAACAGCCGAGCAATGGCACGCGGCTCGGCACCCGAGGGACCGAAGGCGCGTGCTGGAGCCTCCTCATGCGCCCCCTGCCCGATCGACCCCGCGCCGGACACGCGCGGGCAGTGGCCTCGCTCCTGCTCCTCGGCGCCTGCGGCGGCGGCAGCCCGACGTCAGGCCCTCCGCCACCGCCCTCCCAGCACGCGCTCCACGTCGACGGGCACCAGTAGTTCGCGTGGAGCGCGCTCGTGGCCCCCCCGTCGCTGCCGATCGTCACGATCGAGGCTTGGGTGCGTCCCGATGCCCTGACCGGCCCGTCTTCCTACGGCGGCATCCTCGTGGGTGACGGTGCGTGGAACCTCGCCCTGACGCATGGCGTGCCCGGTCGTGCCAGCACCTCCGTGTGCGTACCCGGGTGCAACGCGGCCTCCACGCCGGCCGACGCCCTCTCCGTGGGGACGTGGCACCACCTGGCGATGACCTACGACGGTGTCTCGATCGACCTCTACCTCGACGGCATGCTCGTCGACTCGACGCCGCATGCCGGAAGCGCGAACAACGTCTCCCTCGTGCATATCGGACGCTGGCCTGCGTCGGGCAGCTTTGCGGGCGAGATCGACGAGGTGCGGATCTGGAGCGTCGTTCGGACGGCGACCGAGATCGCGGACACGCGTCACCAGATCCTGACGGGCAACGAGCCCGGGCTGTTTGCGTACTGGCGCTTCGAGGAAGGCTCGGGGCAGGTGAGTGCCGATGGCACGCCGAACGGAAACCCGGTGACCCTCGGGGCCGACGTGAACGTCGCCGCCGACGATGCAACATGGGCTGACGGAGGGGCACCCGTCAGCTGAGACGCTGGGCAGCAATGCCACCTCAGCCTCGGAGGTGCCTGATGGCGCGGCCTGCCATGGCGGGCCGAGGCTCGAGCCCGATAGCTCCTCTCGGGCTCTCAGGCGCCGTCGGGGATCTCAGGCTCTACGACGTGGGCAAGCAGCGCCAACGACTCCTGCCAGCCTGCGACACAGAGCGTCGGCGGGATGACGGACGGGATGCCGGCTTGGACGATGGTGAGCTCGGTACCGGGAGGCGCCTCGACCAAGTCCACCGTGACCTCCATCTCGCCAGGCAGAGCAGGGTCGTCGAAGCGGTCGTTGTAGCGAAGGCGCTTGCCAGGCACGAGCTCGAGATAGGTGCCACCGAAGCTGTGTTGCGCTCCCGTACCGAAGTTCGTGAAGGCCATGCGGTAGCTACCTCCCTCGCGCGCGTCCATCGAGAGGACGCGCGCCGTGAAGCCATGTGGCGCCATCCACTTCACGAGTGCGTCCGGATCGAGGAAGGCCTTGTAGACGCGCTCGGGCGGCGCGCGAAACACACGGTGCAGGCGGATCGTGTTCGGTGAACCCGTGGACATGCGAAGACTCCGTTGCTGGACTGCGGAAGAAGTGAGGCCCGGTTCCCAACGATCCCGCAGCGAGTCGGCCGTGCCGCTCCGAGCGCGGACGGGCGCGCCGATCCGGCCCCCCAGGCGTGGTCCGTCCACGCCGAGGAGCTGGATCCGCGTGAGCGCCGCGCGCAGCGAAGGCGGCGGGCGACGCCGCTGGGGGCCCTTCGAACCAGAGCCTAACCGCGCGGTGCTTCGTAGGCCTGCCCAGGGAGCGCCCCGCCGATCTCGAGTTCCCATGGATCGGCCTGCGCCCCTCGGGGCACGTTGGCCGGCCCTTGCGCGACGAACCCGCCTTCGAGGACGAGATCGTCGCGTCGTGGTCAGCAGGCCCACGCGATGCGGCCGAGGCGGGGCCAGACGACGACCGGTAGCACGCGGTCTGGGGGAAGTGCGTCGCCGGGAACCTCTTGGAGAAAAGGGGAAATGTGTGGAATGAGAAGGAGGTTTGACGCTATCGAGCAACCGGCGACGCCGACGCAGCATACGTGTTGGTTGGCATGTGGGATCGATTTGCGAGGAGAGATGTCGACGCGCCATTGAGCCGGGCAATCCTTCCGACAGAGCCGGGCGATGGACGTCGAACCGACCGATGGGGGAACCGATCGCCTGTCGCTGGTGGCCGGCCCGTACGCTTGGGCCATGGGCGAGGGTGAGCTGCTCCTGGCGACCTCGGAGTTTCCGCCGTTTGAAGCGGGGCGCGGCGGTGGCGTCGGCACGTGGATGGAGGCCGTGGCGCGGGGCTTGGCGCAGGCGGAAGTTCCGACGCATGTCCTGGCGGTCGGCCCAAGCCGGCCCACCACGGACACCTTGCTGCCGTATCGCGTGTCCCGGATTCCCGATGCGTTCCATCGTCGCGCCCGCTCGCTCTGCTGGCGCTGGGCTCTCGGGAAGGCGGCTCGCCGGCGCGGCCAGCCGCGTGCCCTGCTCGTGGCGACGCGCCAGATCGCGCGCACGCCGATCGCCTGGGCGCGACGGCGCGGCATCCCCTCGCTGCTGTTCTGCCATGGACAGGAGTGGCTGCCGCGCGAGCAGGCCTCCCACGAGGCCCGCACGCGGCGCCTGATCGAGCGGACGCCACCGGACCTCTACATCGCCAACAGCGTCTTCACGCAGTCGTTGCTCATGGACCGCGGCGTCGCCCCGACCTCGATCGTGCGCGTGCGCCCGGTCAGCGACCTGGCGCCGTTCTCCACGGCCTCGGGCGCAGGACTTCGGGAGCGGCTTGGCCTGCGCGACGCCCTGGTCGTCCTGGGCGTGGGACGGTTCGTGGAACGCAAGGGGCACGAGATCCTCGTGGAGGTCGTGGCCCGCCTGCTGCCGACGTTTCCCCGGCTCCACCTGGTCCTGGCGGGCGACGGCCCCTGCCGAGGCTCCATCGAGGCTGCCGTCAAGCGCCTGGGCGTCGAGAAGCACGTGCATCTGCTCGGGCAGATCTCGCGGGAGGAGATGCCCGCGGTCTGTGCCGCGGCCGACGTCTTCGTCATGGCCACACGGGACATGAGCGGGCAAGGATCCGTGGAGGGCTACGGCATCGTCTACGTCGAGGCTGGCGCGGCCGGCGTGCCCGTGGTGGCCACCGCCGTGGGGGGCGTCGTGGACGTCGTGCGGCACGAGGAGAACGGCGTGCTCGTGGCATCGCCCGCCGTGGAGGACGTGGCTGCGGGGGTCGCGGAGCTCCTGGCCGATCCCGTGCGACGGCGGCGACTCGGCCAGCGGGGCCGCGAGCTGGCGCTCGGGCCGTACGGCCTCGAGGCCCAGACGGAGGTGCTGCTCGCGGCGATCGCTCAGGCCGAGGGCGTTGCCGCCCGCAGCTCGTCGTAGATCGACAGGGTGCCGCCCACGAGGCGCTCCAAGGAGTAGGTCCGGACGACGTGCTCCCGGCCGGCCTGGGCCAGGGCGGCGCGGCGCTCGGGATCCACCAGCAGCTCCCCCATCGCGCCCGCCAGGGCCTGCGGGTCGCGGGCGGGTACGAGCAAGCCCGTCCCGGGCACGAGCGTCTCGGGGATGCCGCCCACGCGGGCGCCGATCGCCGCCTTGCCCATCGCCAGGGCTTCGATCAACGAGGTGCCCAACGCCTCTTCCCGGGACGGCATGACGAAGACGTCGAACACCGACACGAGCGGGCGCACGTCCTTGCGGTAGGGCAGCAGGTGGACGACGTCGCCCAAGCCGAGCTCCTCCACCAAGCTCGTCCACAGCTCCGGCGTGTTGCCCGCCAGCACCACGCGCATGCGCTCCCCGCCCGGCTGGCGGCGCAGCAGGGCCGCCGCGCGCAGCAGCTCCTCGATGCCCTTCTCCTCGGCCAGGCGCGAGACGTTGCCGAAGACCACGTGCTCGTCGGTCAGCCCGAGCTCGGCCTGCACCTCCGCGTCCTTGGGGCGCGGCGCGACGCGCTCGAGATCGAAGGCCGTCTTCACCACGCGGATCTTCGCGTCGGGGATGCCGTCGCGCAGGAGCAGCTCGCGCGTGAAGTCCGACACGGCGACCACGCGATCGGTACTGGCATACACGCGCCGCCCGAGCGCACCGCCCTTGAGCGGCGTGTGGTTGTGCTTGGTCCGGACGAGGAACGGCACACGGGCGAGGCGACGGGCTACCCAGGCCACTTGGTGGTCGCGGCCCCCGTGGGCGTGAAGCACGTCGGCGGGCTCGGCGCGGAGATGGCGGGCCAGCGCCAACGCCGCCGGCCACGTCCGCCACCCGCGAAACGCAAGCGGAAGAAAGCGCAGGCCCAGCTCGGGGGCCCGCTCGGCCAAGGGCGACTCGGCAGGGGCGATGATCCGTACGTCGTGCCCGCGATCGCGGGTGCCCGCCGCCACGCGGAGCAGGCGACCCATCTGCCCGGTCCAAGCGCGCTGGCGGTCCACGTGCACGACCCGATGCTTCACACGGCGGATGCTACGGCCCGCGGCGCGCTCGCACCCCTGCTTCCCGGGTTGGGGAGCGCGCCGAGACGCGGAAGCAGCCCTGTACGATGCCGGCTTCGTCGGACGAGGCGCCCCCCATGCTCTGGACCGGATTCTTCGGCTGGCTGCGCACGGTGACGTGCCCGCACTGCGGCCGTCGCCAAGCCGTGCCGCGCCGTGCAACCACGGTCACGTGCCGCAGCTGCCGCAAGGTCTTCGCCCCGCCGGTCGCGACGCCGCGCCCCAAACCCACGCCGCGCCCCAAGCCGAACCCGCGCCCGAAGCCGGGGTCCCGGCCCAAGCCCGGCTCCCGCGACACGTAGGCCGCGATGGACGGCTGGCGCCTGGTCTTCGAGATCGTCGTGCTGCTCGCAGCCTGCTTGGCGGGGGGCTCGCTGCTTGCCCGTCTCGGCCAGAGCCCCCTGGTCGGCTACCTGCTCGTCGGGATGGTGCTCGGCGGGCCCGGCAGCGTGGGTCTGGTCACCTCCGCGCGGGACATCGAAGCCATCGCCGAGCTCGGCGTGGCGCTCTTGCTGTTCGGGTTGGGCCTGGAGTTCTCCTGGAGCCGGCTGAAGCAGCTCGGGCGGACCACGTTGCTGGCAGGCTGGGTGCAAGTCGGCGCCACGCTGCTGGTGGGCCTCGTGGCCGTGGTCGCGACGGGAGGAGGCCTCGCGACGGGCATCGCCGTCGGCGCCATGCTGGCCCTCAGCAGCACGGCGGCCGTCTTGCGCCTGTTGGTCGAGCGTTCGGACCTGGACGCCGAGCACGGCCGTGCCTCCCTCGCGGTGCTCCTCGTGCAGGACATGGCCGTGGTCCCGCTCACGCTCGTCCTCGCCTTCCTGGGGCGCGGCGGGACGGCCGGCGAGATCCTGCTCGACGTCGGCAAGACATTGGGGCTGGCCGCGCTGTTCGTCGTGGGCCTGCACCTGCTCCTGAAGCACGTCATCGTGCGCTTGCTCGGCGTGACCAGCGTCGAGCGCAACCGGGAGTTCGCCGTGTTGCTGGCCGTCGTGCTGGGCCTCGGTGCGGCATGGGGTGCGCACGGCATCGGCATCAGTCCGGCGCTCGGGGCGTTCGCCGCTGGTCTGTTCCTGGGCGCCTCGCCGTTTGCCACGCAAGTGCGCGCGGACATCGCGTCGCTGCGGGCGGTGTTGCTGACGCTCTTCTTCGCCTCGGTCGGCATGCTCGCCGACCCGCTCTGGATCGGTCGCAACCTCGTGCTCGTGCTGGGTGTCTCCACGCTCGTCCTGGTGGGCAAGGCCTTCGTGACGCGGACGACCTTGGTGGCCCTGGGCAAGCCCGCCAGCGTCGCGGCGGCCACCGGCCTCTGCCTGGCCCAGGTCGGCGAGTTCTCGTTCGTGCTCGGCAAGCTGGGGCGCGACGGCGGTGTCGTCTCCGACGAGCTCTACATGCTCGTCGTGTCGGTGGCGATGGTCACGCTGCTGGTCACGCCTTGGCTGGTCCGGGCGGCGCCGGCCCTCGGGGCCTGGGTGGCCCGCCGTCGAGGTGACGTGGACGACGCACCCGATGGCGAGTCCACCGCGCCGGTGCCCGAGGTGTTGATCGTGGGCTTCGGCCCCGCGGGACAGGCCGTGGGCCGCGCGCTGGCCGCGACGGGACGACCCGCGGCCGTCATCGAGCTGAACGCCGCCGCGCGCCAGCAGGCGATCGACCTGGGGCTGCACTGCCATGTCGGCGATGCCAGCAGCGCCGACGTCCTGGAGCATGCCCACGCCCGCGAGGCCAGGGTGATCGTGATCACCCTGCCCGCGCCGACGGCTGCGCGCCTCGTGCTGGAGCGCGCGCGGGCCGTGGCGCCCACGGCGATCTTCGTGGTCCGCTCGCGCTACAAGATCCACGCGCAGGAGCTGCTCGCAGCCGGCGCGCACGTGGTGGTCGGCGACGAGACGGAGGTGGGCACGGCGATGGCCGACCAGGTTCTCGGGCTGGTCGCCCCGATCGCGTGAGCAGTCAGTCGATGTCGCCCAGCAACCACGTCCCGTCGATGTCCACGAACGCATAGAGCGCCTTGACGGCCCCCTCGCCCTCGCCGAACACGAGGTGCCAGGCGAGCCACGACTGGCCGCGCTTCTCCTGCGTCTCGAAACGATCGAAGTGCGCCGTACCGGCAGCCACATGCTTTGCGATCTGGCTCCGGATGCGCGGGAGCTCCTGCATCTCGCGCTCGGTCCCCGTCAAGGCGACGAAGCGACGCTCCTCGCCGTCACCCCGCCGCGCCACGAACGGGAGGACCGCCTTGACGTCGTCTTGGCGAACGGCTTGGAAGAGAGCTTCGATCCGGCCGCGGACCACCACCTCCGGCGGCTGCGGCGACACGGCACCCGGGCTCGCGGGGCCCGGATCCCCGCACCCCGCGACCCAACCACCCGCGAAGAGAAGGGCCAGGGCGAGCACGCGCATGAAGTCCTCCCGGGAACCGTCACGACCGCGCGGACGACGCCGGAGGCGTCACGCGCTCGGCATGTTCCGCGATGCGCCGGAGCATGCCGCGGAAGACGAGGACATGCAAAGGCCAGACCGCATACCAGTAGAGGCGTCCGGACACGCCGAGGGGGTCGAACACGGCCGTCTGCCAGATCCGACTGCCCTCTCCCTCTGGCTCCACCGTGAATTCGAGCCAGGCACGACCGGGAACCTTCATCTCCGCGCGCAGCAGCAGGCGGTGATCGGGTTCGTAGGCCTCGACGCGCCAGAAGTCGAGCGGCTCACCCACGCGGAGGTCGTCGGGGTCTCGTCGACCGCGCCGCAGACCGACGCCCCCCACCAGCAGGTCCAGGAACCCGCGTAGGCGCCAGAGCGCGTTGCCGTAGTACCACCCGCGGCGCCCGCCGATCTGGCGCACGGGCGCGAAGGCCCGCGCAGGCGGTACGCCCACGAGGTGCGACCTGCGGTCGATGCGCCGCGCGCCCAGGCGTCGCCCCTCGAGGCTGCGCACCTCGCCGGCCGACGACACGGCGTCGCACCAGCGCGTCTCGATGACGGCGTCGGCCTCCTTGCGCAGAACGCGCTCGATGGCCTCGCGCACCCCGCAGGGATGGATGTCCGGGAACGTACGCGCGGCCCGGTCGTCGGTCACGACGGTCGGATGGCGGATGCTGTCGATGAGCTTGCGGCCGACGCGGGCGTAGACCGGCGTCACCAAGCCGAGCCAAAGGCTGCTCAGGCGAGGCGTGAGGAAGGGGACCGGCAGCAACGTGCGCTTGAGGCCGCGCTGCCGCGCGTACTCGCGGATGAGATCGCCGTACGTGCACACGTCCGCGCCGCCGATCTCGAACACGCCCGCCTCGCCTTCGGGGAGGTCGCGAGCTGCCAGCAGGTACGCGATGACGTCGGTGACCAGGATCGGCTGCGCCTCCACACCGACCCAGCGGGGCGTGATCAGCACGGGAAGGCGTTCGGTCAACGCGCGGACCATCTCGAAGGAGAGGCTGCCCGAGCCGATGCTGATCGAGGCCCGCAGCTCGATGACGGGCACGCCGGTGGAGGCAAGCACGCGGCCCACCTCTTGTCGGCTGCGTAGGTGGGTGCTGAGCCCGTCCTCGCTGCGGCCGGATCCCCCGAGGTAGATGATCCGACGCACGCCGGCGCGCGCCGCCGCTTCGGCAAAGCTGCTCGCCGCTTCACGGTCGCGGGACTCGAAGTCGCCCGCGCTGCCCATCGAGTGGATCAGGTACCAAGCCGTATGGATGCCCGCCATGGCCGTGGCCAGCGAGGCGGGGTCGAACACGTCGCCCCGTACGACCTCCGTCGAGCCCGGTCGACCCGCTGCCAGGTCCTCCGGCCGTCGCGCCAAGCAGCGCAGGGGCTCGCCGCGCGCCTCGAGGGCACGCAGGAGGCGCCCACCGACGTACCCCGTCGCACCAGCGAGCAAGAGGCGGGGCGAGGCGGGTAGGTCGGTGGCCATGGCCCCCTTCCCCTATCCGGGCGGCGCCGCGCCGACCAACCTGGACTTGAACGCCCGTCCCGGCACCCCGACGGGCGCGAGTCGGCGCCCTGCCGTAGGGTGGAAGGGGCCACGCGCGGGCGGAGGCAGACTCTGGTGCCCCGTCTCCTTGGCCCACGGCAAGGGGGACTCCCATGCGAACCGCGCGATGTGCGCGACGAGGCGTGCTTCCGCTGGTCATCGCCGCCCTGCTGCTCGTGCCGGCGTGCGGCGGAGGCGGTGGCGAACGCTCGCCCTTCGACTTCGACCGCTCGGACTACCCGGGCATCGTGATCGTGCCGCTGGCAGCGATGCAGGAGCGACGGCCCACGGCGGACTTCAGCGAGCGGGTCCCGTACACGGGCCTGTTCAACACCGTGCGCCCCGCGGCCGACACCGCGCGCGACGACCCGTTCATGATGGACTGGGACACGCTGCTGGGGCTCGAGTCCAATCGCGGCACGAACGAGCTGGACGTGGTCCGCTACTTCCTGGCGTACGAAGTCGTCGACTCCCCCAGCGCCGGGACCTGCACGGTTCTCGTGCACGTGATCGAAGGGCTGCCGTTCGACGAGACCCGCCCCCCCGTCCAGACCTTCATGGGGACCGCCGCCTACGGCAGCCAGCACCGGGCAGGGTTCACGATCACCGCCCCGAACGAGTGCGCGGACGAGGCGGCCTGGCTCGCGGGCGAAGCCATCGCGGCCTCGGGCTTCTTCGGGAACGGCTGGTCCTCCGGTCCCCCCGACCACCTGATGCCCTGAGGTCGCCGCGTGCGACCGGGTAGGCCGTTCGAAGGGCCCGCCCCCGCCAAACCGGGCCCTGGGCCTCCCGCCCCGGTACCCTCCCCCCTTCGCGCGCCGCCCGGGCCGTCTGATCGGGGGCGTGGCGAGGAGGCCGCCGGCGCCGGACCGGAGCCTCGTCCCCCATCGGAGGAGCCCGCCATGGCCGAGTCCCCCCAGAAGCGCGAGCGGATGCGCCGCAAGATGCAAGCCAAGCGCGACAAGGCCAGCCGCCGCGTCGAGCGCCTCGCCGACGACCCGATGGCGCCGGACTCCGAGCCGCTGACCCCCCAGGAGCTCATGGAGCTCATGGACCCCTCGTCCGAGGACTGACGCAGCGCAGGGAAGCCTCCCCGACGCCCGCCCCTCCCGGGCTCCCGCGGCGCCTCGAGGCGCCGCGACCCGACCGCTTTGCGTCCCGACGGAATCCGCTGGCCGGTTTCCCGCCGCTTCCGCTCCCGCCGCGGGTAGCCTTCCCGCGCCATTGCATCACGCCTGTTTGCCGCCCGCCTTCGCACTTGGGGTCTCCCTGGCTGCGCCGACGTCGCCAAGAACTCCGCGTCGTGCTTTTCGGCTTTCCCTTTCGATTCGTACCGAGGCGTCGGAACCACACGGCAGGCGATGACCTGATCGTGCCGCGCCTTTCCGCATTCCGGAGACTTCTGATTCCCATGTCCGAGAACAACCTTTACGTTGGAAACATCCCCTTCTCCTGCTCGCAGCAGGATCTGGAGGACGCCTTTTCTCCCTACGGTCAGATCGTGCGCGTTTCGCTCATGATGGACCGCGAAACGGGCCGCCCGCGCGGCTTTGGCTTCGTCGAAATGAGCTCCGCGGCCGAGGCACAGGCCGCCGTCGAGGGCCTGGATGGCCAGGACTTCGGCGGTCGTGCCCTGCGCGTCAGCGTCGCACGTCCCCGTGAGGAGCGTGGTGGCGGCGGCGGCTTCGGCGGTGGCCGTGGCGGCGGCGGTGGCGGCTACGGCGGCGGCGGCGGCCGCAGCGGTGGCGGCGGTGGCGGCTACGGCGGTGGCCGTGGCGGCGGCGGCGGTGGCTACGGCGGCAGCCGTGGCGGCGGCGGCGGTGGTGGCTACGGCGGCGGCGGCGGCGGTGGCCGCGGCGGTCGAGACCGCGATCGCAGCTGGTAGGACCCCAGCCCGCTCACGCTCGCTCCCGATTCCCCGGGCGCGAGTC
>JBFWRP010000020.1:0-83619 GCA_050248855.1 Planctomycetota bacterium | reverse complement strand
CCGCTGCCCCCCCAGCCACGCTGCGCCCACGCCCCGGGGCGAGGAGCTGTGCCTTCACGCGGCTCGTCCCCCCGCGTATCGAGCCAGGTGAGCGTCCTCACGTCGCGCTGGACGGTGAAAGTCGTGCGTACATCGATGGCGCTTGCGTCGGGAGTCGTCCGTGGCTTGGACGAGACCGTACCGAGCCAGGTGAGCGTCCCCACTCCTCGCTGCCCCACGAGCCACGATGCGCCCACGCACGGGGGCGAGGAGTTGTGACTTCACCCGGCTCGTCCCCCGCGTATCGAGCCAGGTGAGCGTCCCCACGTCGCGCTGGACGGCGAAGGTCGAGAGTCCATCGAGGGCGCTCGCATCGGGAGTCGTCCGTGGCTTGGACGAGACCGTACGGAGCCAGGGACTTCTTCCGCGACTCGCCGTCCACACAAGCTGCCGCCGAAGTCCCCTGCGGCGAGTCGCCGAAGAACTCCCTGGCACCTCCACTGGGGTTCGACAGGCGAGCCGCAGATCGCGTCCCCTCCAGCTCGCCGCCCCTCCCAGCCGCGACCGCCGCCAGGTTCAAGTCGCCCTCGCACGGCATCGGGTCGTCAGGGCGACGGTAGCGCGCCAGCATCGGCGACGACTCGTGGTCTGTTCACTCGAGGAGCCGATGCTGGTGCGGGACCGAGCATCTGGCGAGCCGTACCCCCGACGTCACATGCGTCCAACGAGTCGAAGGGAAGGGGGGCCGGGTCCCCCCGCACAAGTCGAGACCCGGCCCGGCCGCCGATCGGTCGCCCGCTCACACAGCGGACGCCCTCCTTGCGACCTGCCCTTCCAACGCCGCCCGGACCGCTGTTCAGCGGAATTCCGCGCCCGCTCCCCGGGGACGGAGGTCCCCGAGCGCCGCCCAGAGGCGTTCGAACTCCGCCTCGAAGGCGCCCACGAGGCGGGGGTCGTCCGTGACGACGAGGTTCTCGGCGTTCACCTCGCTGGCCGAGCGGGTCCAGTTGAACGAACCCGTGACCAGCTGGCGGCGATCGAAGACGGCGAACTTGTGGTGCATGTGGGCTTCGCCCGCATCCAGGGCCACGGCGGCCCCGGCGGCACGCAGGCGATCCACGTCCGACCCGAGGTCGTCGCGCTTGGCATCGTCCGTGACGATGCGCACGCGGACACCCCGACGGACGGCGCTCTCCATCTCCCGGGTGAGGCGGTCATCGGTGATGGTGAACACGCACACGTCGGCTCGCTCGCGCACGCGACGCCAGGCCTCGAGGAGCGCCGTCAGGCAGTCCGGACCGGGCCCGAACCAGACCTGCGCGGCGGCGGGGGCTTTCGGTTCCTGCGCGTCCATGGCCGCATCGACGCGCGCCAAGACCCCCTCCAGCCAGCCGAGAAGCTCACCGACCCCCTTGCCAACGGCCTGCTCGCCCGCGAAGCGGAACGCCTCGCTCCGCAGCGCGCGGCGGCGGGAGGGGGACAGGCGCTGGGCCTCCAGCCAGGCCGTCAGCGCGCGCGCCTCGCTGCGCGAGAGGCGCTCGTCGTCGTAGGTGCGCTGCAGCACCTCGCGCCAGCCAAGTGCTTCGTCGTCCCTGCTTGCTGCGCACATGCTCGACCCCTCTCCGGCTCACGGCGCCGTCGCGGCACGGGCCGCTTCGAGCGCACGCTCCACGAGGTCGCGCTGGTCGCCCATCGCGTCCAGGCGCGCGGCCACGCGGTCCAGGGCGGGGCGAGCCGAGGCGGCCGGGGGACCCAGGCGACCGAGCCCGCGGACGGCTTCCAGCACGGCGCTCGGGTCGTCTGCGTCCAGGCGTGCCACGAGGCGGGCGACGGCCTTCGTGTCGTCGTGATCCAGCTCCCACGCGCGAAGCGCGGCGAAGACCGCCAGGCGGTCCTCGGGCCGCTCCGCGGCGGCCTCCAGGACAGGTAGCGCCGACGGGCCAAGCAGGCGCAGGGTCCACGTCAGCATCTCGGCCCGCGACCCGTCGTCGGCCGCGAGGGCGTCCCGTACCGCGTGGAGGGCGGCCTCGCCGCCGCCGGCCAAGGCCGTGGCTGCGTTGGAGCGGACGAGGGCCCGCTCGTCGGCCAAGGCCTGGAGCAGCCGGGGAAGGGCCGGCTCCATGGCGGCGCCCGTGCGACCGAGGGCCATCACGGCGTAGTGCGCCACGCCTCCGCGCTCGTCGTCGAGCGCGTGCGCAAGGATCTCGACGATCGGCTCCAGACGGGCCGGGGAGACGCGCTCCACCAGCTCGATGCGCGCAAGTCCGTGGGCCGCGGCTTCCCGGGAGACCGCATCCTCGTCGCTGAGCGCCTCGACCAGGCGCTCGAACGGCACGTCACGAAGCCGCGCCGCATCGGCGAGCCCGCGTAGCGCGCGGCGCCTCAGCTCGAGGTCGGCCTCGCGTGAAGCCTGGACCAAGGCCGCGTCGAGCTCACCGGCCGCTTCCGCCTCGACGTAGGGCACGGCCAAGGCGACCGCGCGACGGACCGGTAGGGGACGCTCGGGGGCCAGATCGGCGGCCATCTGCCGGACCAGCTCCGCGTCCGGAGGGCCGGACCAGGCGATGGCGAGCCAGCCCGCTTGGCGCAGGGCATCCCGCTCGTCGCGCAACGCCGCACGCACGGCTTGGGCCGCGCCGTCGGGGTCGTCCAGGCCGACAAGGGCTTCCTTGACCAGCGCGCGGACCATTCCCTCGGCCACGAGGGGATCGCGTGTCGTCGCGTGCAGCGACTCCAGGCGCGGCGCCAGGGCCAACAGGCGCTGCTCCGGCGGCACGACGACGATGGCCGGAGCGGGCCCACGGGAAGCCTCGGGGCCCCGGGCGGGCTGCGTGCCGCCGCGCTCGAGGAGCAGGAGGCCACCGGCCAGCGCGGCGGCGACCAGCACCCCCACGATCCACCTCGGCATCCGCGCCTCCCGGGCGCCGCCCCCCAAGCGCCACGATCCGAATGGTAGCCTCGCGGGATGCCGACACGCGCTCCCACGCTGCGCTACGACGGGCCGCGCCCGCGGCTCCTGGCGCTCATGGAGGCCAGTCGGGCGCTCGCGACGGCCACCGACCACGACGCGCTGCTCCGGCGGATCCTCGACCTGTCCACGCGGCACGTCGGCGCCGAGCGCGGGGCGCTCTTCGTGATGGACCGCGAGCGCGGCGGCCTGGTAGCCACGATCTTCCACGGGGACGAGCTCGCCGAGCTCCACGTCGGGCCGGGGCGGGGCCTCGTCGGCCAGGTCGTGGCCACGGGCAAGCCCATCCGGATCCGCGACGCGTACCTGGACGCGCGGTTCGACCGCAGCGTGGATGCCGCCACGGGCTTCCGGACGCGCAGCGTGCTCGTGGCGCCCCTCCTGGCCAGCGACGGCAGCGTCCTCGGCGCCCTCGAGGTCCTCAACAAGCAGGAGGCCGACGCGTTCGACGCAGACGACGAGGCCTTCCTCGGTGCGCTGGCCGCCCAGGCGGCCGTCGCGCTCGAGACCGCGCGGCTGGTCGAAGAGCGCCTGCGGGAGGCGCGGCTTGCCGGCATCGGCCAGGTCGTGGCCACGCTCGTCCACGACTTGCGGGGCCCGCTCTCCGGGCTCATGGGCTACGCGGCCCTCCTCGAGCAGGAGCCTCCGCCCGAGGTCCGCGGCGAGCTGCTGGAGGGCCTCCGGCGCCAGGGACGTCGGATGGACCAGATGGTCCGCAGCATCCTTCGCTACGTCCGCGGCGAGGAGCGGTTCCTCTTCGCCAAGACCGACATCGACGAGCTCGTCAAGCACGCGGCGGCGGACTTCGCGGCCGCCGCCCACGACCACCCGGTGACCGTGGAGGCGCAGAGCGACGATGTGGGTGTGGCGCGCGTGGACGCCTTGGCCCTTCGCCGCGCGCTCGACAACCTGTTGCGCAACGCCATCGAGGCCATGGAGGGCCGGGCCGGGCGCGTCGAGCTGCGTGCGTGGTGCGAAGGCGGCGACGTCCTCCTGCGCGTCAGCGACCAGGGGAAGGGGCTCTCCGAGGCTGCGCGCGGGCGCCTGTTCCAGGCCTTCGCCACATCGGGCAAGCGCGAGGGCACCGGCTTGGGCCTCGAGCTGGTGCAGCGGGTCGTGGAGGGCCACGCCGGTCGCATCGAGGTCGAGAGCGAGCCCGGCCGCGGCACGGCGATCACGCTGCGGCTACCCGCCGAGGGTCCCCCCGAGACGTAGGGCGTCGTGGGCGAGCGCCACCAAGAGGGCGGCACCCAGCGGCAGCGCACGCTCGTCGATGTCGAAGCGCGGCGAGTGGTGCGGGTGGACCTTGCCCGTGGCCTCGTCGCGGGAGCCGACGAAGACGAAGCAGCCCGGCACGCGCAGGAGGAGCTCGGAGAAGTCCTCCCCCGCCATGGTGCGCAGCGGCACGACCGCGTCCGCGCCCACCAGCCTCGTGGCCACGTCGCGCGCCCGGGCGGCCTCGGCCGGGTCGTTCACGGTGGCCCGCGAGAGTCGCTCGTAGGCGACGCGGGCCGTGCAGCCGTGGGCCGCGGCCGTCTGCTCGGCGATCGACGTGACCAGCTCGGGCAGCGCCTCGCCGGCGGCCTCGTGGAAGCTGCGAGCCGTGCCGAGGAGACGCACCTCGCGTGGGATCACGTTGAAGGCCTCGCCGCCCTCGATCCGCCCGACCGTCACCACCACGGGGTGCTCCGGGTCGATGCGCCGCGAGGCGATGGTCTGCAGCGCCGTCACGACATGTGCGGCGGCGACGATCGGGTCAGCCGCCCGATGCGGGATGGCCCCGTGTCCGCCACGGCCCTCGACCCTGATCTCGAATCGGTCCACGGCCGCCATGCAGGGGCCCGGAACGATGCCCACCTTGCCGCGATCCAGCTCGTTCCAGAGATGGAGCCCGTAGGCCACGTCCACGCGCGGGGACAGCAAGACACCGGCCTCGATCATGGCGAGGGCCCCGTTGCCGCCCTCCTCGGCGGGCTGGAAGCAGAACCGCACGACACCGCGCGAAGGAGGGTGACGTTGGACGAGCACACGCGCCGCCGCCAAGAGCATCGCCACGTGCCCGTCGTGCCCGCAGGCATGCATGACGCCCGGGTTCGTCGAGCGCCACGGCAGGTCGTTCTCCTCGTGGACGGGCAGGGCGTCCATGTCGGCGCGCAGCAACACGCACGGACCCGGCTCGCCCGTGTCGAGATCCGCCACGACGCCGGTCTCGGCCACGCCCGTGCGCGGTTCGAGCCCCAAGGCACGGAGACGCTCCGCCACCAAGGCCGCCGTGCGCTGCTCCTTCCAGCTGGGTTCGGGGTGCTGATGGAGGTCGCGGCGCGTGGCGAGCAGCTCGACGTGCTCGGGTTCGGTCAGCTGGATGTCCATCCCGGCATTCTGGGCACGTTCGCGCTTCGCCGCCAGCGCGACCCCTACTCCCGACGGGGCCGCGTCCGCTCGTAGAGCACGAGCGCAGCGCAGACGGCCACGTTCATGCTGTTCGTGATGCCCAGGAGCGGGAGGGCCACGACCTCGTCGGCCTGCTCCAGCAGCGCGTCGCGCACGCCCGCGCGCTCGTGGCCGAAGACGAGGACCGTCCGCTCGCCGAAGCGGGCCTCCGCCGGATGAACGGCCTCGCGCGTCTGTTCGACCACGACCACGCGCCAGCCTGCGCGCCGCAGCCGCCGCACGCCCACGGTGGGGTCTTCGACGGCCCGCCACGGCACGGTCTGGAGGCTCCCCCCCACCGCGGTCTTGGCGATCCGGTTGTCGGCCCGCTCGCTGCCACCGGGATGGGGCGTGATCCCGCCGAGCCACAGTCCCCGGACGGCCATCGTGTCGGCCACGCGGAACACGAGGCCGACATTGAAGGCGGAGCGGACGTCGTCGAGGACCACGAGCACCGGCTCGCGCCGCGAAGCGTCCGCGGGCCGCACCAAGCGCTCGAGGACCAGGTCCTCCGTGACGCGGCGCTCGCCTCCGACGCTCACGCGAAGGTTTCGCTGACGTCCGGCTTGCTCGAGAGCGCGGCCTTCACCTGGCGCAGCGTGGCCGCATCGGCGGCCTGCTCCGGCGTGTCCTCCTCGCCCACGGGCGTCAGGCGGAAGAGCGTGTCGGAGGCGACCACGGTGAACACCATCATCACGCCGGCCAAGTGGACGGCGAGCTGCAGGAGGTCCAAGAGCCCGATCAAGGGATCAGCACGATTCCCCTGGGCGTCCGTCACGGAGCCGATGGCGAAGATGGGTTGGCGCAGGACATGGGTGTTCGCGAGGATCACGAGGAACCCGATCGCTCCGACGCCCAAGAGGATGCGGGACGCGGTCCGCACGCGCTGGACGCCCCTCGACGCCCGCGCAGCGTCCATCGGCTTGGCGAGGGCCGCGCAGTGCCAGCCGGTCAGGATGGGTGCTCCCAGCAGGAAGCACGCCACGAAGGGGAGTGCCCAGGATCCGAGGATGCCCTGCGCGATCACCATCAGGACGATGAGGTAGAGGGCATTGAAGGGACCCGCCGCAGCGGCGGCGACGGGACCCATGCTCCGCGTCGGCAGCAGGGTCTTCATCGTGAGGCCAGCCCGGAACAGCCCGGGGAACACCGACAACAGGGCCGGAAGCGCCTGGAGCAGGACCAGCACGAGCATCACCAGCGGCGTGATCTCGGAGATGAGCAACATCTGCAGCTGCCGGACGGGGTCCTGGATGGCCTCGATCTCGCGAAGCGTGATGCTGACCACCAGCGAGCTCCACGGCAGCAGGAGCACCGCGAGTGGAACGACCAGGGCGATCGCCCAACCGCGACGGAGCTGACGGGCGGCGCGGCCGGGACGATGAACGCCGCCTGCCAAGGCCCGGACGACCTCGTAGACGAGGTAGCCGGCGGCCAGGAGCTTGGCGAGCTCCGGGAAGATCATGACCCACTGACGAAGGCCCTCGGTGGGCTCGTAGGTGGCGAGCGTCACGATGAACGAGATCACGGCAGCCACGAAGCTGCCTGCGAGGAGCCAGATCGCAAACCGCAGCGTGCTCAAGCGCCAGGCGAAGTGGTCCTGGGCCCGCGCATCGGTCACGGCCGGGGTCAACGCAGCCTGGGCGGCGCGCTCGGCCTCGGTGGCATGGACGCGCGTGAGGTCGGCCACCGCGGCGCGCTTGAGGTCCAGGCCGAAGGTGGACGCCAGGCCCTTGACGACGGCACCCACGCCCGCAGCCGCCGCGCGCATCTTCTCCTTGGCGACGCCCGGGCCGCCTCCCTGCGGAGCCGCGCCCCCACCACCCTGCTCGCTCATGACCGGCCTCCACGCTTGGAGTTGCACAGCCTAGCGCACGCCCCGCGCGGGGGCGTGCGCGCTCCTCGGCGGCGCGTCGCGAGCCCGGAACTGCTCGCGGTTCAAGGGCCGGCCGCGAGGCGCCCGAGGTGGCGGGGATGTCTTCCGCAACTTGCCGCCCTGCTCATGCGCCGGCGGGAGTACCCATCGGCAAGTTGCGGAAGACTTCCCCGCCTCCGTACCGCGTCTCGATGCCTGCGCCACCCCCAGCTGCGGAGGTGTGGCCGCGCGCTCCGTGTCCGGAGCCCAGGCACCTCTCCTGCAGACACCAGCGCACAGTTCGGTACTCGTAGCCCAGACCGCGCTCCCCAAAGCACGACGGCCGGGTCGAACGACCCGGCCGTCGGCGGAGGCACCGGCCAGCAGGCCGGAGCAGCGTGTGCACTGCGCTACGGGATGATGCAGACGTCCTGCACCCTCTCGTCGGTCGTGACGCCGTCCAGCGTCCCCTTGACCACGGCGGTCACGCAGTCCGGGCGGCCCGGGATGCAGCAGGGGTGGTCAAGCCGGACCGAGATGGTCCACCAGCAGTGGCAGCCGTCCGGATCGGACTCGTCCGTGCGCTTGTTCACGGCGAGCACGGTCAGGTAGCCGTCGCCGCTCTTCTGCTCGCCCGTCCAGCTGTTCCCGTCGAAGACCAAGACGACCGTGTCCATGTAGTCGTGCGTGCCGACCGGGCAGAGCCCGATCTCGAGACGCCGCCTGTCACCGTCCACGAACCAGTCGCACGGACCGTTCACGCCCAGCTCCAGGCAAACCGGCTCGCACTCCGGCTTCCGGGGCTCGTCGCACCGCTCCCACGACTCCATCGTGAGCACGTCGAGCACCAGGAAGCGGGCCGCGCACTCACCGGGCAGCCACTGGTAGAGGTCGCCGAACATCTCCTCGCAGGGCGGGAGCGGCGTGCAGCCGCGCTCGAAGGTGAACCAGGCACCCGGGCGGACCGTCTCGGCGCGCCAAGCCGTCTGGCCGGTCGCCGTGTCGTCGCCGAGCGTGACCTGGAGGACCATCTCGTCGCTGCCGAACGAACCGTCACCGGGCGCCGTCAGGCGCAGCCTGACGCGCACGGCGCCCCACGGCGTCCACTCCATGGAGAGGACGCGGATGACGCCGTCCGCGCCGTGCAGCGCGAGGGGCATCTCACCCGGGCAAGCGAGCGTGTGGAGACGGTCCATCACGTAGCGCTGGCCGTCGCGGAAGCCGCCGAGCACCACCTCGAAGGGCAGGCACTCCTCGCCTTCATGCGCGGTCGGGCAGAGGTCCAGCTCGACGTCGACCTCGCGGATCTCGCCCTCGCAGGCGGGACCGCGCGGGCAGCGCTCGCAGGTACCGACGACGCACTCCTTGTCCTCGTTGCAGCGCAGGAGGACATGGCACTCCCAGACGTCGCACTCGAGCAAGCCGAGGTGCGTCTGGTCGCCGCCCACGTACACGATGTAGCGACCGGGGGGCAAGCCCTCCCAGCAGGCACGACCGTCGGCATCCGTGTAGGCGTCCGCGATGTAGCCGTTGTTGTCGTCCGCGTTCTTGACGAACACCTGGGCGCCCTCGAGCCAACGATCCACGCCAGGCGTGAACACCTGGTCGCACTTGCCCTTGGGCTCGATGTAGACGCGGATGCAGATCTTCTGGATGCACTCACGCTCCGTGCAGTAGGCGAAGTCGAGGTCCTGCTGACCGGCGGCTTCCTGGCCCGAGGCCGGGATGACGACGGTCCAGCTCGGGGGCGTCGGACCCTTCTTGTCCAGGAGCAATGCCTCGTTGGCGGCGGTGGCGGCCACACGCGTGGTGTAGGTCGCACCGAGCACGAGACCCGTGAACAGGTAGCGGCCGTCAGCGTCCGTCGTGTCCGTCGCCACGACGAGACCGTTGCGGACCAGCTCCACCTCGATGCCGGCGATCGGCGTGTCCACGCCGGGCGTCCAGACCTCGTCGCAGTCCGGCTCGCCGGGCTCGCAGAACACGCGACCGGCGATCTGGCGCAGGCAGTAGCCGAAGTCCAGATGGGTCGTCGGGTCATCGGTGCCCGTGGTGACCGTCCAGCTGGGCGGAACCGGGCCGTTCTTGTCCTTCAACAGCGCATCGTTGGCGGGGATCGCCGCGACGCGTGTGGTGTACGTGACACCGACCTCGAGGCCGTCGAAGGAGTAGAACCCGTTCGCATCCGTCGTGTCCGTGGCCACCACGACGCCGTTCACGACCAGCTCGACCACGATCCCGGGGATCGGGGTGTCGATGCCCAGGTCGTAGACGCCGTTGCAGTCCTCGAACGGACCCTCGCAGTACACGTAGCCCGAGAGCTCCTCGTTTTGCGTGCAGTACGCGAAGTCGAGCGTCTGCTGCTGGGCGGCCAGCGAGCCGGAGGCCGGGATGACCACCGTCCACGAGGGCGGCGTCGGACCCGTCTTGCCGACGAGCAGGGCGGCGTTGGCCGGCGTCGCGGCGACACGGGTCGTGTACGACGCGCCCAGGATCAGCCCGGTGAAGACGTAGCGGCCCTCGACATCGGTCGTGGTCGTGCCGACCACGGATCCGCCGAGCACGAGCTCGACCAGGATCCCCGGGATCGGGGTGTCCACGCCCGGCGTCCAGATCTCGTCGCAGTCCGGCTCACCCGGCTCGCAGAACACGCGTCCCGAGATCTGGCGCAGGCAGTAACCGAAGTCCAGACCCGTGAGCACGTCGTCGGTGCCCGGGACGACCGTGTGGCTCGGCGGCACGGGGCCGTTCTTGCCGGTCAGGAGCGCGCTGTTGGCCGGCGTGTTGGCCACGCGCGTCGTGTAGGCCACCCCCACTTCGAGCTCGTCGAAGCTGTAGAAGCCGTTGGCGTCCGTGGTGTCCGTGGCCACCACGACACCGTTCACGACGAGCTCCACCACGACGCCGGGAATCGGCGTGTCCACACCGAGGTCGTAGACCCCGTTGCAGTCGTCGAACGGCCCCTCGCAGTAGACGGTGCCCGACAGCTCGCGGTGCGAGCAGTAGGCGAAGTCGAGGTTGTTCAGGGCCGCAGCTTCCTGGCCGGAGGCGGGGATCACCACCGTGTAGCTCGGCGGCGTCGGCCCGGTCTTGTCGGCCAGGATGGCCGCGTTGGCGGCGTTGTTCGCCACGCGGGTGGTGTACGTCGCCCCCAGCGTCAGGCCGGTGAAGACGTAGCGGCCCTCGGCATTCGTCAAGGTCGTGTCGACCACGACGCCGTTCAGCACGAGCTCCACCAGGATGCCGGGGATCGGCAGGTCCACACCCGCCTCGTAGATCCCGTCGCAGTCCTCGGTGCTCGGCTCGCAGAACACGCGGCCCGAGATCTCACGCAGGCAGTAGCCGAAGTCCAGACCCGACAGCGGGTCCGTGGTACCCGGCGTCACCGTGTACTGCGGCGGCACCGGGCCGGTCTTGTCCTCGAGCAGGGCCTGGTTGGCCGGGTTGTTCGCAGGACGCACGGTGTAGGCCACGCCCGGCGTGAGACCGGTGAACGCGTAGAAGCCCTGGGCGTTGGTGACGGTCGTGTCGACCACGAGGCCGCCTGCCACGAGTTCGATCGTCACACCGGGAATCGGCGTGTCGATGCCGTCGTCGTAGACGCCGTTGCAGTCGTCCGTCGGGCCTTCGCAGTAGACGCGACCGGACAGCTCCTTCAGGCAGTAGGCGAAGTCCAGGTCGTTGCGCTGGCCGGTCGGCAGCGGCGTCACGTTCCAGAGCGGCGGCATCGGACCGGACTTGCCCTCGAGCAAGGCGTCGTTCGCCGGCGTGTTCGCCACGCGCGTCACGTAGGCGACGCCGGGCTTCACCGGGAAGAACGAGTAGAGGCCCTGGGCGTCCGTCGTGTCGGTCGCGATCTGGACGCCGCCCTCGAGCAGCTCCACCAGGACGCCTGCGATCGGGGTGTCGACGCCCGCCTGGTAGATGCCGTCGCAGTCGGCCTCGGGACCTTCGCAGAAGACCCGACCGCCGATGCGGCGCCAGCAGTAGCCGAAGTCCAGGTTGTCGAGCGCGCCAGCCGCCGGCACGACGACGTCGTAGAGCAGCGGGTCGGGGCCCGCCTTGCCGGCCAGGAGGGCGGCGTTGGCCGCGTTGTTCGCCACGCGGACGATGTAGCTGCCACCCGGCGCCAACCCGGTGAAGCCGTAGCGGCCGTCGGCGTTGGTCGTGTCGGTGCGCAGCACCACGCCGCCCTGCACGAGCTCGACGAGGACGCCGGGGATCGGCGTGTCGACGCCCGCGTCGTAGCGACCGTCACAGTCCGCGTCCGGGCCCTCGCAGAACACGCGGCCGGCGAGCATGCGCTCGCAGTAGCCGAAGTCCAGGCTCGGGGTCTGGCCGCTGCTGCCAGGGGTCACCTGGTAGGCGGGCGGCGTCGGACCGGTCTTGCCGACGAGCAACACGGCGTTCGCCGGGATGTCGGCGACACGCACGATGTACTGGAGGTCCGGATCCAGCTCGTCGAAGCCGTACTTGCCTTCGACGTCGGTCACGTCGGTCTTGATGACGACACCGTTCAGCACGAGCTCGACGACGATGCCGGGGATCGGCTGGTCGATGCCGGCGTCGTAGACGCCGTCGCAGTCGCCGTCCGGCCCCTCGCAGAAGACGCGGCCCATGATCTGGCGCACGCAGTAGGCGAAGTCGAGGCCCGTGATGTCGGTCGCGCGGTCGGCGCCCTGGGGGAGCACGCCCGTGCGCGTCGGCGGGGTCGGCCCGGCCTTGTCACCGAGCAGCGCCTCGTTGGCGGCGTTGTTCGCCACGCGCGTGGTGTAGCTGCCCGGGGCCAAGCCGGCGAAGGCGTAGAGGCCGGCGGCGTTGGTCAGCGTGGTATCGACCACGACACCGTTCAGCAGCAGCTCGACGAGCACGCCGGGGACGGGGGTGTCGATGCCGGCATCCCAGACTTCGTTGCAGTCGCTGTCGGGGCCCTCGCAGAAGACGCGGCCACCGAGGCTGGACAAGCAGTCGAACAGGAAGTCGACGGACGGCGGCGCCGGCTCGACGTCGACGTCGACGGTGCGGCTGGTCGGGCCGATGGGCTCGATGTTGTTCGTGATCGGCGGGTCGGGGTAGACGACCGTGAACAGGTAGCTGCCGACCTCGAGGTCGAGACACCACGAGCCGTCCACGCCCGTGAGGATCGTCGCGATCGGCGGCGCCAACGGCTGGCCGGCGGGACGGACCTCGATGGTCATGCCGGGGATCGGACGGTCGTCCAGCGGGTTGAACGTGCGCGTGCCGTCGTCGTCACACCAGACGCGACCGCAGACTTCCACCTCGTCCGGCGGACAGACCATGGCGAAGTCGAGGTTGGCGGTGGACTCGGACCCGACCGTGCCCAGGTCCAGGTCGATCGTGTAGGACTCGACACAGCCGGGCACGACCTCGAGGTCGGTGCCGGCCAGCGTCACGCGGTAGCGGCCCACCGGCAGGTCGTCCGCGCACCACTGGACGCCCTGGCTGATCAAGACGTTGACCGGGGCCCCCACCGGGTCGCCCAGGTCGTCGATGCGCTGGACCACGACGGTGATCGCGCCCGGCGTGTAGGGCTCGTCGATCAGCGGGTCGTACTCGCAGTTCGTGTTGAAGTCGCAGAAGACGTGGCCGCACAGCGACTGGGTGCAGTCGTAGCCGATGTCGAGGTCGGCCTCGCACTCGTCGTCCTCGACCTCGACGCGCAGGGGCAGCGTGATGCCCCCCGTGGGCGCGAAGGGAATCGCCGTGACGACCGAGACCTCGTAGCAGCCCGGCTGGATGGCCGCGATGTTCCATGTGCCGTCAAGCGCCGTGACGACCGGGATGGGCGCGCCGATGGGGGCGTCGGTGTCGCAGTTGACGCGCTGGACGGACAGGTTGACCGCGATGCCGAGCGAGCCGTCCGTGCCGGCGTCGTAGACGCCGTTCGTGTTGGCGTCGCAGAAGACGCGACCCTCCATGCTCGGGGCGTGCGGGGTCGTGCCGACCTCGCGGCTGAACTTCAGGAAGACGAAGTTGGCCTTGTCGACGCTCTCCCACCGCACGCACCACAGGCCCGGGTTGGCCAGCAACGTCGCCTGGTCCAGGAGCGCGGTCTCGAACACGCCCGGCTGCTGGTTCGAGTCGTAGGAGACGTGGCCCGAGGCCGTGTCGGCCGCCGAGGTGAAGGTGGGGTTGGCCGGCGTGCTCGCGGGGTCCGGGGCGCCCGTGTCGTGCACGGCGTTGGTCGGGAAGATCGACCAACGGATCGGACGCGGCGCACCGCCCGGCGTGGCCGGGTCGAGGATCAGGAAGTCCGACACGTCGCGCAGCGGGAACTCCGACGCCGGAAGCTCGTAGAAGCCGACGTTGTCCGGCGGAATGCCCGTGGGGTTCTGCAGCGGGTCGTTGATGGACCCGCCCTGGCTCGTCGGCGCCTGGTAGTCGGCATCCGAGTCGGACATGTTGATGTCGCCGGCGCACGCGTGCGTGCCGCGCATGTTGAGCTGGAAGATGCCGTTGTAGTGGAACGACTCGGGCGCGGGCTCGAGCGTGGTGACCGGGTCGAACGACTGCAGGATCAGCTGGCGCTCGAGGCCGACGATCGTGCGCTCGTCGATGGCGCCGCCGCCGAACCCGATGACCGAGTTGGCCGGCAGCAGGTAGGTGCCGTTGAACGCCACCTTGTGACCGCAGCGCTCGGTGCCCTGCAGGAAGAGCTGACCGGGGGCGGGCTCGAGCGTCATGCGCAGCAGGAAGCGGTACGTGCCGACCGGCGTCCGGGCCGAGGGCGTGCTGGCCAGCGCGGCGTCGTAGAACGAGCACCACGCGGAGTCGGCGTTGGCGTCGGCGTTGTAGTCTCCCGCCGCGTCGGTCTGCTGGACGAGCGCCGGGTCGTTGGTGTTGTCGCCGTCCACGAGGCGCGCGACGGCGTCACCGTTGGCGTCGGCATACAGGCTGTAGCGGACGTTGGGCGCGACGGTGAGGAGACGACCGTCCACGCGCTGGTCCCAGAGCCCCACCGTGTTCGGGTCGAACAGCGCGATACGCGCCTGCGAGCCGCTCACCGCCGGATCGAAGGAAACCGCGAGGAACGTCTCGCCAGGGCCGTTGACGGTGCCCGGCAAGGTCGAGTTGTTCGCGTTGGAGAGCACCAGGAACCGGGCGCTCCGCGGGTCACGGTCGGGCAGGCCCTGGAAGCCAGCATCCGTGCTGGGGTTCCACCCGTTGGGGGCCGAGGCGGTCGCGACCGTGACCGACCCCAGGCTGAGGGCCGTCGCCACGAGGACGAGAGCCGCGAAGAAGCTTCGCTTGGACATGGACGTCTCCTGCTTGCATCGGGAGCCGAGGGCCGACGGTCGTGCGCCCTGCACGGACGACCTGGCTCGTTCCCGGGGTCCCTCCCCCAAGGAGGTCCACCCGTCGGGCGGAAAGCACGCTCCATGCCGCCGGTCGGCATGTCACCTGCGCTGACCCAAAGTCCCCATACGAAAGGACTTGCGTCAACCCGCCGAGCCTGTCCCGAATCCCTCGCGTCGTGAAATCTCGCCATGCGTCGAGAACGCGCGACAGCCTAATGCTTTCGCGGAGGGCCGCAAGCACGAACCATGAACAATGGGCGAAGGTCCGCGGCCCGCGGCCGGGGAAACCGCGTTCGCGTCGGCGTGTGCATCTCCCCGGCGCCCACATGGCCCGCAGGAGCCTGCTGGCACCCCCCGTCACGGCCCCCCCCCGCAACGAGAAAGGCCCCGGTCGTCGACGACCGGGGCCACGTGGGCGCTCGACGCAGCGGCCGGGGCGACCGGCCCGCGGGCAAGAGGCCTAGCGGGCGAGCGGCAAGGAGGTCGGGGTCAGCGCCCCTTCCTTGAGCGTGGTGCTCTCCGTCTCGGTGGCCAGCGGGTGGCCATCGCTGGTCTGGACGCTGGCCTCGAGCTTGACCAGGTTGGTGCTGGGCACACCCACGACCTTGGCCAGGAGCTCGATGACACGCTCGTCGCCGATGGCGAGCGTGAACACGTTGGAGGCCGCCTCGCGGCCCGCACCCGTGACGGCGATCGGCGTGCCGACGCCACGACCGGACACGAACTCCAGCTCTGCCGGCAGCTTGAAGTGCACGCCCAGGTCGGCCATTGCCTGGCTGCCTTCGTCGTGCTTGACGCGCAGCTCGTACCGGACGAGCTCACCGCGGGCGAAGATGCCTTCCTTCGTGCCGTCGGGACGCTGGTCGACCAGCTCGATCTCGAGCGCCGGCAGCAGGACGGCGACGGGAACCTCGCAGTTGGGATTGCGGCGCCACTCCCAGCGGCCCGGCTTCACGCACACGGTGCGGGCACGGTTCTCGTAGCGAGCCGGCAGGCACACTTCCTCGCAGCGCCCGGGCTCGACCATGTACTCCTCTTCCACCACGCGCCACTCGGCGGGGCGGAACTTGATGACCGTCCGGCTCGGCTCGATGCAGACGCGCTCGCAGACCTCTTCGGTCTTCGGGGGACACGTCTCCTTCTTCCAGCACTCCTGACAGCCACAGGGGTCGTTGCCGCACTTCACGCGTTCCCACACGTCGTGGCCGGGATCCGTGACGATCGTGCGACGACGCGTGCCGAACTGGCCGGGCACCGTGACCTCTTCGATCTCGGCGGGGCGTCCGCACACGACACGCATGCGCTTGCCGTAGACCGGAGCGATCCACCGCTTGACCTTGCGCGCCGGCTCGACGAGCACGCGCTCGGAGCGGACCTCGTTGACGGCGGGCACCCACACGCGGCACCACGCTTCGCCCGGACCGGCCTCGGCCGGCGGACGATCACCGGCGGGCGGCGGCGGCGCCTGCACGCCAGCGGGCGCGGGCGCGGGCGCCTGCTCGTCGGCGGGCGCGGGCGCCTGCTCGTCGGCGCACGGCACGAGGGCGGCGGGCGCCTCGTCACGAATGCCCGCGACGAGCCCCTGGGCATCCGCGGCGGGCATCGCAGCGTCCGCAAGCGTCGTGCGGGACGGCGCACGGACCAGGGCCGAGCAGCAGCCCGAGAGGACGATGGCCATCGCGGCGGCAAGCGCCGCCGGGTAGATCGAGCGCGAAGTCATGCTTCCCTCCAGGGCTCTGCGGGCCCGGACGGGCCGCGCGGGCAGACTCCACGGCTCGCCCCCCCCGGCGGCCGCGGCGGGTAGAGCGTACCACTCCACCACGTCCTGCCCATCGATCCTGGCGCGGTGGAGCGCCCGCTCGCGGCGGGCTGCTGCGCAGAGCGACGAGAACCCTAACGAGGTTTGCCCGGGAAGAGCGCTTGGAGCGCCGCCTGGGCCTCCTCGGCCAGCGAGGTCCCCTGGTACGCCGTGCGCAGGTAGCCGACGTCTGCGCGGACGTCGGCGCGGCGCTGGAGCCCGCGCCGGATGCGCGCGACGCGCGCCTGGAGATCCCGGCGCGCTTCGGCCAGCACGCGCGCAGCCAGCCCGGCCTCGGTGCCCTGGACCTTGAGGGCCTCCCCGTAGGCGCCGGCGGCGACGTGGCGGCGCACGGCCTCGCTGCCCGCCGGCCACGGACCGCAGCGCTCGACGCGCCAGCCCGCCAAGGCGGCTTCCACCTCCTGGGTCCGCACGGTCAAGCTGGACACGACGCGTCCATCGGGCGCGATCAGGTACTCCTCGGGACGGCGTCCGACCCCGAACGCGCGTGCCCGCGAACCATCACGGTCCGCCGCCGTGGGGAACGTCCAACCGAACTGCCGGAGCACCGGGAGCACGTCGGACGGGGCGTACTTGTCGACGACGGTCACGACGTCCAGGCCGAAGCCATCGTAGCGGTCGTGAAGTGCCTGCACCTGGGGCAGGTGGCGGCGACAGATCGGGCAGTCCCGGAACCAGAAGGTCAGCAGGACCACGTTGCCGCGGTGCCGCGCGAGCGAGTCGCCGGCGGGGAGTCCCTGGACGCCGTCGGCCAGCGAGATGTCGGGCGCCTGGCGTCCCGTGAAGTTCTCGGCGCCCGCAGACGGTGCGGCGCCGAGCACGGCCAACGCGGCGACAAGGGCAAGGACGGGCAAGGCAGCACGACGAGACCGGGCGGGACGGGGCATGCTTGGCTCCTTCGATGCGCGACGGACGGGCCAGCCGATCGGGAAAGCGGTCAACGCGTCGACTCGGCTCGCGGCGCATCCCGCCAATGGACGCCACGCCAGGCTTCTCGCCCGACGAGGGCCAAGACGGTCATGACCTCAAGCCGGCCCAACCACATGGCGACCACGAGGACGGCCTTGGCCAAGGGACTGTACCCCGCGAAGCTGCCCATGGGACCGAACCGGCCGAACCCGGGACCGATGTTGCCCACGCAAGCGATGCTGCTGGAGAAGCCCTCTTCGAGACTCACGCCTTCGGCCACGACCAGGAACACGCCGACGAACAGGTAGAGCGCCAGGAACGCGAAAATCAGCATCAGCACGGAACGCAGGATGGGCGGCGTCACCGTGCGCCCCTTCCACGTGAGGGCCAGCACCGCCCGTGGATGCAGCGCCTGCAGCACCTCACGGCGGAAGAACTTCCCCAGGATGAGCCACCGCACCACCTTGGGACCGCCGCACGCGCTGCCTGCGCAGCCGCCGAGCAGCATGGCGAGGATCAACAAGGCCTTGGCCGCCGGCGTCCACACCTCGTAGTCCACGCTGGCGTATCCGGTGCTGGACGCGAGGCTGGCCACCTGGAAGGCCGCGGCCCGGAGCTCGGGCTCGCCCGGCGTCCCGCCGGCCAGGACCCACGCGAGCCCACCGGCAAGCAGCGCGGACAGCAGCACGTAGGCAACGAACTCGCCATCGCGAAAGAGCTCCTGGGGGCCGCGCGCGAAGGCCCGCCACTGCAACGCATAGCTGGACCCGGCGATCACCATGAAGACGACCAAGACCCACTCGACGCCGGGGTTGGCGATGCCCTCGATCGAGCGTCCGTACGGCGAGAAACCACCTGCGGACATGGTGGTCATCGAGTGCACCACGCCGTCGTAGAGGGACAGGCCCTGACCCATCAGCAGCACGATGAGAAGAGCGCTCAAGCCCGTGTAGAGGATCCAGAGCCACCGCGCCGCCTCGCGCACCTGGGGGCTGATTCCCTCGCTCGGCGCCCCACTGGCCTCGGCGAACATCAGCTGCCGCCCGGCGATGCCCAGGCGCGGCAGGACCACGACCCCCAGCGCGATCACGCCGAGGCCGCCGAACCACTGCGTCATGGCGCGCCAGAGGAAGAACGACCGGTCGTAGTGCGAGAAGTCCGTGAGCACCGTGGCGCCGGTCGTCGTGAAGCCGCTCATGGCCTCGAACAGCGCATCCATCGGGGTGAGACCGTGCTCGACCAATACGTACGGCAGACCACCGAACGTCGCCAAAGCCAACCAGGTTCCTGCCACCACGGCCATCGCCTCGTTGCGCTGCAACAAGCGGGGGGCTTGGGCCAGCCGCCCGAAGAAGCTGCCGAAGAGCGCGCAGACCAACCCGGCCCCACCGAAGGCGAGAACGGTCCGGGTGCTGCCGTCGACGAGCGCCAGGACGAAGGGCGGCAGCATGGCAAGCGCGAAGAGCCGCACCAGGCGGGCGATGATCGCGACGACGACGCCGAGGCGCATGGGGGTTCCCTAGGACCGCGGTCGGCTCACGCCGACTCCGCGAGCGAGCGCAGGCCTTCCTGGAAGAACTCGCGCACGCTGGACTCCTCGCTCTTCATGCAGAACACGAGCAGGCGATCGCCTCCCTCCACCGAGTCCGATCCGCGCGGGATGATGACGCGAGCGCGACGCAGGATCGCGCCGATGATCCCGAACAGCCCCGCCTTCATGCGCGTCAGGGGAATCGCGGGCAGATCGGCAGGCACGACCAGCTCGATCACTTCGGCGTCGCCGTGCTCCAGCTCCGCGAGGAGCTCGGCGCGGGCCACGCCGATGCCCGAAAGCACGCGGTTGACGGCGGCTCCGCGCGCCGAACGCACGACGTCGATGCCGACGCGCTCGAACAGGCGCTCGTTGGACGGCGAGTCGGCGCGCGTGACGACCCGCCGTACGCCGAGGCTGCGGGCGAGCAAGGAGACCAACAGGTTCTTCTCGTCGTTGCTGGTGACGGCCACCAGCACGGGCGCATCGCCGACACGCTCGCTCTCCAGGAGATCGAGGTCGGCCCCGTCACCATGCAGGACCAAGCCCTTGAGGCGCGTGGAAACAATCTCGCAGCGGACGCGGTCCGACTCGATGACCTTGACACGCCAGCCGGCCTCTTCCAGCCCCAGGGCGACGCCGAGGCCTACCGTGCCCCCGCCGATCACCGTGGCTTCGTGGCGCGTCTCGACGCCCCCGTCCACGCGCAGGTAGCGAAACAGCAGGCGGTTGATGCCGGCCATCGTGCCCATGGCCGTGAGCTTGTCGCCGGGCTGGAAGCGCGTGTCGCCCTTGGGGAGGAAGACCTCGTCCCCGCGTCGCGCCATGACGAACACGACGCCCTCGGGAACGCCCACGTCCTTGAGCGCTCCCTTGAGGATGGGCGCTCCCGCCTCCACGCCGTGACGCAGCAGCTGGACGCGCCCTCCCACGAACGCCTCGACGTCGAGGGCGCCCGGCACCGCCACGATGCGCAAGATCTCCTCGGTCAGCTGCGAGCCCGGACGCACGACCAGGTCGATGTCGAGCGCGATGCCCAACGGGTCGTCGGTGCCATCGTCGCGGCCGTCGCGCAGGTCCAGGGCCGGCCCGAACAGGAAGCACACCGTACGCTTGGCGCCCAAGCGCTTGGCGCTGACGCACGCCACGAGGTTGCCCTCGTCGCTCGTGCCCGCGGCGATGAAGAGATCGGCCTCCTTGACGCCGGCGCCCCGCAGGTCCTCGACCGAGGTGACGCTACCGTAGTGCGCATCGACCTCCAGCGAAGCCACGCGCGCCTCGTACCGCTCCCGCTCGGGGCAGAGGATGCCCGTGCGGTGGTCGGCCATGAGGGCCTCGGCGAGACGGAAGGCAACCTCGTCGGCGCCGGCGATCAGGATGCGCATGCCCCGGCTCCGCCCAGCTCCGCCCGCGCCAACGCGTCCTTGGCCACGGTCGCGACGTGCTCGCCCGTGAAGCCGAGCTTCTCGAACAAGACGCCCGCCGGTGCCGACGCGCCGAAGCGGTCCAGCGTGACGAGGGTGCCGCCCGATCCCGTGAAGCGGTGCCAGCCGAACGAGGCCGCCGCCTCGATGGCGACGCGTACGCGTGCTCCTCCGCACATCCGATCGAACGCAGCGTCGTCGATCCGCTCCCAGCACGGCATGGAGATCACGCGTGCGGTCACGCCTTGGCCCTGGAGCCTCTCGGCCGCTTCGACGGCGGCACCGACCTCGCTGCCGGTCGCGAGGAGCGCGACGTCTGGCGCCTCCGCACCGGAACGCACCACGTACGCGCCGTCGGCGACGCACGAGGCCGGTCGCCCTCGCGTGCGATCCAACGGCGACAGGTCTTGTCGCGTGAGCACGAGGGCCGTGGGCCCGTCGCGTCGCTCGAGCGCGAGACGCCACGCCTCGACCGTTTCCGCGGCATCCGCCGGTCGGATCACGTGGAGGTTGGGCATGGCACGTAGCGAGGCGAGGTGCTCGACCGGCTGGTGCGTGGGCCCGTCCTCCCCCACGCCGATCGAGTCGTGCGTGAACACGTAGACGACCGGCAGACCCATCAAGGCCGCGAGACGGATGGCGGGGCGCATGTAGTCGGCGAACACCAGGAACGTGCCGCCGTAGGGACGCACGCCGCCGTGCAGCGCCATGCCGTTGAGCATGGACGCCATGCCGTGCTCGCGCACGCCGAAGTGCACGTTGCGGTCGCCGAAGCGACCACGCCGGATGTCGCCGCTCCGGGGCAGACGCGTGTTGTTGCTGCCCGCCAGGTCGGCGGACCCGCCGACCAGCTCCGGCAGGACGCCCTCGAGCGCGGCGAGCACCTTGCCGCTGGCCTTGCGCGTGGCCATGCGGCGGCCACCCTCGGCCTCGGCCACGGCGTCCAACGTGCTGCCGACCTCCAGGGGGAGGACGCCGGCAAGCGCAGCCTCGAACGCGGCTACGCGGTCGGGGTCGGACTGGCGGGCGGCGGCGAGGCGTGCGTTCCACGCGTCCCGCTCGGCATTGCCGCGGCGCCCCGCTTCGGTCAGATGCTCGCGGACTTGGTCGGGGACGAGGAACGCGGGCTCCACGGGCCAGCCCAGGGCCTCCTTGGTGCGGAGCACCTCGTCGGCGCCCAGCGGCGCGCCATGCGCCGCGGAGGTGTCCTGCTTGCCCGGGCTGCCGGCACCGATGTGCGTACGGCACACCACGAGCGTGGGGCGATCCTCGTCGGCCAGGGCCGCGTCGATGGCGCGCCGGTAGCCGGGCACCCCTTCATCGTCGCCGACGTGCAGCACGTCCCAGCCCAGGGCGCGGAAACGGGCCGCCACGTCTTCGCTGAAGGCGAGGTCCGTCGTGCCGTCGATCGTGATCCGGTTGTCGTCCCAGAACACGCACAGCCGGCCCAGACCGAGGTGGCCTGCGAGGCTGGCCGCTTCGAACGAGACGCCCTCCATGAGATCCCCGTCCGAGGCGATCACCCACGTACGGTGGTCGACGAGGACGCTGCCTTCGCGGTTGAAGCGAGCGGCCAGGTGACGCTCCGCGAGCGCCATCCCCACGGCATTGGCAATGCCCTGTCCGAGGGGCCCCGTCGTGGTCTCGACACCGGGAACATGGCCGTGCTCGGGATGGCCGGCCGCCGGGCTGTCCCACTGGCGGAACCGACGGATGTCGTCGAGCCCGAGCGGATAGCCCGTCAGGTGCAGGATGCCGTAGAGCAGCATGCTGGCGTGACCGCACGAGAGGACGAAGCGGTCGCGATCCGGCCAGGCCGGGTCCTCGCTGGTGTAGCGCATGCCGTGGGTCCACAGCGCATAGGCCAGCGGCGCCAGGGCCATGGGCGTACCCGGATGCCCGCTGTTCGCGGCTTGCACCGCGTCCATGGCCAGCGTGCGCAACGTGTCGACGGCCTGCGCGGCCAACGGGCCGGCCGCCTCGTCTCCGGGCAGGCGCCCTCCGGGGCTCTCGCTCACGGCTCCTCCCGTCACGGCTCGGGGCTCGACGACGCCCGTCGGCTTCCCTGCGTCCGCGCTCGCGCTTCCCGTCCCGCGGTGGCCCTTGGCATCGTCGGTCACGCCGCCTCCCGTCCGGGCGCGTCACGTGCCGGGTCCGCCCCCGGGCACCTTGGGGCACCTTGCCCGCCAGCCGCCTCCCGCGAGCCGGTCAGTCTAGGCCGTCGCCCCCCCAGGCACGGCGCCGCGACGGGGCGACACCGACGGAGGAGCGCGCCTCGCCGCGGGCTACTTGTCCCCGCCCCCCGTGAAGGTCGGAACCATGGGGATCGGCGGCTTGGCCGTGGCACGGCGCAGGAAGAGGACGGCGAAGCACGTCTGCGTGATCGCGCTCTCCGTGTGGTCGGCCGGGCGCCCGTCCGCGCCCGCCTGGGGCCAGGAGCCGTCCGCCTGCTGGGCCGCCAGCAAGTAGGTGGCGCCCTCCCGGTACCAGTCGTGCTTGCCGAGGTACTTCACCCCGGTCTTGGAGCCGGCCCGCTCGAGCCCGTAGATCCAGTAGTAGTGCCATAGCGCGGCGGCGCCCGAGGGCTCCGGGTTGCGGGACACGTCGAAGTACTCACCGAGCCAGATGAGCCCATCGCGCAGGCCGATGTCGATCTTCGACCTGAAGGAAGGCTCCAGGGCACCCATCTGCCAGAGACGTTCCTTGGCGAGCGCGAGGCACGTGACGCCGGCGGCCGTCATGGAGCCGGTTGGCAGGGCCACTTGGCCTGGCAGGTAGCACCAGCCCCGCACCTTGCCCTGGCCCGCGTCCACGAAGCGGTCCGAGGTGCCCGCGGGGTCGTACGCCGGGTTCTCCACCCACCACGTCCCGTCGAGCCCGTCGGACTCCTGCTCGCGAAGCACGTGCTCGGCCGCCTTCTGCCACGTGGCCGGCGGCGCCTCGATGCCGCAACGCGCTGCGGCGGCCAGGCCCAGCAACGCGTACTGGGTGTTGCTGAGGTCGGTCGCGGCCTCTTCGGACGCGATCGGGTTGCCTGGGTAGCGCCAGCCTCCGGACGCATCCTGCGCACCCACGAGGAAGTCGACGAGCTCGCGGATCCAGCGCTCGACGCGCTTGGGGTAGCGGCACTTGCAGGGCTTGGGCGCCTTGGGCTGACCGTAGCGGTCCATGGCGACCTGCGCAGGCTCGCCGCCGGTCGCGTCGTGCAACGCGTCAAGCGCAAGGATCAGGGTCGACGCGACGTACACCGTCAGCTTGCCGTCGCCCGCCAGGTTCCAGCTGCCCTTGCGGGGATCACCGCGGTAGTGGCCCTCGATGAACCGCATCGCCTTCTTGACCGCGTCGTCGTCCGCCTTCACGCCCCCGTGGGCCATCGTGAGGATGACCAGGGCGTCAAGACCCAGGTCCATGAGGTGGTAGGCGCGGCTGTCCGTCCGGTTCTCGGAAAGCCCGGGGAAGCTGCCCTCGCGCTGCTGCTGCGTGCGGAGCCACGCGACGCCGCGGTCGATCGCGGCGTCCACGCGCTTCTGGAGCTCCTCGGCGGCCTCCTCGGCCCCGACGCGCGCGCGGCCGGGGCCCGCGAACAGCAGCCAGCCGGCCAGGAACGCGACCAGACCCCGACGCACCACATGGCCCATCGCGCTGCCTCCCGACGCCGCCCCCTCGGCGTCGGCCAGGAGGGTACCGCCTGGCGGGTTCCGAGGGTGGGCGCGAGGGGACACCGCCGCGCGCGGGCGGAGCTTGGCCCGTCGAGGCCGCAAACGTACAGAGCCAGGCAGGACTCCCGCACCGCGCCGGGGAGCGGCACCGCGACAGGGCGTCGCCGAGACGGGGAACAGGAGGGAAGTCGCCCCGGGCTCGAAAGGGGCCGTACGGAGCCCGGCAAGACCTCCGCACCGCGCCGGGGAGCGGCACCGCGACGGGGCGTCGCCGCGACGGGGAACAGAACGGAAGTCGCCCCGGGCTCGAAAGGGGCCGTACGGAGCCCGGTGAGCGTCCCCACCTCTCGCTGCGAGGCCCCACCAGGAGCGATCGCCCTCAGGGGCGAGAGGTGGTGACTTCACCCGGCTCCTCATCCGCTGCACGGCCGGCGGGTTGGCCGGCTGGGGGCGCTCTGCGGCCGTCGCCGCCTTCCAGGAGCTGACTGCGCCAAGACAAAACGTGAATGGGGCCAGGCCGCAGGCGGCCTGGACCCATCCGCGCAGCAGCGCCCGGACCGGTGGCCCACTGCACGGCCGGCGGGTTGGCCGGCTGGGGGCGCTCTGCGGCCGTCGCCGCCTTCCAGGAGCTGACTGCGCCAAGACAAAACGCGAATGGGGCCAGGCCGCAGGCGGCCTGGACCCATCCGCGCAGCAGCGCCCGGACCGGTGCCCCACTGCACGGCGGGCGGGTTGGCCGGCTGGGGGCGCGCTACGGCCGTCGCCCCCTTCCAAGAGCTGACTGCGCCAAGACAAAACGTGAATGGGGCCAGGCCGCATGGCGGCCTGGCCCCATGAAGTGGGCTGCGGGGAGCGCGACCGTCATCCCGCCCCTCGCCATGCCGGTCCGGGAACCGGCAGCGGTGAAGCGCGCGAGCCAGACGATTCAGGCGCGCACCTCGCGATGCGCGCCTGACCTCCCGACAGCTAGTTGCAGGGAGCGTCCGGGACTTCGCACGCCGTGTTGCGACGCCACACCCAGCGAGCCGGGGCGACGAGGCGCTTGGTCGTGCGGGTCGTGTACTCGGCGGGCACCGGGATCTCGCGGCAGCTCTCGGGCTGCACGCAGACGCGGTACTCCTCCGTGCGGTACTCGGCCGGGATCGTCTCGCAGCGCGTGCTCGGCGGCTTGACGCAGACGCGCTCCTGGATCGTCTTGTACTCGGCCGGGATCACTTCCTCGCGGAAGCTCGGCGGCTTGACGCAGACGCGCTCCTGGATCGTCTTGTACTCGGCCGGGATGACCTCCTCGCGGAAGCTCGGCGGCTTGACGCAGACGCGCTCCTGGATGGTCCTGTACTCGGCCGGGATCTGCTCGCAGCGCACGCTGGCGGGCTTGACGCAGACCTGACGGCTGACCTCGCGGTACTGCGCCGGGATCGTGACGAGCTGCCAGCAGTCACCCTGCTCTTCGCCCTCGCCAAGGTCGCAGGGCTGGCAGGGGATCTGCTGCCACTCGGTACGGGCCGGGCAGCACTCGACGCGCTCGGTCACCGTCTGGAACTCGGCCGGAACCGGGATGTTCCGCGTGGAGGCGGGACGCACGCAAACCTGCTTGTCGCGCATCTCGTACTCGCCGGGCACCGGGACGCGGCGCGTGGAGGCGGGACGCACACAAATCTGCTTGTCACGCATCTCGTACTCGCCGGGCACCGGGACCCGGCGCGTGGAGGCGGGACGCACGCAGATCTGCTTGTCGCGCATCTCGTACTCGCCGGGGACCGGGATCTGGCGCTGCTGCTCGGGGCGGCAGAGGACCTGACGCGTCCGCGTCTCGTAGCGAGCCGGGATGGTCTCGCGGCGCGTGCTGGCCGGACGGACGCAGACCTGCTCGGTCACGTCTTCGTACTGGGCCGGGATGAGCACGCGGCACCAGGCCTCACCAGCCTGGACGCCCGCGGGGATGCCGGCCGGCGCATCGCGCTGACCAGCGACCTGGCCGCAGCAGTCACCGGGCGCGCAGGGCGGCTCGGGGCTGGCGGCGCAAGGAAGCACCTCGGGAGCCTGCACCGCGCAGGCAACCATCGGAGCCGGTGTCTCGATCGCGCAGCACGGGCTCGGCTCGCACGTGTTGCAGGGGTCGCAGCCGCAACCCCCCAGGTCGAGGCCGCAGCAGCCGGCAAGCACGCCGCACAGTGCGACCACGAGCAGGGATGTCATCCCACTTCGCATGATTCCCTCCGTCATGGACGATTCGTCGTGGAGATGTCCCCCACGACGCTCGCGTCCCGAGCCTGTCGGCCCGCCGTGCCCACGGACGTCCGTGGGGGCGGCGGTCCCCTGCCCGGGCCCGCGAGGCAGGCAAGTGTAGCCATGCGGTGCGTAGGACAAGTGCGAAAATCCGCGCTCAGGACCTGATCAAGGCCTTACGGTGGGCCTCCGCACGCGTTCGCAGGCCGCTGCCGCCACACGGGCAACCCAAGCGCCCGCTCTGGCGTCCCCAGCGGACACGACCGTCTCCGGGAGGCACGCGCGTCCTCGGGAGCCAACTCGCTCCCGGCTCGTGCAGGTCGCCAGGAGGCGCGAAGTCACGGCTCTCCGGGAAGGACAGATGGAACAGCTCGCCCTGCGCCTCGTGCGTCACGACGGATGGACCTGGCTCGGCGGACAGGACGCAGGCAAGGACCTGGAGTGCGTGCTCCGCGCCTTCGACGCCGACGTGCGCTTCGCCGAAGGCGCCACGCGCGATGCGCTGCCGTCGGAGACCGCCGGCGTCGTGGTCGCGGCGGGCACGGGGCATCGCCTCGTGGGCCACCACTTCTTCGCCCGTCCCGTGGCGGCAGGCGGTACCGCGCCCCGCATCTCCGTTCGTGGCCTGCCCGACGAGGCCCTGCCGCGGGCGGGCACGCGGGCGGCCCAGGCCTCCTGAGCCCGCGTGCCGTCGCGTTCCACTTCGCGTGCGCGCTGGGTCGCGTCGGCCGGAACCGCGGCGACGCGCCTCGCCGCCGCCCTGCTCTGCGGGTTGCTCGCCAGCGCATGCAGCGCGGGCCCGCGAGACCAGCCGGCTGCTGCCCGTGATGAGGTGACGCGTCTGCTGGCAGCCCGCCGTGCGGCGGTCGACGAGGTGCGCGGCCGGCTCGACCTGATCGAGGCCGAGCAACGCGCGCGCGCCCAGCGCAGCGACGTCCCGACACGCATCGACCTGACCACGGCCCTGACCCTCGCCGCGCACGGTTCGCAGGACTACCTCGAGGCCCGCGAGCGCGTGTGGCTCGCGGCCCTGGCGGTCACGGGGGAACGTCACCGCTGGCGAACGCAGTACGACCTGGGTGGCTCGGCCGAGGTCGCGCGAACGGACGACGGCACGTCGATCGCGGCCGCCGCCGACGGCAGCGTCATCCAGTCCTTGGAAGCGGGTGGCTCGCTCCTGCTCTCCATCGCCACGGACATCTTGCGCGATCTCACGGGAAGCCCCCTGCGCACGGCGCGCACGCTGCTGGCCAGCGAGCTCGTCCTTTCCTTGGCACGGGGCAGCGGCCGGCTCGTGGCCCTCGAGCCCTTGCGGCAAGCCCAGTTCGACCTGCTCTACGAGCTACGGGAGTTCGCGCGCTTCCAGCAGGCGTTCACCATCGACATCGCCACGCGCTTCTACCGGACGCTGCAGCTCCGCGACATCTGGCGCAACGAGACGCGCACGTACGAGAGCCTGCAGGCGCTCGTCGAGGTGCAGGCCGACAAGGCGTCGTCCGGACGTCTCCCCGACTTCCAGGTCGACCAGGCGCGGCAGGAGCTCCTGCAGGCCGACGATCGACGAGCTCGTGCGTTGGCTTCCTACGAAGCCTCGATCGAGCAGCTGCTGCTCGCGATGGGCTTGCCCGTCTCCGACGGCGTCGAGCTCGACGACACGGCCCTGGAAGCACTGCGCGCCGAGGGCCCCCTCCCCGCGCCCTTCTCCTTGGAGCACGCCCTGGCCACGGCCGCCGTGCGCCGGCTGGACCTGGCCACGGCGCGCGACCGGGAGCGGGACGCGTGCCGCCACGTGGCCGTGGCCCGCGACGCGCTGCGCATGGGCCTGGACCTGCGGGTCGGCGCCGGACTGACCACGGAGAACGAGCAACCGTTCGACCTGGCCGATGCGGCATTCGACAGCCTGCTCGGCCTCGACGTCGACCTGCCGCTGGAGCGTACGGACGAACGCAACGAGCTCGTGCGACGTCTGGTGACCGCGCGACGCCTGCGCCGCGATCAAGAGCGCCTGGGGGACGCCGTCGATGTCGAGGTCCGCCAGGCCTGGCGCGACCTGGCCGAGGCGGCACGGAGCATCATGCTCCAGCGCGAGAGCCTCCGGCTGGCAGAGCGACGCGTGGAAAGCACCGAGCTCCTGCTCGAGCAGGGCGCGGCCACCATCCGCGACCGGCTCGACGCGGAG
Organism: Planctomycetota bacterium; assembly: GCA_050248855.1. GTDB lineage: Bacteria > Planctomycetota > PLA2 > PLA2 > JAEUHO01 > JACKGW01. The sequence continues at coordinate 55,318 of JBFWRP010000020.1, read as the reverse complement.
AACGCGCGCGTGGCCTCGGCCAACGCCTTGACCCGGGCCCTGGTCGACCACGTCCTCGTGCGCCTCGAAGCCGAGCGGGCGACAGGCGTGCTCGTGGTCGACGAGAACGCCGGTTGGACGTGGGCGCCGCCCCTCGAGGAGCCGCCCGCAGGCGCGGCCCCGGCCCTGCCGCAGGCGGGTCCTGCCGTGGAAGAGGGCGCCTGGGGGGAACCGGAAGCCGGGGTCCACCAGGTCGCCGCGCGCCCCGAGTCGCCCGGGCCGGCCGGGCTGACGGCGGCCGCTGCGACGTCGAACCCTGGAGCTCGCGACATCGTCCTGCCCGACGACGCCGCGTCCTCCGCTGCGCTCGGCGCTCCGCCGACCAGCGGGAAGGAGCCCTCCCGATGATGTCCGACGGCCGCTCTCCCACACCTCGGGCCCGCTCCCGCCGCCGCGGCGAGCGCGGCGGCGATCGCCCGGGCCGCCGCGGCGAGCGCGGCGGCGATCGCCCGGGCCGCCGCGGCGAGCGCGGCGGCGTTGGCCTCGTGTTGGTCCTGCTGTTGCTGGCCGTCGGCGGCGCCGCACTCCTGCTCCTGCGACTGCAGGCGGGCACCGAGGGCGACCAGGGCACGTGGAGCCTCACGCCTCCGCTGGAGCGCACGACCCTGCGCCTCACGCTGGTCGAGAAGGGCAGCCTCGAGAGCATCGAGCCCGTCGAGATCGTCAACCAGGTCGAGGGCCGCCAGACGATCCTCTCCATCGTCCCCGAAGGCCGCATCGTGACGGAGGAGGACATCGCGAACGGGCTCGTCCTGGTGCAGCTGGACACGAGCGAGCTCGAGGAACAGGTGCGACGCCAGGACATCGAAGTCAAGAGCGCCAACGCGTCGTTGGAAAACGCGCGCAGCAATCTCGAGATCCAGCGCCGCCAGAACGAGTCCGACATCCGCAAGGCCGAGCTCGCCGTGCGCTTCGCACGCCTCGATCTCGAGCGCTACGTCGGCAGCCGCCTGGCCCTCGACTTGGCCGGGCCCGACTTGGCGACGACGCCGGACCCCGAGGGCGGAGGTGCCCGCGTCGCCCCCGTCGCCGCCGTCGACAGCCAGCGCGACTACGGCGCCCTCCTGGCCGACGATCGCCTCGACGGGGAGGCGCGCCAGCGCATCCGCGAGCTGGAAAGCGAGATCCGGCTCGGCGAAGAGGTCCGCCGGCGGGCGGAAGACAAGGTGAACCACTCCGAGCGCTTGGCCGAGAAGGGCTTCATCTCGCGCGAGGAGCTCGACGCGGACCGCCTCGCGCTCCAGCGCAGCCAGATCGACCTGGAGCGCAGCGTCACGGCGAGGGCCCAGTTCGCGACGTACGACTTCCCCAAGGAAGTCCAGCGCCTGCTCTCCGACTACCTGGAGGCCCAGGACGAGCTGGCGCGCGAACGCGACAAGGCAAGCGCCGCCGAACGACGCGCCGAGGCCGAGGCGTCGGCCAAGGAGGAGCAGGCCACGCTGCAGACCGAGCGTCTCGCCCACCTCCAGCGACAGATCAAGCTGTGCACGATGAAGGCGACGACGGCCGGCATGGTCGTCTACGCCTCCAGCGGCAACGAGCGCCGCTGGGGCGACGACGACCGCATCCGCGAGGGCTCGACCGTGCGCGAGCGCCAGGCGCTGCTGCGCATCCCGAGCCCGGACCGCATCGCGGCGACGGTGGATGTGCACGAGAGCGTCGTGCGTCGCGTGCGCAAGGGCCAGCTCGCCACGATCGCCGTGGACGCGCAGGACGGCCGCCGTCTCGAGGGTCACGTGACCGACGTGGCCCGCATGCCGAGCGCCTCGGACCGCTGGTGGAACCCGGACCGCAAGGTCTACCCCACCACGATCGAGATCCAGGGCAGCCACCCCGAGCTCAAGCCGGGCATGACGGCGAGCGTGGAGATCCTCACCGGCGTGGTCGAGGGGGCTCTGTCGGTACCGGTGCAGGCCATCGTGGGCCCGCCGCACCGCCCTGCGGTGTGGGTCGACGACGGCCGGGGCGGCATCCGGCGGCAAGACGTCACGCTCGGCCCCGCCACCGACGTCGTCGTCGTCGTCGAGACGGGTCTCGAGCCGCAGGACCGCGTGGTCTTGAACCCCCCGCCGGAGGCCCCGCGCCGCGGCGAGACACCGGGCAGCGCCGAAGACCCCGCCCCAGGCGGCAAGCCCCAAGGCGGCCCCGCGGAGGGCGGCTCGCCGGCCTCCCCGGCAGGCACGGGAGAGGCAGAAGGCAGCTCCAGCGCCGGCGGCTCGCGAGGGCGCCGCGGTCGATGAGCGACGTCGTCCGCCTGACGCAGGCCCGGCGGACGTACCGCATGGGCGAGGAGGAAGTCCACGCACTCGACGGGCTCGACCTCGTCGTGCCGCGCGGCCAGTACCTCGCCATCATGGGCCAGTCCGGCTCCGGGAAGTCCACGCTGCTCAACATCCTCGGCTGCCTGGACCGCCTCACGAGCGGCAGCTACGAGCTCGACGGCAAGGACGTGTCGCGCCTCGAAGACGATCAGCTGAGCCACGAACGCAACCGGCGACTCGGGTTCGTCTTCCAGTCCTACAACCTCATCCCCCACCTCACCGTCCTGGAGAACGTCGAGGTGCCCATGGAGTACGCGGGCACGCGACCCGCCGACGCCCGCAGGCGGTCGACGCAGCTGGCCACGCGCTTGGGGCTGGGCGGACGCCTCCGGCACCGGCCCGCGGAGCTCTCTGGCGGGCAGCAGCAGCGCGTCGCCATCGCCCGCGCCCTGGCCAACGACCCTTCCCTGCTGCTCGCGGACGAGCCGACCGGCAACCTCGACTCGGCCACGGGACTGGAGATCCTGGACCTCCTCGATGCCCTGGCCGCCGAAGGCCGGACGTTGATCGTCGTGACGCACGACCGCAAGGTCGCCGCCCGCGCCCATCGCACGATCCACATGCTGGACGGTCGCATCGCGCGTGAGGAACAGCGCGCCGTGGGGAGCGCGGCACGATGAGGCCGGGACGCCTGCTCGCGCTCGCCTGGAAGAGCATCGCCGAGCACAAGCTGCGCTCGTTGCTCACCGTGTCCGGCGTCGTGTTCGGCGTGGCGGCCGTGGTCACGATGCTCGCCATCGGCGAGGGCGAGAGCCAGGCCGCGCAGGAACAGATCCGGCGCATGGGCAGCAACAACCTGCTGCTGGCCAGCGTCAAGCCGAGCGAGCCGGCCAGCGGCACGGGGGCCAACCAGCGCGTCCTCACGTACGGCCTCCTGCACCGCGACCTCCGACGCATCCAGGCCACGGTCCCCGAGATCGACATGGCGGTCCCCCGCCGCGACGTGCCCGTGGAGGCCCGCGTGGCCACCCGACGCATGCGCGCCACCGTGTTCGGCACGACGCCGGACTACGAGGCGGTCGCCAACCTCGTCGTGGCTCGAGGGCGCTTCCTGTCCTTGGCCGACGAGGCGAACCGCCTCGCCGTGTGCGTGCTCGGCAGCGAAGTCGCCCAGCGGCTGTTCCTCAACACGGACCCGCTCGGCCGCGACCTGCACGTCGGGGACAACGCCTACCGCGTGGTGGGCGTCCTCGCGATGCGCGGCGAAGGTACCGGCGGCACCGCCGGCCTCGGTGGCGAGAGCGATGCGGCCATCCTCATCCCGTGGAGCACGATGCGCGAGCGCTACGGCAGCATCATCGTGGACAACCGCGGTGGCAGTCGGAACCGGGAAGAGGTCGAGCTGCACCGGATCACCGTGCGTGCGGCGCGCGGCGACGAGGCCACGGTGGGCCGCGTGGCCGGCGCCCTGCGCCGCCTGTTGGAGGACGGCCACCCGCAAGAGGACGTGCGCCTGACGGTGCCGCTCGAGCTGTTGCGCGAAGCGCGCGAGACGCGCGCCCGCTGGACGCTGATCCTGGGCACGATTGCCGGCATCAGCCTCCTCGTCGGCGGGATCGGCATCATGAACATCATGCTGGCCAGCGTCGTGGAGCGGACGCGCGAGATCGGCATCCGCCGCGCGCTCGGCGCCAAGCGCCGGCACATCGTCCTGCAGTTCCTGGCGGAGACCGTGGTGCTCTGCGCCATCGGCGGCACGCTAGGGATGGGCTTGAGCATCCTGCTCCCCCACGTCCTCACGACGGTGTTCGGCCTCCAGACGATCGTGGATCCCTGGTTCCTGGGCCTGGCCTTCGGCATCGCCGCCGGCATCGGCCTCGTCTTCGGCATCTACCCCGCCATGCGCGCCGCCCGCCTCGACCCCGTCGAAGCCCTGCGCCACGCCTGAGGTCCGTCGGGAGAGCCCTCCTGCTGCGGCCACCGCGCCGCTTGCGGCACCACGGCCCAGCTCGAATCCGCGTCCGCGACGCCCAGGGGACCGCTTCCGGCCCGCCTTCCCGTCGTGCCCGCGGCTCGCTTCGGCCCCGGCGCCCGCGCCACGGCGTGTCTGCAGACGCGGGCCAGCCATCACGGCGCGGCGCCAAAGGCGGCCGCTCCGGCCCGTACATCGGTACCCTCTGCGGCTCGCCCGACGTCAAAGGGCGTCCGAGCGAAGGAGAAGACCATGTCCGGCGGCAGGGAAGAAGGCGGCTACGACCCCGCCGCGATCGAGCCCCGGTGGCGGGAGCGCTGGGACGAGGCGGGCAGCCATCGCGCCCGCGGGGACGGCCGGCCGAAGCGCTACGTGCTCGACATGTTCCCGTACCCGTCGGGGGCCGGCCTGCACATGGGACACGCGGAGATCTACACGATCTCCGACGTGATCGCGCGGCACGCCCGCCTGCAGGGCTACGACGTGCTCCACCCCACCGGCTGGGACGCGTTCGGGCTTCCCGCCGAGCAGTACGCCATCCGCCATGGCGTGCATCCGCGCACCGCCGTGGACCGCAACGTGGCCACGTTCAAGGGCCAGATGCAGCGCATGGGCTGGTCCTACGACTGGTCGCGTGAAATCGACACGACCGACCCCGACTACTACCGCTGGACGCAGTGGATCTTCCGCGTGCTCTACGAACGTGGCCTGGCCTACGAGGCCGACGTGCCCGTCAACTGGTGCGAGGCCCTGGGCACGGTCCTGGCCAACGAGGAGGTCATCGACGGCAAGAGCGAGCGCGGCGGCCACCCCGTCGTGCAGCGCCCGATGCGGCAATGGCTGCTGAAGATCACGGCGTACGCGCAGCGCCTGCTGGACGACCTGGACCTGGTGGACTGGCCCGAGTCGCTGAAGGAGATGCAGCGCCAGTGGATCGGGCGCAGCGAGGGCGCCGAGATCACCTTCGCCATCGAAGGTCGCGACGCGTCGTTCACCGTGTTCACCACGCGCCCCGACACGCTCCATGGCGCCACGTACTGCGCGCTGGCCCCCGAGCACCCGTTGGTCGCTGCCATCACGACACCGGCCCAAGCGGGTGCCGTGACCGCCTACGTGGAGCGGGCCGCGCGTCGGTCGGAGCGCGACCGGATGGCCGACGTCCGCGAGAAGACGGGCGAGCCCACGGGGGCGTACGCGATCAACCCGGTCAACGGGGAGCGCCTCCCGATCTGGGTGGCCGACTACGTCCTGCTGGGCTACGGCACGGGTGCCGTCATGGCCGTGCCGGGTCACGACCAGCGCGACCACGACTTCGCGCGGGCCTTCGACCTGCCCATTCGCGAGGTCGTCGCCGGCGGCGACGTGACCGTGGCGGCCTACGAAGGCGACGGCCCGCACGTGAACAGCGGTCCGCTCGATGGGCAGGACAACGCCGCAGCCAAGCGCACGGTGATCGCCCAGCTGGAGGCGTCCGGCCACGGACGGGCGCGCATCACGTACAAGCTGCGCGACTGGCTGTTCTCCCGTCAGCGCTACTGGGGGGAACCCTTCCCGGTCATCCACCGGGCCGACGGCGAGACGGTCCTGCTCGGCGAGGACGCGCTGCCCGTCACGCTGCCCGACGTGGCGCGCTACGAGCCGACGGGCACGGGGGAGAGCCCGCTGGCGGGCATCCCGTCGTGGGTCGAGACGACGGACCCGCGCGACGGGTCACCCGCCCGCCGCGAGACGAACACCATGCCGCAGTGGGCCGGCTCCTGCTGGTACTACCTGCGCTACATCAGTCCCCACTGCACCGACCGGTTCGTCGACGAGGCGGCCGAGAAGGCGTGGATGCCGGTCGACGTGTACGTCGGCGGCGTCGAGCATGCCGTCCTGCACCTGCTGTACGCGCGCTTCTGGCACAAGGTGCTGTTCGACGCGGGTCTCGTGAGCACGCCCGAGCCGTTCCAGCGTCTCGTCAACCAAGGCATGATCACGGCGCCGGCCTACAAGCGCATCGAGGCCGATGCAGCCTCCACCGGGCGCTACGTGCCGCCCGCCGAGGTCACGCAACGAGCGGATGGCACGTGGGTGCAGCGCGAGACCGGGGAGCCCGTCGAGCGCGTCGTCATGAAGATGAGCAAGTCGGCCTTCAACGTGGCCAACCCGGACGATCTGGTCGAGCAGTACGGCGCCGACGCCCTGCGTCTGTACATCCTGTTCATGGGTCCCCCCGAGGACGACAAGGTCTGGGACCATGCGGGGATCCACGGCATCACGCGCTTCCTGCATCGCCTGTGGCGTCTCGTCATGGGCGACAGCCACGGCCCCGCCAAGCCGCGCACGTCGGCGCCGGCCGAGGGCGCGGCGCGGAGGCTCCTCCACGGCACGATCGCGGGCATGACCCGCGACATGGAGCAGATGGCCTACAACACGGCGATCAGCAAGCTGATGGTCATGCTGAACGGCATGGGCGAGCTGGACGTCGTGCCCGAGGAGATGCTGGCAGCGTTCCTGCCCATGCTGAGCCCGTTCGCGCCGCACGTTGCCGACGAGCTGTGGTCGCATCTGGCCGCCACCAGCACGGGTTTCCCCGGTTGGGCGTCCACGGCCTCGTGGCCGTCCTTCGACGAAGCGGCGCTCGTCGCCGACGAGGTCGAGCTTGCCGTCCAGGTCAACGGGAAGGTCCGCGGCCGCCTCACCGTGGCCGCCGACGCCGGTGACGACGCGATCCTCGCCGCGGCGCTGGCCCTGGAGGGCGTCGTCCGTGCGCTCGAGGGCATGCAGGTGACGCAGCGCCGGGTCGTCCCCGGCCGCCTCGTCGTCTTGGGCGCGAAGCCTCGTTAGCGTCTGTCGGAAGACACTCCGTCGCGAGGGCGCCGGGGCCGAAGCGAGCCACGGGCACGACGGGAAGGCGGGCCGGAGGCCGTCTCCTGACCGTAGTGGACCGGGATTCGAGCTCTGCCGTGGCGCAGCGAGGGACCCGGTGGCCGAAGCAGGAGGGGCTCTCGGACGGCCCCCGGGGTGTGCCCCTACGAGCCGGAGGGAGCTCCGCCCGCAGGCGGGTCGTCCGGCACGGGCTCCTGCGGAGGTGCAGGATCCTGCGGGGGTGCGGGATCCTGGGGCGCCGGATCCTGGGGCGCCGGGTCCTGCGGCGGCGCAGGATCCTTCGCAGGGGCGTCCCCCGGCGGCGCGGGGGCGTCCGGTGCCGGCGTACCCGGCGCCGCCGGGTCCTTCGCGGGGTCGCCGGGGGCCGCGGGCTCCCTCCCAGGCTCCGGTCCGGCACCCGGCTCGCCAGGAGCCGGGGGCACGGGCTCGCCCGGCGAGGGTGCGTCTCCCGGCGCGACGGGCTCGTCCGTGGGCTCCTCCACGGGCTCCTCGGGGGGCGGGGCGGTCATGCCGGGCCGCTCCCAGACGAGGACGCCGCGCCGACCCCGACCGTCCACGGCCAGGCGGCGACCCGCGTGCGGGGCATCGGCCACCATGTCCGCCACGGCGACCCCCGGGTCGACCTCCTGCGTCCAGACGGCCGCGGAGGGGGGCTCTTCCTTGTTGGGCGGCGTGGCGTTGGCACGCCCCGTCTCCCAGGCGGCCAAGAGGTCATCGCTGCCCAGCGAGATCGTGGTCGTGGCTCCGGTCACGGCCTCGAGCTGCACCACCCAGCGCGTCGTCGCGGGCTTCTCGCCATCGGCCCCCAAGCGATCCAGGCAGATGGCCGTGATCACCGCGTCCGCAGCGGGCCGGACCGCCTCCGCGGGCGAGACGTCGACCCAGCCCTGGAAGGCGCTCTTGCGCTCGGCGGCGGGCATGTCCGCCGGCAACGAGCGTCGGGCGAGCACGCCACGGCGGTGGGCGCCGTAGAGGAGCAGACCCGTGCCAGGGTCGAAGCGGACGAAAGCGGCATGGTTCCACCACGCCGCTCGGCGCTGCGCCTCGGCCGGTGCGCTCTTGCGCGGCAGCAGCGTCGCGTGGATCGGCGTCCACTCGACGCCCCCGTCGAAGCTCTCGTAGACGCCGCCGCTCAGGTCGGCCGGAACCCAGCGCTCGTTGGAGGTCGCCGCCGCCATCACGACGTGCTTCGGGTCGTTCGGGTCCACGTCGAAGTCCACGGCCGGCGTGGTGCCATCGAGCGGCGCTTCCTTGGCCTTGGGGCACTCCCACGTCACCCCGTCCACGGAACGGACCACGCGGCCCGTCTGGCGCAGCAGCGCGTACACGGCCCCGCTCGCGTGGACGACCACGCGCGTGGCGGAGTCATCCTCGGGGGGCGTGGCGAACGCGACCTCCCAGGTCGCGCCGTCGTCCGTCGATCGCATGAGATGCCGACCGGCGGCCCACCACGTGCCGGCCTCGAGGCCCGCCACCAGATCGTGGACGACCGTCCCGACGCGTCCGACGTACGACCACGTGCTGCCGTGGTCCGTCGAGCGGTAGACACGCCCCAGACGATTGACGGCCAAGTGCGGGTGGGCGCCGGCCGCGTGGCTGGCGATGTGGCTCAGTCGGTCGGTGACCTGGGGCACGGTGCCGACGAGGTGCGTGAACGTGAGGCCGTCGTCGTCGCTGCGCCAGAGGCCCGACACGGGTGAAGCGGCATAGACCAGCTTGCGATCCCGCGGGTGGGGAGCGATCTCGCGGATCTCCGCGTTGGCATAGCCCGGATCCTCGGCGTCCTCGCCGCCCACGGGCTCGGTCTTGCCCTTGTCGAACACGCAGAGACCCGGTCCGGACAGCGCGACGAACACGCGCCGCGCGTGCGGGTCGGGCTCGGCCGCGAGGGCCTCCTCCTCGACCACCGGGTCCTTGGACCAGCTCTTGCCCGCGTCCTTGCTGTACCAGACGCCGCGCACGTCGCTCAGGTACAGGTCGCGACCGCCGCTGGAGTCGGAGACGGCGCGGATGTCGTACGGTCGCGGCACCTTGCCACCCAGGGCCAAGCGCTTGAACAGCGTCCCGCTCTTCTCGCTGTAATAGAGAGCCGAGCGGCCGATGGCGGCGATGTTCTTGTCGGTCTTGGGGTCGCGCCGCACCCACGGCACGTCCGTGCCCAGCGGCGAGTCCGCCACGTCCGAGCCCGCGACGACCTCCCACGTCTTGCCGCCGTCCGTGCTCTGGTACAGGCCCCCGTGGTGCCAACCGTCACCACGCGTGCCGACGAGCAACGAGTTGCTCTTCTTGGCGTCGATCACGACTTGGCAGCCGAGGTAGCTGGTCTGGCGCTTGTCCCAGGTGTAGGCCGCCAGGCTGCCCGAGGTGATGTCGCGGAACGTGGCGCCGTCGTCCTCGCTCTTGTGCACGCGACCGTCGGCCACGACGTACATCACGCCCTGCTCCTTCGGGTCGAGCGTGATCTTGACGTGCGTGTCCGGCGTGCACGAAGGAGCTCCCGCCAGCACGCGCCACGTGACGCCGCGGTCGCGGGTCTCGGCCACGCCCATGCCATGGACGTGCGCGAAGGCGCGATCGCCGTCGGTCGCGTGGGGCACGAGGCCCGAGATGCCGTACACGGCCAAGCCTTCCGTGACCGCCGTCCACGCGAAGGCGTCGCCTTCCGCCGCGGGCGGGTCGTCGGCGGCCCGTGCACACGGGTGCCCACCCAGCCCCCCGGCGATGAGGCCTACCGCGATCGCGGACACGAAGCCGCGCCACCCCCAGCTGGGACGCGCCGAGGCGCGCTGCACGGTTGCTGCAGGCGCTTGGAGATCTCGCCGGCTTCGATGGCGCATGCCGATCCTCCCGATGGACCGGGCAACGCGGCACTTCGGGAGTCGACCGGATCCGATGCCCGGTCCTGGCCATGTGCCCCGCGGCCCGACGTGGCTCGCCCACCATAGCACCCGGGGCAGCGCGGCTCCAACGGCCTTGGTCGGCTCCAGGGCCCATTGGACCGGGCCTCGCGGCGCCGTGGCGGACCCCGCGCCATGGCCGGACGGCCCCCCGGACGTGCGCCGGCCAGGCACCCGCCGGACGGCGTCAGCCCGTCCGCGGCTTGCGGCGGGTGCGGGCCGGCTTGCGCGGCGTGGCCGCCGCGGCCCGGGCCGTGCGGCGCGGGGCGGCGACCGTGACGTCCTGGGCCGCGGCGACCTCGGCCAGGAACGAGGCCATGCCGCGCCGGAGCTGGGGCGGGCTCAGGATCTCGGCCTCGGGGCCGTAACGCGCGACGTGCGTGAACAGCCAGCGCGGGCGCTGCGGATCCACGTGGTAGGTGCGGACCACGGAGCCGTCGGGGAGGTTCTGCACGCCCTTGCTGCCCGCGTCCTCGCGTACGCGGCCCGCCTGGCGCGGGTCGAACCGCACGCGAACGGGCACGTCACCCGGCGCGCGCTCGCGCATCTCGTCGCGCCGGAAGGCCTCGGTCGTGAACTCCTCGGGCACTTCGTACTCGTGCCCGGGCACCGGCCGCGCCCAGCGGATGCGGTCCACGCGGAAAGGCACCTCACGCTGGCGCAGGGCGTCGCGAGCGACCACGTACCAGCTGCCCCGATGGTCGATCAGACCGTAGGGCTCGATGATACGCGTGCCCACGCTGTCGCGGCTGGCCGTGTAGTACTCGATCTCCACGCCCACGTTGCGCCCCATCGCCTCCTTCAGGACCTGGATCGTCTGGGTCACGTGGTCGGAGGGCACGGCGCCGCCCACGTGGCGGTCCAGGGTCTCCAGGACCTCGCGGTCCGCCCGACCGATCAGGTCGCGCAGCTTGCGTCGAAGTCGCGGCGCCGCATCGCCGAACGCCGGCGGCCGCCCCCCGCTGACCACGCGGAGGGCCAAGTCGATGGCCAAGGCCTCCTGCAACGTCAGATGCACGGGACGGGCCAGATGCTCGGCAAAGCGGATCGTGACGCGATCCCCGTGGATGCCGAACACGAGATAGTTGTGGGGCAGGTACGGGGGCACGCCGCACAGCGAGAGGATCTCGGTGATGTCCTCCCAGATCTCGGACTCGCGCACCCCGAAGATGTGCGCGAGCTCGGGAATGCGGATCCCTGGACGTGCGCGGATCAGGGGGATCATCGCCAAGCAGCGCCGGATGCGATCACGCGCGACGGACGACACCGAGAGCGACCTCCCCTCGCGCTGCCCGTGCGCGACGTGCCGGGATTCTACGCGGTGGCCGTCGCGCGACAACCCGCGCGCCCTGCCGCGGGGAAGGGCCCTACGCGCAAGGACGCACGACGGAGACGGCCCACTGCGCGGCGGCGAGCTCGCGCAGGCGGCGTTCGAGCGAGGAAACGTCGGCCGCCAGGAGCCAGCGCAGGTCCGCACCGGGCCGGAAGCCGTCCAGCGCCAGCGTCAGCAGCGCGTTGGCGGTTGGCTCCGCGCGGCCGAGGCGACGCGCACGCACGCCCAGCTGCCGGCGACGCGCGCGCTCCACGTCCACCGCCTCCAAGCGGGAAGGGAGGTTGGCGAGGGCGGCGCCCAGCGCGCGCTCGAACGCGGGCGCGTCGTCGGCATCTCCCCCCACGACGACGTACGCATGGTCGGCTTCGTGCTCGGCGCTCGCGGCGAAGCCCTCGTCGGCCAGGCCGCGATCGAAAAGGGGCGCCTGCACGAGGCCGCCGTCCCCGAAGAGCAGGTCGAGGAGAAGTCCCGTCTCCACACGGGCGCGGAGCAGCGCCTGGCCGGGCCCGGGGGCCGGCAGGCGCGCGCCGAACAGCACTTGCGGGCGGGCCACGGGCAGGCGCGCCGTTCGCCGCGACCACGGCCCGCGTCCGTCTTGCGGCCGCGGCGGGCGGCGCCAAGCCCGCCCCGGCCGCACCGGAAGCTCCTCGTCCGCCGCCGCCAGGACGGCCTCCGGGTCGACGTCGCCAGCAACGACCAGGACGAGGTTGCGCGGCGTGTAGGCGATGTCGTGGACCCGCTGCAGGAGGGACAGCGGAATGCGACGGATCGAGGAGCGCGTGCCCGCGGGGTCCTCGCGGACCGGGTGGGTCGCGTAGAGGCTGCGCAGCAGGTCCAGCTGCCCCCGGCTGGAGGCGTCGTCGGCGTAGAGCGCGATCTCCTGGCCGATGATCTCGCGCTCGCGCGCCAAGCTCTCGCGCGTGCCGTGGAAGCCCGCCATGCTGCGCAGCAGCGTGTGCAGGTTCGCGCCGAGCGCCTCGCGGCAACCCACGAGGTAGCAGGTCGACGTGGTCATCGTGTAGGCATTGGCCTCCGCACCCCGGCGTGCGTACGTGTCGAACAGGTCCCCCTGCTCGTCCTGGAACATCTGGTGCTCGAGCAAGTGGGCCGTTCCCGGCGGCAGGCGCGTGCCGTCGGGGAGACGATCATCGAGGGATCCGAAGCGCGCCCCCACGATGGCGTGACTGCGCGCGACGCCGGGCAGCGGCGCCACCCAGACGGGCGTCCCGCCGCGTGCGCGGGCCTCGTGCACGCGTCCGCCGCGAAGCGGCAGGTCGTGGACGCACCAACGGGGGCGACGGGGCGACGTCATGCGGGAACACCGTGCGCAGCCCGCAGGCGCACGTCGGCCGCCGGCTCCAGGCGCCTGACCACGTCGCGCACCGTGCGCGCTGTGATGTCCAGCCGCCGCTGGCCGGCCGCCCGGGGATCCAGCGGCTCGCCACGTACGTCGGCCAGCGTCCACCAGCGGCACAGCGCCGCCGGCTCGTCGGCCACGCCCTCGAACCGCTCGCGCGTCTCCTGCTTCCACGCGTCCAGGTGCCCGGTGTCCGGTCCCCCGCGTGCAAGCCCCCGCAGCAGGGAGCGCACGCGGCGCACGAGCTGCGCCTCCTTCCCCTCGCCCACGCCCGCGTGCACGAGCAGGAGGCCGGGATCGCGGTGCCAGCTGCTGCCCACGACATAGGCCAAGCCGTCGTGCTCCCGGGCCACCTGGAACAGCAACGAGGAGCCGCTCTCGCCCAGCACGCCGGAGGCGGCCTCCCCGCCCAGCCCCTGTGTAGGCCCGGGGCGGCGCGGCGTGCGCCAGGCCCCCGCCCACCAGGTCTGGGCCACGGGCTCGGTCAGGACCTGGCGCGCGGGACCTGCGGGGCGCGGCCCGAGGCGTCCCTTCGGGCGAGGCTCGTGGACGCGCTGGCGCACAGGCAGGCGGCCCACGAGATGCTGCCCGACGGCCCGCCGGACCTCCGACGGCGTCGCGTCCGCGATCACCTGCACGTCGATGGGATGCGAGGCCAGGAGCCGGGCGTGCACGGACGCGGCAGCGCGGCCGTCGACGCGCGCCACGTCGGGCCCGCGGCCGTCCTTCGGCACGCTGATCGGGTGGTCGGGAGCGCCAAGCTCCACGGCGCGCCGCGTGACGCTCCTGGCCTTGTCGTCCGAACGGCTGGCCAGGTCGCGCAGCACTTCCTGGCGTGCGCGGCCGAGGAGCTCCGCGTGGATCGCCCCGTCGTCGTTCCGCAGCGGCGCCGCGAGGATCTCGCCGAGCAACGCGAGCCCGTCGTGCAGGGCCCTCTCGGCCTGCGGAACGGCCGCGATGGGCCAGTCGAGCGACGCCACGAGCGCCGCCCGGCCGCCGTAGGACTCCACCGTCACGTCGAGCGCCGCGTCGTAGAGATCGGCCAAGCGCCATGCCAGGGCCTGTCGCGTCGGCCACGCCGTCGCAGCCGACTCGAGCGTCCGCGCCAACACGGCCGTGACAGCCGGAAGATCGTCGACGCGGCGGTGGACGAGCACGCGCACGTGCGCGGTGGGATGGCGGCGGTCGCGGAGGAAGCGCACGCGCACGCCCGGCGCCGGGCTCCACGAGTCGGGGACGTGGCCATCCAAGGGCCGGGGATCCTCGCACGAGGTCCGCCCACGGAGCCCTCCGGCGCGCCCGCACGGACGGAGTCGTGACGGTCCGCGGCCGCCAAGAGCGACGCGTGGGCGGGCGGCGGTATCCTCGCCCCTTGGAGACCCGCGGGGATCGCCCCATGCTGGCCTCCCGCCGCGCACCCTCTGGCCTTGCCTGCGCGGCCTCCCCCTCGCAGGAGCCCCGTCCCGATGGCACGTCCCCCCGTCCGCACCCGGTTCGCCGGCGCCCTTGGCGCGGCGGCCTTCGCCGTTCTCGCCACGGCCCTCTGCTTCGGCCCGCCCCGCGCGGCCGAGGCGCGTGGCGGCGAGATGGCTCCCCCGCCGCCGGCCGGCGCCCCCGTCGCATCGCCCGACATCGGCCTCGCCCTGTTCGACCAGTGCGTGCGCTGGGTTTCGATGGGCGGCACGGGCATCGACCAGACGACGGACTTCTACATCAACATCATCGCCGAGCTCGACCTGGACACGATGACGCACCGCGGCCCCATGCGGCTCTGGTGGCAGGCGCCGGACCGCTTCCGCCAGGAGCTCACGGTCTCGCGCAACGTCACGACCAAGATCCTGAACGGCGACCGCCTCTGGATCGTGGACCCACGCGGGCAGGCGCAGCGCATGCACGGCACGGCGGGCGGCGTCAGCGCCATCCGCCAGCTGAAGGAGGACCGCGACCGCCTCGGCGACCTCGCGCAGTTCCTCACGCTGCGCAGCCTCATGGGCGACGGGGCCCAGTTCCTCTTCGAGGGCGAGAAGGAAGGCAACGGCAGCTACGCCGGTCGCTGGCTCAAGCTCCGGCGCGTGGCCCCGGGCGCCGCCGAGATGCACTTCTGGATCGCGTTCCAGCGCGGTGCGGACGGCGGCTACCAGGCGACGTGGCCGGGCATCGTGCGCATCCTGGGTGATCCGTCGCGCAACCTGCCCACGGAGGACTACATCCTCCGCGGCTGGCGCGATCCGCAGCGCGGCGGCGGCACGGCCATCCGCTACCCCGAGCAGATCGACGCCTACTCGCTGCTCCCGGGCCGCGCCCCCTTGCGCTTCCTCCGCGCCACCGTGCGCGACATCAAGATCAACGTGGGCATCGACCAAGCACGGTTCATGCCTCCCAACAAGTAGCCGCGTCCGCGCGCGGGCACGCCCATGAAGCGTTTCCTCCTCGTCGTCGCGTTCCTCGCGGCCGCGACCACGGCACGCGCCGACGACGAGGCGCCGGAGGCGCGCCTGCGCCGCGGCGCCGTCCTGGTCGCCAACGCCGCACGCTGGCTGCAGCGGGGCGGCGAGCCGGCCCGTGACGTCGACGACGTCTACCTGGACTTGGAGGAGGTTCGCGTCGACGACGGCCCGTCGCACCACGAGGGGTTCCTGCGCATCTGGTACCGCGCGCCCGACGCCTTCCGCCTCGCGCAGCGTCCCGAGCGCAGTGCCGGCCAGGAAGTCGTCAAGATCCTGAACGGCGACCATCTCTGGTTCCAGACGCCTGACGGCGCGGTGCGTGAAGCGGGGCGCGATGCCGACGGAGCCCGCGCCCGCGCGCAGCTGGTCGCCGATCGGGACCGCTTCGCCGAGCTGGCCCGCTACCTGACCTTGGCGGGCCTGGACGGAGAGGGCGTCGCGTTCGAGGACCTGGGCCTGGTGCCAGCTCGCGAAGAGGGCTTGCCGGAGGCGCTTCGTCTCGTGCGTCGGCATGCGCCCGGCGTCCCGCTGCTGGAGCTCGCCTTCGAGCCCGCGCCGGCGCCGCGCACGGTGGGTGACCTCCGGCGCGTCCGCGAGGCTGCGGACCCGGGCGCCAGGACGCCCGAGCGACGCTGGCGTCTGGACGGCTGGCGCGACGCGCCGGCGGACGGACGCCGCATCCCCGGCCGTGTCGAAGGCGGCATCGTGGACGACCAGGGACGGTGGCAGCGCACGCTGCTGGCGTTCCCGGCCCGCGTGCGCGTCAACGGCGGCTTGCCCGACGCCGCCTTCGCGCCGCCGCCTCCCAAGTAGCACAGGGGCAGCGCGTCCCGCGCTGGAGCGACCTTGTGGTTCGGGCGACAGTGCCCCTTCGTCCCGGAGTGCCGTCATGACGTCGAACGCACCTTGGTCCCTCCACTCGACCGGCCGCGTGCTGCGCCTCGTGGGCTGGGCCGCCTTGCTGGCCGTCGCGATGGGCGCCGGCCGCACCGTCGAGGGACGCGGCGGCGAGATGGCCCGCGCGCCCGACTTCGCCAACGGGGGGCGCTTCTTCGACCAGGCCGTGCAGTTCGTCTCGGGCGGACAGCCCGTGGTCCACCAGGTGCGCAACTTCTACGCGGACCTCGCCGACACGCAGGTGCAGATCGAGGGCAACCAGCAGGAGGGCTTCCTGCGCCTCTGGTTCGACCAGGACGACCGCTACCGCTTCGAGATCCGCCCGGAGCGCGCGCTGGCCCAGACCACCACGAAGATCCTGAACGGCGACAGGATGTGGGTCATCAGCCCCGACGCCCAGGTCAGCTCCGTCACCGGAACGGCCGATGGCGCCCGCGCCATCCAGCAGCTCAAGCAGGACCGCGCGCGGCTGGCCGACCTGGCCGCGTTCCTGACCCTGCAGAGCCTCAAGGGCGACAACGTGCGCTTCGACTACGAGGGCGTCACGCAGGGCGGCGGCGCGTTCGCGGGCGACTGGCTCAAGGTCAACCGGGTCGTGGGCCAGGAGGCGCAGATCGTCTTCTTCTTCGCCTACGAGAAGGACGGCTCCGGCCGTCCCGTGAAGGCCACGTGGCCGGGTGTGGTGACCGTCGTCGGCGATGCCAAGGCGAAGGAGCCGACGGAGTACTACCTGCTGCGCGACTGGAAGGCGGGCCCCTACTTCCGCTACCCGGCACGCATCGAGGCCTTCAGCCAGGAGGTCCCCGGCGCACCGCTCAAGCGCTTCCTCATGGCCTTCCCGCAGGACATCCGCATCAACGCCAACATCCCGCCGGCGCTGTTCGAGGCCCCCCAGGCCGCGCCTCCCCCGAGCGACGGGAACCGCTGACGGCAGGCCCGTCGCCGTCGGGGGCGAGGAGTACCCTCCCCCCACCTTGGGCCGCATCCACGTTCTCGACCCGCACGTCGTCAACCAGATCGCTGCGGGCGAGGTGGTCGAACGACCCGCGTCGGTGGTGCGTGAGCTGATCGACAACGCGCTCGACGCGGGCGCCCGGCGCATCCACGTGGACGTCGCCGACGGCGGGCTCACGCGCCTGGAGGTGGCCGACGACGGCCACGGCATGGACGCCGCCGACCTCGCACGCGTGTTCCTGCCGCATGCCACGAGCAAGATCCGCACGCCCGAGGACCTGCTGCACATCGGCACCTTGGGGTTTCGCGGCGAGGCGCTCGCGAGCGTCGGGGCCGTTGCGCGCGTCACCGTGACCTCGGCCGAGCGCGCAGGCCCCGACGGGAGTGCGGCGCCGGGTCACCGGGTCGTGGATGCGTTCGGCGACATCGGACCCGTCGAGCCCGCGGCCGCCTCCCCCGGCACCGTCGTCGTCGCGGAAGAGCTGTTTCGCCACGTGCCAGCCCGTCGCAAGTTCCTGCGCACACCCGCCACGGAGCTGGGCCACGTGCGCGACGTGGTCCATCGCTTCGCCGCCGCTTTCCCCGACGTGGCGTTCCGCCTGCGGGCCGACGGACGCACGCTCCTCGAGGCGCCCTCCGGCGAGGGGCGCCGCGCGCGCCTCGCGCGGCACATCGACGACGACGTCGCGCGCGCCCTGCTGGAGGTCCACGAGGACGACGGGCTGATCCGCCTGGAGGCGTGGATCGGGCCGCCCTCCACCACGCGTCGCGACGGGCGCTACGAGCTCACGTGGCTCGGTGGCCGGCACGTCCGCGACCGCACCGTGGCCCATGCCGTGCGCGAGGCCTACCGCGACCTGCTGCCGCCAGGCGGGGCGCGCCCCGTGGCCTTCGTGTTCCTCGACGCACCGGCCGAGGTCGTCGACGTCAACGTGCATCCGCAGAAGAGCGAGGTGCGCTGGCGCGATGCGGGCGCCGTCCACCGCCTCGTGCGTCGGGCGCTGCGTCGCGTGCTGGAGCAGGCGCAGCCCGGCGTCCCCGTCACCTTCACGGCCGAGCGCGCGGCGCGCGTCGCCGAGCACGTGGCCAGCGCGTTCGTGTTCGGGCCGCGCGCGCCGTCCTACGCGCCGTCGTCGACCGGCGTCGCTCGACGCGGGCCGTCCGACGCGACCCCGCTGCCGCCGCTGGACCCACGCCGCCTCGACGCGTCCGGCCCGACCTCTCGGCCACCGGCCCGCGCGGACGACGACGCGGCCGCTGCCGCGCCGCGGACCCCTGTCGAGGGCCTGCGTCCGATCGGCCAGGCGCTCGGCCTCTACCTCGTCCTCGAGGCCGATGACGCCATCGTGCTCGTCGACCAGCACGCGCTGCACGAGCGCGTGTTGTTCGACCGCATCAACGCACGTCTGCGCGAGAAGGGCGGGCTCGAGGTGCAGCGCCTGCTCGTCCCCAAGGTCGTCCATCCCGGACCGGCGGGCGCGGCGCGGCTCCTGGACGAGGCCGCGTGGCTCGCCACGCTGGGCTGGGACATCGGGCCCTTTGGCGACGACGCCATCGCCGTCCACGGCGTTCCCGCCGTGCTCAAGCGACCCGATCCGGAGGCGGCTCTCGCGGAGGTGCTCGAGCTGCTCGAGGCTGGTCGCAGGGATGGCCTGGACCGTGCCGCGCTCTTGTCCGAGGCCGTCGACCGCTTGGCGTGCCGCAGCGCGGTCATGGCGGGCGATCGCCTGGACGCGGAAGAAGTGCTGGCGCTCCTGGCGCAAGCCGAAGCCCTGGATCACGCCCACTCGTGCCCCCACGGCCGCCCGACGCGCCTCACGCTCAAGCGCGCCGACCTCGAGCGCTGGTTCCACCGCACGGTGTAAGTTGTTCATGCCGACGGCAAAGCCCGTACGGAGGCGGGGAATTCTTCCGCAACTTGCCGATGGGCACTTCCGCATGCCGAAGCGCAGGGCGGCAAGTTGCGGAAGAAATCCCCGCCTCCGTACCGCGTCTCGATGCGCGCGGCACCCCCTCCCATGGAAGCGTGGCTGTCCTGTCCGAGCCCGGAGTTCAGGCACCTTCCATTGCAGCAGCTACGCACGCGTGTACGGAGTCGGGTGAGATTCCACCCTCGGGCCGTTGCACGCTCCCGCATGGGAGAGATCGTCGCGGCCCGAGGGTGGAATCCCACCCGACTCCGTGCTCGACGCCGTACCGCCCTACCGCTGCGCGAGGACGATCACGTCGTAGACGCCGTGCGCCAAGGCCGCGATGCCCAGGCCCCGCGTCACGTAGATCACGCCCAGCACGAGTCCTGCGTGGAAGCGGAACGTGAAGACGGCCTGGGACCACGGCTCGGCCCCGACCCCCCAGTGGTGCCAGGCGCTGAACACCCACGCGGCGGCGGGCACGGCAAGACACGCGGTCAGCGCGCGCCCCGCGCCCAGGCCCCGTCCCACGACGAGCAGCAGCCCGCCCACCAGCACGCCGCGAAACACGAGCTCCTCGAAGATCCCGGCACCCAGCGCAAGACCCAACCCCTCCACGTGGGTCCTGAGCGCGGCGATCGTGCCGCTCGAAAGGTTGCCGGCATCGAAGGCTCCAGGTGGCAGGTGCGGGCGCACCATGGGGACCTGCCGGGAGAGCACGCTGGCCACGAGGCCCAGCAGGAGCCCGTAGACGACGCTCTCCACCATCATCCCGCCGAACACACCGCGGTCGCGCGCCGCCTCGCGCAACCGGAGCAGGACCACGAGGCAGAGCACCAGCGAGGCAACGAGCGAGGCCACGACGAAGCCTTGGCGGCCCAGCATGCCGATGCCCGAACGCAGCCACACGGCCGCCGCGTTGTCCAGCCGACTGCCCGAGCCCATCAACGCCAGCTGGTAGACGAGCAGCCACGGCATCAGGAACAGCAAGTTGATGGCGACGTGGCGGGTCCGCTCCACGTAGTCGGGATCGGGGACTCGGGACCGCGCCATGCCTCGGGGGGATCGGCCACGGCCCCTCGTGGATTCAGTGGCGGGCGCGTCCGGGGGCCTTGCGAAGATCGCGCGATGGCCGCCCGCACCTCGACCCGCCCTGCCGCGCCCTCCGGGATGACGCCGGCGGCCTTCCTGGGCCGCGTGGCCCGCGAGGCCCCGCCGCGCGTCGTGGTGGCCGCGGGCAGCGAACGTTGGTTCCGCGACCGCGTGGTCGAAGCCTTGGTGCAGCGTGCGTTCCCCGACGGGGACCCGGGCGGCGGGCTCGTGCGCTTGGATGCGCGCCGCACCGAGGACCGACCACGCCTGGATGCGGTCCTCGACGAGCTCCGCGGCACCAGCCTCTTCGCCGAGGAGCGCGTGGTCGTGGTGGACGAACCGGATGCCGGCACCGCACCCGGGCCCGGCAAGCCGCTGCGCAGCACGTCGCTGGTCAAGGAGGCCATGGCCAGCGCGCCTGCGGGATCGCTCCTCGTCCTCACGAGCAGCCGCGGCGTCAAGGGCAAGAACAGCGTCGGGGCTGCGGCCATCGCCAAGGCGGGCGCATGGCTGGTGGACTGTCGCTCGCTCTACGACGCGCCCGCGCCGTGGGAGCGGGGCAAGGCGCCGCACGACCACGAGCTGGCGCGACACGTGGTGGAGCGCGCGCGCACGGCCCATGGCCGGCGTCTCGCGCTGGACGTTGCGCATGCGATGACGCGCCAGGTCGGCAGCGACCTCGGCGCGCTCGAGGAAGCGCTCGCGAGCCTGTCCCTGGCCCTGCCGGAGGGCGCACCGATCACGACGGAGGACGTCGTCGAGGTGGTCGGCCGCTCGCGCGAGGACCCGCTCTGGACGCTCGTGGACGCCGTGCTCGACGGCAACGTCGCCGAGGCGGTTGCCCTCGTGCAGCAGGCCTTCGAACGCGGCATCCACGACGAACGCGGCGCCCACGTGCACACGCACTCGGGCGTGTTCGCGTTCCTCGACCGGGCGCTGCACGGCGGTTGGGCGAAGGGGTTCGCGGCGGCCGAGGGGCTGGCGCGGGGCGAGGGCGACGCGGAGGTCCTCGCCGCAGCGGGCGTACCGTCGTTCTCGGCGGCGCCGTTCCTGGCCCGGGCCCGCCGCGGTCCGCGCCTCTACGAAGCCGCCGGGCGCCTGCTTTTCGAAGCCGAGGCCGGCGTCAAGACCGGCCGCATCCCCCCGCGGCTCGCCGGCGAGCGCCTCGTGGTCGGCCTCGCCACCGCGTTCGCCCCACGCCGCCCCGCGGGTGCCTAGCCGGCAGCGCCAGGCTCCGCCGGCAGGCCGCCGACACGCCGCAGGCCTCGCCCGGGCCAGGGCACGCAGGCCTTCCCCCCGGCGAGCGCTGCACGAAAAAGCCTGGCACGCGGCCCGCCGTGCTCCGCTCGCAGCCGCGAGCCGGGCAGCTTCGCGCGTTACTTCGTGGCGAGGTGGATGCAGGCGATGCCGAAGGTGAGCGGCGTCACGTCCACCTTCTGGAAGCCGGCCTTGCGGATGCGCTCGGCGAGCGCGGCCGGGCCGGGCCAGGCCTGCACGCTGCGCGGCAAGTAGGTGTAGGCGTTGTCGGCCCCGCCGCTCACGAGGTTGCCGATCAACGGCAGCACGATCATGAAGTACATGTTGTAGATCGCGCGGAACACCGGGTTGGGCGGGCGCGAGAACTCGAGCACGAGCAACCGGCCACCCGGCACGAGGACCCGCGAGAGCTCGCGCAGGCCTTCGTCCAGTCGCTCGAGGTTGCGGACCCCGAAGCTGACCGTGGCGATGTCGAACGATGCGTCGGCAAAGGGCAGCGCCGTGGTATCGGCGACGTCGAACCGGATGCGGTTCCCCGCCTTCTCGCGGGCCAGCTCCACCATGGCCGGGGCGAAGTCCGTGCCCACCACCTCGCCGGCACCCCCGTCCTCGAGCGCGATGGCCAGGTCGCCCGTGCCGGTGCAGGCATCCAGCACGCGCTCGCGGCCCGTGAGCCGGAGCAGCTCCACCGCCTGCTTGCGCCAACGCACGTCCGTTCGCGCCGACAGCAGGCGGTTCAGCACGTCGTACGTCGGCGCGATCCGGTCGAACATGCGCGAGATGCGCGCACCGCGCTTGCGGTCGGCCTCGTCGGCGAAGCGTTGGGGGGCGACGTCGGCCAGCACGGCGGGAGTGTAGGAGCCTGCTGCCGCCGCGCCCCCCGGGGACCCGGACGTCGGTGGACGAGGGCGGCCCGTACCGCATCTGGGGGGCCAGCGGGGCTTGGCCCCCCACCCGTTGCGGAGGTCCACTCCCCCGGCTACGCTCGGGCCGTCCCTGCACGGTGCCGAGCCAGGATCCCGGGGGTCCCGGTGGGCCGATCGATGGCGCGTGGCGTGGCTGCGGGGGCCGAGGGAGCCCCAGCATGGCCGGGCGGCAGGACAGCCAGACGGGTCGCCCCGAGGCCGCCGGCGCGGCCTGGGACGGACCGGGCGACGAGCGCGAGGCGACGCTCGAGGTCCATCTGCGCCCGCGCACGATGGACGAGTTCGTCGGCCAGCGTGGCGTCGTGGAGAACCTCGAGCTGGCCGTGACGGCGGCCCGTGGGCGGGGCGAGGCCCTGGACCACGTGCTGCTCTGCGGTCTGCCGGGCCTGGGCAAGACGACGCTCGCCCACCTGGTGGCCGACCGCATGGGCGGACACCTGCACGAGGCCGCGGCCCCCGTGCTCACGCGCGCGGCCGACCTCGCAGGGCTCCTGACACGCCTCGAGCGCGGCGACGTGCTTTTCATCGACGAGGTCCATCGCCTGCCGCCCGCCGTGGAGGAGTACCTCTACGCGGCCATGGAGGACTTCGTCCTCGACATCGTGCTCGACCAGGGCCCGAGCGCGCGCAGCCTGCGCATCGACCTGCCCCGCTTCACGCTGGTCGGCGCGACGACGCGCGAGGGCATGCTCTCGGCGCCCCTGCGCGACCGCTTCGTCATCCGCGAGCGGCTCGAGCCCTACCCCGTGGACGCCTTGGCCTCCATCGCCCGTCGCACCGCCGACCTCCTCGGCGTCGAGATGGACGAGCAGGGCGCCCTGTGGCTCGCCCGTCGCGCACGCGGCACCCCGCGCGTCGTCAACCGCTTCGTGCGCCGCGTGCGCGATCTCGCCCAGGTCGAAGGCGAGGGACGCATCACCGAAGCGCTCGCGCGCGACGGCCTCGCGCGCATCGGCGTGGACGAGGACGGTCTCGACCGCCTCGACCGCCACGTGCTCACCGCACTCTCGCGTGCGGGCGGGCGCCCCTTGGGCCTGAAGACGATCGCCGCCGCCGTCGGCGAAGACGAGCGCACCCTCGAGGACGTGTGCGAGCCGCACCTGCTGCGCGAGGGCTACCTGGTGAAGACGCCCCAGGGTCGCCAGCTGACCCCGCGCGGCTGGCTGTTGCTCGGCGGTACGCCACCGGCCAGCGAGGCCACCTACCCACTCCCCCTTGGCTGAAGCCCGGCCGCTTGGATGACCTGCGCGAGGAGCTCCGGATGCCCGTCTCCCGTCCGCAATCCCCTGCCGCCCGCCGCCTCCTGCTCCCGACGGGAGTCGGCGTCCTGCTCGCCGTGGGCGGCCTGCTCCTCACGTCCTGTGGCGACGGCTACCCGCCTGCGCTGCTGGCCAACACGGCGCCTCCGAGCGTCCGGGTGTTGCTGACCAAGGCGGGCACGAGCCCGCGCATCACCGTCCGGGACCAAGCGTGGCGGCTCGAAGTGGGCGGCCGCCGGCAGGAAGGCAGCACCGACCTCGACATGCGGCTGGGCGTGGCGGGCGGATCCCTCACGCTCGACGGCCGCCCGGCGGGCGGCACCACGCTGCGCCTGCACGTCGCTCGCCACTTCGAGCTCGACGGCAGGCCCTACCCCGGCACGCTCCGGGCCCGCATCGACGACAAGGGCCGGCTCGAGGTCGTCGACGAGCTCGACATGGAGACGTACGTCGCCGGCGTCATCGGCAACGAAGTCGGTCCCGGCGCACGCCCCGCCACGTACCGGGCCCAGGCGCTCTGCGCGCGCACGTACGTGTACGAGAAGGTGCAGGAGGCCGGCGCGGCCTCGCGTCCGTGGCACGTCACCGACGACACGCGTAGCCAGGTCTTCGGGGGCATGGACGTGCCCACTTCGTACGGCATCACGTGGAGCCAGATGCTCCAGGCCACGAGCGCCAACCGCGGTGTCGTACTGACCGCGCGCGGTCATCCGATCCACGCGTACTACAGCAGCACGTGCGGCGGTCACACGACCGACGCGCAGACGTCGCAGCTCGACCCCGGTCCCGCGCCCGAGGTCCTGCGCGGCGTGCCCTGCCCGTGGTGCGCGCCGAGCGAGGCGTACGCCAGCAAGTACTTCCGATGGACGGAGGACGTGCCGCAAGCGCGCCTTGCGAAGGGCCTCCAGCGCTGGGGCGGCATCAGCCTCCCCGTCCACGAGGTACGCATCGTCGAGCAGGGACGCGGCGGCTGGGCCGCCACCGTCGAGGTCGTCTACGGCCCCAGCCAGCGCACCAAGCGGCTCCCCGGCATCCACTTCCGGAGCGTCGCCGGTCTGCGCAGCCACCGCATCGAGCGGATCGAGCGCCAGGCGGACGGCTCCTTCCGCATCACCGGCGGCGGCTGGGGGCACGGTGTCGGCATGTGCCAGGTGGGCGCCATCCAGATGGGCCTGCGCGGCGCCACCGAGAGCGACATCGTGCGCTTCTACTACCCGGGGGCGGTGCTCGCCCGTATGTACTGACACCCATGGGTGCGGCGCCGCAGTTCCGGGTCGAGGCGACGGAGGGCAGCGCCCGGGCTACGCGCTTCGCGACGACGCATGGGGTGGTCAAGACGCCGGCGTTCATGCCCGTGGCGACCCGTGCCTCGTGGAAGGGCCTCACGCACGACCACATGATGGCCATCGACCCCGAGGTCGTGCTGGCCAACGCCTACCACCTGCACCTCCGGCCCGGCGAAGCGCTCATCGGGGAGCTGGGCGGCCTGCACGGCTTCACGGGCTGGGAACGCCCGTGGCTTACCGACTCGGGCGGGTACCAGGTGTTCTCGCTCGGCAAGCTCGTCGAAGTCGACGAGGCGGGCGTGTCGATGCGCAACCACCTGGACGGCAAGCGCGTTCGCCTGGGGCCCGTGGAGGTCATGCGCATCCAGGAAGCCCTGGGCGCCGACATCGTGATGGCGCTCGACGAGTGCGTGGCCCTGCCCGCGCCGCGCGAGGCGATCGAGGCCGCCGTGAGCCGCACAACGCGCTGGACCCGCGAGGCGCAGGCCGCGCAGACCCGCAACGACCAGCTCCTCTTCGGCATCGTGCAGGGCGGTACCGACCTCGGCCTGCGCACGCGCTCGGCCGAGGAGCTCGCAGGGCTCGACTTGCCCGGCTACGCGCTGGGCGGTCTGGCGGTAGGCGAAGGCCAAGCCGCGCTGCGCGAGGCCGTGGCCGCCTTCACGCCCCTGCTGCCCGCGGATCGCCCGCGTTACCTGATGGGCGTGGGCCACCCCGTGGACATGCTCGAGGCCATCGACGCCGGCATCGACCTCTTCGACTGCGTGCTGCCCACACGCAACGGCCGACGCGGCTGGCTGCTCACGCCCGACGGCACGGTCCGCGTGGGCACCATCGAGCACCGCCGCGACGAGCGACCGCTCGACCCGAGCTGCCGGTGCCGCGTCTGCCGCACCCATTCGCGCGCCTACCTCCGCCATCTCTTCCACGTGAACGAGCACGTGGCCACGACGCTCGGCAGCCTGCACAACCTCACGTTCCTCGTGGACCTCGCCCGCGAAGCCCGCTCCCGCATCCGCGGGGGCAGCTTCGCCGACTGGAAGCGGGCATGGGTCGAGCGCTTCGAGCGCGGCGAAGCCAAGCGCCGCGCCGTCCTGGCCGCCGACCCGAAAGGCGCCGCGCGCAGCGAGATCGCCCGCGACGAACAGCGCAAGGCGTTGCCGGAGGGATAGCGGCGAGGCCGCTAGTCGATCTTCGCCAGGTCCACGACCGGGAGTCCGAAGAGCCGCTCGCCGGGCTGCTTGCCCACGTAGGTGTGCACCTTGCCCTCGTAGTCCCGGAGGTTCGGATGCGGGAGCGGCATGCCTGCCGTGAGCTGCACGACGTGCGTGGGTTCGTCGCCGGTCCAGAGGATCCAGGCGCCGCCGGTTCGCCAACCGGGCACGGGCTCGAAGCGCAGCACGCCGGTGAGCCGCACCTGGCTCACCGTGGGCGCCGGACGCGCGTCGGGCCCCGGGTCCAAGCCGCGGGCGCGCGCGATGGCGGCGTCCCTGCGCGCCACGCGCAGGGCGATCTCCCCTTCCAGGTCGTCCCGCAGTGCCGTGGCCACGCGACGCAGCGGCGCCGGCGCCTCGCCGGTGGTGTCCAGGGCCTGGTCCAGCTGGTTGGCCAAGACCACGATCGGCGCGCGATCGAAGCCGCCTTCGTTGCGAGCGTGGTAGAGGCCTTCCTGCACGGTGCCGAGCGCGTCGCGCAGCGCGCTCTCCGCCCGACGGCGGCGGTTCTCGAGGCGCGCGTCGGCGAGCTCCTTCACCCAGGCGGCGCGGTGCGCGCGAGCGGCCTCGATCGCCCGCTCCCCGCGTTCCGCGTCGGCAAGGTCCGCGGGCGCGACGTCCACGTAGTCGGCGTGGATGTACACGCGTACGGGCTCGGGAGCCACGACCCAGGTCCACCCGGGCGCCGCCGGCTCGATGCGAACAAGGCGGGCTCCGCGCTCCACGCGGTCCGTGAACGCCGGCCCGGGGTCGCCGCCCTCGGCGGCGGGCGGGTCCAACCGCAGCGTGAGGCGATCCGCCGTCACGAGCACGGTGTCCGGATCGACGACCTGCAGGTACTCGTCGGCCACGGCGACCTTGAAGCCGCGCGGCAGCGTCACGCCGACCCAGCCGGGCAGTCGCTCGATGACGCGCACGACTTCGCCGTCATCGACCTGCGTCACGGGCCGCCCACCGATCCGCGGGCCGACCCGCACGTTGACGCGCTGGCCCCGGACGCGGCCCACGCGCGGCAGGTCCGGAGGGGGCGGCTGGGGCGGCGGCTCGGCACCCGCGCCGTCCTCGGCCGAGGACGGCGGGGCCACGTCGTCAGGAGCCGCGGGAGGTTCGGGCGCGGGAGCGCCGGGCGCAGGCGGATCCTCGGCCCGCGCCGTGCCGGCGAGGACCAGGGTCAGCAGGAGGAAGGCGAGGCAGCGCATGCCACGATCCCCACGCGCCGGTCGGGGTCGTTCCCGACCGCTCTCCGAGGGTACCCATGGCCGACGACCGTGCCCGTCCCCTGCCGCCGTTTCCCTACATGCGCTACGCCAAGCAGCGCCTGGGCTTCGACCGCCCGATGAACCTGGGGATGAGCGGGATCCGCCCGCCGGCGGACGCGCTCCTGGCCGACCTCGGCGTGGGCCCGCTGTCGGGAGCCCCCCAGGGTGCGACGGCGTACCGCGAGGCCCTCGCCGCCCGCTTCGAGATGGACCCAGGCCAGGTGCACCCGACGGTGGGCACGAGCCATGCCAACTTCCTGGTCGGCCTGGCGCTCGCGCGCGGCGGACGCATCTGGGCCGAGGAGCCGGGCTACGGGGCCTTCCGGGCCATTGCGGACCAGGTCGGCGCGACGTTCCGCCCGCTCCCCCGGCGACCCGAGCTGGGCTGGGCCTTCGACCCGTTGGCGGTCCAGCAGGCTGGCCGCGAGGGCGCCGACCTCGTGTTCGTGAGCGACCTGCACAACCCGACGGGCAAGCGCTTGACGAAGGAGGATTTCGAGGCGCTCGCCGACCTGGCCGCCGCGACCGGGGCGTGGATCGTCGTGGACGAGGTCTATGCCGACTTCGACCCCGTGCCGCGCCCGTCGGCCGTCCATCGCGGCCCGCAGTTCCTCGTCACCTCGAGCCTCACGAAGGTCCACGGGCTGGGCGACCTGAGGGCCGGTTGGATCCTGGGCACCGAGCAGGTGATCCAGCGCCTCGCCGAAGTCGACGACGTGGTCTGCCCGGCGCTCTCGGGAACCTTGATGGCGCAAGCGGCGCGCTACGTGGCCCACGGCCGGGAGCGCGCCGCGATCATCCGCGACCGCGCGGCCTGGCGCCTTCAGCAGGTGGACCGCTGGATCGAGGCCACGGACCACGTGAGCTGGGTGCGACCCGATGGCGGGATCAGCGGCTTCGTACGCGTCGGCGAGGGACCGGAAGCGGACCAGGGCGATCGCCTGGCGGCGCAGTGCGAGGCACGACACGGCGTGCTCGTGGTGCCCGGCAGCTACTTCCAGCGACCGGCCTACGTACGCCTCTCGTACGACCTCGACGAGGAGATCCTGGGGCCGGCGTTGGACGGCGTGGCCCAGGCCGCCCGCGAGCTGTTCGGATGACCGGACTCCCTGGCACCGACGACGAGCGTGCAGCCTCCCGCGTGATCGTGGGCGTGCTGCTGCTCGGTGCGGCGCTCTGGATGGCGCGCGCCCATCTGGAGACCGTCGAGGGCCCCTACGCCGAGCGCAAGGCCGAGCTGCACGAGCAGATCCTGGCCGGCACCGCGCCGGACCCCTACCAGTACAAGTGCCACGTCATCGAGCGCGTGCTGGAGGAGGTCCGCGTGCGCACGGGGGCGCCGCTTGAGACGGTGTTCCGGTGGAACACCCTGCTCGGGCTCGTGGCCCTGGTGCTGGCGCACCATGTCTGGCTGCGTACCTACGTCGGTCCCCGCGATGCCCTGCTCGGCGGGCTCGTGCTCGTCGGCGTCGCCCACGTGATGTTCCGCTGGCAGTTCCACCACCCCTACGAGCCGTGGGGCCTGGCCGGCGCCTGCCTCTTGCTGCGCGCCCACGAGCGCGAGGCCCCGCTCGGGATGCTCGCGCTCGGCTCGTTGGCGCTCGGCATGGTGTGGGAGAAGCACGCGGCCTTCGCGGCGTTGGCCGGGCTGCTGCGCCTCGTGCGTGGACGCCCTCTCCTGCGCACGACGCTGTCGATGCTGGTCGTCCTGGCCGCCTCGTTGGCCGTGCCGCTCGCCGTACGCTGGTCGCTCGGTGGCCATCGCGGGCACATCGACGGCGACAGTCCCTGGTGGAACCAGGATCTCCACAAGACGCTCTGGTTCCAGGCGCCGTGGATCGCACCCCTGCTGGTGGCGCTGCTCGTCGGCTGGGCGCGCGTGCCGACCTTCGTGCGCATCGGCTGGCTCGCGCTGCCCTTGGGCGTCGCGGCCTACGTCAGCCAGCACTACATCCTGCACGAGCCACGCTCGTTCTGGATCGTGGTGCCCTTCGCCACGGCCACGGTGGCCACGGCGCTGGCCCCGCGCACTCCCGCAGCTCAGCGCGAGGCGTCGTAGGCGGCCTGCGCCGCCTGCAGCACGAGCCGCATGGCCACGCCCGCGGCCTCGGCCAGGCGCCGGCAGTCGTCCAGCTCCGGCATGCCCTCGGGGCCGTCCGTGTCGGTGCGCACCTTGACCCGCACCTCGCCGTACGGCGTGGCCACGCGCACGTGGTGACGGGCCAGGATGCGGCGCTCGACGGGGAACGCCCGGACGCCGAGCGAGCCCGTCTCGCGCAAGAGCACGGCTTCCACGGCGGAACGCACGCCCTCGTCCGCGAGCACGCCCAGGATCACGCCAGGTCGGCCCTTCTTCATGGTCACGGGCACGGCCCATGCATCGAGCGCGCCCGCCTCGCGCACCTGCTCCAGGGCGTGCGCGACCACGGCGCCGGAGATGTCGTCCACGTTCGTCTCGACCTGCCAGACGCGCTGGCGCGAGGTCACGGGCGGCGCCGTGCCGATCGTGACGCGCACGACGTTGGGCAGGCCCTGGCCCGGGTGGCGCCCGGCGCCGAGGCCCACGCGCTCGGGGACGAAGCCCGCGGGCACGTCGTGGCCTGCGGCCAGGGCGCGTACGAGCGCGGCGCCGGTCGGCGTGACCTGCTCGAAGGTGGCCTCGCTCGGCACCGTCGGATGCCCCGCCAGCAGGTGCACGGTGGCCGGCGCCGGGTTGGGCATCAGGCCATGCGCGCAGCGCACCGTGCCGCGGCCCCACGGCAACGGCCCCACGACCACCCGCTCGACGCCCAAGTGGGCCAGGCCGAGGCACGCGCCGGCGATGTCGAGCACGGCGTCGGCGGCGCCCACCTCGTGGAAGGCGACCTCCTCGGGCGTCACGCCATGCACGCGCGCCTCGGCTACGGCGAGGGCCTCGAAGGCGGACCACGCCCGGTCCAACGGCGGCGCATCGAATGGACCGAGCCGCTCGAGCAGCCGGCGCACGTCGGCGAGATGGTGGTGCGGGACATGGCCGTGCTCGTGCGCGTGGACGTGGTGTCGATCATCGTGGTGGTCGTGCCCGTGGTCGTGCGCATGACCGTGGTCGTGCGCATGACCGTGATCGCGATCGTGCCGGTGGTCGGGTTCGTGCCCGGCCGAGCCCACGCGCCGTCCGTCCAGCAGCACGTCCACCTGCACGGCGGAGAGCCCGTTCTTGTCCACCCGCTCCGCGCGCACGGAGAGGCCTCCGACGCCCAGGCGCGACGCGACGTCCTCCAGGACCTCGAGCGGCAGCCCCAGGTCCACGAGCGCCCCGAGCAGCATGTCGCCGGCGATGCCCGACGGCGCCTCGACGTACGCGACGCGCTGGCCCATGCGCGTCAGACGCTGTCGCTGCCGGCGCCCGAGCGCGCGCCCAGCATCTCGTAGACCGCCTCGGCGTTGTACGAGGAACGCACGAAGGGCCCGCAAGCGGCGGCCTTGAAGCCCATCGCGAGCGCCCGGTCCCGCCAGCCGTCGAACTCCTCCGGCGGGATGAAGCGTTCGACGGGCAGCTGGGCCAACGTGGGCCGCAGGTACTGACCGAGCGTGAGGATGTCGACGCCGTGGGCGCGCAGGTCGGCCAGCACCTGGCCCAGCTCGTCTTCGCCCTCGCCCAGGCCCAGCATGAGACCGGACTTGGTGAACTGCTCGGGATGCCGTTCCTTGACGCGCGCCAGCAGGTCGAGGCTTCGCTGGTAGCCGGCACCCGGTCGCACGCGCTTGTACAGGCGCGGAACCGTCTCGAGGTTGTGGTTGAAGATGTCCGGGCCGGCATCGGCCACGCGATCCGCGCAGCCGGCATCCCCGCGGAAGTCGGGCGTCAACACCTCGATCACGCTCTCGGGGAGGCGCTTGCGCACGGCCTCGATCGTCGCGGCGAAGTGCCCGCTGCCCTGGTCGGGCAGGTCGTCGCGATCGACCGACGTGATGACGACGTGGCGCAAGCCCAGCCGGGCGGCCGCCTCGGCCACGTGCTCGGGCTCGCGCGTGTCCAGCGCCAGCGGCTTGCCCTTGGGCACCGTGCAGAAGCGACACGTACGCGTGCAGATGTCGCCCAGGATCATGAAGGTGGCCGCCTTGCGCGACCAGCACTCGTTGAGGTTGGGGCAGCGCGCGCTCTGGCAGACCGTATGGAGGTCCAGGCCCTCGACGAGCGCCTTCACCTCGCGCACCTTGTCCTGGGGCGGCAGGCGCTTCTTGAGCCACGGGGCCAGCCGCTCGCGCGGCGCCTCCGGCGGCTTCAGCGACGGGTCGCGCAGCGGGTGCACCGACCCGGTCGCCGGCGGGGGACGGTCGACGCTCATGGCGCCGATGGTACGCGCCCCTGGACGCCGTTCGTCAGGCGGTCGTAGAGGGCGGCGGTCTCGTCGGCGAGGCGCTCGGGGCCGAAACGATCGCGCACGTGACGCCCTGCGGCCTGGCCCATCGCCCGCGCCCGCGCGCGGTCGGCAAGGACGTGCTCCAGGGCTGCGGCGAGCGTGGCGGGGGACGCGTCCTCCACGAGCCGACCCTGGACCCCGTCGCTCACGATGTCCGGGATGCCCCCCACCGCGGGCGCGACGACCGGCCGCTGGAGCGCCATGGCTTCGAGCAGCGCCAGCGGCGTGCCCTCGCTCTGCGATGCCAGTGCGACGACATCGGCCGCGACGACATGGGGCTGCGGGCGGTCGAGGGTACCGAGGAAGCGAACGTGCTCGTGTACGCCACGCGCCCTCGCCTGCTGCTCCAACGCGACCCGCAACGGACCGTCACCCGCGAGGTGCAGCTCCACGTCGCGGCCGCGCTCCCGCAACAGGGCCGTGGCCTCGATCAAGCGGTCCACGCGCTTCACCGCCACCAGGCGTCCGAGGAAGAGCACACGCCAGCGTCCCGCGGCCGGACGCTGCACGGTCTCCGCCGACGCGGCCGCTGCGAACGCGTCCGCATCCAGGGCCGGCGCAATCACGACGATGCGCGGCGCATGGCGCGGACCCAGGGCGCGACGCAAGTCGTCCGCCTGGCGCGACGAAAGCGCCACGAGGGCGTCGGTCGATCGCGCGAGCTCCCGCTCCACACGCCGCACCAGCCAGCCCCGCCAGCCCGGCGTGTCGAAGTGATGGCCGTGGAACGTGTGCACGACGGGAATCCCCAGCCGCCGTGCAGCACGCCGCCCGAGCGCGCCGGCCTTGCCCTGGTGCGTGTGGAGGATGTCGGGACGCTCGCTCTCCAGGAGCCCCAGCAGCTCCCGCAGCGCGCGCGCGTCGCGCCGCGGCGAGAGCCCGCGCCGCAGCGACGGCACGCGCAGCACGGGGACGCCGAGACGGCCGAGGTCTTCGAAGGCATCGCCCTCGCCCGGCTCCGGCCAGCCGGCCAACACCGGACCGGACCAGCCGCGCTCGGCCAGGCGCGGTGCAAGCGCCTCGATCTGCCGCGACGGACCGCCGCGGTTCAACCGCGTCACGACCCGGACGACACGCTTCATGCGGCGAGGGCGCCCTCGAGCGCGGCCAGCGCGACGTCCACGCTCTCGTCGCCGACGTCGTGGTGCGTCACGAAGCGGATCGTGGAGGGTCCCGTGGCGATGGCGCGGACGTCGCGCCGCTCCAGCGCCGCAACCAGGTCCGACGCCGCCCGGCCCCCGAACGCGGCAAAGACGATGTTCGTGTCCGGAGGACCCAAGGGGAGCGTGACCCCCGGGAGTCTCGCCAGACCTGCGGCCAGGCGCGCGGCGCGGGCGTGATCGTCGCCGAGCCGACCGCGCATGCGGGCCAGGGCGATGCGGGCAGGAGCCGCCAAGACCCCCACTTGGCGCATCCCGCCGCCGAAGAGCTTGCGCACGTGGCGCGCCCGCTCGATCAGCGACCGGTCGCCGATCAGGAGCGAGCCGACGGGGGCGCAAAGGCCCTTGGAGAGGCACACCATGAGGCTGTCGGCGACGGCGCCGTACGCAGGCAAAGGCGTGCCCGTGGCCGCCGCGGCGTTCCAGAGTCGTGCGCCGTCGAGGTGGAGCGCGGCATCGCGCTCGCGGCACACGGCGCGCAGCGCCTGCAGGTGGTCGAGCGGGACGATCGCGCCGCCGTGGAAGTTGTGCGTGTTCTCCACGATCAACAGACGACAGGCGGGACGGTGTCCCGCGGGCGCCGGACGCAGCGCCACGCGCGCGGCTTCCACGTCGATCCGACCCCGCGGGGCCGGCAGGGGACGGGCCTGCAACCCGCTCAGGGCCGCCAAAGCCCCCATCTCCCAGTCGAAGGAATGACTGCCGTCGCCGAGCGCGACCTCCTCGCCCGCGCTGGCATGGAGTCGCGCGGCGATCTGGTTGCCCATGCTGCCCGAGGGCACGAACAGCGCGGACTCGCGCCCGAACAGCTGCGCCGCCTCTTCCTGGAGCGTGGCGACGGTCGGATCGACTTCGAGCACGTCGTCCCCGACCTCCGCCTCCGCCATGGCCTGGCGCATCTCCGGCGTCGGGCGCGTCACGGTGTCGCTACGGAAGTCGTGCATCCGATCAGCCTGTCCGAACCGGGGCGCCCGCGCAACGGCGGGCACCCCACGGCTTGGCTCAGCCGTCGATCGAGATGTCGTCGCCCGTACCCAGGTCGCCGTCGGGCCCGGCGCTCACCAGCTGGAAGCGCTTGGCCGCCGTGTCGACGGGAACGAAGCGGAACGAGTTGCCCCACGGGTCCTTGGGCAGCACCTTGACCACGTCGGACTCGATGAGCTCCTCGAGCGTGTCCGGGATGCGGTCGTTCTTCAGCACGAAGAGCCGCACGGAGCGGGCGAGGTCGCGGGCCTGGATCTCGGCCATGTCGCGCTGCACGCGCTCCAGGCTCGAGGCCTCCGTGGGCTTGCGCATGACACGATCGAGCTCCGCCTCCTGGGCGGGGGCCATCGCCACGCCGCGAGCCATCGCGAAGCCGGCGACCGCCGCAACCGCCATCACCACGGCCGCCATGGGGATCGGGCCCTGCACGGCCACGCTGATGCCGTCGCGGTTCCACGTGGAGTAGATGCCCACGCTGCGCAGGTACGGCCGGAGCGTGCGCGTGGCCGGCAGCAGCGCGAAGTCCATCGGCGGCATGTCCGGCGGCAGCATGTTGGGCTTGACCAGCATCTGCAGCAGGGGCGCGCCCGTGTCGTAGAGCAGCGTCAGGATGCCCTGGAGATCCAGGTAGCCGACGGTGCCCGCGTCCCGCGGCCGAGCCGCGAGGATCTCCTGGAAGTCCTCCTGGGCGGCGAGCCCGCCGTGGGCCGGCCCGCCGGACTCGGCGCGCAGGACCACTTCCTTCAAGGTGTGCGGCACGAGCGAGATCGCGAAGGCATCGCCCAAGCGCGCCCAGGTCGGCATGAAGGGCACCATCTCGCGACGGCGGTCGCCCTGCAGCTCGAGCACGTGCAGCGTGACACCGCGGTAGTCGAGCGTGCGGGTGGTGGCGATGACGTCGCCTTCCTGCGTGAGCATGCCCGCCAGGCCCTGGACGAAGCGGTCCATCGTGGCCTCGAAGGCCGTGGGGTCCTTGGCGCCCAGGAAGTAGACGTACTCCGGGAACAGGCCGCCCGTCTCGGGGAACGCCGCGTAGGCGGCTGCGCTGCCGTCGAGACCGGCGAGCAGCTCGCCCTCGATGTCGACACCCAGCTGGTCGCCGATCCACGCCAGCCCCTGGTCCATCTCCTCGACCGCACGCGGATCGATCGCCTTGGCGATCCCACGGACCTTCTCGATGAGCTGGTCGTAGGAGGCCTTACCCTCGGCGTAGTAGAAGGCGTTGGCGGGCACGTGCTTCAGGAAGCGCGGCTCGTAGGGCGGCATGTCCAGCAACGTGGCCAACCCGTGCTCGGCGCCGGTCGTGTCGAGCAGGAAGGCGTCGCGGAAGCCGTCGCCCTGGAAGCTCATGCCGTAGGCCACGCCGCGGACGGTGTCGAGCCCCAGCGCGTTGGCCATGGCCAGCTCGCGGTCACCGAGCGGTCCGTCCCGCAGCAGCTCCACGATGCGCGGCACGTTGACGTAGGCGAAGACGGCCAGGTCGTCGCCGCCGGCGCGCGTGCGGAGCGACGTGAACGTGCCGCCTTCGGCCGACAAGGCCGCGTGCGCCTGGCCATCGAGCAGGCCGGCCATGGCGTCCGGGTCGGTACCCATCACGAACGTGGTGCCGTGCACCGTGGCCGTCAGCGGCGGGCCGCCCTCGAAGCGGATGTCCCACCACGAGCGACCGCCGCGCTCGACGACCTTGACATGCTCGCCCTCGGGGTCGAGCTCGTCCTTGGCGGTCTGCAGGAACTGCTGGAAGCTCGCCACGTTCTTGCCGAAGTCGAGGCTGGCCACCACGGTCGGCTGCCCGGTCGCCGGGTCCATGCCCAGGAGGGCGATCGCGATCTGCCCCTGCAGGTTGCCGATCTGCTCGAGCAGCGAGCGTACGGCGGGCGGCATCTGCGCCAGCGGGCCCTGCTCGCCCGTCATCTGCTCGGCCATCGCCATCAGCGGCTGGAGGAAGGCCTTCATCTCCGGCTCGGCGAACATCTTGGCCAGCGCCGTCTGCTCCAGCCGCGCCCCCGTACCGGCTACGTCCTCGATGCTGAGGAACGCCAACGCCTCGCCGTGGATGCGGTCCTGGAGCCGCCAGGGGCTCTCGGGCTCGGCGAAGCCGCGTGCCAGGGTGAACGCCATCAGGGCCAGCGCCCCGACTGCTAGGGACTTGATGGGAAAGCGCATGGCTCGTCCTCCTCTTCCTGCCGGCTTGGCGACGGGCACGAGCCGCCATGATGGCCGGGTCCCGGGGGGACGGGAGGATTCGGACGAGCGCTCCGTGTGCGGCCCGTCAATCCGCAGGCGCCAGCGGGCCATGGAGTCCGTCCGGAAACACCTCCTGCTGCGGGCACCGCGTCTCTCGCTGCGCCACGGCCGGACGCGAATCCGGGCCCTCGATGGTCAGGAGAGCGCCTCCGGCCCGGGTTCCCGTCGTGCCCGTGCCTCGCTTCGGCCCTCGTGCCCTCGCGACGGAGTGTTCCCGAACAGCCTCTCGAGCCGCGTGATCGCCTCCCGGATGCGCCGCACGTCGGCCGCGAAGCTGAAGCGCACGTGGCCCGCCCCCCCTGCCCCGAAGGCAGGCCCCTCGACGCAGGCCACGCCGGCGTCCTCCAGGAAGCGGCCGGCGAGCACCGTGGCGTCGAGCCCCGTCCCACGAACGTCGGCGAACGCGAAGAACGAGCCCTGCGGTCGATCGCAGGTCACGCCGGGCAGCGTGGCCAACCCGTCCACGAGCGCGTCGCGACGCTCCTGGAACGCGCGGACCATCGCACGGACCTCGTCGTCCGGCCCCTCCAAGGCGGCCAGTGCGGCGTACTGTGCGAAGTGCACGGCGCAGCTGGTGGTGTTCGTCATGATCTTCTCGAAGGCCGCGGCCACGGCCGGCGGCGCAGCCCCCCATCCCAGCCGCCAGCCGGTCATGCTCCAGGTCTTGGAGAACCCGTCCAACAGCACCGTGCGCTCGGCCATGCCGGGAAACGTGGCGATGCTCGTGTGCTCGGCGCCATCGAACAGGATGCGGCTGTAGATCTCGTCCGACAGCACGAACACGTCATGCTCGACGCACAGCCGCGCGATGGCCTCGAGCTCGTCGTGGCGGTAGACGACGCCGGTCGGGTTGCCCGGGCTGTTCAGCACGAGCAGCTTCGTGCGCGGACCCAGAAGCGACGCCAGCCGGTCGATGTCCGGACGCGTGGCCGTGCCGGACCCCGGGAACCACGGGCGCCGCACGGCCCCGAGCGCATCGGTCATCGACTCGAAGATCGGGAAGCCCGGATCGGGGTAGACGACCTCGTCGCCGGGCTCCACGAGCGCGAGGTACGTCGCGAAGATGACGGGCTTGCCGCCCGGCATGACCACCACCTGGGAGGGCTCGTACCGCAGGCCACGGGTGGCGTGCAGGTGCCGGGCGATGGCCTCGCGAAGGGCGGGAACCCCCGCCGCCGGTGCGTAGCCGGTACGACCCGCTTCGATGGCGGCCTCACCGGCCCGTCGGATGAAGGCGGGCGTCGGGAAGTCCGGCTCCCCCATCTCCAAGTGCACGATGTCGCGGCCAGCGGCCTCCAGGGCCTTCGCGCGCGCGAACACCCGGAACGCGGCCTCGGTGCCCATCCGTCCCATGCGCTCGGCCAGCCGTGCCGCCATGTCGCCCTCCCGCGCGCCCTACGGACGGCGCCCGCGCATGGTGCCCCGAGGGCGGCCGCGTGCGCCTGCGCTTCCTCCACCGGCCAAGCCGCGAGCGCTGGGCTAGGCTCGGCTCATGGACACGGACTCCCCCCGGACGTTTCCCATCGCTCCCCCTGCGCCCGATCCGCGGGCCGTGATGGCGCCGCTACCGCCGGCCCCCCGACATGAATCGCCGGATCCGATCGACAGCGTCGTCATGATCGGCGCCGTCGTTCCAGGGGCCCACCTCCCGGCCTTCGTCCAGCGCATCCTCCACGCCCTGGACCGCCGCGGCCTGCCCCCGGAGGCCACGGCCCTGCTCTCCGTGGCGGCCGGCGGCGTCGCTGCGACGGCCTTCGCCATGGGCCATGCGGGTGCGGGTGGCCTGCTCGCGCTGCCGGCGATCGCGCTCTCCTGGCTGGCCCTGTCGGCCCTGCAGCTGCATCCGGGTCGCTACGCGCCGGGCGCGCCGCACGGCTTCGTCGAGGCCCTGCAGCCCGTCCTCGGAGCGCTGCTGGCCGCGGGCTTGGCCCTGGACGCCGCCCAGCGCGGCAGTGCGTTCGGCCAGCTGGCAGCGCTCGCGCTGATCGTCTCGGAGACTTGGTGGCACGCCTTCGCCGTGGCGGGGCCGCGGCGCCCCGTGCTGCTGGGCGCGCATGAACGCTTGACGGCGCTGGCCCTGGGCTGCGCCCTCGGCCAACCCCTGCTCACGACCGTGCTGGTCGTCGCCCTGGGCGCGACCGAGGCGACCATCGCGCTGCTGCGGCTCTGGCCCGGCGGCTCGCCCACGGGCCCGCGGCTGCTCGCGGCCTTCGGCGGCGCACGCGGCAGCGCACCGCCCTGGGCCCGGTGGGCGGCCTTCGCGCTGCCCGTGCTGCTCGCCCTGGTGCTTGCCGCGGAGAGTGCCTGGCGCTTCTGACGACGCGAGCGTGACGAAGGGGAAGCCGCGGAGGGCCCTTTCGCGGCCCGCCGCCCATCGCGAGCCGAGGAGCGCACGCTGGCGCGGGGTATCGTCCGTCGCCATGCGCACCGTGGGCCGCACGCTCGTCCTGCTCTTGCTCGCCGCCGCGGTCGCCGCGCCGCTGGGGGCCTGCGGGGCGAACGCGCAAGTGCGACCCGAGGTCGTGGCCACGTGGCCGGCCGAGGGCCAGGTCCTTCCGGCCGGCGTGTCGGTGGTCCACGTGACCTACGACGGCCCCGTGTACCTCCTCAACCCGGGCGCCATCGCGGCCACGGGCGACGGCATCGGCATCCCCGTGCGGCTCCTGCAGCGCGACGACGACCCCACCGGCATCTTCGTGCTGCCGGGACCGGGCACGGCCTTCCCCGTCGACGCCGTGATCCAGGTGTTCGTGCTGCCGGGCGCCGTGGCGAACGAAGACGACCACTACGCGCTGGAGAACTTCGTCCTCACGTTCCAGACCGGCCCGGCTGCCGACGTGTGGGTGGGACGCCCGGGTGTCGCAACGCCGCTCGATCGCGCGACCTTCGCGGCGGGGACGGACGTGCCCACACCGGCCGGGCAGGACGCCGTGGCCCTGTTGCGCGCCGACGTCGGCACGACGGAGCGGGTGTGGGCCCAGCTCGAAGACGGCGACGGCTCGGGAGCGGCCCTGGCGTGGTTCGCGCCGGGCGACGCGGCAATGACGGCCATCCCGCTGACCACGTCGGGCGGCGACCTCGTGGCCACGACCTCGCTCCTGCTCCTCGACCCCGACGAGCGGCACATCGTGGCCGCGTTCCGCGACGTGAGCGCCGGCCGCGTACGCGTGGTGCGCGTGGACATGGACACCGCCACCGAAGTGGACGGGCTCCTCTTGTCGCCCGCCTCGGACGCGGCGACGGCGCCGTACGGTCTCGCGCTGGACGACGATCGACGCATCCTGCTGGTGGCTTGCGAGGGACCGAGCGGCCCCGTCCTGGCGCAGGTCGACCTTGCCACCTTCACCGAGATCGACCGCGACCCCGGAACGGCCGGAACCGGCGCCGAGCCCCTTCCCGTCGGCGCCGGACCGACCACGTACGCCCGCGACAATGCGGCCGTCGCCGATCGGGGTGGCGCAGGTGCCGCGCTCGTGGCGGTCGACACGTTCGCCATCCAGAGCAGCCCGCACGGGGTGTTCGGCACGCACAGCTACCAGGTGATCAACCGCGACCGCACGATGCGCCTGGCCGGGCTCGACGGCTACGCGGCGGGCGAGGGCCTGATCGTGCGTGCGCTGCTCACGAGCTTCTCGGTCCCGACCGCCGTGGCCATCTCCGACGACGTCGGCGGCGGCCCGACGGGCGCGACCTCGGTCACGGGCCTGGCGCCCAGTCCCGACGAAGACACGTTCCTCGTCAGCATGGACACGGACGTGATCGCACGCTTCACCTGGGACGGCTTGATGCTGACGCAGGTCGACCTCGACGAGGTGACCGACGGCATCCAGGGCGTCGACGTTTCGACGGACGCCCCCGGCATCCACGTGATCGGCAGCGAGGTCGGCGCGCTCGCGCCGCTTGCTCCCTGAACGCCAGGAGCCTGACGGTCAGCCGAGCAACAGGACGGCGATCAACCCGCCGGCGGCCAGCGCCGCGATGCTGATGCTCAGCCAGAACACGCGCGTCTGCGCGCTGTGCACGCGCTCGACGAGCATTTCCACCTGACGACCCATCACCTGTTGGGTGTCGCGGTGCTGGGCCATGGCCTGCTGCTGCGCACGGTGGAACACGTTGAGCGCACGGTTCTGCGTGCTCTGGAAGGTGGCGAACACCTCTTCCTGCGTCGTGGCGAGCGCGCGCACCATCTCGAGCTGCGTCTGGCTGGACTTGCGCTGCTGCTCGAGGCCCTCGCGGATGGCCTTGCTCTGCACCTCCAGGTGCTCGGACATGCGCGACTGCAGGTTCTCGAGGAACCGCTGCTGCTCGGCCTGGCTGACGGCCAACGTGCGCAGCAGGTCGGGCAGGCCTTCGAGGCGGGCCAGCACGTCGCGCGTGCCCCCGCCCATGTGCTCGAGCTGCTTGCTGATCTGCGCAAGGCACTCGATCTCGGCGCGGTGGATGCGCGGGACCTGCTGCAGGAAGGTGGGAAGGGCCTGGAGGGTCTGCTGGACCTGGCCGTCCTTGCTCTGCAGCGTCTCCTTGATGGCGCCCAGCAGGCGCGAGAGGTCCTGGAAGCCCGTCTGGACCCGGTCGGCCAGGGCCTCGGGCACGATCTCGCGCGGGCGCCTCTCGCCACCGCCCATGCGATCGGACGGCGGGACCGGAGTGCCCTCGATCCCGCCCCGGTCGGTCGTTGGCTCGGGCATGGCGCGGCGGCCGCCGGCCGCGGACGCGCCGGACGAGGAGCTGCTGTCGGGGATGTTGGAGTGGACGGCCACGAGGCGCTCCTTCCCGCCGGGCCCGCGGACCCGCACGCCGTCCGATGCTACCCCTGCCTGCGACCAAGGCCTCGCAACCTGTGCCGGCCCCGGAAGCAAGCCGCTTGTGCCCCGCCGAGCCCGGGTCCCCTCTTGCTTGCGCCGCACCATCCCCGCGGCACAATGCGCCGCTCTCCGGGGCCGTAGCTCAGTTGGTAGAGCGCTTGAATGGCATTCAAGAGGTCTGGGGTTCGACTCCCCACGGCTCCACCACCCAACATCTTGCGGTGGTACCCCGGGCATCGATCGAGCGTCGAGTGTCTGAACCCCAGACCTCCGTGGGGGAAGGACGGCACCGAAGGTGACGGCCTGGGGGGCCACGCCCCCCAAGCAAGCACGCCTGGCTGCCCCTACATTGCAGGCTCGTACAGGGGAGCTCACGACGATGGCGAAGTTCTTGCGTGCCCTGGGCCATGTGCTGGGTGGGGTGGGCCTCATCCTCATGGTCGATCCCGCCCTCCGCGTCCTCAAGTCGCCCGCGGTGATGCGGCAGGAGCAGTTCCCCGCCGACGCCACGTGGCGACTTCTGCTCGTCGTGGCCGGCGCCGTCGTCCTCATCGCCGGCCTGCTCCTGGAGCTCGTGCAGCTCCGGCGCGATGCCGGCCCGCGGAGCCTGCATCCGGGGGGCGATCTGCAGCTGCGCTGAGCAGCGCCCGGGACGTCGATCGCCGCACACGCCCGTTCCAAGGGCCTCTGGGCCCCGGAAGCGGGGGCGCGCGTCCCGGGCCCCCACGCGCTAGGCTGGTAGCCACCCCCTGGAGACACGCGATGATCGACCTTCATTCGATTGACGACGTCGTACGCGAAGTTGCCCAGGCCATGGAAGAGCGCGGTCTCACGATGCGCCCGATGCTGCGCGAGCACACGCTCGTCGGCCACTGGGTGCCCGGCGTCGGCGAACCGACGAGCAACGCCCTGTGGGCCCGCATCCAGGAGGCCCAAGCCAAGGTCCGCGACCTGGGCGGAGACCCCCGCCTCGGCTGGAACCTCACGCCCGACCACCACCTCGTCGGGCACGCGAACGCGCCTGTCGCGGATCGTGCCCCGCAGGACGCCTACCAGTTCAGCTGGACCGGCTGCCTCCGACGCACGGTCCCCGAAGTCGAGCAAGGCATCTACCTCGACGCCGGCTACTGCCGATAGCGCGCGCGCCCTGACGACGACGCCCCGCCGAAGGGCCGACATCACGCCCGCATTCCGACGCTGACGGACGAGGCCTGCACTTCGTATCGTGGGGGCGTGCCGCGGGGAACCATCGTCGTGTTGCTGGTGCTGCTGGCCCTCGCGCTCGCCGCGTGGCTGCTGCTGGGTGTCGAGGGTGCGAAGGCACCGGCGCCGCCCCTGGGCAACGCACGCGATGGCGCGGAGGACGCGCCCGGCGACGTGGAGCTGGCCGCAGCGGGACTTGCTGGAGGAAGGAAGGACGCACCCGGGGCGACGACGCGGGGCGTGCGCCTGGGGCCGTGGGCTGTCGCCGTGCTGGTCGAGGGACCGGACGGGTCTCCGGTGGCCGATGCGCGCGTGCTGGTGCGCGCAACGCGAGGCAGGTTCGAGGCCGGGCCGTTTCCCGGCCCCGACCTCGCCCAGGCACGCACGGGCGCGGACGGTCGAGCGCATGTCGGCGAGCTGCCCGCGCCCGAGGTGATCCTCCTCGTGACCGCCAAGGGCTTCGCGCCGCGCGCGCTGCAGGTGTCGCTCCCACCTCCAGGCACGCAGCCCCCTACGCATCGCGTGCGCCTCTGGCCGCCCGGCACGGTCCTGCAGATCGTCGTGCACGCGCAGGACGGGACGCCGGTGCCGCGTGCCGCCGTGTTCGTGCATGACGGTTCGTACGATACGGCCCTGCATCCCCCACCCGTCTTCACCGACTCGCTGGGTAACGCTGAAGCGCCGCTGGGGCTGTGGCATCGCTTTGCGGTGCTCGTGCACGCTCCGGGCTACCTGGCGTTCCGCACGGCCGGGGCCACGTCGACCCTCTCGGCAAGCGAGTCGCTGGACATCGCCCTCCAAACGGCACGCGAAGTCAGTGGACGGCTCGTGGCAAGCGCCCCGCTGCGCGTCCCGCCCGACGTGATCCTCACGCCCTGGACACCGGATGCTTCGCCGGCCAACCCGAGGACCGCCTGGGTCGAGCAAGCACCCGACGCCGACGGACGCTTCCGCGTCTGGGCATCGCCCGACGAGGCCGAGGGGGGCTTGAAGCTTGCGATCAACAGCCCCTCGCACGGGCCGCTGGGCGCCCACGACATCGACCTGTCCGAGCCCACCACGAACCTCCGCCTCGATCTCACGCCCGCGCTCCGCCGCCTGGGCAAGCACACCCTGTTCGTGGAGCACGCCGACGGCCGCCCGGCGCGTGGACTGCTGATCGAGACCCTCGTGTCGCTGACCAACGGAGGCCGGTTCCAGGTGAGCGGCGTCCTCGACGACATCGGTCGCGCGGAGCTCCCCTGGCCTCCCGATGCCGAGGAGCTGGACACGCTCGTGGTCCGCGACGGCCACGGCGTCCGCCACCAGCTGCGCGCGGAGGACCGCATCGACGGCGTCTGGAGCCTGCGCACCTACGGGACGGCGCACGGCTTCGTCGCGGAAGCCGACGGCAGCCGCCCCGAACACGCCGTCGTCGGGTTCTATCCGGGCGGCATCCAGGACGTCTGGCGCTTCCAGGCGAGCGAGCAGCGCGGCTTCTGGCGACCCTGCGATGCCCGTGGCGAGTTCACATGCATCGGACTCGAACCGGGACGCTACTACGTGCTGGCCGGCAGCAGCAGCGCGGAGCTGCCGCCGGCCCTGGAGGGGTTCCCGGTCATCGAGGTCAAGGCGGGTGAGGTCACGGAGGTCGGCACGGTGACGCTCCCCGCTCGGCGCGTCGTCTCGGGCCGCGTGCGGGACGCTGGCGGCCGCGCGGTTCCGGGCATCCGCGTGTTCGCCACGGTCCAGGTTCCGCGAGGCACGGTGTGGTCCGCCCAGGACGAGACCGACGAAGAGGGCGGCTTCCGCCTCGAGATCGGTCGCGAGGGACGACTGCGCGTGTTCGGGAGCGACCCCCGCTGGAAGGAGCCCTACATCCGCAGCCGCGTGGACCCGGAGGTGCCGATCGAGATCACCCTCGCCGACACGCCGTTGGTCGTGGTGCGCTTCCAGCGCCGCACGCCACCGGACGGTGCGTCGGCCAAGCTGTGCTTGAGCCCGGTGGGCGCACCCCAGACGCACACCGTGGGCGGCACGATCATCAGCCAAGAGCTGCGCGTGCACTT
Organism: Planctomycetota bacterium; assembly: GCA_050248855.1. Lineage (GTDB taxonomy): Bacteria > Planctomycetota > PLA2 > PLA2 > JAEUHO01 > JACKGW01. Next base: position 11,237 of record JBFWRP010000020.1, on the reverse strand, counting down.
GCCCGCCAACCTCGAGCCCGACACGGCCTACGAGGCCTGGGTCGAATGCGGCGAGTACCTCGGCGACATCACGGCGCTCCCGACCGACCTGTCCGGACCCGGCCCCCACGTGGTCACCATGTGGACCCGGCTCCCCGAGGACGACGACGAGTAGGCGGACGCGCCCTCTGGGAACCCCCTTCCCTCCTGGGGCCGGCCCCGCGTAGGCTGCGCCGCGTTCTTTCCATCCACGAGGTGGCGCGGATCCCGACGTCGTCCGTTCGCGGACGGCTGGAAGCGAGGTGCAACTCCTCCGCGGGACCGCCGCTGTAACCGGGGACCGACCCCCCACGGCCGCTTCATGCGGTCAGCCACTGGGCAGCCAAGCCTGGGAAGGCGAGGGGCGAGGGACGATCCGGAAGCCAGAAGACCGATTCGCGCCGCCGCATCCCGTCACGCCCCGGAACCGGGCGGTGGGAACGCGTGTCTTCGTCCAGCGCGCAAGGCCTTCGTCGGCCGCGTGCGCGCTCGTGGCGTGCGCGGCGCTCCTGCTCCCATGTCGTCCGGGGCCAGGAGCCTTGCCATGTCCCACGCCTCGCCCGTGGGTCGCGTCGTCGCCGGTCTCGCGACGTCCACGCGTCCCGCTCGTCACGTTCGCCGCGGGTCCTTCGCGGCCGCTCTCGTCCTCGTCGCCGCGATGCTTGCCGGCTGCGGCGGCGGTGGCGCCGCGCCCAAACCCTTCGCCGTGCTGCCCCCGAGCGGCAGCGGAGGCACCGGCGGAACGCCGGGCACGCCGCTTCCGCCCCCGCAAGGCCAGGCACCGACGTGGATCCTCGACGCCATCACGCACGAGCGCGCCCCCCTCTACGGCGCGTTCCCGAGCGACCTCGTGCGCTTCGGCACGACGCTCTTCGCCGTCGACGCCGACCAGGTCGAGGCCGCTGGCGCATGGATCCTGCCGTACGACATCGATGGCGATGGCCCCGTGCCGTCGGCCACGTATGTCCCCGTCCACATCGGCCCCGACGATCTCGTCGACGGCTTGGGCCAGCCGGCCAACCCCTCGGCCCCCATCGGTTTCGGCTTCTACCTCAACGAGATGGAGGTCGTCGACGAGCGCCTGGGCTTTCTCCTGGCCAACGCCGGTGGCTCGGACAGCTCGCCGCCGCTGTCCAACCTCCTCGTCTTCGACCCCCGCACGGGCCAAGTGCGCCAGACGGTCAACCTGGTCCGCGGGTACGCGAGCCCGGACACGCTCCTTGACTCGTCGGGAGCCGTGGTCCTCGGCAACGCATTCCAACAGAGCGGCGCCGAAGCCCTCGCCTACGTCGCCACGAGCCCGACCCGCGGCAAGCTCTACGTGGCGATGAGCAACCTGATCGTGGGCGCCCCCTCCTACGGCGCCGTCAAGTACCCCGGCACGATCCAGGTCTTCGACGTGGATACGACCGGCGATCCGATCGTGACGCTGACCGACGATCCGGCGGGCCTTGCCACGCGGACGCTGCGCACCGGTGCGTTCAACCCGGTGTCGCTCGACGTGGTGGCCGACGCGCTCGGAGGGTTCGGCGGCCCCCGGCTGCTCGTGACCCTCGGCGGCACGACGGGCTACGACGCCAGCTTCAACCTCGTACCCGTCACGCCGGCGGCCGTCGAGGTGCATGACGCCACCACCGCGGCCTACCTCGGTTCCTTCCAGCTGGGCTTGGTCGGTCTCGTGAGTCGTCCGGCGATCGGTCGGGACGGTGCGGGCCACCGCGTCGCGTACTTCCCGAGCGGCGTGACCGGCGAGGTCTATTCGCTCTGGATCGACGGCCTCTTCGGCCTCGCAACGGATCCGACGCGCTTGGCCGTGCTGCGCGGCCCGCTGGACGGCATCCCCGTCGCAGGGCCCAGCGGCTCGCCGGGTGGCAACCTCGCCGGCATCGGGCTTGCGCCCGACGGCGACGTGCTCGTCGTGTCGGGCTTCGGCGACTTCTTCGCCAACCGCCCGGGGCGCCTCGTGCTGGCGAGCCTCCCCTACGACGTGGTCGCCGACCGCACCGTCGGTGCGGGCTTCACGCCCGGGCTCACGGAGTTCGCCACGGTCGAGGGGCGCACGCTCGGCGGCGTCGTCCTGGACCCCAACCCGGGCACGCGGCCGGATGTGTACGTGAACGTCTCGGGCACGTTGGACGACTTCGGCCTGGGCGCATCCGGCGCGAGCGTCGGATCCTTGACGACCCACGGCTTGATCGACTGACGCCTCCCCGCGGTCGGTAGACTCCGGCCATGGTCCGCGTCGTCCTCGCCCTGCTCGTCGTCCTCGCAGGCTCGCTGGCCGCCGCCTCTGCCGAGGAGGCGCACGCGCCGGGCGAGCCTCGCGGGCCGTTCCACCGTCTGTGGATGGTCGAGCTCGAGGGCCCCATCGACGCCATGCAGCGGGCCTACCTGCTCCGGCGCTTCGAGGCCGCCAAGACCGCGGGCATCGACTGCTTCATCCTGCGCGTCGAGTCGCCGGGCGGGCTCATCGTCGAGGCCAAGGAGATCGGCGACGCCCTGCTCGAGATGCCGGACTCCATCCACACGATAGCCTGGGTGCCCAAGGAGGCCTCCAGCGCGGCGGCTTGGATCAGCCTGGCGTGCGACGAGATCGTGCTCACGCCCTACGCCACGATCGGCGACTGCCAGCCGATCCTCATGAACCCGACGGGCGCCCCGATCCCGGTCGGCGAGAAGATCGAGACGGTGCTGCGCGCCTGGTTCCGCGCCTACGCGGACCGCAAGAACCATCCGGTGCTGCTCGCGCAAGCCATGGTCAGCGAGCACCTCGAGGTGCTGGAGGTCCGCGAGCGCAACGGCGAGCGGCGCTTCTTCGTCGAGGGCGCGGCGCTGGATGGTGACGACCCCGAGCGGATCGTGGTGCCCGAGGCAGGCTTGCGCGCCGAGGACGTCGTACAAGTCGGTGCACCCGTCGTCGCGAAGGGGCAGCTGCTCACGCTCACGGGACGCGAGGCGCTGGACGTCGGCTTCATCGACCGGCGGATCGGCCCCGAGGGCCTGCCGGCGGACGAGGACGAGTTCCTGGCCGCAATCCAGGCGCCCGGTGCGACGCTCGAGCGCATCTCGATGTCCGCCGGCGAGCGGGCCGGTCGCTGGCTGCTCGGGATCACGGGCGTGCTGGCCGCCGTGATCGGCATCGGGGCCATGTTGTTCCTTTGGCAGGGCAGCACGCTGGCGGGGGTGATCGGCGCCTCGGCCCTGGTGCTCCTGCTGCTCATCACCGGCACCGTCGAGCACTTGCACGGCCTGCCCCTGTTCCTGCTGGCGCTCGGCTTGGTGCTGTTGGCCGTCGAGGTGTTCGTGCTTCCCGGGTTCGGCATCGCCGGCGTGCTGGGCATCGCCAGCCTCGCGTTCGGCGCCCTGCTGCTCACGACCGGGGCTTCCCTGCCCGACCACGACATCCCCCTCACGCAGGAGGCCGTGGTGCGCTTCGGCCTCCAGTTCGTGGTCACGATGCTGGCCTGCATCGCCGTCGTGGTGGTGGCCGCGCGCACCATGCCCGGTCGCCTGGGCGGTCGCCACCGAGGACCCGGCGTGCTGCCCGCGGGCGGGCTCGAGCGGGCGGAGATCACCGCGCCCGCCCACGTCGGCGACCGCGGAGTGGCGCTGACCGTGCTCAGGCCCTCGGGCCGTGCACGCTTCGGTGCATCCATCGTGGACGTGGTGACCGACGGCGGCTACGTCGAGGCCAAGCGACCCGTCGTGGTGTTGCGCACGGAGGGCCACGTGGTCGTGGTCCGCGAAGTCGAGGAGGCCCCCGCGTGATCCTGGCGCTCCTGCTCCTTCTCGTGGGGCTGGCGTTCATCGTGGCGGAGGTGTTCTTTCCCTCGATGGGCCTGCTCGGCCTGGCCGCGGGAGCCGCGATCCTCTTCGGCCTCGTCGTGGGCTTCGAAGAGGGCGGGCAAGTCGTGGGCTGGGCGCTCATCGCCGCGGTGGCCGTTGCCGTGCCGCTCACGCTGCGCACGGCCTTCCGCGTCCTGCCCCGTTTCGGCTTCGGACGGCGCATGATCCTGGCGGGGCCGTCCACCCCGCCCGAGCCGGGCCTCCCCGACCACCGCCCCCTGGTGGGCGCGAAGGGCGTGGCCGAGAGCGACCTCCGCCCGTCGGGCATGGCGCGCTTTGGCGAGGCCCGCATCAGCGTGGTGGCCGTCACGGGCTTCCTGCCGCGGCACAGCGAGCTCGTCGTGCTGGCCGTCGACGGCCCCGAGATCCGCGTGGACCTGGCCCCGACCGCGTCCGCACCCAGTTCCGCCCCGAGCAACCCCCCCGACCCGGAGACCCGCCCATGAGCCTCGCCCTCGCCCTCCAGCCGACCGCCGCCGTCGACGCCGGCACGGTGCTGCTCGTCGTCGGCCTGCTGGTCGTCTTCGTCCTGCTCGTGATCCTCCTGAAGTTCTTCAAGCTGTGGATCCAGGCCTACTTCTCCAACGCGAACATCAGCCTCTTCGAGCTGGTCGGCATGTGGCTCCGGCGCGTCAACGCCAGCACGATCGTGCAGAGCAAGATCGCGCTCGTGCAGGCCAACCTGCCCGCGGAGACCAAGGACCTCGAGGCGCACTACCTTGCCGGCGGCAACGTCGAGAGCGTGGCGCGCGCCTTGATCGCCGCCGACCGCGCACGCATTCCCATGGACTTCAAGACGGCCGCGGGCATCGACCTTGCCGGTCGTGACGTGCTCGACGCCATCCAGACCTCGGTCAATCCGAAGGTGATCGACTGCCCCGACCCGCGCAAGGACAAGCGCGAGGTTGCCGCCGTGGCCAAGGACGGCATCCAGGTGCTGGCCCGGGCCCGCGTGACCGTGCGCACGAACCTGAGCCAGCTGGTGGGCGGCGCCACGGAAGAAACCATCATCGCCCGCGTCGGCGAGGGCATCGTCAGCACGATCGGCTCGGCCGCCTCCCACAAGTCCGTGCTCGAGAACCCCGACATGATCTCCAAGACGGTGCTCGCCAAGGGCCTGGACGCCGGCACGGCGTTCACGATCCTCTCGATCGACATCGCGGACGTGGACATCGGGCAGAACATCGGTGCCCGCCTGCAGGCCGACCAGGCCGAGGCCGACAAGCGCGTCGCCCAGGCCAAGGCCGAGGAGCGGCGCGCACTCGCCGTGGCCCACGAGCAGGAGAACCGCGCCCTCGTGGTCGAGAACGAGGCCAAGGTGCGGCTCGCGGAAGCCGAGATCCCCATGGCCGTCGCCGAGGCGCTACGCGCCGGGCGCATGGGCGTGATGGACTGGTACCGCCTGCGCAACGTCGAAGCCGACACCAAGATGCGCGACAGCCTGGGCGGCCCCGACGCCGGTCGCCCCGGCGACGGCAGCGAGGCCTGATCCATGAAGGGCATCAGCGGCGAGCTGGTCGTCTTCCTGCTCACCTTCGTCATCTGGGTGGTCGGGCAGATCGCCGAGCGCAAACGGCGCCAGAAGCAGGAAGCCGAAGGGCCTCCCGAGGCCCGCCAGGGCACGCGACGTGGTCGTCAACGCGAGCCGTGGCTCCCGCCGGACGAGGATCGACCGATCGAGGACACGTTCGCGTCCGAGGGGGCGCCCGTCGAAGCGGTCCCCGAGATGACGGTTGCCACGTGGGCCCCGACTTCGGTCGGGACGGACACGGGCATGGGCGCCGTGTGGGCGTCGCTTGCCGAGGAGCGACGCTCCGCCGCCCGGCGGCAGCTGCAGCTCGTGGGCGCGCCGGGCGAGGGCCGGGCCGCGTTGCGGCGCGCCGTGTTGCTCGCCGAGGTGCTCGGCCCGCCGCGCGCGCTCAAGTCCTGGCAGCCACCGCAGTAGGAGCGCGGGGGCCGAACCCGTGCTGGGGAGCCGCGAAGCGGCGACGCGGGCACGGCGTGTGACCCCACGCGAAACGCGTCCGCTTGCACAAGCGCGTTCCGGGTGTCAGCTCACCGTGCAAGCGGCAAAGGCCGTACGGAGGCGGGGACTTCTTCCGCCGCTTGCCGATGGGCGCCTCCGCAGGCGCAAGAGCAGGGCGGCAAGCTGCGGAAAAGCTCCCCGCCACCCCGCGCTACTCCCGCTCGATCTCCTGGACGAGGTCCACGTCGTGGCCCTCGCGCGCGTGCCCCTCTTCGATGTGCACGAGGCGGTCGGCTTGGCGCGCCATGCGGGCGTCGTGCGTCACCACGACCATGGTCTGGCCGGTCTCCTGGTTGAGGCGCCAGAGCAGCTCGCGGATCTCGTCCGCCGTCTTGCCGTCGAGGTTGCCCGTGGGCTCGTCGCAGAAGAGGAAGCGCGGCTCGTTCTGCAGCGCACGGGCGATGGCCACGCGCTGACGCTCGCCGCCGGACAGATGGCGCGGGCGGTGCGCCATGCGCTCCTTCAGGCCCACCTGCTCGAGCAGCGCGTGCGCACGCTCCGTGACGGCCTTCCTGTGCTTCGGCCACGCCAGCCGGCCGTAGCGGATCATGCTGGGCATGAGCACGTTCTCGAGCGCCGTGAGCTCGGGCAGCAAGTGGTAGAACTGGAACACGAAGCCCATGACCTCGTTGCGCAGCCGCGCGCGTTCGCGCTGCGGCACGCTGGCGCGGTCGCGGCCCTCGAAGTGGATCGAGCCGCTGTCGGCCGGGTCGAGCCAGCCCAGCACGTGGAGCAGCGTGCTCTTGCCGCAGCCGCTCTTGCCGAGGATGGCCAGGATCTCGCCCTCCCGCACGTCGAGGTCGATGCCGCGCAGCACCTGCAGCTTAGTGCTGCCCAGCTTGTAGGCCTTGGTGACGCCGCGCGCCTGGAGGAGCACGCGCCCGGGGGCCTTGGTCGCGGCGTCACTCATAGCGAAGCGCCTTCACGGGATCGAGGCGGGCCGCGCGCATCGCGGGCAACAAGCCGGCCAGGAAGCTGATCAGCACGCTGCCGCCCATGATCGTGAGCACGGTCCCCCACTGCCAGACGGTCGGGATGTAGCGGAACGAGTAGATGTTGGCCGGGAACAGGTCCACGCCCGTGGTCTTGGCCACGAACGCGCGCACGCCGTCCACGTTCTGCACGAACCAGTACCCCAAACCCAGTCCCAGCAACGAGCCGATGATCCCGATCAGGAGCCCGTTGGTGAGGAACACCCGGAGGATGCCGGCGCGCGGCGCGCCGAGCGCCCCGAGGATGCCGATGTCCTTCGTCTTCTCGACGACCGTCAGCGTGAGCGTGGCCAGGATGATGAAGCCGCCGAGCAACACGATGAACGACAGCACGACGACGAGCATGACCTTCTCGGTCTCGACGGCCTGCAGGAAGTCGCGCTTCAAGTCCTCCCAGGTCTGCACGTCGAGCTCGGGGAAGGCCCTCTCCAGCGATGCCTGGATCTCCTGGGCATCGTGGTAGTCCTCCAGGCGCATGCGCACCTCGAAGTACTCCTGCTCGAGGTTGGATACCTTCCTCAGCTTGTCGATGTCGAAGTACATCTGGGTCATCTCGGACGTGGCGTCGTGCCCGTCGTAGATGCCCTTGACCAGCGGGTTCGTGCTCTGCTGGTCCATGCGCATCTCGCCCGAGGTCGGGTCCTTGCTGAACGTGGCGAGGTACACGCGGATCTCGTTGATGAAGCGCCGCGGGTCCTGCTGGGGGGCGAACTGGGCCATGGGGTCGTTCGGATCGACCTCGACCGGCGGGGGAGCCGGCCCGGGCTCGTACATCGGCTTGCCGTCGGAACCCATCGGCCCGGACGTCACGCGGCGGAAGTCCATCGGGCCCCAGAACTTCATGTGCTCGGCCCACGTACGGCCGACGAGCACCATCGACTTCTCGCGCTCCGTGCCCCACGCATCGAAGAACGGGTTCTCGCGGTCGCCCGCCAGCAGGTTCTTCTTGAGGTCGCTGACGTTGGCTTCCCGCGCCCAGTCGATGCCCACGGCCTCCATCTGGTGCAGCGTCAGCCCGTCGACGTTGGCCCATTCGAGCCGGTTGCTGCGGTAGGGGTACGCGATCGGCAACCGGATCTGGGGCGCCACCGCCACGATGCGCGGGTCGTGGGCGAGGAGCCGCCGCTCGAGGTCTGCAAACGGCTCCTGCTTCCAGTCGGGACCCGCATCGGCAGGCCGACGCGGCGTGAGCACGAGGTGCGACAGCGTCCCCCGCACGGTGGCGCGAACCTGCTCCTGGAAGCCGTCGAACACCGCGGTCACGACGATGAGGACGGCCACGCCGACCATCACGCCACCGACGGAGATCATGTTGACCAGGCGGCTACGCAGATAGCGGAGCGCGAGGAAGAGGCGGTACACGGACCCTCCGCGGACGGACGAAGAAGTCGGGCCTCGGAAAGGTCCCCCGCTGGTGGAGGCTCGCCCAGGCCCGGCCCACGCCCGCGGGCGGCGCCTCCGCGGGTTGCCCCCCTTCTACCCCGTCCTGCGGGAGACGCAGCCTAGAAGCGGGTGCCGTGTCAGGGCCCCGTCACGCGCCTGAGACCGCTGATGGCCCGCACGTAGGCCTCCAGCGGCAGCTCGTTGCGGCCGAGCAGCATCACGCTCAAGTCCTCGGCCACGTCGTCGCGCCGCAGCAGCGTGCGGCAGACGTCTTGGCGCATGCGGATGACCGAGCGCGTGTCGCGCACCTCGCTGGTGGAGGCCGGGAGACCGGGGCATCCGTTGGGATCCCCCTCGCGCGCAGGCATCTGGCCGTAGTGCGAGACGATGGCGTCCAGATCCGGCCGCGGCGCGATCACGAGGCTGATCAGCCCGAGACCATCGGAGTAGAGGAGCGTGGCCCGGTGCACCTCGACGGGCTCGCCCTCCTCTTCGAGGTCCGAGGCACGGTAGTCGGCGCGGATGCGGATGTAGCCCGGTGGCAGCATGGCCGGCTCGAACACCTCGAACGGAGCCGCCAACGCGCGACGGATGTCGTCGGCCGCGTGCGTAGCCAGGGGTCGGCCGCAGCAGCCCGGCACGTCGTCCTTGGGCAGCTGGAGAAGGGCCGGTGCGCCGATGCGGCGCCGGACGGTGCGCACCACGTGCCCGGCCCGGCTGCGGTCCTCGATGCGGAGCAGCTGGGCGGTCTCGCGGTCGAACCACACGTGGCGGCTCGTGAGGCCGCCGCCGTCGTGGACCGGCCGCCAGATGATCTGCACGGCGGTCTCCGCGGCTTCCAGCGGCGCCATGACCGGCGGTCCCTCGGGCGCGAAATTGGCGAAGAAGAGCCACGACGGGGCCTCGAAGAAGAGGCGCGGGATGGCACTGCGGTGCACGACTTCGATGCGCTGGGGCACGTCGTGCTCACCGAGCTCGGCCAGGACGTGGGCCTCGGTCTCGTCCGGGTGCGGTGCGAAGCGCCACGTCACCAGGCGGTTTGGGTTCTCGACGGTCCAGGTGCCGTCGGTCGGGCCCACGGCGAGGAAGTGACCGAGGGCCGCCGTGTACCTCTCCGCGCGCGCCGCGATCTCCCGCAGGCGAACGGGCGGGCGGGGCTGCGCCGACGGCAGCGGCTGGGGCTCGCCGGGCGACACGGACGCGGCGCCCGGCGCCGCCGGTGCCGGGCCGTCGCCGCCGCAGGCAGCCAGCACGGCCGCCGCGAACACGCCGGCGGCAAGCCGGCCGGCGGCGCGGATCCGGCCGAAGGCGCGCGGCCGCCTCACGACGTCTACCGTCCCCAGTCCGCGAGGAGGTCCGCGTCGGCGACGCCGATGCGGTCGAAGGTCTCCAGACCGTGCATCAGGCCCATGCGCGGGTCGTCGAGGATGACGATCCGGCCGTCGCTCGCCGCCGCTTCCTGCGCGACGACCGGCTGTGCGGGCGGCGCGTCCAAGCGGTCGTCACCTCCGAGCCGCAAACCAGCTCCGACGCCCACGGCCAGCAGCGCACACGCCGCGGCCCCCCAGGCCGCCCGATGGGCGAACGACTGCTCGACGGCCCGGTGCGCGCGCTCGAGCCAACCGGCACGGGCCGGCGGCAACGTGCTGGCGAGCAGGCGGGCCCGGACCACGGGGCGGGCATCTTCACGGGGCAAGGCGCCAAGCTCGCGCATCCAGAGGGGATCGACACCAGGGGGGTCGCCATCCGGCGCGGCACTCGTGCGGGACCTCGTCATGGGCGCTTGTCCTCGAGCCAGGGTCGCCAGGGTGGACGCCAAGTAACCGCCCCGGGTTCCTGGGGCCGGCTGCGGACGCCGGAGCTTCCCGGCCGCCTCCGTCCCGGCGTGCGGCGGGAGCCCCGACCAACCTTGACCACGGCGCCATGGAGCCTACCTTCCTGGGCTTCACCAGGCGGATGCGGTCCGAGGCGGAATGACGCCTCGCCGACGCCCGCCGGGGTCGGGAGCGGACCATGGCGACCATGCTGGACCGCGGCATCCTGGGCCGAAAGCTCGGGATGACGCGCATCTTCCTCGAGAACGGCGACGCCGTGGCCTGCACCGTCATCGAGGCCGGCCCCTGCCCCGTGTTGCAGCGCAAGACGTCGGCCAACGACGGGTACGAGGCCGTCCAGATCGGCTTCGTGGGCCGCCGCGAGAAGACGGCGACCAAGCCGCACCGCGGCCACGTCGGCAAGTCCGGCAGCGAGCCCGTCCGTTTCCAGCGCGAGATCCGCTTCACGCGCGAGGACGCGGAGATCCCCGAGGTGGGCTCCAAGGTCACCTGCGACGTGTTCAACGCCGGCGACAAGGTCGACGTGATCGGCACCATGAAGGGCCGCGGCTTCCAGGGCGTGATCAAGCGCCACAACTTCGCCACGCTGAAGGAGTCGCACGGCGCGCACTTCTTCTACCGTCACGCCGGCAGCATCGGTAGCCGCAAGCCCCAGCACACGCTGCGCGGCACGCGCATGTCGGGCCAGTACGGCAACGCGCGCATCACGGTGCAGAACCTCGAGATCCTGCGCGTCGAGCCCGAGCGCAACCTGATCTTCGTGAAGGGGGCCGTCCCCGGCGCCCCCATGCAGCTGTTGCAGGTGCGCGAGGCCCGCAAGAAGCGGATCAAGAAGAGCGCGTAGTCGCTCCTCGCGCGTGGGTGCGCGGGGCCAGGCTCTGTCTGTAGACGGTCCGTCGCGAGGGCGCCGGGGCCGAAGCGAGCCACAGGCACGACGAGAATCCGGGCCGGAGGCGGTCTCCTGACCGTAGAGGACCCGGATTCGAGTTGGGCCGTGGCGCAGCGAGAGCCCCGGTGGCCGCAGCAAGAGGCGTTTGCAGACAGACCCGAGGGTCTGTCTGGAAACACTCCGTCGCGAGGGCGCCGGGGCCGAAGCGAGCCACAGGCACGACGAGAATCCGGGCCGGAGGCGGTCTC
>JBFWRP010000019.1:0-85610 GCA_050248855.1 Planctomycetota bacterium | reverse complement strand
GCCCGCGCCGACCGAGCGAAAGGGCGTTCAAGCCGATTCACGTGCTTCGCCGAAGCTGGAATCCAGGAATCCGAGCTGCAGGACGGGGGTGGCGCCGTGCACGCGATCTGTGGCGCAGGCTCCTAGGTCGGTAAAGACCGTACGGAGGCGGGGATTTCTTCCGCAGCTTGCCGGAGGGATCTTCCGCATGGGTGTGCGCATTGCGGCAAGCTGCGGAAGAATTCCCCGCCACCCTACCGCGCCGGGTGGCCGCGGCGGATGCGGGCCTGCTCGTCGCGCAGGTCGCGCAGGAGCACGGGCTGCGCCTGCGTCTCGGGCTTCGCGATCTCGGCATCCAGGGCCTTCAGGCGCGCCTTCTGGGCGGGCGTGAGCCGCGAGACGAGGATGTCGGCCGCGGCCACGCCTGCCTCGAGCACCTGCGTCCTCTCGTGCAGCTCCGGGTCGATGACTTCCACCGAGAGGCGCGCGCCACGCGGCGCCGGATCGACGACGTACACGCCGTCGTCGTCGGCGCGGTGAAACCCCCACTGCAGCTGCACGTCCTCGCGCGGGTCCGCGTGCGCCGGCTCCCAAGTGAGGAAGAACACCGCCTGCGGCACCGCATCACCCGTGGACGTGGCAAAGCGCAGCTTCACGCGGGCCGGCGTGCGGACGACGGGGGCAGGGGGCGGCGGCGTGGAGGTGGCTGGGGATGTCCCGTGACGCTCGGGCTCGGGCCGCTCCCCACCGACAAGCGCCCACGCCACGAGCGGGACCGCCAGCACGAGCGGCAGCCACGGAGCGAGCCGGCGCAGCGGCGTAGCCGAGGCTCTTGACGCGGTCGACGTCGTGTCGGGCGACATGGGCAGAGCGTACCGAGTCCCGCCCGTCAGTGGGCCAGCTTGCGCCCCTCCTTGTCGGGCAGCCGGTCGGTCGCCAGCAGCACGAGGTCGATCACCCACCAGATGCCCAACCCACCGATCGTCACCAGCTTGAGCACCCCGAGCCCGACGTAGCCCAGGTAGAAGCGGTCGATGCCGAAGTGACCCAGGAAGGCCGAGAGCAAGAGGGCGACCAACCAGTCACGACTGCTGAACAGCTCGCGCAGCTCGGCGGCACGAAACCACATGCCGTCGCCCTGGCGGATCATGGTGTCGCCGCGCACCTGACCGCGGTCGACCATCGTCTGGAGCTGGGCCAGGTCGTAGGGCCCCTCTTCCTTCCCGTAGCGCTGGATGTAGATGCCGACCATCGTCATGGCGCAGACCCCCCTTGCCCGTCAGGCATCGACGGGTCCCCGGCTTCGTGCTGCCGCGGCGACGGCAGGGCCAGCGTAGAGCTCTGGGCGGGTCGCGCTCGCCTCTTGATGTTCGTATTCTGTTCGTATAGGCTCCCGCCCCCGCCGCGGGAGGGGTCCGGCAGCGAGGTCCGCCATGGTCCGGCGTCCGCCCGCCGCTCCGTTCGTCCATCTCGACGTGCACTCGGGGCACTCCCGGCAAGCGGGCGTGGCCTCGATCGAGCGCTTGGTCGCCCGCGCCTCGGCCGAGGGGCACGCGGCCCTGGCCCTCACCGACACCGACGGTGCCTACGGGCTGCCCCACTTCCAGGTCTGCTGCGATGCCGTCGACTTGCGGCCCCTCTACGGCGCCGAGCTGCACGGCGACCCGCGACGCGACGGCGGGGGCGATGCGCTACGTGCGCGGGCCGTGCTCTTGGCCGAGGACGAGCGCGGCTACGCCCATCTCTGCCGGTTGATCTCGCGCCGTCACAAGGCCGAGGGCGAGACGCCCGAGCGGCCGGTGCTCTTCGACGAGGACCGCCCCTTCGTGCTGGCCGATCACCTGCCCGAGCTGGTCGAGGGGCTCGTGGTGCTCACGCCCTCCGTGCACCTCTTGCGTGCACTCGCCGCCGAGCTGGGCCCGGCCCGACCCGACGGCCCGTACCTCGCCGCCGAGATCGTGGCGCACGATCCTCCCGAGGTGCGCGCGGCGCTGGTCGCCGAGGCCAGGCATCTCGGCCGCCCCGTCGTGGGCACGCATCGCGTGTTCCTCGAGCGGCCGTCGCAGCACGAGGTGCATCGCACGCGCTTGGCCATCGCGCATCTTGCGTTCCTCGCCGACGTGGTGCCCGGCGCGACGGGGCGCGACGGCCATCCGATGGACCTCGTGTCCGACGCGGCGTGGCTGCTGCCGCCCGCGCCCGCGGCTGCAGCCTTCGCCGACCTGCCCGAGACGGCGCGCGCCACGCTGGAGGTCGCCGAGCGCTTGGCCTTTCGCCTGCGCCGCTCGCCGCACCCGCGCCTACCGTTGCTCGACCCGTCCGTGTTGGGCCTGGGCGATCGCGACGTGTCGCTCGCCGAGCGCCGCGAGGCCGCCTACGGGCGCTTGGCCGCGCGCTCCATCGAGGGATTGCGTCGTCGTTACGCGCGGCTTACGCCCGCGGCCATGGCGCGGCTCGAGATGGAGCTTCGCGTCATCCAGCAGCGCGGCTTTGCCGACTACTTCCTGATCGTGGACGAGCTCGTGGCCTTCGCCCGCGAGCAGGGCATCCCCACGGTGGGTCGCGGCTCGGCGGCCAGCTCGATCGTGGCCTATGCGCTGGGCATCACGTCGGTCGATCCCTTGCGCCATGAGCTGCCCTTCGAGCGTTTCCTCTCGCCCGAGCGCAAGGACTGCCCCGACATCGACCTCGACCTGGACTGGCGGGGGCGCGACGCCGTCATCCGCCATGCCTACGCGACCTACGGCGAAGACCGCGTGGCCATGATCGCCACGCACGTCACCTTCCAGGCCCGCGCCGCCGTGCGCGAGGTGGCCCGCACGCGAGGGTTGCCCCCCGAGGAGATCGGTCGCGTCACGGGGCACTTGCCCCATCGCCTGGGCCCGCTGCTGACCGGCCGCGCCCGTCCACCCGAGCTGGCCGGCGTCGATCTGGCCACCGAGCCGTGGCGCGGGGTCCTGCGCGCGGCGCTGGCCCTGGACGGTCTGCCCCGCCACATGGGGCTGCACGTAGGTGGCATCGTGATCGGCGATGGACCGCTGGCCGATTCACTGCCGCTCGAGCGCTCGGCCATGGGCCGCATCGCCACGCAGTTCGAGATGCACGGCGTCGAGGCCACGGGACTCGTCAAGATCGACCTGCTCGGCAACCGCGCCTTGGCCGTGGTCGCGGACGTGGCACGCGACATCGCCGAGCACCAGGGCACCCCGCCGGACCTGGACGCGATTCCCGAAGAGGACGAGGCCGCGGGTGCGCTGCTGCGCATGGGACGGACGCTTGGCTGCTTCCAGGTCGAGTCGCCCGCCATGCGCAACCTCGCCGTGCGCATGGACGCGCATACGCAGCGCGACGCCATGATCGCGCTTTCGCTCGTGCGACCGGGACCCGCCGGCTCGGGCATGAAGGACGCCTACGTGCGACGGCGTCGCGGCGAAGAGGGCGTGCCTTCCATCCACGAGCGGGTCGACCCGCTGTTCACCACCACCTACGGCGTCATGCTGTACCAAGAGGACACGTTGCGCGTGGCCGCGGCCGTGGCGGGCTTCGACCTCGGCCAGGCCGACCAGCTGCGTCGTGCCCTCTCCAAGAAGCGCACGCCCGATGACCTGCCCGCCATGGAGGCGGCGTTCCGCGAGGGCGCCGCGCGCAACCACGTGCCCGGCGACGTGGTCGAGCGGGTGTGGGGCGACATCCAGCGCTTCAGCGCCTACGCCTACAACAAGGCCCACGCCGCGACCTACGCGCGCATCTCCTGGCAAGAGCTGTGGCTGAAGGCCCGGCAGCCCGCTTCGTACCTGGCCTCGGTGCTGCGCAACGAAGCCGGCTTCTACGCCGCACGGGCCTACGTCGAGGACGCACGGCGGCTGGGCTGCTTCATCGCGCTGCCTTGCGTGAACACCTCGCAGGTGGGCCCGACAGGCTGGGAGCGCACGCTGCGCCTGGGGCTCGGGCAGATCAAGGGCCTTGGCCACGGCACGCCCGAGCGGCTCGTGGAGCTGCGCGAGGCCGGGGGACCGTTCCTGTCGCTCACCGACCTCCTGCTGCGCACGGAGATCACCAAGAACGAAGCCGAGCGCTTGGTACTGGCCGGCGCACTCGACGTCTACGACCGTCCGCGGGGCGAGCTGCTCTGGACGTTGACCTTGGACTTCGACCGCTACGCCGACGCCCGACGCGAGGGTCGCGATCGCCAGTCGCTCTTCGGCGCCATGGCCCTGCTGCCGCCCACGCGACGCATCGAGGTCCCGCGCCACTACACCCGGGAAGAGCTGCTGGCCCTCGAGATCGAGACGCTCGGGCTGACGGTGACCTGCCATCCCTCCACGCCGTGGGAGGACGAAGCCGTCCATGCCGGCGCCGTGCCGATCGCCACCCTGGCCGAACGCGTGGGCCAGGTCGTGCGCGTGGCCGGCTGGATCGTGACCGACCGCCGGGTGCGCGTGCGCGCCGAGGGCCCCTCCAAGGGCCGCTACATGAAGTTCGTGATGCTCGAAGACACCAGCGGCAACGTCGAGGTCACCTTCTTCCCCCGCGTCTACACCCAGGTCGGCCACCGCTTGGTGGACGCCGGTCCCTACGTCGTGCAGGGGCGCGTCCGCGACGACCACGGCTCCCTCACCCTCGACGCCCACGACGTACAGCGTCTCGGGGATCCGTTCATCCCCTGAGGTGCGGGCGTGCGGCTCGCCAGATGCGTGGAGGCAGCCGGTTGAATCCGGCTGAGCTCCAGTGCCCTTCTCGTGCGGGGCTGGGGGGACCTGAACGGATACCGTCTCGACTACGCTGTCTGGTGATGGACGGCAGCGCTCCCATCCGCACCCGCCGGGTCACGGACGACCTGCCGCCGGGCTCGTCGCGCATGGCCACACCTGGCGGCTTGCCCACCCGCGCGTGGCGTGAGGCCGCCAAGCGCCGCAAGGCGCGCTACCTGGCGGAGGGCCCGGTCTCGTTGCCCCTCGCGCTGGGTTGGGCCTGGAAGCGCTGGAGCACGTGGGGCTGGTTGGGGCTGGGGCTGCACTGGGGCGCGATCGGCGTCGTGGA
Organism: Planctomycetota bacterium; assembly: GCA_050248855.1. Classification (GTDB taxonomy): domain Bacteria; phylum Planctomycetota; class PLA2; order PLA2; family JAEUHO01; genus JACKGW01. The sequence continues at coordinate 80,591 of JBFWRP010000019.1, read as the reverse complement.
CATCGCCAGACATGGATGGCATCGCGGGTGGGGCACGTGGGCGGCCCTGGCCATGTCGTTGGCTTGGACCGCATGGGTTCTCCTTTCCATGCGCCATCCCGCGGTTCGCATGACGGAGACCGAGGTGGTCGTTCGACCGGGACTCCTCGACGATGCCCGCACGGTGCGCCGCGACGAGGTCGTGGACATCGTCGAACATGGGCCCGGCCGCATCTCGTTGCTCGCCACCGAGCGCCCGCGGTACGTCCCCATCCCCTTGAAGCACCTGACGGCCGACGAGCGCCACGTGCTCGCACGCGCTCTCACGCACTACGGCCTGCAGACGGCCTTCACCTAGCCCTCCAAGCCCCCCGCCCGGCTACGCTGCCCGCCATGGGCGAGCGGGAAGACACCACCGGTCCCGTCTTCGAAGCCTGGGATCCCCGATTCGCGTCGCCGGCCCTGCGCCGGGTCGCCGCGATGTGGGCGGCGGGGTCGCTCGGGTACGCGGCGCTCGTCTGGGGTGGGGGAGAGTGGGAGCTCGCCACCGGCTTCGTGTGCATGACCCTACTCGAGCAGGCCCTCGCGCTGCGCGGATGGAGGCGCACGCTCCGCATCGACGCCTCGGGCATCCATCGCCGCGTCAGGAGCTGGCCGCGCCTGCTTCCCTGGGAAGTCGTCACGGAGGTCCGCTACGACCCGAGGATGCGTGAGCTCGTCTTCTGGGCGGCAAGGCACCCTCGCGCACTCGCGCTCCAGCTACGGAGCTACGACGGCGAAGAGCTCCCAAGGGCCATCGCAGTCGCGGCTGCGCACGCGACGGACGGCTTGCACGAGCATGTCGAGGGAAGCCAAGCGACGGACGAGGACGCGCTGCCGTGGCCAGCGGGATCGACCCTCAGGCCCGAAGTCTCACGCATGACATGGGCGTGCGTCTCCCTGTTGGCCCTCTCCCTCGCGTGGTGGATCTGGTACGGCCTGCGCCATTACGCATGGGCCCACGTGGCCAGCATCGCGGCGCTCGCATGGATGGCGCGCTGGAGCTGGTCCTCACGCGTTCGCATCCACGCAGAGGGCCTTGAGGTCTGGCGCATCTGGCGGATCCGGACACAGTGCGTTCCGTGGGGCGAGATCTCCGGGTTCGATGGAGGCGGCACGGGCTCGCTGACGGTTCGCCGCCACCGTGACGAGCCCGTACCTACACTCGTCCACGTCTCTCCCGGCCACTTCACCCGGCTGCAAGCCACGCTACGGCAGCACGGCGTGGAGGCCGTCTTTGCGTAGGCGCCGGACCGCTGCAGACACCGGCGAAGCACGGCGCATGGTGCTGCGCCCGCCCCTCCTGCCGGTGTACGGAAGCCTGTTCCTGCTCCTCTACGCAGCTCTTGCGGCCTTCGTGATCTACACGTCGCTGCGCCGACCGAACTCGTTCACCAACCTGCTGTTCGACGCCGCGTGGCTGCTGGTGCCTCTCGTGGCGCGCCTCACGTCGTTCCGCCTCGAGCTGGGCCCCGACGGCATGCGCTGGCGCTTCGGGTTCGCCTCCTACCAAGCGGACTGGAACGAGATCGAGTTCATCGAGCTGGACCCGCACTCGGAGGAGGCCAGCATCTACGGCAAGCACGCCGAGGGTGCCCTGCCGCTGCCGCTCCAACAGCTGTCGTTCGAGGACGCGCGCACGGCCGTCCACGTGTGGAACGAGCACGATCTGCTGGTGGAGTCCGGTGGCTCGGCGCCCGCCAGGCCAACCACCACGACCCACGCGCTGCCGTGGACGCGCCTGGGCATCCACCCCGGCATGCTCCTGGCCTACGTCCTGTTGATCAGCATTGCGTTCGGGGCGATCCTGCTGGGAGCGATCCTCGGCCTGCTCAAGCTGGTGGTCGTGGCCGTCGTCGTCGCGGCGATCGTGCTGCCTCGCTTCTGGTTCCGCGCCTTGCGCGTGGATGCCGAGGGCATCCACGTGCGCCGGTGGCCGCTGCCCGCGTGGCGGACCTTCGCCTGGCGCGACGTGGCCTCGATCCACGGGGGCGTCGAGGCGCGCCCCTTGCGCCTTCGGGACCACGCGGGGGCTTGGCACAAGACGGGCGTCGTCGTGGACCGGGGGGACTTCTTCGCGCTGCGCGCTGCCCTGCACGACCGGACGGCCGAGGCCGTGTTCGCGTGAGCGAGGCACCGGCCGTCTTCGTGGCGTGGGACCCGGAGCGCGGTCACTCCGTGGCGGTGCGGCTGGGGGGGTTGTTCGTCGGGGCCGTGGGGAGCCTGTACCGCCGCGCACCCCAAAGCGTGCCCTGGGGCGAGATCGCCGGGATCGAGGGTGGCGCAGACACCTACCTAGACGTGCGCCGGCACAGGGCAGATACCGTGCGTACGTCCGTTGCTCTTGCACCCGGCCACTTCACTCGCCTGCAGGCCAAGCTTCGCCAGCACGGCGTCGAGGCTGTCTTCGCATGACCGAAGGCCTGACGACCTACGACGGGCCCGACCCCGAAGGCGCGTACACACCCGCCCGCCGGTGGGCGAACCTGACCGCGGGGAGCTTCTGCTTCGGAGCGTGGGCGTGGCTCATCACGACCGAGCTGCCCATCGACGAGTTCCCACGCATGTTGGGCATGATGGCCTTGGCCTGGGGAATCGGAGGCGCCATCGCCGCCCTGCTGCCCGTCTCAGCCATGCGCATCGACGCCGTGGCGCTCAGGCGCCGCAAGCTCCTGTGGCCGCGGCGGATTCCCTGGACATCCGTACGCCACATCCTCTGGGATCCGAGGACGGAGCACCTTGCACTCGACACCGAGCTCGTCGACAAGCCGCTGCAGCTTCAGACCACGCGCCTCGGCAGCGAAGACCTGCTCGCATTCCGTGGCGCCCTGCACGACCAGGGTGACGAGCGCGTGGAGCGCCGCGTCGTAGGACTTGATCCCACCCTCCAGGTGACGGCGCTCGAGAATGGGGAGCGGCTCGTGACCGAGGCAGGTGTCGTGGGTTTCTTGGCCATCGCGCTGGTAGGCGGCACGGGGGCCTGGGTGTCCGGCGAGATGCTTGGACTTGGCCTGATCTCGCCTGGCGCCGCCCTGCTCGTGGTCTTCGGATCCGTGGTGCGGGCGTGGTTCGTGGCGCGCGTCGACGTACGGGAGGCGGGACTGGTCGTGAGGTCGTTGTGGCGATGGGGCCCGTCAACCGTCCCGTGGCATCAGATCATCGACCTGCGCGGCGGCGTGTATGCGCGGTCGGGTTACGTGAGGCTCCTCCTGGGTACGGGCCGCGCCGTTGCCACGCGCGTCTGCCTCGACCCCATGCAGTTCGCACGCCTCGAACGCACGGTCCAGCTGCGCGCCATCGAGCAGCCCTTCGCGTGAGCGAGGCACCGGCCGTCTTCGTGGCGTGGGACCCCGAGCGCGGTCACTCCGTGGCGGTGCGGCTGGGGGGGTTGTTCGTCGGGGCCATGGGGAGCATGGGATCCGTTGCGGCGCTCTTCGGGGTCTCCCGCCTGGGCGGCCCGTTGGCCATGCTGGTCGCATCGCTGTCGTTGGTCGCATGGGCCCTGCGCCGGGGCCCTCACGTCCGGATCGACGCACTCGGGATCCAACGCCCCCGCTGGAACGATGGCCATCCGCTGACGTGGAAGGAGATCGAGAAGGTCTCGTGGGACCCGCGGACCGACGCGTTGACGGTCCACGCCGGGCGTCCGGTCCGCAGCTTCAAGCTGCGCGTTTCGCGCTACGAGCAGAGCCGGCGTGAGCGCATGCGAGCCGTCCTGCAGCGCTACCTGGGCCACCGGCTGGTGCGGCGTGTCGACGGCCTCCCCCCCGGCGCGGAGCTCCCTCCCCTGCTTCCCGTTGGCAGCGTCGTGCGCCCCGAGAAGGGTCCGCTCACGTGGGGCGCGCTCGGGCTCTTGATGATCGGGAGTCTGGTCGTGATCGGCTACCTGGCCACGGGCTCGGAAGCTCGCTTGATCACGCTCGTGGCAGCCGGTCTCCTCCTGCTCTTGTACACGCGACATACTGCGCACATCCGGGTGGCTCCCATGGGGCTCGAGGTGCGGCAGGCGTTCCGCCGCAAGCCCGAGTACGTGTCGTTCACGGAGATCGACGACATCCGCCTCGGCGACTCGCGCGGCCTCCTCATCCTGCGCAGGAACGAGCCGCGCGTGGAGACCTCCCTGCAGATCAGCGCTCTCACGTTCGCGCGCCTGGAAGCCACCGTGCTCGACCAGGCCGTGGCCGAGGTGTTCGCGTGAGCGACACGCCAAGCGCGTAACATGGTGCCCATGCGGCGTCGGCGAGCTCGACATCAAGAGCTGGTGAGCGCGGTGCGGCGATCGCGGCGGAGCCAGCGGCAGCCCGCCGTGCTTGCGCCTGCAGGGGCGCAGGAGCGGGCTGCCCTGTACCAAGAGCTCGGCCCGGTACCGCTGCCTCTGGAGCTGGGCGCGAGCGGGCGAAACCCCAGGACGTACCTCTTCCTTGTGATCATCGGCTTCTTCTTGCTCATCCGTGTGTATGGGCTGACCACGAGAAGCTCCGCCGCAACGCCCCTCGGCTGGACAACGTGGTCGACCTTGGCGGCCATGTACGGGCTGACCATCTTGACCTTCCGCCATCCCGTGATCCGGATCACCGAGGCGGGCATCGATCTCCGCGGGCCGAGCGCGCGCGACGTGCGCCACATCCCCCGCGACAAGGTCGGCTGCCTGCTGGACCACGGACCCGACCGCATGCTCTTGCGCGTGATCGGCGAGGACGAGCCCGTGCGGCTCCCTACGAAGGCATTGTCGGCGCGCGAGCGCTTCCTGCTCGCGCGCTGCCTGACGCACTACGACCTGGGCCAGGTGTTCAACTAGCGATCGCCGCCCTTGTCGTCGTCGTCACCGTCATCCTCGTCGTCGTCATCATCGTCGCCGTCGTCCTGATCGTCGTCGGCAAGGACGGTGCCGGTCTTGGCGCAGATCTCGACTTCGACCAGCTTGGGATGCTCGCCGGGGACGAGGAGCCATACTTCGTACATGAGCTTGTCGTCGTCGAACTCGAGCTCGGCGGAGACGACCTTGCCGCCCGGCACCTGCTTCTCGGCCGTCGTCAGGGCGTCACGAAGCGCGACCTTGGCGTCACGAACCAGGGGGGCCAGCTTTGCCGCCTTGGCGTCCAGACCATCGTCGTCGCTGGCGGCGGCTGGGAACGGAAGCGCCAGGGTGAGCAGCACGCCGGAGGCGAGCAGGGACGCAAGAAGCAAGTACCGCGTGGACATGGAAAACCTCCCAAGGGGACATGGCCTACGGACCCGGAACAGGAGGTCCGGCGGTGTAGGCAACAAGCTCGATGTGACCGCCCGTGCTGGTCTCGGCCACACGACCGAGCCCGGGGGCGTACAGGATGATGTCGGCGTCCTCGAGATCTTCCGGGTTCTCGTGGAGCTCCAAGCAGCCCGGGAAGTCACCTGCAGGGGTGCTCACGAAGGCATCGGTGGCCGCGACGACGAAGGTGTCCGTGCCGTCGACGTGATGGGTCTCGTACACGTCTCCGACCCGCGCCGACGCCGGGAATGCGATGAAGGGCACGACCGGATCCTCGCCCGCCAACCACGAGTCCGCCGTGCGGAACGGCGTACCCGCGATGACCTCGAAGGACTCCTCGCCGAACTTCCACACATTGCCGCGGTTGTCCTCGGCGAACCACTCGGTCGTGGTCTCGACGAGCTCACCCGCGTCGTAGATCTCTTGGTAGACGCCGGTGCAGGCCACGCGGCGGAGCACCCGACCGTCCAGCAGCGTCTCCTCTTCTTCGCGGCGCTCGACGCCGTCGTCGGTCCCCAGGTACGTGCGGTGGCTGCCCTTGGCCAGCGGGAACCAGCCGTGGGTGATCTCGGGCACGAACTGCTCGGGCGGCGGCACGAGGTCGGGTGAAGCGCCCCCACCGCCGCAAGCGGCAACAAGCAGGAACACGGGGAGGAACGCAGTCAGGCGCATGGGAGCCTCCGGATGGAAAGGCTAGCCCATCTACCTTTGGGCGACCTTCGGAACGGCTTCGAGCGGTCCGGCCAGGCGGGCCCGGAAGCGTCCCGTGGCATCCCGCCCGAACCGCACGTCCAGACCCAGGAGCCCCGCCACCGCGGAGACCAACGACAGGCCCAGGCCCAGATGTCCCGGGGCGCTGCGCGCGGCGTCCTTCTGCCAGAAGGGCTCGGTGACCCGCTCCACGTCCTCGTCCGTGAGCCCTTCGGCCTCGTTCACGAGTTCGATCTCGAAGTGGCCGGCCCAGCGCCGGGCCGTGCAGCGGATCTCGCTGTGCGGGCGGGCGTGGTGGACGGCGTTCCCAAGCAAGTTGGCAAACAGGATCTGGAGCTTGCCGGCATCCGAAGCCACCACCAGGTCCGGCGGGACGTCGAGCGCAAACGTGAGATCGCGTTCGCGCGCCGTGCTCCCCAGGGGCTGCCACGCTGCAGCGATCAACGCCTCGACCTGCGTGGGCTCCAGATGAATGCCCTCGACGCCTGCATGGCAACGCGCCAGCAGGAGCAAGTCGGTGATCAGCTTCTCCATGCGCGCCGCAACGTCGCCGACATCCCCGAAGTAGCGCCGCACGGACTCCGTGTCTTCCGGCCACCGGGCTCCGACGCTGGCGAGCGATCGCAGCTCGGCGAGCGGAGTCCTCAGCTCGTGGGCCAGGTTGCCCGCGAACCTCCGCTCACGGGCGAACGACTCGCCCAGACGACGGACGAGGTCATCGAGCTGGGATACGAGCGGGACGAGCTCGCGTGGCGTCTCGGGCCCCAACAGCTTGGCGTGCAGAGCGTCCGCATCCACGCGACGCACGCGCGCGGCGACACGGTCCAAGGGCCTCAGCCCCCGAGCGACCACCCGCCACGACCACAGCCCGGCCACGAGCACGAGCGCAAGGCCGCCCAGCACGAGCGCCAAGCGCATGGTGGCCAGGAGCCCATCCAGCCGCTCGCTCCCACGCGCGAGAACCAGCACCAGCGAACGCTGCTCGGCAGGCGCGGTCGCAAGCTCCTCGGGCTCCTCGTCGCCGGGATCGGGCTGCGCAAGGGCCGGTGTCCAGCGCAGCTCGACGCCGCGCAAGCGGCGACCATCGGGGCCTTCGAAACTCCACGCCTCCTCGGCGGGACCTGCCCGGCGCGGCAAATCCCCGAGCAGGCGTCCAGATCGGTAGAGCGGCGTCCCGTCATCGAGCCAGATCTCGAAGTGGTCGGGCCTCTCCTCGCGCTCGAACTCGGGCATCTGCGACGGTACGTAGTCCAGCTCGATGTGCCCGTCCTCCTGCTCGGTCAGCGCCACGATGGCGCGTGCCCGCCCGAGCAAGGCGTCGTCGAACTCCGCCGTCGCGGCCTTCACCAGGAAGGCGTCCACGACCAGCACGGTGGCCGCCACGAGCAGGGCAAAGCCAGGGAGCAGGGTCAGCAGGAGCCGGCGACGAATCGAGGGCACGGCCCTACTCCACGACGTAGCCATGCCCGCGCCGGGTGGTCACGACGCCCTCGGGCGCCGCGTCCTTCACCTTCTTGCGCAGCTGGTGGATGAAGACCTCGATGGCGTTCTCCGAACCGCCTCCGGAGGGAGCGTACAGATGGTCGACGAGCTCGCGCTTGGACACGACGCGTCCTCGCCGCGCCAGGAGGTACTCGAGGATCGCGTACTCGTTCGGCGTGAGATCGACCGGCTCGCCATGGACCGTCACCACGCGGCGGGCCGTGTCCAGCCTGAGCTCGCCCACCTCGTGCACGGGGTTCTTGGTGCCGTAGCGACGGCGCACGAGGGCCCGGAGGCGCGCGACCAGCTCGTCGAAGTCGAAGGGCTTGGTCAGGTAGTCGTCGGCCCCCAGCCGGAGGCCCTCGATGCGCTCCTGCACCTGATCGAGCGCCGAGAGGATGAGCACGTGGGTGTCGTCGCGGCCGTCGCGCAGCTTGCGGAGCACCGTGAGGCCGTCCATGAGCGGCAGCATGAGGTCCAGGACGATCACGTCGTAGGTCCCCAGCCGCGCATGGGCCAGACCGGCCTCGCCATCGCCCGCGAGGTCGACGGTGAAGCCGGACCGCTTGAGCCCGTGCTCGAGCGAGCGACGCAGCCGCTCGCTGTCCTCGATGACCAAGATCTTCATCAGCGCCTCGAGAGGGCCCTCCGGCTCCCGAACGAGAGTCGGAGGGCAACCTTCGGATCACCTTGGGACGAGCCTACCCGGTTCGGGCCGGGGGCGAGTCAGGGCACCCGCTCGATGGGCTCGGACCCGTCCAGGCCCGTCTCCTTGACCAGCCCGACGCCCGGAGCGAAGTACTTGTACTCGTCGCTGTCCGGTTCGAGCGGGTTCCACTCCTGCGACTGCAGGCAGTTCATGTAGGTCGCGCCACCGGCCAGCATCACGGTCACCGACGTGGAGATGACCTTCGCCTTGTCCTCGGCCTCGTCCTCGTACCACTCCTGGTAGTACTCGTCGCCGACGACCAACACGGCCGGCATCTGGTAGCCGGGCAGGGCGCCGTCGACCCCGGCCTCCCACGAGCCTTCCTTGCTGACGACGACGCCATCTTCGATCTCGCTCGAGTCCTCGCCCATGTACCAGACGTTGCCCTCCAGGTCCTGGGCGTACCAGTCGTAGGTGTCCTCGACGACCTCGCCGTCGATCTCGACGACGTCGTGCACGACTCGACAGGCGACGCCAAGGATCGTCTTGGTCTGGTCCAGGACTTCCACTTCGATGTGCTCGAAGCCCTCGTCGGTGTTGCCCTCGAACACGGCGATCGACCCCACGAGCAGGGGGAAGTACGGATTGTCGACGTCGGCGGAGCTCGCGCCGAAGTCGGCGGCATCGAACTCGGGCGTCGGGGGAGCGGTCGTGCCTCCGGACCCTGTGCCGCAGGCAGTCATCAGGGTCAGGAGGCTTGCGACGACGAGCGCCGTCGCCATCGTGCGTGCGTTCATGGGATGGCTCCTTGGGTGCGATCGACGCGACGCGCGTCCATGGCACGAAGGGAGCGTGGCGGGAAGGACTGAGGCCCGGCTTGGGACATGAGCACACGCCCAAGCGCGCGCGGAGATCCTCAGCGCGTGTTCAGGTCCACGTAGGGAACGGCAGCGGGCGACCCCGCCGCAAAGCGCCAGCGCGCCGGGTGCTCCGTCCGCGTGGGCAACGTGACGAGGGCCGCGCACACGGTGCCGCGCAGGCCATCGGCAGAGTGCTTGAGGATGGGGACGCTGCGCGGCAGGCGCGGCGAGGCGTCGGCGCTCAAGGCCTCGTGCTTGGCGATCCACCGGTTGATGTCCACATCCGGTGGCAGAAGCTCGTCGGGAACGCCGACCTCGTCGGGCTCGTGCAAGCTGGAGAGCGTGTGCGACCCATCCGTCCAGGTGAACACGTCCGCGGGGGCCAAGGCGTGGCCTGCGGGCGAGGCGTCGCGGCGAACGGCATGGGCGCTGTCGCGATCGACCACGAGGAGGTGGAACCCCTCGAACGCACTTGCGAGCACATGCCCGGCCAGCGCCTCGAGCGCGGTGCTGGCGTGGGCGTGGCCCAGCATGTCGCGCACGAGCAGCCCGCGGCTGCGCCCGGCGAGATCGGGGCGGGGCCGCCCCCGGTTGGTGATCGCCACGACGAGCCCGTCAGCATTCGTCCCGATCCATGTACCGCCGGCCTCCCGATCCCGGGGTGCGAACACGCCCGGCGCGTCCGGCCACGCATGGGGAAGGTCGAACGCGCGGTCGTAGCGTTCGTCCCGGGTGGCCAGGAGCAGGACCGGCGCGTCCGCGTGGACGCGGTGGTGGAGGACGAGGAAGCACACGCGCCCAGCATGACGCCGAGACGACCTGGTCCACTCCAGAACTCCGGTGACACGTGACAAACCGCGCGGAGGTGACTCCCGGTCCTGTGTGCGCGGGGCGACCGACGCCGATCGGCGGGCTGGATGGGGAGCGGAAGGCCGATGAGGAGGCCGACTCGTATCCGTTACTCGAGGCTGACGAAGCGGCCTGATCGCCCCCAGCCCGCCCGCAGCACCTGCAGATGCAAGGGGACCTCTACCCCGCCACGTTACACGCCGCAGTTCTCCGCGACATGCACGCCGCCCTCGTCGCCGCGGGCGTGCCGGAGGGCCGCTTCGGCCACGGAGAACAGGTCCTCGAGGATCTCGACCCCCTCGGAGCTGTTCGTGGCCGCGCCGACGCGGACCGAGATCGTCGTGGGCTCGTGGTCCACGACCAGCGGCTGGCCGCTGATGCCCTGGCGCAGGCGCTGGGCCAGCTGCAGGGCGCCGGCGTCGTTGCTGTGCACCGCAACGATCACGAAGGCGTCGTCGCCGTAACGACCCACGATGTCGTGGTCGCGGACGATGCTCTTCACGCGCCGTGCGACGACCTTGAGGATGCGGTCCGCGGTCTCGCGCCCGTCCGTGGCGCGCACGGCCCCGAGCGCTTCGATGTCCACCAGGAGCAGGCTGATCGGGTGGCCGTAGCGCTCGCAGCGGCTCCATTCCGATGTCAGGCGCTCCAGCACCTGGAGCCGGTTCCACACGCCCGTGACGGGGTCGATGAACGGGACCTGGGTCAGCTCGAGCTGGATCTCGTCGAGCATGCGGCTCTTGGCACGCAGCTCGGCCCGGGTGCGTTCGAGCGACTCGCCCTCGTCGTCCCCCCCGTTGCGCACGCGGCCGATGCCCGCGACGCGCCCGCCCTCGGCCGGGAAGAAGCGGTACTCGCAGGCCATCGGCAAGCCGTCGGCATTCTCGTGCGGCACCGCGACGAGGACTTCCTCACCGCCTGCCGCGCGGACGAGCGCACCCGACACCCGCTCGCGGGCGTGGTGCGGAACGGTGCGCATGAAGTCGGCGCCGATGGCAGCGAGGCGCACGCCGTCGAGGAAGGCCGGGTTGGCGGCCTCGAGGCAGCGGTCCGAGCGGAGCAGCAGCACATGGTCGTGCGCGTCCCCGAAGAGCTGACGGAAGGTGTCGGTAACCGAGTCCATGGGCTCCTGGGCCGTCACGGCCCTCCTTGCCAACCCCACGTCGTACCTATCATCGAACGCCTGACGACAGGGCTTTACACCCTGCTCCCAGCGCGTCCAAGGGCCCGGCGTCAAGGCGCCCGTGCAATCGCGAAACGGTCCCCGACCGACACCACGGCTTCGGCCCCGGCCGCCACGCCCGGCACCTCCACGATGCCCCGCGCGTCCGTACGGGCCCGCAACCGGATCTGGTCACCCTGCGCCACCGTGACGAACGCATCGCGAACAGGGCGGCCCTGCCAGTCCAGCACGTGCAGGCGACCCGCATCGCGCTGCCAGCGCACCTCCAGGTCCGTCGAAACGACGAGCGTGCTCGTGGCGTGACCGTCGGCGCGGGCCACCACGAGCCATGCCCCATGTCCCGCGACTTCGGGCAGGCTCACGTCCTCGGTCTTCTCCAGGCGCTGGCGACCGACCGCATGCTCGAAGGCGATCTGCGGCCGGATGCCGGTCAGCTGGATCTCGTGGAGGCCCTTCAGGCTACGCCGCACGGCGAAGAGCACCTGCAGATCCACGGGGTAGATCTCGAAAGCGACCTTGTCGATGTTGCGCGTGGTCAACGGGACCGTGAGCGGCCCCGCCATCGCGCGGGCCTGGGCCCCCATCGTGACGACCCGCGTGACAGGCAGCTCGAGGCGTTGCTCGGCGAGCCACGCCGCGGCGGCCTGCGCATCCTCGATCCCTTCGGCCCGCTTGTAGAGCGCGGCGGCTGCCTCCAAGTCGCCCAGCGCATGGCGCATGCGGGCCAGCAGATGCCATGCCGACGCCCGGTGCGCGCTCGGCCGGAGTCGTCCGCCGCCGGGCTGGGGCACGTCGTGGTCGAGCAAGGGCTGGGCCGCGGCCTTCACGGCCGCCTCGGTCGTCTCGCTCGGCGCCCGCTCGAACGCACGGAAGCGCGACTCGGCCAGGAACCAGCGCACCTCGTCCATCAGGTGGTGCTGTCCGTGGCGGCGGAGGAACGACTCGGCCTCCTCGGCCGCTGCGCCCTCGCGCCCCGTCGTGCGCAGTGCCTCCACCAAGGCGTACCGCAGCACGGGCTCGGCCGGCGTGGTGGCGTGGTGCAGGCTCGCGTGGCGAAGGACACCGATCGACTCGGCGTCCATCGGCTTGCCTGCCGGCAGGTCGCGGTCCTTGGGCCGCGCCGTCTGCCGCAGTCGCTCCGCGCGCTGCAGCTCGAGCTGCGCCGAGGCGTTGGACACGGGCTGGGCTTCCAGGGCAAGCCCGAGGGCGTCCAGGCCTTCCACGATGCGACCGCGGGCGATCAACGTCCCCGTCCACTCGTCCGCCAGCGCCAAGCCGCGCGCCACCAGGTCGCGGTACAGCGCGTTGGCCACGACGACATCGCCGCTCGTCCGGTAGGCCGCGGCCATCGCGTGGAGCGCGGCGTACGAAGACGGCAGGCGACCGGGAGCGCGGCGGACCAGCTCTTCGCGCGCCTCCACGATGCCGGGGGCGTCCCCGAGCCCGATGGCCACCTCGAGCCGCAGGGCCTCGAGCTCGTCGAGGACATCGTCCCGGAGCGGCTGCTGGCGAAGCGTGTCGAGCAGCCCGCGCGCCTCGGCGTGACGGCGGTCGGCGACCGCCTTCTTGGCGAGGGCCCAGAGCTCGTCGGGCGTAGGTCCACCCTCGGCGTCCCCGGGGCGGTTGCTGCCCGGCGCGCCGATCGACAGGCGCATGCCGCCCGCACGACCGAACACCTCGGGCGCGTACATCGCCTCGGCCGTCGTGCCGAGGGCCGTGAACGACCCCTGGTGCGTGGCCTGCAGCACGTACTCGACCGTGGTGGTGCCCGCGGGCAACGTGTCGAGGAAGAACACCTGGCGGTCGTCGCGGCGCTCTTGCCACGCGAACGGCCCGACGGCGCTGTCGGCGACCACCTCGAAGCCCGCCGGCAGCGGGTCTTCGACGAGGACGTACCGGCGTGTCGTCGCGGTGCGGACCTCCAGGCGGACGCGGATCGAGTCGCCCCGACCCACGCGGTCGATCGGCGCCGCCGAGGTGGCGGGTCGGGCCTCGTCGCGCCAGATCGAGTGGCCGGGCTTGGGCGGCGGCTCTTGGCCCGCCACCAGTCCCGGCACGGCTTCCACGTAGACGCGCTTCACATCCATGCCGCGCGAGGCGCCGCCCAGGTCTTCCGAAGCGGCCGCACCCCGCAGGCGCAAGGCGTACGCGACACGGCCTTGTCCCGCGAGGCGGACCTCGATCTTGTGCGCCCCCGGCGCCAGCTTGCCGGCGTCGGTCAACACGAAGGCGCGGCGGGCGACGGGCAAGGCCTGGCCGGGCACGACCTCCAGGGTGTGCACGGCTTGGCCGTCCAGCAGCACGGTGACCGTGCCGCCGAAGCCCTGGTCGCGGCCGCTCTTCATGTGCACGCTGGCCAGCTCGACGAACGTGGCGCCGTCCTTCGTGGTCCGCGGCGTGCCCTGGGCGAGCAGCCACGCCAGCCCCCGCTCCACTTGGTCGCTGGCGACCTTGGCCTCGACCAGCGCGGTGAGTGCCGCGGCCGTGGCCTCGGTGTCGCTGCCCACGAAGTCGTCGTCGGCGCGCCCGGACCACGACACGCGCGTGCCGTCGTCCTTCGCACGCGCCAGCAACAGCCGGATCAGCTCGTCGGCATCGCGACGTCGGTCGGCCTGCAGCGCGGCGCGCGCGAGCCAAGCCAGGCCGGTCGTGCTCAAGCCGCCGTCGCGACGGCGGAACGTGAGCGCGAAGGCCTCGGCATCCACGGTGCCGCCTTCGCTGCGCGCGAGATGCGCCAGCGCCTGCTCGTCGGGCGTGCCCGAGGGCAGCAGCTGGTCGAGGGCCCTGAGCGCCTGCTGGGCCGCGGGAATCGCATAGCTCTCGCCGCTGGAGATCGCAGCACGAAGGCCCCGGAGCGCATAGGCCGTCATGGCAAGGTTGCCCGGGCGGCCGGCGAACCAGCCGAACGAGCCGTCGGCGTTCTGCATCTGCACCAAGCGCCGGGCGCCGTCGGAGACGAGACGCTTGAGCTGATCACGGCGGGCAGCGTCGGGCGCGTGCACGACCGCGAGGGCCGTGGCCGCCTGCACGGCCGGCAGGAAGCGATGCACGACTTGCTCGACGCAGCCGTACGGGTAGGTGCGCAGGCGCAGCAACACGTCGTCGAGCGACGCCGTCCACGAGGGCGCGATGGCCACCTCGAAGCGCGTGCTGCCTGCGATGGCCTCCTTGGGCACCACGATCGTGTGCACGTCCGTGCCGGCCCCGCTCGTCTGGACGAGGCCCGAGCGACCCTCGAGCCACGGCACGCCACGCGCCTGAGTCCCCAGCTTGGCCTCGACCCCGTCGCCACCGGTCGGTGACTCGAAGCGGGCTTCCAGGCGCACGGGCACGACGCCTTCGGCGTAGGCACGAACGCCCACCACGCCCGCGCGGCCGGGTTCGACCCGGAGTGGCTGCTCGGGCTGCTCCAGGCGGACGCCCTCGGCCTCCAGCACGACGCGGCCCTCGGCCGCGGACTCGGTATGCACGTGCACGGCCACGGGCAGCACGACTTCGTCGCCCTGCACGAGGAAGCGCGGCGGGTCCAGACGCGTGACGATGGGCCGGCCCACGTCGAAGCCGCCACGGCCGGAGCCGGGCAGCGCGCCATCGGACACACCGCGTGCGTCCAGGCGCCAGCGGGTGAGGTTGTCGGGCAGCGTGATCGAGACCGTGGCCTTGCCGTCGGCGCCCGTCTTGACGCGCGGCGCCCAGTGCGCCGTGTCACGGAACGTGCGCCGCATCTCGAACGTGGGCGCGAGGGCGCCCGGGTCGAGAAGAGCCGCCAACGCGGCGCCCTCCGCCCCCGGGCCGACCCACCGAACACCTGGAATGGACTGCGACGCCCGGTCGGCATCGAACCAGCCCTTCTCCGCCGGCATGCCGGCCTTCGCCCCGCCGCCACCCCGGGCCTCCAGGTTCCTGCTTCCGCCCCGACCCCGGAAGGCGCCCCCGGCCCCACCGCCAACGCCGATCGTGCCGTTGCTCGAAGGCGCCGCGAACGGGGCGTCGGCCAGCTTGTCCATGGGCGCCCCCGGGGCGGCGTCCTCGTCGTGGAGCTCCTTGCGCAGCTCCTCCAGCTCGTCGCCCTTGGAGCGCTTGGCGTCCTCCGTGATGCGCGCCAGCTCGTCCGCTGCTCCCGTGATGCCCTGGCGGCGGCGCTCCGCGGTGACGGCTGCCAAGAGGTCCCGTGCGTCCCAGGAGCTGGCGTCGCGCTCGAGCGCGCGCATCACCTGCCGCAGCGCTTCGTCCGTGTTCCCGCGATCCATGGCAGCGCGTGCCAAGCGCAGGGCATGCTGCACCTCGACCTGCGTGCCTCCATCCAGGGCCGACTGTTGGTCGAGCAGGTCGCGGTTGGCCTCGCGCGTCGTGCCGTGGAAGGCCGTCCCGAGCGACGTCGACGTGACGACGGCGTGGACGCGACGCCGATCGAGGAAGGTGCGCGCGATGGAGGCCGTGGTGTCGGGTGCGATGCCGAAGATGGCCTCGTCCACGACGGCGAGCCCGATCTCGGCGGACACGGGGTTGCCTTGGGCGTCGGTCGTCTGGACGTCAATGTCGAGCGGCTCGCCCGGACGCGGATCCCCAGCAGCCTGCACGCGGATCTGCATCTGGCGCACGACGACGAGCTCGACCTGGGCCTCCAGCAGGCGGTTCGGGCCGGGGATCGCGATCGCGACCACGACGTTGGGCGCATGCGGGGCCCGCAGCGGGATCTTGAGCACGGTGCTCGGCCCCTCGATGGCCACGAAGCGGTGCTCGAGCACCGTGCCTGCCTCGAGCGTCAACAGGGCCTTCGCGGCGCGCACCGGCGAGCGCAGGAGGACCTCGGCCGTGTCGCCCTCGTGGAACAGCACGCGCGACACGAGCAGGCGCGCATCGCGGCTCTCTTCCTCTTCCTCCCCGCGCGCCTCGACGTCGGTCTCGTGGACGACCAGACGGCCGCGACCGTCGCGTCCCTCGTAGCGCAAGCGCCAGCGGCCCGGGGCCGGGAGGCTGATCGAGAGCTCCGCGCGGCCGCTCTCGCCGGTCGCCACGGGCCACGCCGTCTCGCGGCGCGTGGTCGCGCCCGCCAGCGTCTTCTCGTCGGACACCACGCGCGACAGGATGAGCTCGCCCGAACGTGCCACCGGCTCCAGGCCGGCGTCCACGGTGCGTACCTCGACGCGCAGCGTCTGCTTGGGGCGCACGAGGCGCAGCTCGGGGCGCACGAGCGCCATGTGGTCGAGGCGCGTCACGGGAACGCGCCCCTCGTCCATCACGAAGCGGCCGGTCACGTCTTCGATCACAGCGCGGAGGATGATCTCGGCGTCCGGGTCCCTCTCGGCCGTGGGCACGGTCAGGGCGAGTCGGCCCGCGTCGTCGGTCTTGCCCTCGCCGCGCGCGATGCGCGACAAGCCGCGCGTCGAAGCGCGTTCGCTCTCGGCGGCGTCGGTGCCCAGGTACCAGCTGACGTCATCCGGGTCGGGCATGGCGAACGTGCGCGGCTGGCGGAACGCCTCCCACGACACGGCCACGTCCGCCGCGGGTGCGCCGAAGGTGTAGGTCACGCCCACCGTGGCCTCCACCGTGTCGCCCGTTGCATACGTAGGCTTGGCCGTGGTGACGTCGATCAACAGCTCGGGCTTGCGGTAGGCCTCGACCTCGAAGCCGCCCGTCCACGTGCCCTGGCGCGGCACCGTGAGGCGCAGCGTCCACGTCCCGATCGAGGCCAAGGCATCCAGCGCGAACTTCCCGTCGAACGTCCCGCTGGCCGACGACTCCACGTCGTCGCGGGACAGCACGTTGTTGCGGGCGTCCAGGACTTCGATCAAGCCCTTGGTCACGCCGGGAAGCGTCAGCTGGCCGTCGCGCACCTGGAGGAACACGGCGCGCCACGAGATCTCGTCGCCCGGGCGGTAGACCGGGCGGTCCGTGTGCAGGTACGCCTTGGTGGCCAGGCCCTCGGAGGACCACGCGGCGTCGGCCAGCTCCGTGCTGGCCACGCCTCGCTCACCGGCGCTCACGAACACGTGCTTGGCCGCCCCGTCGGACCGACCCTGCCAGATGCCCTCGTCGCCGGTCGTGCCCAGCTCGCGCACGCCCTTGGCGTCGTTCACCAGCACGCGGGCGCCGGCCACGGGCCGCTGCCCCTCACGCTCGAACACCCACACGAGGAGGCTGCCCCGCTCGCCCTTCTTGACCACGCACTCGATGTCGCTCACGAGAACGAGGCTGGTCGCGGTCAGCTGCGTGTCGCCGGCGACCACGACGTAGGCCCCGGCCTTGGAGGTCGACACGGTCTGCTTCGTTTCGAAGCGGCGGAAGGGGGCGTACGAGGCCGTCTTCCACGTGGCCGTCAGGTCCGGCTTGACGATCTCCAGCGCCAGCGACTCGACGCCCAGGATCGTGCCCTTCTCGCGGAACCAGGCCTCGAGGTCGAGGGCATGCACCCGGACGTCGAGCGCCTCGATGTTGCGCGTCACGACGGCCAGCTCCGGAGCTTGGCCCACCGGGCCGACGTGCGGCTGGCTGATGCGCAGCTCCGGTGCGCGTAGGCGCTGCAGCCGTCGCGCAGCCTCGCCCGCCTGCGCCGCATGGGGCCAGGTCGTGGTGACGTGCTCGTAGGCCTCGATGGCCTCGTCCAGCCGATCCGCGCTCTCCAACGCATCGGCACGGAGCAGCGCCGCCACGGGCGCCTGCCGCGTCTTGCCGTAGCGGCCCATGACCTCGCGCCACGTGGCCAAGGCGGCCTCGAGGTTCTCGCCATCCACGTGGACCGCCGCGATGGCGAGCAAGGCATCCGGGGCCCGGCCGTCCGTGGGCCACTGCTGGACGAAGTCGCGCCACGCCTGGATGGCGCCGTCGCGCTGGCCCTCGTCGAGCCGGCTCGCGGCCAGCTGCCAGCCGAGCTCCGGCCGGCGGTCGCGCAGCGTCGTCCAGCGCGGGTCGTCCGGATGGGCAGCGAGGAAGCGCTCGATGTCGCGGAGCGCGTCCTCGAACCGCCCGGCCGCGGCCAGCTCGTCGATGGCCATCTCGCGGGCACGCGGCACGTCCGCGTGGTTGGGGAAGCGGTCCACGAACGCGCGATGCTCGGCGGCGGCTTCTTCCATGCGCCCGACGCCGTGCAGGGCTCCCGCGAGGAACAGCCGGGCCGCCGGCGCAACGGCGGGAC
Organism: Planctomycetota bacterium; assembly: GCA_050248855.1. GTDB lineage: Bacteria > Planctomycetota > PLA2 > PLA2 > JAEUHO01 > JACKGW01. The sequence goes on along the minus strand of JBFWRP010000019.1, from coordinate 62,456 downwards.
GCGCGGCGATCAGCGCGCGAAGCCGGTCCACGGCCTCTTCGAGCGCCGCCTCGTCGCCGCGGCTCGCGGCGAGGAACCGCTCGGCCGCCAGGGACTCGACCACGCGCCGGTGGGCCTCCGCGTCGTCGCCCGCGGCCACGAGCGGCAGGGCGCCAAGCAGGTCCGCGCGCGCACCGGCCGTGTCCTGCGTGGCCAAGCGAGCACGACCGCGTGCCGCGAATGCGAGCGCGCTCTCCTTCTCGAGCTCGAGCAGTCGCGTCGCTGCCTCGATGACGGCGCGATGGTCGCCTTGCTCTTCCGCACCGCGGACGCGCCATGCGAGGGCCTCGCGACGCAGCGCATCCTCGACGGCCAGCGCGAGCGCGCGATCCAAGGCCGATGCCGCTCGGGGGAGGTCCTTGGCGCGCGTGGGGCGACCGAGGTCGTCGGTGATCTCGACGCCCTCGATGTCGCGGCGCGCCTCCTCCACGAGCTTGCGGGCGAACGCGTCGAGCGCCGCGGGCGCAGTCGTCGCCTCCGCCATGACCGCGAGCAGCGGCGTCGCCTCGCCCGGCCGACCCAGGGCCTCGTAGGCCTCTGCGGCGACGTGCCGGGCGCGGCCGGCCCACGCGTCCTCGGGGTGGGCACGCACGAACGCGATCGCCACTTCGAGCGCATCCCCCGGACGAGCGGCGACCGACCAGGCGCGCGCTTCCAGGACCCACGCTTCGCGAGCCTCGGGCGTGCCGGCGTGTGCCTCGCGGAAGCGACGCAGCCGCTCGGCCGCGGCGACCGGATCGCCCTCGACCAGGGGCGAGGCGGCCTCCAGCAGGGCCGCATCGCGACCCGCGGTCGGATCGGCGTCCGAGCGCGCCGTCAGCGCGAGGAGTGCCAAGAGCCCCACGATCCAGGGACGGAGGGAGCGGCGAGCGTTCGACATGGCGGACTCCTCGGGCAAGGGCGGGGGGCTGCTGGCAGGAACGTACGTCGCCCCCGGAGGATCATGGACCCGGCCACTGGGGAGTGGTTCCATTCGCCGATGCCGCTCCCGCGCCTGCTGGTGCACGCCCTGGTTGCCGCGACGCTGCTGCGCTGCGTGGCGCTCGGGGCCCATTCGTTCTGGCTTGATGAGGGGGCCACGTGGTCGTGGGTGCACCTTCCGACGTGGAAGGACACCCTCTTCGCCGAGGCCAACCACCCCCCCGTCTGGTGGTTGGTCTCGCGCGCATGGGCCGGGATGTTCGGCGCGGGAACGGCGGATCTGCGCTGGCCCGCGGCGATTCTTGGCGTCTTCACCGTGTGGCTGGCCTGGTGCCTGGGGCGGCGGCTCCTGGTCCCCGAGCACCAGCCACGCCGCGGAGGCTTCGGCCCCGCGCCCGAGGGCGTGCCGTCCTCGCGCACGACGGCCCTCTTGTTCGCGGGCCTCGTGGCCGTCTCGCCCTACCTCACCGAGTACGCGCAAGAAGCGCGCATGTACTCGCTGCTGGTCGCCGAGTCGCTGGGCCTCACGCTGCTGTATCTGCGCTGGCTCGACGACGGGCGGCGGCGCTGGCTCGTGGGCTACGCGCTGCTGGCGGCCCTGGCGCTGCACACGCAGTACTTCGCGCTCTGGCCCGTGCTGGCCCATCCCGTGCACGCCCTGTGGCTGGCCTGGCGCGCACGAGGCTCGGGATCCCCCTTCCGCGCGCGCCCCATCGTGCTGGCCACGATCGGCGCCGGTCTCTTGTTCGTGCCGTGGTTCCTCTACCTCGCCACCCACTACCAGAGCATCTCGACCGGCGACCCGCACGACCCGTTCACGCGCCTGGGCTACGTGCTCTGGCGCATCGGCGTTGGTCCCGGCTTGGTCGTGATCGACCGGGCGAGGCAACAAGCGGGCCCGGCGGCCGTGTTCCAGGACGAGGCGCCCTGGATCCTGCTCACATTGCTCCTGTGGATCCCGTGCCTCGTGTTCGGCGTGCGCGCCCTCCTGCGTCGCGCGGGCGCCGCCTCCCTCGTGGCCGCCAACCTCCTCGTGCCCGTCGCCTGCTCGTTGGCCGCGCATGCGGCGGGCTTCCACCTCGTGCACGAGCGCTACCTCGTGTTCCTCGGGCCCTTCGTGCTGCTCGTGGCCCTGCTCGGCGTGCGCGAGGCCGGGCCGCGCTGGCGGCCGGCGCTCGCCGGCGCCCTGATCCTCCTGCTGGCCGCCGGCAACGTGGCCTACCACGGGGCCCCGCTGGCCCTGGCCGCGCGTGGCACCGCGGGCACGCTCGACGGCGACGTCGTGCCGGCCGTGTTCGGGACGGATCCCGACGACGCACTCGCCTTCCTCCACCACGGGCACCCGTACGGCAAGGAGCCGTGGCGCGAGGCGGTTCGCTACGCCGCGCGCTACACGGACCCGGCGAGGGGCGATCTCGTGCTGCTGTACCCCTGGTACACGCGGCTGGCCTGGGAGCCGTACGACCGCGGTCGTTTGCCGGCCGTCGAGATGGCGGGGGGCGACGATCCCACCTCCTGGAAGGCCGCCCTCGACGGGCAGGCCGACGAGATCGCGGCGTCGCGGCGCATCGTGCTCGTCCTGGCGCACGAGGAGACGAAGGATCCCGACGAGGTGTTTCGCTTCGTTCGCGCCGAGCTGGCCCGACGCTGGGAGATCGGTCCCGGATCCCGGTTCCGGGTGGCGGGCCCCGTATGGTTCGACCGATCCTGGGGCGTGCGTCTGGCCTTCTTCGACCGCCGAGGAGACACCCCCCGATGAGCGCCAAGCCGCGCCCGCGCCGCATCGCGATCCTGACGGGCGGCGGCGACTGCCCCGGCCTCAACGCCGTGATCCGCGCCGTCGTGAAGTCCGCCGTCAACGTCCACGGGTGGGAGGTGTTCGGCGTCCGGGACGGCGTCGAGGGCTTCCTGGTGCCGGGCGGCCGCGGGCTGATCCCGCTGGGCCGCGAGGACATCGCCGGGATCCTGCCGCGCGGCGGCACGATCCTTGGCGCCAGCAACCGGCTGGACATCTTCCGCGTGCGGGACGGCAAGGGGCGCGAGCACGACAAGAGCGCCAAGGTCGGCCAGGTCCTGGCGAGCAAGAAGATCGACGCGCTGATCACCGTAGGCGGCGACGGCACGCAGACGATGGCCTTGAAGCTCTCGCGCCAGGGCATCCCCGTGGTCGGCGTCCCCAAGACGATCGACAACGACCTGGCGGAGACCGATCGGACCTTCGGCTTCGATACCGCGGTCGGCGTGGTCACGGGAGCCATCGATCGCCTCTACACCACGGCCGAGAGCCACCACCGCGTGATGCTGGTCGAGGTGATGGGACGGCACACGGGGTGGATCGCGCTGCACGGCGGCATGGCCGGCGGGGCCGAAGTGATCTTGATCCCCGAGATCCCCTACGACCCCCAGCGCATCGCCGACCATGTCGCCGTGCGGGCCGGGAGCGGTCGTCGCTTCTCGATCGTCGTCGTGGCCGAGGGCGCGGCCCGCCCCGATGGCGACCTCGTCTGGCGCGAGGGCGACCCGAAAGACGTGGTCCAGCGACGGCTCGGCGGCGTGGCGTGGCGCATCGCGGACGAGCTCGAGGCCCTCTCCGACCTCGAGGTCAGGCCCGTGGTTCTCGGCCACGTGCAGCGCGGGGGCTCGCCGTCTCCCTACGATCGCGTGCTCGCCAGCCGCATGGGCGCACACGCCGTCGAGATGATCGCGGCGGGCAAGACCGGCCGCATGGTGGCGCTCCGCGGAACGGAGATCCAGGACGTCGACCTGGCACGCGCCGTGCGCAAGATCAAGTCGATCGACCCCCAGGGCCAGCTGGTGCGGTCGGCGCGCGCCATGGGCATCTCGTTCGCCGCGGCCGACGGCTCGGATGACGCGTGGCAAGAGGGTCGCGCCGCAGGCGGCTTCCTCTGATGGATCGCATCGACCTCCACGCGCACACGACGTGCTCCGACGGCTCCATGACGCCGACGGAGCTCTTCGGGCACGCCCGCGACGTCGGGCTCCGCGCGCTGGCCGTCACCGACCACGACACGCTCTCGGGCTGGAGCGAGTCCCGGCGGGCCGCGGCCGCCGTGGGCGTCGAGTGGATTCCGGGCTGCGAGATCTCGACACGGCTCCCCACGGGCACGGTCCACGTGCTGGCCTACGACGTCGATGCGGGCAACACGGACGTGCAGGACCTCCTCACGGGGATCCGCACGGCGCGCGACGCGCGCAACGACGCGATCCTCGCGCGCTTGGACCGTCTGGGGGTCGGCGTGACGCAGGACGACGTCGAGCAAGCGGCCTCCAGCCCGCTGGTCGCGCGCCCGCACATCGCCATGGCCCTGGTGGCGCGCGGGCATGTCGAGGACCTCCGGGAGGCCTTCGAGCGCTACCTACGCGACGGAGGACCGGCCTACGTCCCCGTGGAAGCACCCACGCCCGAGAAGGCGATCGAGATCGTGGCCGGGGCCCGCGGCATGGCGGTCATCGCGCATCCCCGGCAGATGAAGCTGGGCTCGCATGCGCGGCAGCGGCGCGTGTTCACGCGGTGGCGGGATCTGGGGCTCGTCGGCATCGAGGTCGACCATCCGAGCCACGACGTCACGCATCGCGTCATGTACCGCGACATCTCCGCGGCGCTGGACCTGGTTCCCACCGGAGGCAGCGACTTCCACGGCCGCTACAAGCCGCACATCGCCCTGGGTGAAGGCGACGGCACGATCGACGTGAGGTACACGACCTGGGAGCGACTGCAGGAGAAGCGCCGGTGAGCGCGTCGGCAGCGATCCCGAAGTGGCTCCAGCGACTCCCCAAGCGACGCCTCTCGCGCCTCGTGGGCCGCGCAGCACGCGTGGAGCTTCCACGCTGGCTGTTGCGCCCCCTGCTCGCGATGTACGCGCGCTTCTACGGCGTGCGCCGCGAGGAGATGGCGCGCCCCTTGCGCGACTACGCGAGCTTCGTGGACTTCTTCACGCGCACGTTGGTGGAGGGTGCGCGCCAGCTCCCCGAGGACCCGTCCGCCATCGTCTCGCCCGCTGACGGAAGGATCGCGCAGGGCGGGCGCATCGAAGCGGGCACGTTGATCCAAGCCAAGGGCATGCCGTATCGCCTCGACGAGCTGCTGGCCGACCCGGGTGTGGGGCGCGCCTTCGAGGGCGGCACGTACCACGTCGTGTACCTGGCGCCGGGCGACTACCACCGCTTCCACTGGCCCTTTGACGCGACCATCGAGAGCGTTCACCACGTCACGGGCGAGCTCTGGCCCGTCAATGCCAAGGCCGTCGCCGCGGTGCAGAGGCTCTTCGCCGTCAACGAGCGCGTGGTCGTGGCCGGGCGACTGGGCCGCGACGGTCTCGGCGGGCGCTACGCGTTCGTGGCCGTCGGTGCCTTGGACGTGGGCTCGATCCGACTGGCGTTCCAGGACATCGAGACCAACGTGGCCGCACACGACGATCTGCTCGGTCTGGCGCTGGACCACTCGCCCGTGCAACACCTCACGGCCGAGCGGGGCACGGAGCTGGGCCTCTTCGAGCTGGGCTCCACGGTGATCGTGGTGCTGGCGCCCGAAGCCGGTGAGCTCGACGCGCTCCCCGCCGGACAGGTCGTGCGCATGGGCCAGCGGGTGGGCGTCCAACACAAGGTCGTCCCAAGCCGGCGGGAGTAGCGTCTCCGCCGTGAACGCGGCTGAACCGCTCCTGCGCCCCGGTCGACACGTGATGCTGATGGTCGGCGTGGGCCTGTTGGCCGGCCTGCTCGTGCAGGGCATGCGCGGCCTCTACCGACCCGATGAGGGTCGGTACGCAGCGGTGGCACTGCAGATGCTCGAGACCGGCGACTGGTGGCACCCCCACCTCCACCATGAGACGCCCCACTACACCAAGCCGCCGCTGACGTACTGGACGCTGGCGGCGAGCTTCGCCGTGTTCGGCCGTCACGAGTGGGCGGCCCGCCTGCCCAACACACTGGCGTTCGTCGGCACGCTGTTCCTGCTGCTGGCCGCGGGGAAGCGTGTCACGTCGAATCGACCTTGGCTGCCGATGGCCCTGTACTCGATTGCTGCGTTCCCGCGCATCGGGGCCCACATCGTGACGACCGACACGCTGTTGACGCTCTGGACCACGGGCGTAGGCGTGGCATTCCTGCGCTGGCGCTTCGACCCCGACCGCCCCGTCCGTTGGCGCCGCGCGATGTGGCTCTTCCTGGGGCTGGGCTTCCTCACCAAGGGACCACCCGCCCTCCTCCCGCTCTTGGCCATCGTCGTCTACCAGCTGGGCACCGAGCGCTTCCAGGGCCTGCGCCGGACGGGTGACCTTGGGGCCCTGCTGCTGTTCGCCGTCGTGGGGCTGGGCTGGTACGCGGCCATCGGCATCGCGCAGCCCGAGATCGCGCGGCACTGGATCGGGCACGAGGTGGTCGGGCGCATCGCGTCGGGTGTCCACAAGCGCAACAACAACCCGGTCTACGTCCTCACCGTGTACGCGCCCTTGGTCCTCTTCGGGACGTTCCCCTGGTTTCCGTGGGCTTGGAAGGGCCTCGGCCGCTCGTGGCGGGCGCGCCGGGGGCCGAGCTCCCCGCCGGGGTTCCTGCTGACGTGGGCTCTCGTCGTCGTCGTTGCCTTGGCGCTGGCCGGATCCCGGTTGCCGCTGTACCTGCTGCAGGCCATGCCACCGCTCGTGCTGCTGGCCGCCTGGGCCGCGCCGGATTCCCTGCTGCGTGGTGGGCGCAGCGCGATCGTCGTCGGTGCCTTCGTGCTGGCCGGCACGCTCGGTCTGGCCGGCATGCGGTGGTTCCCTTCGCCGGCCGACGGACGGGTCTTGGCGCGAGAGCTCGTGGCCGCGCTCCCGGAGTCGCCCGAAGAAGTCATCTTCTTCAACAAGCCCCACCTCTCCCTTGGCATGTACCTGGATTGCGAGGTGGAGCACATCGGGCTGTTTCCCGGAGCCGACGACGACAACCACCGCCTCCAGGGCCTGGCCGAGGAGCTCGCCGAGCACGAGCAGGGGCTCGTCTTCTGCGTGGAGCCGCGGCTCGAGCGCGCGTTCCGTTCCCTCGGCAGCACGCTGGGGGCCGTCGTGCCGCTCGGCCACGCGGGCGAGTACGTCCTCTACGCGATCACGCCCAGCGACCAGGAACCCAGTGACTAGGAAGTCAGCAGCCGGTCGGCGGCAGCTGCCACGCCGTCGAAGTCCTGACGCAGCGCGTCCCACGAGGCCGGTGACAACGCCTCCACCAGCCGCGCCTGGGCCGCCTCCCAGAGCGGGATGGCCTTGGAGACGACGCGACGGCCCGCGGCGGTCAGGGTCGCCGTGGTGGCGCGGCCCTTGGGCCCGGGCGTGAGCTTCACCCAGTCGGAAGCCTCCAGGGGACGAAGAGCCCTCGTGAGGGCACTGCGGTCCAGCGACACCGCCGCTGCCAACCGGGGCAGGGTGACCTCGTCCATCGCCCGGATCGCGGCCAGGAGCACGAACTGGGTCGAGCGCAAGCCCGCCGGCTGCAGGGCCTCGTCGAACAGCCGGGTCACGCTCCGGGCGGCCATGCGCACGTGGAAACAGGCGCAGGTCCGCGCCGCCTCGGCACAGCGCTCGGCATCGGACGGGACCTTGGATTCTCGGGGCATGGCGGTCCGAGGGTAGGGCGGCGACGAGGCGGCCCAAGCAACCAGCGGGCCGCGGCCGCCCGTTGTCCGGGATTCCACGTCCCGGGACCTCCATCCCGGGGGACCCGGGACCTTTTACCTGTTGCAACGAGGGTCCTGGGTGGTCACATTGTGTCCGCCTTGTGTATGCAAGAGTTGCTGACACAAGCAGGTCCGGGGCTGGGCCGACGGAACGGGCGACGCCGCCGCGAGCGGCGGGAGGCACGTTCCATGGTGCGGTGGCAATCCGTTCGAGTGTGGGCGATCGCGTCGGCCCTGATGACGCTGGCGGCATGCGGAGGCGGAGGGGGTGGAGGCGGCGCACCGCCCCCGCCGGACGTCGAGGTCCTGGCGCGTCTCGGCGCCGTGCTGCTGGGATCGGCCGAGACGACCGTCGTCGACCCCGACGCCCGAGGCAGCGTGGCCATGGAGCTCCGTAGCGACGGACGCATCGTGTTCGCGGCGACGGCCGAGGCCGGCTGGTCCGGTGGCGTCACCGGCATGCACATCCACCGCGGCGCTCCCGGCGTCGATGGCGGCATCGAGGTCGACCTCCTCGCGCAGGGGGCCAGCTTCGCGAACGCCGCGCACACGGCGAGCGACACGCTGTTCGCCAGTGCCACGCTGGTCGAGGAAATCGCGAGCAGCCCGGCGGACTTCTACGTGAACATCCACACGACAGGCGCCGCCGCAGGCCTCGTGCGGGCGCAGCTCGCCGCGCTCTCGACGCTCTCCGCGTGGACCGTGCTGCACGGCTCCGAGGTCACCACGGTGGCCAACCCCGACGCGCGCGGCGCCGCCACGTTCCAGATCGCGGCCGACGGCGTCCTCTCCTGGGTGATCGCCATGGGCACGCCGGGCATCGCCGACATCACTTCCGCGGCCATCGTCGAGGGCGGCGCCGGTGTGGACGGGGCCACGGTGCTGGACCTGGCGGCGGACACGGCGACCGAGAATGCGGCAGCCGGCACGCTGACGGCCCAGGCGAGCCTCACGTTCGACGTGGTCACGCGCCTCATGCTGGATCCCTCGGCGTACCACGTCCTCGTGAGCAGCCTCGCTGCCCCGCAGGGTCTGGCCCGCGGCCAGCTGGGCCGGGAGCCCGGGCACCTCTGGACACCCGTGCGCGGCGAGGACAACACGATCGTGATCGATGCCGACTACCGGGCGGGGGTCACGATCCAGCTCGAGTCGCTTACGGTGGGCCGCGTCCATCTCGCCACGCCGGTCGTTCCTCCCGCCAACCCGGAGTACGCCATCGGGGCGCTCGCGGCCGCGCACATCCACGAGGGCGCAGCGGGCGTCGACGGCCCGGCCGTGGTCGACCTGCGCTCCGGTGCCGACTACGCGGTCAGCGCACCCACCTTCTCGTCCGAGGGCAGCTTCGCGATCACGCCCACGCTCTTCGCCCGGCTGATGGGCAACCCGGGGGCCTTCTACGCGAACCTGGGAACGCTCTCGTGGCCTTCCGGCATCGGACGCGGCCAGCTCGGCCAAGAGCCCGTGCGGTTCATCGCGTCCCTCGAGGGTTCCGAAGAGACGACGGTGGTGGATCCGTTCGCCGCTGCGCTGCTGAACCCACTCACGTTCACGGACATCTTCCACTGTTCGTTCACGCTCCAGGTGAGCAACCCCACGGTCAGCGACCTGACGGCGCTGCACATCCACAATGGTGCTGCTGGCGTCGATGGCTCGGTCCTGATCGACCTCATGGGGGCTCCCGACCTGGACGCGAGCGGCAATGCGATGACGGGCAGCACGACACTCACGGGCCGCACCTTCGCGCGCATGATGGCCTCCCCCCAGCACTTCTACGCCAACATGCACACGAGCACGGCGCCCGCCGGCTTGGCGCGCGGTCAGTGCGCGGAGCTGACGGGGGACATCCCTCCGAACGGGCTCACCTACAGCGCGCAGAACCCGACCTACACGACGACCGTGGCCATCACGCCCAACGTGCCCACGGTGGGCGGCGGCGCCGTGGAGCTCTGGACGGTCTCGCCGCCCTTGCCCAACGGCCTGACGCTCAGCCCCATCACGGGCATCATCTCGGGCACGCCCCTGGTCGCCATCAACCAGACGTCGTTCACGGTGACCGCATCGAACTCGGCGGGCAGTGCGCAGACCACGCTGATGATCACCGTCAACGTGGCGGCGCCCGCTGGCCTGACGTACAGCACGCCAGTGTCCTACGTCATCAACCAGGCGATCACGGCGAACACGCCGAGCAGCACGGGCGGTCTGATTGCCTCCTACGGCATCAGCCCGGCGCTGCCGGCGGGTCTGTCGCTGAACACGTCGTCGGGCGTCATCACGGGCACCCCGACCGCGCTGGCGACGGCGGCCACGTACACGGTGACGGGCACGAATGCGGCGGGGTCCACGCAGGCCACGATCTCGTTGGAGGTCGTGCCCGGCCTGACGGCCCCGAGCAACCTGTCCTACGGCACGAACCCGGCGAGCTACCCGACGGGCTACCAGATCACGGCGAACAACCCGACGGTCACGGGCACGGTCCAGTCGTGGGCCATCAGCCCGGCGCTCCCGACGGGGCTTTCCTTCAACACGTCCACGGGCGTCATCACGGGAACGCCGACGGTCATCACGGCCCAGGCCACGTACACGATCACCGCCTCCAACTCGGCCGGTAGCACGCAGGCCACCCTGACCCTGACGGTGACGCTCGGGGCCCCGACGGGCCTGAGCTACTCCAACACGCCCGCCATCGGCTACTGGAGCACGCAGACCATCACCACGATGGAGCCAAGCGCGAGCGGTGGTGCGATCACCTCGTGGTCGATCTCCCCCGCGCTCCCAGCCGGCATCGCCCTGAACACGTCCAACGGCTCCATCGGCGGCGCGCCGACCACGGCCAGCGACCAGACGACCTACACCATCACGGCTTCGAACGCGTCCGGCAGCACGCAGGCGACCGTCGTGATCACGGTCCTCGAGTGACATGCGCCGCCAAGCGCTCGCGTTCTTGGCAGGCTTCCTCGCCGCGTGTGGTGGGGGAGGAGGCGGCGGGCCCGCACCCGTCCCTCCTACCCCCGTCACCGTGGCCCTGGAGCCCGTGGCCACGGGTCTTTCCGCGCCCGTCCTGCTCACCCACGCTGGCGATACGTCCGGTCGTCGCTTTGTCGTGGAGCAGGTCGGGCGCATCCGCATCATCGACGCGGGCGGCACCCTGCTGCCCGCGCCCTTCCTCGACCTCTCGGCGGCGATCACGCCCCTGGGCGCGAGCTACGACGAGCGCGGGCTCCTGGGGCTCGCGTTCCATCCCCAGTTCGCCACCAACGGGCGCTTCTTCGTCCGCTACAGCGCGCCGCGGCCGGGGGTCAGCGGCGAGCCGTGCTTCGGCACGTCGCGGGGCTGCCACAGCGAGGTGCTCTCGGAGTTCCACGTCGCGGGGGACCCCACGACGAACAACGTTGCCGACGCCGCCAGCGAGGTCGTGTTGCTCGTGGTGGACGAGCCGCAGTTCAACCACGACGGCGGCCACGTCGCGTTCGGGCCCGATGGCTACCTGTACGTGGGCCTCGGCGACGGAGGCGGTGCCCATGACGGCCTCGCCGACAACCCGCCGTCGCACGGTGCCCTGGGGAACGGTCAGGACACGTCCACGCTCCTGGGCTCGATGCTGCGCTTGGACGTCGACGCGGCACCGGCGCCGGGGCTGGCCTACGCGATCCCTCCCGACAACCCGTTCGTCGGCCTGCCCGGGCGGGACGAGATCTACGCGTTCGGCTTCCGCAACCCGTACCGGTTCTCGTTCGACGACGGGCCCGGTGGCACGGGCGCCCTGGTGGTCGGCGACGTAGGCCAAGCGGAGTTCGAGGAGATCGACGTCGTCGTCAAGGGTGGCAACTACGGCTGGGTGACGCGCGAGGGCTTCTCGTGCTTCGATCCCCTGGCACCGAGCGTGCCGCCGGCGAGCTGCGCCACGACGGGCGCGGGAGGCGAGCCGCTGCTCGATCCCGTGCTCGTGTACGACCACGGTGTGGGCCTCGCCGTGGTGGGCGGTCACGTCTACCGCGGCAGTGCCGTCCCCGGTCTGGCGGGCCAGTACGTGTTCGGCGACTTCAGCAAGGACTTCGGCGCCAGCGGGCAGCTGTTCCACGCCCCCACGACGGGCGCCTTCGCCTGGACGCGGCTCGTCATGCAGATCGACGGCGCCCCGCTCGGCTTCGGTCGCGTGCTGCTGGGAATCGGCAAGGACGAGGCGGGTGAGCTCTACGCACTCGGGGCCGACTCGACGGCTCCGGCCGGCACGACGGGCGTGGTGCTGAGGATCACGACGCCGTAGTGGACATGGCCTCGACGTGTACGTGGCCTCCGTCGGTGACGGCGGAGACCACGTACCGCCCGGGCATCAGCCCCTCCACACGCCAGCGTCCGTCGTCCCCCACGGAGACGCTGCGAAACGGCAGCGGCAGGTCAACGCCGCCGTCGTCGCGGCGCCAGGTGAGCTCGCCGGAGGCAGGCTGGCCGTCCGGGCCGAGCAGCGTGCCCGCCAGCCGCTCCCCGCGCGCGGCCAGGTCCAGGACCACGTCGCGCGCGGCCTCGAGGTCCTTGACGTCGATGCCCTCCACCAGCACGGGGCGCCAGGGCGGGGCCCATGCGAACAGGCGGTAGGTGCCGGGCCGGAGGTTCCACAGCAGCAGGCGCTTGCGCAGCGAACGCCCGACGTGTTCGCGCACCCAGCCGTCCTTCCCTCGGCGCTCCAGCTGGAGGTGCAGGACCTCGGGCGGCGTATCGCCCGGTCGCACGCGCGCGTCCACGACGAAGCCCTGGGGGCGCGCCAACCGGACGGCCAGGTCTTCCTTGCCGATGGGCACGCCGAGCACGCGCGCCTTGACGGTGCCCATGGCGAAGCGCAGGTCGTAGGCGTGGGCGACGAGGCCCTCCAAACGGAACGCCCCCTCGCCATCGGTGAGCACGGGCAGGGCATCGAGGCTGCTCTCGTCGCCCGACGCCGCGGCCTCCACGCGTACACCGACCAGCGGCAAGCCCTCGAAGTCCTGGGCGCGGCCGGCGATGACGCCGCCCTCCACCGGAGGCGGGCTGTCGTCCAGGGCCTCGAGGCCGACGTCGTGGTCCATCGCCATCGGAACGTAGCATGGCGCGCCCCTTCGTCCGGAGCCTGCCATGACCACGCCCGCCGTCACCCGCGTCGCGCCCAGCCCGACGGGGGATCCCCACGTCGGGACGGCCTACATCGCGCTGTTCGACCTCCTGGCCGCCCGTTCGACGGGCGGGCGCTTCATCCTGCGCATCGAGGACACCGACCAGACGCGTTACGACGCCACATCGGAGGCGCAGATCATCGAGGCCCTGCACTGGCTGGGCCTAGGCTACGACGAGGGACCCGACGTGGGCGGCCCCAACGGTCCCTACCGCCAGAGCGAGCGCACGGCCATCTACCGGGACCACGTCCAGAAGCTGCTCGAAAATGGAACGGCCTACCGCTGCTTCTGCTCCGAGGAGCGCCTGACGGAGATGCGCCATCAGCAACGCGCCCGCAAGGCGCCGCCGGGCTACGACGGCCTGTGCCGCAGCCTGCTCCCCGAGGACATCGCCAAGAACCTCGACGACGGCCTCCCCTTCACCGTGCGCCTGAAGGTCCCCAAGGATCGCACCATCCGCTTCCACGACGAGCTGCGCGGCCCCATCGAGATCGAGGGCCGCACGATCGACGACCAGGTCCTGCTGAAGTCCGACGGCTTCCCCACCTACCACCTCGCCAACGTGGTCGACGACCACCTGATGGAGGTGACGGAGGTGATCCGTGCGGAGGAGTGGATCACGAGCACGCCCAAGCACGTGCTGCTCTACGAGGCCTTTGGCTGGGAGGCACCGCGCTTCCGCCACATGCCGCTCTTGCGCAACAGCGACCGCTCCAAGATCAGCAAGCGCAAGAACCCGACATCGCTCATCTGGTACAAGGAGAACGGTTTCCTGCCGGAGGCGATGATCAACTTCCTCGCGCTGATGGGCTACAGCCTGCCCGACGGCCGTGAGGTCTTCACGCGGGCCGAGCTCGAGGCCACGTACGACGCCTCGCGCATCTCCACGTCCGGCCCCGTCTTCGACCTGGAGAAGCTGACGTGGCTCAATGGCGAACACATCCGCCGCCTGGCGGCCGACGATCTCGCCGCTCGCATCGTCGACCACGTGGCGTACCGCGCGGCCCGTGAGGCGCCCGTGCGACCTGGCCACGACGACGCGCTGCACGCCTGGGCCGGCGACCAGGGGGGGCTCGAGGGCAAGGCGCTGCGCGACCTCGTGCGCCGGGCCGTGCCCATCACGCAAGAGCGCATCAAGACGCTCGACGAGTGGTCCTCGCTCGCGCGGTGCTTCTTCCTCGGCACCAAGACGGACTGGTCGGCCGAAGACCTCGTGCCCAAGGGCCGCGATGCCGGCGCCACCCACGACGTGCTGTCGCTGGCCCGCCAGCACCTGGCGGCCCTGCCCGCGTGGGAGCTGGCTGGCATCGAGGCCACGCTGCGCACCGTCGTGGACGAGAGCGGCTGGAAGCCGCGCGAGCTGTTCCAGGCCGTCCGGGTGGCCACCACCGGCAGCAAGGTGAGCCCGCCGCTCTTCGAATCGCTCGAGATCCTCGGCCGCGAGACGAGCTTGGCCCGCCTCGCCACCACGTGATCGTCAGAGTGGGGTCAGGACCCCCGTGTCGAGGTCGAGCGAGAAGTCGCTCTCGAAGCCGCTGGGCAGCAGGCGGGTCTCCAGCAGCGCCGTGGACGTGCCGTCCATGTGCAGGACGCCCGTGACGTTGCCCGTCGGCGCGGCGATCGCCACGTCGAGGTCGGCCACGGGGTAGGGCCCCTGGAACAGCGCCGCCACGGTCAGCTGCGTCCACGACCACGTGACTTCGCACATGCCATCGTCCGTGACGATGCTGCCCGTCGTGGTGTCGGGAAGCGGCTGCGCGCCCGTCGGGTTGGCAAGCACGATCAGCACGTCGCCCGCGGCCTGGAGACCGGACTGCGTCGCCACGAAGTCCGAGTCCACGGTGGTCCCGGTGGGCAGGGCCGCGAGGACGGCTTGGAGGTCGGCCCCGGGCGCCGAGAGCTGGGCCACCAACGCCGCCATCTGGAGCAGGGTGAGCCCGCCCAGGCGCGACGTGCCCGTGACGTCGTCGATCATGTCGCCGTCGAGGTCACCCGCCCAGGTCACGGCCGGCTGGGACGGGTTGGCCAGGCTCACGCCGGTGGTACGGAAGTCCGGCGTCTGACCACCGGCGGCGGCGGCTTCCAGCACGGTGCGCAGCGCCAAGACCTGGTCGAGGCTGGACGCGACGCAGCCCGTGACGATGTCCTGCACGACCTGCTGGGCATTGGCCGGGGGGGCCGGGGGACCGCCCGCGGAGCTGCCGCCCCCGCCGCACGAGGGCAGGAGGAGCAGGAGCGGGGCGAGGACGAGGGGGAGACGACGCACGGGGGAACCTCCGCCGGATGCCGTCGATCCTACCGGCTCCAGGTGAACCGTGACGTCGCGGATGTGGAACACCTCCGCCAGCACGGCTTCCACGCGGTCGGCGATGTCGTGGCCGTCCTCCGTGGACAGGTGGTCGTCCACGGCCACGACCACGTCGGCGAAGGCCCGGTCGCCCAGCCGGCGGGAGCGGACGCGACGGACCTCCCGGACGCCCGCGACCTCCCCCAACGTCGCCCGCAGCTCCTCCGGGTCGACGGCCCCCTCGTCCACCAGGATGGGGACGGCGCGCCGGAAGAGCCCGAACGAGAGCAGCAGGACGAACGCGGCCACGCCCAGGGTGGCGATCGTCTCGGCCCAGGCGTGGCCGGCGGCGCCCAGCTGCCACCCCACGACGACCACGACGGTCGTGACAACGTCCGCCAGCGTGTGCGCCGCGTCGGCATGCAGGATGTCGCTGCGCAGCTGGCGCGCCTTGCGGCGCTCCCAGAGGCTCACCAGCAGGTTGACCAACACGCCGCCCGCGACGACCCCCAGCGCCAAGGCGCTCGAGACGGACGGGGTCCGCTCCCCTACCAGCGCCCGCAGGATGAGCTCGACGGCCAGCACCACCAGCAGCATGGCCAGGGTGAACACCGCCAGCGTCTCGAACTTGCGGTGGCCGTACGGATGGTTGTGGTCGGGCGGCCTGCCCGCGTGACGCATCACGAGGAAGGCGATGACGTTGTTGCCCAGGTCCGTGAGGCTGTGCAGCGCATCGGAGAAGAGCGCCAAGGAGCCCGTGAGGAAGCCCGCGAAGAGCTTGGCCAGCAGCACGAGGAGGTTCATCGCCCCCTCGGCGAGCAGCACACGCCGCACGGCTGCGTCCCGGACCGGGTCGAGACGACCACGGCCGACGGTGTGCGTGTGCCCGCCCCGCATCAGCGGTCGTCCTCGGCGAAGAGCCGCTCCCAGCGTCCGTCGTTCTCACGCAGCAGCGCTTCGTAGCGATCGAGGCTTCCGATGCCGCGGCCCGTGAGGGCGTCCATCGCGCGAACGATGTCGCCCACGACGCGTCGCCACTGCTGTCGCGCCTCGTCCTCACGCGCCGTGCCGCGGCTCGGCGACGTCTCGGAATCGCGCCCGACGACGTAGAGCGTCTCGAGCACGTGCGCGCGGTTGCGGCTGAAGCGGAACCGACCGAGGGCTTCCACGGCCAACGACACGGCCTCCGGGTCACGGCCCTCGCGGGCCATGCGCTCGAGGTCCGCCAGGCTGGGGTCGTAGGTCAGCAGACCGAGGGCGCGGAGCACGCGACGACCGGCAGGATCGACGGTCGCGGCCGCGGGATCGGGCACGCTGCGCCGAAGCTCGCGCCAGGCCCCCTGCGAGTCGTCCAAGCGGCCCAGGGCGTCGATGGCGTACAGGCGGTTGCCCCCGGCAGACTCGTCGCGGGCCAGCTCGCCGAGGGCGCCCCGCAGGCGCACGCGCGTGCTGGCGCTGCGGCAGCGGTTGTGGGCCTCGGACGAGGCCCGGACCAAGGCTTCGATCGCGCGGATGTCGCCGGCGCGACGCGCCTCCTGCAGCCGCTCGAGCAGCTGCGGGGCCGGCAGGACCTCGGGAGCGTCCTCGGCCCACGCGGCACCCACGCCTGCCAGCAGCAGGCCCAGCACGAGCGCCCGTCGCAAGCCGCGCAGCGACCTCACTTGATCTCGTCGCCCTCGCCCTCCGGCTCCTCCGGCTGCTCCGGCTGCTCCGGCGTCGCGGGCTCCTTCGGCTCCCCGGGCGTCTCGCCCGCCGCGGCGGCTTCGGCCTCCGCGGCCAAGACGTCCTCCAGCGCGCGCTCGGCGGCTTTCATCGACCGGCCGATCGTGCTCTCCACGATGTCCAGGGGCAGCAGGCAGTTCTGCGTGTCCGCGTCCTCGCCGACGCCCTCTTGGCGTACGACCACGCCCGTGACCGCTCCATCCAGCGTGTACATCGGCTCGGCGATGTAGCGACCCGCGTCATCCAGCGCCCAACAGGCCCGCGGGCGCGTGATCTCGGAGACCACCGTCGCCGCGCTGCAGAGCGGGGCGTGGTCGAAGTCCTGACCCAGTCGCGTCACGCCGTAGATCGTGTCGCCCACGCGCGGCGTGGCGCGCCTGGACAGGTCGAGCGGTTTGGCCGCGCGCCCCTCGAGGTCGCGAATCAGGACGAACGCCAGGCCCAGCTTGCTGTCCTTGGCGCCGAGGATCGCCGGGTACTCCTTGGGGTCGCCCGGGAAGACCACGCGAATGCTCGACGGCGTGATCTTCAAGTCGGACAGCATCGAACGGAAGCGCGCGTCGAGGTTGGGCGAGAACAGCTCGGCGGGCAGCATGATCAGGCCGCGGCTGTCCACGACGATGCCGGTGGTCGTCTGGTTGGACTCGTTCTCCCGCAGCGCCCCGCCCATGGTGAACGAGACCTGCAACGTCATCTTGACGGAGACCACGCTGTCCACGCGGGATGCGATCAGGGTCTGTTGCTGCGTGGGGGCCGGGTCTTCGGCCCGAGCGACGGGCGCACCCGCGAAGCACGCCACGAGGGCGAGCAAGCAAGCCAGGGAAGCTCTCATGGTTCCAGTCTCCTTCACTCGCCCGCGTCCGGCCAGTCCGGCCGGGCGAAGACGAAGGTGGTGTCACGGCCGCGCCGCACGAAGAACGTCACGCGTTCGGGGCGGGTCTCATGAAGGCGCTTCACCGCCTCCTTGAACGTCGCGATGGTCGGGACCGCCTCACCCTGCAGCTGGAGGAGGACATCGCCCACCTCCAAGCCGGCCACGGCAGCCCAGCTACCGTCCTCGACGTCGGCCACGATGAGGGCCTCGAGGTCCATGGGCAGCTCCTTGTCCACCCGGTCGAGGTACGTGAGCTCGCGGACCTTGTACTCGAGCACCTCGTCCTCGGCAGAGCGGGCGTCGGCCACCGTACCGGGCGTCTCCTCCAGCACGACCTCGAGCTCGATCTCCTTGCCGTCGCGCAGCAGCTTGAACGTGGCCTTGGCGCCGATGTCCATGTCCTCGATGCGCCGCTGCAGGATCTGGGCGTCCTGCAGCTCGCTGGCCTCCAGGTCGCGACCGTCGAGCGCGAGCAGGATGTCGCCGGGCTCGAGGCCCGCCTTCTCGGCTTCCGTCGCGGGCAGGACGCGCGTGATGCGGAAGCCCTTGCGCCCCTCGAGGCCGAAGGCCGTGGCCACCTTCGAGGTGAGCACCTGCGTGCGCACACCCAGCCACGCCTTGGACAGCTCCGCGCTGCCGCGACGGCGCGGACGCTCGCTCATGTCGAGCACCGTGACCATGTCCTCGTGGTCGCGACGGAAGCGCACGGCGAGCGCCTTGCTCTTGGCGTTGGCCTTCTGCAGCTCGTCGAAGCTTTCCAGGCCGTTCACGGGCTTCCCGTCGATCTCGAGGATGACGTCGCCCGACTGCAGCGGCGGCTTGGCGGAGTCCGGCGCGTTGCCGGGGCGTAGCGTGCGCAGGAGCACGCCCTGGGTGTCGGGCCAGCCGCGGGCCTGGGCCATGAGACCCGTGATCTCCATGGCGCTGACGCCCCACGTGCGGAAGACGCGCTCCTCCCCCTGGAAGGGCGGCATGCGAGCCACGTCCACCTGCAGCGTCATGCAGGTTCCGTTGCGCTCCAAGGTCACGGGAACGCGCGTGCCGGGCTTGAGGTCGGCGATGCGGGCGAGGATCACCGGCACGTCCTCCAAGCCCTCCACCGCAACGGCCTCGCCGGCGATCGACGTGATCACGTCGCCGGCTTGGATGCCGGCCTTGGCGGCCGGGCCATCGGCCAGGACGTTGGACACGAGGGCCCCCGTGCGGCGGCCGAGGCCCGTGACCGGCAGCATGGACACCGCGAACCAGCCCCGGCGAACCTCGCCGAACGTGAGCGCGTGGTTGAGCACCTTGCGGCACGTCGACGCGGGGATCGCGAAGCCCACGCCCCCGCCGCCGCGCGTGTTGATGCCCACCACCTGGCCGTTCATGTTGGCCAGCGGGCCGCCGCTGTTGCCGGGCAGGATCAGTGCGTCGTGCTGGATCCACCGGTTGAAGATGCCCGTGGCTTCGCCGTCGAGGCGGAAGCCCTCGATGCGGTCGCCCGTGAAGCTGGTGAACACGCGCTCGGTGTTGCTGACGATGCCGAGCGTGATCGAGCTCGAGAGGCTCTGGGGATTGCCGAGCGCGAGGACGTGGTCCCCCACTTCCAGCTGGTCGCTGTCGCCGATGCTGGCGAAGGGCAACGGCAGGCTCGGGTCTTCCCGCGTGCCCATGCGCAGCGCGAGGATGCAGAGGTCGGTCTGCGGGTCCTTGCAGACGATGTCGGCATCCACGAGCTCGCCGGTAGGCAGCTTGCAGGTGATGCGCTGGGCGGTGCCGGCGACGTGGTAGTTCGTGATGACGTGTCCGGCGGGGCTCACGATGACGCCGCTGCCGGCCGAGAGCGTGCGACGCTCGCGACCCTGGCTGAACACTCGATCGACCACGAGGATGTTGACCAGCGCGGGGTAGACGCGATCGCGAGCCGCCGCGACGGCGGCGCGCAGCTCCTCGTTGCCCAGGTCGGCGGCCGCGGGACGGGCCGTGGACGCGACCGCGCCGACCGCGATCAGCCCGGCGAGCAGGACCGGGCCAGCCCGGCGAGCGAGGTGGTGGCGCATGGGCGTCTCCTCCGGCGCCCCCCTCCCCAGGGGGGCGGGGCGGAGTCTATCCCCATGCGGCGGGCGGCCCGGCGGGGTGGACGCGTGCCCTCCGCGCAGGCACCATGCCCGCCTGTGCGCCTAGCCTCACCCCCCCGTGCCCTGGTGATCGCCGGGTGGGACCCCACCGGCGGTGCCGGGATCGCGGCCGACCTGGCCGTGCTGACTGGGCACGGCGTCACCGGCAGCGGCGCCGTGAGTGCGGTCACCAGCCAGGGCCCCCGCGGCCTCGGGGACCTCCGCCCCGTCGACGCCGCCCTCGTGCGCGCCCAGATCGGCGACGCGCTGGACGTCGCTCCGCCGCACGTGGTCAAGATCGGGCTCCTGCCCGATGCCCCGACGATCGAGGCCGTCCACGACGCACTTCGCGATGTCGACGTGCCAATCGTGCTGGATCCCGTGCTCGGCGTGTCGGCGGGCGGCTGGCACCTGGACGCAAGCGGCCTCGAGGCCCTGAGGACCCTGCTCGTCCCCCGCGTCGCCGTGATCACGCCCAACGGCCCCGAGGCGCGCGCGCTCGTGGTGGGAGTCACCAACGACGATCACGGGGCCGGGCGCCTGCTCTCGCGAGCGGCGCGCGGCGTCGTGGTGACGGGAGGCCACGCGCCGGGTCGCGAGGTCTGCGACGTCGTCTTCGTGGGCGGGGAAGAGATCGCGCGCTTCTCGGCACCGCGCGTCGAGGGCGGGCCCTTCCACGGGACGGGCTGCGCGTTCGCCTCTTCGCTGGCTGCACGGTTGGCCCGCGGGGACACGCTCCTCGGCGCCACCGCGGGGGCACGGGAGTACGTGCGCGGCCTGCTGCGGCTGGCGGCCGCGCGCGGCGCTTGGCGCCTGCCCTTCGCCCTGCTCCGTGCCGGAGGGGAGAACGTGGACGCGTCCGCCGGTACGGTGGGCGCCACGGCCATCGAGGAGCCGGCATGAAGGTCGCCATCATCGGGGCAGGCGTGCTCGGGACGTCCCTGGGCATCCTGCTCAAGCGCGCGGGGTACTCGGTCGTGGCGATCTGCAGCCGCAACCGGCGTAGCGCGCAGGCCGCGGCCAGCTCGATCGGCATGGGCGAAGTGGTGGGCGACCCGGCGATGGCCGCGCTCGGAGCCGACTTGGTGATGCTGGCCGTGCCCGATCGGGCGATCGCCGGCGTGGCCATCCAAGTGGCGGCTGGCGGGGCGCTGCGCAAGGGCGCCGTCGTGGCCCACTTCGCGGGCGGCCTGCCGGCCGGAATCCTGTCGGGCGTCGTGGCCGCGGGGGGCTTGCGCGGTGCGATGCATCCGCTCCAGAGCTTCGCGGACGTCGAGACGGCGCTCGCGATGCTGCCGGACACGTTCTTCGCCATCGAGGGCGACGCGGAAGCGGTGGAGGTGCTCCAGTCCGTTGTCGTCACGCTCGGCGGACGACCCCTGCGCATGGGCTCGGGCAGCAAGGCGCTGTATCACGCTGCGGCCTCGGCGGCGTCCAACTTCGTCGTGGGCCTCATGGACTACGCCGTGGAGCTGATGACGCGCGCAGGGATCGAGCCGGACCTCGCCCTGCCCGCCCTGCTGCCGCTCGTGCGGGGCACGCTCGCCAACCTCGACACGGTGGGTATCCCGGACGCCCTCACCGGGCCGATCGCGCGGGGCGATGTCGGCACCATCCGGCGGCATCTGCGGGCCCTGGCCGACCTGCCGCCGCCGCTGGGCACGCTGTACCGGACCCTGGCGCGGCGCACGTTGCAGGTGGCCATCGCCAAGGGCCACCTCGACGGCGAGACACGGGCCCAGCTCGAGCAGCTGCTCCGCGACGACGAGCTCCTCCCGCCGCCGGAGCCGCTGCCGTGATCCCCGAGCAGCAACGCTACTGGATCGCGCTCCTCAACCTGCAGCGCACCTGGTCCAGTGACCAACAGGCGCTGGCGTTCATCCCGCCGCGCCACCGCGACTTCGAGAACGGCCCGGACTGGCCTCGTGCGAAAGCCCAGGCGTACTTGCTGAACAACCTCGAGCTGCTGCGCGAAGCCTACGAGCGCCTGGAGGCCGGGGAGATGCCCGATCTCGAGCTGGTCAACCACGTGCTCGGGGACCTGCGCATGGAGCTCCGCACGTTCCCGGACCGTGCGGCCACCACGTCGGCCGCGCGAGCCAAGGCCGACGTCGGCGGTCGGCTGGAAGTCCTGCAGGTGCGCTCCGACCTGGCGGGGC
Organism: Planctomycetota bacterium; assembly: GCA_050248855.1. Classification (GTDB taxonomy): domain Bacteria; phylum Planctomycetota; class PLA2; order PLA2; family JAEUHO01; genus JACKGW01. The sequence goes on along the minus strand of JBFWRP010000019.1, from coordinate 40,550 downwards.
TCAACCCCGGCACGCGCTACGTGAAGGGCACGATCCAGCGCGCGTTCTACTACTTCGCCCAGTACGTGGACGAGCGCCTGAGCGATCCCGCGTTCCCGGCTCCGTCTCCCGACCGCTGGCACGTGGCCCACGACCCGAACGGGTCGGGCGATCTCGTGCTGCTGCCCCCGAGGACCCCTTGACCGACCGTCACGACGACTACGAGAGCCCCCTGGTCACGCGCTATGCCGGCGCCCCGATGCGCAGGCTCTTCAGCGCACGGCGTCGCATCGAGATCTGGCGCGACTTGTGGATTGCGCTGGCGTCGGCCGAGCACGAGCTGGGGCTGCCCATCACGCGAAAGCAGATCGAGGCCCTCCAGGCAGCGCGCGACGACATCGACTTCGACAAGGCGGCCACCTACGAAGCCCGCTTCCGCCACGACGTGATGGCCCACGTGCACGCGTTCGGGGACGCGGCGCCCGAGGCGCGCGGCATCTTGCACATGGGCGCCACCAGCTGCTTCGTCACGGACAACGCCGACGCCATCGTGCTGCGCGAGGCGCTGCGGCGTGTGGAGACGAGCCTCGCCAACGCCTGTGCGGCGCTGGCGGACTTCGCCGAAACCAACGCGGACATCCCCTGTCTCGCCTACACGCACTTCCAGCCGGCCCAGCCGACCACGGTGGGCAAGCGAGCCTGCCTCTGGCTGCAGGACCTGTTGGCGGACCTCGAGGCGGTGCGCGCGGCCCTGCAGCGCGTCCCGTTCCGCGGTAGCAAGGGAACGACCGGGACGCAGGCGTCGTTCCTGGGGCTCTTCGACGGCGATGCCGAGAAGTGCGAGGAGCTCGATCGGCGCGTCGCCAAGAAGATGGGCTTCGACGCCCCGGTCCCGGTCACGGGGCAGACCTATCCGCGGCGTTCGGACTACGACATCGTGGCCGTGCTGGGCGGCGTGGCCGTCTCGTCCATGCGCTTTGCCCATGACGTGCGGCTGCTCTCGGGGCTGCGCGAGCTGGCCGAGCCGTTCGAGAAGGAGCAGATCGGCTCCAGCGCCATGGCCTACAAGCAGAACCCGATGCGCACGGAGCGCATCACGTCGTTGGCGCGCCACGTCATCGCCCTCGTACCGGAAGCGGCCATGATGGCGGGCACGCAGTGGCTCGAGCGCACGCTCGACGACAGCGCGGGCCGGCGCATCTTCCTGCCGGAGGCGTTCCTCGGCGTGGATGCCATCCTGCGCCTCGTGACCAACGTGGCGCGCGGCCTGCACGTGAACACGGCTGTTGCGCGCATGCGGCTCGTGAACGAGCTCCCGTTCATGGCCACGGAGGACATCTTGTTGCGTGCCACGCGCGCCGGGGGCGATCGCCAGGCGCTGCACGAGCGCGTGCGTCAGCACAGCCTCGCCGCCAAGGAGCAAGTCCTCTCCGGCCTCCCCAACGACCTGCTCGACCGCCTCAAGGCCGACGCCGCCTTCCGCGCGCTGGACCTGGACTGGGCCGACCTCATGACGCCCGAGCGCTACACGGGCCTCGCCTCCCGCCAGACGCGCCTCTTCCTCGTGGGCCACGCCCACCCGGCCCTGGCCCCCTACCAGGAGCGCCTGGGCGAGGATGCGTCGCTGCGGGTGTAGGCGCCTCGGCCAGGGTCGGTCCGAGGACACCCCGCGCACGCCGACGTCTCGGGAGCCCTGTTTTCAAGGCTTTCACCGCCCCGGAATTCCGGGGTGGGCTCCTGGCTCGCCCTGCCCACGACCGCTCCGCAGCAGGGCCGCGCTACAGGGGGCTCCCGCAGGCTGTCGATAGGTGCCGCGTGAGGTGGCGGGACGGTGGCAGGTCCCGTCTGCAAGGGATGCGGTGTGCCGCGAGGCGCACCCCATGTTCGAACGTTCCGACACGACCGGCGGACGGGGGCCCAGGGCGCTCGTCCGGGCTTGTGCCTGTGCCGTCCTGGGCCTTGGGTTGGCCCTGCTGACGGGCTGCGGCCAGGGCCTCCTCTCCGGCACCACCGATCTGGGCAGCGGCGGCCAGCAGGCCGGCGCCTCGGCAGAGGCGCTGACGATCGTGACGTCCCAGCTGCCGGGCGCCCAACGCGACGTCCCCTACCCGGCGACGCGCATCGAGACGCGCGGGGGCTCGGGCGCGGTCACCTTCGACCTCCTGTTCGGCCGGCTGCCGGCGGGCCTCACCCTGACCAGCGACGGCCGCGTCATCGGGCTGCCCGAGGAGACGGGCGCCTTCCCCGTGGTCGTCCGCGCACGGTCCGGTGCGGAGGAGGCCGATCGCTCGCTCGTCCTCCCCGTCGATGCGTTCGCCATCACCGCGACCGCCGGCCTGGAGCTGGGAGAGGCCTGGAGCGGCCGGCTCGTGCGCCTACAGGCCGTGGGCGCGATCGGCGAGGTCACGTGGGACGTCACGCACGCGGGGACCGAGGGCACCCTCGTCCCCGAGGCGAATGGCCGCGCTCGCTACGTACCGGGGCCGTCCCCGCTCGGCGGCACGACGGATGTCCTGCGCGCCACGGACACGACGACGGGCCAGACGGCCGTGCTCGACCTGCACGTTTGCCCGGACCCGGTCGCGGGACACATCGCACGCTTCGGCACGACCGACGTCTGGTACGTCGATTTCGAGCCCAAGGAGGGCGTCCACCCGTTCGCATCCGACTGGCACGCCGCGCTCGCCGAGCTGGGGCTGCGCGGCCGCGACAGCTACGGCACGCTGGGGCGCGCGGTGGACCAGAAGGCGGACCTCTACGTGCGGCGCACGGTGCTCGAGCGCTTGAACCGCCACTACCTGCGCGAGGCGAGCGGCGAAAGTGGCGCGACCGGGCTCGCCATTTCCTTCCCGATCCAACGGCCCGAGCAGACCTACACGTACGCCGCGGCGGGACGGTGGCTGGGTGGTCACGCCTCGGCCTACAGCGTCATGGCGCTCAGTGCGATCGACCAGACGGGCACGCTGGGCGTTGCGATGAACGACGAAGGCAACCGCGTCCACGAGAACAACAGCCCGGGCGGCGCCCTCGGCCCGCTCGGCGTGTTCGTGAACCGTGTCGTGGAGCACGTGCTCGGCACGTACCAGCTCGAGCAGCGCGCCTGCATCGTCACGCCCCTGGCCGACGCGGACCTGACGCGCCTGGACGCCCTGCTGTACGAAGGTCGCGCCATCGACTCGCGGGCCGAGGACATCGCCTACGTCGCGTGGGGCTTGGCCCGCAGCGTGGCCGCCGCACTGGCCCACGAGATCGCCCACAGCCTGGGCGTGGGCCACACCTACCGCACCACGGACGGGTCGATCATGAACTCGTGGATCTCGATCCATCCGCTGACGGAGTACGCCTTCCTGCCCGAGGACATCCTGACGCTGCGCGCGGCCTTGCCGGGCGCCGGCCGCCTCGGTGTCGGGCTCTCGAAGTCGACGATGGCGGCGGACGCGGAAGAGGTCGGCCCTGTCGGGGCGCACCTCTGCGGGGTGGGCTGCGCGCTGCGCTGACGCCTGCGCCCCAGGTGGTACCGTGACGCGCCCGGAAAACCGGGACGGGAGGCGCGCGCGGTGACGCTCTACGGAACCAGGCAGAACGACAACGATCCGGTCGAGACCCGCGAGTGGATCGACTCGATCGAGGCCGTGCTCGCCAGCCAGGGGCCTGACCGCGCGCGCTACCTGCTCGCGCGCCTGCTCGACCGCGCACGACACGGTGGGTACGTTCCGGACCGCCTCCTCAACACGGACTACGTCAACACGATTCCTCCGGAGCTCGAGCCGCCGTACCCGGGCGACGAGGCCATGGAGGAGCGGATCGGCGACATCATCCGCTGGAACGCGGCCGTCATGGTCAGCCGCGCCAACGTGAACTTCAGCGGTCTCGGCGGCCACATCTCCACCTTCGCGTCCGCGGCCGACCTGTACGACGTCGGCTTCCACCACTTCTTCCGCGGCAAGGAAGACGGTTCCGCCGGCGACCAGATCTACTTCCAGGGTCACGCCTCACCCGGCATCTACGCGCGCTCCTACCTGGAGGGGCGCATGAGCGAGGAGCTGCTCGACAGCTTCCGCCGCGAAACCAAGCGAGGCTCCGGGCTCTCATCGTACCCGCACCCGCGCCTCATGCCCGAGTACTGGGAGTTCCCGACGGTCAGCATGGGCTTGGGCCCGATCAGCTCGATCTACCAGGCGCGCTTCAACCGCTATCTGTCCGCGCGTGGAATCGTCGACACCAGCGGCAGCCGCGTGTGGTGCTTCGTCGGCGACGGCGAGACGGACGAGCCCGAAACGCTGGGCGCCCTGTCCGTGGCCACGCGCGAAGGCCTCGACAACCTGACGTGGGTCGTCAACTGCAACTTGCAGCGCCTGGACGGGCCCGTGCGCGGCAACGGCAAGATCGTGCAAGAGCTGGAGACGGTCTTCCGCGGAGCCGGCTGGAACGTGATCAAGGTGCTCTGGGGCACGGAGTGGGACGACTTGCTCGCCCGCGATGTCCATGGGCTCCTGCGCAGCCGCTTCAACGACATCGTCGACGGCCAGATGCAGCGGTTCCGCGCCGAGGACGGCGCCTACATCCGCAAGCATCTCTTCGGCACCGACCCGCAGCTGATGGCGCTGGCGGCCCACCTGACCGACGACGACATCTGGGCCATGCGTCGCGGCGGTCACGACCTGCGCAAGATCCATGCGGCCTTCCGGGCGGCCGTGGACCACAAGGGCCGACCCACGGTCGTGCTCGCCCAGACCGTCAAGGGCTTCGCCCTGGGCGAGGGCTTCGAGGCCAAGAACGTCACGCACCAGATGAAGAAGATGTCGCTGGACGACCTGCGTGCCTTCCGCGACCGCCTCGGCCTGCCGATCTCCGACGCCGCGCTTCCCGATGCCCCCTACTACCACCCCGGGCCGGACAGCCCCGAGGTGGAGTACGTGCTCGAGTGCCGTCGCCGGCTCGGCGGCCTGATGCCCAAGCGTTGGCCCAACCCCAAGGTCAAGGTCGCGGTTCCCGGCAGCGACCTCTACGACGAGTTCATGCTGGGCACGAAGAACCCGGGCGGCGTCAGCACCACCATGGCGTTCGTGCGGCTGCTCACGAAGCTGATCAAGGACCCCGAGCTGGGGCGTCGCGTCGTCCCGATCATCCCCGACGAGGCGCGCACGTTCGGCATGGAGCCGCTGTTCCGCCAAGTCGGCATCTACGCCGCGTTCGGCCAGCTGTACGAGCCCGTGGACAAGGGCCAGCTCCTGTACTACCGCGAGACGCGCGACGGACAGGTCCTGGAGGAGGGCATCACGGAGGCCGGCTCCATGGCCTCCTTCACGGCCGCGGGCACGTCCTACGCCACGCACGGCGAGCCGATGGTGCCCTTCTACACGTTCTATTCGATGTTCGGCTTCCAGCGCGTCGGCGACTTGGCTTGGGCGTTCGCGGACATGCGCGGCCGCGGCTTCCTCATGGGCGCGACCGCCGGTCGTACGACGCTCAACGGCGAAGGCCTGCAGCACGAAGACGGCCACAGCCACATCCTGGCCGCCGTCATCCCCAACCTGATTTCCTACGACCCGGCGTGGGCCTACGAGATCGCGATCATCGTGCGCGAAGGCCTGCGCCGCATGATCGGCGAAGAGCAGGACGTCTTCTACTACATCACGATCCAGAACGAGAACTACGAGCAGCCGCCCATGCCCGAGGGTGTCGAAGAGGGCGTCGTCAAGGGCCTGTACCTCTATCGGCGCGCCGAGACGAAGAGGAAGAAGCACGTCCAGCTGTTCGGCAGCGCCTGCATCCTCAACCAGGCGCTCGAGGCGCAGGCGCTCCTCGCGGAGAAGTTCGACGTCTCCGCGAACGTGTGGAGTGCCACGAGCTACCAGCAGCTGCGCCATGACGCGCTGACGGCCGAGCGCTGGAACCGCCTCCACCCCGACGCGACGCCGCGCAAGACCTACATCGAGCGCGTGCTCGAGGAACATGACGGGCCCATCGTGGCGGCCACCGACTACATCAAGCTCGTGCCCGACCAGATCTCCCGCTGGGTACCCAACCGCTACATCACGCTGGGCACCGACGGCTTCGGCATGAGCGACACCCGCGAAGCACTGCGCGAGCATTTCGAGGTCGACGCGCGCTGGATCGCTGCCGCGGCGGTGCACGCGCTTGCCCAAGAGGGCACGATCACGACCAAGGCCGCCGCCAAGGGCCTCGCCGATCTCGGCATCAACCCCGAGAAGCCCCGCCCGACGAGCGTCTGAGCACGCCGCGGCACCGAGCATCTGGCGAGCCGCACCCGCGCACCCCAGGGGGTGAACGCCGGGTCCAAAAAGACTGCCGGCCAGGACCCGAAGGTCCTGGCCGGCCGGGGGAGCTCGGTGGGAGGGAGGGAGGAGGGAAGGGCAGGAGATCGAGCTCGACCCCCGATGAACGTCGGGGTTGCCCCCGCGCGCTCATCGGTACAGACGCAGGAGAAGGGGTCGGGGTTTCCGGGTTTCCGATCCAGCGACCGGATTCGTCCGGAATCCCGGGGCCCCCTCTCGTGGGACGTCGCTAGCGAATCCGCCAGCGACCACCCAGGCCGACGTGGATCGTGCCCACGGGGCGCGTGCGGTGGTGGTGGACCACATGGGTCGTCGGCACCCAGACCTGGCGCTGGACCGTCTGGTAGTGGCCGGCGGTCATGATCGGGTGGCCGTAGCGGTCGTAGCCGATCAGCTGGCCGGGGATGTAGACCTGCTCGGTCACGGTCGTCCAGTACCCGCTCTGCACGGTGTGGGAGGGGTAGGCCACGCGACGCCCGCCGATCGGGACGTTGATGCCGATGCCGCCGCCGATCGTGACGCGGCCGCCGAACATGGCGCTCGTCGGAGTCGAGCCCACCGGGGCCGCCAAGGCGTCCGAGGCCACGAAGGCCAAACCGGCGACCAAGACGACGGGAACGATGAGGTTGCGAAGGTTCATGGCGGGTCTCCTTCCCGCAGGGGCGCCGGGCGCCCGATGCGAGGTCCAACATGGAACAAGTGCCGTGCCAGAGGGTAGCGCACCCGGCGCGTTCGACGCAAGTGTTTCATGGATAACAACTTGCGTCGTTTTTCGCGCGTCCGGCCAGGGCTCGGGCAGGCCACCTGTCCCCTGCCGGGGACACTTGCGTGGACTCTGCGCACACGCCGCCGCCGCGGCCGGCCCTATTCTCCGGGCCCATGGACTCCGATCCCCTCCCCCTGCGCGCGCACATGGTGCTCTGCCTGCTCGGGTTCCGCGGCAAGGGGTACAGTCCCGGCTTCGTCCAGGCCATGGCGGACGTGCAACAGGGCCTCCAGGGCGAGCCTTCGCGGCGGGTCCGCCTGGTCGCCGAGCCGGATGGCCTCTGCGCGGCCTGCCCGAACCTCGTGGGTGGCTGCACCCTGGGCGGGCCGGACCACGAGGCGCACATGCGCAGCCACGACCGCGAGGTGCTGCGCCGGCTGGGCCTCGACGAGGGCGCGGAGGTGACGTGGAAAGACGTGCTCGAACGCATCGGCGGGCGGATTCGCGGCGAAGACCTGCCCGCCATCTGCACGACCTGCCCCTGGCTGCCGCTGGGGGTCTGCCGCGAGAGCGTCGACGCCCTGCGGAGCGCGGAGCCTGCGTGAAGCGCGCCGCGGCCCTCCTGCTGGCGATCGGCTGCCTCGCGCCTGCCGCGGCGGCTCGCGACGCCGATCGCCTGCAGACGCTTCGCGCTGCCGCGGCCCCGACGGTGCACGAGGAGATCCGCGCCCAGGCCCGACGCGACGACCTGTCCGAGGAGCAGATCTGGGCACGGACGCTCCTGCCCGAGACGCAGGCGGTGGCGGCCGCGACGGTCCTGGCCACGGGCCCGCGTTCGGCGACGGGCGAGCCGTTGCACGTGGCCCGCTACCAGCTTCCCCCCGGTGTGGCCGCCTCCTCGCGGACGTGGATCGAGGATCGACCCGACGCGCGCCCGGCGGAGCTGGTGGGTCTCGCGGGGGCCGTGGGCGCGTGGGCCGGCGTCAACAGCGCCGGCATCTCGCTGACGGTCTCGCCCATGGCGAGCGCGGAGCCTCCCACCCCCAACGGGCTGCCGTTGACGGTCATCGTGCGGGATGTCCTCTTGCAGTCGGGATCGCTGGACGAAGCGGTCGAGCGGCTCCGTACCGCGCCGCTGCTCGGTGCAGGGCGCTTCCTGGTCGCCGATGGCGAGCGTCTGGACGGCCGGGTCGTCGAGCGGACGCCCACCAAGACGCGTGTACGCGGCGTCGACGGCGGGTGGCTGGCCGCGCTGGAGACCGATCCCGAGCCCGAGTGCTTCCTGGGCGCTTGCGATGCGGACTTCCCGGTGCTGGGTGCCGCCGAGCGGCAGCAGGCCGAGGCGATCCGGCAGCGGCTGCTCGACGCACCGCATTGGATGCGCCTGGGCGACGTCGCCGGGATCGTGCCCGGAGGCGGAGACGAGGAGCTGGTCGTCACGTTGCGCCCGACCACGCGCACGCTGGGGCGCTCCGTGGGGGGCACGCCGGCTGCGATCGGGGCGGGACTGGACACCGTGCCGGCCGCGCGCCTGGGCCCGTACGCCTTCCCCCCGCGGCTCGTCGGCGAGCCCAAGGCCGACCTGGACGCGCCGGCCATGGACTTCCCCGGCTCGCGCCGGCGCATCGTCACGTTCGACAGCCCTCGCCCCTCGGGCTTCGCCTTCAACGACCGTGTGCCCCTGGAGGTGTGGCTGCCGGAAGACGCCGAGCCCCGGGGCGTCCTGATCCAGCTTCCGTCGTGGAAGGAGCGGAGCCTGGTCGGCCACCGCGGCTTGGCCCTGGCCAATGCCCGCCAGGGCCTGGCCACGGCCATCCTGCCCCTGCCGTACCAGAACGGGCGCGAGCCGCCAGGCGTCCGCGCGGGCGTGTGGACGCTCTCGGCGGACCTGGCGCGCACGCGTCAGGCGGCCCTCCAGGGCCTGGCGGACATCGCCGCAGCCTCACGCATCCTGGAGATGCACTTCGGCCTGCCGCCCGCCAAGCAAGCGATCGGCGGTGTCAGCCTGGGCGCCCACGCCGCCGCCACGGCCATCGGGCTGTACCCGGACCGCTTCGTCGCCGCGGCCCTGGTGCTCGCCGGCGGACGGGTCCACGAGGCCTTCACCCGGCCCAACTCCGTGACCGGCCGGATCCAGCGGGAGCTGGCCGAGCGCGCCGTGGAGCCGCTGGAGGCCGCCGCCCTGGTCGCACCGCTCGAGCCCCTGACCGTCGCCGCGCCCGACCGCGGCATCGCCGTGCTCCTGATCGCTGCTGACGCCGACGACGTGGTCTCCCCCGACCGCGCCAGGGCCCTTGCGGAGGCCTGGGGCCCCTCCACCCGCCTCGTGTGGCTGGAGGGCGGCCACTACGCGCCGGCCCGCCCCGACCAGGCCATGAAGGTCCTGGAGGAGATCCCGGCCTGGCTGCTGAAGGCGTTCCCCGCGCCATGACCTCCCGCCAGGCTCCGGATCCGCAGACTCCGGACGGGAAGCAGGCGCGGGCCCGCGCGTCCAAGGACCACCCCGGTCAGGAAGCCCCTCCCCCCGTGCGAAGCAGTGCCGCCCGCAGCCTCCGCGAAGCCTCCGGCCACGACGTCGCGCGCGACGCCGTGGGTCCAAGCCGCGTGGCCGGCCGCACCACCACGCAGCGTCCCGACCGGGCCACCCAGGACGCATGGGTGGCGCGCCTGCAGGACCGTGACCGCGAGGCGCTCCGCGAGGTCGTCGCAGCCTTCGGCGAGCGGCTCACGGCCGTCGTGTCGGGCGTGCTGCGCGACCGCGATGCGGTCGACGACGTGGTGCAGGAGACGTTCGCGAAGGCCTGGTACCGCATCCATGCGTTCCAGGGGGGCTCGAGCCTCTACACCTGGCTCTACCGCGTGGCGGTCAACGGCGCGAAGGACTACATCAAGTCGCGTCGTCGCCGACCGGCGGGATCCTTCGACGAGCTCCCCGGGCGGGCCAGCCTGCCCGACGAACGCATGCCGCAGATGGAAGGCATCGAGCGCCGCGAGCTGAGGCTGCGCGTGCGCGCGGCCATCGCCCGCCTGCCCGCTCCCTTCCGCGAGGTGCTCGCCTTGCGCGAGATCGAGGGCATGTCCTACAACGACATCGCGGAGGCCCTGGCACTCAGCCTGGGCACCGTGGAGAGCCGACTCTTCCGCGCACGTCAGCGACTGCGCGAGCTGCTCGATGAGGGCGGGGCCACACTGACCTCTGCCCCTGGGGCGAAGCCTGCCCCTGGGGTGAAGCCTGCGCCCGGGAGAACTTCCTCGTGACCCGTGGACATCACCCTGACGACCCGGCGCTGACGCCGGACGAAGCCCGTCTGCTCGACGGCTCGCTGCCCGCCGAGGAGCGCCGTCGCCTGGACCGCCAGCTGGCTGCCGATCCTGCCCGCGCCGGGCGTCTCGCCCGCGATCGTGCCGCCTTGGACCTGTGGGTCGAAGAGGCGCGCTCGACTCCCGTCGACGTCGATGCGCTGGCGCAGCACGTCTTCGAGCGCATCGATGACGAGAACGGCGTCGCTCGCTTCTCCTCGCGCGCAGGCTTGCGCGGCGAGGTGCTCTCGCCACGTGCCGCGATGGCCTACGCCGCGGCCGCCATGCTGCTGATCGGCGTGGGGCTGGCGGGAACGTGGGTGGTTCGCCAGCAGCGCGCCGAGGCCGTGCCGTCGGCGGCCCCGGCGCCCGAGATCGCCGATCCGGACGCCCCGCTGCTCGATGGCGTGCGCAACGCCGTGCAGCGCGGGATCATGCGCAAGCCCGGTAGCGATGCCGATGCACCGGGGGCCGAGAAGTGACCCTGCGTGCCCCGAGCTTCCGCGTGCTGGCCTTGCTGCTCGTGCTGGGCGGCGGCTGCCTGGGCCTGTTCGCGGGCAGCCTGCTCGCAGGCAGCCGCAGCGCCCCCCCGGCGGTCAAGACCGACCCGTCCATGGACGGCCAGGTCGCGGACTACGTGCGCCACTTCGGCTTGGACACCGAGGGCGCCAGCCTCGTGCGCGTCGAGCTGGAGCAGATGCGCGCCGCGCTGCGCGCCAAGCGCAACGAGATCCTCGGGCGCCACCAGGACGAGCTGGATGCGGTCTCCGAGGCCACGGCGGAGCGCCTCAAGCGCATCGTGGAGGCACACGGCACGGCCCCTGATTCGACGGCCGGGTCCGTCCGCCAGGGGCCGTGATCCCCGGGAGCGGCCTATACTCCGCCCCCGGTGGTCGGCAGGGGTCCCCCGAGAGAACAGGCAGGTAGGCATTCATGGCACGGGCTATCGGGGTCGACATCGGGGACCACACGATCAAGGTGGTCGAGCTGGGCGGTAGCGCCCGCTCCTTCAAGGTCCAGCGCGTCGCCATCCGGCCCGTCCCCGAGGACGAAGAGCCCGAGGGCGTCACCCTGGGCGAGGACGAGGGCGACGAAGCCCCGCCCAAGCCGAGCCGCGACGAGAAGATCGCCTCCGTCATTCGGGACATCTTCAAGGAGCTCGCGCTCCCCAAGGAAGACGTCTGCGCCGCCTTCCACGCGCGCAACAGCATGGTCCGCGAGATCACCGTGCCCTTCTTCGAGGACGACCAGATCCGCAAGGTCGTACGCTTCGAAGCCGAGAACCATCTCCACAGCCAGGCCATCGACGACGTCGTCGTCAACTGGGTAAAGACCGGCGAGACCAAGGACGGCAGCCGCCTCACGATCTTCGCCTCGCCCAAGGACCGGCTGGCCGAGACGATCGGCGTGCTGCGACGGGCCGGCATCGACCCGGCCGTCGTCGACCTCGATGCCACCGCCGTCTACACCGCACTCGACGCCGCTGGCCTCTTCGCCACGCATCCCACGTGCGTCGTCCTGCACGTCGGGGCGACGTCGACCAACCTCGTGCTGGTGGTCGAGGGCCGGCCGCGCGTCTTCCGCGCCTTCCCGCTGGGAACGGGAGCGCTCGAGAAGACCATCGCCAAGCAGCTCAAGGGCGCCCGCCGTGCTCCCCGCCCGGACGACCTGTTCGTGCCCGCGGGCGACATGCCCGCCGGCACCGGCACTCCGGAGACGGCCAAGAGCCTCGTCCAGCACCAGACGGACCTGGTGGCCGACGAGCGCGAGGCCTTCGTCCAGAAGCTGCACCGCGAGGTGATCCGCTCGCTGGCGGCCGTGCGCACCGAGGCGCCGCCGGAGCGGCTGCTGCTCACGGGAGGCGGCTCGCTGATCGAAGGTGTGGCCGAGTCCCTGGCCGAACGCTTCGGCCTCCCGGTGGAACGCCTCGACATCCTGGAGCACGTCAACGCCAAGGACCGCGGCCCCGACCCGGCCTACGCAGGCGCCGCCCTGGCGCCGGCCATCGGGTGTGCGCTGCGCATGCTCGGCCGCAACCCGCTGGGCATCGAGCTGCTCCAAGACGAGTTCGCGCCGCGCAACACGTTCGACGTGATCCGCACCGCCTTGGCCACGCTGCTCACGCTGGGCTTCCTCGCCGTGGCCGTGATGACGTGGTCGGCGAAGCAGGAGCTCACCGCGGAGCGGGTGAAGTTCGGGGATCGTCACGCCGTCGCCAAGCACATCTTCCGGGGCGCGGAAACGATGTACCTCCAGCAGGTGGACGGCCAGATCGATAGCGCCGCCACGCAGAACGTCGCGCGCTGGCTGGCACGTGGCGAGGGCGACCCGCGCGCCATCCGGCGTATCCAGTCCCAGCTCAATCGACGTCTGGACTACCTCAAGGACCAGATGGGCCTGTCCGAGCGCATCCCGCCGCTGCCCAGCGCCTTGGAGGTGATGACCGCCGTCTACAAGGCGTTCGAGTCCGTACCGCGGGAGGAGCTCGGCTACCTGCGCATCGAGCGCATGACGATTCGCCCGCGTCAGCTGCAGCTCACGGTCCTTGCCGAGTCCAACGCCACGATCGACCGCGTCCGCGAGCTGCTCTCCACCGCACCCCTGCTGTTGGAGCGAGCGCGCAATCCGCGCTCCCCCGTCGAGGCCGGGTCGCTGATCCGCGAAGGCGACTACATGAAGCAGGACTACACGATCGACTTCCGGGAGGACGACTAGCGATGGCTGCCAAGGCTGACACCGCCCCGGGCGACCCCCTCAAGTACTACTGCATCGTGTTCGCGGTCCTGATCGCCGTGATCGGCTTCGTCTGGTTCCGCATCCGCGGCCAGCTCGAGGAGTACAAGGCCGAGAACGCCTTCGCCGACAAGCTGCTCACGGCCGACGAGAACGTCACCGACAGCCAGGGCCGCCCGCGCCAGCTCGCGGCACTCGGCTTGGCCACGCAACGCCTGGTCGCTGGGTATGCCTCGGCCGTCGGCACCGGCACGGACTCCACGGGCATCCGCGGCGAGCTGATCGACGGCTTCGCCAGCCGGTCGTTGATGGAGGTCGATCGCGCCGGTACCGAGCGCGTGTCGAGCTACTCCACGAAGGGCTACGACGAGGTCGAGCGCGACTACACCTTCAAGCCCACGACGCTCGACAACTTCATCACGCTTCTCTACAACATCGAGAACGGCACGCGCTACCGCGTGTTCGACGTCACGTGGCGCATGCGGCCCACCAAGGAGAACACGCTCCCGCCGCACCACCTCATCACCGCGCCCAACGTCAAGATCGGCTTCCGCCGGCCGTTCGCGAGCGGATCGGGGAACTAGCCCTTCGACACGGCCCTTCGAACCTTCGTTCGAAGAGCCTGCCCAGGGCCTGCGGCTTCGGTCAGGCCGGCACGCCGGCGCGGCCGAGGGCTTCGCGCTGCAAGTCCTGCAGCGCGTGCACCTCGATGTCCCCGGCGCGGTAGGCCTCGAGCGCGCGCACCAACGCGTTGGCGCCCGACACCGTGGTGATGCAGGGGATGTTCAGCACGCTGGCGGCACCGCGGATGCGGCCCTCGTCCGTCCGCGCACCCCGACCGCTCGGCGTGTTGATGATCAGCTTGACCTCGCGGTTCTTCACGATGTCCAGCACGTTCGGCCGGGCGCCGTCGGCGATCTTGAAGACCTTGCGGCACGGCACCCCGGAGCGTGACAGCAGGCGGTGCGTGCCCGACGTGGAGACCACGTCGTAGCCCAGCGCCGCCAGGCGGCGGGCGATCTCGATGACGGCGCGCTTGTCGGAGTCCTTCACGGACACGAACACGGCACCCTCGCGCGGCAGGCGCAGGAAGGCACCCAGCTTGGCCTTGGCGAAGGCGATCGCGAGGTCGTGGTCCGCCCCCATCACCTCGCCGGTGCTGCGCATCTCCGGTCCGAGGATGATGTCGACGCCCGGGAAGCGGTTGAACGGGAACACGGGCTCCTTCACGGAGAAGTACGGCGGGATCACTTCCTCGGGCACGCCCAGCTCGTCGAGCGTGCGGCCGGCCATGACGCAGGCGCCGTGGCGGGCCAAGGGAACGCCCGTGGCCTTGCTCACGAACGGCGTGGTCCGGCTGGCCCGCGGGTTGACCTCCAGCAGGTAGACGCGATCGCCCTTCACCGCGTACTGGACGTTCATGAGGCCGCGGACGCCCAGCGCCAGGGCCAGCGTGCGGGTGTTGGAACGGATCTCGTCGAGCACGCGCTCCCCGAGGCTGAACGCCGGCAGCGTGCAGGTGGAGTCGCCGGAGTGGATGCCGCACTCCTCGATGTGCTCCATGACTCCGCCGATGATGCAGCGCTCGCCGTCGCACACCGCGTCGACGTCGACCTCGACCGCATCCTCGAGGAAGCGATCGACGAGGATGGGCTTCTCCGGGCTGGCCTCGACCGCTTCGTCGATGTAACGGCGCAGGCCCTCGTCGTCGTAGACGATCTCCATGGCCCGGCCGCCGAGCACGTACGACGGGCGCACGAGCACCGGGTAGCCGATCTGGTGTGCCACGGCCACGGCCTCCTCGTAGGAGGTCGCGATGCCGTTCTCCGTCTGGAGCAGGCCGTGTCGCTCGACGAGGTCCTTGAAGCGGCCACGGTCATCGGCGAGGTCGATGGCCTCCGGCGACGTCCCGATGATCGGCGCCCCGGCCGCCTCCAGCTGACGCGCCAGGTTGAGCGGCGTCTGGCCGCCGTACTGCACGATCACGCCCTTCGGCCCCGTGCGCTCGATCAGGTCGAGCACGTGCTCCACCGTGAGCGGCTCGAAGAACAGGAGGTCGCTCGTGTCGTAGTCCGTCGACACGGTCTCCGGGTTGGAGTTGACCATCACGGTCTCGTAGCCGGCGTCACGGAGTGCGAAGCAGGCCTGGACGCAGCAGTAGTCGAACTCGATGCCCTGGCCGATGCGGTTGGGGCCGCCGCCCAGGATGACGATGCGGTCCTTCTTGGCCGGACGCAGCTCGTCTTCTTCGTCGTACGTCGAGTAGTAGTACGGCGTAGCGGCTTCGAACTCGCCCGCGCACGTGTCGACCAGCTTGTAGACGGGGCGGATGCCCTTCGCCACGCGCGCCGCACGCACTTCCATCTCGGTGCGCTTGAAGATGACGCCGATCTGATGGTCGCTGTAGCCGTCCTGCTTGGCGGCGCGCAGCTCCTCCGCCGGCACTTCGTCCAACCGGGCGTAGCGGCGAAGCGCGTCTTCGCGGTCGACGAGCAGCTTCATCTGCTGCAGGAACCACGGGTCGATGTGCGTATGGCTGTGCAGGCTCTCGACGGTCCAGCCGGCGCGCAGCGCCTCGCGCACGCGGAAGATCCGGTTGGGGCCCGGTGTCTGCAGACGACGACGCAGCTCCTCCTTCGGAAGCGGCTCCTGCGCCCTCTCCTTGGCGTCACAGCCGAACCCGAAGCGACCCGTCTCGAGGCTGCGAAGACCCTTCTGGAAGCTTTCGCGGAAGGTGCGACCGATGGCCATGGCCTCGCCCACGCTCTTCATCTGCGTGGTCAGGATCGGCGGGGCCTCGGGGAACTTCTCGAAGTTGAAGCGCGGCACCTTCGTCACCACGTAGTCGATCGTGGGCTCGAAGCAGGCCTTCGTGCGTTGCGTGATGTCGTTGGCCAGCTCGTCGAGCGTGTAGCCCACGGCGAGCTTGGCGGCGATCTTGGCGATCGGGAAGCCCGTCGCCTTGCTGGCCAGTGCCGAGGACCGCGACACGCGCGGGTTCATCTCGATCACGGTCTGGCGCCCCGTGTCGGGGTCGACGGCGAACTGGATGTTGCTGCCGCCCGTCTCGACGCCGATCTCGCGAATGATGCGGATGGCCGCATCGCGCATCATCTGGTACTCGCGATCCGTCAGCGTCTGCGCCGGGGCCACCGTGATGGAGTCGCCCGTGTGGACGCCCATCGGGTCGATGTTCTCGATGGAGCAGATGATGACGACGTTGTCCTTGACGTCGCGCATCACCTCGAGCTCGAACTCCTTCCAGCCGACGACGCTCTCCTCGATGAGGATCTCGTTGGTGGGCGAGAGGTCGAGACCGCGCTGGCAGATCTCGCGGTACTCCTCCAGGTTCCAGGCGATGCCGCCGCCCGTCCCCCCCATCGTGAAGGAGGGGCGGATCACGCAGGGAAGCCCGATGTCCTCGCGGGCCTCCATGGCGCCCTCGTAGGTGGTCACGGTGACGCTGTGCGGGACGTCGAGGCCGATCTTGATCATGGCCGCGCGGAACTCCTCGCGGTCCTCGGCCTTGTTGATGACGTCCGGGCGGGCGCCGAGCATGACGACGCCGTACTTCTCGAGCACGCCGTTCTCGTGCAGGGCCATCGCCACGTTGAGCCCCGTCTGGCCGCCCATCGTCGGGAGCAGGGCGTCGGGCCGCTCCCGCTCGATGACCTTCTCGACCATTTCGGGCGTGACGGGCTCGACGTAGGTCCGATCCGCCATGTCCGGATCCGTCATGATCGTGGCGGGGTTGCTGTTGACGAGGATGACCTCGTAGCCTTCCTCGCGCAGCGCCTTGCAGGCCTGGGTTCCGGAGTAGTCGAACTCGGCTGCTTGCCCGATGACGATGGGGCCGGATCCCAGGATCAGGATCCGCCGGATGTCCTCGCGCTTGGGCATGCCGTCCACCTCCGTGCGGGGGCGGAAGATACCGGGCGGAGCCCGCGAGGGGTCCCCCCGGCGCCAGCGCGTCCGCCCGGTGCTGCAAGAAGATCGCGGGGAGGCCTCCGCCCCCAGCCGCGACACCGGGGAACGGGAACGTCACCCCGCCCCGACGCCCGTAGACTCGGCCCGAGCGCCCTCGCCGCCGTGCGCACGCAGGAGGAACCCCGTGTCGGACAGTCCCGCTCCCGCCCCCACGCCCGCAGCACCCGCACCGACGAACATGCACCCGAGGGTGATCGTCCGGGCCTATCCGAAGGTCGTCTTCTTCTGGCTGACGTGGATCGTCTCGCTGGTCGCCGCGATCCTCGAGAAGAACAACCCCGGTGGCGCCGTCCACCTGGGCACCATCTGGATGGCGGTCTTCGCCTTCAACATGATGGTCATCGCGTTCGACTTCACGGAGGTGATCTCCCTGCTGCTCCTGGCCACCATCGCCGTGGTCGTGTTCGCGGGCCTCTACTTCGACTTCCTGGGCCCGATCGGGGATTGGGTCGTCAACCTCAAGCTCAACATGGACTCCACGTTCTACTTCACCATGTTCGGCCTGTTCACGATCATCTACCTGTTCGTGTTCGTCAAGACCCGCTTCGACTACTGGGAGTTCCGCCACAACGAGGTCATCCACCGCCGGGGCGTGTTCGCTGACCTGAAGCGCTACAGCACCGAGGACCTGCGCTGGTTCAAGGAGATCCCGGACGTCCTGGAGCGCGTGCTGTGCGGCTCGGGGCGCATGATCCTGACGACCCCGCGCGAGCAGCAGCCCATCGTCATCGAGCACGTGCTGGGCATCAGCCGCATCGACGAGAAGGTCGCCGACATCCTGGGCATCAAGCGCGTCACGATGGGGTAGCCCTTCGACTCGGACCCTCGAACCGCTGGTTCGAGGGTCCAGCCCAGGGCCCTCGGCTACTCCGCCTGGAGCACGCCCTGCAGGTCGCCGACCATCCCGCCGGCGCGCCAGTCCTGGGGTCGTGAGGCGCCGCTCACGCGGACCTTCACGATGTCCCCGCTGCTGACGTACTGCAGGAACAGGAGCAGGTCCTCGCTGCTGCGGATGCGGTAGCCGCCAAGGCCCACGATGACGTCGCCGCGCTTGAGGCCGATCTTGTCCGACGGGCTCCCCGGCCGCACGGCGACCACGCGCACGCCATCGAACAGGTCGGTCTCCTCGGCCGTGAAGCCCAGCCGCTGCCGGCTGAGCCCGTCCGTCGGAAGCGGCTCCACCCGCACGTCCACGCGCTTGTCGATGCTTCGCTCGCCCGCCCGTCGCTGCACGACCAGCTGGACGGGCGCGCCACGGGCGTGATCCAGCAGCCGCAGGCGGGCATCGAACAGCGTCGGGACGCCTTCTCCGTCGATGGACACGATGATGTCGCCCGGACGGATGTCGGCGTCACGGGCCGGGCCGTGGGGGAACACGCGCTCGACGCGCGCCTCGCCGAGCGGCCCTTCGTCCAGGTCCAGGCCGATCCAGTCCTGCGACACCAGGCGCCGCTTGAAGGCACGGGCCACGAGCGAGCGCACGCGGTCCGCGGGAATCGCAAAGCCGATGCCTTCGGCACCGCTCGCGCGGTTGTAGATGGCCGTGTTCACCCCGATCCAGCGGCCCGTCACGTCGAAGAGGGGCCCGCCCGAGTTGCCGGGGTTGATGGCCGCATCGACCTGCAGGAAGTCGTGGAACTGCTGGCCCTTGATGTCCAGCGACCGCCCCGTGCCGCTGATGATCCCCTGGGTCACGGTGAAGCCGAGGCGGAACGGGTGGCCCATGGCAATCACGGTCTCGCCGAGCATCAGGTCGTTGCTGCGCCCGAGGTCGAGGTGCGGCCAGCTGCGGTCCCCGTCGCCGGCCTCGCGCTCGATGCGCAGGATCGCCAGGTCGTTGGGGATGTCGACGGCCAAGGGCAGGGCCCGGCGCTCGATGGGCGTGCCATCCGGCGAGGGGATGCTCACGAACACCTTGCTGGCCCGGGCCAGCACGTGGGCGTTCGTCATGACATAGCCGTCGGGATGGAAGATGGCGCCCGAGCCCAGGCCGCCGTCGCGTTCCTCCACGGGCCCCGTGAGCGGCAGGTCCATGAACGGGTACCAGACCCGCTGGACCAGCTGGTTGGTGCGGATCGACACGACGGCGGGGCGCGCCATCTCGACGACCTTGACGATGTCGCTGCGGCGCTCGCCACGGCCTTCGTCGCCGTGCGCCAGCCCCGCCGAGCCCGCCAGCAGGGCGGCCCCGAGGAAGGAGGAGGTGAGGGTGCGGTAGAGGGGAGTCCACATGGCGATCAACCCTACGCCGGACGGGGCCGGGTGATAGGGACGAGGCCGTGGCGCGACCGCTACCATGCCGCTCGTGCCCCGGCCGCCCACCCCGCCCCGCGACCTGTTCGAGGCCCTGGCCGAGGTCCGGCGCACCGGGGAGGCCGCGGCCCTGGCCACGGTCATCGCCACGCGCGGCAGCACGCCCGGCAAGGAGACGATGCGCCTCCTGGTCTACGGCGACGGTCGGTTCCTCGGCACCGTCGGGGGCGGCTGCGTGGAGGCGGACGTCGTGGACGCCTGCCTGGACGTGCTCCGCTCCGGGCGCCCCAAGCGGCTCACGTTCCGCCTCACCGAGAATGCGACGGGCGCCACCGGCCTCATGTGCGGGGGCGAGCTGGAGGTGTTCGTGGAGTCCGTCGGCGTCCCCCAGCTGCTCGTGTTCGGTGCAGGCCACATTTCCCGCGACCTCTGCACGATCGCCCACCGCGCGGGCTTCCGCGTGACCGTCGTGGACGATCGGGAGAGCTTCGCCAACCGCGAGCGTTTCCCCGATGCCGGCGAGGTCATCGCGGCCGAGTCCTTCGAGGCCGCGTTCCCGCGCCTCCAGGTCACGCCCGGCACCTCGTGCGTCGTCGTCACGCGTGGGCACGCCTACGACCTGGAGTGCACGGGCTTCGCCCTGGCCAGCCCGGCCCGCTACGTCGGCCTGATCGGCAGCCAGGGCAAGGTCCGCGGCATCCTCCGCCGCCTGGGCGAGGAAGGCCGGCTCTCGGGCGTGGACCTCGGGCGGCTCCACGCCCCGATCGGCCTGGACCTGGGCGGCGCCTCCGCGGGCGAGATCGCCGTCTCGATCGTGGCCGAGCTCATCGCCCACCGCTACGGCGCGCAGGGGCACGCCCGGATGAGGCTGGATCCCGGCGAAGTCGAGCGCGTCACGTCGCGGGCTACCGGGCCCGGTTGACCGGCCGCGGAGCAACCGGTAGCCTCTGCCCGCTGCCGGTCCGACCCCTACCAAGGCACGAACAACCATGAGCTACCGACTCCAGGGGCTGGCCACCGCGGCCGCCTTCCTCTTCGCCATCCTCCCGTCCATGGCCACGACTGCGTCTGCCGACATCGTGGTCACGCGCGACGGCAAGTTCCTTCCCGACAAGATCGGGGAAGGCCTGTCGCCCTCGGAGTACCCGTCGGACGATGCGCTCCAGCGCAGCGGCAAGGGCAACGTGGAGCTTCGCTACGACAAGGTCAAGGTCGGCCGGGACAGCGTCAACGCGGGCTTCGTGATGGACGTGTACTGCACCGAGGCCAGCCGTGACCCGGTGTTCTCCAACGCGATGAACCAGGCGCGCGCGGGCTTCTTCATGGAGGCGGCTGCCAGCTTCCAGGAAGCGGCCGAAACGCTTCGCGACGGCGACCGCCAAGTCGCCATGTGGCGCCGGCTCGAGTGCCTCCGCCTCGCGGGCGACGCGGACAAGGCCAAGGCCGCCGCCGGCGAGCTGATCGCGGCCTTCCCCGAGGGCTACTACGTCCCACAGGCCTACATCCTGCTCGCCCGAATCGGGGTCGCGCAGGGCAAGGCCGCCGAGGCCCGCGACGCGCTCGGCAAGGTGGCTGCGCTGCCCAACGTCAACGTGCGCGACCTCTTCGAGGCCGCCGTCAGCGAGATCGACTGGCTCGTGTTCCCCGCCGCGCGCAACGCGCAGGGCTACGCGGCCGCCGAGAAGGCCTACCGGGATCTCGTCCAGAAGATCAAGGGCAAGAACGCCGCGGCCGAAGCGGCGATCCCGCTCATGAAAGCCCAGGTGGGCATCGGCAAGTCCCTCGTCGCGCAAGGCAAGGGCAAGGATGCCTTGCCCTTCTTCACCGATGTCGTCAACAACAAGGAGAGCCTGACCGACAAGTCGCTCCTCGCCAGCGCCTACAAGGGCCTCGGCGACATCGTCTACCTCGACGTGCAGGCGAAGAAGGCGGGCGCGGGCAAGGATCAGGTCCAGGCCCTCATTGACGATCTGGACACCGCGGCGCTGCACTACATGCGGGTTTGCCACTTCTACAAGGACGAGGCGGGCGACAGCCTGCAGCCCGCTTGGCAGAGCGGCGCGCAGGTCCTCGAGTGGCAGTTCGACCTGGCGGGCAAGCGCGATGCCGAGTCGCTGGCGCTGCTCGAGCGCTCGGTCAACATGTACTACCAAGCACACAAGATGATGCCCAACGGCGAGGCCAAGCGACAGCTGACCTCCCACATCCGCGAGCTGCTCGAACGCCGCGACGCGCTTCGCAACGAGCTCGCCGCCAAGTAGGCGCTGGCTCGCAGCGCGCTGACATGTCCGCGCTGCGACGCCGACTGAACCGACCCGGCCCGTTGGGACGCGCGTGGCGCATCGCCTACGAAGCGGGCTATGCCGCGCTGAAAACGACGGTGATGCTGAGCACGTCACCGATGTTCCGCGTCCGGCGCGTCGGCCGGCGAGCGCGCGTACCGCGCGACCAGCGCATCGTCCTCTGCCCCAACCACGAGTCCTACCTCGACCCCGCCTTCGTCCAGATGGTCATGCGTCGCCGCGTGACCTTCGTGATGACCAACGACTTCTACGCGTGGAAGTCCATGCGCTGGTTCTTCGCGCTGGTTGGGGCCATCCCCGTCGACGCCGGTCGGTTGGCGCGCCGGGGCTTGCGCCGCGCCATCGCCACCGTGAAGCGCGGCCAGGCCGTGGGACTGTTCCCCGAGGGCCGGCTGTCGCGAGACGGTCGCCGTGGCGTCGGCCAGCGCGGCATCGCGATCCTGGCCCGGCGCACGGGCGCGTGGGTCGTACCGGTGGGCATCGTCGGCGCCCGCCGCGCCTGGCCGCCCGGCGCCAGGAGCCCGCGCGCCGCCCGCGTGCGTGTCGCCTTCGGTCCACCCATGCGATGGACCGAGCCGCCCCATGACCATCCGTTGCGCGATGCCGAGAACGCGTTCGCCGCAGAGCTCATGGCGCGCATCGAGGCGGTGATCGCCGGCCTGACGTAGCGGGCTGTTCGCACGAAGCGCGGCCTACCCCGACTGCGATCGACACCGGCGATCGCAGACGTTGCCTCGCCGCTCGTAAGGCTGGAGTCCCGGGTCGGTCGATAGGTGCCCGGAGACCCAGGCACCGCAACTCATGGCGAGCGACGACCGCACAGGCCAACTCGTCCAGGGACGATACCGCCTCCTCCGCCGCGTCGGCGAGGGGAGCCAGGGGAAGGTCTATCTGGCGGAGGACCTCGCCCGCGCGGGCGAGGTCGTCGCACTCAAGCTGGTCGAAGAGCTCGTCGGGGGGCGCCGCGACACGAGCGCGGACCACGTCCTGCGGTGGTTCCGCCACCCGAACTGGGCCACGGTTCTGGACGTCGGAGCGTGGGGCGACACCGGCTGGTTCGAAGTGACGCGCTTCGTGCACGGCACGAGCTTGGCCAGCCTCGAGGGGCCGCAGTCCGAGGAGCTCGTGGCCGCCTTCCTCGAGCAGGGCGCCCGCGTGCTCGGGGCGCTCCACCGCCGCGGCCTGATCCATTACGACGTCACGCCCGGCAACTGGATGCTCGAGTGGCGTGACGGCGAGCCCCACTTCGTCCTGACGGACGGTGGTTTGGCCCACGTGGGCGCCATCCGAGGCTTCGGGCGGGGTACGCCGCGCTACATGGCGCCCGAGATGACCCAGGAGGGCGAGCACGACCACCGCGTCGACCTCTACTCGCTCGGGCTGGTCGCCTTCCGCCTGGCCTGCGGGCGCGAGCCCATCGAGGGCCGCGCGGGCGAGGTCCTCGGCCGCCGGCGCAAGGAGCGGGCGCCCCGCCTGCGCGAGATCCACCCCGAGGCCCCCGCCTGGGCCGAGGAGCTGATCGCCAGCCTCCTCGACCGCGAGCCCAACCACCGCCCGCACGACGGTCTCGCCCTGATCCGCGCCTTGGGGGCAGCCCGCGACAACGAGCTGCCCATGTTCACGTCGCCCGAGGCGGCCGAAGTGACGCGCGGCGGGGCGATGATCGCCAACGAGGCAGGCTGCGCGGTCATCGACCGACTCGTGGCCACGCTGGATTGCGCCCCGGGCCAGGAGATGGAGGGCCCGCCCGAGAATCGCGTTCCCGTCGTGATCGTGCGTGGGCCCACGGACACCGGCGCGACGCGCCTCTCGAGCCACGCACTCGACGCTGCACGCCGTGCCGAGCTTCCGGTGGTCTGCCTCCAGGGCGATGCGTACCGCGATGCCGCCATCCGCCCGTTCCGCGACATGGCGCTGGGCCTGCGCTCGCATCTGCACGGGCAGGGCTCCTCCGCGGACGGCGCGCCCGAGAGCGTCGACGCAGCCGTCGAGCAGATCGTCTCGCTGATCGAGGCCGCACCCGAGCCGAAGAGCGTCTTGATCCTCGTGCAGTCCTTCGAGGACTTCACGGAGGACGCGAAGACCGGCCTCCAGGCCCTCACGCGCTATCTACAGGCGCGCTGGATGTCCCAGTCCAGCACGACGGCGCGCATCGGTCTCGTGCTGGACGTGGGCGAGGCCGACTCCGACGACTTCACCCTGCCGGACCGTCGGACGAAGACCCTCGAGACGATCACGCCGGACTTGTTCGACGCAGAGGACGTCCGCGCATTCGTGGCCGATCGCGTGCCCGGCTTGGATCTCGACGACACGGACAGCGCCCACTTGGCGTCCTTCACGGAGGGACTGCCGGGGCGCCTCTCCAACCTGCTCTCGCAAGGCTGTGCGCGCGGCGACGTGAAGCACGAAGCCGACGCCTGGGCTTGGGATCTCACGCACCTCGCCGATTACCGCGAGCGCCACGAGGCCTCGCCCGCCGAGATGCGCCTCATCAGCCAGCTGGGTCCCGACGAGCTCCGCTGCGCCGGCCTCCTCGCCCTGTTCCCCTCCGGCCTACCCATCGACACCCCCGGCCTCTACCCAGCGGGACAGCTCGAGCCCACCGGCGCCTTCCACCACCTCACCCGCCAGCACGAGCACGCCGGCCGCACCTACGTCCGCCTCCGCAATGACCGCGTACTCGCGGAGGTGACCTCGCGACTGACCACATCTCAGCGCTCGAATCTGCGGACAGCCGCTACGAGTTTGGCTTGCGACGAGAGATCCGGGCTGTCTGCAACGCAGCGCGTCAGTCTACTGGTCAGACTGAATGACACTCGACGGGCCGTGCAAGTGGCGGCCGAGGTGATTGACAGCCTCGAGGCCCCGGACCGCTATGAACTCAGGTGGGAGGTATCACGCCTGATTGCAGGCGCGCCAGAGTCGCTAGAGGAGGGAGGCGTAGCCGCGGCAGCGGTCGGGCTCCTATCCAGCGACCGGCCCTCGGCGGAACTGGCGCGGACTATCGCCAAGCATGCAGGGCACCTGCCGATGTCACCTACTCGGTCGGCGCGACTCTGTGAGGTCCTCGTTCGAACGGGACAGCCAGAACTCGCCGCAGCGATCGTCTCTGGCAGACACCAGACCTCAGAGGACTCTGGCGGGACCATCGATCTTCACTTGGTGCGTGGATCGCTGGCAGTCGCCCGCCGCGACTCCCGGGAGCTGCGAGCGGCGTGTCGCGCAGGGCGCGCCGCGGCTAGGTCCCTGGGTACGATTCCTGCGGATCGCCTCGCCGAGCTGAGAAGTCTTCATGCACAAGCTCTGATGATGCACGGCCATGCCCCGTGGGCCTCGAAGCTCCTCGAGCGCGCACTCGCGGATGCGCCAAGCAACGCAGCAGACCTGCGCGCGCGGCTGATGAACAACCTTGGCGCGGCTCTACAAGAGAGCGGCGAGAGCACTCGCGCAATCGAGACGCTGTCGAAAGCGCTCGATCTGCGCGTCGCATCGTCCAACGTCAAGGGGATCCTCGCTACGTCCTACAATCTGGCGCGCGTACTTTTCATCGGCGGAGAGGGGACGGCCTGCAGCGCTCTCTTGCAGCGTGCAAGTTCCACTGCTCTACGACACGGCAACGCAGAGATGGTGTCCGCGATGCTCTCCATGCTCGGCGAGGTGTACGACCAACAACTCAGCTGTGCACTGGCAGATCAAACTTTCGAGCGCGCCATGGCGGCTGCCGAGGCAAGCCGGAGCGCCTACAGAACGGCATTCACCGCCCACCTCTTGGCACCGCTCTGTGCAGCAAGAGGACGATACCAGCGCGCTTGCGAGCTACTCCGGCTTATCGGATCACTCGGACGGGAGGGGCCCGGACTCAGCGAACACCGACGGCAGCGCCCAGCCACGCTCAGGCAGGTCGTACTCCATCTCGGGCGCGCTCGGCTAGCATCAGCCTCGACAGCACTCCTGAGTCCCGAGTCGGAGGGCACTCGAGGCGCCTTGGCTTCTCCGATGGCAGCTCTCCTTGCGGAGTTGCGCGAGAGCGGCGGAGGACGGATGCTGTACTGCTCTCGTCCGCAGGTGGGGGCAAGTAGGGACCGGGCCGCCTACAGGCTCTACTTGGTGGCGCGTCGAGCGAGGTTGCGCGGCGCGTCGCCCGAAAGAATGGCCCGGATCTTGGGCATGATGCTCCCGGGGCCAGAGATGCATCGGGGAGCCTCAGGCCCGCTTCGCCGCGCTGCATTCGAGCTCGTACTCAAGTTCGCTGCGGACGCGAGGTCGAGGGACATTGCGAAATGGCACTCGGCCCTCGACATGGTGGCTCGCTACTCGCGGCATAGTGGCGAGCAGTTGATTCACCTTCGCGCAACCGCCCTGCGCTCGACCTTGACGAACTGCGTCAAGAGCGACCGCATACGCAACTTCAGCGACGCTGTGGGGGGCTTGGCCGAGTTGCTCGGCCGGCAGGACTCGCGAGCGCAGGGGTGGAGACTGCCGCGGGAGTACGCCGTGGCGCGCGCGAGCCTCGCAGGCGGATCTGACGCCACCCTCATTCACTACTCCATCGCGGCACTGCAGGCCTATGCTCACCGGCTGATTAGTAGCGTAGGCACCTCGAATTCGAGTGACGGGCGCTTGACGAACGCCCTCCGACACGTACTGCAAGCGACGTCCGATCTGGACGCCACTGGAGATCTGAACGAGCTGACCAGGAAGGTCTCGCAACTAACCGTCGAGATGACGGGCTGCGAGCGCGCCCTTGTCGTCCGTAAGTTGCCTGATGGGACGCAGGTTGTATCGACCGCAATGAGCGATGCCGCGCGCGCGCGAGGCCTCGACCCTACCGTCTCTCAGACGGTCGTCAGGCGGGCGATGGAACTCCGCAGGCCACTGATACTGCACGACGTCTTTGGTGACGAAGAACTCATGCAGCGGCCGAGCATCACGCGACTAGCACTTCGCTCCATCATCTGTGCGCCGATGCTGCGCCACGAGAAGTTCTATGGCGTCGTGTACGCAGACGTCTCATCGGCCGCCGCCTCGTTCGACCAAGTGGACTTGGAGATCCTGAGCTTGTTCGCGGAGCAGGTGGCCGGTCGCCTCGAATCGCGACTACTCATGTTCGAACTGAAGCAGAGCATGGAGGAGCTCCGCAGCGCACAGGACCGCCTGATCCGTGGCGAGAGGCTCCGGACGTTGGGTGAGCTAAGCAGCGGCGTGGCACATGAGTTCAACAACCTTCTGACTGGAATCCTCTCGCGCATGCAGCTGCTTCGAATGGAGCGGCAACTCGATTCACACGTTCAGCGTGAGCTGCTCCTGGTTGAACGCGCCGCACTTGATGCGGCTGAAATCGTTCAACGGCTACAAACCTTCACGCGTCGCCAGCGTGAGCGCGGCTTTGTGCGCGTCAATGTGACGAGCATCGTCGACGAGGCCGTCGAGTTCCTGCGTCCTCTGTGGACAGGTGCTGGACCTGCCCGGCGTGTGAATGTTCGTGTTCTCACCCAGGATGGGCTGGAGTCGCTTGGATCGGCCACCGAACTTAGGGAGGTCGTGACGAACCTACTCAAGAACGCACTCGACGCCTGCGGCGACGAGGGACGGATCGAGATTCGAACGCACTTGGAATGGCCTCACGTCTCGATTGAGGTCGAAGATAACGGACCTGGGATTCCCCCCGAGGTACTCCCACGGGTGTTCGACCCGTTCTACACAACGAAGGGGGACCGGGGATCAGGTCTTGGACTACCTCTGTCGGCCCAGATCATGGAGCGGCATTCGGGAAGCCTCAGCGTTCTCCGCACGAGTCCGTCGGGCACGGTGATGCGTGTAGTCCTACCCCACTACTCTGCCGTATCGCACACGCCTACTGAGCGACCGGATTACGCGGTTACAGAGGCCAAGCGGGCGCTCCGCATCATCGTTGTCGATGACGATGAGAACGTCCGCGAACCGCTGCGGAGGTACTTGGAGCAAGTTGGACACGATGTCTCTGCCGCGAGTTCTGCGCCACAGGTGGTGGAGCAGCTAGCCTCCGGCGATCCGCCCGATCTACTGATCACCGACATTTCGATGGTTGGGATGAGTGGCATCGAGCTCTGTAGACAGGCGCTGTCGCTGCATCCAGGCCTAGATGTAGTCTTGATGACGGGACGCGCCTCCTACCTGGAAGACGCCGGCGTGAGGAACGTCGGTGCTCGCGCGCTCCTCGCCAAGCCGTTTCCCCTGCAGACCATTGACGGGGTCATCGAAGACTGCATCAGGCGGAGGGGTACCTAAGGAGGTGGGCACCCGAGCCCGGATGGCCCACGCTGGCGGTCCGTGGGCAGGAGGTTCGTCACCACGAGTCGGGGTTGCTCTTCATCGCGCAACCGGCGGCACGGGATGGCCTCCGCATTGAGGATCACGCGGCGCGGGCGCTACCAGGGCTTCACCTAGTAGTGCTTCTCGGCGTTGACCCGCTCGGCCCTGCCGCTGCGCGGTGGACAGGGGCCGCACCACCCACTAGCCCAACTTCTGGTTACTCCAGAGATCCAGGACGTACTTCACGCGAGATCGTCACTTAACCCCAGGATCCAGTCGGGCTCCGCCATCTGGACGATGCCCGCGTCCGAGGTTTGTTCTTCGGCGTCGAAGAGCACGTCGACGCGTTAGGAGAACCCCTCCTCGAAGACGGCGGCCCATCGTGTAGAAACGCTTGATGCGCGCATTGGCGCCTACGTTCGATGTGCCGTTGAACACACTCCTGCTGGCAAACAGAGTCCCCGCTCACTCCCCGTTACGGGTGATCCGGGCTAGAACGAAAACGAGGCCGCGTCGCACACTCCACGGAGTGCACGACGCGGCCACGCTAAGCGTCGTTCGCGTAGTGGGGTCGAGCTACTCGAAAACCCAGCCGTTGTCGTCGGAGATGACGAGGAGCATCTCGTCTCCGACCACCAAGTTCAGCGGACAGCCATTCGTGCCCGGTTCGACGGGAACGTAGGTGGCGGTGTACCTGGCCTCAAGAACACCACAGGCCACGAGCGCGCCGTTCACGTTCCACGCCGCGTAGGGCAGGCCGGGATCCGCGACGATCTCCAGCATGCCGACGGGGCCCATTTCTGCGTAGGCCGCGCCGACACCGTTCGAGATGACCTTGGAATCAGCCGGGCTGGCTACGAGGCCGAGAGCGGCGAGGCCAACCGCGAGGAGCAGGACGTACTTCATGGCGAACTCCCGAGCGCGGGGCCCCCCGAGATGACCCTCAAGGACTCCGTGCCGCGCGTCCAGATGATTGGACACGCGATCACAAATCGCAAGTCCGTGCGTCGAGAAAAGTGGACGAGGCGCAAAGCCCCACCTAACAATGCCAGTATTGATTGTCTCGCATCGCCCGATCTACGCTAACGATGCGATGAGGACGGCACGTCACGAGCCCGGATTTCCGGCGCTGCTGCAGCCCGCTACCCGATTTGTCTGCCCGCTGCTGGTCATCCGGCTGCGCGATGGGCCGCAGCCGGTCCCCCCGCGCTCCCTCGGGCGATCTGGATCTGCAGGGTGGCGATGTTCTGGCCCCGAACCGTCGAGGGCCAGCCACCGGGCCGTGCTCCACGTCGGAGAGTCCGCCCGGCCGCTCCGCGCGCTCCTCCTGACGGTATGCCGACAGCGGCGTCGCCGGCTGGCACTCCCTCGAGTGATCGGAATTGAGTGCGATTCCACACAGAGCGACCAACTTGCGCTCGTTCTGGCACTGGCAGCACTCTGCAACTGGTCGCCTCAGACGCGCCGCCTGTTGCGGACACTGCCAGGGCCGGTCCGGCCCGCAAGTCTTGACCTACGGACGCCACCTCCTCACAGGTCCGGTATCAACGCAGATCCTGAGACTTCAACCTGCACCATCGAGCGTGCTCTAAGCCTGCCGAGCACTGATGACGCCGCATCGCAAGCCCGTGGCGAGCTAGTAGCTGCGCACTTCCGATTGCATGGTGCCGCAGCCGTCGCGGGCTCGGTCGCACGTGAACTTGCGCACGCAAGGCGGCCCGATGACCCACTACCCCGGGGCTTGCTGGCTGCGCTGGCCGCGACCTCCGCCAGTTCGCCTCCAGGGCTGCTCCTTCGTGCACTGGCCGCGGAGGCAGTCGTGCGGAGGCGCCTCCCGGCGCACCTCCCAGACGGCGCGCGCCTGAGGTCGCTCAGACGCGCGGAACGCCGTGCCAGGTCGGCGGGGCTGCCCATGAGAGCGGCTAGCCTCCGAAGTTTGCGGCGGAAGCTAGTAGAGCAGTACACGAGCACGAGTGGGATCGGCGTGACGACGAGGATCGCGAGACCCGTCCTACTTGCAGATGGGCTACTGTCCGACTGGCTGGTTACAGGCGCAGTCGTCTTCTTCGCGTCGTCGAGCGGGCGCCTGTCCCGGCAGGCCGCGCGACAGTTGGTCACAACTTGGATCGGCTCGGGAGCGCCCTACCTGCCCGAGGCGCACCTTGTGCGCGCGGTCACGCCGACCTCCCGCCGCAGCTCAGTTGCTGCGCCACACGCAGACGAAGCCTGCTCGGCAGTTATTGCAGCCTGTCTCCACAATGAACTCGGGCGGGCAGTGAAGTTGCACGCCATCGCTGGCTCGAAGGCGCGTGTCGCGCTCGCGGAGTACAGCCTTGGAACGCTTGCCAGACGCGAGAGTCGCGACGAGACGGCGTTTGCAGACGGACTAAGTAGCTGCGTTGGGCTACTTGTTGCGGTCAGAAGTTCACAAATCGCGAAGTCACTCTCAGCCGAAGGGCTGGGCGTTTCTGCCACCGCCGCCACGGATCGGTTGTGTGCGAGGGTGATGTTGGGGGAGGAGATTGGGCTGCGGATGACGCGGTTCTTGGTGAGGAGGCTGGCGGAGGAGACTGCTTGGGCGCGGCGGGTAGTGGTGGCGAAGTGTGCTTCGATTGCTGCGCTGCGGGCAGGGCGCGTGGCGTGGGCGGCGCGGATCGCAGTGCGTGCGCGGCGGGGCTATGACGCCTTGCGCAAGCTGGAGCTGACGCATCGGCCCAAGGGACCGCGGCCGAGGCTGCTGGAGCTGTACGAAGAGCACTGCCGGGCCGTGCTGCGGTCGTTCTCGCCACCGCTGCGCGGCGGGCGTACGCCCGTGCGTGCTTTGGCGGCTGCGGTGCGTCAGCTGCCGCCGCGGCGACGACGCTCGCGCGTGCGGACGACGATTGCGGCCCTGGATGCGTTGGTAGCCGTGGGGCGCGGGTCGGACGCGCGCGGGCTGCACGATCGCGTCGTGCGCGAGCTCGCGCGCATGGTGGGAGCGCGTGTGTTGCTGCACTACGAGGGCGGCGGCTACCGGGCGTTGGAGCACCAGCGGCACCACACGTTGAGCACGTGGACGGTGCGCTGCCTGGTTCGTGAGCGGGAGATCCGCGCTCGGCGTGTGCGCGCGCGACCGGAGTTCTGGCGCCCGGAGCAGCGGCGCCCGGGCGGTGTGCTCTCCTTCCCGTTGGGCGACGGCACGGCCTGCTTGGCGCGCGGGCGGGCGTTCCGGCCCGAAGAAGTCGAGGCCGTGCGCGTCGTGCTCGGCTTCCTGCGCGAGCGACTGGCCGAGCCCGATCATGTCGGGTTGACCGATGCCCGGCCTCCCACCACGGGTGCCCCCGACACCCGGGCAGCGCTCCGCCCGCTGCAGGGCATCGTCGGCAACAGCGGCGCCTGGCGACGCGTCATGGGCGACGTCTGGCGCGTCGCGCGCGGCGACGTGCCCGTCCTCCTGCTCGGCGAAACCGGCACGGGCAAGGAGGTCGTGGCGCGCGCGATCCACCTGACCAGCGGTCGGGCGCAGCGACCGTTCGTGGCTGCTTCGTGCGCCACGTTGCGCGGCGACACGCTGCTCTCGGAGCTCTTCGGTCACGTCCGGGGCGCGTTCAGCGGCGCCGTACGCAACCACAAGGGGCTGTTCGAGCGTGCGCACCGCGGCACGCTGTTCCTGGACGAGCTGGGCGAGGCGTCGCCCGAGCTGCAGGTGGCCCTGCTCCGCGTGCTGCAGGACGGCGTGGTCCGACCGGTCGGCAGCGTGGCCAGCCGCGACGTCAGCGTGCGGGTCGTCGCGGCCACCAACCGCGACCTGGAGACGGCGCGACGCACAGGCCGCTTCCGCGAGGACCTCTACCACCGCCTGGCCGCGGTCACGCTGCAGCTGCCGCCCCTGCGCGAACGCATGGAGGACGTCCCGCTCCTCGCCAGCCACCTCCTGGCCCGCCACGCTTCGGACCGCGTCCTCCACCCGGAGGCCCTGGCCGCCCTCGTCGCCTACGACTGGCCCGGCAACGTGCGTGAGCTGGAGAACATCCTCCGTGCCTCGGCGTTGCTCTGCGACGACCCCGAGATCCCCGCAGCGACGATCCGCCAGGCGTTGGACGGTCGTCGCGAGGCCCGACGGCGCGCCAGCCGGCCCACCCACGTGGCCCCACGCGCCCAAGCCCTCCTGGACGCGATGCGCACCGGCTGGTGGTCGGCGGCGGAGCTGGCCGATCGACTGGGCCTTGCCCACCGCACCGTGAACCGCGAGCTGAACCTGCTGGCCGACCGCGGCCTGATCGAGACGACGGGCGAGGCGAAGGCGCGGCGCTACCGACGGCAACACGCGGCGCGCCCATAGGCTGGCGCGATCTGGCGAGATCGGTCGCCGCGATTCCCATCCCCTCCGGGTCGTCCTGGGCGATGGGCACGCGCCGCACACGGGAGCCGCCCCCGTCGTCGCCGCCTCGGGCCCGATCTTCAGGCCTCTCCCCGCACGGCCACGAGCCATTGGCGTGGCGCGATCCGGCGCGATTCACACGGCCGAGCGCACCTCGCGTGCCCGAACCTGCTGGCACCCCTTGTGCGAAGACGAAGGCATGCGCGACTCGCTGACCCCTCGCTGCCCGCCGCCTTGGACGCAGGCAGCCGCGTTCGCGCTCTACGTCCTGCTCTTCACGGGGCGGGGCGTCGGCTCGAGCCATGACTGCCCCCGCCTCCTTCCCCCGGCTTCCGACGTCCCCGCCCCGTTCTCTTCGCAGCCACCGACGGCGGCGTCATTCCTCGTCCGGAAGCGCATCGATCTGGCGGCGCCGGCTGCGTCGGACGAACCAGAACGCGATGGCGGCCACCACGGCCAGGGCCATCCACAGCGTTCCCCAGAGGTCGCGCAGGAAGAGGTGGTACCAGGGCCGTGACGACTCGACGACGTGCTCGTGCCACGGGACGATCCAGTACGCGAGCTTGCGGCCGGTCAGCTTCTCGACCCACGCGTCGAAGGGTGGCTCGGTCTCGAACGCACCCTCGGGCACGCGGCCCTCGGCCAAGTGGCCAAGCAGCTCGCGGAGCAGCGGCCACCCCAGCTCGTCGCCGAGCCAGGTCACGAAGCTCTGGCTCTGGCGGTAGGCGAGTGCGGCCTCGTACTCCAGCGTGGGCCAGGCCTCGGTCATGGCGCCGAACGACAGGAGATGGTCGAACGCGGCCGCGATCTCCAGCTCGGAGCCCCCGTCCAGCGACACGCCGCCGCCGATGTGCTCGGCCAAGCCCTCTTCGAACCACCGGGGCAACAAGCGCGCGCGCAGGCCCGCGCGCCGCCACCAGACGAGATGCACCCACTCGTGGCGCAAGACGGTTTCGAGCGTCCGGAGCGGCGCGCCCGCATCCACCAGGTCCGAGCGCAGCACGATGTGCCCCGCGCGGTGCACACCCGCCGCCCACGCGGGTGCCGGCATCCCGAGGGCCCCCGAGGCCCCCTCGACGCCACGGGCCAGCTCCACCACGGCCATCGGGCCCTCGGCCGGGAGCTCGAGCCGCGCGGCCACCTGGCGACGGATGCGCGGCACGAGGTCCAGGACGCGGCGGCCCATCCCCTGCAGGCCGTCCGGCCAGCGCACGACGTCGCCGTCGGGGGTGGTGGCTTCCCCCGCCTGCGCGGGCAGGGCGGCCAACGCCAGCCCCACGACCACGAGCAGGAGGACCCCGACTCGTCGAAGGGCCGCGACGGCTCCGAGGCCCCATGTCGCGCCGGCGAGACGTCGGGCCCGGGCCCCGGGGCTGCCACGGCGCTTCAAGTCCTTGCGCATCAAGGACTTGTCGATTCGGTCCGGCCGCTGGCACGGGCCCTGCTCCCGGTTGGACCTCTCGCTTGCCTGGCAAGGCAGGCGCCCGGTGAGGTGAGCCCGGGCGCCTGACCCTTGCGAAGGGTCCGGAGCCGGACCCGCGGGACCGTGAGGCTCATGGGATGAGGGCCGGGGCGCACGCCCCGGCCCGTTTCCGTTTTGGGGTCCCGCCAGGGAGGGCTCGGCGACCTGGGCGCGGTTCACCCGCGGAACGGTACCGCGAGGACCGGCCGACCGGCCCGGCGAAGGACCCGCTCGGCCACCGAGCCGATCAACAGGTGGTCGAGGCGGCTGCGCCCGTGCGTGCCCATCACGACGATGTCGGGCTCCTGCTCGTCGATCTCCTCGAGGATCGTCGTGGCGGGCTTGCCCTCGCGGACGAAGCACTCGATCGGTACGTCCGCGTGCTGCCGGCGGTAGCGCTCGAGACGGGCTTGCGCCTGGCTCTTGTACTTCTCCATGTCGCTGCGATGCGCATACACGCCGAAGGTGCCCTCGGTGACCTGCGGCAGCCACTCGATCACGTGGAGCAGCAGGATCTTCCCCGTGTCGGAGCGGACGCGCATGGCGACGTCGAAGATCTCCGAACGCCCGTCGGAGAAGTCCAGCGGCACCAAGACCCGATCGAACCCACGCATGCCGGTCCCCTCACGGCGCCTTGGGCGCCACGAACCGATCCCCCACAGCCACCCGTCGGCTGTTCAGGAAGTCGCCTACGGCCATCTCGCGCCCGCCCGCGGGGCGCACGCGCAAGACGCGCACCACGCCCTCGCCGCACGTGACGTCCAGCCCCTCGCGGCTGGCCGCCACCACCGTACCCGGCCGCGCCTCGTCGGATGGGGCGGGCGCCTCGTCGGCCGCCAGTACGCGCGTCGAGGTCACCAGCAGGGGCAGCGGGTCGTGGCGCACCTTGGGCTGCCACGCCGTTTGGGCCCCGGGCCAGGACGTGACGCTGCGGACGTGGTCGTGGACGCGCTTTGCGGGCAACGACCAGTCGATGATGCCGTCGTCCTTCTCCACACGGCCCACGTACGTGGCCTCGGCGTCGTCCTGCGGGACGGCTTCGAGCTCGCCCGCCAGCCAGGGGCCGAGGGACTCCACGAGCAAGTCCGCGCCGATCTCGGCCAGCTGCGCCGTGGCCTCGTCGAGCGTCGTGTCGGGGCCCAGCGCAACGCCACGCCGTGACAGGATCGGGCCCGTGTCCCAGCCCTTCGTCATGCGGAAGATCGTGACGCCGATCTCGGGCGCGCCATCGCGGATCGCCGCCGCGATGGGGCTGGCGCCGCGGTACTTGGGCAGCAGGCTCGCGTGCACGTTGAGGCAGCCGTGATGCGGAAGCGCCAGGATCTCGCGCTTGAGCTTTTGGCCGAAGGCCGCCGTGACGATGACATCGGGTTGGGCCGCGGCGATCTCGCGCAGGCTCGTGGGGGCGTTCACGTCGTGGGTGCGATGCACGGGGACCTGCAAGTCGTCCGCCGCGACGGCCACGGGCGTCGGCTTGGCCCGACGGCCGCGGCCGGCTTGTCGCGGAGGCGGCGTGACCACGAGCACCGGCTCGTAGCCCGCGCCCGCCAGGCGTCGCAGCGTGGGCACGGCGAACTCGGGCGTGCCCATGAACACCACGCGCGGCCCCTTGCGCTCGTCTTCGCCGATGGCACTGGCCTCGAGCGCTCGTTCGGCGATCTCCTCGGCGTCCTCGTGGCCCGGGTCCATGGCCTCTTCCGTGAGCTCGATGCGGATGTCCCCGAGCCCGTCTTGCAGGGCGCGCACCTTGCGCAGCTTGATGAGCTCGAGCAGGGCCAGGAAGGTCCCGATCACGACCGAGCGGTCACGGCTGGAGCCCACCAGCTCGCGGAAGGACGCGGTGCCGCCGACGGTCACGAGCTGGTCGAAGATGCGGCCGACGAAGTGCGTGATCGGCAGCCGCTCCTTGGGCATGGCCACCGACTCGCTGTCACCCGTCTCGGCGAGCAGCTTCTGGAACGCCGACACGAGGCCGTAGAGATCGACCTCGAGCTCCTCGTCGGCGGGATCCGGAACGACGCGGTCGTGCCGGACGCGCACCGGCTGCTTGAGGCGCTCCAGCTCCGCCCGCCGCTCGAGCTCCTCGGAGATCGACTTGAAGTCGCGGTACTCCATCAGCTGCCGGACGAGGTCGAGGCGCGGGTCGATGTCCTCCAGGTCGATGGGCTCGTCCCGCGGCAGGAGCGAGCGGCTCTTGATGACCAACAGGTGGCTGGCCATCACGAGGAACTCGCCCGCTTGGTCCACATCGAGTCCCTGCACCTGGCTGCGCACCACCTCCAGGAAGCGGTCGGCCACCCGCGCCAGGGGGATGTCCAGGATGTCGACCTCCTCCTGCTGGACGAGGTGCAGGAGCAGGTCCAGGGGCCCTCGGAAGGCCGCCAGATCGACGCGGAGCTCGTCCATGGGACGGGGGATCCTCCGGGGGTGGGCGAGGCCAAGGCCCGGTTGGCCGCGGCCCGCAGCGTCGCGGGGAGGCTGCCTGAAGACACTCCGTGGCGAGGGCGCCGGGAACGACGCGGGCCACGGCGACGGCGAGTATCCGGGCCGACGGCGGTCTCCTGACCGTCAAGGACCCGGATCCGAGTCGGGCCGTGGCGCAGCGAGAATCCCGGTGGCCGCAGCAGGAGGGCTCTTCAGGAAGCCCCCTGGATCGTTGCACGCAAGGTTGATGTTTGCCGCCCTGAATCCGGGTCCGGCCGCAGCCGACGACGTAACCTAGGGGGCCCGATCCCGCGGCCGCTGGGCGCCGCCGGGTCGCGGGGACGAGGTGGGCGGGCCTGGTCTCCGACCGACGGGGAGCAGCGTGGAGCGACGACCATGGCCGAGACCCCCCTGCGGATCCGCCTCGTCGTCATGGACGTGGACGGCACCCTGACCGACGGCCGCATCACGTACACGGCCGAAGGCCTCGAGCTGAAGTCCTTCCACGCACGGGACGGCGCGGGCATCAAGCTGCTGCCGGCCGCGGGCATCCGCCCGGCGATCCTGAGCGGTCGCGTGTCGGCCGCCACGACGCGCCGCGCCGCCGAGCTGGGCATCGACATCGTGCTCCAGGGCATCGGCGACAAGGCCCGCCGCCTGCGCGAGCTCTGCGACCAGCTCGCCCTGGACCCCCGCGAGGCCGCCTTCTTCGGTGACGACCTGGGTGACATCCCCCCGATGCGCATCGCCGGCTGGTCGGCGGCCCCGGCGGACGCTGCCGAGGAAGTGCGGGCGGTGGCCAGCTACGTCAGTCGCCTGGGCGGCGGGCGGGGCGCGGTGCGCGAGGCCATCGAGGTGCTGCTGCGCCGCGAGGGGCAGTGGGACCGCGTCCTGGAGGCGCACGACGTACCCCGCGAGGCGACCTCGTGAGACGTCGCGTCCTCTTGTTCCTGCTGTTCGCGTCCTTGGGCGTGGGCGGGCTCGTGAAGCTGGCAGGCGGGCTCGGCGCCATGCGGAGCCCGGACGAGGCTCCCACGATCGTCGTCCGGGCCCCCGAGCCCTCGGCCAGGCCCAACGAGCTGGCGCTGCACGCCGAGGGCAGCCTGCCGCTGCGCACGTCGGGCGGCCGGGACGTGACGGTCCAGTCCGCGACCGAGACGCTCGTGTTCGAGGACCCGGGCAGCGGCGCCCGCCGCGAGATCCTGGGGTGGTTCGGCTGGCGCTTCCGCTGCGCTCGCTTCGAGCCCCTGCCGGGGACGGGCGGCAGCTCGCAGGGCGTGCGCTGCGACCAGGTCGTGCTCGAGATCTACCGCGCTCCCCGCACGCTCGCCGAAGCGGAAGCCCGCTTGGCCGGCAACCTCGAGGCGGTCCTCCACCAGCGCATGCGGGCCGACGAGGCCGTGGCCATCGGCAGCTTGGCGCGCGAGCTGAGGCGCACCGAAGGCATCATCGAAAGTGACGCCACGTCGCGCAACGTCGTGCACCTGGCGGGCAACGTCGAGCTCGAGGACCTCGAGCAGTGGATCCAGGTCAAGGGCAACCAGCTGACGGTCCACCCCAACCAGGGCCGCGTCGAGGGCAAGGGTCCGTTCCGCGTCGAGCACGAAGCGCTCACGTTGACCGGCGAGGGTCTGGAAATCGATCGCGCCGAGAACGGCTGGTCGCGCGTACGCGTCGTGCGCCGGCCGCGCCTGCACATCCATGGGGACCTGCGCGACAGCCAGGGCCGTGCCGTGTTCGGCTTCGGGGACGGGGAGATGCGCCCCACGCAGATCGTGTCCGACGAGGAGGCGCTCCTCGTCCGCGAGGCGGCCCGCAACGAGACGCGCATGCGCGTGCAGTTCCCCCACGGCGTTCGCGCCGAGCAGTCGGGCGGACGGTTTCTCGAAGCCGGCTGGCTCGAGCTGCTCGCCGTGCGTGAGGGCCCGCCTTCGGACCAGAAGGGCGAGATGGCGGGGCGCTGGTCCCTGCGCGAGCTCCACGGGGACGAGGGCGTCACGATCGACTACCCCCACGCGACGGCCGACGGCCGCACGTACCTCGCCCGCCTCGAGGCCCGCGAGCTGATGCACTTGGTGCCGCCGACCGGCGCCGCCCGCACCGAGCTCGAGGGCCAGCCCCGCATCGTCGTTCGCGGCGACCTGTCGTTGGGCTCGCTCACGCGTCCGGGTGATCGCATCCTCGCCACGGCGACCGACCGCGCGTGGATCGAGCCCGTCGATGCCGCCCTGGGCGACCCCGACCACGATGCCGCGGCCTTGCGGCGCATCGTGCTCGAAGGCGGCGCGCTCCTCGCACGGCAGAACCCGGAGCTGGGTGTGCGCGAGGACACGCTCGCGGGCGATCGCATCGAGTTCTTGGTCCATGAGATCGCGGCAACGCCCACGACGCCCTCGACGACCACGGTGACGACGCTCGTGGCCGAGGGCGACGTGCGCATCGGCAGCCCCTGGATCGAGGGCACCACGCCGCGGCTCGTCGCGGAAGCCCTGGATACGCAGCGTCCGCGCATCGCAGCGATCGGCCCGGGCACGGCGGTCACCCTGCCGCTGCTGCGCCAGGACCAGGGTCTCCTCGGGGCGGACACGCCCGAACCGGCGCCGGCTTCCGGCGCCACGGCGGCGACCCGCAGCGAGGGCCGCTGGACCGTGCATCGGCTGCTTGCGCACGAAGACGTCCAGATCCAGACCGAGATCGGGGGCGCCTCCGTGGGCTTGCCGACGTGGGTCTCGGCGAGCGAGGCGATCTACGAGTCGCCCGGGGCCTCGGCCCGCCTGGTGGGCCGTGCGGGCGCGCCCGCGCGCATCCGCTCCCGCGTGGCGCCGGGCCAGGACCACGAGATCGAGGCCCAGCTCTTCACGCTGGACCGGGCCGCCGGCCGCATCACCGCGCGGCACGGTGTTCGGGGCGTGGTGTGGATGGCGGAGGGGGACGGCAGCGACGGCTTCAGCCGCGAGCGCGATGTCCGTCCCGCCCGTTCGCTCACGCTGCGCACGGACGCACGCATCGACGTGGCGCTCGTACGCGCTGGAGCGGACGATGCCCTGGACACGGCCGAAGAGCAGTCCGTGCGGATCGCCGGCCCCGTCACCGCCGAGCTGCGCAGCGCGTCGCTCGTCGTCGACCGCCTGCGCGCGGGGTCGCTGGAGATCGTCTTGGCGCATGCCGACGACGGCCGCCACGCCCGCGATCCCGGATCGGCGACCACTCCGTTTGCCCGCATGTTCGACCCGCCTGCCTCGCCGCCGGGCGGACGCAGCGTTCCGGCAAGGCCCACGCACGCCGTCGTGCGTCAGCGCGTCGACTTGTCGGCGGGCGACGTCGAGGTGCAGCTGACGAATGGCGAGATCGAGTGGCTGGACGCCACGGGCGGCGTGGATCTCTCCGGCGTCATGGGCCGCGTCAGCGGCGCCCGGATGCGCTACACGGCCGCCTTGCACCGCGTGGACGTCCTCGGGGACGCCTCCCGCGGCGCCGGGGCCTGGCTGGGCGACGGCGAAGCCCGCACGGAGATCGAGGCCTCGCGCCTGGGCTTGGTCTGGCGGGATGGCGTGGCCGAACGCGCCGACGCGACCGCCGGCGACGGCCAGACCGCGCGAATCCGCCTCTACCGCCGCGACGCCGTGCGCCCCGAGCGGTTGGAGCGGTACGTGATCCAGTACCGCGGCACGATCCGGCTCCTGCCCACGCGACTGGATGCCCGGGATGTCGTCGTCGAGCGCACGGTTCGCACCTCGCCGGCGGGCACCACCTCACCTCCGGCCATCCTGATGGCCAAGACCCTGGAGGTCACGGGCTCGGGTTTCCTGTCCCGCGAGGCCGTGGACGTCGAGCAGATGGTGGCCTCGGGACCGGACACGTTCTTCCAGGCCGGGGACCCCCAGGCGCCGGTGCGCATCTGGGGGACGCGGTTCACCTTCGACGTGCCCCGCGCGCAGGCCGAGCTCACGGGCATGCCCCCGCGCGGCGTGACCCTGCAGAAGGCCGACGAAGTGGCCAGCGACCATGCGCGCGTCGTCATCGACCTGCGCGACGGCCTGCCCCTGTTCCTCGACGGGAGCCGCATCCTGTGGAGGCCCCAGGAGAAATGACGTTCCTGGCGCTCTTCGACCTGGGCTTCACGGAGCTCTTGGTCATCGGCTTCGTGGCCCTCCTCGTGTTCGGCGGCGAGCTGCCCGACGTGCTGCGCAACGCCGGGCGCGCCTACGCCAAGCTGCGCCGCAACCTGGGCGAGGTGGCCAAGCCGGTGCGCGACGAGATCCGCCAGCTGCAGCGCGAGATGGACGCCGAGTCGCGCCCTGCGCCCACGGCCCGTGCCAAGCCGACGACGACGGCGCCGAAGCCGCCGCCCGCGCCGACGCGCTATGCTCCCGACGCCCCGGACGACGAGCCGGCGCGGCCCATCCGTCCGCCCGTGCCGTTCGATCCGTTCGACGAACCGCCGCCCGTCTAG
>JBFWRP010000018.1:0-89336 GCA_050248855.1 Planctomycetota bacterium | reverse complement strand
CGGAGGCGGGCGAACGCCACACGGTGTCTGGTCGCTCCACTCCTGTTCCGCGCTCCCGCGCGGATTCGGCGCTCGGGCTACGCCCTCGCGGCAGGGGGGCTATTCCGTACCCCCCCTGCACCCCTCACGGTGCTCCGAGGCGCAGGTTCAGACACCTCCGCGCGGCTCGCGGTTCGCCGGCCAGCGGGTTCCACACTTCGGTGCTTGGTCACTCCACGCTCCCTCCGCGCTCCCGCGCGGATTCGGCGCTCGGGCTACGCCCTCGCGGCAGGGGGGCTATTGCGCTCCGCCACCTTCCTTCCGCCCGCGTAAAGGGAATCTTGCTCGGAGCGCCGCAGAGCAGGTGTTCCGCGCTCCCGCGCGGATTCGGCGCTCGGGCTACGCCCTCGCGGCAGGAGGGCTATTCCGTACCCCTCCTGCACCTCTCACGGTCCCCCCTGCACCCCTCACGGTCCCTCCTGCACCCCTCACGGTCCCCTGCACCCCTCACGGGGTTCAGACACCTCCGCGCGTGGCCTCGCACGCGTACCTTGTTGCGCGTGCCCGCATCCGCGTCCCCCTTGCGCGTCCTGCACCTGACCTCCGAACGAGGGTGGCGAGGCGGTGAGCAGCAGCTGCTGTACCTGGCGTCGGCGCTGCGGGAGCGGGGGGTCGACCAGGTACTCGCCGTACGCCGCGGCACCGCGGCCCACGAGCGGTTCCGCGCCGAGGGCTTTGCGGTGGCGCCGCTCGCCATCGCCAACGAGCTCGACGTCGGCGCCGTACTGGCCCTGGCGGCGCTCTTCCGGCGCGTACGCCCCCACGTGGCTCACGCCCACGCCTCCAAGGCCCACGGCCTCATCGCCATGGCCGCACGCCTTTGTGGTCGCCAGCGTCCCGCCCTCGTCGCCACGCGTCGCGTCGACTACAGCATCTTCCGCCACAAGAGCCCGGGCCTGGACCGCCTCAAGTACGACCCCGGCGTGGACCACGTCATCGCCGTCAGCGACCGCATTCGCTATGTGCTACTCGCCGACGGCCTGCGTCCGGAGCGTGTCAGCGTTGCACACAGCGGCGTCGACCTCGCGCGCATCGACGGGGCCCCGCGCATCGAAGCCGACCTCCGCGCCAGCCTGGGCCTCCCGCCCGACGCAAGGGTCATCGGCACGATCGGTGCCCTCGTCGGCCACAAGGACCACGCCACGCTGATCGGGGGCTTCGCCCGACTGGCCGCCCAGCACCCCGACACGCACCTCGTGATCGTGGGGGAGGGCACGCGTCGCCCCCAGCTCGAGGCGCAGATCGCCACGGCCCGGCTGGGCGATCGCGTCCACCTCGTCGGCTGGCGTTCCGACGCACCGTCGTGGCTCCGCGTGTTTCACGTCTTCGCCTTCACCAGTCGCGAAGAGGGCCTCGGCACCAGCGTGATCGATGCCATGGCCGCGCGCTTGCCCGTCGTCGCCACGCGCGCCGGCGGCATCCCCGAGCTGCTCGACGACGGCGTCGAAGGACGACTCGTCCCGCCCGCCGATCCGCCGGCGCTTGCGGCGGCGCTCGCCGCCATCCTGGCGGACCCCGCCGCCGCGAGGGCCCACGGCGCGGCCGGTCGCCGCCGCGTCGAAGCTCGCCTCACGGCCGATCGGACCGCCGACGCTACGCTGGGCGCCTACGAGCAGGTGCTTCGCGGTCGGTCCGGCGGGCCCGACTCCTAGACACTTGCTCGTCGCCAGCGGCCGGGCGCGGCGGGAGCGCACCATGTCCATGTCTGCCGAGCAGCGCGAGCGCATGGTCTTGCAGCACCTGGTCGGCCGGGGTGTGCATGACGTGCGCGTGCTCGAGGCGATGCGCGCCGTGCCGCGCGAGGCGTTCGTTCCCGAGACGATGCGCGATCGGGCCTACGAAGACCGGCCGCTGCCTATCGAGGAGGGCCAGACGATCTCCCAGCCGTACGTCGTCGCCGTGATGGCGGAGGCGCTCGAGATCGGGCCGGACGATCGCGTGCTGGAAGTCGGCGCGGGCTCCGGCTATGCCGCGGCCGTGCTGGGCCGGCTGGCGCGCGAGGTGTTCGCCATCGAGTGGTACGAGAGTCTCGCCACCAGCGCCGCGCATCGCATGCGCAGCTTGGGCATCCAGAACGTCCACGTCGTCCACGGCGACGGCACGCAGGGCCTGGCGGACCAGGCCCCGTTCGACGCCATCCTCGTGTCGGCCGCGGGCCCCGAGGTCCCCGAGACCCTCCTGCAGCAGCTGGCGGTGGGCGGACGCCTGGTGATCCCCGTGGGCGTCACGCCCTACGACCAGGAGCTCCTGGTGATCCGTCGGACGGGGGAGCAGTCGTTCGAGCGACGCTCGCTGGGCTCGGTCGCGTTCGTTCCCCTTCTCGGTGCCGAGGGGTAGTGCCCTACCCAGGGCCCATCCCTACGCCTGGGGAGCTACCCCCTGTCCGCGGCGTCCAGGTGCTGCTTGAGCTTCCCCCGCACGTAGTCGATGTGCATGTGGAGGTGGTAGAGCTCGTCGGTGAACGACAGCGGGATGGCGACCTCGGTGATCTCGCGTTCGAGCGCGTCCAAGCGTGCGATCTCGGCCTGGATGTCGGCGCTCGCGTGGGGTGAGCGGAGGACGTCGTCGGTCTCGCGCAGGATGCCGTACCACCGGAAGATGCGCGAGCGCATGCGCCAGCGGTAGAACGGCGGCGCCACGCGAAACAGCGGCAGCAGGAGCGTGAGCAGGGGGATGATCAGCAGCTTCAGGCGGTCAAGGACCCTGGCGATCGGGTACGGAAACACGCGGTAGAGGAAGCTGGGTCCTTCTTCGAAGTAGCGTGCGGCGTCTTCGTCGACCGGGGCGTCCACCAGACGGTGGTTGGGAAAGGTGCCCGGCTCGGCCAGCAGGGTGCCCCGACGTAGCAGGCGGTTGCACGCC
The DNA here is from genome assembly GCA_050248855.1 of Planctomycetota bacterium. Taxonomy (GTDB): domain Bacteria; phylum Planctomycetota; class PLA2; order PLA2; family JAEUHO01; genus JACKGW01. The sequence continues at coordinate 86,435 of JBFWRP010000018.1, read as the reverse complement.
TCGATGACGGGCATCACGAGGCCGCGATGCGTGCCGGGATGCATGACGATCGAGGCCGCGGGCGCGATCATGCGCACGGACGCGGCGGGGAAGCCCCGACGCATGTCGAGCAGGCCCGGGGTGATCGTCAGCGCGTGCAGGTAAGGCCGGCGTCGGGCGTACGACTCGCTGCGCGACCAGTCGTGCAGCACGATGTCGTTCCCGCCGCTCAGCAGCCCCTGCAGGTAGCTGGCGTCCGGGGAGACGACGAACGCCAAGACGTCGAGGGCGCCCGCGCGCAGGGCACGGACGCCTTCTTGCGGTCCCAGGGGAAGCAAGCGGAGCCGACCCAGGTCCACGCCGGACTCCTCCAGGAGCCTCTCCATCAGCAGGCGCGAGCCGCTGCCCTCCTGGCCGATCGCCATGCGCTGCTCTTGGAGATCGCCCAGCTGATCGACCTCCACGCTCTCGTGCCGGAACATCCAGAGCGGCTCGAAGAACACGGCGCACAGCGAACGCAGGCGATCGTCGTCCTCGGGCACCGTGCCGCCCTGCACCAACGCGAGGTCGACCGCACCGGTCTGCAGCTGCTTGACGTTGTCGACGGACCCCTGCGTCCGGACCAGCTCGACCCGGAACCCGTCCTTGGCCAGCTCGTCGGCCAGCCGCTGCCCGAACGCGTCGTAGCCGCCCCCCTCGCCTCCAGTTGCGAGGCGAATGGTGTCCGGAACGGGCTTGGGGAGGAGGAACCACGTGATCCCCAAGGCCACCAGCGTGAGCGTGATGCCTCCGCCCCAGGTCAGCCACCGGGGCTTCGTGGGCTTGCGGAGAGTGACCTGCGGCGTCTCGCTCATGCGGGCAGCGTACGGAGGGTGCGGAGGTCGTCAACGCAGGCCATCCGGCGCTGCTCCTGCGCTTCATGTGCGCCCGCCGCCCTGGCAAGCAAGGCGCTCGCGCGGCCCATGGCCGGTCCTGCCGCTACACTCCGCCGATGTCGAAATCCGCCCTGTGGACGCTGCTCGGCATCGCGGGGCTCGTGCTGATCGCGGTCGTGGTGTTGGTCTTCGGTGGGGAGGAGGAGCTCCCACCGCTCGATCCCGTTCCCCTCGAGATCAGCTACCGGACCACGCGCCTGACGGAGCCGCTCACACCTGGTGGGCACGTGGACTACCTCGCGGTGTTGAATGCGGGTACACCGCCGCCTGCCGAAGAGAACGCCACCGTCGCCCTGCTGCGGGTGCTGGGAACGGGTGTGATGCGGGGCCGGATGCAGGAAGGGCTCGACGAGCTGGGGGCTCCGCCGGGGCTGCCCGTGGAGGGGTCGTTCGTCGAGCAGGAGTTCGACACGCCGCTGCTCGAAGACGTGGCCACCGCGAGCGAAGAGGAGCTCGTGGCTTTGGACGCCTGGCTCTCTACCAATGAGGAGGCCCTCCAAGGCTTCGTCGATGCGTGCGGAAGGCCCTCGCTGTGGGGACCCCTCACCCGTGACCTGCAAACCGGATACGTCGTCCAACGCGTCGAGGAGCATTGGGCCTCGCCGCTGGTGAATGCCCTGGCGCAGCGGGCCGAGCTTCGTCGGGTCCGAGGCGATGTGGGCGCGGGGTGGGCAGACGCCAAGGCCCTGCTCGCGTGGAGCCGGCTCTTGAACCAGCGGCCCGGCATCCTCGCCAGATTGCTCGAGCGCGGCGCCGGCGAACTGGCCCTGGACTGGCTGGTGCGGGTTCTGGAGAGCGGCAGGATGCCGGAGGCCATGGCGCGCGAGGCCCTCGGACTCCTCCAGCGCCACGTGCCCGCGGATCGCTTGGCCCGCGATCTCGACGAGTACGAGCGATTCGTGTTGCTGGGCAGCTTCACGGCGCAGATGGTGCGCGACCTCGAACCCGGAGGGGAGCCTCCTCTCGTCCACGAGGCCTACGTCGCCCTGAACCCGGCCTTGCAGGCGATCAACGACGCCTACGACGAAGCGCTCCCCCTGCTGCGAACGCCTTCACCCGCCCACGACGCCGAGCTCGACCGCATCGTGACCGCCCGTGCCGAGCACTACCGCCAGCTGGGGCGCGCCTTGGACGCTGAAGGACCGGCCGCGGCCGACGTCCTCGACTCCATCCGGCGAGGCGATGACAAGATCGCCCGTACGGCGGGTGATCTCGTGGCTTCGACGGGGCTGGTGCTGCTCCATCTGGCTGCGAAGCGGTACCGCGCGCACGTCGACCAGCGTGCCACGGTGACGCTGGCCCTCGCGCTGCATCTCCATCATCTCGATCACGGCACCTACCCCGAGGACGCTCACGCCCTCGTGCCCGCGTACCTGGCGGACATTCCCATCAGCTTCGCCACGGGCGAGCCCATGCCGTACGACCAGGTGACCGGCGCCTGTCGCATCGGTAGCGGCGATCACGCCATCGAGCTCCCCCCGCCCGCCGCCGGGCGCTGATCCGCTGCGGGATTCCGCCGGCCGCCCCCGCGAGGCGCGGCAGGCGCGCTCCTCGCCCTCCGATTTGGCCTCCCCCCCCTGACAAAGCTGCGGAACGCGGTACGGTCGGCGGGGTCGAAGACGTGGAACGGAGGTGTGCATGGTTCGACGTGGCGTGAACGTCTGGGGTCCGTGGGCAGTGGTCTTGGTGGTGGTCGCGGCAGCAACGGGGTGGCGTCGGGCTCACGCGGACATGCCCGCGGACTGGCCCCTGGCGCCGGATACCAAGATCGCCCGCATGAAGGTGGAGCTCGAGTGGGGACCCGTGGCGAAGCTCGTCTCGCGGCCCCACGTGGTCGCCCGGGGTGACACCCTGCGAGCACTGGCCACCAGGTACTACGGGGATGCCAAGGCTTGGCCCCTCATCGCACAGGCCAACCCCAAGCACGTCACACCGCCTGACGGCATCCAGGCCGGGGACACGCTCTGGATTCCGCCTCGCGAGTCCGGCTACGAGGCCTTCTGGCTCATGGGCCTCGCGCACCGCCCGGGGGTGCACAAGGTCCTGAGGCGTGCTACGCCCGGCGAGAAGCCTCAGGATCTACCCTCGTACTTGGGCCTCCTGCTGTTCTTGCCCGCAACCGACGCGGCATCCGTCATCGCGGCGCTCGACACCGACGCGGGCTACACGTTCGAGGAGCCCCCCCCGCGGGGACACCTTGTAGGCCTTGGCCACAGCGCCGTCGTCCCGATCGAGGATCCCGTCCACAGCCTGCTCGTCCGTTACAGCCTCAAGGGCATCGCGCCCGGGGGAGTCGAGGTGGAGAAGACCGTGACGCGTCTCGACGCCGACGGCCGCGAGCTCCCGCCGCTGCCCGAGGCCGAGCCTGCGGGCGGACCTCCCCCAGCCGCTCGGCCCTCCAGCGCCTTCCCTGCTCCCCAGCTGATGTCGATCGTGGGGGACATCCCCGTGGATGAGCCGCTGGTCGAGAAGGTCGCCACCCGCTGGCCTGTCTGGGTCGGGCTGCTCGTCGCCATCGTCGGCTTGGGCATCGTCCTGACCGTCGTGCGCAAGCGCATGCAGGGTGGCCGCGCCCCCGATGAGGAGTGAGGTCAGGTCCACGACCGAGCCCCGGCTGCTGCCGCGGGGCGCGAGCGTGGCGGCGTTCGCGCTGCTCGCAGCGCTTGCTGCCACGGCCATGCCGCTGGTGGCCTACGCGGGCTCGCTGGCCCTGTTCGGACTGCCGCACGTGCTCGCCGAGCTGCGGTACGTGGACGGGCGCTTTGGCCGGCGGCTGCCGGGCCAGCAGGTAGCCGCCCTCGTCGGGCTGCTTGGGCTGGCCGTGGGCCTGCGCGCCTTGGGCCTGACGGGTGTCCTGGACACCCGGGACAGCTACGTCGCCGAGCTGGGCGTCGTGGCGGTGATGGCGTTCGTGGCCCTGCCCGACTTGGTGTCGACGCCGCTGCGCGCGCTGGTGGCCTTCGCCGTGGGCGCGAGCCTGGCGCTGGGCTCGTGGCTGGCGCCCTTGCTCACGCTCGTGCTGCTCGCCGTGGTGCACAACCTCACGCCGATCGGCTTCCTGCTCGAGCGAACGGCAGGGACCTCGATGCAGCGCCGCCTGGCCTGGAGCCTGCCACTCCTCTTCGTGGGCGTTCCCCTGCTTCTTGCCACCGGCTGGCCGGCGCTGCTCCTTGCAAAGCTGGGGCTCTTCGCACCCGACGTCACGTTCGGCTCGGTCGGTTCCCTCGCGCGACACCGCGGCGTGTTCGTCCCCGAGCCGGTCCTGGCCTCGTCGTGGGCCACGCAGCTGTTCACGGCCGTGACGTATCTCCAGCTGATGCACTACGGCGCCGTCCTGCTGGTGCTCCCGCGTCTGCTCGGGCCGACGGCAGGAGGCGTGGACCGGCCGCGTCTGCCGTGGCCGCGAGCCCGCGTGCTTGGCCTGCTCATCGCCGCCGTCGGCTTGGTGGCGGTCGTGGCGTTCGTGCGGGACTTCCGGGGCACGCGCACGGCCTACGGCTTGGTCGCGGCCGTCCACGCCTGGATCGAGATCCCGCTGCTCCTTCTTGCCCTCTCCCCGATGCTCGCCCGGAGCCGTACCGCCCGCGCATGACCCAGACCACGGCGTTCTTCCTGACGCTCCTGGTCGAGGTGCCCCTGGCCCTCGGCGTCCTGGCGTGGGCGGGCAAGGCACGCAGGCGATGGGGGAGCGTGACCCTCGTCGCGGCTGCCGCCAGCCTCGTCACGCACCCCCTGCTCTGCTTGACGCCCGTCTCCCGTCGCGACATGGCCACGCTGCTGGCGGCCGAGCTGGTGATCACGCTCGTGGAGGCCGCCATCTACAAGCTGGGCTTGGGGCTCGGCGCCCGCCTGGCCTTGCTCGTCTCCGTGCTGGCCAACGGTGCCTCGCTGGGCCTGGGGTTGCTGCTTCTCCAGGCACCCCGCGTCGCCGGGTAGCCCGCGGCGGGAGCGCGGGGCTTGCAGGTCGCGCCGCTAGGCTGATCGGATGCCGCGCTTCCCGATCCTGGCCCTTGCCGTACTGGTGTCTTGCGTCCTGTCGGTTGCACGCCGCGTCGTGGCAGAGGAACCGGCGGCGCCCGCAGGCTCCTCGCTGCGGGTCGAGACCTACACGTCCGAGCACTACGCGCTCGAGACGAACATCGATGCGGCGACCTCGCGCGTCTACTCCCAGGTGCTCGAGGCCCTCTGGCCGCAGCTGGTTGCGTTCTTCGGTGCGGAGCCTTCGCTCGGGAAAGACGATCGACTCTCCGTCCGCTTCCTCGCCCACCGGGCGGACTGGGTGCGCCGGATGGAAGACGACGGGGTCGCCGCCCCGGGCGACGCGGGGGGCTACTACTCGCCCGCTACGCGGCGCGTGTACCTCTTCCGGCAGCCCACCCGCTACAACTCGCGCCAGCTGCTGCTGCACGAGGCGATGCACCAGTTCCACTTCCTGGCGCGGACCCACAACACGATGCCCAAGGACGCGTGGTACGTGGAGGGGCTCGTCGAGCACCTCTCGCGTCATTACTGGGATGGCGAGACGCTGACGCTGGGCGTCGTGCCGTTCTGTTCGCTCGCCGACTACCCCGCCCAGGCCCTCGAGACCATGGGGCAAGCCGACTACGACCTGGCGGCGATGGTCGCCTCGAGGCGCCCCTCGACCCGCGCCGAGCAATGGGCGTTGGTGCGCTACCTGCTGACGGGGGACGACGGACGCCACGCCAAGAAGTTCCGCCAGCTCGCACGGAAGCTCGACGCGGGCCAAGCAGCCGCGTCCGTGTTCCCGAAGCTCTTCGGGCCGCCGCAGCGCCTGCTGCCCAAGCTGCGCGCCTGGCTCGCGACGCAGCAGGAACCGTTCGTGCCCATCTGGAATGAGTGGGCCGGTGTGGCGAAGGATGGCGTGGAGGGCGTGGCCGGTGTCACCAGTGCATGCCGGGCACGCGAAGACGTGACCCACGTGGCCGCCAGCCTCGAGATCCCCGAGGGCCCCTTCAAGGGGGGCCTGCTGATGGCCTACGAGGACAACGAGTCCTACACGGTGGCCCTGCTCGACGATCGCGGTGGCTACGCGGTGAACCGTCGCGTGGCCGGGACCTGGAAGCGGCTCGGCGCGGGGACCTTGCCGGCTCGCGAGTCAGGTCCCTGGCGCCTGCAGGCCACGCGCGGCGAGGGCGGCGTCACCTTGACCGCCAACGGCACCGTGCTGGGCACCTACGACGTGCCAGGTACCAAGATGGGCGTGTGCCTCGAGAACTGCGCACTCCGGTTCAGCGACATCGCATGGCGGTAGCTTGCGTCATCCCGTTGGACGCAGGCGCATGGCAAGCCAAGCGCGGGCTGCGCGCCACTCGCGCTCGATCGTCGCGGTCGATGCACCCAGCATGTCCGCGATCCCCGCGACGTCGAATCCACCGAAGTACTTGAGCTCGACGACCTGGGCCTTGCGCGCATCGAAGCTGGCGAGCTCGTCCAACGCGGCATCGAGCCCGACGACGTCCTCGTCGGTCGGCGCACCCGGAGACGGCATGTCGACGAGCGTGCCTACATGCCGACCACCGCCGCGCTTCTGGCGCATGCGGCTGCGAGCGTGGTCGACCAGAACCTGGCGCATCGCCTTGGAGGCCACGGTGAAGAAGTGGCGACGATCCTTCCACGCCTTGGGCGCGCCTCGGAACAGCTTGAGGTAGGCGGCATTCACGAGGGCCGTGGGCTGGAGCGTGTGGCCGGCGCCCTGACGCCGCATGTGGGCTGCTGCAATGACCCGCAGCTCCTGCAAGACGTGTTGGAGGCGCACGACGTCGCCCTCGGCGCGCCCTGCGGCCAAGTCCTCCAGGAAGGCGGTCACGTCCGGCGGGGGCAGCGCGGCGTCGTCCACGGAGCCGACTGTACGCGTCCGGACCCGTGGAGCGGACGGGGGCCAGCGGAGCCCGGATATCAGGCATCTCGAGAATCTTGATGGTCGCGCGGACGGACGGCGTGGGTGGGGGTGAGGGCGCTCGTCGTGGGCGCCGCCTGGAGCCTCCCATGAACCCCCTCCCCACCACCCTCCTGACCCGTCGCGCCCTGCTGGCGCTGGGCCTCGTCGTCAGCCTCCTCCTGGGCTCGGTCGGTGTGCGCACCGCCCACGCCGAGGACGACGAAGAGGTCCATTCCCTCGTCTCCGATCGCGTGCTCACGCTCATGGGCTTGGAGCCCGCGCACACGGTCGTTCTCGGTGCCCGCCTGCCGGGTCGGCCCGGCGACCTCTTCCACGGACTCGGCGCAGGTGCGCTCCGCGAGCGCGCGCAGGACATTCTCGAGCAGAACCGCGAGGACTTCGTCGCCCGCAGTGATCTGGACCGCAAGGCCAGCAGCGTGGCGCTCGTCGTCGCCCTGGACGGCGGCGGCGACGGCCTGTGGGACAGGCCCTTCGGCATCGACTGGCTGACGCTCGAGGACGTGAACCTGGTCTTCGCCTTCACCAAGGGACAGCGCACGTCGGACATCAACCCGACGATCAGCACCCTGATGAGCGACCCGCGTGGTGGCACTTTCATCACGAAGGACAGTGCCGAGATGGCCGTGGGGTTGGCCGCCACGATGTACGTCCATGAGACGCGCGTGACGGTGGCCGTCTCGCTGAGCCGGGACGTCGATGTCAAGGCCAGCCTGATGGGGCAGGTCAAGAAGCTGCGTGCCAAGCGCAAGGCGAAGCGTGAAGCGGAGGCCGTCGGCGTGACCAATACGACGACGTCCCACGCGGGCCTCGACGACCCGTACGAGGACTCGCCCGAGCCGCCGGCGACGAACGCCACCTCGTCGCACGCCGGTCTCGATGACACGGACGACAGCGAGCCCGAGTCCGTCACGGACGCCCCCGCCTCGACCCCCGAGACCAAGGCCAAGCCCAAGACCGACGTCGATCTCTCGATTGCGATGCTCGTGGACGAGCTCGATCTGGACGCCATGCGCGCCCTCGCGGACCGCATGGGCATCGAAGGGCCGTTCGACCAGCTGCGCAGCAACCGGCCCTTCGCGCTGCGCGAGGTCCTGGTCGCGCTCGAGCTCGATGCGCGAGCCCTGGTCTCGGGCACCAACCCGGTCAAGGGCGCGAGCCTGTTCGGCAGCATCGACCTGCTCGACGGCCGCTTGGAGGCCTTCGGCCTCGTCTCGCTGCGTCGCATCGAGTCGAAGTGGGTTCCGATGGTCGCCTTCCGCCTCTCCGACATCCATCTGCAGGAGGTGGCGCCGGAGCTCGAGGGCTCGCTCGTCGGCGAGCTGCGCTTCCCGGCCGTCGCGTTCACGTACACCTGGGGAAAGCTGAGCATCCGCTCGACGGACCTCAACCCGGCGGAAGCGGCGTTCTACGACGAGGTCGCTGTCCCCTTCGGCATGGAGCACGAGAAGAGCTACACGCTGAGCTTCCGGGAGGGCATGAACGTCACGGGGCCGCTGCCCGTGGCCATCCTGCCCGAGGCGATCATGACGGCGCTCGGCATCGTGAGCGAGGCGAGCACGAGTGGCGCCCCCTACATCATCCTGGAGGGCAGCCCGGGCCTTGGCCTGGGGCTGGACTTCGGCGGCTTCCCGCGCCTCGCCGACATGGCCCTGCGCGCCACGCTGCCCCCGATCTCGCCCGAGCACGCTCCGGCCTGGCTGGTGCGCGGCGAGCTCTACATCGAGGTCACCGGTGCGCCGTCGATCACTTTGGGTGGTGCGTTGACGCTCGACTTGAGCGGCGACGAGGTCGAGTTCTTCCTCGAGGGCTCGCTGGCCCGTGACGGCGCCGGCGTCAGTCTCGCCCTGGTCGGTGGCATCGCGGGCGGTCAGCCCTGGCAGTCCCCGTTCGGCATCGGCTGGCTCACGCTGAACGAGGTGATCCTGAAGCTCGCCATCAATGTGAACGGCAACCTGTCGCTGGGCTTCCGCGCCGACATGGTCGTGGGCACACGCACGATCGACGTGGCCGCGCTGATCGCCATCAACGTCTACTCGGGTGTTCCCAGCAACTTCGTCCTCGAGGGCGCGGCCGAGAAGCTTGCGCTCGACGATCTGGCCCTCCTCCAGGAGGCCATCGCCCGCAGTCGCGGCCGCACGGCCAAGCTCCCGATCCGCAGCCTGCCCAACGTCGAGATCCGCAACATGTACCTGCGTTTCGCGCCGAAGGCCGACGCGGACCTGGGCGTGGAGGCGGGGCTGGGCTTGGCCGGCGCGCTCTGGATCGAGACCTCGGGCGGCACCATGGCCAACGTGGCGGCAATCGACGCGGACGTCAGCCCGGACGGCATCAGCCTGCTCGGCGCGGTGCGAGGCTACAGCCTGGGTCCGATCACCTGGACTGACGCGATTGTCGACATGGCGCTGCTTCCCGGGCTGGCCAGGCTCCGGATCGAAGGCGAGGTGCGCATCGCCGCGGTGACCCGCAGCCTGTCGGTGAACCTCACGCCCCGCGGCATGCTCCAGGACTTCCTGGACGCGCACGGCGCCACCCTGGCGAACGTGAAGGACGCCGTCGCCAACAGCCAGCCCGTGTTGGTCGGTCGCCGGGTGATCCGCTCGGTGCGCAACAAGCTGCGTTGGGGTCGCTAAGCGACAAGCGACGCCACACGTCCTGACACCCTGCAAGGGCCCCGCGCGAAGCGGGGCCCTTGCTTCTTCGTCAGGAGCCGGCGGCGCCGTGCCGGGCCCAGGCCTCGAGCAGCGCCACGTTGTCGGCCAAGTGTGACCGCATGCTCTCGTGATACGCCTCCGGCACGCGCGAGAGCTGGTGGTGGAAGAGATCGTGCGATCGCTTGAGGTGCGCGACGTCACTCGTGGCCAGCCAGAGGTACCAGTAGGCAGTGCGCTGGTACTCGATGCGTAGTGCAGCGCCGGCATTCGCGAGATCGAGCGCGGCCTCCTTCGCATCGGCATCGCCCAGGTACGCGCGGACGCACTGGATGAAGACTGCGTTGGGCCGGAGGTCGAGGTCGTCCAGCTCGCGCGCGGCGCGAGCGAGGTCCTCCCGCGCCTCGTGGCGGTGGCCGAGCTCGGCGCGCATCTCCCCGCGAGCCATGAGCGTGGAGACCACGCCGCGGCGATACCCCAGCTCGTCCCGCACGGCGAGGGCCTCCGCGTAGCCCGTGTCCGCCTCGTCGTACCGACCGAGGAACCTCAGGACCCCCGCGCGTTGGTGCAGTCCATAGCTCTCGATGCGTCGGAGGCCCAGCTCGCGCGTGATCTCGATGCAGCGTTCGGCGGCTTCGAGGGCTTGCTCCAGATCGCCCAACGTCAGTAGCAGGGAAGCGAGGTTGACCCAGACGATGGCCTCGCTGCGAGGCATGCCCAGCTCGCGCGCCAGCTGCAGCTGCGGGCCGCGGATGTCGAGGGCTGCTCGGATCTCCCCGCGGGCGACCAGGGCATTCGCGAGATTCGTGCGGCAGGTGAGCTCGCTACGTCGGCTCCCCATCCGGCGTGCGGCGTCGAGCACCTGCTCGTGCTGGGCAATCGCGTCCTCGAAGCGCCCGGCGTGCAGGGCAAGGTTGCCGAGCAGGGTCCGCGCCGTCGACGCTCGCAGGAGATCGTCTTGGTCGAGGGCCAGCTCCAACCCGCGCTGCGCATGGGCCTCGGCGGCATCCGTCTCGCCGCGCTGGATGAGCAGACTGGCCAGCTGGAGCCTCGCCGGCAGCTCGCGGCGGGCATCGCCGAGCTCCTCGGAGAGCGTGAGGCAGGCGTCCGCCAGCGTCTCGGCCTCGGCATACGAGCCATGCGCTTGGAGCACCGTGCTGGCGCCTAGTGTCGCGTCGACATGGACGCCGAGAAGCCCACTGCCCTTGGCCAAAGTGCGAGCCTGGTCGTACGTTTCGCGTGCCTCGTCGTAGCGAGCTGTTTGGTGCAGGAAGCGCCCCAGCGCGAGCAACGCCTTCCCGTGCAGGGCGGGCGGCGCAGCGTCAGCAGCCCGCGCCACCGCCTCCCGCAGGACCGCCTCTTGCGAGGCGGCATCACCGGCCGGCGCGAGAGCGGCGGCCTGGCGCAGGAGGATCTCGGCCCGCTCGGCCCCCTCGAGCAGTCCGTTCGCCTCGAGGTACGCACGAGCCAGCTGGGCGGCACGCGTGGGCTCGTACGTGCTCTCGAGACGCTCGAGCGCCAGTCCCAGGTGGGTGCGTCCCAGCTCGGGCACCGCGCCCGCTGCTGCGTGCTCGCACAGCGCCACCACGCCTGCAGCATCCAGGGGCGCGCGCGCTGCCAGCGCCTCGGCAATGCCGGCGTGGTACGCCTCGCGCAGCTGTTCGTGCAGGTGGGCGTCGAGTACATCGCGGATCTGGGGGTGATCGAAGGCGTAGCCTCGCCCTTCGGCCCGCAGGAGACGATGGCTGCGCTCGATGCGCGCGCACGCCTGCAGGACCTGGATGCGGTGCTCGCCACGAACCGCCGCGAGCAGGGCAGGGTCGAAGCTGGCGCCCAGACACGCGGCCTGGTCCAGGAGCACGCGGTCCTCGTGGTCCACGTCGGCCAAGCGACCCTCGATCAGGCCGAGGATCGACGACGGCATCTCGATGCGATCGATGGTGTGGCGAGCCCGCCACCTGCCGTCCGGACCCAGGTCGACGTGGCCGGCCTCCTCCAAGCCACGGATGATCTCGAGGGCGAAGTACGGGTTGCCGTCCGACTTCAAGGCGATGGCCATGCCGAGGTCGCGGGCGAGCGCCTCCGAGCGGAAGGTGTCCTGCAGCAGCGCGAACAGGTCTTTGGGGCCCAAGCGACCCAGCGGCATGCGCTCGACGTGGTCCGCGCGCGCCAGCTCGCTCGCCCAGCCGTCGCACGCGCCATCACCGAGCGTGCCGACGAGCAGGACCCGACTCGACACCAGGGCACGTGCGAGGGCGCTGAACAGGCCGCGCCCCGCCTCGGGCGCCGCCTCGAGATCATCGATCAAGAGGATGGTGGGCGTGCCGGCGGCGAGGCTGCGCGTCAGTCGCACGAACAGTGTCTGCAGGACCTCCTCGGTCAGCTGTTGCTCCGTTCCCACGGGCACGCCTTCGTCCAGGAGCAAGGCGGCGAACGCAGATGCGAGGGCCTGGGCCGACCCGAGATGGCCTCCCACGCGCGCGGGCAGATCCACGCCGCCCAGGTGCTCGCGAAACGCGGCCGCGAAGCCAGCCCAGGCGGATACGGCGCCCCCCTGCGGGTAGGTGCCGAACAGGAAGGTCACCTCCTCGCCGTCCGCGTGGAGGCGGGCCACCAGCTCGTCCACGAGGCGAGACTTCCCGACCCCGGCCTCGCCCTCCACGAGCACAACCCGTCCCGCACCCTGCTTCACGTCTTCGAAATGTGCGCGCAGGGCGGCCAGCTGGGGATCGCGCCCGAACACGGCAGCCGTGCGATCCACCGGGAGACGTCGCGGGGCCCGCGCCGTCCGCTCCTGCAGCTCGCGCTGGCGGTCCGTCCACCACGTCGAGGCCTCGCCGCGCGCCAAGACCTCATGCAGGTCGGCCGCCGAGTCGAGGCGTTCCCCCGGACGCTTGGCCAGCAACGTGTGGACAAGCGTCCGCAAGAACGGGGAGGGCGGGGGATCGATCCGGTCGAGCGGGGGCGGTTCGTGGTCCAGCACACGTCGCACGAGCTCGCCCGGGCTGCGCGCCTCGTGCGGTACGCGTCCGGAGAGGAGGTGGTACAGCGTGGCCCCGAGCGCGTACAGGTCGGCCCGGCCGTCGATGTCGGCATCGTCGCCCTGGACGTGCTCGGGAGCCGCGTACGCCAGCGTGCCGACGAACTGCCCGGCCACCGACAGGCGAGCCGCCTCGTCGTGCAGGCGCGCGATGCCCAGGTCCATGATCTTCACCACGTGATCGCCCGTGATGAGCAGGTTCTCGGGCTTGAGATCCCGGTGCAGGATGCCGGCCTCGTGGATGCAGACGAGGCCGGCGGCGACTTTCAGGCCGACGTGACGGCACAGCTCCTCGGGCACCCGCCCCAGCTCGCGCACCAGGTCCAAGAGCGTCCTGCCTTCGACGTACTCCATGACCAGGAAGTGGTGGGGGCGGCCGCCTTGCACGATGGCGTCGCAGTCCAGGGTCCTGACCACGTTCTCGTGCTCGATGCGCATGCCCGCCTCGGCCTCGCGCAGGAAGCGCTTGAAAAAGCCCTCGGCCTCGAGCAGATGCGGGTGCAGGACCTTGATCGCCACCTGGCTGCCGGCCGGCAGTGTGCGCACCGGGCGGATCGTCTCGGCGAGATGCACCGTGCCCATGCCGCCCGCCCCCAGCGTGCGCAGCAACCGGTAGGGCCCCAGCTCGCGCGGCAGGTCGGACTGCGTGTCGCTTGGAGGGTCGAGGAAGCTGGGCGTGGTGTCGGCCTGGATCATGCGCTCGACGGCGCGTTGCAGGTCGGTGTCGCCGCTGCAGGCGGCGGCCAACCACGCGGCGCGCGCTTCGGGCGCGAGCGCCACCAGGGCCTCGAACATCAGCAGGGCCCGCCGCGCCAGGGTCTCCCCGGCAACACCATCCGCACTCATGGCGAGAGACTACCAGGGTCGGGCATCGCAAGAGGTGGCGCAGGGGCCTCGCGGCCGGCCCGGTGACAACCGCGCGTCAGGAAGCGCGCGGCCCCTTGCGGTGGGGGCGGCGCGGGGTCTTGGGACCGCGGGGGCCGCGCGGCTGACGTTGCGCGCCCCGTCCCTCGTCGCCCTCGGGGTGCGCGAGCCGCGCGCGCACGAGTCGACCGCCGATGCGCACGTCGGCAAGCCGCTCGAGGATGAGCTGGACGTGCTGACGCGGCACCTGCACGAACGTGACGCTGTCGCGCATGTTGATGCGGCCCACGATCTTGCCGGGCAATCCCGTCTCGCCCGCGATCGCGCCCACGATGGCGCCCGGTCGTACCTGGTCGCGCACGCCGACGGGCACGACGATCTCGACGTAGTCGATCGGGCCGGCGGATGCATCGTGGGGTTGGGCGACGGCCGCGGACTCCGGTGCGTGCAGCGGTCCCTCGCCCCAGGCCATGCGCAGCGCGGCGGCGGCCAGCGTCTCGGCATCGACCTCGCTGGCAGCGGCCAGCTCCTGGGCCCAGGCCACGAACTCGTCCAAGTCCTCGGCCTGCAGCGTAATCAGCTGCTCGGCCACCCGCTCGCGCCGGCGCGCGAGCAGCTCCTCGATGCCAGGCAGGCGCATGGGCTCCATGGGCTGGCCGCTGAAGCGCTCGATGCTGCGCAGCAGATGCAGCTCGCGCGGCTGCCAGAACGAGATCGCCCGCCCCGTGCGGCCGGCGCGGCCCGTGCGTCCCACGCGGTGCACGTACACCTCGGGATCGCGTGGGAGGTCGTAGTTCACGACGAGGCCGATGTGGTCGATGTCGAGACCGCGGGCGGCCACGTCCGTGCCCACGACGATCTGGATGGTGCGGGCCCGCAGGCGCTTCACGACGGCGTCGCGCTGGGCCTGGTTCATGCCCCCGTGGATGCAGTCCGCGCCGAAACCGTGGGCCTGCAGGTGCTCGGCGAGCTCGGTGGCTCCCCGCTGCGTGCCCACGAACACCAGCACGGCTTCGTGGTCCTCGACGCCCAGCAGCCGTTCCAACGCCTCGGCCTTCTCGTGGCGCGCCACGCGGAGGCTGGCCTGCTCGATGCGCTCCACGGTCCGTGTCGCGTGACGGATCTGGACGTCGGCCGGCTCGCGCAAGTGGCGGTCGGCCACGCGGCGGATGGGCGGGGGCATCGTGGCCGAGAACAGGGCGATCTGCCGGTCGGCCTTGGCGTGCTCCAGGATCCACTCGACGTCCTCGAGGAAACCCATGTTGAGCATCTCGTCGGCCTCGTCGAGGCAGAAGAAGTGCACGCCGGCAAGATCCAGCGTGCCGCGCTCCAGGTGGTCCACGACGCGGCCCGGCGTACCGATGACCACGTGCACGGTGCCCCGGAGCGCATTGCGCTGCAGGTGGATCGGCTGACCGCCGTAGACGGGCAGCACACGGACGCCGTGCGGGCCGACGTGCTTGCCGTAGGCGCGCACGGCCTCGGCCACCTGCATGGCCAGCTCGCGCGTCGGCGTCAGCACGATGGCCTGCACCTCGCGGCGCGACATGTCGAGCCGCTGCAAGAGCGGCAGGGCGAAGGCCGCCGTCTTGCCCGTGCCCGTCTGGGCCTGCCCGATCAGGTCGCGCCCCGCCAGCAGCGGCGGGATGGCCTGCGCCTGGATGGCGGTGGGCGTCTCGTACCCCAGCTCCTCCACCGCCTTCATGAGCTCGGGCGACAGGCCCAGGTCGGCAAAGCGGAGGTCGGCGGGCTCGTCCATCGGTGGGCCAAGGCTACAGGCGCGCACCTGGGGGGACTGCAGACGGACCTGGCCGATCGGTCCGGTCGGATCAGCGCTCGTCGAAGTCGACGCTGGCCAGGAAGGTCTCGTAGGTGGCGTCTTCCTCGGGACCGCCCGCGCGGTCCAGGTTGAATATCCATAGCGCGCCGTCCGCGATCACCAGCGTCCGACGCTGTGTACGCGAGCCGGTGCCGCGAGTCAGCGAGCGGCCTTCGCGGCCGTCGACCTCGATGGTGGTTACCTGGCCGGCGGCCGCGCCCAATGGCTTCAGGAGCTCGTCGTAGCCGCCACGGGCCGGGGCATCGGTCATGTCGATCTCGATCTCGACGGACTTGCCGTCCGACGTGGTGCCGTCCAGCTCCATCACGCGGATGCTCATGCCCTGGCGCGGGTTGGGCGGGTCCAGCTCGTAGCCCGCGGGAATCGCGAACGAGAGGCCGAGCACGGCGTTTCGCCAACGACCCTCCTCGGTGGTGCCCACGTGCGCGGGGTCGCCCACGACGATGCGGCGGCCGTCGCGCTGCACCTCGACGATGTCCACGGTGATCGTTCCCAGGGTTCCGATCATCTGCGTCATCTCGCTGGCGCCGCCCTCCTTCATCACCAAGTTGGCAAACGGCAGGTGGAGCGGGTCGACGAACCCGAGCGCGTTGGTGGCATCGAGCTGGAACCAGGCACCGTCGATCCACACCTCGTTCCAGGCGTGGCCGCCCCAGATGCCTGCCAAGTACTCGATCCCCATGACGACGCGGGCCGGGATGCCGGCGGCCCGGCACAGCGCGGCCAACAGGACGGCGTGCTCCGTGCAGTCGCCCTCTCCCGAGCGGCAGACCTCGAGCGCCGAGGCGAAGCCCACGCCCATCGACTTCTTCTTGATGTGCGCGTACACCCAGCTCTCGAGCCGCACCGCGGCCTCCCAGGCCGTCGTGCCCTCACCAGCTTCACGCTTGGCAATGGCCACGATCTCCTCGGCGTCGCTCTGGATCATCGAGCTGGCGGCCAGGGCGTCGATCAGCTCGGCCGGAGCCAGCGCGAGCGGGTGCGTGCCCTGCTTGTCCGCCGGCGGAACACGGCGCACGGCGTGGACCAGGATCGAACCGTCCGGCTCGGTGCTCACCGTGAAGCCGGGCCCGTCGAGGCTCGGCAGCCGCGCATCCTCGCTCTTCTTGCCGATGCGGATCCAGGCGGCCTCGAGACGACGAGGCGTGGGGATCGGGTCGTCTTCGCGGAGCAGCGTCGCCTCGAACACGTCGGGCGCGCTGGTGGGGCCGGTGGTCGGGGCATCCGCGCGCTTGGCCTCGGCTTCGGAGCCCACCAAGTACGTTTCGATCGTCATGCCTGCGATGTCGATGCGGCTCTTGACCGCCTCACCATCGGCGTTGATCCAGGCGACGGGTTTGAACGGCAGCGCCATGTCTCCCGCGGTCTTCATTTCGGTCTCGACGCGCGTGGCCTGCACGGTGCTGCCATCGTGCAAGGTGATCTCCTCGCGGCCCCCGGAGGTGAGCGTCACGGTGACCACGCTCTGGAAATCGGCCATGTAGGTCTTGAACGACTTCGACTTCCCCGACGTGTCCAAGAGCGAGAGCGTCTCGCGCTCGATGTAGGCCGGCCCGACCAGGTCCGGGCTGACCTCCTGCTCGACGGTGCGCTGCATGCCCATCTGGTTCGTCGTGATCTGGAGCTTGCCTTCGCGGAAGACGTACGTCGCTTCCGTGACCGTCGCGGACTGCTTGCTCCGGCTCTCGATCCTCAGGAGCTTGCCGTCGACCGTCTCCTCGCTGGTGCTCGACGAGGAGATCTCGATCGTCGTGCCCATGCGCGTCATCTTCATCTCGCTGGTCGATGACGTGACGACCTTCGGCGTGTCGCCAGGCACCTGTTTGGTGACGCCGTGCACCCAGCCCGCGGGGGCCCCGTTGATGTGCATGCGGCTCCATGTCTCCTGGACGCCCTCGTCCGCGAGGGCGGCAAGGGGCGAAGCCAGGAGAGCGACGGCAGCCAGGAGAGAGACGTGGAGGGTGCGCATGCCCGGCATGGTACGCAACGGGCGGGCGGCACCCGCGTGGCTGCCCAGGCCCGTACTCTGGGGGCCGCGCACCCCCCGGGGGGGCGGCCAGGGAGGATCGGCATGGGGGTGTGGCACTGGCTGACGGACGACGGCTTCATGAGCCGTAGCGACATGGACATCCTGCACAGCCATCTTCGGATGAAGGAGCGGCGCGAGCGCCGCCTCTTCAGGCTCCGCCGGCGCGAGGTGAACCAGGATGTCGCCGAGCTCAAGGCCACCGTGTTCGCCCTGGTGCGCGTCCTGGCGGCCTCCGGCCACCTGACCGCCGCCCAGATGTTGGAGGTCCTGCACCAGCCGCCGCCGGTCCTGGAGCCGCTGCCCGGCAGCGCGGGGGACGCCTGACGACTCCCACTTGACATCCGGCGCCAACTGTTCTATCTGTAATGGAACAGATGGCACAGTCCAATCCCCGGGCCCTGTTGCTGCGCGTGGATCCCACGGATGGGACCCCGCTGTTCGAGCAGGTGGGGGGGCAGGTCAAAAAGGCCGTCGCCGAGGGGCGTGCGCAAGCCGGTGACCGGCTGCCCTCCGTCCGCGAGCTGGCGCGCCAGCTGGGCATCCATCCCAACACCGTGGTGAAGGCCTACGACGTGCTCGAGGCGCAAGGGTGGATCGTGCGGCGTCATGGCGCGGGGTGCTTCGTGGCGGAGCGGCCCGAGGCGCCGGCGCCTCCGCCCAGGGACTCGCTCGAGGCGGAGTTCGAGCGCCTCGTGATGGATGCACTGCACGAGGGCGCGACGCCTGCGGCACTTCGCGCGGCCCTCGAGGCCGCGCTCAAGCGCTGCAAGCACGCCCAGGCAGGGAGATGACATGGACGCTGCACCGATCGTGTTCCGAAACGTCCACCGCCGCTTCGACAAGACGTGGGTCTTGCGAGGCCTGGACTTCGAAGTGCCCAAGGGCAGCGTCTACGCCCTGTTGGGTCGCAATGGCTGCGGGAAGACCACGGCCATCCGCACGCTGCTCGGGTTCCTTCTGCCGCACCACGGCGAGGCGCGCCTCCTGGGCGAATCCAGCGAGGATCTGTCGGCCGGTACACGCGGTCGCGTGGCCTACGTCACCGAGGGCCACCGCCTCCACAAGCTGGATCGCATCAGCGACATCCTGGCGTTCGAGGCCGGTACGCGGCCCTCGTTCTCGTTGCCCCGCGCTCGCGCGTGGATCGAACGGCTCGGATTGGACCCCAAGAAGCGCGTGCTCACCATGAGCCGTGGCCAGCGTGCGCAGGTGGCCCTCGTGGCCGCCCTCTCGGCCGACCCCGAGGTGCTGATCCTGGACGACCCCGGGCTGGGTCTCGACGTGGTCATGCGCCGCGAGCTGCTCGACGCCTTGGTGCAGGCCCTCACGGACACGGGCTGCACGGTGCTCCTGAGCTCGCACGTGATGACCGACGTCGAGCGCATCGCCGACCGCGTCGGCATCCTGCACGGCGGCGCTCTCATCGCCGATGCCGAGATCGACGAGCTGAAGCAGCGCATCGAGCGCCGCTTCTGGCAGCCCCGTGACGCCTCCGAGGGCCCTCCGCCGCTCTTGCGCGTCCTGCGCGCGCGCCGCGTCCCCGACGGCTACGACTTGACGCTCCTCGACGTCGACGACGACCTGCTCGATCGCCTGCGCAGCGCCGGCGCCTTCCTGGGTGACCCCGTGCGCCTCGGCCTCGAAGACCTCTTCCTCGACCTCGTGGCCGCCGACGCCGACGCACTTGCGCCCGCGGAGGTCGCATGATGTGGGCGGTGTTGCGACATGACCGACGCTGGCTGGCGGCATGGTTCGCACTGTGCACAACAGCGTTCGTTGCTGCGTGGTGGGACCTGGGCAACGACACGTGGATTCCGGATCTCGAACGCGGCTTCACGGACCGTTGGGCCGTGGTCGCCTTGGTGGCATTCGCCCTGGGTGCATGGGCCACCCTGCGGGATCGCCTCGTCGGGACCCGCGAGTCGCTCCTCCAGCGAGGACTACCGGCCCAGCTCGCCCTTGCCGCCCGATGCATAGCGTGCCTCGTGGTGCTCGCGATGAGCCTCGCCGCCACGATGCTGCTGTCATGGCTCGGCTGGCTCGATGACGATCGTCAGGCGCGCGAGCTGTGGTCCGCTGAGCGTCTGGGGGCGCAGCTGGCCTGGTTCAGCGTGCTGGTTCCAGCGCTGATCGTGGGCTTCGTGATCGGGACGCTCGAGGGGCCATGGTGGCTGGCAGGCGCGAAGGCGCTCGTCCTAGCTGGAGGCACGGCCGCTCTGTCCCACACGGCGCCCCGTCTGCGGGTCCTCGGTCTGGATCACTTGGGACCCGCTGCTTCGTGGACGTGCGTGATCGTCAATCTGGTTCTGGCTTTGGGGCTGTGGCAGGTCGCGCGAGGACGGGCTCTTCGTCTGGGCGATGACGACCAGGGGCGCGCTGAACGGAGTCCAGCCTGGTTGGCCGCGCTCCATGTCGTGTGCATGGCTGCTCTCGGCATTGTTGGGCTGCGTGAAGTCCAAGATCGCGTCGTTCGCGCCATCGAGGTGGCACAGCCTGTCGCAGTTCGGGGGGAGGATGGCACCGCGCGACTCTTCGTGGAGAACAAGGACACGGGAATGTGGGCACCTGCAGACGATTCAGGTTCGCCCATCGGGTGGACCAGCGTCGATCTCCCCGACGAGGCCGCGGAGCCCGTAGCCTGGTTGTCGATCTGGCCGCATGGGATGGGCTGGTACTCGCGCGTGCGAGCTTCGCTGGTGGATCAGGACGATTTCCCGCTCGCCCCGTCCAGGGTGCGCAGATCGATCGGACGGGGGCTCCTCCACGACACGACACTGGTTCGACAGACTGGAGGCGATGCCTGGCACGTTGTGCATGTCGTCGGCTCCTGGGGGCGTGAGGGGCAGCAAGAGCGGTCGGTCCGGCGGATCGTGCGGCGCGGCGATGGCACGCCGCTGGCTCCGGAGGCTCGATGGCTCACAAGTGCTCGTCACGATGTGCTCGCCTTCGATCCCCGTGACGGGTCCCTTTGGGCGTCCAAGCGCGAGGAGCTGACCCGGGGTGAACCCCTCCGACAGCTCGCAACGCCCGGGGATCTGCGCATTGAGGAAGTTGATCAGCGGCTTGGCCTGTTCCTTCCGCGGCCCGGCCCCGGCGAGACGTATCCAGCCGACGAGTACACCCAGCTACAGGCACGCACTCGCGCGGGTTGGTTCGCCGCAGATGGGAGGGACGCTTGGCGACCCGTCGGGGAGGTCCAGCGCTGGAGCCAGTTCCTGGGGTCCGGCCCAGGATGGGTGCCGTGGGGTGGTCGGTCCGAGAGCTTCAGCCCACGCCCTCTGCGGCTGGATGCCCGGAT
Source organism: Planctomycetota bacterium (assembly GCA_050248855.1). Taxonomy (GTDB): domain Bacteria; phylum Planctomycetota; class PLA2; order PLA2; family JAEUHO01; genus JACKGW01. Next base: position 65,882 of record JBFWRP010000018.1, on the reverse strand, counting down.
CGTCGACGCTGAGGGACGCACCGTGCTGTCTCACACGTTTCGACCGTGGGGCGCGGGGCGACGCAGCGAGTCGGTTGTCGCCGCCGCGACGGTGGTGGAACCGCCCTTGGCCGTTGTGCTTGCGTACGCCTCGGGGCGACATCTGCAGGTGCTTGCACCCTATGTCAGCGAGGGCAGCAATGGATCCACCGTCCTCTGGAGCTTGGCGGTCGGCACTCTCTGCGCCGTACTCGTCTGGCTGCGGTTGCGTGGCTTCGACATGCCAGCACGGGTATCCCGCGTGTGGATCGTGGGCGCGCTGCTCGGGGGGCTGACCGTGCTTCTTGCGCAGTGGGTGTTCGTTCGCCGCAGAGCGTGGGACAGGGCTGGCGCGCCCGAGGCGCCCCAGCTGCTCATCCAGCCCCTCTCGCGGGTGGCGCGCGAGGCGCTCGCGCACTGATGCTTGCCGTCTGGCGTCATGAACGGCGATGGCTGCTCGCGTTCTACGTGCTCCTTGCCGTCATCTTCTCCGTCGCCATCGAGAAGCGCGATGGCGACAGCATCTGGATCCCGGGCTTGGTCCGCGGCGAAGAGCCGCTTCGCCAGCTCGTCGTCTGGTGCGGATTGGCACTCGGCCTTTACGCGGGCCTTCGAGATCACCTGGGAGCCTCGCGCGCATGGTTCCTACATCGAGCCGTGTCGCGATGGCGTCTCGACGCGGCGCGCGTGTTGGGGGCAGTCCTCGTCCTGTCGGCTGCGATCGGAACGGCTTATCTGCTCTCCTGGTTTGGCATCCTCGATCGCTACGTGAACCGGACGCTCTGGACGACTGAAGGCTTCGGAGTCCAGCTGGCCCTCTACGCGGGCGCGCTGCCTGTCTTGGTCCTTGGCTACTGGGCTATGGCGTACAACAACGGTGGGAGGGATGGACTGGGGGGAATCTCCGTTGTCCAAGGCCTCCTTGGCTTCGTCTTGATCTACCAGGCCGACGCCTTGACGGACCCAGGGACGTGGGGACTGCTCCCCGAGATCCCGTCGCGACTGGGGTGGGGTCCCGATACGTCGTGGAGCAGCTGGCTCGTCGCCCATGTTCCTGCCACTTGGTACGTAGGAAGCCAAGCCGGTATCGCAGCACTCCTGTGGCTGACGCTCATGTCCCTCGCGCCCCTCGGCTACGACGCGGATGTGGGTCGGTCCATGCGCCGCTCGCACGTCTCCAGCGTGGTCATCGTGCTCGCGGGTCTGGCGTGGGGAGCAACGCTGGTGGCTACCCTGCAACGTAGGGAGCTCGGCAGACTTCTGACTCGGTATCCACACATCGTGCTCGTGGGAGATCACGACGCTGCTTTGGCTGAGCTCGTGCAGGACGACGTGGAGGGAGCCCAGAGAGTCATGCACTTGCTCGACTCGTCTCACGAGGTTGTTGAACCCATCCCCTCCTCCGACACCGAGTGGCTCACTGTCGCCTACCCGTCTCGTGTGGGTGCTGACCGCCTGGGGACCGATCCGAAGCTGAGCGCCTGGGGTGAGTCGCGTCCAGGACCGATCCTCAGCGCGGGAGCGCGTAGCGGCCGACTGGCAGCCCAGAACGGCCGAGTGAAGCTCATCTGGCAACCGGGGCGCGTGGCGTACAGCGCGATCCGCATGGAGGATGTCTCCTCCATGATCGTCAGGGAGCGGGGTGGCCCTGCTCAGCCCCCCGCCAAGCTGGTTGTTCTGCGAGGCCCCGAGGGCAACCCCCTGGACCAGTCGTGGTGGCCGGTGGACGAGATCGGAAGTCGCGGGGATGTGTGGGTCTTCTTCCAACCAGCTACCGGCTCCATCTTGGTCCGCGATGCTGCCGGGTTGATGGACGACGGCCGGTTGGATCCCCTGCGTGACGGCGAGGGCCGCCCGGTGCTCGCTCGGGATCTGTTCAAGGCGCCACGTACGCTCGCCGCATCCCGCGACGAGGTCCGCCGTGTTCCACGCGTCCTGTTCCTGGATACGACCGAAGGGTGGATGGCGTGGTCGCCCGAGAGCGGGATCGAGATCGTGGAAGATCCGCCTGACCGACGTGGCGACGGACGAGCCCTGCACGGCTGGAGCCGGACGACCGAAGGTGAGGACCCGCTCGGGTTCCGCCTACGCGTAACGAGGCCTGACGGGACGGTTGCCATCGATCACACGTACGTCCCTCGACGCCCGCAAGAGGTCGACGCGGCAGATGCAGTGCAACGAGCGGCGCTTGCTACGCCACCGCTCGTGGCCCTTGCTGCACGGTTCCGCCTGCCGCCACGCGACGTCCTGTGGCAACCGCTGATTGCCTCGGGGAACCACGACGGCCTGCTCTTCGGAGTGCTCGGGATCGCTCTCGTCTGCGCGTTCGTGGCGTGGCTGCGCATGCGCCGCCTCGAGATGCCGAGGTCGCTGCGCAGGTTCTGGATCGGGTCCGTCCTGTTGGGTGGACCTGCCGTCCTGCTCATGAACCTGCTCGTGGTCACGCGGCGCGCGTGGCGAAGCGAGCTGACGTCGGCGCCGGGCGGATCGCTACCCAAGCTGCTCCGCGTGCCGCGGACGCGCCTGGGGCGCGAGACGTCTCCGTAGCGCTACCGCGCCTTGAGCGCCGCCAGGACCTCGGCTTCGCGGGCGGCGGAGAGGCCGGGGGTGCGGCCCTCGCCCCACGTGGGGGCGCGGTTGGTCTTGCGCATCCAGGCGACGGTGTCGGCGATCGTCTGCGCGAGGGGGCGGAAGGTGAGGCCCTTGGCGCGGGCGCGCTCGTTGGCGCAGTGGGGGTTGTTGCCGGGCGGCAGCCAGAGAGGAAGGTGGTGCCAGGGGCGCACGCCTTGCGCTTCGAGGAAGGCGGCGTCGGCCCAGTGGAACTGCACGTCGTGACGCAGCGCGCACTTCGCGCCGTGCAGCATCTCGGCGAACGTGACCTTTCCCTCGTAGCCGACGGCGTTGTAGACGCCGGCCACCTTCTGTTCGGCGCAGTGCACGAGGAAGGCCGCGAGATCGCGCACGTCGATGGCCTGGGCCTCGTCGGTGCCGTCGCCCGGCGCGAGCACGTCGCCGCCGCGAGCCACGCGGGCGGGCCAGTACGTGAAGCGGTCCGTGGGGTCGCCGGGGCCCACGATGAGGCCGGGGCGCACGTTGGCCACGCGGCCGGGCCACGCGGCCTCGGCGGCCTCTTCGCAAAGCGCCTTTAAGGGGCCGTAGGTCTCACCCGTGACCTTCTCGACGGTCGGGTCCTCGAGGCGACCGACGGGCGTGTCCTCGGTGATCGTGGCGTCGGAGGTGCCCATCTCGGGATAGACGCTGATCGTGCTGACCATCCCGTAGTGGCCGATGCGGTCGCCGAGCACGTCGGCGATGCGCTTGACCTGGGCCGGGACGTAGGCGGAGGTGTCGAACACGGCGTCGAACGACCGACCCTCGAGCGCCGACACGTCGCCGTTGCGGTCGCCACGCAGCTTCTCGAGATCCGGGAAGAGGTGCGGGTTGGTCTTGCCGCGGTTGAACAGCGTGACCGTGTGACCGCGCGCCGTGGCCTCCTCGACCAGCTCGGGGCCGAGGAACGCCGTGCCGCCGAGCATCAGGATCTTCATCGGGCTGGCCGCCTTCCCATCGTCCGCGGGCTTCGGCGCGGGGTCTCCCTCGTCGGCTCGACCATCACGCGCCTTCCAGGCCACGAAGCCGGCGGCGGCCGCGCCCAGGAGCAGCGCGCGTCGCGTGGTGTCCATCAGGCCTCCTCGCTCATGCGGTACATGGCGTCCACGGGGTGCATCGGTCGCTTGAGCCACAGCGGGCGGCGCAAGCCGCCCGGCCCCGGGGCCGGTTTTGTCATCTGCTTCCACTCGGCGTAGACCTCGCGGCTCTTCGCGGTGTCCACCACGACGTCGCCGTACTGGTCGTCGGCTTGCGCCTTGGTGACGGTCACGCGCTGGTGCCAGCAGTGCATGCCGCTCACGGGGTCGGGCTGCACGGGGAACGTCAGGTTCTGGTTGACGCCCACCTCGCGCCACCAGGTGCGCTCGCTGTCGGGGTCCTTCGAGGCGAAGGCCTCGGCCCCGCCCTTCTGCCGGAAGCGGAAGCGCGTGCCCTCGCGCGTGAGGTCCACCTGGCTCGAGGCCTGCTTGTGGCCGCCGACGTCCCGGAAGAGGCGCCAGCGCCCGACGTGGTGGGAGCAGGCCACCACGCCCGGGTGGATGCCTTCGGTCACCCAGACGCGGCCCACGAACCAGCCGATGCGCGTGGCCACGCGGGCGAGGTCGCCCGTGACCACGCCGATGCGCTTGGCGTCCGTCGGATGCAGCCACAGCGGGTTCGTGTGGCTGATCTCCTGCAACCACTTCGCGTTGGACGAGCGCGTGTGGATCAGCGTAGGCAGGCGGAAGGTGGGCAGGAGCGCCATCTCGCCTGCGCCCTCGTCCAGATTGGACCAATGCACCTGGCTGCGGATGTAGCCGGGCATGGCTTGGTCGGGATGGCCCCAGGTGGCGAGGGTGTCCGACCACACTTCCAAGCGCCCCGACGGCGTGCCGAATCCGACGCAGCCGTGGGTGTCGGCGCCCGGCGACGTGGCGCGCGAGGGCCCAGCCTTCTCGTAGCGCCGCTGGCCGGCGTAGGGGGCCTCGTACGCGCCGTAGCGACGCATGTAGCCGATCGGGTCCTTGCCTTCCTTGGCAGCGGCGTCCTTCAAGCCCGGCACGTTGCCGAGCAGGTCGTTGAAGTACTCGGTCACGGAGATCGGTGTGCCGGGCTTGTCCTTGCTCTCGTACCAGCGGCGGATGCCGAGCGCGCCGTCGGGGTCGATGGCCCAGGTGAGCGCGATCCACCACTCGGCCTCTTCCCAGACTTGGCCCGGGTTGGCCTCGCGCGAGTCCGCGACCTCCTTGCCCTCGCGGCGCAGGTGCTCGCGCAGCACCGGCTGGCGGAAGCCGATCCACGTGCCGGCGTGCGTCTCCTGGCTCATCACGTCGTGCCGCTCGGGGCCCAGGCCCACGGGCAACACGTAGTCGGCCCACTGCGCCGTCTCCGACCAGATCGGCGTGAGCGCCACGTGGCAGCCCACGCGCTTCTCGTCCTCGAGCATCTCGATCCACGAGCAGCCGTCGGGGTTGGTCCAGACCGGGTTGTAGACGCGCGTGACGTAGACCTCGAGGCGGCGGCCTTGCTCCTCCAGCAGGTGGGGGAGCAGGAAGCTCATCTCGTAGTGGGCGAGCGGCCAGGCCTTGGGCCAGAGCGTCTCGTTCCAGTGCTGGATCGCCGGCGGCATGTCGCTGGGCGTGGGCACCAGCTTGTCCCAGCTGTTGGGGTTGAAGCCGCCGGGCGTGCCGAAGCTGCCCGTCAGCACGTGCAGCAGCATCAGGCTGCGTGCGACCTGCCAGCCGCCCAGGTTGCCCGCGGCCGTGTTGCGCCAGAGGTGGCTGGTGAACTCGTGGCCCGCCGCGGCGATCTCGTCGGCCAGCGTCTCGACGATACCGGCGTCGACGCGGCACTCCTCGGCCACGCGCGCGGGCGTGTACTCGGCATACGTGGCGGTGAGGCGGTCGAGGAAGCGCTCGAAGGTGCGCGGACCGTCGGGGTCGTCAGCCTCGAGCCACGCCGTCCAGTTGGTCCAGCGCTCCACGAAGGCGGCGTCGATGCGGCGCGTGACGAGCAGGCGGTGCGCGATGCCCAGCAACAGGGCCGCCTCGCTGCCGGGCCACGTCGAGACCCAGTGATCCGCATGCGTCGAGGTGTTGGAGAGGCGTGTGTCCACCACGGCCAGACGCATGCCGCGCAGGCGGGCCTCCTGGATGCGCTGGGCGTGGGGGTTGAAGTAGTGTCCCGTCTCGAGGTGCGCGGACAGCAACAGCGCGAACTTGGCTTGGCTGTAGTCCGGCGAAGGCCGATCGGCACCGCACCAGAGGGCAAAGCCCGTGCGCGCCGAGGCGCTGCACACGTTGGTGTGCGAGTTGACACCGTCCACGCCCCAGGCCGTGAACAGCCGTTGCATGAAGTGGTCTTCGCCCGGACGCCCGACGTGGTACATGACCTCGTCGCGGCGTTCCTCCTGCAGGGCCTTGCGGATGCGACCGCCGACGTCGGCCAGCACCTCGTCCCACGACACGGGCTCGAACCGGCCGCCACCGCGCGGGCCCACGCGCTTCATGGGCGTGAGGATGCGCTCGGGGTCGTTGACTTGGTTGATCGTGGCAGGGCCCTTGGCGCACGTGCGCCCGCGGCTGCCGGGGTGGACCGGGTTGCCTTCGAAGCGGCGAATGGCGCCCGTTTCGCGATCGACGTAGGCCAAGAGCCCGCACGCGCTCTCGCAGTTGAAGCAGATCGTCGGGATGAGGCGATAGTGCTTCTCGACGCGCTCGGGCCAGGCACTCGCGTCCAGCTCGACCCAGTCTTCCCAGTGCTCGGGCGGCGGGGCGACGGCCAGCTCGAAGGGCGAGACGCGCTCGGGAGGGGAGGTGGTTTCGCTCATGGATGGGCTCCCCAGGGACTCGGCAGGGAACAACTTGTACAGAAGGCGCTCAGCTTCATGCCAGATGCGGGCACGACGACTGAGCGGATCCGCAGGCGTGGTCCGTCCACTCCGAGGAATCCGCGAGGAAGGAGGGGCCTCAGATGGCGCGAAGATGAGTGCAAGATGTGCAAGGCTGTTCCCGGACGGGTCCTTAGTGGATCGGGAGCGTCTGGCCGGCGCGAACCAGCAAGCGCTCTTCGGCGAACAGACCAACGAGGGCCGCGAGGCCGCCCAACGCCCAGAGCCAGGGGCCGCCGGGCAGCAGGAGGAATGCCGCGGCCAGGGCCACACCCACGCGGATGCCCAGCCAGCGGCGCTCGTTGGCGTAGGGCCCCTCGAGCACGAGTGCCATCGTGCGGGCGTACTCGGCGCGGCGTCCGGCGGGCGCGGCGTGCGGCTCGTGGGCGATGAGCATCATGTGAGCGATCAAGGCCGCCAGTGCGGTCAGACGCAGGCCGAACACCACGTACTCGCCCAACGTCACGCCCACGAGGTCGAGCAGCGGCGCCAGGACGAGCACCGTCGCTGCACCGGCGAGGAACGCCTGGGCCAAGAGGTGCAGCGCGAGCCCGCGCTTCATCCACAGGACGCGCGCCTTGCACTGGGCGAAGAGCCACGCCGTGTAGACGGCGGCCAACGCACCGAGCACGGCCGTGGGCACGAGCCAGAAGACCTCGGTGGAGGCGACCAGCGTGTCGCCGGCCGACGCGAGCAGCCAACGCGCGGTGCACGCTGCGAGCGCGGCGCCGTACAGCGTCAGCAGGACGGCACCGCGGGTGAGCCACGAGTCCCACTGCGGTCGTAGCAGGATCGTGAGGAAGCGCTCGGGCCTCTTGAGGTCGGCCACCAGCAGCGCCGCGGTGACTCCGAGCGCGGCCAGGCCGACGAGTCCGAGGATGCCCGCGGCACGGTTCGTGATGCTCTCGAAGTGTGCGAAGGGAAGCAGCACGGCCAGCGCCAGGGCGACGCCCGCGGCAATCGACTTGGTGAACAGGTACGTCCACACCTTCCAGCCCCAGTGCATGGGCACCTGGACGTCGTAGGTGGTGCGGGCGGCGGCTTCGTCGAAGGCGGCGCGCCAGGCCTCCGCGTCCAGCGTGAGACCCGGCACCTGGTTGGACCACAGGAAGCCGCCCGAGAGGTTGGTGAGGCCCGGGTCCAGCGTGGAGGGGTCGGCCTCGACGTAGCCCACGTTGGGGCCCGTGCCGGCCTCCGTCTTGCGGAACTCCAAGGCACCGGCGGCCTTCAGCTTGGCGACGCGGCTGGTGGGGTCGTCGAAGTCGCCGGGGATGATCGCCTCGGTCGGGCAGACGATGGCGCACGCCGGGGCCATGCCCCGTTCGGTGCGGTGCGCGCAGAAGTGGCACTTCTGGGCGGTGCCCAGGTCCTCGTGGATGTAGAGGGCGTCGTAGGGACACGCTTGCATGCAGCTCTTGCAGCCGATGCAGCGGTCGGGGTCGATGTCGACGATGCCGTCGGGCCGCTTGTCGAGCGCCGTGACCGGGCAGATCGTGACGCAGGGTGCCGCCGTGCATTGGTTGCAGCGCAGCACGGCGAAGTGGCGCTTGACCGACGGGAAGGCACCCGTCTCGGTGTACTTGACCCAGGTCCGGAAGCTGCCGACCGGGACGTCGTTCTCGGCCTTGCAGGCCACGGTGCAGGCGTGGCACCCGATGCACCGGGAATGGTCGATGACGAACCCGAACTGCACGCGCGGCCCTCCGCCCGCGGAGTGTAGCCGGGCGGGTTGGCGTTCACCCCCCGGGGTGCGGGGGACGGCTCGCCAGCTGCTCGGGCCCGCGCCCGCATCGGCTCTCACGTACCGCTGGTCCCATGAGTCCGTTCCGCGCTCCCGCGCGGACTCGGCGCTCCGGCTACGCCCTCGCGGCAGGGGTGCTGGTTCCGCACCACCCCTGCACCCCTCACGGGGGTCGCGACTCAACGGCGAGCGAGCCCGGATGTGTCAGGACCCTTGCCGCGGCGCCGCGTAGCGGCAACGTGGGCAAGGTGCCTGACACGGAGGGGTCGCGGTCCGATGGTTGGCGACCGTCGCACTTCGGTGTCTGCCACCGCGCCACCGTCGCTATCGCTCCGAGGCGCAGGTTCAGACACCTCCGCGCGCCTCGCGAGCCCGGATGTGTCAGGACCCTTGCCGCGGCGCCGCACCGTGAGGGGCGCAGGGGTGGTAGGGACTAGCACCCATGCCGCGAGGGCGGAGCCTGAGCGCACACTCCGCGCGGGAGCGCGGAACGGAAGCGAGAGCGTCGTCCCTGTACGGGCAACGCAAGGCACATCTGAGACTCGCCGTTGACCGAGGCGGCAACGTGGGCAAGGTGCCTGACACGGAGGGGTCGCGGTCCGATGGTTGGCGACCGTCGCACTTCGGTGTCTGACACTGCGCCACCGTCGCTATCGCTCCGAGGCGCAGGTTCAGACACCTCCGCGCGCCTCGCGAACCCGGATGTGTCAGGACCCTTGCCGCGGCGCCGCGTAGCGGCAACGTGGGCAAGGTGCCTGACACGGAGGGATCGCGCTCCGCGGGGCGGGCCGCGATCCACGCGGGTGCGCGTGCGCGCCGCTCCGTGGGTAGGATCCGACCGTGCGTATCCTCCGCTGCCTGTTGCCCGCGCTCCTTGCGGCCGCGTGCCTGCTGCCGACCGGCCTCGGTACGGCCGCTCCCGAGGGCAAGCTCGACAAGCGCAAGGCGGAGAGCCTGATCAAAGAGTTCCTGGACGCGCGTCCCTGGTCGCGGTTCGACGCCTGGGACCCGGCCAAGCGCAAGGAGCTCCTGGAGAAGGCCGCGGCCTTTCCCATTCCGGAAGGCAGCTTCGAGACCCTGCGCGACCTGATCGCCAAGCACGCCAAGAAGGCCGCTCCCAAGTGGAAGGACGCGATGCCCACGCCTTACGGCGAGGCGACGTGGATCAGCAAGGGGCGCGGCGGCAGCAAGAGCGGCTTCGTCCTCGGCCTCCATGGTGGGGGCGAGGGCGCCGGGAGCAGCAGCGAGTCCGCGAGCAACTGGCCGGTCGCCAAGCACCTCTGCTACTACCCGCAGGGCGTCCACTTGGTCAGCGACACGTGGAACACCGTCCACGGCGAGCGCTTCGCGCTGACCCTGATCGACCTCGCCAAGGCCCGCGAGGAGGTCGACCCCGACCGCGTCTACGTGATGGGCTTCAGCATGGGTGGAACGGGATCGTTCCACATGGCGGCGCGCTGGCCCGACTTGTTCGCCGGCGCGATCCCCGCGCACGGCGTGATGATGGCGGAGTCCGTCAAGAAGGCCAATCCCGACGACGTGGGGCCAGTGCAGTACGGCTTGGTCCCCAACCTCCGCAATCTGGTCGTCTACATGTACACGGGCGAGAACGACACGAACTGCGAGCCCGGCACGTTCACGCGAGCGTGGCAGATGATCGAAGCGCTGCGCGAGACCGATCCTGAGGGCTACGGCGGCGTCACCTTCACGCGCCACCCCGACCTCGCGCACGCCTTCCCGCCCGGCGAGCCCGGAAAGGGCATCGAGACCGTCACTGCCGTTCGCCGAAACGCCTTCCCCAACACGATCGTGTGGGAGTACGCCGAGAACCCCTACCCACTGCCGGATGCGGAGGACAAGACCACGCGCCTCCAGCAGCGCGGCCTCTACTGGCTCGGCTGCGAGCGCCCCGCCGACCTCATGCAGGTGCGCGCCACCAAGAAACGTGAGGACGACTCCTTGGTCGTGACCCTCGAGGTGACGGGCGCCTTCCCCGAGGACTTCACGATCCTCCTCAACCCCACCATGCTCGGCGACGCCAAGAAGCTCATCGTCAAGACCGGTGACGCCGCGCACGAGTCGATGCCCCCGCCGAGCCTGGCCGTGATGCTCGACACCTACGACTACCGCTGCGACACGACGCTGCTGTTCGATCGGCGGGTGGAGATCCCCGCCGAGTAGATCTCCCGGCAAGGTGGGCTACGGCCAGTTCAGGTGATGCCAGTTTCCAGTGGGGCGAAGACCTCGCCCCAGGACAATCTCGTTCCTGGACAACTGAACGACGACGACGTCGTACTCGTCGAGCGGGAGATCCAGGTCGAACTGACTGCGGCCGATCGACTCCAGTGCGCACTCCTTGTCGCCACTGCGCGCAACCACGTCCCACATCGCGGGAATCACCTTCCCCTCCACATGAACCCGTAGCCGCATGCCGCCGGCAAGCCGGGGCCGGATCGTGTCGCCGGCCCCGCCCCGCACCAGCGCACCGAGAGGTATGAGGTCACTTGGATTGTGGACGCGCAGCGAATAGGTCGCGTCCTTCACGACGAGCACGCGCTGGAGCCCTCCCTCCAGGTTCCAGCACGTCAACGGAGGTGTGTGCACATCGTCCCGGATGCCATCGATGCTCAACGGGCTGGTGTCCGTCGGGAGCTGGAACGTGACGACGCCAAGCTCCGGAACGCGCAGAACGGTCTCTGCGTCACCTACTTGGGCGATGACACGGTCGAGCAGTAGCCGGCTGCGCGCCTGAGAGAGCCACAGTCGGCCGAGGAGACCGAGCGGGTCCACCAACGATGCTCCACACCGCGAGCCCCGCGGCGCAGATCAGCAGCAGGCCAAGACCCCCAGCGACCCATGGGGCAAGTCTACGAGCGTCGCCCTGGGCCCGCCTCGGGTGGATTCGCTTCAGCGAAGCTCGAGCACGACGTCAACGCGGCCGGCCTCGATGTTGCGGGCGTGGACCTGCTCGACGCCGTCGGCGTCCTGGCTGACGAGGTCGTATCGACCAGGCGGGAGGTAGGCGAAGAAGCGCTCGTAGCCCTGTTGGATCAGTGCGAAGCGCGCGGAGCCCTGGCGCGCAGCCAGTCGATACCAGCGCCACTCGCCCTGGGACTGGATCGGGCCCGCGAGAGGCAGCGTGGGTACGAGCTCGACCTCGTGTGTCGTCCCGGGTTCGAGACCTGCGACGTGACCCGCCAGCGGCGTGTTGGTTCGTTGGTCGCTCTCCGTGGTGACCGCGACGTCGTAGCGACGCCCTGTCGGGAGTCGCAGCCGCAGCACGCCGTCCTCGCCCGCCCGGGCGCGCCCGGCGAACTCATGCGTTGCGGCAACGTAGGCGTTGGCGTGATAGCCGGAGCGACCCGTGGGGCAGCGCAGCTCGAGCCAGTCCAGCTCGGGGGCCTGGAGGAGGACATCCGTGTCGCCCGCGTGGCCTTGGGTCTCGTCGAGGACAGCGCCCCCGGCACGGCCGTTGTGCAGACGGATGCGGTACGGGCCTGGGAGGAGGGGGCCGATCCGGAACCGTCCGGACCCATCCACGCCAGCGGCCTTTCCACGGGCCAGCGCAAGCTTGGGGCTTGCGGAGACATTCAGAAGATCCGGCAGCGTGCGGGCTTCGACGCGACCCTCGATGAACCGTCCGGAAACCACCCCGACGACCAAGAGTTGCCCGGCACGCGTCGTGCGTGTCGGAGGCTCGATGAGCAACCCCTCACGCTCCAGCACGCGGCCTCTGTAGCTCCACTCGATGTCCGTGTCGCTGGGCAGGGATGGAAACCGGAAGCTGCCGTCCACGTCGAGCTGGACGGTTGCGCCGCCGAACTTGCTTCGGTCCTCCTCGCCCATACCCCAGCACACGACCGCCTGCTCGTTCCCGGTGAAGCGCACGCCCGCCGGGACTTCGATCCGGCCTTCCAGGGGCAGCGCAGCGCGGACGTGGACGGTCAGGGGGCCGTCGAGCATCGAGTGCTCTACCGGAGCGGGTGCAAGGAAGGCTGCCGGAGGCGTGACGCGTACGTCCACGACCTCCGTCCCCGGTCGGACGGACACCATGAACCGCCCGCTCGAATCGGTTCGATGACGTTCTGCGACCATGCGCCGCCTACCCTGGCTGACCTCGACGTCACAACTGGCAACGCCCTGGCCGTCGGGTGCCAGCACCCTTCCCACGAGCTCGTGCGGTTGACCCAGGACCACTCGGAGGGTGCCGGAGGCGGGAGGCTCGGCTACGCGAACGAAGCCTCGCATGGCGTCCAGATCCTGGCGATCGCGTGGTCGAGCATCGTCGCGCTCGAGGTGGCCCTCGACGCGGAGTGCGGCGGGCAGTCCACCGACGACCCGGACTTGCAGTCGCCCATCCCGCGTGGTGGCCGACCGGAGGTGGTCACTCTTGGCCAGATCCCGGGCGCCCGCGAGTGACCATGTTTCCACTTCGAAGTGTTCGACGCGTGAGCCATCCGGACGCACGGCCTCGATCCACAGGATTGGCTCCGCAATGGGTTCGAGGTCAACAACCTGTTCGTCGGCCGGCAGCCTCACGGACGCCAGCACACGCTGCCAGCCAGCGGGTGTGCTGCGATCGACCTCCCAGGGTCCGGGTGAATCCAGCGAGATCGCCACCGTGGGCTTGTCGTGCGTGCGCACGTGCCTCCACGACTTGCTGCCATCCAGGTCCAACCCGACCCTGCTGACCCGGAAACTCTCGCCGTTGCGACTCGTTACGCCACCACTGGCCACGCGAATGCGAAGTACGTACTTGCGCGGAATCACCAGCTCGACACCACTTTGCGTCTCGCCCGCGACGAGAGGCGGCAGGGCCGTGGTCGACACGTGCTCCAGGGGTTCCAGCCGGAGGACGCCAATGCAGTCGCTCCCCGGCGCGCATCCGGTCACCGTGAACTTCCCTTCATCGTCAGTCTGCACACCGGCGTCGTCCTCGAGCCAAGCGCTTCGCGCCGTGTCCGTGAATCGTGCTCCCTCCGGTGCCGCGCCCGTGAAGTCCTGGGGGGTCGGCACCGTGACCCACAGGCCCACGGCCGGGCTGCCATCGGCGTGTGCGACCCGACCCGAGACGGTGGCGGGTCTGCGGACGATGAGGGTCATGGCCCAGGGGCCGTTGGCAGGAAGCCTCTGCCATGCGCCGACCATCCCGGGTGCCGTCGCCGCCAGCTCGAGCTCGGGGATGGTCGGGGGCAACACCGCCAGAGAGCACCTGCCCGCGTTGTCGGCAACCAGCGACGTCAGCTCCTCCCAGGGGCCGGCGCCGTCCTCCCAGCCGAATGCCGCGATCGCGCGTGACTCCGCCCGACCCCGGCGATGGATGCGTGCGCGGGGCACGGGCTGGCCGCGTTCGTCCACGACGCGGATGTCGAACGGAGTGCCAGGCGAGAGGCGAATCTCCTCGGGTGTGGTCGACGTGCCCGCCGGGCTCACGTGGACGTGGAGATCCATCGGCCATCCCTCGCCGTACTCGTTGGCGAGCGCATGCGCCAAGCCGGCCGGGACGTAGCCAGGGTGCCACGTCGTGAGCTTCCAGTTGCCCTGGCGCAGCGTGAGCTCGTAGCGCCCTTCGCCGTCGGTGAGGGTCTGCCGCACGCGAGGCCCTGGGCCCCATGAAGCACAAGCCAGCACCTTCACCCCTGCGAGCGGTTCCCCCGTCGCATCGTCGCGCACGATGCCGCGGATGTCCGCGTGAGCCAGCTCGGGGGCCGTTTCCCGCAGGCCAGCGGGCGGTTCGGTGGCCGGGTCCGTGCCCTCGAGAGGCTCGGCCTCATGCCGCGCGTCGCCTCCGGCGGACTGCTCCTGCTGCATGTCGGACACGGATTCGCCCGAGCCGCTCGGCCTTCCTGCCAGCAACCAGATGATGGCGGCCAGAGCCACCACGACGGGCAACCCAGCGACGATGCGACGCATCAGCGGCCCAGCTCCACGACGACGCCCCGTTGGCCAGCCTCGATATCACGGGCCAGGACGTGATCTCGACCATTGCGGTCGGTGCCGACGATCTCGTAGCGCCCCGGCGTGACGAAGGTACTGAACCACGTCCCTCGGCCATCCGGGATCTGCAGCGGGTACACGGCGGCACCCCGCCGTGCGCGCAGGTCGTGCAGCTCGCGCATGACGCCCGGGCCCAGTGCTCCGCTCATGACGACCGCCGGTTCGAGGTGAACGCGGACCAGGGACCCCGCTCGGACACCCACGGCGTGCCCAGCGCGCAAGGGTTCGGGGGGCTGGGGGGTCGACGCGACCACCACCACGTCGTAGGTCCGACCGCGTACCACGCGGATGCGTGCGAAGCCGTTCGCGTCGGACATCGTCGGTGAAGTCGCGGCAGGGGCACCGGCCTGACGCACCCAGCACGCCGCGCGAGTGGCAGCAGGCTCGAGCTGGACCTCGAGCCACGCCAGGGCGGGGACGCTGACCTGCACGTCGCCCTGCCCGGCCTCGACGCGCAGGCGAAGCAGCTCGAGCTCGCCCTCTTCACCACCCATGAGGAGCAGCTCGTGGGTCGTGGGACGTAGACCTCCGAGGGTGAACTCACCGGTGCTGCTCAGCGCCGCCGGACGGGAGTGAGGCGCCTCACCCAGCTCGCGCACGCGCAGCTGGAGGCCACCCAGATCGCCTTCCCCCACGAGGCGGCCCGAGATCGTCAGGGCCTGGGTCGTGCGCAGGATCAGCTCTTCGCCCGCACGGACGCTTCGCGACGGGGCCTCGAACACCAGACCGTTGCCAGGCAGCGTCGGTCCGACGTACCGCCAGGTCGCATCGCGGTCATGGGGCAATCCTTGCAGCTCGAAGCCGCCATCGGGTTGTACGCGTGCCTCGGCGCGTCCGCGAAGCTCGAGGCGATCCTCTCCAGCAGGCCAGAGCACCTCGATGCGATCCTCGTGGCCGAACACGACGGCCCGGGGCGTCTCGATGTGGCCAAGGACCGTGCCCCCGCGCTCGAGCACCACCTCCATCGGGCCCGTGGCGAAGTCGTGGCGTAGCCATGGCGTGGCGGTCGGGAGCCACGGGGAGGGCGGGCTGATGGAGACGCGAGCCACCAGGTCGAGGTCGGGTGCGTAGGGCACGCGGAAGCGGCCTTGGGCATCCGTCTTCTCGGGAGGCGCCGTGGCCGGGGTCTCCGCGGAGGCGATGCGGATCGTCGCGCCCGGGATGGGCTGTCCGTCCCTGCCACGCACGACGCCCTCGAAGCCGGTCCCATCGCTCCACGTGAGCTGGAGGAGGCCGTCCGCAGGAAGCTCGCGCACGATGTGCAACATCGTGCGCCGCTCCGACTCCCACATGTCGACGGTGGGTGCGGTGATGGCCAGGGCCAGGGGCAGCGGTCCGGGCACCTCGAGCGGGACGGCGGGGCCATTCATCCTGGCCACGAACGAGTGGTACGAGCGGGCGAGGTAGGAGTCGCCCGCGAGGCTGAAGGCCGAGAGGCGATAGCCGTCGATGGCAGTGCCGTCGAGCGCGCGCAGCTGCAGGGTGAAGGCCGTGACCTCCTCCGGAGGAGCACGCAGGATCAGCTCCTCGGCGGGCAGCACGATCCCTCGCGCGAGCTCGGCCCAGCCGCGTGGGGTACTCAGCTCGACGGTCCAAGGGCCGGCCCGCGGCATCTGCACGCCCACGTGGCCCCGTTCGTCCGTGCGGGCGGTCGTCGTCTGCTGCTGGGTCATCTCGTCCGCGGCCGTCTCCCGGATCCGGACCAGGGCGTCTCGCACGGCGCTCTCCGCTTCGTCCAGCAGGGTCGCGCGCACGATGTATCGAACGGGAACGACGATCTCGATCCCCGCGCGCTCCTCCCCGGCCCTGATGTTTGCGACGTGCTCTTCGGCGGCGGGGCCATCCGGATCCGCGTAGCGGACGGCCAAGGTGCAGCTCCCCGGAGGTACGCCCTCCACGCGGAAGTTCCCTTCGGCGTCGGTGGGTACCGGGAGCGGACCTGCGCCCTGCTCCTCCGCCCCATCCGGGTCGAGCGATGACCGCCAGATCCAAGCGCCTGCTTCGGGTCGTCCGGACGTGTCCACGACGCGACCGACGAGCGTCGCACTCTTCACGAGCCGCAGCTCCAGGTCCCAGGGCCCCTCCGGAGCGAGGAACTGCCATCCGGACCGGCGTCCAGAAGACGTGGCGCAGATCATCCAGTCGGGCAGCGGGCTCGGGAGAGCCGTGACGTCCAGCTCGCCGCGAGCATCGGTGGCAAGCGCAGCCGTGTGGTCCGGCGGCAGCCAGTCGGGAAGGGGGCGGTGCAGGGGCGGTACGTCCGGCGCGGCCCACCGCAGGACGGAGCATCCGCGACCACGCAGCTGGACCAGCGCGTGGGGGACGGCGTTGCCCGAGGCGTCGTCCACGACGCGGACACGCAGCTGAATGGCGCGTCGAAGTCGAAGCGTGGGGCCCGCCACGCGGCTACCCGCCTCGACGAGCTGCGCGATCCGTGGACCGGTCCGCCGACTGGCTGCCGATTCCACCAGCCCTGCCGGCACGTACCCCGGCAGCCACGTCGTGAGGTCGTGGGACCCGTGCGGCGCCCGGACCTCGTAGCGACCTTCGGCGTCGGTCACGCCACGTCCTGCTTCCGCGCGTTCCCAGCGGGAGACCGCCACGACCGTCGCGCCAGCCAGCGGAGCGCTCGTCTCGGCGTCGACGACCAGGCCCTCTACGACGCCCGACGCCGCTTCGTACGCACGGCCTTCGAGAGCGGGGGCCGCGCCTTCCCGGTCCGCATCTGGTCGCGACTGGGCCACCGGGCTTGGCGGCGCCATCTCCGCCGCGTCCTCGGCGCGCGGCTCGGTGCCCGATGCTCCCCACCACGCGATGGCGCCCGCCGCCAGCAGGCCCACGGCGAGCGACACGAGCAGGGCCAAGCGTTCGTTCACGGCGCGCGTTCACTCCACAAGGCCGACGATACCCGCTTGGAGGGGCGGTGCGCCACGCCTTGGAAGCCTCCGCGCGTCCTCAGCGCCCAGCTCGGAGAACGACGCCCTCCTGGCCTGGTTCGATGCCCCGGGCCAGGACCGTCTCCGTGCCCTCTTCGCTGCGTCCCACGATCTCGTAGGGCCCCGGCAGGACCCAGGCCTCGAACGCGGCGCGACCGAGGAAGCGGACGGGAAACGAGGTGGTGCCCCGGCGCGCCACGATCTCGTGGAAGAGCCCGACCCCGTCTCCGTGGAATCGGCCCGTCAGGCGGCTCGCGCTGCGAAGCGCGAGGACGACTTCCGAGCCGGCCTCGACGTCGGCGAGGTGGCCCACCAGGGGCACGTCGCCCGGCGTCGTGCTCTCCGTGACGGCCGTGATGTCGTAGCGTCGACCCCGCAAAGTGCGGGCGCGGAGCACCTCGTCCCGCGCATAGGCCCGACCGGCCGCGCGTCCGGTCTCGGCGTCGACCAGCAGGCAGCTGGTGCGCAGGCCCCGGGGCTCGCAGCGCACGTGGATCCAGCAGGCGGACGTGGCGTCCAAGCGCACGTCGTGCGTCCCGGCTGCGACGGTCCGTTGATCCAACGTGGCCTGCGTTCCATGGGCGTTCACCAGGGCGACCACGTAGTCCCCCGGAGGCAGGAGCCCGATGTCGAAGTCCAAGTCGTCCGCATCGTCCGGGCTCCAGGACCACGCACGCTCCGCCTCACCGACCGGGTGGGCGCGCACGACGAGGCCCGTCGCGTCGCCGCTCCCCTCGATGCGTCCCTTGATGCGCTGGGCAGGGATCGTGTGGATCTCGAGCTGATCGCCCGCCCGCAGGGGGGCGGGAGCGGGGCTCACGATGAGCTCGTGCTTCTGCAGCGTGAGCCCTCGGTAGCTCCATGTGAGCTCGCGATCCAAGGGCACGCCCTCCACGACGAAGCGCCCGTCGGGGAAGATCGCGCCGGACGCCCCCGCGAGCTGGGGCACCTCCGCGTCGTCGCGTGGCCACATCACGAGTGCCTTCTCGCCGTCCGCGAACTGGACGCCCGCCGGGACGTGGATCCGGCCCGTGACGATTCCGCCTCTGCGCAGCCGGATCACGAGCGCGTCGTCGAAGAGCGAGTGAAGGATGACGTCGTGCTGCGCGTAGCCCTCGGGTGGCGTCACCTGGATGGCCACGTACCGGGCGGTTCCAGGATCGAAGTCGAACGCAAAGGTGCCCTGCGCCGTCGTGGCCGACGTGAGCCCACCGCGCGCGGCGCCGGCCCAGCTCATGTGCACGGTGACGCCTTCGATGGCCCGATCGGCTTCGTCGACCACGCGGCCGGTGACCTGGGCCCGCGGGTCCCAGACCAGGCGAACGACGCCGTCGTCCGGCAGCTGGGCCAGGACATGGCGCATCGTGTGGCGCGCTTGCGTGTCGGGGTCCAAGCGCTCCAAGGAGATCGCCACGGGAATCGTTCCCGGCACGTCCAGCTCCACGTCCGCGCCGTCGGCAAACAGCTTGACGGCGTGCTCGCTCTGCGCCTCCTCGGCCGTCTCCGCCAGCGTCCATGCGTGCGCGGCGTAGTCGCGTACAGGGGCCCCGTCGTTGTCGACGACCTCGAGGCGGAAGCGAGTCACCGGCTCGGGCGCGACGACCAGCGCCAGCTCGTCGGCCGGCAAGAGGACGTCGTCGGCCAGCGTGGCCCAGCCCAGGGCGGTGCTGATGTCCAGGCGCCAGGGCCCTTCGAAGGGCAGGACGACACCGATGTGGCCGTTGTCGTCGGTGGTGGCGAAGGGCGCGCGGCCTACGGGCCCGGGTCCGGCTCCTGCTTCCACGATGCGCACGCGCCGACCCGCCAGCAGCTCCCCTGACAGGCTGGCCAGGCGCGCGCGGAACACGTACCGCGTGGGAACTTCGAACATGAGAGAGCTGCGGATCTCCCCCGATGCAAGGCGCGGCACCAGCAGCTGCCCCGCGAGGGCGTGGGGATCCTCGAAAACGGCGAGAAGCGTGACGTCGGTGGGCGAGAGGCCCTCGATCGTGAAGCGCCCGTCGTCATCGGTGCGAACCGGCGGGACGGACGGGTCCCACGCCCCGCCGCGCGACGCCGAGACCGTACCGGGGCCGACCCAGACGCCGCTGACGGGTCGCCCCTCGCCGTCGATGACCTGCCCACGTACCCCCGCGCCGCGCACCACCTCGAGCGCGATGTCCCAGGGCCCCTCCGTGGCCAGCGCGTGCCACGTCCCCACATGGCCGGGGGCATGCGCGGAGATCGACCATCCCTCCAGGGCCGCAGGCAGCACCTGCACGTCCACCACACCCCGCTCGTCGCAGAGGAGCTCCGCATCGCTTCCCGGTGCCAGGGGCTTCGTGTCCTGCCCCCGGCCACGCAGCGATGTGGGCAGGGCATCGTGCAGCCTCGAGGCCGTTCTACTTCGCAGGCGCACCGCGGAACCGGCGAGGACGTTCCCCGCCGCGTCCGTCACGCGCGCGCGAAGACGCGTGCCGGGGAGCAAGCGAACGTCATGGCGCTCGTCGGGGGCTCCGTGCTCGTGGACCTGTACGACGCGCTTTGGAGAACGTCCAAGGCGCGCCCGTGGCGCGAGAGCAAGCGTGAGCTCTGCGGGGATGTACCGCGGATGCCACGTGGTGAGGATGTAGGAGCCTTCGGGGAGGTCCAGCTCGTAGCTTCCCTCCGCGTCGGTCGTGGCCTCGTGCCGCCAAGGCGCCTGCGAGGACGTGAGCGCCAAGACACGGACGCCCGCCAGCGGTGCGCCGGTCTTGTCATCCAGCACGTGGCCACGGATCGGGCGCCGGGCCGAGGAAGATGTCGCGCCTTGCAGTGTGGGACGTGCGGCGCCGCCAGGTGCCACTTCCGCGCCCGACGGTTGACCGAGCTCGTCGTAGGTCCTCGGGGCATGCACCACGCGCACGGGACGCGTCAGCAGCCACGCCACGGCACATGCGGCGGCGACGGCCAGCACGGCGGACACGACGGCCCAGCGCTTGGCCCCGGGCGTCATCGCAAGCGGCCCCTCACCGCGGCCAGCTCACGACGACGTCATGGGAGCTGGCCTCGACGCGCGGCTCGACGAGCTGGAGGGCGCCTTCTGCGTCGAGGGTCATCACGTCGTAGGTACCTGATGGGACGGTCGACCAGTAGTTGCCCGCGAAGTTGCCCTGCAGCCACCAGACTCCACGCTCCGAGACGGCGAACAGGGGGATGGCATCGGGTTCGGGCCTGCCATGGCGTACGAGCTGGAGCATGCAGGGGTGTGAGGGGATGGGCGCAGGCTCGATCTCGGCACCTGCTTGGAGACGTCTTGCGACGTAGCTCTGCGCCTCGAGGAACTGCACGGTCACGTCGAGCTGCGATCCAATGGGAAGCGCGAGCACGAGCTGCCCCTCGACGTCTCCCGGCGTTTCCTGTGCGCACGACACGGCATGCGTGACGGGATCCGACACCGTGAGGAAGGCCGGGCCGTACGCCTCCTCGAAGACGAGCGTCGTGTCGACGAGCTCGGTGGCTTGGAGCATCACGCCCCTGTTGCCAGGCTCGGCGCGCGCGCGATCCACGACCAGGTGGATGCCCTCGCGCTCGGCGACCAGCTCGACGATGTGGTCACCGGAAGCCAGGGGCCACGCCTCGAACGTCCCTCGATCAGTCACCTGGGCGCGTACCGGGGCGGCCGTGCCGGTGGCGGGTCGCAGCACCGCGTGCCAGGTCACGTCCACGTCAGGCCGCCCCACGACGCGGCCCGCGATCGGCTGGACGGCAGCCATCTCGATGGTCGTAGGCGCACCTCCGGCGCGCGCTTGCATGAAGCGCTCCACGCTGTGGGCGCGCGCCTCTTGCACATAGGCGGGGAGCACCTCCACGTCGAGGTCGCGGTCCGCGGGGAGGTCTGCCACGGAGAACGCGCCTCCCGCGTCCACCTCGGCGAGCACGACGTGCGTCAGCCACGCCTCGTCCTCCTTGCGCGTCCACGTGATGCGCAGGGCCTGGCCCGCCGGCAGCACCACGCCCTCCGGTGCTCGGAGCCGACCCTGGAGCGTGCCCATTGGCGGCAGTCGCAGGACCCACCAAGGCTCGCTGCCCTCGTGCTGGTCGAGGGTCAGGACGCGTCGCGCGACCCCGGGAAGCTCGATCTGCAGACCCTGGCTTGCGTCAATCGACGTATCCGTATCGCTGTAGCCGAGCCGGTACTCGCCCTCCTCGTTGGTGGTGACCCACGCCTCCGGATCCGGCTCGAGGAAGACCGACTGCACGCGCGCCCCGCTCACGCCACGGCCGTCCGCATGGAAGATCCGCCCCGTGACGCGATCATGGGCTCCCATCTTGACGCGAAGCACGGCATCGCCCGGCAGGTCACTCACGCGGGAGCGCCACGCGCCGTTCATCACCATCTGTCCCATGGGGGCATGGGACACGGAGACGCCCCAGGGGGGAAGGAAGGGGACTTCGATCGTCGCCAGGCCCTCATGGTCGGTCGTACCGAACACCTCCAGCCCCGCGCCACGAACGCCATCGCTCGCCATCGACACGCGCACGTGTCGCCCTTCGGCGGATCGCCCTGCGGGCGGCTCGACGCGAACACGAAGGGGAACGAACGAATCCGGACTCGAGACGTCGCCGAGCACCAGCTCGAGTTCTCGAGCCGGCCCGTGCACGCCCTGCTTCAGGACGGTCCAGCCGCGGGGCGTCACACGGACGATGTCGTACGGACCAGCCGTGGGCGCGGCAAGCATCACCCTGCCCTGGTTGTCCGGCTGACCGTAGACCGCGTTGGCCAGGGTCGTCTCGCCCGCGGGAACCGCCGCGACACGCGCCTTCCACGCCAGCTTGGTGTCGCCGCCGACGATCTTGCAAGCAAGGGGCACGAAGTCGCGCACGACGAGCTCCCGGCCTTCGAGGCGCGAGCCCGGAGCTTGCGCCGAGACCCAGGTGGGCCGCGTCTGCCATGACCGATGGGGATCGCTCGTGTAGATCATGTTCCCGACGGGCGGCAGATCGGTGAGCTCGTAGCGTCCTTCCGCGTCGGAGATGACGGGCGGCGCGTTGATCTCATGGCGGCGGGGGTGGACCCACGTGCCGTACGCATGACTCGAGGACAGGCTGGCCCCTGGGGCGGGCGAACCATCCGCCGCGACGGTGCGGCCCGACAAGGCGACGCTGGGGAGCGTGCGGAGCGTCGCAGTAGGCTCTGGCTTGCTCGTCAGCGTGGCCGTCGCGAGCGTCCAGCGACAGGCGAGGCCCGGCTTGACGGCACCCAGAAGCAGGGAGACCTCGTCGCTCGCCGGCCCACGGGCATGCAAAGTGGCGCGCCCTTCTTCGCGGGTCATCTTCCACGACGCAAGAGCGTCGGCCTTCTCGTTGGCGACGACATGGGACACCAAGCCGACCTTGATCCCTGACGCAGGGCGCCCGTCATGGTGCTGCACCACGACCTCCACGGAGAGCCAGGGTGTCGCTGTGGCCGTGATCTGGACCGGCTCCCCGCCGGCTTCGACCGCGTGGCGAAGCACCGAGTCCCCGTCGGGCAGAAGGTGGACCAGCTCCCACGGGCCCACCGTGTCGACGCCCAGTCGCACGCATCCCGCCGCATCGGTACGCCCCGTGGTGACGAACGTCGCGCCCTCGGTGCCGGGCGTCCGCACACCTACGCTCTCGCCGCTCAGGAACCTGCCGTCCGACGCACGGAGCTGGACGGCGAGGAAGAGTGCGTCAGGAGCCACCAACACGACGTCATCGATGGTGCTCCCGGGCTCACGAGCGGGCAGCCACACGATGTCACCGGAACCGTCGGCGATGGGGCTGCCCACGCCAAGGCCCAGGGCGTCCGGTGGCAGGCCTGTCACGCGAAAGGATCCGTCGGCGCCCGTCAGGGCCAAGACGTCATCGAAGGGCATGACGTGCCGGTGGGCGATCGACTCCGGCAGCGGCCACGACGAGTCCGCCTGACGTACAAGCACCTCACGCCGCGCGGCGGGTGTTCCGTCGCGAAGCTGCGCGCGGCCCACCACGGTGCACGCGGGCACGGCGACGATCCGCAGACCCTCCTGCTGGGCGCGCGACATGTCCACGGTCTGGATGCGACTGACCCAGCGGGCCGTCTGGACCCAGACGCGGACGTCCGTCGCGTCTGGCGCCACGTACGCACACGCAGCGCGCCCGCTCTCGTCTGTCGTGATCACGTGCTCGAAGAAGCGTTCGGGCCAGTCCTCCGGAACGCGTTCGGACGGAGGGATCGGCTCGGCCCACGTCAGCCGCACCTCCGTGCGAGCGACGGCCCCTCCCGCCGCCGTGACGACCTCGATGGCGATCGCTGGGCCGCGCCCTACCTCGGTTCCGGGCGGAGGCGCGGCGACGCGCCTCGGCGTAGACCCCACGAGGGCGGGCTTGCGTCCGGACAGCGACTCGTCCTCGGATTCCGCAGCATCGGGCAGCACCGCGTCCATGTCCGCCGGTGCCGGCGGCGCCCCCCGCGACCACCACGCAAGGGCCACGGCGATCGCAAGGCAGGCCAGCGCTGCCAGGATGCGCGTCCCTGCGGCCTTCAAGGAGCCTGCCTACGGGATGGCGTGCCGCGTGCGATCGATCCGGAGCACGACGCCATCCGTTACTTCACCTCGAGGTCGAGGAGGAACGAGCCTGCCTCCACGCCGCGTGCCAAGACCCGTTCCGGTTGCCCAGGGAAGACCTCCACGATGTCGTAGGTGCCCGGCAGGACCCCACCTCGGATACCATCTCCATGGGGTTGGAGCGGCCACGTTCCGTTGGGGCCGCGTGCGACGACGCGTACCTCCTCGCCGTCCCACGTCGGTGCGGCACTGCCACGGCGACGGATGGAGATCGGCGCGCCGGACTGCAGCGCGAGGACCGTGTGGCTGCCCTCCACACGTTGTTGGAAGCCGCAGCGCTCCCACGTCTGCGCGGCGATGTCGTACGTCCCGTCGGGCACGGGAAAGAGGACGGACTCGTTCTGCGTCGCGAACCTCGCGACGAGCTCCGACGTTCCCGCCTTGAACACGGAGAGCTGCACGTACCGATCATCGTCATCACGCGGAAGCGAAACGAGAAGCTGCTTCGTCGTGGGCATCTCCAGGCGCACCGATGAGGCCGCGGCGCCCACCTCGGACGCTGCCAGCAGGCTCCAGCCGGGATCTCCGACCGCGCGGAGCTCCACACGCTGCGGACCGGGCGGGAGCTGCGCGATCTCGAAGTGCCACTCCTCGTTCATCCTGGCCAATCGAGGCAGGGCATCGGGACGCAAGGGGATGGCGCGCGCCACGTACGAGCTGACGTAGACCCGGTCCTCTTGGCAGCGATCGAGCATGGAGACGTGGCCGGAAAGGACATGTCTGGGCTCGATCTCGACGAGGCGGGAGGGCGCGTCGGCCACGAGCTCCACTGCGGGGCGTACCGCAGCCCAGGACGAGGGGTTGAACGTGCTGTCCGGAACGTCGACGGTGACCGCAAGGCCCGCGGGCACGCCCTCGAGGCGATACCTCCCGTGGACGTCCGTCGGCGTCTCCACCGGCACCATGCGCCACGCCGCCGAGTCTGCTTCGGTGGAGGCGCGCACCACGAGGCGTGGCAGGTCGTCGAGCGGAGCGCCGCCGGAGGCTCGTACCTGCCCAGCCAGTGTGACGAGGGGCGGCAGGTGCAGCCGGTGATAGGGCCCCGGCGCGCCCAGGGCGTGGACCAGGTGGTGGTGGGCCTGCCCCGGCAGCTGGACGAACAGGTCCAGCTGCCCGCGAAGCGTGGACACGAACGTGGCCGTGAAGGCTCCCGCGTCGTCCGTCCGCGCACCAACGCTCGGTCGGTTGACGCCGTGCGACCGCAGCTCGACGTGGGCACGGGCGCAGGGTGTGCCGTCGTGGTGGAGCAGCAGGCCACGCACCGTCCGCCCGTGGGTGAGCTCCACGGAGGCGACGCCGCCATCTGCGGGCCGACGCTCGAGCCGCCCCTCATGTGGAGGACCCTGGTCCATGTGCGCGGACGCAGCGAGCACGCGTACGTCCCAAGGTCCCTCGGAGGGCACCCGGACCGTTACACGGCCCTCGGCGTCGGTCGTGCCTCGCACGACGTAGGCCGCGGCGAGCGTCAGGTCGGCGCCGGGCGTCCACACCTCGACGGCGGCGTACGCCGGCGGTATGGCTTCTTCTCGCTTGAGCTGCAGCTCCAGCGCGCGACGGAGTGTCGGGGGGAGGCGCGCCTCGAAGCGTGTGGCGTCGGGCGCGAGGCCTTGGACGAGCACGTCGTTGCCGTCCGGTCGCGCACGGAGCACGGTCCACGGCCCCGGGCGGTGCACGATCAGGGATGCGACACCCGCAGCGTCGGTTTGCCCCACGGCGAGGGGCGGCACGCCCTCGTCGCCCGTCCGCAGGACCACGACGCCTTCGTCGGCCAGGGGCGCCCCTGCTTCGTCGTGGAGCACGACGTCCAGACGATGGCGGTACGGCAGCGTGAGCGTGTGGTCCTCGCGGTTGTCGGCGGGCGTGCCCTCCACGAACCACCGGGTTGTCTGGAGCCGGATCGGCGTGTCGGTACGCGCCTCGATCTCGATCGCGATGGGCGGCAGGCCGACCAGCTCGTAGACACCGTGCGCGTCGGTCTGGCTCTGCGTGGAATCGACGCGACCTGACGGCCCCATCGTCCACGACGATGGCGGTACGAAGGCCTCGACGACGGTGTGGGGAGACGCGCTTCCGTCCTCTCGGAGCACGCGGCCACGCACGGACGTGCTGGCCACGAGCTGGATCACGACGGGCGTCTCGTTGTGTGGAGGGCCAGTCGGCAGCGCGGTCCAGCGACTGATCTCGCTACCCCGAATCGCACCAAGAAGAAGATCGCCGGCTCCAGGGGGCACGCAACCCAAGCGGAAGCGACCCCGGCCGTCCGCGGTGACGGCCACATCGTCGATCCACGAGCCCACATGAGCACGAGCGCCGTCGGCCCACGCCGACCACGCCAAGAGGACGCGTGCGCCTGCCGCCGGAGAGCCGTCCGGTGCCAGGACAACGCCGTAGAGGGGCAGGCCGTGCCGAAGACGTGTCTCGCCGAAGTCCCTGTGCCAGTAGCGGAGCGACTCCCCGGCGTACCTCGGATGCCAAACCGTCAGGGGCCCCATGCCCCGGGGCGGCGCGGAGATCTCGTAGCGACCCTCCGCATCCGTACGGACCGAAACATCGGGCCAGGCGCGCCGCCAAGCCCACGCGCGTACAAGGGCCCCCTCGATCGGCTCACCGGTCTTGTCGTCCACGATGCGACCGGACAGCGAGCCCGGAGAGGCCGGCGCGTGTGTCGTGTCGACGCCCACGCGCGGAGGGGGATGGAGCGTCGGAGCCGGGGGTGACACCTCCAGGAGGTCCGGGGCCGCGGGGGCGGACGGTTCCTCGGCCGCGCACGAAGGGAGCACGTCGATCCCCAGGGTCGCGTGGGCGGCCCACGACAAGGTCGTGCCAAGGATCGCCGCGAGAGCCAGTCGACCGAGCAATCGAAGCATGGATGCTTCCCCGGCACGCCGTCGAGCCAAGCACCCAGCGTACGAGGACGTGGGCCGTTTGCGCCGCGCAGCTTCGACTTGCACACCGTCCCCCGGTGTGACCGTCGCCCCTACCGGATGGGCTCGAGGCGCCCCAGCTCGATCACGTCGCCGCCGGGGCGGACGTCGCGGGCCAAGACGCGCTCGGAGCCATTCTTGGAGACGGAAACCACGTCGTAGGTGCCGGCGGGGACGAGGAACTCGTGCGTGCCTCGCTCTTTGATGCGGCGGCGCCACGCGCCACGGGAGGATCGCATGACCAAGTCGTCCGGCGGCTCGTCGTAGCTGGCGTACACCATGTCCGCACGCACGCGAAGCAGCTCGCCTTGCTCCACGTGCAGCTCGAATGGCTCCCCGGAGCGCGCGCCGCGGGCCCATGCGACCCAACGGCTCGCGGGCTCCAGCGCGCTTGCCGTCACATGCACCACGCTCCCGGGCGCAACCGGAATGCGGGGGGGCGCGTCAACTGCCCGCTCCATCTCGGCGGCGAGGCGCGTCTCGCCTTCGAGCGTGGACCAGAACAACAGCGGCTCGTCCGGGAGCTTGGTGGTCAGGTCGAGGAAGGCTACGTCGGGGGGCGTCCATTCAACGTCCGTCTGTCCTGCCATGACCACATGTCGTAGGAGCCCGGGGTAGCCGATCTGGAGCTCCCATCGACCGGGCGTGAGGCCCGTGACCTGGAACGTCCCATCCTCTTGGACGTGGATCCGCCGACAGTCCTCGTTGGTGTCGAGAGCCACGGCATGGATGTCGCACCCGCCGATGCCCACCACGGTCCCCGCGAGCGAGAGAGCTTGCTGGAGGCAGAGCCGTACATCCTGCTCGCCTGCTCGGGCAGTTGTGTAGGCGCGCGAGTCCGCAGCGCCGATCGCCTGCCACGTCTCCTCCGCCACGCGGATCTGGATAGCGCGATCCGTCGGCACACCGTCGAGCGTGAACGTGCCGTCGCTCCCCACGACGCCCTCTCGCCAACCCACGAGCCCAAGCTCCCACTCGCCCTCTCGCAAGTCCCAGCGCGCATCGACACGGGCTCCGTCCGGGAAGCTCTCCAGCCAGTCTGCGGTGAGTCGTCCGCCGAGCGACCCGCCGCGGCGCGCCAGCAGCGTGAGAGGCTTGGGAAGCTCGCTGGCGTCAAGCACGCGCATGGGCAGCCATGGACCCGCGAAGTCGGCCCGCACGAACGCGTGGTCAGGTGGGACCACGTCGGATGCAAACACGAAGCGCCCCTCGGCGTCGGACGTAGTCACGGCGAGCTTCGCTGACCGAATCATTGGATCGCCAACTAGCTCGACGCGGACCCCCTCGACCCGCTTCCCCGACTCGTCGACGACGTGCCCAACGAGCTCTAGTGCAGGTGACGTGGTGGGGGGCGAGAGGCGAGCCACCACGGCCGCGGGGCTCTTGGAGTCCAAGTCGACGTAAGCGCGTTCCGGCGGTTCGTAGGGCCCTGCTTCCCGCGACGTGATGCCTGCGCGCACGGGGCCGGGGCCGGTGAAGGTGACCACCTGGCGTCCAACTTCGGTTGTGCCTTCGAGGAGATCTGCTCGCGGGAGCCGCTCAGCGGTGCGCGACCTCTCCTTCACGTCGAAGAGCACTACGGAGAATCGCTTGACGGGCACCCCGTCGGCGTCGACGAGAGACAGGGTCGTGCGCGTCCTGACGGAGGCCGTCGTGATGAGGTCGATGGCATCCCTCGGCAGCATCACGTTGCGCGCCAGCACGCGGGGTTCACCCGTGTCCGCGAGCTGGACAATCTCGTAGGGGCCCCGAACGCGGGCGGTCAGGCTTGCCACGCCATCGCGGTCCGTCACGCCATGCGACGTGTCGTGATGGCCATCCATCCAGCGGCAGACCAGGACGATCTGCTCGTCCGGAAGGGGAGCGCCGGCTTCGTCCTGGAGTCTGACCTCGAGGCGGTAGGTCTGACGGTCGGTGAGTCTGACGGGCCTCGTTGCGTTGGCTTGTACGTCCAGCTCCACCGACTCCATGACGAACGTGCCGCCCTCGCCCTTGAGGATGTCGAGACGCCAGCGCCCCGGAGGGACGCCGTGGAGCTCGAACGCTCCGTTCGCATCCGTGGTGTCGAAGACGCGTCCGTGGCGAGGCGTCTGGCCGGCGGCGCGCGCACGAGATCCGAGCGTCACGTGGCGTCCCGGAGAGGGGGCACCGTCGGGGAAGTGCAGCGTTCCCCGAACCGTCGCTGCCCGGACGAGCTCGAGGTCGATCCGATCCGGTAGGGGGTTATCGGGACCTACGGCAACATGCGTCCACGGGCCCACGTAGCCAGGTGCAAGAGCCGCCCAGTCTGCGGCCCACGCAGGCGTGGGTGGTGCAGTCACAGCGAACGCACCCTGGTCATCGGTGTGCACCTCCTCGACGGCCCGCTCGCTGGACCAGCGAACGAGCACGGTGGCGTTGGCAACAGGATCGCCGTCCTCGTTGGCAACGCGACCCTGGACCTGCGTGTGCTCAGGAACGAGCCAGAGTGCGAGGCGGGGCGCCTCGGCGTCTGGGGACGCGCCGATCGTGAACGACCACACGCGCCCGTCGTCCGCCCCTTCTTCCGCTGGGCCGCCCGCCAGATAGCCCTCGGCCTCTACGTGGGCGTGCCACGTGCCCGGGGAGAACCCATCCATGCGGAAGCGACCCGTCTCACCACACTTCGTGAGGATGGATTCGATGCCGACATCGGAGTCTGCTGGCGCGAAGCGCAGCGCGGCGTGGGGGATGCCGCGGCCTGTCCACGCATCGCGTACGACGCCCTCGATGGCGATGTCGTCATCTGCCGCCTGAAGCGGCAGATTCACGCACAGGATCGTCGTGGCCAAGAGCCCTGCAAGCAGGGCGACTCTCACGAAGTATCGACGTTGTCGATGCAAGCCCATGCCTTCGCTCCAGCCGGCAATGGCCGCGGGCAGTGTAGCCCGGCAACCGGCCTGCTCGGGCGCCGATGCCGGGGCTGAACGACTCTCCCAGCGGCAGCTCGCGTGACGTCAAGCTACTTGATCGGCTCCAAGTCACCGAGGTCGATGGGCTCGCCTCCGGGTCGCACGTCGCGGCGGACAACCCGCGATGCGCCATTCGGAGCGAAGAGGACGATGTCGTAGGTGCCGTCGGGGACCAGGGTGTCGTAGCCGTCTCCAGCGGTTCCAAGAAGAGGCCAGACGCCCGGTGAGCCTCGAGCGGACAAGTAGTGGCTGCCCTCGAGGTGGCTCCACGGAACGCGGGCTCGGACGCGCAGATTCCTCCCCGTCCCCACCGTGAGGCTGACGGGATGTCCGGCGCGTACGCCCTTGGCGTACGCCACCCAGGAGCTGCCTGGGGTGACGGAGGTCAGGGTCAGATCGAGGGGCGTGTCCCTGGGTCCGCGGGCGCGCAGCGGCCCCTCGGCCGGATACGTTGCGACCAGGCGCTTCACGAGCGGATCTCGCTGGAAGCCCACGAGGAGCAAGTGCTCCTGGGGCAACGGCGTCGAGATCAACAGCCGGTCCAGCTTGGGTGGCAGCCAGTGAATCGACGTGTCCCCGACGCTGATGGGGAGGCGGTCGAAGTTGCTTCCGCCGCGCGCCCACCTCGTGAGCTCCAGCTCGTAGCGTCCCGGTGAGACATAGGGGACGCGGAACTCACCCGACTCCTTGGTCGATACGCGCCGCTCCGGTGCCAAGTCGTCCAGCTTGATCAGCTCGAGGCGGGACTCCTCGTCTGGCGTGCCCGCCAGGTCGACCCTGCCTGCGAAGCTCCCCAACGGGCCGATGGTGACGACGAGCGGGTCCCTGGCCGCGCGCGCCCCCAAGGCATGCTGCAGCCTGATGTCGGAACCGGGCTGAACGATATCAATCCACAAGTCTCGGTCCGTCGGAATCCCCTCCGCCCGGAAGGTCCCGTCGGGACTCACGTCGAGCGGGGCCGACGGGTAGAGCAGCATCGACTCCCACTCGCTCGTCGACACGTCCCAGCGCAGTGACGCATTCAAGGAGGATGGATCCACGTCGGTCCCCTCGATGACGAGTCGGCCTTCGAGACGCCTTCCCTTGCGCGCGACGAATCGCAGCGGCAAGCCGGAGGCCTCCAGGAGCATCGGGCGAAGCGGTTGATATCCCTCCGGCGAAATCACCTGGACGTAGGGCGTGCGGCGCGGGACGCGTTCTGGATCGAACGCGAACGTGCCATCCTCGCGCGTCAGCACCTCGGCTAGCAGGCGGCCCCTGGCACCGCGCTCCGGACGTAGCAGGACCTGCCATCCCGACAGGGGCTGGCCGTCCTCGTCGTGCACGCTTCCGCCGAAGGAGGTTGGCTCTAGCTGCACGACCAGCTCGGGGGTGCTCGTGGCGTCCCAACGTACGGACTTGGTCCGGACGTCGGGCTCGACGTGCTCCGGATCGGGTATCACAGCGACGTCGACGACCTGTGCTCCCGTGAAGCTCACCCGGGCCAGTCCAGCGTCTGTCCGCGCGGCGGCGAGACTGCGCGTCCTCCACGAACCGCTCGGAGAGACGTCCTTCCACGTGACCTCCACGCGGAAGGCCTGGAGGGGCACTCCACTCGGAAGCAGCGCGCGGACCTGCAGCTCATTCCGTGGCAGGGCTGGCGCGATGACCTCCAAGTCGGTGACCGGGAGCGTGAGGGAATCGACCAAGACGTCCCGATCACGCGTTTGGCTGAGCCGGTGAAGCGACCAGGGCCCCCGCATGCTGGCGGTGAGGACCACGGCACCAGCATCGTCCGAGGTGCCTGGCAGGCCGGAGGTCTCGGTTCCCGCCCAGGTCGTTCTCGCCAGCTCGACGGTGGTCCCCACAAGTGGCGCGCCGTCGGGTGTCCGGAGCCGGAACGCACCCCGATGCACCCGGTCGACGATCAGCTCGATCGACTCAGGATTGCCGCGTGTCGGGACCCGGACCGTGACGGAGTCCTTCTCGAAGGCCTCGGCAGGGCTCGAGACCGAGACCTGCCACTCGCCGGTCGGGACACCCGTGACCTCGAAGCGACCTGCCGCATCCGTTGTGGTGTCCTTCACCGCGTGCGTCGCCATGCGCTTGCGATCGCCTCGCGGCTCCAAGCGCACCTCGGCTCCGACCACGGGCTCGCCGTCGGGGAACCGTAGCGCGCCCCGGACCGTCGCGCCTGGCGAGAGTCGGATGACCAAGTCATCGGGGAGCCGCGAGCGATTGCCGCCGTCGAACGTGACGCGCGGTGCCGTGTGTCGCTCGACGATGACCGACACGACACCCCGGAACGGTTGGCGTGTCGGCACGAGGACTTCGAAGAAGCCATTCTCATCGGTCTCGATGGCAGCAGGGTTGGAGAGCGCGTCGTCCCAAGCGACCTCGATCTGCGCCTCGGGCAGGGGCTTGCCGTCGACATCAAGGACGGTGCCCCGGAGCACCTTCGGCGGCAAGAGGGCCAGTCGAGCGGCGATCACACTGTCACCCTTGTCGAGCTTGAGCGTGAGCAGGCTCCCCGAGCTGGTGATCGCTGACGATTCCGAAGCGACGATCGTGTAGGGCCACGGTGCGTAGGGCACGAACACGAACCCGGACCACTCTCCCGGCTCGAGCCCCTCGGCACGGAAGCGGCCGTCCTTGCCGATCGGAACGCCTACGACCCTCCGGGGGCGGGCCGGATCCGTGCGAGTGAGGTCGATGCTTCCCCGCCGCGCGGGCTCCTGCGAGTCGCCGACCACGACGACACCCTCGAACACCACACCCTCCTCGGCGGCCGCCGAGGACGGGGCGAGGGCCCACCCGAGTGCCACGACGACGAGCAGCAGGATCGTGCGCTGGACCATCAGTCGCCGAAGCGGCCGTTGACCTTCTCGAAGTCCTTCCACGCGTCCTTCAGTCCCTTCTCGAGGGCTTTGGAGAGATCCTTCCAGGCCTTGGTCGACTTGCGCGAGAGCTTGTTGCCCTTGGGGTCGTCGGCCCAGGCGTCCATGGCCTTGGTGATGTCGGGGTCGGTGCCGGCGACGGTGAGGAAGCCCTCGCCGAGGATCGTGAGCCCCGCGTCGAAGCCGTCGGCGGCGTCCCCCGCCTTGCGCGCTTTCCACCAGTCGCTCCAGGCCTTGCCGAGCTTCTTGTCGCGGGCCTCGAGGACCTTGGCGAAGCGCTCGCGAAGCTCGGCGCAGGCGGGCACATCTTCGAAGTGGCGCAGGAACAGGCCGAGGTGGCCCATCCAGCCCTTGCCGTCAGGCGCGAGGTCGTCGGGGATCTCGCCCATGGCTTCGACGTGCTTCTTGGCCAGCGCTTCGACCTTGGCCTTGAGGTCGGCGGCCTTCGTGCGCAACGCCTCGGGGACGTCGTCGAGGGTGGCGATGCGCGAGGCTGCGCTCCAGAGGCCGGCGAAGTCGTGCTGGCCCGGGTCCTTCACGTTGGCGAGCGTCTCCAGGCTGCGCTGCAGGCGGTCCGGGTCGGTGCTGGTCATGGCGTCGCACCACGCCAGCTGCTGCGAGGTGTGGGGGACGGGGCCGTTGTGTTCGGCGGGCCAGTGGTTCCAGCCTTCGAGGCTGCGCATGCGCACCGTGGGGTAGCGTGCCTTCTGCAGCGCCTCGTAGCCGCCCAGGCTCTGGCCGTACGGCACGACGGGATCGCGCGTGCCGTGCATGAAGCAGATGGCCTGGTCGTGGCTCTTGGGGCCCGTCTGCGTCCATGTCCAGAGGCCGCTCGCGTGGGCTACGACGCCCTGGACGTCGTCGGGCTTGGCGCCGGCGTAGTGAAGCGCGAAGAACGAGCCTTGGCTGTGGCCGTAGAGGAGCACGCGCTCGACCGGGAGCACCTTCTTGATCTCCTCGATCAGCGCCTCGACACGCTTGACGTCCTTCGCCTCGCCGAGCGAGTTGAAGCCTCCGTTGCCGTTGGGCGTGGTGCCATCCGGCGAGACCACGAGGTCGTGGGGGCGGAACTCCTTCCACGAGTGGTTGGCGAAGCCCCAGCGCTTGTCGAGGTTGCTGCCGTGGAGGATGACGGTCATCGTCCAGGGTTTCTGGTCGCGGCACTCACGCGGCAGGCGGTAGTAGTACTCGAGCCCGTCCTTGGTCTTCCAGGCGAGCATCTCGTCCTTGCCGTCGGCCGCGGGCTCGACCTCCTTGGGTCCGTCGTCCTTGGCCAACGCCAACGCGCCGAGCGGCGCGATCACCAACAGGCCCATCAGCAAGAGCTTTCCCGTCCACGGAGCCATGGCCAGCCTCCTCGGAGGAAGGCTACCAAGCGCGGGGAGGGCGCGTGGTCGAAGCGGGCCTCAGGCCGTCTCGGCGCGCTTGCCGCGCCAATGTTGTCGGGAGAGGGACGTGCCCAGGTCCTCGGCTTGGCCCACGGGCTCGTCGGGATCGCCGCCGAGGTAGCTGATGGCCTCTTCGGTCGTGTCGAAGAAGGCGAGGAACTGATCGAGCCGCGTCATTTGCAGGATGTTCACGATCGCAGGCTGGAGCCGCGACAGTGCGAGCAGACCGTCTTCCTTGCCGAGGCGACGCTGCAGGTCCACGAGGTAGCCAAGCGCCGCCGAGTTGATGAACGGCAGCTCGGGCAGGTCGATCCCCAGGCGGCGCACCCCGTCGGCGACCAAGGTGTCGGCCGTCTGGATCAGCGCAGGGAACTCGTCGATGGGACCGTCGAACGTGAGAAGCGTCACTTCCATGGGCGCAGTCTATCCACTTGGGCGGAGGAGGGCCACGAGCCCGTCGTGGACCCGTGGTGAGCCCGCGACGACGACGCGCTGGCGGACCAGGGGATCGCCGCCGTGGCCATCGGAGTCGCGGCCTCCGGCTTCGCGAACGAGAAGGAGGCCCGGTCCGAGGTCATGCAGCGGCGTGGGCGTGGCGCGGCCCCCCAAGTAGGCGTCGAGGACGCCCGAGGCGATCTCGCGGAAGTGGATCGCGGCGGAACCCAACGCGCGCACGCGGTAGCAGGACCGCCGCACGCGGCGCACGAGGTCGGGGTCGTCCATGAACAGCCCGTCTTCGGCAAGGTCGAGCACCACGCGCGCATCGGCCAGCGGACGATCCGGCATGCGCAGGCGGCGGCCCTCGCGCCACGCGCCCGCCCCCGCGGCGGCCCAGGTCAGGTCGTCGGCGAGCGGGTCGTAGATCGCCCCGAAGAGCGGCCGCACGCCGTCCATCAAGGCGACTTGCGAGGCGAACAGCGGCAGGCGTCGCTCGAAGTTGGCCGTGCCGTCCAGGGGATCCAGGTGCCACGTGGGTCGGCCTTCGCGCATCCAACCCGCTTCTTCACTGCGCAGGCCGAACGTCGCATCGAGCGCGAGCAAGGACGCGGCGAGAAGCTCCTCGAGGGCCGTGTCGAGCGCGGTGATCGAGCTGCCGTCGTCCTTGCGGCGCTCCGGGTCGGGGGGCTTCGCGAACGCCTCCAGCACGATCGGGCGGAGCGCGCGCAGCGCCGCGCCCACCGGCTGGGCCAGCGCCGCGTAGTCGCTCACGAGGAGGTGCCGCCGCGCGGCTCGGCGCCCAGCGTCTCGTGGCGGGCGTCGACTTGCGCTTCGAGGGCACTCGCGATGGCCAGGGCCGTCTGCTCGGCGGAGCTGCCCGCTTGGTGCACGATTGCCGCCTCGTCCGCCTCGACCCGCTCGCGATGGCTCACTTGCGCCTCGAACACCTCGACGCCCGCGTCGGAGGGGTCGTCGCCGCGCTCCGCGCGGGCCTTCAGGCGGCGACGGATCTCCTCGTCATCGCACCGGAGCTCGAGCAAGACGAACGGGACGCCCAGCTCCTTGGCCATCTGCCGTGCAGCGTCGCGGCTCTCGCGGAGGAGGTACGTGGCGTCGAGCAGGACGGCCCGCCCGTGGGAGAGGGCGCGGGCCGCCCGCTTGTGCAGCGCCTCGTAGGTGCGTGCGCTCATCTCGCGGCCGTAGATGCGGGGGATGTCGCCCGCGCGCGGGCGGTCGAGGGGCTTGAGCCCCGCGAGCTCCTTGCGGATGACGTCGGAGCGCAGCACATCGGCCGCGAACCAGGGGGACAGGATCGAAGCCAACACGCTCTTCCCGGCGCCCGACGTGCCGTGCAGCACGATGAGCGGCGGCGTGGCACCCGTGCGCGCGTAGCGCCACGCCAAGACCAGGGCGCGCATGGCGCCACGGCGCTTGGTGGCGCGTTGCTCGGTGGGCAGCGACACGTCGCGGCTCATGACGAGGTCGACCTTGGCGCGGACGTGGGCTCGGGCCGCACGGAAGAGCGGCAAGAGCGCGGCACCGTCCATGTCCGCGCTCCGGTCGAGGTAGGCCTGTTCGAGCTGCCAAGCGAGGTCCGGGCGACCGTTGGCGGTCAGGTCCATCGAGAGGAACGCGAGGTCCGAGAGCGGGTCGATGTGGCGCAGGAGGGGGTTGAACTCGATGCAGTCCAAGACGGCGACCCGGCCGCGGTAGCGCACGACGTGCTCGAGGCGCAGGTCCCCGTGGCCGTCCACGACACGACCCTCGCCGGCGCGTTGACGAAGTCGCTGGCGGGCGCGGGCGAGGCGGCGGGCGAGGCGCGTGACGAGCCCCCGGTGCAGCGCGGCCGGGAAGAGGTCGGGCACGCCGATTTCGGTGCCGCGCACGTTCTGGCGCAACACGCGGGCGAACCCCAGGGGGAGGGCAGCCCGCGCGGCGGAGCCCGAGAGCCGGTTGGCCTTGTGGAAGTCGGCCAGCCGGCGGGCCATGTCGTCGACTTCCCAGCCGGCGAGAAACCCGCCGCGGACGCGAGCGGCCCAGCTGGCGACGTCGGGCACGCGGACCATGACGACGGCGGCGTCCACCACGCGCACGTCGGCGGGCGGCTGGGCCGGGCCGTGCCAGACGCGCAGACGACCGCCCTGCTCGATGATCGGGACCGTGCCGAGGTAGAGGTCGGCCGCGAGGCGGCGGTTGAGCGTGACCTCGTCCTCGCACATCTGGCGTCGCTGCGCGGGATCCGTGTAGTCCACGAGGCCCCAGAGCTTGACGGGCTTCTTCACCTTGTAGGCCCGGTCGGGCGTGAGGAAGACGACGCTGATGTGCGTCTGCCGGATCTCGACGGAGGCTCCGGGCGGCAAGTCCAGCGCCTCGGGCCGGGAGAGGTCGTCGATCAGTCGCTTGACGGCAAGCGCGACCTCGTCCGGGGCGGCGCGATCGGCTTCGGCGACCTGGCTCGACGACATGCGCGCATGCTACCGGGGTGGCGCGTTCGCGTGCCGGGGTGCGGGGGGGCGGCCTGGCAGATGCTCGGTCCCGCGCCACCATCGGCTCCACGAGCCGTGCTTGTTGGCGCGGCCTGCCAAGGCAGGCCGACGCGGACCACGAGTCGTCGCCGATGGTGGCGCGCTACCTTAGCCCTGCTGACCCGATGCGCGGCCAACGGGGCACGCTTCCCGGCGTTCTCGCCTCTACGACACCGGCAGACCTCTCACCGCGATGCGGCTGCTACCGAGGTCCGCGTGGAACGACGAGGCGAGCCGTGCGGGTCACCAGGGCCGAGGCGAGGCGGGCCTTCGTAGAGGTGGGAAGCGGCGTCGG
This sequence comes from Planctomycetota bacterium, assembly GCA_050248855.1. Classification (GTDB taxonomy): domain Bacteria; phylum Planctomycetota; class PLA2; order PLA2; family JAEUHO01; genus JACKGW01. The sequence continues at coordinate 28,743 of JBFWRP010000018.1, read as the reverse complement.
CTTGCCCTCGGCGGGGATCCAGAGCGCCTCGCCTCCGCCCGCGCCGAAGTTCTCGGGGCCGTTCAGCACGATCGCGTCGAAGCGCTTGGTGGCGAGCTTGGCGCGGGCGCGGTCCGTCCCCGCGGCCACCTCGAGGGCGAACCCGATGTGGACGCGCTGCCCCTTGCGCTGGCCGAGCGTCGCCGCAACGTCCTCGGTGGCCTCCAGCGGCAGGTCGAAACCGTCGCCCGCACGGGGTGGCTTGCCGCGCTGGCGGGTGCGGGGCCGCCAGTCCGACGGGGCGGCCGTGAAGACGACGACGTCCGCGCCCGCCGCGGCCGCACGCGTGGCCTTCAGGAGGTCGCGGACGCTGGTGATCCGCACCGTCTCCACCCCGGACGGCGGGGCCAGGTACGTGGGGCCGAGCACCAACACCACGTGCGCCCCGCGTCGGGCCGCGGCCCGGGCCACCTCGATGCCCATCCGCCCCGTACTGGCGTTGGTGAGGAAGCGGATGTCGTCCAGGTGTTCGCGCGTCGGCCCGGCCGTCACGACCCAACGCTGTCCGGCCAGCGGCAGCGGACGGGTCGGCGTACGGCGGGCGGCGGGCATGGACGTCTCCTTGGAGCGCCGGCCACGGTACGCGGGGCGGGCCCGGGGCTCGCGCCGGCGTGGGGGCCAGGGGTTGCCTGGGGCCCGCAGTCGCCTCTTCCGGCAGCCAAGCTTCCAGCCCCGGGCGGGGCGCCGGAGCACGGCTTGGTCGTCCTGGCGTGGTCAACCACGCGGCCTCCTCCTCATCGGCCCGCGGCCTCCCACCAGGCCCGAACGCGATAGCCTCGCCTCCCGCGAGATGGGCAACGTCGTGCGAGAGGGACGTGGCGGCTCGTTCCCCCCCCCGAGGGCGCGTGGACGCCGCTCGGCACGGAGCCCGACCGCCACGCATCTGGCGAGCCGCACGTCCGCACCTCAGGGGCCGAACGCTTACCCCGGCAGGGTTGGCGCGGGGTGCCCCATGGCAGCATGGCGCCCCCATGGGGAGCCCCAACGGACGTCTCCGGGCCCGCTCGCGCCTGGGCAAGTACCGCATCGAAGCCCTGCTCGGCGAGGGGGGCTTTGCGTGCGTCTATCGCGCGCTCGACACGATCGAGGGCTTGCCCGTCGCACTGCGCGTGCCGAGCGAGCATCCCCTTTCGCAAAAGGCCGAAGAAGATTTCCTGAAGGAGATCCGGCTCGTCGCGAAGCTCGAGCACCCGAACATCTTGCCGCTGCGCAACGCGGATCGCATCGAGGGTCGCTTGGTCGTGGCTTCGCCGTTGGCCAAGGAGACGCTGGCCGACCGTTTGTCGCGTCGCCTGGCCTGGACGACGAGCCTTGCGTGGGGTGAGCAGCTGCTCGATGCGTTGGCCTTCGCGCACGAGAGCCGCGTGCTGCACCTTGACGTCAAGCCGGAGAACGTCCTCATCTTCGACGATGGTCGCATCCGGCTCGCGGACTTCGGCTTGGCGCGCATCACGTATCGCACCATCGCGGCGTCGGGCAGCGGTACGCTGGGCTACATGGCACCCGAGCAAGCCATGGGTCGTCCCTCGCCGCGGTCCGACGTGTTCAGCGCCGGCTTGATCCTGTGGCGCATGTTCGCGGGTGTGTATCCGTCGTGGCCTTTCGAGTGGCCGCTCAAGGGGCATGCCAAGCTCGAACGGCGTTACCCGCCCGAGATGGTCCGCCTCTTGCGCAAGGCCCTCCACGTCAAGCAGCGCCAGCGCTATGCCGATGCTGGAGAAATGGCCGCCCGCTACCGAGCCGTGATCCCGAAGGTGAAGGCGTGGCGGGCCGGAGGGATGAGGTGAAGGTCGAGCCTTGGCGCCTGGTCGCCGGCGACACCGAGGGCCCCGTCGCCTTCGCTCATCCCCAAGGTCAGGTCGTCGCGTGGGCGCGCAAGGCGCCCCATCGGGCCGGAGGGAACCAGGACGGTTGCGCCGTGGTCCCGCTCGCCGGCGAGGAGGGGGTGCTGCTGGTCCTGGCCGATGGCGCCGGTGGGCTGCCGGCCGCCGAGCGTGCGGCCGAGATCGTGATCGATGCGTTCCTCAAGACGTTTGCGGACACGAAGGGTGCGCTTCGCGAACGCGTGCTCACCGCCATCGAGAGTGCGGACCAGGCACTGGCCGCGTTGAAGGTGGGGGCCGGTAGCACGATTGCGGTGACCCACGTTCGCGCCGATGGCGTGCGCAGCTTCCATGTGGGCGACAGCGGCGTGATGCTCGTGGGCCAGCGCGGCCGGCGCGTGTTCGAGTCGATCGCGCACTCGCCGGTGGGCTACGCCGTGGAAGCCGGCGTGTTGGACGAGGACGAAGCGCTGGTGCACGAAGACCGCCATCTGGTCAGCAACATGCTCGGTGGCGGCGACGCGCGCATCGAGATGTCGTCGCGCATTCCGATGGCGCCCCGCGACACGTTGCTGCTGGCCAGCGATGGCCTGTTCGACAACCTGCCCGTGGACGCGATCGTGGACACGATCCGCAAGGGCTCCCTGGAGGCGGCCGCCGACGAGCTGGGCACCGCCGCGCGCGCCCGCATGCGCGCGTCGCTCTCCACGGACACCGCCGTCGGCAAGTCCGACGATCTCACCTTCCTGTTGCTGCGTCGCCCCGCCTGATCGCGCGCGGAGGTGTCCGGCTCGCGATGGCGCCGCGTGCGGCGCTGCCCCTGCGGGGCCGGCCTCGCGGGATCAGACCCCAGGCGCTGGCTCCTCGGGGCCCTCGCAGGTTCCTCCTGGGACCTGTTTTCAGGGCTTTCGGGACTGTCCCCCCTTGTCTCTATTTTGTTCGCATAGCCAGCTCGCGGAAGGGCCGAGGGGCTGGGAGACGTCATGATCACCACGAGTCACGCGAGGTTGCGTTCGTCCATTTCCACGCTGCGTCTGCTGCCCCGCGAGCACGGCGCGTCCTTCGTGTGCGAGGCCACGCCTTCCCTGGCCGCCGTCCCACGCACGGCGCCTGCGGAGACCGCCAAGCCTGCAAAGGCCAAGAAGCTCGTCGCGCTGCCCGAGCTCAGGAGTGGACTCTCGCCGCACGACATGCACGCGCGCCTTGTTGCGGCCCAGCGCCTGCAGGACGTAGGCAATCGGGCACTCGCCTTCTACCTCGACGAGATGCTGGAAACGCGCGGCTGGCAGGCATTGGGCTGCTCCTCGGTAGCCCACTACGCCCACGATCACCTGTGCATGGAGCGCGCCCGCGTCTACGAGCTCGCCAGCATCGGCAAGGCCCTCCGTTCGCTTCCCAAGCTGGATGCGGCCATTCGCGCTGCGCAGATCCGCTGGAGCAAGATCCCCCTGCTCCTGAAGGTGATCACCCCTGTTCACGAAGAGGCTTGGGTGGCGGAGGCCAGGAAGCTCTCGTTTCGCGCCTTGCGAACGCTGGTGCTTCGTTCCAAGCACGGCGAGGTTCCCAACAAGCCGGGATCGGGCAAGGGCATCCCGACGGCGCGGTTCCCCGTGCAGATGCTGCTCGAGCCGGAAGAGCAGCGACTCCTCGAGCAGATGCGTGCCAAGCTCTCCGACGAGCTGGATCGCCCCGTCACCACCCGCGAGGCGTTCCTGGAGGGGCTCAGGCTGCTCGATCGAACGGAAGCCGACGGGAGCATCGCCGGGCGACGGCCCGTCAAGTCGTATCACTACAAGGTGCACCTGCACCAGGGCGAGTTCCAGCCGGATGGCTCCAGCACGTTGTCCGTCGACCTGAACGACGGCCCGCTTCCCGTCGCCCGGCTCGACGCGCCGGACGTGAAGACGCCCGAGCCCATGCGCCGCCACGTTCTCGAGCGTGATCGCGCCACGTGCCGCCGCTGCGCCTCCCGCGAGCGCCTGCAAGTCCACCATGTGATCTTCCGCGAGCACTGCGGGCCCACGCACCCCAGCAACTTGGCGACTTTGTGCCGCGCTTGCCATGGGCTCCTGCACGACGGTTACATCGTGGCGCGAGGTCTCCACGCGGCCACGTGCGTGTTCGAAGCCAAGGACCAGGCGGCCATCGACGAGATCGCCCGCAGGGAGCTCGAGGCGCTCGCCATGGGGCCGATCCAGGAAGAGGCCGCGGCCGCCCCGCCCGCCGCAGTGCCGATGACGCTCGACGACGTCCCCGCCGAGGTCGATGCCAGCTGGCTTGTCGACCACGCCCCCGGCCTGCGCCGCGGCCCCGGCGGCAGCCTCCGGCTCGCCACCGGCTATGTCCCTGTCGTGGATGCCCCCGCTGCAGATGTCCCCGCTGCAGATGTCACCGCCGAGGATGTCACCGCCGAGGATGTCGCCAGCGAGCTCGGCGCCACCGAGCTCGGCGCCACCGAGCGTGTCCCGGCGCTCGCTGCCCAGCCGGAGGCCCCTGCCCAGCCGGAAGCCCCTCCCCAGTCGGAGGCTCCTGCCCAGCCCGAACCGGGCGCCGAAAAGTGTCCGGACGTCCGGACAACTTTAGTCCCGGGTGGTGCGGAAAACAGGGCTCTCGCGTTCGCTGGTGTCCGCGGACATGAGCATGCGGTGGAGCAGCTGGAGGTCCGCGCCCGGGCGGCGCAGCTCCGGGGTCAGGCGTTCCCCCACACCCTGCTCGTCGGACCGGCTGGCGTAGGCAAGACCACGCTTGCGGAGGCGGTCACGCAACGCATGGGGGCCGACCTCGTACGGGTCGTAGGCGGTGAACTGGACGAGATCGGAGCCCTCGTGGGCCTCCTGGCCACGTTGGACGTTGGCGACGCCCTCTTCATCGACGAGGTCCACGCGGTCCCCCGGCGCGTCCTGGAGGTCCTCTACCAAGCGATGACCGACCGGCGCCTGCCCATCACCATTTCGCAGGGCGAGCGTGTCAAGGCGATCTCGCTTCGGCTGCCCGAGTTCACGCTCTTGGCCGCCACCACCGAGGAGATGGAGGTGCCCTCTGCCCTTCGGAGCCGCTTCCAGGTGCTCGAACGTCTCGGCTCGCTTCCCGCCAGCGTCCTGGCCGAGATCGGGCGAGATGCCGCGGCGATGCTCGATACGCGAATCGCTGATGACGCAGCGCTCCTGCTGGGGGAGGCGGCGCAGGGCAGTCCCCGCGAAGTGCTTCGCCTCGCAGGGTCCGTCTGCGACTTCGCCCTGGTCCAGAGCGGGATGTCCGGGCACGAGGTCGACTGCGACACCATGCGCGCCGCACTCGCCCACCTCGGCATCGACTCGCGGGGCCTCGACGCGGATCAACGGCGCTACCTGGAGGTGCTCGGCAGCCATCGCGGCCCTGCGACGCTGGGGCGGCTCTCGGCCCTCCTGCACCTCCCCGAGGACACGGTGCGCCTCCGCATCGAGCCCTACCTCATGTACCGCGGCCTCGTCCAGGTCGGCCCCGCCGGGCGGGAGCTGGTCCGCGGCTAGACTCCCCTCGTGCGCATCTTCCTGATCGCGTTCGGTGCGCTGGCCGTGCTGGTCGGCGGGATCTCGGTCTTCGTGCGCACGAGGCCCGACGACATTGGCCAGGACAAGCCGCGCACGACGAAGCTCGATCCGGACGAACAGCTCGGCTTCCTGCGCGAGGCCAATCTCCTGGATCTCGTCGGAGGCCTCGCCGTGCGCCACCGTGGCATGCTGTGGCCTGCCACGGTGCGCGTCGTCGATGCCGAGGGCGAGCCTGTTCCCTCGGTACGCGTCTGGATCGAGCCTGCGGCCCTGGCCGAGCAGGGGAAGCTTGCCGCTATCGGGCTCTTCGGGCGACCGCTGCCATCGAGCTCGGTCCATCTCGAGGTGCCCCGCAACCCACGAACCGTGTTCGGGGATGGCGCCTACCCAGACGCACTCACGGACGGGGACGGCTTCGCCCGTCTGGACGGCTCGGCGGGGAACATGCGCGTGGCCTGCGACCCCGGCGACCACCGCGTCGGCGAGTCGATCTTGTTCTGGCACGACGCGTCCTACGGGCCCGAGAGCTTCCAGCTCCGCGTCGTCGCGGGCGTGACGCGACGCGGTCGTCTGCAGCACCCGGACGGCAGTCCGGTGGAAGGCTTCGTCCGAGCCCGGTGGCGCCGCCTGGACAGGGCGTGGTACGGCGACGTCGTCAAGACCGACGCCGACGGACGGTTCGAGCTCCGCGTGCATCCGGATGCCAACCACGTCACGTCGTGGCTCGCCTCGGGGCTCGTGGTCGAGCACGAGGTGCCATCGGCGTCCGCTGGCTGGACGATCGAGGTGCCGCGTGCCGACCGCCTCGTCCACGTCCGCGTGCGCGATGCGCAGGGGGGCCCCGTGCCGGCCGCCATCGTCCGCGTCCACATGGCCGAGCCGGGTGCCTCGGTGGTGGCCGCGTGTGATGGGGCCGGAGCAGCTCGCGTGATGACGACTCCCGGCCTCCTCCGCTCCGTGCGCGTCGAGAGCCTCGCGCACCTGCCCGGCGAGCGCGTCTTCCCACCGGGGGACGAGATCGACATCGTGCTTCCCGCCCTGAGCCACGTGGAGGGCCTCGTGCGGGATACCTCGACGGGGCAGCCCGTCGAGGATGCACGGGTCGTCCTGCGGCCCGCTGCGGGCACCGGCGACAGCCAGGCGTTGGGCATGTTGTCTGCGCAGACCACGGCTGACGGCACGTACCGCATCGAGCGTGTCTCGCCGGGGCGCTATCTGGTCGAGCTCAGCCACGGCGACCTCCTCCACGAGGATGTCCTGCGCGCGCTCCTCACCCGATCCGCGGAGCCTCCCTCCTCCTGCTGCATCGAGGTACGCGACGATGGCGCACCCGTCACATGCGATCTCTCGCTCGTGCCCGGCGTCCTCGTGCGCGGTCGCGTGACGCCCATGCCGGACGGTGCTCCGGGCTTCTACATCACGGCAGAGGCGCTCTTGCGCGCCGACGAGACGCTGCGGGCCTGGGGCTTCCCGAGCGCGGAGGAGGACCCCCGCACCAGTTGGGATGCGGGACTCCGCCATTTCGGACGGGCGGACACAGAGGAGCGCTTCGAAGTGCGCATGTTGCCCGACGTGCCCGTGAGGCTTGCTTGCTGGGGCATGCTCTACGTAGGGCCGGCGGCGCCCTCCTGGACGCCGAACGACGCGCGGGACCAGGCGCCTCCCGTTCTCGAGTACGTCCTGGGGGGCCAAGTCAGCGGGGTGGTTGCGCGCCCCGATGGCACACCCGTCGAGGGCGCGCGCCTGGAAGTGATCCGGGCTGGCGAGGGCGTCTGGGCACACGTCGCGCGTGGCACGGACCGTACGTCCGTGGACGGTGCGTTCTGGCTGGGGTGGCTGCCACCGGGCCCGGTCGTGGTACGCATCCACGTGCCGGGACAGCCCGCGGTTGATCGGGACCTGCCGCCGCTGGATGTCTCCGAGGTTCGCGAAGGCGTCGAGCTGATCGTCGCCGATCCGTAGGTCCTACGCGGGGATCTGCTGGGTGACGCAGTGGAGAGCGCCCATGCCCTCGACGAAGCGCTCGCAGCGGATGGGGACGATGCGGCGCGCGGGGAAGAGGCGGGCGAGGCGCTTGCAGGCGATGGCGTCGCTGCGCTGGCCGAAGACGGGCACGCAGACGACCTTGTTGGCGATCAGGAAGTTGGCATGGCTCGCCGGCAGCGGCTGGCCGTCGCTGCCCAGGACCGGCTCGGGCATGGGGATCGTCACGACCTCCAGGGCGCGTCCGCGCGCGTCTTCCATGGCCCGGAGACGACGCAGGTTGTCGTCGAGCGGCGCGTGGTCCGGGCTCGTCGTGTCGTCCTGCACGGCCGTCACGACCACGCCCGGCGCGGCGAAGCGCGTGATGTCGTCGACGTGGCCGTCGGTGTCGTCGCCCTCGATGCCGGCGCCAAGCCACAGGATCGTCTTGGCGCCGAGCGCCTCGCGCAGGTGCCACTCGATCTCGGCCCGCGTCAGGTCCGCGTTGCGGTTGCGGTGGAGCAGGCACTGCTCGGTGGTGAGGATCGTGCCCTGGCCGTCGCCGTCGATGCTGCCGCCCTCGAGCGTCAGCTCGATGCGTTTGGTGGGGAGCCCCAGCACCTTCTTCAAGCGCGGCGGCAGGTCGTCGTCCGCCATCAGCGACTCGTACTTGCCGCCCCACGCGTCGAAGCGGAAGTCCAGCGCCAGCCGCTCGCGCTTGGCCCCCCGCCCGCGCGCCACCACGATCGGGCCCGTGTCGCGCAGCCACGAATCGGCCGTGGGTACGCGATGCAGCCGCACGCGGGACGACGCCCCCGCCTCGGCCAGGTGCTGCCGCGCCCGCGCCTCGATCCCTTCGTCCTTCACGAGCACGTGCACGATCTCGCCCGTGCCGACCGCCGTGGCCAGCTGCGTGAACACCTGCTCGGCCTCGGGCACGCAGCCCGGCCATGTCTTGGGGTCGTGCGGCCAGGCGATGACCGTGGCCTCGTGCTTGGCCCACTCGGCAGGCCATGAGTAGCCCTGCGCCCGCGGCGTCGCGCCACGGAGGCGCTTCCAGCCCTGCGCCGCCTCAGGCACGGTCCGTGCCGTCCCGCCAGCGGCGCAGCAGGTCCCCGTAGGCATCGATGCGCCGGTCGCGGAAGAAGGGCCAGCCTTCGCGCATGCGCTCGGTCTTCTCGAAGTCGAGCGTGGCCGCGACGGTCTCGGGCATGTCGCCGGCTTCGGCCAACAGCTGCCCATCGGGCGTCGCGACGAAGCTACCGCCCCAGAACGTCAGCTCGTCTTCCACGCCGACGCGGTTGATCGCCAGCACATGGAGGCCGTTGGCGATCGCATGGCTGCGCTGCAGCGTCTGCCACGCCTGGTGCTGGATCGTCCGCATCTCCATCTCGCCCGACCATGTCCCGATCGCGGTGGGGTAGATGAGCAGCTCGGCCCCGGCCATGGCCATCAGGCGCGCGGCCTCGGGGAACCACTGGTCCCAGCAGATCAGCACGCCCAAACGCCCCACGGACGTGTCGATGGGCGTGAAGCCCTGGTCGCCCGGCGTGAAGTAGAACTTCTCGTAGAAGCGCGGGTCGTCCGGGATGTGCATCTTGCGGTAGGTGCCCGCGATGGAGCCATCGCCCTCGAGCACCGCCACCGTGTTGTGGTAGAGCCCCGGCGCGCGCTTCTCGAACAGGCTCGCCACGATGACGACGCCGTGCTCCCTCGCGACGGCGCCGAGCACCTCCGTGCTGGGGCCCGGAATGGGCTCGGCCAGCGCAAACCAGCTGGCGTCCTCCACCTGGCAGAAGTAGGGCGAGCGGAAAAGCTCCTGCGTCACGACCAGCTTGGCGCCGTCGCGCGCCGCGGCGGCCACGAGGTCGGCCGTGCGCTGGAGGTTGGCGTCCGCATCGACATCGGCATGCGTCTGGACGAGGGCTACCGGCAACGGGGCGCGCGCCATGGTCGGGTCCTCCGGGCGGGGAACTCTTACAGCCAGGGCACGAAGCCGGGCAAGAGATCCGGGAGCACGATCCGGGCCGTCGCCAGGAGCAAGCCCAGCGACGTGGCCACGATCAGCAACACGTCAACGGCAAAGCTGACCTGCACGACCAGCCACACGAGGCCCAGGAGCAGCTCGAACGGCGCCAGGAGCACGCGGCGCCACATCGGCGCGCTGCGCATCTTGTCGAGCACGCCGCGTAGCGCACCGGAGGCCCCGTGGAACGCCGGCAGCGCTACCACCGACAGGCCGATCAGCACGGCCAGGCAGATGCCCGCCTTCGCCGCCCGACCGCTGACGCCCTCCGGGATCTGCGACAGCATCTGCTCCCGCGCCGCCTCGGGCTGCAGGAAGAACCAGGTCAACAGGCCCAGCGGCGCCGCGCCGAACAGCAGGAACAGGACGATCGCGTTGCCGCCTCGTGCCTTCTTGCGCGCGCTCGCCTTACGGGCCATCCGCGGTCTCCTTGCGCACGTGCGCCTTCACCGGCAGCTGGATGGGCGCCTCGCCCTCGATGCCCACGTCGAGCGTGACCACCTCGCCCTCGACGGGTCCAGGAGGCGTCGTGGCCGGCAGCGTGACCTTGAGGTACCAGTAGCCGCCCTTGTCGAAGTGGAGGGGGTCGGGTCCGACCTCCAGCTGCACCTTGCCCAAGAGCGCGCTGGCTTTGACCTCGCCGAACGGCTGGGCCGCGGCGTCCGTCGGCCGGAAGCGGATCGTCGTGCTGCGCTCCTCCCCCGCCGGACGCGAGCCGAAGTGCACCGTGCGCGCCTGGACCCACACGGGGCCCGAGACGTTGGCGTAGAGCGGCAAGGTCAGCCGCGGGTGGTCCGGATGGTCGGTCGTGACCACGACCTCGGCCGACAGCGTGCCCTCCCGGGCCGGCTCCGCGAACGTGAGCGCCACCTCCCAGCCCTTCACGGTGGGATCGGCGGGGTCCTCGTAGGCGCGCAGCGTGTGGGCGAACGACTGGCCCGGCACGCTCACGCCCGTGACCTCGAACGCGCGTCCACGACCCTCGTACCAGCGCAGCGAGAACGTCCCCGTCGGCGTCTCTCCGCGTTTGACGTCGCGGAACGTCACGCTGTGTGGCGTGAGGACGAGTCCTTCGACGACCGCCATCCGCTGCGTCAGGTGGAGCTCGCCGGCGTTCGGGTCGACCGAGCGCACGCGGATCTTCTTCACCATGGGTCCCGCGTGCCAGAGCGTGCGGAAGATCACCTTGAGCTCGGTGCTGGCGCCGGGCTCGAGCTCGGTCGCCCCCAGCTCGAGCTCGTTGCAGCCGCACTCGCCCGTCGCAAAGATCCCCGTGACCCTGGCCTCGCTGCGGTTGGTGATCGTGAACGTGGTCTCGCGCTGCGCATCCTGGGGCGCTTCCCCGAAGTCGTGCTCGGTCCGATCCGCCGTCAGATCACGGTGTTGGCCGCGCTCGAGCTCGTCGGCCCGGGCGGCGGTCAAGGCGAGCAGCACGAGGAGCACGACGACGACGCGCACGATCGGTCGAGTCTACCGCGTCACGTGACCGAGGACCCGCACGGCGAGGCGTTCCTCGCCTTCGACGTCCGTGCGGACCTCGACGATCTCGTCGATGGGCCCGGGCGCGGCGTCGGCCGGCACCGTGACGGCCAGCGCCCAGCCCTCCGGCGCCGCGGTCTCGATCACCGCCAGGAGCCGTCCGCTCGGCACCACGGCCTCGAGGCGTCCCGGCACGAGACCGCGCTCGAGGACCTTCAGCGGCATCGTCGCCGTGCGCGCCGTCCCCCGCGCGATCACGCCGACCGACATGCGGTTGGACGGGAGCCACAGGCGGCCCACGCCCACGGCCGTGATCGGTAACCGCACCTCGGCCTGCGTGGGCGAGCTGGTCGTCACCACGCCGTCGAACGCATGGGGCCCGCGCGGGAGCGTGTCGAGGAAACGCACCTTCAGCGTGACACCACGCCACTTGGGATCCCGCGCGTCCTGGTAGGGAGCCGTCTCCACCTCCACGCGCGCCTCGGGTACGACGAGGCCCCGCACCTCGAAGGGCTCGCCCTCGCCCTCGTACCAGCAGACCGCGACCTCGCCCGTGGGACGTTCCCCGAGCCGTACGTTCCCCAGGTGCAGCCGGCCGGGCTTGAGCACGACGCCCGCCACCACCGCCACCTCGATGCGGAGCTCGGACTGCGCCGGGTCGGGGTCGTCGTAGAGGACCTTCACGCGCTTGGCGAAGCGGCCCGTGAACGTGAGGGTGCGGAAGCGGATCACGAGCTCGGTCTGCTGGCCGGGTTCGAGACGCTCGGCGCCGAGCGTGGCCTCGTAGCAGCCGCAGTCCGCGATCGCACGCAGGCGCGTGAGCGGCTGCGTGCCGCGGTTGGTGACGGTGACGCGGGCCGTCACCTCCTCCTGCTGTCGCCGGGCGCCGAGGTCCAGCGTCTCCCGGTCGAAGACCAGATCACCGGGTCGGCGGTCCGGCCCGGCCGCCGCGGCCGCAGCGAGCGCCGCGACCAGGAAGAGCCCGACCCCGCCTCGCGTCCACGTCATGCGCGGCGCATGGTGCCATGCCGCGCGGCGCGGGGGCGCCGGGGGCACGTAGGATCCACGCCATGCGGCTCGTCATCACCGGAGGTGCGGGGTTCGTCGGCGCGCGCGTCGCGCGTCGGGCCCTGGAGCGCGGCCACGACGTGGTCGCCTTGGACGACCTCTCGACCGGCCGGGCCGAGGCCGTGCCCGCCGGAGCTGCGTTGCTCGAGGGCGACGTCCGCGACGCCGCGGCCGTCGCGGGGGCGGTCGAGGGCGCCGACGCCGTGCTGCACCTGGCCGCCGCGGTCGGCCCCCGGTTGGTGGCCGAGGACCCGGCGGGCACCTGGTCGCGCAACGTCGAGGGCACCGCCACCGTCGTGCGCGCCTGCGCGGCGCGGGGCCGACGCCTCGTGCTGGCCTCCTCCAGCGAGGTCTACGGTGCCGGGCCGGACCCCGAGGCCCCGTTGGCCGAGGACGATCCCTGCCGCATCGACGCCGCAGGCCGGCGCGACGTCTACGCCATCAGCAAGCTCGCCGGAGAAGCCCTCGCGTTCGCCGAGCACCGCGCGCGATGGCTGCCCATGACCGTGGTGCGCCCCTTCAACCTCGTCGGCCCCGGCCAGGGCGGCCGCTACGGCATGGTGCTGGCCCGCTTCGCCGAGGCTGCGCGCGCGGGACGCGATCTCGAGGTGTACGGCGACGGACTCCAGCGCCGCTGCTTCCTGCATGTCGACGATGCCGCCGACGCGCTGCTGGGCCTGTTCGACGCGCCGTCGTCCGAGGGGCGCATCGTCAACCTCGGGAGCGACGAGGAAGTGACCGTGCTCGAGCTGGCACGCCGCGTGGCCGAGCGCGTGGGCCGTCCGCGCGGCTGGCGGCACGTCGATTTCGAGCGCGTTCACGGCGAAGGGTTCCCCGACCCGCGGCGACGCCGCCCGGCGCTCCAGCGGCTGCGCAGCTTGCTGCCGACGTGGCGGCCGACGCGCACGCTCGACGAGGCGATCGACGACGTCTTGGCGGGCAGCTTGGCGCGCTAGCTTCGCGCGCTACGCAGCACCCCCTACGCAGCGTCGACGAGCGCGTCCGTGTCGATCAGGCCCGCGAAGCTGTCGGCGATCGTGCGCAGCACGCAGTGGTCGTTGTCGTCGAAGCCGCCCACCTTCTCGCTGTCGAGGTCGATCTGGCCGATGATCCGCCCGTCGGCGCGCAGCAGCACGACGAGCTCGCTCCGCACGCTGGCCGAGCAGGCGAGGTAGTCCGCCGCCTCGCGCACGTCGTGCACGAGCTGGTCGTCGTCCTCGCGCACGGCGCGGCCGCAGATGCCGCGGCTCACGGGGATCGTGGTGTGCTCGGTCGGGGGCCCCGAGTACGGTCCCAGCACCAGCTCGTCACCGCGCAGCCAGTAGATGCCGGCCCAGGACGCTTGCGGCAGGGTCTCGCGCAGACCGTTGACCAGGTGCTCGCCGAGCACGGTGGGGTCGCGCGTCTCGCGGGCGGCCTCGAGGAGGCGGGACAGGGAACGGCTGGCGTCGCAGGGCATGGGGGGGCGCGGTCTCCTGTGTTCCCACGAAGGGGAATCGGTCCATGTTGGCCCGGGCCGGACCGGGTGGGGGGGCCATTTCGGGGGGCAGGCCTCCCCCCGGAGCCCCGGGGTCTATCGACCAGATTGCGCGGGCGCCCTTAATCTGGGCTTTGGAGTGGTCGCGTCGGGCTCGGAGGGCGTCATGAAGGTCTTTGTTGCGGCGGACATGGAGGGCGTCACGGGCGTGGCGGTGGGCGGCCACCTCATGGCCGGAGGCCACGACTACGAGCGCGCGCGGGTCTGGTTCACGGACGACGTGAACGCGGCCGTGGAGGGCGCCGTGGCCGCCGGGGCCGAGGAGGTCTGGGTCAACGACGGCCACGCCACGATGACCAACCTGCTCGTGGACTGCCTGCACGAGGCCGCGCGCTTGGTGGTGGGGCCCGCACGCTCGGTGAACAAGCCGCTGATCCAGGTGACGGGCATCGACCACGACACGTTCGACGCTTGCATCCTGGTTGGCTTCCACTCCCGCGCGGGCACGCCGCGCGGCTTGCTCGCGCACACGTGGGTGGGCCGCCTCGTCCACGAGATCCGCTTGCAGGGTCGCCCGGCGGGCGAGGTGCTGCTCAACGCGGCGATCGTCGGCCACTACGGCGTGCCCGTGGTGCTCGTCACGGGCGCCGACGACCTCGGCCGCGAAGTGAAGGCCGACCTGGGTGACGATCTCGCGTTCGTCGAAGTGAAGAAGACGCTCGGGCCCACCTGCGTGGCGACCCTCGTGCCGCGCCGCGCGCAAGCGATGATCCGGGCCGCCGCCGAAGCGGCCGTGCGCAATCGGTCCGCGCGCAAGGCCCTGCGCATCGACGGCCCCGTGCGCATCGAGGTCGATTTCCACCATCGCGACATGGCGACGCGTGCGGCGGAGGCCGGGGACTGCGTGCGCGACGACGACGACCGTCGCCTGGTCTACGCCGCGAACGACGTTCCCACGGCCGTGCGCGCCCTTTGGCGCGGCTTCGAGATGGCGCTGCGCGAAGATGCAGCTTTCCTGAAATGACAGCGGCTTGAAATGAAAGAAGGCGTCGCCCGCGCGCGGGCGACGCCTCCCGGCGTTCACTGCATGAACGCGATCGTTACGCGGAGGACTAGAGGTCCTGCGGACGCACCGTACCGCGGTTGTTGGCCTTGCAGCGCGCCACGGCCCCGTTCAGGATGCCGAGCACGTGGCCGTTGAGGGCCTCGACGAGCTCGCCCGAGCAACGGACGCCCTGCGACTTGATGGCTTCCTTGACCTTGGAGCCGACGACCACGTTGAGATTCGCGGTCTTCTTGCCACCGCGAGCGGCCTTGGCGGCCTTCTTCTTCGCGGTCTTCTTCTTCCTCGCTGCCATGGGGTCTCCCAAAGGGATGGTGGACATGGTGAATTCGGGTCTTTACGGCCCGTTAGCGCGGAAACGTACCAAGGGGGGGTGACTCTCCCGAAGGAATCAATCTGCTTGGGAAGGCCGAAAAACGGCCTGTAGCGCTAGGTTTTGGCGATCAGCGGGAGCGTCAGCCCGGTCTGGCCCATGTACTTGCCCTTGCGGTCCCGGTAGCTGGTCTCGCAGATCTCGGTGCCGCGGAAGAACAGCAGCTGGGCGATGCCCTCCCCGGCGTAGACCTTGGCGGGCAGCGGCGTGGTATTGCTGATTTCCAGGGTCAGGACGCCTTCCCACTCGGGTTCCAGGGGCGTCACGTTGACGATCATCCCGCAGCGGGCGTAGGTGCTCTTGCCCACGCAGACGGCCAGGACCTCGCGGGGGATCCGGAAGCGTTCGACCGTCTCGGCCAGCACGAACGAGTTGGGGGGGATGATGCAGTCGCCGTGGTGGTCGACGAACGACCGGGGGTCGAAGGCCTTCGGGTCGACCAGGGTCGTGTTGAGGTTGTGGAAGATCTTGAAGTGCCGGCCGACGCGGATGTCGTAGCCGTAGCTGCTGAGCCCGTAGGAGACCTGGCCCTGGCTGACCAGGCCCTCCACGAAGGGCTCGATCATCCCGTGCTCCTTGGCCATCTTCCGGATCCACCGGTCGCTGCAGATCATCGTGCTGGTCCTTCCCTGGGTGGGCACGCCGCCCGGCCCGGCGGGAGAGGGTAGGGCCACCCGGGGACCGCCCGACCTGTCCCCCCCCGGGTCTAGAGTCCAGCCCCCCGATCGCCGGTGCGCGGAGATTTCCTTCGCGGACCCGGTCAGGCCATGTGGTACGAGATGTCGTGGGCGGGAGCCTCTCGACCACAACCTGTAGGGGTCGGGCCGGTAGGGGTCGGGCCGGTAGGGGTCGGGAGCGGAGGGCGAGGCGTCATGAAGGTCCAGCGTCGATTCACGCAGGCGGGTCGCGATCCCTACGAGGGGATCATCTGGGAGGAGCGGACGTCCGAGATCCGCAACCCCGACGGGACGGTCGTCTTCCGCCTGGAGGGCGTCTCCGTCCCCAGCACGTGGTCCTCGGTGGCCACCGACGTGCTGGCCCAGAAGTACTTCCGCCGGGCGGGCGTTCCCCAAGCTGCCGGTTCGGGGGACGCCGGGTCGGGGGATGAGGGTCCCGCCAGCGGGGGCGAGCGGGACGCCCGGCAGGTCTTCCACCGCCTGGCCGGTTGCTGGACCCACTGGGGTCGCCAGCACGGCTACTTCGAGACCGAGGACGACGCCCAGGCCTTCCAGGACGAGCTCTGCCGCATGCTCGCCGACCAGGTCTGCGCCCCCAACAGCCCCCAGTGGTTCAACACGGGCCTGCACTGGGCCTACGGCATCGACGGGCCGCCCCAGGGGCACTACTACGTCGACCCCGAGACCGGCCGGCTCAAGAAGAGCGCCTCGGCCTACGAGCGCCCCCAGCCCCACGCCTGCTTCATCCAGAGCGTCGGCGACGACCTGGTCGGCGAGAACGGCATCATGGACCTCTGGGTCCGCGAGGCCCGGCTCTTCAAGTACGGCAGCGGCACCGGCAGCAACTTCAGCCGCCTGCGCGGCGAGGGGGAGCCGCTCTCGGGCGGCGGCCGCTCCAGCGGCCTCATGTCGTTCCTCAAGATCGGCGACCGGGCCGCCGGGGCCATCAAGTCGGGCGGCACCACCCGCCGGGCCGCCAAGATGGTCTGCCTCGACGTGGACCACCCCGACATCGAGGCTTTCGTGGACTGGAAGGTCCACGAGGAGCAGAAGGTGGCCGCTCTCGTGGCCGGCTCCCGCACGCTCGAGCGCTACCTGAACGCCGTCTTCGCGGCCTGCAAGGACTGGCCGGACGCCGGCACGCGCTTCGACCTGCGCAGGAACGGGCGCCTGCGCGACGCCGTGCGGGCCGCGCGCGACCACCTGATCCCCATGAACTACGTCGAGCGCTGCATCGCGCTCGCCCGCCAGGGCATCACGGGCATCGAGATCCCGACCTACAGCACCGACTGGGACAGCGAGAGCTACCTCACCGTCTCCGGCCAGAACTCCAACAACTCGGTGCGCCTCTCCAACGAGTTCATGGACGCCGTCGATCGCGACCAGCCCTGGCGCCTCTTGCGCCGCACCGACGGCGCGGTCTCCAAGACGCTGCCTGCTCGCGAGCTGTGGGGCCGCATCGCCTACAGCGCGTGGGCCTGCGCTGACCCGGGCGTCCAGTACGACACCACCATCAACGAGTGGCACACCTGCCCCGTCGACGGTCGCATCAACGCGAGCAACCCCTGCTCGGAGTACATGTTCCTCGACGACACGGCGTGCAACCTGGCCAGCCTCAACCTGTGCCGGTTCTTCGACGACGCCACGGGCTCGTTCGACGTCGCGGGCTACCGCCACGCCGTGCGGCTCTGGACGATGGTGCTCGAGATCTCGGTGTTGATGGCCCAGTTCCCCAGCAAGGCCATCGCCAGGCTCTCCTACGAGTTCCGCACGCTCGGCCTGGGCTACGCCAACCTCGGTGCGCTGCTGATGCGCCTGGGCATCCCCTACGACAGCGACGAAGGACGCGCCTGGACCGGCGCCCTCACGGCGATCCTCTGCGGCACGTCCTACGCCACCTCGGCCGAGATGGCCGAGCGCCTCGGTGCGTTCCCCGGCTACGAACGCAACCGCGAGCACATGCTGCGCGTCATGCGCAACCACCGGCGCGCGGCCTACGGCGCTCCGGGCGAGGAGTACGAGGACCTCACCGTGACGCCCTGCGGGATCGACGCCGACGTCTGCCCGGACTACCTGCTGGAGGCGGCCCGCTCCTCCTGGGACGCGGCCCTCGAGCTGGGAGAGAAGCACGGCTACCGCAACGCGCAGGTCACCGTGCTCGCGCCGACGGGCACGATCGGCTTGGTCATGGACTGCGACACCACCGGCATCGAGCCGGACTTCGCCCTGGTCAAGTTCAAGAAGCTCGCCGGCGGCGGCTACTTCCGGATCATCAACCGTGCGGTGCCCATCGCGCTGGCCAACCTGGGGTACGGACCCCAGCAGATCGAGGACATCGTCGCCTACGTCAAGGGCACGGGCTCGCTGCGTGGGGCGCCGCACGTCAACGACGTCTCGTTGCGCGTCAAGGGCCTGAGCCAGGCCACGGTCGACCGCCTCGAGGGCCAGATGCGCTCGGCGTTCGACGTCAGCTTCGTGCTCAACCGCTGGGGCGTCGGCGACGAGGCCCTGGAGCACGAGCTGGGTCTCTCCAAGGCCGTCTACGAGGACCCCTCGTTCGACTTGCTCCACCACCTGGGTTTCGACGAGGCCCAGATCCGCGCCGCCAACGACCACATCTGCGGCACGATGACGATCGAGGGCGCTCCGCACCTGGAGGACAAGCACCTGCCCGTGTTCGACTGCGCCAACCGCTGCGGTCGCAAGGGCAGGCGCTTCATCTCGTTCGAGGGCCACATCCGCCAGATGGCGGCAGCCCAGCCCTTCATCTCGGGCGCCATCAGCAAGACCATCAACATGCCCCACGAGGCCAGCGTCGAGGACGTGCAGGAGGCCTACCGGTTGTCCTGGCGCCTCATGATCAAGGCCATGGCCCTCTACCGCGACGGGAGCAAGCTCAGCCAGCCGCTCGCCACGGCCAGCGGCGACCTCGAGGGTGCGCTGGCAGCCGAAGCCGAGGCGGCGGGCAGCCAGGACCCTACTTCCGCAGCTGCTACCCTCGAGGCGGCTGCTGCGCCTGAGGTGGCGGCTGCGCGTGAAGTGATGGAACGGGTCGTGTACCGCTACCTGGCCAAGCGCCGTCGCCTGCCGCAGCGTCGCGGTGGCTACACGCAGAAGGCCATGATCGGCCAGCACAAGGTCTACTTGCGCACCGGCGAGTACGACGATGGCTCGCTCGGCGAGATCTTCGTCGACATGCACAAGGAGGGTGCCGCCTTCCGCAGCCTCATGAACTGCTTTGCCATCGCCGTATCGCTGGGCCTCCAGTACGGCGTGCCGCTGGAGGAGTTCGTCGAGGCGTACACGTTCACCCGCTTCGAGCCCAACGGCATCGTCTCGGGCAACGACCGCATCAAGAGCAGCACCTCGATCATCGACTACGTGTTCCGCGAGCTTGCCGTCACGTACCTGGACCGCAAGGACCTGGCCCACGTCGACAGCGAGGACCTCGAGCCCGATGCGGTCCGCGCCGATCCGGAGCCCGAGTTCCGCGGCGAGGAGGTCATCTCCGAGCGACGCCTGGAGCTCCCCGTCGTCCGCGAACGCGGGGGGGTGTTCGCGCCCAAGGCCGTGCATCCGCCCAGCGTGGGCCTGCAGCGCGTCGTGGCGACGACGCCGATGGCGACGATGCCGACGGTCGATGCGTCACCGCTGGCCACACCACGCTTCGCATCCCGCAAGCGTCCCGCGGCGCTGTCCATGGTCGAGAAGGCCCGCCTGCAGGGCTACACAGGCGATGCCTGCGGTGACTGCGGCAGCTTCACCATGGTGCGCAACGGCACCTGCACCAAGTGCGACACCTGCGGGGCGACGTCCGGCTGCAGCTAGAGCGCGGCGCCCTGCTTCCACTCTTCGCGGACGAACGCGAGGTCGGCGGCGATCTGGCTGGCCATCCAGTCGGTCAGGCGCACCGCACTCGAGAGGCCGTGCTCGGCCTGCTCGAGGATGCGGGTGGTGGGCTCCGCGTACAGCGAGGCCACGGCGCAGGCGCCCAGCGCTCGCACCTCGGCTGCGGCTCCCTGTCCATCGCAGAGCGCCGTCTGGCCGAACACGTCACCGGGGTGCAGGGCCTTGAGCGAGATCGTCCCGTCGGAGCCGGCGCAGTGCACCTCGCGGCGTGCCGTGCCGGCGAGCACCACGTGCAGGGCGCCGGGGGGCGCACCCTGGGCCTGCAGCACTTCGTCGTGCAGCCGAGCCCGCAGCTCCATCGGCCAGGCAACCGTTTCCAGGTCCGAGCGGAGGGCCTCCGCCAGATCGGGGCGGCCTCGCGCGACGCGTCGGAACAGCCCCATCTCGTCGAACGTGGCAAGGAGCAGATGGCGGTCGGCGCGCCATGTCCCATGCGTCGACTCGTGCGGTGCCATGACCCCGGGCACCGGCGTGTCCTCGTCCGGTGGGGGCAGCGGGTTGGTCGAGCACGCCCGCTGCGCCAGCTCCTCGGTCATGGCCCGCATGCGGCGCGTCAGCTGGCGCGCTGCACGCGCCGCCAGCCGTCCCCCCAGCAGCAGGCTCCGGGTGAGCGCGCCGAGGTAGAGCTCGGGCGTCAGCCGCACCACGATGGCGCGGCCCCGCGTCTGGACGCTCCGCGGCGACGGCCCGGGCAGCACGAGCGCCTCCAGCCCGACGACCGTGCCGGGGCTCCGCACGTGGGTCTCCAGCGCATCCTCCCCGCGCCACTCCGTGACCTGCAGCTCGCCATCCACGACGAGGAGGGCGTGGTCGGCGGGCGCGCCGCGCTCGAGGAGGACCGACTCGGGCGGGATCACCTCGGCGTCGATCGAGGTCAGCAGGTGCAGGCCCTCGCCTGCCGGCAGGTCGGCAGCGAGCCAGGGAGCGACGACGCGCAGTCGCTGCAGGAGGTGGGGGCCGTGGGTGATCTGGGACATGCCGGTGCCGGGATGGGTCGGCCTGCACGACGCGTGCCCTGACCCGCCGTCCGGGCCTGTCCGGGCACGTGACGGGAGGGTGTTTCTCCAAGATACGCAAGTGTTTCCTGGGGACACGCCCGAGGGCGCTACTTGCCCAGGCGAGACGCGATCGATGCCAGCCAAGCCTCCAAGGCTTCCGGATCGACAGGCTTCACGAAGTGACGCTCGATGCCCGCCGCCTCACTGCGCTCGAGGTCCGCGCGCTGCCCCAGACCCGTGAGGGCCGCGATGCGGATGTCCGCCGTCTTGGGTTCCTCCCGCAGGCGGCGGGCCAGCTGCCAGCCGTCCATGTCGGGGAGCCCGACATCGAGCAGGGCGACATCGGGACTGCGCTCCGCGGCCAAGGCGAGCCCGTCGGCCCCCGTGGCCGCGTGGCGGACCCTGTGGCCCCAACGTCCCAGCAGCATCGCCAGCGCACGCGCGGCATCCGGTTGGTCCTCGACCAGGAGGATGCGCAGGACCGGTAGGGGGCCATGGATCGAGGGCACGCTGGCCTCCGTGCCATCGTCAGGTGCTGGTGCGATCGGCAGACGCACCTCGAACTCGCTGCCCTGGCCCGTGCCCGGGCTCCGCGCCGCGACGTGTCCACCGTGCAGGCGCGCCAGCTCCCGTACGAGCGTGAGGCCCAACCCCAGGCCGCCACCCGCCCCCGAGCGCGTGGGCTGGTCCGCTTGGTGGAAGAGGTCGAAGATCGACACGAGCTGCTCGGGCGGGATGCCTTGTCCCTCGTCGCGCACGGTGAGCACGAACACGCCCTCGCGCTCTTCGGCTTCCACGTGGATGGCCGACCCGCCCTCGGAGAACTTGATCGCGTTGTGCAGGAGGTTCCCCACGACCTGCTCGAGGCGCACCGGATCGGCATCCACCCACACGGGCTCGCTCGGCACGCTCACCTCGATGCGGTGTGCCGTCTCGCGCACGGCGCCGCGGGCGCTGGCCACGGCCTCGTGGATGGGCCCCCGAGCGTCCAGCACGCGACGTCGGAGCAGGATCTTGCCCTGCGTGATGCGGCTCACGTCGAGCAGGTCGTCCACGAGCCGGCCCATGTGGCGCGCTTGTCGCGTGAGGATCTGCAGCGCCTCTTGCTCGGCCACGTCCCCACCCTCGCATGCGTCGGGCTTGAGCAGCTCGAGGCTGCTGCGCATGGCACCCAAGGGGTTGCGCAGCTCGTGACCGAGCATCGCGAGGAACTCGTTCTTGCGCTGGTCGGCCTGGGTGAGCGCCAAGGCCCGCTCGGAGGCCTGCTGGTAGAGCCGTGCCGTGTCCAGGGCCAGCGCAGTCTGGGCGGCGATCCCGCGCACGATCTCCTCGTGCCAGCGCGTGAAGCGTTGCGGTTGCTCGTGACCGAAGAGCAGCAGTCCCAAGACGTCGCCCGAGCGGGTGCGGACGCTGGTGGCCATGTAGCTGCGCACGGGGGGGTGGCCGGCCGGCGTGCCATGGAAGGGACCGTTCTTGCCGTAGCGCGGGTCCCGCGACACGTCGTCGAAGCGCTGGACGCTGCCCGTGACCAGCGTCTGCTGGAAGAGCGGCGTGCCCCGCGGCATGGGCAAGCTCCGGAAGCGCTCGCGCGGGATGCCGGCCAGGGCCTGGAGCTCGAAGCGCCCCGTCGTCCCCACGCCCGCGGTGCGGAAGAACACGCCCATCTGGGCCTCCACGAGGCGCGTGGCTTCTTCCGTGACGCGGTTGATGATGCGTCCGGCATCCATCTCCGCGGCGATCAGGGCGTTGATCTCGTACAGCGCCGACAGGACCTCGCGCTGCGCACGCAGGTCGCGCTCGGACTCGGCCCGCTCGATGGCGAGTGCTGCGACCGAGGCCAGCGACGCGGCGAGCGTCAAGTCCTCCGCGCTGGGCGCGCCCTCTTCCGGGTCGTAGACGTCGACGGTGCCGAGCACCTCGCCGCCTGGCGAGAGGATTGGCGTGCTGAAGCACGCAACCGTCTGGTTGGCCCGCATGGCCGCGTGCAGCGCGGTCCAAGCGGGCGCGCTTGCCGGCAGTCTCTCCAGGGCCACGGCTTGCCGGCGGAACGCGGCCTCGCCGGCCGGATGGCCGCCCGGGGCGATGGGCACGCCCTGTCGAAGGGCCTCGTCCACAGGTGCCGGCAGGCGGGCGGCGAGCGGCACGAGCACATGGCGCTCGTGCTTGAGGTGCATGATGCACGGTCGACCGCCGCGGCTCGTCATCCCCTCCACGGCGTCCAGCAAGTGCTGGAGGCCGTCCGCAAGGTGGCCCGTGCGGGCCAGCGTCTCCATGAGACGTCGCTGGCCGTCCGCAACCGCATCCACGCGGCGGCGCCGCGTGACGTCGCGCTCGGTCGTGACCAACCCGACGACCGTGCCGTCCGGCGCGGAGATCGGGAGCAGCGTGAGGGATACGTCGACGCGTTCGCCGTCCTTTCGCGTGCGGTGCGTGAGGAGCTCCTGGACGCGCTCCCCGGAGCTCACCCGCTCCAGCAGGAAGCGGTATTCCGCGACCAGGTCGGCGGGGATGATGCGCTCGATCGACGACCCCACGACTTCGGCCGGGGCCCAGCCGTACATCTCCTCGGCGCCCGCGTTCCAGAGCGTGATGCGGCCGCCGAGATCCTGGCCGAGCACGGCGACGGCCGTGGCATCGAGCAGGGCGTCGAGCACGGCCTCGGCGTCCACGCCCGGCCAGGGCCCCCGCACGCCCTCGAGCCTCCCCCGTTCGAGGTCCTCATCGTCCTTCTGCATGACGCTCCCGGTCACGGCATGGGTGCCAGGCACATGTCCAGCAGCCCGTCATCGCGCACGGCCAAGTGGATCATGCATCGACGGCCGCGCCCGCGGGCGCCGCGGACTTCGAGCGTGGACCACGCGCCGGTCGCGCGCCCCGAGGGTAGCGCCGGCGCGAGGTGCCGGCCGACGCGCTTGAGCATCGTGCGCAGGCGCGTCTCGTGGTGCACGAGCCAGTCGCCCAAGGACGTGCCGCGCAGGTCGCTGGGCGGGGCGTCGAGCAGCTGCATGGCGCCAGGATCCGCGTCCACGATGCGGCCGTCGAGGTCGACGACCAGCTTGGCCACGGGGGAGGTGAGCTCTTGCTGCATGGCGACTCGCGGGAGACCCTTCCTCCCAGGACGCGGGGACGCAAGTGGCTTGCCAGTCGCCCGGGCCCCCGCGTGCGTGCCCTCCCGCTCTCCAGGCGTCTCCCGGACGCCCGTTCGGGGGCCTGTTCGGCCCCGGTACGGCCCTTGCTCCCGGGCGCTGCGGGCCGTCGTCCGGCCCGGGAGCCTGTCCATGCGCGCCTACGACGCGACCCGCGAGCGAGTCCTGTACTTCGACATCGACGGGACCCTGGTGCACGAGACCTTCGGAGCGGCCAAGCGGGCCCTGGCCCACGGCCGTTTCGAGCGTCTCGTGCGCTCCGCCGGGTTCGATCGCCTCGTATGCGTCAGCGATGCCGTGTCCATCGGCCGGCTGGTCGCCGCGCAGCGCCCCGGCGAGGACTTGATGGACACCGTGCTTCACCTCTGCGGCGGCACGTTGCGCGACGGCGAGTGGTTCCGGACGCACGTCCGTCCGGTCTTCGACCCGATCCACCGCGGGCGCTACATCGACACCAGGTGCGACTGGTACTTCGTGGACGACTGGGCGACCGCACACTTGGAGCAGGCCTATCCGTCCACGTGGATCGACTACCTGCGCCAGGGCCGCGTGCTCCAGTGCAACGCCGTCGGCAGCGGCGACGACATCGTGGCGTGGTTGCGTCGCATCGCGCAGCGCCCGCACCGTCGCCAGCGTCAGACGCGCGCCTCGCTCTTCGCCGCGGCCTCGTAGTCGCGCAGCCGCGCATAGAGCGTCTTGACGCTGATCCCGAGATCGCGCGCCGTCTTGCGCTTGTTGCCGCCGCAGTGGCGCAGCATGCCCTCGATGACGATCTGCTCGACCTGGCTCCACGTGCACGGCAGCGGGACGCGCAGGGACTCCGCGCCGCCGTCGGGCCCGAGGGCGGCCGGCGGCGGGACCGGTACCGAAGCAAGGGGCTCGGAGGGAATGCCGTTGGATATCGCGCGATCCGGGCCTGCGCCGACGCCGACGCCGACGCCGACGCCCGAGAGCGCCGAGCGGGCCGTCGCCTCGTCGAGGCGGTCCGGCGACAAGATGAACGCCCGCTGCACGGCGTTGCGCAGCTCGCGCACGTTGCCCGGCCACGGGTGGGCAGCGAAGACGCCGAGGGCCTCGCGCGTGAGGGTCCGCCGTCCCGGGCCGTCCTTGGGCAGGGCTTCGGCGAAGTGCGTGACCAGCAGCGGGATGTCCGAGCTGCGCTCGCGCAGCGGGGGCAAGTGGATCGGGAACACGCTGAGGCGATGGTAGAGGTCCTCGCGCAGACGCCCGGTCCGGATGCTCTCCTGCGGATCGCGATTGGTCGCGGCGATCAGGCGCACGTCGGCTCGCAGCGTGGCTGTTCCCCCGACGCGCTGGAAGAGCTTGGTCTCGAGCACGCGGAGCAGGCGCACTTGGAGCTCGGGCGGCATTTCGCCGATCTCGTCCAGGAACAACGTGCCGCCATCGGCTTGTTCGAACACGCCGGGCTGACGTCGGTCCGCGCCGGTGAAGGCGCCCTTCTCGTGGCCGAAGAGCCGGCTCTCGATCAGGGTGTCGGGAATCGCCCCGCAGTTGATGGCCACGAACGCCTCGTCACGACGCTTGCTCATCTCGTGGAGCGTCGCGGCAACGACCTCCTTGCCCGTTCCGCTCTCACCGGTGATCAGCACGGGTGCGGCGGTCGGGGCCACGCGCTCGATGAGGTCGTAGACGCGTTGCATCGCGTGGGTCGCGCCCACGAGCTGCCCGAACCGACCGGAGCGCCTGAGCGCCGCGCGCAGGTCGCTGACTTGCTCCCGGAGGCCCGCGGCTTGCTCCAGCCCGTGCAGCACGGTCTTGAGGCGGCCCGGATCGAGCGGCTTCACGAGGTAGTCCTCGGCACCCGCGCGCAGCGCACGCCGGGCCGACTCGGCTTCGGCGCTGCCGGAGACCACCACGAACGGTGTGTCCACGGGCACGTCCTCGGCCAAGCGCAGGTCCAGGCCGTGGCCGTCGGGCAGGTCGAGATCCAGGATCACCAGGTCCGGACGGGCCTCTCCGAGCCGCTCGCGCGCCTGCGCGAGGCTGCCTGCCTCGGTGGGTGACCAGCCCTCCCGCCGCATCAGGGCGGCCAGGCTGACGCGGAAGGAAGCGTCGTCGTCGACGAGCAGCACGTGCTTGGCGGTGGGGGGCGACATGACGTGCTCCTTTGCGAAACGCGTGCCACCCCGTATCCCCAGGAGACGGGCGGCCGGGGGACGCGCCGCGGCCAGAGGTCGCGGGGGGCGGGGCCTACGTGGCGGCCAGGGTGACCACGACGCAGGCCCCCCCGCGCGCACCGTGCTCGCCCCACGCTTCGCCGCCCAGGCGCGCTGCCGTCAAGGCCACGATCGACAGTCCGCAGCCGGGGCCCGCCGGCGGCACCTCGCTGCTCCCGGGCCAGCGCCGGAACGGCTCGAAGGCACGCCCCCGGTCGTCGACCGGCCAGCCCGCTCCGTCGTCGTCGACGGCGATCCTGAGCATGCGCGTGCCCGGCTCCAGCTGGACGCGCACGTGGATGTCCTTCGCGCCTCCGCAGCGCGCGGCATTGAGGAAGAGCTCGGCCAGCACGTCCTCCAGGGCGACGGGCACCGGCATCTGTTCCGCGGCGCCGAGGGCCCGCGTGACGACGGGCTGCGTTCCCGCGGCCGTCGTCACGCGCGCCTCCGCTGCGTCCACGATGTCGCGCAAGGGACGCTTCGAGGCAACGTCGACGTCCAGCGCGTTCAGCCAACGCCGTCCGCCGTCCAGCGCCGTACGCAGGTCCTTGATGGCGCTGTGGATGCCGGCCCATGCGTCGCGCAGCAGGGGATCGGCGTGGTTGCCCTCGTCGGCAAGGTGCACGTAGTTCACGAGCGCGCCGAGCGGCGAGCCCAGTCGGTGCAGCAGCGCGGCGAGCACGACGCGGTCAGAGGGGACGCTGGCGGCCGACGTGGAGGCGTTCGTCACGGGAGCAGGCTACGGGCAGGAGGGAACACGAGGGGGCAGAAATGCCACGGCCAGGGGCCCGGCGCGTGTCCAGCGCGCCCACGTCGTCCTCTGGCATGCGTCGTGCGCGGGTCCTGCCGAATCGGTTCGGGACCCCGGGGACGCCTCCTCGACCTGGTCCCGCGCCCCCTACCCAGGAGACGTCCCATGTTGGGCTGGTCGCTCATTTTCCTGATCATCGCCTTGATCGCCGGTGCCCTTGGTTTCGGCATCATCGGTGGCACGGCCATCCTCATCGCCAAGATCCTCTTCTTCGTGTTCCTCGTGCTGTTCGTGATCAGCTTGATCCGCGGACGTCGTGTCGATCTCACGTAGCGCTCGCTCCGATCCGGGGCAGCCGTCCCGCTCAAGGGCAGCAGAACTCGCGCAGGCGGTCGGGATCCACCGGCTTGACGAGGTGGAGACCAAACCCGGCCGCCTGCACCCGGCGCGCGACCGCGTCCCCTGCTTCGCCGGTCAACGCGCCGAGCTCGATGCCGTCGAGGTCGATCCCCGCGTCGCGCAGCAGCGCGGGAAGCGTGGCGCCATCTCCGTCGGGCAGGCCCATGTCCACGGCGATCGCTTGCGGTCGTCGCGACCGGACGAGCATGACCGCTTCCCGTAGCGACTCGGCCACCCGGACCTCGCAGCCCCATCGCTCGATGAGCAGCGCAAGGCTCCGTGCGGCGTCGGGATCGTCCTCCACGACCAGCACGGAGCGGATCGTCTCGCTGCGGGGACGGTTGCGGCGGCCGATGATCGTCGCCGCGCTCTCGAGGAAGCGATGGGCGTCCACCGGCTTCGCGAAGAAGCGCAAGAAGCCCGCCTCCAGGCAGCGGCCCCGTTCCTCGGCCATCGCGCCCGCACTGATGGCGATCGCCGAGGTGTAGTCACCGGCCGCGCGCACGTGCTGGAGCACTTCGACACCGTCGCGGCCGGGCATCTGGATGTCGAGCACGACGAGGTCGAACGGCTCGTCCGAGCCATGCGCGGCCAAGAGGCGGTCGATGGCCTGGATGCCGTCGGACACCACCTCCACCTCGGCGCGCGCCTGGCCCAGGAGATCGGCGAGGTACCTGCGGATGTCCGCTTCGTCGTCGGCCACGAGGACGCGGCAGCCGTCGGGCAAGCGCGGCAGGGGCTGGGTTGCGTGGACGCCCGCTTGGCGCAGGGTGGTCAAGGCGCTCTCGGCGTCGAGCCACGCGGCGGACGCGGGCACCTCCAGGGGGAGGTCTACGCGGAAGGTCGAGCCGACCCCGAGGGCACTGGTCACCTCGATCGACCCGCCCATGCGCTCCACGAGGTGCTTCGTGATGCTCAGGCCGAGCCCCGTGCCCGGGAAGCTGTGCTGGGCCGACTCGTGCACGCGCGAGAACGGCTCGAAGAGCCGGGCCTGCTGCGCCGCCGTCATCCCGAGGCCCGTGTCCCGCACCTCGATCCGCAGGCGCGGTGGCCGCTCGGCTCGGCAGGCGACTTCGACATGGACCCGCCCGACGCTGGTGAACTTGACCGCGTTGCCCACCAGGTTCAATACGATCTGCCGGAGCCGCGTGGCGTCGGCGATCACGGTCTCCGGCAAGCGCGTCGTGAAGAGGAAGCGCAGGTCCAGGCCCTTCTCGATCGCCTTCGGCAGCGCCAGGCTGCGTACGTCGTCGAGGACGGACAGGAGCGCCACGGGCTCCCGGTGGAGCGTGAGACGGCCTGCTTCCATGCCGGCGATGTCGAGCAAGTCGTTGACCAAGGACGTGAGGTGCTCACCGTTGCGGCGCATGGCTTCGACCGAGGCGCGCACGCGCGGGTCGGCGACCTCGTTGAGGAGGACGTCGGCGAACCCGAGCAGTGCGCCGAGCGGCGTCCTCAGCTCGTGACTGATGGCCGCCACGAAGTGGGACTTGCTGCGGCTGGCGGCCTCGGCAGCTTCCCGGGCCTGGGCCAGGAGGTGCTCGGTCTCGACGCGGCTGCTTACGTCGGAGGTGCTGCCCACGAAGTGCGTGACCGCCCCGTCGTCGGATCGCACGGGGGCGATCGAGATCTCGTTCCAGAACGGCGAGCCGTCCTTGCGGTAGTTGAGCAGCACGGCGCGCGCCGGCTGTTCGGCGTCGATGGCCGCCCGCAGGGCGGCCACGGCCTTCGGATCCGTGTCGGGCCCCGGGAGCATGCGGCAGTTGCGACCGACCACATCCTCTGCCGCGTAGCCCGTCATCTCCTCGAAGGCGGGATTGGCGAAGACGATGGGAAGGTCGGGGGC
>JBFWRP010000017.1:0-90024 GCA_050248855.1 Planctomycetota bacterium | reverse complement strand
GTCCTTGCTCCCGCCCCGCCGCGGTCAGGCGCGGGCGATGCGAACATCATGCAAACGAGGGGGGACAGTCCTCAGAGCCCTGAAATCAAGCGTTTGGAAGCATCTGCCAAGAATCTGGAGGGGGGATGTCGGTTCCGTCCGCGGACTGCACTTGGAGAGGTTGGAAACCCGCCCCGCGGGAGACCCCCGAAGGTCGGGGGTCGCCGGAGTCCCGCGGGGCCTTTCCCCTCACGCCCGTCCGGAGACCTCCCAGGTTCCGGGCGGGCGCTGTCGTTTTGCGCCCTTCGCGCTCAGCTCTGCGCCGCGGCCTGGGCCTTGGGGTCGGCCGCGAGCACCTCGACGAGGCGCGCCTTCACGTCGTCGGTCGCGCCCACCTTGGCGTAGGCGGCCGCCAGCGCCTTGGCGAGCGCGACGCGCAGCACGCTCGGGTCCTGCGGCACGCGGTCGGACGTGCGGACGTCGTGGGCCAGGGCCAGCACGCCGTCCACCACGTGCTTGCAGAGCGGCGAGGGCGTGCGTCCCGCCTCCGCGAGTGCGCCCCACGTCGTCACCAAGGGCACGAGCACGCCGAGCGAGCGTTCCCAGTCGGCAAAGTCCATGGTGCCGCCCGAGACCTTGCCGCGATGGAACTCGCTCCAGCGCTGGAGCGCGGACTCGATCTTGTCGAGCACGTCCTTGGCCTCCAGCGCGGCAGCCGCCTTCGCCGCGGCGACGACGACGACGCTTTCGGCGCGAGACGCTTCGAGGGCCAGGGCGCGCTCGAGCGCGGGGGTTGCGGTGCCGGGATCGCCCGTCGCCCCCAAGACGCGCGCCGCTTCGGCACGCGCCGAGGGCGGCGCCTTGCCGGCCTTCACCAGCTTGGCCAGCGCGGCGGCCGCGCCCTCGGGCTTCCTCGCGATCAGCACGTCGGCCGCGCAGCGCGCACAGCCGCCGCCCAGGGCGAGCCGCTCTACGAGGTCATCGACCGCGGGCTCGGCGGCCGAGACGGCTTCCAGCGGATCGCCCAGCCAGCGTGCTTCGTCCTTGCTCGGCTTGCCATCCAGCGAACAGCGCGGCCACGCGCTCTTGCGCTTCTTCTCGTAGAGCCGCCGTGGTGCGAAGAAGTCGAACAGGTCCTTGCGGATCGACTCGGGGAAGCCGTGGCCCTGGTCGGGCAGCTCCGTGTAGACGAAGTCGAGGTCACTCTCCTTCAGCTGCTTGGCGGCCGCGCGATCGCTGCTGACGTCGATGAAGTCGTCCGCGCTGTGGAAGATGAAGATCGGCGTGCGCGTCTTGACGAGTGTCGGCACGGCGCCCCCACCCGCACCGGCCATGGGGGAGACCGCGGCCAGCTCTTCCGCAAGGCGCGGCGCCAGCGACCACGTGCCGAAGCCGCCCATCGAGTGGCCGGTCAGGTACACGCGGTCCGGGTCGATCGCGAAGCGATGCAACGCCTCTTGGATGACGTCGCGCACGAGCTGCTCGTTGGCGGGCTGTCCCCAGCTCGCCATCAGCGCCGTCGGGCAGACCACCAGGAACCCGCGCTGCTCGGCCAGATCCCGGTAGAAGTTCATCGCGCTGGGGCCGCTGCCAACGACCTCGTCGTGGGCCAGACCGCCAGGGCCTCCGCCATGCAAGCCCACGATCAGCGGCCACGAGCGCGTCGGCGTGTAGCCGCGCGGCACGTACCACGTCGCGACCGCGCTGTCGTGCTCGCTGGCGTTCCACGCGACCGGCAGGTCCTCCACGAGGCCGCGGATCTCAGCATGACTGCGGCGACGACGCTCGAGCTCCTCGGGCTTTCGCACCCAGCCGGTCTTCGCGAGGGCCTGGGCGCGCTCCTCGAGCTTGGCGACGTCCGTCTCCTCGACGTAGGCCTTGAGCGCATCGCGGGCGGCGCTGTTGAGCTCGAGCTGTTCGGTGGACAGCTTCTTCCACGTCGCAGCGCCGCCTACGCCCTTGAGAGCGTCCTTGCCCGTGGGGTCCACGGCCAGCACCAAGGCCCAGGCCATCTCGGCTTCGGCCTTCAGCTTGTGGTCCTCGGCGAAGCGCGCGATCTCGGCCAGGGCATCGGCGTTGGTGCGGTCGGCGGCATCGAGCCGCTTGTGGAAGTCCACCTCGGGCGGACCCGCGACGGTGACCTCCTTCACGTCCGCGGCGGGCACGCGCAGCAGGTGCTCGGGGTTGGTCACGCCCGGGTTGGGCGAGAAGTAGATGTTGAGCACGACCTCGGTCGCGTCCTGCTTGACGATCGTGCCCTCGGCCCGTTTGCCGCGCCTGGGAACGAGCACGTCGGCCGACGCCACGGCAGCGCCTACGAGGAGAAGCACGACCGACAGCAGGCGAAGGCGACGACCCATGGGGGCGCGCATTGTAGGAGCGGCCCCGTGGTAGCGTCCGCCCACCGTGCGCCTGGACCTCCTGGACTACGACCTGCCGCCGGAGCAGATTGCGCAGGCCCCGTCGCCACAGCGTGAGCTGGCCCGCCTCCTGGCGCTCGATCGGCGCTCGGGCGCGGTCCGGCACGGGTCGATTCCCGACCTTGTGGGGCACCTGCAGCCCGGCGACGTCCTCGTGGTCAACGACACGCGCGTGAGGCCCTGCCGCCTGACGGCGTGGCGCGCCACGGGCGGCCGCGTCGAGCTGCTCGTGCTCGAGGCGCTTGCCGAGCCCGCTCCCGGGGGTGGCCCCGCGTGGCTTGCCCAGGTCAAGGCGGGCGGGACGCTCCGCACGGGCGAGGAGCTGAGCGTCGGAGGTGCGCCGCGCCTGCGCCTGCTCGGCGCGCGGGGCGAGGGCCGGCACGCGCTCGAGGCGCTTGGCGGCACGATGGGGGAGCTGCTCGACACGCACGGACGCATGCCGCTGCCTCCGTACATCCGTCGCGAGGACGGGTCCGACCAGGCGCTGGACCGCGAGCGCTACCAGACCGTCTACGCGGCCCACGAGGGCGCCGCCGCCGCACCCACGGCGGGCCTGCACCTGACGCAGGCGTTGCTGGAGGCGATCCGCGCGCGCGGCGTCGTGGTGGCGCCGGTCACCCTGCACGTGGGCCTGGGCACCTTCGAGCCCGTGCGCGTGGACGATCTCGACGACCACGTCATGCACCGCGAGCACTACGACGTGCCGGCGGCCACGGCCGAGGCCGTGCGCGCCGCCCGCGCGCGCGGCGGACGCGTCGTGGCCGTGGGCACCACGAGCGTGCGCACGCTGGAGGCTGCCGCGGCGGAGACGCCGGACGGGCTCCCGCGCGCGGGCCGCGGCCACACGGGTCTGCTGATCCAGCCGGGGTACCGCTTCCGGGCGGTCGACGCGCTGCTCACCAACTTCCACCTGCCGCGCTCGACGCTGCTCGCGCTCGTGGCGGCGTTCGCGGGGCGCGAGGCCGTGCTCGCGGCGTACCGCGAGGCGGTTGCCCGGCGCTACCGCTTCTTCTCGTATGGCGACGCGATGTGGATCGCATGAGCACCACGCTGCCGGAGCACGATCGCCTCGCCCGCCTGGCCGCGGCGCACGGTTTCGAAGTCGTCGGCGTGACGGATGCTTCCGTGCTGGGGGAAGACCTCGCGCGCCTGCGGGCCTGGGTCGACGCAGGCCACGGCGCGGAGCTCGCGTACATGACGCGCAACCCCCCGCAGCGGGCCGATCCGCGCACGCTGCTCGCGAGCGTCCGGAGCGTCGTCTCCGTCGCCGTGGCGTACCCGCACGACGCGGGCCCCTTCGAGCACGAGGGCCGCTACGGTCGGATCGCGCGCTACGCGTGGGGGCGCGACTACCACGCGCTGGTTCGACCACGCCTCGACGCCCTGGCCTGCGACATCGCGGCGGCCTTCGGCGGAACCCGGGCCCGTGGCGCGTGCGACCACTCGCCGCTGCTCGAGCGCGCCGTCGCAGCGCGCGCGGGGCTCGGGTTCGTGGGCAAGAACACGTGCCTGATCCTGCCGCGGCGCGGCTCGTGGTGGTTCCTGGGCGAGGTGCTCGTCGATGCCGAGATCCCGGCGACGTCGCCCGCGGACGGGGAGCGCCACTGCGGTACGTGCGTGCGTTGTCTGGAAGCGTGCCCCACGCAGGCGTTTCCCGCTCCGTACGTGGTGGATGCGCGGCGCTGCATCTCGTACCTCACGATCGAGCACGCCGGCGAGATCCCGGAGGAACTGCGTAGCGGCATCGGCCCGTGGCTCTTCGGTTGCGACGTGTGCCAGGAAGTGTGTCCGTTCCAGCGCGAGCATTCGCCGACGCCGTGGCCCGAGCTGATGCCGGAGGCGGGCGTCGGCCCACGGGTGGACCTCGGCGAGGTCCTCGCCCTGGACGACGCGGCCTTCGTCTCGCGCTTCGGCGGCACGCCGCTCCAGCGGCCGGGACGCGTGGGCCTGCAACGCAACGCCCTGGTCGTGGCCGCCAACATCGGCGCTGTCGATCTTCGACCGTCCATCGATCGGCTTCTCCGCGCGCCCGAGCCCGCGCTCCGCATCCACGCGGCCGACGCCCTCTCGCGGCTCGCATGACGCCGCGCGTCTCCGTCCTCCTGCCCGTCCGCGATGGCGCCGCCTGGCTCGACGCGTGCTTGGACTCGCTGTCGGCCCAGACGCTCGAGGACCACGAAGTCGTGGTGCACGACGACGGCTCGACGGATGGCACGGCCGGGATCCTGGCGCGGCGCGCGGCTTCCGACGCCCGCCTGCGCGTGGAGCAGGGTGGGCCCCAAGGCATCGTCCCCGCGCTGAACGAAGCCGCACGCCGCGCCGCGGCCCCGCTGCTCGTGCGCATGGACGCCGACGACGTGGCGCATCCCGAGCGTCTCGAGCGCCTGGCGGCCTTGCTCGATCGACGTCCGGACGTGGACCTGGTGGGCAGCCGCATGCGCTTCGTGCCACGCCCGCGGCGGGCCCAGGGGCTCTGGCGCTACGAGCGCTGGCTCGATGCCTGTCTCGAGCACGATCCGATCGTGCGCGAGCGGTACATCGAGTGTCCGCTGCCGCATCCCACGTGGGCCCTGCGGCGCTCGCTGTACGAGGCCCTTGGCGGCTACCGCGAAGGGCCGTTCGCGGAGGACTACGACTTCTTCCTGCGTGCGGCGCAGCACGGCGCGCGCTTCGCCAAGCTCCCGCAGGTGCTCATGCTGCAGCGGGATCGACCGGGGCGGTTGTCACGCACGGATCCGCGCTGTTCGCTCGCCTCGATGCGCGCGCTGAAAGCTCGGCACGTGGCGTGCGACCCGCAGCTGGCAGAGCGCCCGCTCTCGATCGAAGGCACGCCCAAGGCCGCGCGTCGCTGGATGCGGGCCTTGCGCGAAGTGGGCCGCTCCCCCGAGCAGGGAAGCGGCCCGCCGTTCGTGTTGGTCGCGCATGGCGTGTTGGGCTCGCGCGAAGCCGAGCGCACCGCGCGTGCGGCACGCGGTTCGATCGAGGGCCAGGACTGGCTGTTCGTCCAGTAGCGCTTGGCTCGGGGAGCTAGGCGTTCTCGTCGGGAGCAGGCTCGTCCGGCGGAGGCGGAGGCGGCGGGTTCCCGGGACGGGGACCACCGGGGCCGCCCGGACGGCCGTGCCGTCCGCCACCACGTCCGTCGCCGCGGCCCTGACCACCACCGCGGCCTTCGGGGCCACGCGGGCCCGGGGGGGGCGGCAGCACGCAGCCGCACTGCGGGCAGCGCGGTGCCTCCATGTCGGGGCCGCCGGGACCCCGCGGCGGAGGACCACCCGGTCCACCCATCCGCGGGCCCCTGGGCATCGGCGGCCGACCGAGGCCATCGGCCGAGGTCAGGACGCCATCCTTGTTCGTGTCGCAGCGGGCAAAGGCCGCCTCGCCGCGTGTGTACTCCGTCTTCGAGATGACGCCGTCGCGGTTGGCGTCGTACTTCTCGACGAGCAGGTCCCACAGCGTCTCCGGTTCCGGGGACGGCGTGGTGGGGGATTCGCCTGCGAAGGCGGGGGCGCCCCAGGCCAGGGCCGCGACGACGGCCAAGGACCAAGGCGTGCGTAGCCAGGTTCGTACGTGCATGGGGTTCCTCCGGGGCCGGTCGCCCGGTCCGATGCGCGCCAGTCTGCCTCCGCGACCTTGCGTAGGTCTTGCGTCCCAAGGGCCTTCCTCCGCCGGCCCGCCCTTCAGGTGCGCGCAAGGTTCACGGCCGAAGATCCGGGAGAGGGGGCGGGCCCAGCGCCGCCGCGGCATCATGCGGAGAGCCATGCAAGCGCGGATCCTGGTCGTGGAAGACGACGAACGCCTGGGGGCCCAGGTCGTGGTCGCGCTGCGCAGCGCCGGCCACCACGTCACGTGGCGCAAGGACGGCGACTCCGCGCTCATGGAGGAGCCCGCCGGCTACGACCTCATCGTGCTCGACCTCATGCTGCCGGGGACGTACGGCATGGACGTGCTCAAGCACATCCGTCGCGACGCCGAGGTGCCCGTGCTCGTGCTCAGTGCGCGCAACGAGACGCCGGACAAGGTCCGCGCCCTCGAGCTGGGTGCGGACGACTACCTGACGAAGCCGTTCTGGCCCGACGAGCTGATGGCGCGCGTGGCCGCGCGCCTGCGTCGCCCCGTTCTGCAGCGCGGGGAGCGTCTGCGCTTCGGCGAGCTCGAAATCGACCTGGGCGCGCGCACGGTAACCGTCTCCGACGCGGACGTCCCCGTGACGCGCGTCGAGTTCGAGCTGCTCGCGGCGCTCGCCAAGCGGCCCGGCGCGGCCGTGCCGCGGACATGGCTCGTGGACCACGTGCTCGACCCCGACCGCGACGGCACGGAGCGCACGCTCGACGTGCATGTCTCGCGCCTGCGCAAGAAGCTGGGCCCGGCCGCTACGCATCTGGCCACCGTCTGGGGTGTCGGCTACCGCTTGGATGCGCACGCGGCGGACCCCGCATGAGGCTGCGCCCGCGCCTGGTGCTCGGCATGCTCCTGACCGCGCTGCCGCTTGCGGGCGGTGCGTGGTGGCTGCATGCGCACCTCGCGCGCCGGCACATGGACGACGCGCTTCGTGAGTTCGGCTACGCGACCATGGAGAACGGCGGCCGCACGCGCTGCGAAGAGGACCCGGAGCGATTCGTCGTCGACACGCGGCGACCGCCGCCGCCGCCCCGTGAGGAGCGAGGTCCGCCGCGTCCGGGTCGCCGCGGCCCGCCGCCGCCGCGTCGCCCGCGAGGCAACGACGGGCCCCCCGATCAGCGCGCCACGCGCCTGTGGGCGTACGACGCGACGTACCGCTCGCTCAACCCGCGGAGTCCGCCCTTCCCCCCGGAGCTGGCCGAGGCGCTGGACGCCGGCGAGCAGCTCGCCAGCCGTCGGCACACCAACCCCGACGGCGAGGGACGGCAGGTCGCCCTGCGCATGCCTTGGCAAGGGACGCCGTGCGACGTGGTGCTGGTCGAGCGGGCCTTCCCCGACGAGTCGTTCGCCGGGCCCCTGTTGCTCGGGGCGATCGGCGCCTTGGCGCTGGGGCTCCTGGTCGTCGTCTGGGTCACGGCGGGGCCGCTGGTGGTGCGCCTGCGGCGGCTGGCGCGCGGCGTGGCGCAGTCCGCGACGACGGGCTTCCTGGAGCCCGTGCCGGCGACGGGCAGCGACGAGATCGCCGACGTGGCCAACGCCTTCAACGACGCGGCCGCGGCCAACCGCGCGCACGTCGAGCAGCTCGCCGCCCGCGAGGCCACGCTGCGCGACTTCGTGGCCAACACCACACACGACGTGATGGTGCCGCTCAGCGTGCTGCAGGGCCACCTGGGCACGTTGCGTCGCCATGCCTTGAAGCACGAAGCGGCGGACCCGACGGTGCTCGATGGCGCCATGGGCGAGGCGCAGCACGTGGCGTCGCTGCTGCACAACCTCGGTGCGCTCGCCAAGCTCGAGTCCGGGGACGTCCATCTCGACCTCCGGCCCGTCGATCTCGTGGCGCTCGTCGAGCGCGTGGTGGCGCGGCACGGGTCGGTGGCGGCCTCGCACGGCGTGCTGCTCGAGCACGGCGTGCCGCCGGAGCCGCTCGAGGTCGTCGGCGACGTGACGTTGCTGGAGCAGCTCGTAGGCAACGTCGTGCACAACGCAGTGCGCTACCAGGACGAGGGCGGCCACGTGGCGGTCGTGGTCGGTCGCGAAGGCCCGGACGCCCAGCGCTTCCGGCTCCGCGTCGAGGACGACGGTCCAGGCATCCCGGACGACGAGCTGCCACGCGCTTTCGAACGCTCGTGGCGCGGCACGCAGGCGCGCACCCGACGTCCGGGTGGCGCGGGCCTTGGCCTTTCCATCGCCAAGGAAGTGGCCGATCGCCACGGCTTCGAGCTCTCCCTCGCGGCGCGTGACGGTGGGGGCTTGGTGGTCACGCTGACGGGGCCCGCACTTTCTTCCTGAGCGCAAGGTCTTCGCAAGGACCCCGGCGTTTCCGAGCAGCGACGCACCCGCAACGGGTGCGCGTGAAAGGAAACCCCATGGATCGCTTCGCTCCAGACCATCCGCGCCATCGTCCGCTCCGTCGCTTCGCCGCGCTTGCGCTGGGTCTCCTGCTCGGGGCCCTACCCGGATGCGGCGCCGGCGGTGGCACGGCGTCCGTGGCCGGGGTGGGGGGCGGCGGCCCGGCCGATGGGGCCGGGGGCGCTCCCGGTGGGAACGGGGGCGGTGGACCGCCGACACCCCCGCCCCGCGAGTACCGGTCCATCGATGGCCGCGGCAACGACACGGTGGACGTGGAGGAAGGCGCAGCCGGCATCGCGCTGCGGCGCGTGCTCCCCTCCGCCTACGGCGACGGGCTCTCGACGCTCGCGGGCGCCGATCGGCCCAACCCGCGTGCGATCAGCAACGCCGTCTGCGCACAGACCGGTGACGAACCCAACGCGGCAGGGGCCACGGACATGCTGTGGCAGTGGGGCCAGTTCCTGGACCACGACCTGTCGCTGACACCGGGCGCGGAGCCCCAGGAGGACGCCTCCATCCTCGTGCCGACCGGCGATGCGGCCTTCGATCCCCTCGCGACGGGCATCGTCGTGATCCCGTTCTCACGCTCGGCCTACGTGGACCAAGCGGGCGCCCGCGAGCAGCTCCAAGCCATCACGGCGTGGATCGACGGCAGCCAGGTCTACGGCAGCGATGCGGTGCGCGCCCTCGCGCTGCGCACGAACGACGGCACGGGTCGCTTGCGCACCAGCGCAGGCGATCTCCTGCCCTTCAACGACGCGGGGCTTCCCAATGCGGGCGGCTCCGGTGCGACGCTGTTCCTGGCTGGCGACATCCGCGCGAACGAGCAGGTCGGCTTGGCGTGCCTGCATACGCTGTTCGTGCGCGAGCACAACCGGCAAGCCGACCTGCTGCGTCAGCAGCACCCGGAGCTGGATGGAGATGGGGTCTACGAGGAAGCCCGTCGGCGCGTCGGCGCGCTGCTGCAGGTGATCACCTACGAGGAGTTCCTGCCGCTCTTGCTGGGGCGTGGCGCGATTCCGCCCTACGCGGGGTACCGGCCCGAGCTGGACGCACGCATCGACAACTCGTTCTCCACCGCGGCGTACCGCCTGGGCCATAGCCTGCTCTCGGCGCGCCTGCTGCGCCTGGACGCCAGCGGCGCCGAGACGCTGCACGGCCATCTCTCGCTGCGCGACGCCTTCTTCCGTCCCGATCGACTCGTCACCGAGGGGGGCATCGAGCCCGTGCTGCGGGGCCTCTCGGCGCAAGCGGCCCAGGAGCTGGACACGCACGTCGTGGACGACGTCCGCAGCTTCCTGTTCGGCCCGCCCGGGGCCGGCGGCCTGGATCTGGCGGCGCTCAACATCCAGCGCGGACGCGACCACGGCTTGCCGTCGTACGCCGCGGCCCGGGCCGCGCTGGGCCTCGCGCCACGTACGACCTTCGCGGCGATCGCTCGCGACGGCGCGACCGCCCAGGCGCTGGCTTTGGTCTATCGCACGGTGGACGACGTCGATCTCTGGATCGGCGCGCTGGCCGAGATGCCGGTGCGCGGCGCCATGGTCGGCGAGACGCTGCGCGAGATGCTCGTCAGCCAGTTCCGACGCCTGCGCGACGGCGACCGCTTCTGGTACGAGGCGCGCTTCGATCCGGACGAGGTGGCGGACCTGGCCGCGACGCGTCTGGCCGACGTGATCCGCCGCAACACGGACATCGGCGGCGAGATCGACCGCGACGTGTTCCGCGTCGGTGCCGAGCGGCGTCCCTGAAGGCCTGGGAGGAGATCCCAGGCTCTCAGGCGCGACCGAGGAACTCCCCGGTCTTGGTGTCGACCTTGACGATCTCGCCCTGGTCGATGTGCTCGGGCACCTTCACGGTGTGCCCGGTCTCGAGCGTCGCGGGCTTGTTGCGGGCCGTGGCGCTCGCCCCCTTGATGCCGGGTGCCGTGTCGGTGATCCGCAGGGTCACCACGGGCGGCAGCTCGATGCCAAGGAGCTCGTCGTCGCAGCGGAGCGCGAAGAGGCCTCCGAGCTCGTCTTTCAGGAACAGCGCCTCCCACTCCAGGTCGCTGCGCTGCAGCGTGAACTGCTCGTAGTCCTGCTGGTCCATGAAGTGGAACGCCTCGGTGTCCGAGTACAGCAGCTGGCAGGGCCTGCGCTCGTAGGCCGGCTGCGGGAACATCTCCCCGCCGCGGAAGGACACGTCGCGCTTCTGCTTGGTGCGCAGGTTGCGCAGGCGCACGCGGGTGATCGTGTTGCCGCCGCGGGCGGTGGGCGACGACACGGTCATCGTCTCGACGATGTACGGCGCCCCTTCGTACTCGATGAGGACGCCGGGCTTGAGCTCGCTGGTGGAAAGCATCGGGCGACGATCCCACCGCGGCGGGGCTCTCGCCAAAGCGATTCCGGCCCGAGCTGCCCGGCGCCCGTCCTTTAGCCAGGCTCGGGCAAGGGGAGACCCCCCGGATCGCGCCACTCCGGCGCCAGGGCCGCGAACAGGAGCTCGTCCCGACGCCCCTTGGAGACATCGTCGAAGGTCCCGCGCCGTGTCCCCTCGAGCAGCATGCCGGCCTTCTCGGCCACGCGGCGGCTGCCGACATTGGCGCTGTTGCAGATCCACGAGAGGCGCAGGAAGCCCCACGAGCCGAAGCCCCACCGCAGCATCGCGCGCAAGGCTCTCGTGCCCACGCCCTGGCCCGCCGCCGGACCCGCGATCCACATGCCGATCTCGGCTTGCCGCGTCGAGTAGTCGCCCTCACGGGGATGGAAGCCCGAGCCGCCGAGGAGCGTCGCGCCGTCGGGCGTCCAGATCGACACGAGCGCGTCCTCGCCGATCAGCCACTTGCCGGCGAAGAGGCGCACGCGCTTCTCCTCCGCGGCCTCGTCGGGGTCGGGCTCGGCCCACGGCATCCAGGGTGCCAGGTGCTCGTACGAGGCGCGCTTTGCCGCCGCGAGCGCCGGACCATCGCCGGGCTCCCAAGCGCGCAGCAAGAGGCCGTCGGAGGCGTAGCGCGTGGACCACATGGACAGGAAGGTATCGCGTGAGGCGTCAGGCTGCGATGGCCGGCGCGTGCGTGGTGGAAACCCCGTTGCGTCCGCAGCGCAGGTAACGAAGTTCCCGGCTGCGGCCATCGATCGTCGGGTTGTGTGCAAACGGCCCTGAAACGCTCGTAATCGCGGGAAAGCGTGCTCCGAGGCGCGGGCCGCATCAGGTACCGTGCGGCCCCAAGGCGACGCGTGCTGCGTCGGAGGGCTCCATGCATCGCGTACTCCTCTGGCTCTATCCCGGCGCCAACTACCGCGACGTGGCGGAGGCCGTGCATGCCGTGCACGCCGAGGCGCGGCTCGCCGAGATCGAAGTCGTGGGGCC
The DNA here is from genome assembly GCA_050248855.1 of Planctomycetota bacterium. Taxonomy (GTDB): domain Bacteria; phylum Planctomycetota; class PLA2; order PLA2; family JAEUHO01; genus JACKGW01. The sequence continues at coordinate 78,304 of JBFWRP010000017.1, read as the reverse complement.
GAAGCGCGGTGCCGTGGCCGTGGGCGATGGTGTCTCGATTCGCGCTTCGGGTCCGCGCACTGCAGCGGGCTCGTCGGGGTACATCGGCGTCCTGGTTCCGGGAGGCGAGATCCTCGAACCGCTCGGGGATCCGGAAGGACTGCGTGCGCTCGCGCGTGTCGCCTCCGTTCCCGACATCGCCGTGGGGGCCGTGGACAACGGTGTCGTGTTGTTGGGAGCCGCGGGCTTGCTGCGCGGTCGACGGGTGGCGCACGCGTTGCGCGCACCGCATGCCACGCAACAGCAGATCGCCACGCTCGGCCACTACGTGCAGGGTGCGATCGACACGGACGAGGACCTCGTGGCCGACGGCCCTCTCCTGACGGCGTTGGGGAGCGCGCGCCGCGAGCTGGCGCGCCGCTTCGTGGCGCGGATCCGCCACTTGGTGGGGCCCGCGTAGGTCCGTTCGCGGGCCGAGCACGCCGCGCGTAGACTCCCCGGCACGCTGCCGGCTCCGGAGGGGGGGCCGCGGGGAGCCCGCCGTGAACGAGAAGTCGCTGCCGCCGCCTGGCTCCCGGCCGGGGACGCTCGCCCCTCCGCCCGACTCGCCGCCGACGCGCATCCGGGTCATGGCCTACGACGCCGAGGGGGTCGAAGAGCGCACCATCGACGACGTCGAGGCGCTTGCTCCCTACACCGCGACCACGCGGGCGACGTGGGTGGACGTGCAGGGGTTCGGCGACGAACACGTGCTGCGGCGCATCGCGGACCTGTTCGACGTCCACCCGCTGGCGCTGGAGGACGCGGTCAACGTGCCGCACCGGGCCAGCTCCGAGGTGAGGGGCCGGCACCACGTGATCATCGCCCGGGCCATGCTCCGCGACGAGCGGGGGCGCTTGGCCTCCCCGCAGGTGTGCCTCATGCTGGGTCCGCGCGTCCTGATCACCTTCCAGGACCACTACCTGGGGCTGTTCGAGCCCGTACGGCAGCGGTTGCGCGAGGGCCTTGGGCCCATGCGCCGCCTGGGGCCCGATTACCTGGCCTACGCCCTGCTCGACGCGATCGTCGACCGCTGGTTCCCGTGCCTGGACACCCTGGCGCAGAGCCTGGAACGGGCCGAGGACGAGGTGCTGGAGGAGTCCGGCCCCGCGGCGCTGGCGCAGCTGCACCGCCTGCGACGCGACGTCACGCTCCTGCGCCGCGTGGGCTGGCCCCAGCGCGAGGCGTTGCAGTCGGTGCTGCGCGACCCGAGTGCGATGTTCAGCGAGGACGTGCGTAGCTACCTGCGCGACGCGAGCGACCACATGACCCAGATCATGGAGGGCGTCGATGCCTGCCGCGACATGGTGACCGGTCTCATGGAGCTGCACTTGTCCATGTTGGGTCATCGCACCAACGAGGTGATGAAGGTCCTGACCTTGATGGCCAGCATCTTCATCCCGCTCACCTTCTTGGCGGGGCTCTACGGCATGAACTTCCACGACATGCCCGAGCTCGACAACCCCTACGCGTATCCCATCTTGCTCCTTGTCATGCTGGCCATCGCCGCCGCCATGCTCGTGTGGTTCCGGCGCCGGGGCTGGATCGGTCCCCTGCTTCGCGGACCGCGAGCATCGCGGGACGAGGACGCGCAGGGCGAATGAGCAGATCCGCGGCAGGCCGCGACCGACGTCGTCTGGCGGCAGGTCTCGCCGTGCTCGCCGTGCTGGCGTTCTTCGTCGTCCGGAGCATCAAGGACCCCGAGGACTTCCAGGGCTACGTCGAAGTGGGACGCTTGGTGCGGGAGGGCAAGCACCCGTACCACGACGCGCGCCCGGGCGTCAGCACGTGGCCGCCGGCATTCACGGTGGTCACGGTCCCGGCTTCGCTGCTCGACGATGTATCGCCGTGGCTCGCACGCGGGCTGTGGCTGGCCCTGATCGCGGCTGGCCTCCTCATGGCCCTGCGCGAGATCGCGCGGCTCGTCCACGGCAAGCCGCTGGTCCTCGTGCCGCGCGAGGGCGCGCTTGCGCTGGGGGACCCCGTGCTGGTCATCCCCCTCGTCCTGCTCGTGCAGCCGGTTTTCGGCAGCTTCCTGCACCTGCAGATCGGCACCATCATGCTGGCGATGGTCCTCGTGGCCCTGCGCCTCGATGCGCAGGGTCGCTCCATCGCCGGCGGGCTGCTCCTGGGGGCCGCCGCGGCGCTGCGCGTCATGCCCATCGTGTTCCTGCCGTGGTGGGCGTGGCGCGGCCGGGGCAAGGCGGCGCTGGCCGGCGCGCTGGCCTGTGCCCTGCTCACCGTGCTGCCCGCCGTCTGGCTGGGGCCCGAGCGGTTCGCCGACCACCTGCGCAGCTGGTGGGCCACGCTCGGCGGAGACACCTGGGGCGTCGGCAAGATGAACCAGTCGATCCCCGCGGTGCTCGACCGCTGGATCGGCCACGGCGTCGTACCGTTCGTCAGCGACCGGCTCGTGTCGCTGCAGCCGTCGGGCGACCCGCTCGTCCGCGCCCTGTCCTTGGGGCTCTTGGGGCTCGTCGCCCTCGCCGGCCTCGTGACGTTCCGCCGCCGGCTGCGCCCCGACGGTCCCGCGATGCTCGTCGAGTGGAGCGTGTTGTTCCTGGTGGCAGCAGCGTTCGGTCCCGTCTGCTGGAAGTCGTACCTCGTGGTGGCCCTGCTGCCCTTGGCCCTCATGCTGGCGCTCGATCGCGATACGAGGCAGCCGTCCGGCGTTCGTCGCGTGGCGCGCTGGACGTGGCGCGTCAGCGGGATGCTCTACCTCCTGCCGAACCCCGACATCCTGGGCAAGGAACTGGCGGGGGCGCTCGAGCTGGCGGGCCTCTACGCGTTCGGCACGCTGTTCCTGCTCGGGGGGCTGTTCGTGCTGCGTCCGCGGCTCGGTGCGCTCGAGCTCGCCGATCAGCGCACGGCCCAGGCGTAGTCTTCGCTGCGCGTGTTGCCGGCCGCGTCCACGGCGGAGACGGCGAGCGTCAGGCGGCCGCGCGCAGGCGCCACCAGCTTGCGCTCCTGCACCACGTAGAGGTCGTCCGGTCGCAGGTCCACGTCCTGGCCGCCGATGACGAGGCGCGTCAGGTGCGAGTCGGCCACCAGGAGGCGCACGGTGACCTCCTGGCCCGCCTCCACCATGCCGCCGTCGGGCGCGCCGAGCAGATGGATGCGCGGGGCCAACCCATCGACGGCCACCTGCATCCACGTCGCGGGCCCGGAGGCCAGCCCCTCCACGCCGTGGGCCCGCACGGCCGTGGCCACGACGTCCCCGGGCACCGTCACGCGGGCGACGACGTCGTCGTGGGTCCGATCGGCGATGCGACCATCGATCAGCACGAGGCCCGCCGCTGGACCCACCCAGACGCCGTCGACGCGCAGCTCGCCCGCGCGCGTGACCCGCTCACGATCGCGCAGGACGGGCCGTGGCAGCGGCGCCTCGTCGGCCGTGCGCCGACTCCAGAGCGCCCTCTCGGTCGCGGCCTCGGGGGCGAGCAGGGCCACCAGCTGCGTGGGGGTGGGCGGCTGCAGGCGGCCGCCGACGTCGGCTGCGGGCAGCTCCCGCACGACGTCCCCGTCCAGGAGCGTCGCGCGCAGGGTGCGATCCTCGAGCGTCATCGTCCACGAGGCGGCAGCCCGCAGCGTGCGCCCGGCGCACGTGGCCTCGAGGGCCAGGCCGCCGCGGACATTCCCCTCGCTGACCAGCACGCGCCCTTGCGCGCTGGCGAACAGGGTCTCGCGCAACGTGCGAACGGCACCCGTGATGTCGGGACAGCCGTCGGGCGCGGCCACGAGCTCCTCGGCGCGCGGCATCATGAGGTCCACGAGGGCCCTTCGCGCGTCCTCGTCGAGTGCGATCTCGGTGGGGGCCGCGGCCTGCCCTGGCGAGGTCGGCTCGAGCTGCGCGATCTCGCTCCGGGCAAGGTCTGCCGCCGCAGCGAATGCCGCGCGCGCCTCCTCGTAGGCGGCGGTGGTGGCACCCTCGTCACCGACAGCGCGTGCGGCCAGCGCGCGAGCCAGGGCCCGCTCGCCGCGTGCGATGTTCTCGCCGCCGTGCGCGCGAACGCGGTGAGAGGAGGCGCGCCGATCGAGCGCGTCCTGCGTGGCCCGGGCATCGGCCACGCGCCACGCCGCGAGGGTCGCGTCCTCGGCCGTTCCGCCCGCAAGCTCCCCCTGCGCGGCACGCAGCGCCGCTGTTGCGGCCTCGAGCTCGGCGGTCAGCTTCGCCTCCACGGCGTCCCAGGCCTCGTCCGCGTCGCTGCGCGCGGCGAGCGCAGCGTCCCGTGCGGTGGCGACGACGTCTCCGACCAACGAGGCGAGCGCCGCGCCCGCCTCGGTCCGCGTGCCCTCGTCCAGCGAGGCCTGCTCGACCTGTCGGACCACGGCGTCCAGACGCTCCTGGGACTCCTTGGGGAGGCTCTGGCGCTGCGCGGCCAAGCGTCCGGCAAGGCGGCGCAAGGCCCGTACATCGCCATCCACCTCGTCCGCGGCGGCCTCGGCCGCGCTCCAGCGATCCACCGCGGCGGCCGTACGATCTCGAACGTCCGCGCCTGGCGGCGAGAACGCCAACCCCACGGCCAACGCCACGCCCACCAAGGCCGGCAGCGCGCTGGCCAGGGTGCCCGTCGCGCGCGGCGTCGTGCGCTCCGTGGCGATGCTGCCGAAGGCGGCCTGGGCCCAGGCGTCGACGTCGGCGAAGCGCCGGTCGGGGTTCGTATGGAGCGCACGCTCGAGCGCGGCGCGCTGACGACCCGGGATGTCCCGGCGGAAGGTGTTGACGCGGACCGTGCGACCCACGGAGGGGCGACCGGCGAGGGCTTCGTAGAGCACCAGCGCCAGCGCGTATTGGTCCACGAGCTCGGTCTCGGTCGTCGCGCCTTTCATCTGCTCGGGCGCCCAGTACGCCGTGCCCAGCTTGGTCCGCGAGAGCCGCCGCTCGCGAAGAGCCGGGACGACGTGGTCGAAGCCGTGGTCGGAGATCTGGACGTGGCCGTCGTCGTCGATCCAGACGCTCTCGGGACGCAACGCCCCGTGTGCCTGGGTCGCATGGAGGCCGGCGAGGGCTGCCAGCGCGCCGCGCGCGACGCGTTCGAAGTCGCGTCGTTCGAGCCCCTTGCCGCGAGCGGGCCCATCGAGCACGCGATCCCACAGGTTCGTGCCGCGCGGCAAGGCGCTGATGACGACCAAGGTGTGCTGGAGGTCGAGTACGTCGAGCACGCGCACGACACCGGGGTGGATGGCGCGCCGCGCTGCCAGCAGGTCCTGGCGCAGCTGCGCACGCTGACGTGCATCACGCACGACGGCCGTGTCGACGATCTTCAGGGCCACGTCCACGCCACGCTGGCGGTCGCGCACGCGGTACGTGTCGCCCTCGGGGCGGTGCGAGATCAGCGTGCGGATCTCGTACCGCTCGAAGAGCAGGGCTCCGGCGTCGAGCAGCGGCCGCACCGTGGCGTGTGACGCGGCGCCGCTGCCGCTCCCCGCGCTCTCCGAGGGGGCCTCGTCGGCCTCGCCAGGCTCGGCGGCGCCCGTCGTCACGGCGGGCAGCTCGCGCAGGATGCGCCAGGCGGCCTCGACGTGCTCCAGCGCGGCAACCACTCCTGCCGGCTCCTTGCCGGCGTCGTACTGGTTGAGCTGCTTCAGGAGGGGCTTGCGCTTGGCCTTCCACGCAGGCTCCCACGTGCTGCGCGGTGCGTCCGCGGAGAGACCCAGGAGCGCCAGGGCTTCGGCGGGGGTGCGGGGTGAGCTCACGAGCCGCGCTCCGGAAGCAAGACCAGACGGAAGCCCACGCTGGGCTCCTCGTCGCGCTCCGCACGGCTCTCGCGGGTGTCGTAGCCCTGCTTCTCGGCCAAGTCGCGCCAGCTTCCGCCGCGCGTGACGCCCGGCTTGCCGATCGGATCGACGAACGGGTCGTCCGTCACCCCGGCGCCGAGCGGCGCGAAGCCATCGCCCGTCCACTCCGCCACGTTGCCGAAGAGGTCGCGCAGGCCGAAGGCATTGGCGCGTCCCTGGCCGGCCTTCCACGTGCCCGGCGCACCATCGTCGACCCGGTCGTCGTACAAACCGGGCGGCCAGCCCGGCACGAGAGCCTTGATCGAGCGGTCGGCGAAGTTGGCGAGGCCATCGATGTCGCTGCGATCACGTTGCCACGGCTGCTTGCCGACCACGTCACCGGCACGAGCGGCCCATTCCCACTCGGCCTCGGTCGGGAGGCGGTACGTGCGGCTTTCGCGCTCGCCCAGCTTCACGGCCGCAGCCTGGGCCGCCAAGCGCGACACGGCGACGGCGGGGGCGTCGGCGCCGGCAAGCGAGATGCTCTGCGGACTACGGGTTTTGTAGGCCGTCGGCCCGCTCTTGCCGCCCAGCGCCTCGATCTGCGCCCGCGTGACCTCGGTGGTCTGCAGGTAATAGGGGCGCGTCAGCTGGATGCTCACGACGCTGCCCTCGACCGTACGCGGGAACGAGCCGGGCGGGATGAGCACGAGCTTCATCCCCAGCCCGTTCTCGACGACGAGCGGCAGCCCGAACTGCGCCGAGGCGCGCACTTGCTCCGGGTGCGGGGCCTTGCCCGTGACGGCACGGAAGTCCGCGTCGTGGTCGGCCATGAGCACGTTCATGTCACGCCGGGCCACGGCCTCGCCGTCGCGACGGATCTCCACGCGCACGGTCTGGGGGCCGATGCCGGGCAGCTGCACGCGGGTCTCGAAGCGCCCGTCGCGCAGGTCCACGCGGCGGCCCGCCACCAGGACCTCGTCGTCGGGGCCGCACCAGTCCGTGCTGCCCGAGACCGTCACCTCGCGTGTGCCGTCGTTGGGGTAGTACGCGGGGGGCTCGCGCCACGCGTCCAGCTGCAGCTGCGGCAGCTGCGTGCTGCGCACGAGCTTGGCCAGCAGCTCGGCGGGCAGCTCCTCGACCAGGCCGCCGCCGCGACGCAGGGCGCGCAGCGCACGTTCGGCGTCTTCGGCGCGGTCGGCTTCCAACGCGGCGCGGGCCTCGGCGAGCGACGGGGCGACCGCGCTCGTGGGCGTGCCGACCACGGCCGGCCACGCGAGCCGGCGCGCGACACGGCCGTCCGGGCTGCGGACGACGACTTCCGCGAAGGCGTTGGCCATCGCATCGGCGCCCTTGCGCTCGAAGCGGAAGCTGCCGTCACCCGCGAGCTCGACCTCCTCGTCGTTGACGGTGACGAGGGTGCCGGGCCCAGCCGGCTGCGCGCGGCCCGCGACGACGAGATGCCACACGCCCTCGCGCTCCTCGAGCGAGGCCTCGGTCCAGTCGAGCGACGGGGCGGGGCCTTCCACGATGACCTTCACGACCTGCACGAAGCCGAAGCCGTCGGGGCCCGTCGCATCGACCTGGAGCTCCGTCGGACCGGAGGCTGCGTCGCGAGCTGCCACCGTCGTCTCGAAGCGGAGGCCGTCGAGGGCGACTTCCTCCCCGGCGATGCGCAAGCGTGTGTCCGCATGGGCCACCCGCCCGGTGACGCGCACGGTGCTCCCGACGCGGGATCCGGGCAGGGGCTCGTCGATCTCCACCAGGGGTGCGAGGCGGCCATCGTCGCCGGCACGCCAGCCGACCTTGCGCAGCGCGAAGCGCTCGTCGTTCGTCGCGTCCGTGGCTGTCCAGGCGTCGGGGGTACCTGCGACGACGATGCGCAGGACGTCCTCGCCACCCTCCACGCGCGTGAGCCGCAGCATGCCGTCCTCGCCGGGCACGTCGTGCCAAGCACCGCGCAACACGCCTTCGCTACCGTGTCCGGAGAGGGACCACGAGCCCTCCGGCGACAGCACGAGCTGCCGGCCCGCCTCGTCTTCGTAGGCGCCCTGGAAGCGCCCCTGTGCCGCCTCGCTCGGCTCGGGCACGTGGGCCGGCTCCACGCGACGCGCGGCAAACGCCGCGGCACGACGTGACTCGCGCGCCGGATCCAGCTCCCACGCCCCCGTGGAGGCGCCACCGCGAAACAGCGCACGCCCCGCCAGCAAGCTCGCCAGCAACACCAAGAGCGGGAGCACGAACCCCACGCGGAGGCGGCGACGGTAGAGCGCCGCGCGCATGCGCTCGAGGTCCGCATGACGGGCCGAGGGATCGGCGGCAAGTGCGCGCTCGACGGCCTTGGCCATGGGCGCCGGCACGTCGGGACGCGCCTGGCGGACTGGCGCCAGACGGCCGCCGGGCACTTCACCCGTGAGCAGGGCGTAGAGCAGCGCGCCGATGAAGTACTGGTCGGCGGCGGCGGGGTCCTTGACGCGGCCCCGGCCCACCTCGGGCGCGCGGAAGTAGGTCCCTTCGGCCCCCGCCGCCAGGAGGGCTGCGTCCGTGGTGGCAGCATCGCCACCCCCCTGGTCGCGGCCGATCCAGAAGAACTGCACCTGGGCCCCGCCCTTGGGCCGGATCCAGACCTGCTTGGGCGAGCAGCCGAGCAGCGTGCCATGGGCATGTGCAGCCCGGGCGGCATGCACGAGGTCGTCGGCCACGGCGCACACGGCCTCCGGCGACATCTTGCCGGCGCCCTTGCCCGTGAACTGGCCCCAGGCGTTGGCGCCGTCGGGGCGCGGCATCACGAGGAAGCGGTGCTCGTCGGTGGTGCGCACGTCGAGGATGGGCAGGAGGCTGGGCGCTGCGACGTCGAAGGCCTCCTCGATGGAAGCCCGCAAGGCGGCATCGGCCTCGGGGCTCAGGCGCTTGGCCGCGGGCACGAGGAAGAGCAGGAGCTCCTCGCCGCGCACCATGTCCCGGGCCAGGTACGCCGCTTGGTTGCCCTCGCTGAAGACGCGCTCCACGAGCTCGTAGCGCTGGTCGAGCAGGGTCGTCGTGGAGGAGGTCACGCGCGGCCTCCCTGCTGGGCCGTACCGGCCGTCATGCGGCGAAGCGCGAGCCACTGCAAGCCGCCCGCAAGCACGCCCGCGGCCACGACCGCGCCGTAGAGGGCGTCGCCGTCGGCCGGACCCCACTCGATCAGCGCGCCGCCGAGCGCGGTGCCGAGCGCCGTGGCTCCCCACCAGCGCAGCGGTGCGTCCAAGCGTCGCTCGAAGACGAGCCACTGGCAGAAGCCGACCGAGGCGCCGGCCACGAGGCTCGCGATCGCCCCCAGCGGATGGAACGGCAGGTCGGCGCCGAACACCTGCACGCCCGCCAGCAGCAACAGGATCGCCAGCGCGGCGCCGCTCAGCGTGGCCAGGCCGAAGGCCCAGAGCGGCGCCACGCCGCGCCGCTGCAACAGGGTCCCGTGGCCCAGCGCGATCACGACGCCGGGCACGCCCCAGGCGAAGAGCAGCGTGGTCGGGTCCGCGCCCAGGTCGGCCAGCAGGTCATGGGGCAGCGCGAAGCGCACCCACGGGGCGAGGCGGGCGAGAGCCGCAACCAGCAGGAAAGCCGCGATGAACCCCACGTCGGCGACGGAGATCGCGGCCACCTTGCGCCGCGCCACCGGCGCGGCGGCCTGCGCCGCCGTGACGCCCATCGAGCCGTCGGCCTGCGGCGTCCGCGGGGCCGTCGTCCGCGTGCCCGTGCGGCTCGCCGGACGTGTCGGCACCCGCGCCCCCGACGAGCGCGGCGGCGGCGTGGCGCGCGTCGGCGCCATCGGCGCGGCGACGGGGGGCGCGACGGGGGCGATCGGTTGCGCGACGGGCGGAGCGACCGGAGCCGGGCTCCGCCCTGCGACGGGCCGCTTGCCGGCATCGTCTTCGCCGCGCAAGGCCCGCTTGAAGGCGAGGAAGAACGCGCGGCACGTGGGGAAGCGCTTGTCGGGGTCGCCCGAGAGCGCGCGGCGCACGGCCTCCGAGACGCCGTCGGGCAGCCCCTTCACGAAGTCGCCGACGGCGGGCGGCGTCTCCTGCATCTTCTTGATCATGATCTCGAGCGCCGTGCCGTCGGGGAACGGGACGCGCCCGGTCAGGGCTTCGAAGACCGTGGTGGCCAACGCGTACTGGTCGGCGCGGCCTTCGAACTTCTCGCCGGCCTGCTCGGGCGCCATGTAGCGCGGCGAGCCCACGCCCGTGTTCGTGGTGGTCAAGCGCGTGTCCTGCTCGCCATGGGCCTTGGCGATGCCGAAGTCGCTGAGGAACGCATGGTCGTGCTCGTCGAAGAGGATGTTGCCCGGCTTGACGTCGCGGTGGATGAGGCCGCGGGAGTGGAGGAAGTCGAGCGCCTTGGCCGTGGCCTCGAACCACGGCAGCACGTCCTCGGCGGACTGCTGGCGATCGGGCGCCTGCTTCAGGCGGTCGCTCAGCGACCCGCCCTTCAGGTGCTGCAGCACGTAGAAGGGGAAGCCATCGACTTCGCCGCGCGCCAGCACGCGCACGATGCTCGGGTGCTCGAGCCGCAAGAGCTGGGTGATCTCGCGTTCGAAGCGGTCGAGGAAGCCTCGTTCGAGCAAGAGCCGCGGATGGGGAACCTTGATGACGACGGTCTTGCCGAGGTCCGTGTCCTCGGCTTCGTACACGGTGCCCATGCCGCCGCTGCCCAAGCGCCTGCCGACCTTGTAGTGGCCCAGCAGCGTGAGGCCACTGATGTCGAGCGAGCCGCCCATCGTCTTGCGGGCTGGCGCAGCGGGCGTCCGGGCGCCGGGCGTGGCGTGCGTGTCGCTCGTCCACACGGCCGCCTCGAACGCTTCGGCGAACGCCGTGCACGACGGCCACCGGGCGAAGGGCTCGCGCGACAGTGCCCGCTGCACGACGTCGGACACGGCATCGGGAATGTCGCGGATGCCGCGCAGCGGCTTGGGGTCCTGGCTGCCCTTCTTCACGAGGATCTCGAGGGGATTCGTCCCGTCGAAGGGCAGGATCTGGGCCAGGCTTTCGTAGACGGTGACGGCCAGCGCGTACTGGTCCGACGCGGGGCCCACGTCGCCGCCCGTGGCCTGCTCCGGAGCCATGTAGTGGGGGGAGCCCACGGTGAAGCCGACCGAGGTCAGGGCCGAGTCCTGGCCCAGGGCCTTGGCCACGCCGAAGTCCGACAGGAACACGTTGCCCGACTCGTCGAACAGGATGTTCGCGGGCTTCACGTCGCGGTGGACGATGTTCTTGCCGTGGATGAAGTCCAGCGCGTCGGCGATGTAGGGCAGCCAGCCCAGCACGTCGCGGGGTTCTTCGGGCCGCTGCCCGATGCGGTCCTCGAGCGACCCGCCGCGCAGGAACTGGATGACGAAGTAGGGGACGCCGCGGTAGTCGCCGCGGGCGAGGATCGAGACCACGTGGGGGTGCTCGGTGTCGACGAGCCCCTTCACCTCGAGCTCGAAGCGCTCCTTGAACCCCTCGCCGCGGATGACGTGGCCCAGCGGCACCTTGACCACGACCTTGCGGCCGAGCTCGGTGTCGGTGGCGGTGTAGACGCTCGCCATCCCGCCCTGGCCCAGCTTCTGGTCCACGCGGTAGCGATCGCGCAGGAGGACGCCCTCGAAGACGACCTCGTGGCCGGACTGGGGGCCTTCACCGGCCACGTCTGGATCCTCTCCCGCCTGTCCGACGGACGTCGGCTGACGCGGACCCCCCTCCGGGTCCGCGCGCGGCCAGAAGTGTAGCCGGGGACCGCCCCGCTCCGGGCCTCGAGGGGTAGGATCCGGCCTCCGCATGGTGCGGCCGGGAGGAGCCGGTTCGATGGGCATCCAGGTGGGCAAGAAGGCGCCAGCGTTCCGGCTGCCCGACGCCAAGGGGCGCGAGATTGCGCTGGCCGATTTCGCAGGCCGCGACGTGGTCGTCTGGTTCTACCCCAAGGACATGACGCCCGGCTGCACGAAGGAGGCCTGCGCCTTCCGCGACCTGTGGCCCCGGCTGAAGCGTCGCGCCGCTCTCGTGGGCATCTCGCCGGACAAGCCGGACCGACACGCTGCCTTCATCGAAGCCCACGATCTTCCCTTCCCGCTCCTCGCCGACCCGGAGCGCAAGGTGCTCACGGCCTACGGCGCCTACGGCGAGAAGATGATGTACGGCAAGAAGGTGATGGGCGTGATCCGCAGCACGGTCTGGATCGGCCCCGACGGCAAGGTGAAGAAGCACTGGCCGCTCGTGCGCAAGGCGGCGGAGCATCCGGCCGAGGTGCTCGAGGCCCTGCAGGGTGGAGCCTAGCCGCCGCGCGTGCGACTCGTCGAGCACCCGGAGCTGATCGCCGCGTGGCCTGCGCCCACCGAGGCGCATCCGTGGCCCGTGCTGGTCAGCGGATGCATGCTCGGCTGGGCCTGTGCCGTGGACGGCACCGACATGGGGCTGCCGGCGGGCCTGCCGGCCTTCGTCCGCTCGCCCCGCGTCAGGGCCGTCCCGTTCTGTCCCGAGGACACGGGCCTTGGTACGCCCAGGAGCATGCCCGACATCCACGGGGGCGACGGCTTCGACGTGCTCGACGGCCGGGCGCGCGTCGTGGACGAGCACGGCAACGACCTGACCGCGGGCATGCTCCGCGGGGCCCACGCGATGCTGGCCCACGCCCGGCAGGAGGGCGTGCTGTTTGCCGTGCTGCTGGACATGAGCGGCGCCTGCGGCTCGCAGGTGATCAGCGACGGCTGCCGCCTCGTTCCCGAGCGTCGCTACCAGCGCGGGGCCGGCGTGGCAGCCGCCCTGCTGATGCGTCACGGCATCCCCGTGGTGAGCCACCGCGATAGGCGCACGCTGGAGCTGCTCCACGCGCGCGTGGACCCGGGGCACGTCCCCGACCCGAGTGCCTTGGACCATCACGAGACGGCCTGGGTGCGCGAGCACCTCCCCGACCCCTACCGCGTGCGCTGAGCGTCGGCCCCGTGGATTGACGCTGCGCCCGGCGAGCGCGTGCGTTTCCACCGGCATGGGAGGTCGCCGCACGGTCCCCGTCCTCGCGCTCGTGCTGGGCCTCGTCGTGGGCGCACGGGCCGAGGAGTCCGTCACGCCGCCCCACGTGGTGGTTCCCGGCGTGAGCCCCGGCAACAAGGACGGCCCCGGCGGCTTCGTCCCGCGTGGCTCGCAGCGAAGCTTCTACGCGGGCGCCGGCGGCCGCCTCTGGTACTACCTCAACCACTACTACTGGTTGCCCGAGGAGCTGCTCGAGGAGCACGCGCGCGAAGCACTCTGGATCATGGCCGACGTCACCGAGCAGTTCGTCGACCTCAGGACGTGGCCCGACGGCAACGCCGCGCCCGACTCCAAGCCCAAGACCACGCTCGAGTACTGGGCCGTGGGCCCGTCGGGTCGCACGATCTGGCTCGACAACCACAAGGACTACTGCCTGCTCGACCAGGGCTTCAGCGCCGGCGCCATCGTCGTGCAGGTCACGCTGACGGTCGGTCGTCTCCAGGTGCGCGACGACCGCGGCGAGTGGGGCGTGCCCTCCAAGCCCTACATCCTGGAGTCGCGCAACTACCGCAAGGACGGCATCGGCGCCGAGCGCACGCGCTTCGTCCCGTTGCCCGGTCCGGCCATCACCGTGTGGGCCTACCGCGTTCCCTGGGACGTCCACCCGCAGCGCCTGACGCGCAGCAGCTGGCAAGACCTCGAGCTGCCGACCTGGGAGCTCCGCGAGCGCCGCGTGCCCGAGGCGACGCCCGCCCCCGGCCCCGTGATCACACCGCGGGACGAGCCGACCAAGTCCGAGTAGCGCAGAGGCCTCCCCGCAGGTCGTACTCGCGCAGCTCGTGGTCGGCCGTGAAGCCCGCGCGCTCCAGGGTGCGCTTGGACGCGAGGTTGTCCGCAGCGCATCCCGCCGTCGGCACCAGCCCCTGCGCACGCGCTCGCCCGACCATCTCCTGGATCACCCACGCGCCGAGCCCTCGGCGCTGGGAGGCGGGCACGACGCGCACGCCGACGTCGCATGCACGCGTGCCGGAACCGGTGGGCGTGCACAGGCCCAGCGCGCAGATCGCGCCCTCCTGCTCGAAGAGCCAGAGATGGCCGTTCCCGATCCACGCGCGAGCCTCGTCCGCGCTGCCGAAGATGTCCGGGTGGCTGGCTTCGAGCACGTCGTCAAGATCGGTGTCTCGCGCGATTCGAGCGATGGGTCGGGGTGGGGGAGGCGGCTTGACGCCCGCGCCGAGCGTGCGAAACGACAGTCCCACCGTGCGCCCTGGCCCCACGGCACCCTCGCACGCGGACAGCACAACAGGATCGAACGTGGTCGCCCAAGCCCGCTGCAGTCCAAGCTGGTCCATCGCCATCCGCAGGAGCTCGGTGGTGGCCTCGACGCGGCGATCCAGGGTGAACATCTCCACGAGGGTGGGCCCCTGCGCCACGACATAGCCTGCCAACGACCCCGCCCGAAGGCCATGGACCACGCCTTTGCGGGCTTCGAGCTCCAGGAAGAGCTCGGGAAGCGCCGTCAGGCTGGCGATCCGTGCCGTACGCAGCTCGCCCACGTCGTCGAGCGAGGGGAGGCTCACCAGTCGCATGTGGCTCGTGTGCTCCCTTGTCAGCGCCTCGTCCGATAGGCAGGCCATCGTAGAACATGACACGATCCACGTCCGGGGACCACGATCATGAGACAACAGCCCGGGCATGCGTCGGCGGCTGTCGGCGTAGCCGACCACGCCGGCTGGGCCGTCCTCGTCACCGTGGGGCCCGATGCCGTGGTGCTAGATCGCCGGCGTGTCGACTTGGTGGACACGGGCCTCCCCGTGCTGCCGCACCATCACGAGGGGCAGAAGCTGCCCGTAGGGGAAGCGGTAGCCCTCGTGGAGAAGGTGCGTGCCTCCGCCAAGCGCTGCGCTGCACGAGCACTCGAGTCCCTCGCGCGAGACGTGGGCCCGCGCCTGGCAGCCATCGCCCTGCGCGCGTGTCCGCCACTTCCCGAAACCATCGCAGCGCGTCTTGCCGACTACCGCGCCCAGTGCATGGCCGACACCGTCATGTTCCGCCACGCGCTCGCCGACGCCGCCACCGCACGCGGCTGGAGGGTTTCCTGGTACGAAGCCAAGACCGTGTTCGACGCGGCGGCACACGCGCTCGGCCGCGATACCATCGACGACCTGCTCCTCGAGGCTGGCATGCAGCTCGGCTCCCCCTGGCGGAGGGACCACCGCACGGCGATGGCCGCGGCGATTGCGGCAGCGTGAGGACTGCCCCCGTGTCGGCAACGCTGGATGTGAGGATACCGAGTGCGGGCAAATCTCATGAATGATCGAGGATACCGAGTGCGGGCAAATCTCATGAATGATCGAGCCGGGGCAAGCACGACCGTACGATCGCAACACACCATCGCGCCTACCCGACATCTGAAGCCATGAGCCCGCGGTGCTGGCTGCATCGCCTCTGCGACTGCTTTGCGGCAGGCCCGGGGCCTGGGCGATCCTCTGGAAGACCAGGAGTACGGTGCCAGAGCAATTCCTATCGGGCCGCGCAACGGTCGATTGGAGCATGCTACCGAAGCGCCTCCCGCCCCAGCGACTCGTGGTCGCGACGCGGCAAGTCGAACGCGATCAACCATCCTCCCCCGCGGCCACGAGCGTAGGCATGTGAGCCGGAATGGGGCCCGCGCAAGGTCGCGCGCATCACGGCACGGGCCGACTCCGAAGCCCATCAGGTGAGGCGGCTGTCATCGATCGGAGGGGAAGGATGGTCGGGGCGACTGGATTCGAACCAGCGACCTCTTGACCCCCAGTCAAGCGCGCTACCAAGCTGCGCCACGCCCCGACGCAGAGGAGGGGAGACTAGTCGATTGGGGCGCGGGGGGCACGTTCCGGCGCGGGAGATCCGTGGATGCCCGGGCGCGCATCGCGTGTCGACGGCCTTCGACCGAGGAATCTGCACTCATGCAACCGTTGGTTGCACTCGTGGCAGGGGGGCTATTCCGTACCCCCCCTGCACCCCTCACGGTGCCACGCCCCGACGCAGCCTCCCGGGCGTCGGACCGCCGCACGTGGTCGCTTGCGGTCGATCATCGGAGTCGTGCGTCCAGCGAGGTCATTGGGATTCACCCGCGCGCCATCCCGCTCCCCCCTTGAACGGTGGAGCGTGGAGGCTTAGCCTCCCTCCCCCCGCGGTTTCGGGCGCACGCGGGCGGCAAGGAGGGCGACGATTGGCACGACCGCTGGTGCTCATCGTCGGCGAGGGGGGGCGGGCGACGAACCGCCTGGGGGCCCACCTCTCGCGGCGGGGCCTCCAGCCGCGGCCGGTCCGTGACTGCGGCGAGGCGCTCGTGACCCTCCACCACTTGGGCGAGCGTCCCGGTGGCAACGGCATCCGCGCCGTCGTGCTCGACGTGGCCACGGCGGGTGTCGGCGTGGCCGCGTTCCGCGAGATGCTCCAGGCCGAGCAGCCTGGCGTGGCCGTGCTCGAGCTGCCGCCGGAGCACGCCGGTCCCGAGGACGTCGGCCTCCTGGTGGCCGCCCTGGAGGACGAGATCCGGCGGGCCGGGCGCCGGGGCGACGCTTCGTCCACGGACGATGCCGAGCCGGTTGCCCCCGACGACGACCAGGACGACGACCACGAGGGTCCCGTCCACGGCGTCAAGTTCGAAGACCTCGAAAGCCTGAGCCCGCGCATGCACGCGCTGTTCGAGCTGCTGCCGCGCGTGGCGCGTTCCGAGAGCCCGGTGCTGATCGTGGGGGAGACGGGCACGGGCAAGGAGCTCGTCGCGGCGGCCATCCACCGCCAGTCCAAGCGACGCGACCGCGAGTTCTTCACCGTGAACTGCGGCGCGCTCACCGAGACGTTGCTCGAGAGCGAGCTGTTCGGTCACGAGCGCGGCGCGTTCACCGGCGCGGTCAAGACGAAGAAGGGCTACTTCGAGCTGGCGTCCGGCGGAACGTTGTTCCTCGACGAGCTGGGCACGATCAGCCAGGCCATGCAGGTGAAGCTGCTGCGCGTGCTCGAGACGATGGAAGTGCGTCGTGTCGGCGGCAGCGGCACGCTGTCCGTCGACGTGCGCGTCGTCGCGGCCACCAACGAAGACCTCGACGCCGCCGTGTCGCGCGGCGAGTTCCGCGAGGACCTCTACTACCGCTTGAACGTCGTGCAGGTTCGTCTGCCGGCCCTTCGCGAACGCCCCGAAGACATCCCGCTGCTGGCCGAGGTGTTCCGCGAGCGCTTCGCGTCCACGATGGGTCGTCGCGACGTCGAGGGCTTCTCGCCTGCGGCCCTGCGCCGTTTGCAGACCCACCGCTGGCCCGGCAACGTGCGCGAGCTGCAGAACGTCGTGCAGCGCGCCACGTTGTTCGCGTCGGGCACCCGGATCGAGGACTCGGACCTCCCCGAGCGTCTACGGCGGGCCGAGGGGACCTCGGGGCCGCTCCCGTCCTTCGACGTGGATGCGCCGCTCCAGGAGGTCCTTGACGGGCTCCGCGAGCGGGTCGAGCGCGAGTACCTGAAGCGCCTCCTGAGGCGCTACAAGGGCCTCGTCGGGCGGGTCGCCACGCATGCCGGACTCAACCGCCGCACGCTCTACAACAAGATGCGTGCCCATGGTCTGGACCGGCGCGAGTTTCGCTGACGCCGAGCGACTCGCGGGCCCCTGGGGACGTGGTGGGGAGAACCGCCCCGGGTGACATGGGAACGCGGCACCCCATCGGCACTCCCCGCCGTTCCCATGCGTGAACCGCCTGCAGGGCAAGGACTTGCGGCCGTTGTCCCCCCGCTCTCCACGGGGCAGTTGGGGCGTTGACTGCCCATCGGACGAATCCGCGGATTGTGGACGAATCCCGTGTGACCGGGGCTTGGGGCCCCGCGAGGCCAGAAGATGGGCCGCGGTCGTTCACGCCGGCTTCATCGGTTCTCACCAACCCCTTTTCTTTCCGGATTGGACCCCCCGTTGCTTCCCAGCCACCCCGTCCGACCCGCTCGCGGGTCGCGCTCTTTCAAACTTCGATCATGACGACTGGATGAGGCCATCGATCGCGGGCCGACAGACATCGGCACCGGGCAGAGCACCCGGGACGCCCTGTCGCGTCGCGTGACGGCCGGTGACGTATGTCGACGGATGGCCCTGGGCTTGCCCAGGACCTGGCGTACGACGAGACGAGCCCACCGGCCCCACACGACATTCGGAGTGCACGATCGTCACGAGGCCATGAACCCCAGGAGAGCAGGCGGTCCGGAGACGGATCGTCCGACTCCTCCGTCGCTCGAGACCCTGAGGCCCACGCGGGACGAAACGTCAACCCGCGCAAGGACGAGAGGGGAGGCGCCCGCGACCGAAAGCCGGCGCCCGCACGGAGGGGAGCAAGCTCTGGAGGGGAGAACCCCAAGAAGGCATCGGCGGCCCGCGCCTACTGGCGCGGTGACCGAACGGATCCGTCGTGGGAACGAAGCCCTGGAGGCGAGGACGCCTGCCGCGGCCCCGCAAGGGGTCGCGCGCGGCCACCGTGATCGGGTGGCCGAACGGCGCGCCTGACGCCAGGAGGGCAGGGGCTCCGAGAGGAGTACCGACCACGACGGGGGAAACGCCTTGAAGGGGGAATCCCACGGACGCTCCGACACGCGGCACCCGCAAGGGTGTGCTGCGCTCGCAAGGGCGCGGAGGTGTCGGAAGGCACGGGGGTGGACGTCGCGAAGAGGGTGACCAAACCCTGCACGCGGCACGCGGCTGGAGAGGGATCTCCAGCCATACGCGGGTCCCCCGGGCCGAGATGTGTCGTAGGGAACGAGAAGCCCAAGAGAGGCAGCTTCGCCGGACAGCGGTCCTTCGGGACAGGCGCGGTGGGGCGGGGTCCGGTCGGCCGAATCTCCGAAGGGGAGATCAGAAGCCCACGGTGGGCGCCTTCCGAAGGACGTTGCAGCTTCGCGCTGTGGCGAGGGACGGAAGGCCAGGTCACGCGGTGAGGTCCCGAGGGGCGTAGAAACGCCGAACGGGGCGGGTGCCAACCCATACGCACCCACGCCACGCGACCGGGAGACCACGAAGGGCACGTCAACCCCAAGGGAGACGGGCGCGGTAGCCGGAAGGCCGCTGCGTCCACGGGCCGGCGCCCTGACATCTCTGGAGGGCCGAGCGAACCGATCGCCAACTCCACCGTCACGATCTTCCGAACCCGAGGCACGCCCGACGTGCCTCGGGTTCACTTCGTTTTGCGGCCGCAGCGCCATCCCGCCCCGTCCGCTACGCTCGTCTCCGCCCGACCCGGGGAGATCAGCGATGGACGCCAAGTGCTTGGTGGGCCTTCTTGCCGTCGCGGGAGCCGCGTTCGCCGGCGGATACGTGGTGGGGAGTGGCGGTGCGCCCACCACGCCTGCCCAACTAGCGGTGGGCGCCGAGGCGGACCACGTCGAGCCGCAGGCACCCCCAGGTGGGGAGCTGCGGGCATCGAGGCCTTCGTTGGCGCCCGCGACCGCCGAGAGTGCGCTCGTGCCCGCCGCGCTCTCCGAGGCTTTGGCCGCCCTGCCCCGGCTCGACGTTCCCCCCGGGGACCAGACGCTGGACGTGGTCGTACGAACTGATGAGGGCGGGCCGTTGCCGGGCGTCGAGATCCGCGTCTTGCCCGCCGTTCCCAAGTCGTTGCAGTGGCCCGAGGGCACCTCGGTGGAGCAGCAGAGTCAGGCTCCGGTCGCTGTCCAGGTCATGTACTTGTTGAACGCCGTGAGGTGGCGGACCGAGGGGCTTTGCGTTGCGACAACCAATGGGGAAGGGCGCTGCAGGTTCGAGCGCATGCACGACGTGGAGCACACCGTCACGGGCGAGCTGCTTGGCTGGAGCATCGAGCCGCCTCCCGGCGGCTCCTCCGCCTTCCGTCCCGGTGCGCCGGTCGAGCTCACCGCCAAGCCCCGCAGCGGGATCCTGCTCGACGTGCGCCTGCCGGATGGCACGGTGCCTGAGCATGCGACGGTTCTCTTCAGGAAGTCTCGGCGCGTGCGGCTGAAGCGGTGGACGGCCGCCTCGCCTCTGGTCGAAGTCGACCCCGATACGTACGAACTGGAGGTGAGAGCGGGGGAGGCCAGCGAGCTGAGCTCCGTGTCCCAGAGCGTCACGATCGAGCGTGGTGCGACGGGCACGACCCTGCGCGTCGATCTCGTCGAGCGCCCTACGCTGCGACTCCTGGTGAGCTTGGACCCCACCGAGAGGGTGGGCATGCTGACCGCGAGGTGGGTCCGCATTTCGGCGGGCAGTCCTCTCGACGCGCGCGTGCTCGAGCAGGTTGGTAGCCCACGCATCCTCACGGGGCGCCTGGGGGCCACGTTCAAGTACGCCGAGAGCGGCCTGCAAGCGGGTCACTACGTTCTTGGCGTGTACAGGGGCAGCTCCAAGACTCCCGCCCACGTGCAGGGCGTGGACATCGGGCCCGGGCTCACCGACATCGAGATCCAGCTCCCCTTGCCCGAGCGATCGACCTACGCCGTGCTGCGCGTCCAAGGCCCCGACGGGCAGCCACTCTCTCCGCTGGAGTTCGAGACCCGCTTCCAGAAGAAGGGGTGGAGCGGAACGTCCAGCGGCGTGCCGTACATCGAGCGCCCGGACGGGGAGTACTGGGTGTTCCATCAGTACGTCGACGGATCGCAGGAGGGCGGGCGCTTCTCGATCACGGTGGAGCATCGTGACCTGGGATCGCGTGTCGTGACCTACGCGCCGGGGGAGGTGGTCGATCAGGAGGTCCGGTTCGACGAACCTGGGATCGTGGACGTGAGCGTGCCGGGCGTTGCGAGGTACGGCCTGGGCGAACGCGTACGTGTGTGGCTCGGACGCCCCGATGCGCGCCGCCGCGAGGCGCGCTTGGGGCGCACGGTGGCGGGTGACGGCTCCGCGCGCATCACCCACCTCCAACCGGGCACCTATACGGCGCGCCTGCTCATCTCGTACGGCGAGGACGATACCCTTGCGATCGAGGCGGGCGAGGTGGACGTACGCAGTGGCGGGCAGGCGATCCAGCTCGACCTCCCCTCCCTGCACGACGTGGTCTTCGTAGGACTGGGCGTGCGGGCTTCGCTGAAGCGGTTCGCTGGCGAGGGCAACGAGTACGACTCGATCGCGGTGGGGCCCATCACGGGACGCAGGGCCGAGCTCACCGGTCTGCCCGCTGGGCGTTACGAGCTCAGGACCGGGCTCAAGACCGTGCCCTTCACGCTGCCGGGCCCGAGCCTCGTGCGCGTGGAATGAGCTCGATCATCGGAGGAGGACTGGGATGAGCGCGGGACGATGGGTGATCTTGATCGTGCTGCTCGGCGCGGCGTTCGGTGCGGGGCATGTCGTCGGGTCCTCGGGGGCCCAGCACGCTGCGCCGGACCTGACGACGCCGTCACGTCCTGCGGTGGGCAGCGTAGAGGAGCCGGAGGCCGTACTGCGCGGACGCCCGGGGCCGACGCTGGCCACGACGGCTGCTGGCGATGCCGAGGCTGCCGTGTTCGAGCGCGCGCTGGCCGAGCTGCCTCCGCTGGACGTTCCGCGCGGTGACGGACGCATCGACGTGATCGTGAAGACGGAGGACGGGACCGCCGTGCCGGGTGTGCGCGTGACCTGCGTGCCCGAAATGCCCAAGGACCTCGCCCAACCGCGCCGGGAGGGCTGGCAGGACGACGTGTCTGCGGCGCAGATGCTCTTGGATGGGGCCAATCGCCTGCGATGGCGGAAGCAGGCGCTTGTCGAGGCCGTGACCGATGCAGCAGGCGCGTGCAGCCTCGAGGGTCTGACCACGGGGAAGCACGCCGTGACGGCGCAGGCGGACGGTTGGTATCTTCGATCCACGACGCGAAACATCCACGAGGTCGAACCTGGGGCAACCATCGAGTTCACGGCCAAGCCTCGTACACGCGTCCGCATCAGCGTCGTGCTGCCGGATGGGACCGCACCGGAGCGGGCACAGATCCGGTTCCATCGTGGCAACGGCTCGACCGGTCGATCCTGGAGCCCGGACCGTCCCGACGTGGACGCGGATGTGGGCACATGGGACGTGTCGGCCACGGCGGGCGACGGCGAGCTGTATCGCTCGCAGACCGAGCAGGTCACCGTGGAGCAGGGACGCCCCTCGCCGGAGATCCGATTGCTCCTCGTCGAGCGTACGGTGCTGAAGACGACGGTTGTTCCCGCGGAGGGCGAAGCGCTGGCCCAGGTGAGTCTTCGTCAAGTCCGCGTGCCTTCGGGGGTGAGGCCGGATCCAGCCCTGCTCGGTTCCGTGAACGACAGGGCGCACCTCCACTCTCACGAGGGCAGCGAGCTGGTCAACAGGAGCTACGACCTCGAGCCCGGGACGTGGCTGGTCGGAGCGTACCGGGGCTGGAGTGGCCCTCTGCTCATCCACCAGACCGTCGAAGTCAGGCCCGGGCAGAACGAGGTCACGCTGCAGCTACCTCCTACCGAGCGCAAGGAGTACGCCCTGGTGCGCGTGCGCGGCCCCGACGGCAGTCCGTTGGCTGGCGTCTCGTTCACGACGTCGTTCGAGAGCGACTCGGGGTCGATGAGCGGAGGGGGAGCCTACGTGGTTGCACGGCCCGACGGCGAGTACTGGGTGTTCCACCCGTCGGACGGCACGTCCGGCGACAAGGGCACGTGCGGCATCGCCGTGGAGCACGGGAAGCTCGGCCGCCAGCTCGTGTCGTACCGCGCCGGTGAGGCCCCGACGTTCGACATCCGATTCGAGGAGCCGGCGACGTTGGACGTCGTCCTGGAGGGCTTGGAGGGTGATCGCTACGCGGGGCGGCTGGGCGTGCAGCTGCTTCCGGATACGGATGCCAAGCAAGCGCACTTGATGCCTGCCGCCCCGATTCCCGTCGACGCGGAGGGGCGTGCCGTCGTCCAGGGGGTCCAGCCCGGGTCGTTCCGATTGAACCTGACGCTGGGACGAGGGCCTTGGGGAGCCATGCCGATCGCCGAAGAGAAGGTCACGGTGCGTCCGGGTACGCAGCGCGTCAGCGTCCAGCTGCCTACCCTCTACGTCGTGGAGATCGAAGGCGTGACCGCCCAAGCCCACCTCCACCGTGCGGAAGCGGATCGCATGCCTCGCTCCATCGTGGTCGTCCAGCCAGGCGCCGATGGCCGAGCCATCGTGGATGGCCTCATAGCGGGTGAGTACCAGCTCCAGATGGGAGCCAAGGTCACCAAGTTCCGTGTGCCCGGGACGAGCAAAGTCCGGATCGAGTAGTCCC
Organism: Planctomycetota bacterium; assembly: GCA_050248855.1. GTDB lineage: Bacteria > Planctomycetota > PLA2 > PLA2 > JAEUHO01 > JACKGW01. The sequence goes on along the minus strand of JBFWRP010000017.1, from coordinate 55,382 downwards.
AGGCGGAAGGCCACGATGGCGCGCGTCTTCATCCTCTTGGCCGTGGTCGCAACCGCGTTCGCGGGCGGGTACCTGCTGGGCCAGGGCAAGGCGACGGCCCCGTCGAGCGATCTGGCTGTGCGTGGGCCGGACCGCGAGGCGACTGACCACGCGCGCGCCCCGGCGCTCTCGGGTCGGAGCGAGGGGACCTCGCCGGACACCGAGCTGCTGGACGTGGGTCGATCGGCGCTTCGTGAGGCTTTGGCCAAGCTGCCCAAGCTCGACGTTCCGACCGGGACGGACGAGCTGCGCGTTCGGGTGGTGACCGAGGAGGGTCAGCCGCTGGAGGGCGTCGAGGTCCGGGCGATCCCCATCGCGCCGCCGGCGCTCCTGCCACCTGACTACACGCCGTGGGACTTGCCCGAACAGCACGACTTGCCGGAGCTGCTCGAGCTTGCCTCCCGGCGGCTGCGCTGGGCCGTCGAGGCGTCCATCCGCGGTACGACGGACGCGGATGGAGTCGCCACGCTTCGCGGGGATCGCCGGCGCCCCTACGAGCTGAGCGGTCGAAAGCACGGGTGGCGGATCCGGGATGGCTTGGACACGCATGGTCCGTTTGCGGGCGCGCTCGACGGACGCGTGATGGAAGCCAGCCCCGTCGGCTACGTGGACGTGAGCATCGTACGTGCCGACGGCTCCGCGCCGGCCGTGGCAGGCGTGCGCCACCGGGGAGAGCTGTCGGGACATCAGTCCTGGCGACCTGGGCGCGGGCCGATCGAGCTTCCCCTTGGTGAGCACGAGCTCACGGCAACCGTGACGGACGACGAGCAGCTCATCTCCGACCCCATTCCCGTCTCCTTGGCGACGCCGGGCGAGGAGGTCCGCGTGCGGCTCGAGCTGCACCCGCAGACCGTGCTCCACGGCGTCGTTTCGGTGACCGGGCCGGAGCGCTACTCGGCGCCTGGCTACAAGCTGGTGCGCGTCCCTGACGGTGTTGCACCAAGCGAGCAGGAGCTCCGGAGGTCGGACTCCGGATGGTCGCAGCCGCTCGACGGCCGGGAGGCATCGTGGACCTTCCGGCGCACCCAGCTCGAGCCGGGACCGCACGTACTGGGCATCTTCGACGGACGGAACAGCGCGTTTGCGACCCTCCTCGCGTGGCGAGCGATCGACGTCCAGGAGGGGGAGAACCGCGTCGAGGTCGAGCTGCCGCCCCTCGCGCGTGACCGCTACGCCGTCCTATGGCTCGAGGGCCCCGACGGTCCGCTCCAGGACGGCATCGGGATCGCGTCCCATGTGGAGCACGATGGCAAGCGGATCAACGCGAGTGAGTCGCAGCCGGTCCTGCGACCGGACGGCGCCCTGTTGGTACCGCACCCGATCGGTGCGGACGCCAGGGAGGGCGCTACCGTCGCGCTCACCGTCAGCAGCCGCGCACTCGGTCGCCGCACGATGCGCTACCCCGCCGGCACGGCGCCCGAGCTGCGCGTGCGCTTCGAGCGGGCCCTGGACGTCGACGTCGTCATCCGCGGGATCCCATCCCCCGAGCTGCGCCGCGACCTGCTCCTGGTTCTCGACGCCGAGCCACCGGATGTGCTCTACGCGGGCCCGCCGTCGAAGCGGCTGGACGAGGCGGGGCATGCGCTGTTCGCCCGCATGCAGCCCGGGCCGTGTCGCATCGATCTTCTCCGCACGTCGACGCACGGGCGCCGCATCCACTTGGCGAGCTGGAGGGCCACGCTGCAATCGCCCTCGACATCGCTCACGTTCGACATGCCGTCGCTCCACGACGTGGGCTTCGAGGGCCTTCCGCGATCCGGCGCGTCGGTGACGCGTCTGGGCGAGCAGCCCACCTTCCGGATGGGTTTCGCGGCCGACGCCGACGGTCGCGCTCGACTCGAGGGGTTGCCCTCCGGTCCCTACGAGCTGCGCGTGGGGGAGAGGCGCATCCCGTTCGAGCTGCCCGCATCGTCCGTCGTGCGCGTGGAGTAGCGCGGCGCGCTATCCCTCGTCGCGCTGGGCGCGCTCCATGAGGGCGCGGACGCTGTCGACGGGGGAGCGGCCCTCGTGGACCACGCGGTAGACCTCGGTGGAGATGGGGAGCGTGAGGTGGTGGCGGAGGCTGAGCTCGTGGACGGGCTTCGCGCTCTTCACGCCCTCGGCCACCTGGTGCATGCTGCCGGCGATGTCCTCGACGCGCTCGCCCCGGCCGATGCGGATGCCGAAGGTTCGGTTGCGGCTGTTCGGCGACGTACACGTGGTGAACAGGTCGCCCAGCCCGCTCAGGCCGAAGAACGTGTTGCGCTGGCCGCCGAAGGTCTCGCCCAGGCGGGCCATCTCCAGGACGCCGCGCGTGACGAGCGCCGCCTTGGCGTTGTCGCCCAGCTCGAGCCCGTCGGCCATGCCGGCCGCGAGCGCGATCACGTTCTTCAGCACGCCACCGAGCTCCACACCGGGCATGTCCTCGTTCACGTAGACGCGGAACGACGGATCGCGGAACGTGGCCTGGATGCGTAACGCCAGCTCGCGGTCCCTGCTGGCCACGACGGTCGCCGAGGGCAGGGCCTTGGCCACCTCGCGTGCGATGTTGGGGCCGGAGAGCACGGCGATGGGGCGGCGCTCACCGGTCACCTCGCCGAGGAGCTGCGAGGGGCGCAGCAACGTGCCGTCCTCCAGACCCTTGGAGACGGTGAGGATGGGCAGCGAGGCCGGCAGCAGCCTTGCGTGCGCGCCCCAGACCTCGCGGAGGAAGCTCGTGGGCACGGCCGAAACGAGCAGCTCGGCGCCGTCGAGCAGGTCCGCCAGATCGTGGGAGATCGTGATCGAGCGCGGGATCTCGAAGCCGGGCAAGTAGCGCGGGTTTGCGCGCTCCGCGCGCATGAACGCGGCGTAGTCGGCGTCGTGGCCCCACATGCCTACGTCGACGCCGCTGCGCACCAGGGTGAGGGCGAGCGCGGTTCCCCAGCCCCCGTTGCCCACGACGGCCACCTTGGACAGCGGGGTGGCCTCGGAAATCGACCTCGGCACGCGCGCTCTACAGCTGTTGATCGGTGGCGCCGACCTTGCGCTCGCGGCCGGTCAGGATGCGGCGGATGTTGTCACGGTGGCGCCACACGACGACGCAGGCGAGGGCGAGCAGGAAGAGCAGGACGCCCAGGCGCGAGCGGAACACCTGCGAGCCGTTGTCGAGGATGTAGGTGAGCGGGATCACCACGACGGCGGCAATCGAGCCGAGGCTCATGTAGCGCGTGATGGCGACCAGGATGCCCCAGGCCCCGAGACCCCACAGCGAGGACAGCGGGGCGAGCGCCGTGACGACGCCGAAGGTGGTGGCCACGCCCTTGCCGCCCTTGAAGCGCAGGTAGGGCGTGAAGATGTGGCCCAAGACGGCCGAGAGGCCGCAGAGGACCTGCAGCGTGAGACCCGAGGACGCGCTGCCCAGGCTCGAGCCGATCGTGTCCGCGGCGGCGACCGAGAACAGGCCACCGAACAGGCCCTTGGCAAAGTCGAGCGCGAACACGAACAGGAAGATCCCGACCGAGGCCTTGCCCTGCCAGAGGCGCGAGCAGTTCGTGGCGCCGGTCCCGCCGCTGCCCACCGTGCGCAGGTCCACGCCCTTGGCCAAGCGCGCGACCAGCCAACCGAACGGGATGCCGCCGACCAAGTAGGCCGCCAGCATCAGGACGATCTCGGCCAGGGGCGTACCCATGTCCATGGGGGACTCCGCGGATGCGACCCGGCAGGATACCGCCGCCGCGAACGGTTGGCGGTTCCGGGAAGCGATGCCGGTGCAAACGGCAGGCGTACGGACGGGGCGGCACACGCTCCCGGCGGGTCATGGCCTCACGGGTCAGGCCCGGGTGGAATGACGCGATGGCAGCGCGTGCCCCCCTCCGTATCGGCATCGACACGGGGGGAACCTTCACCGATCTGGTCGTGGAGGTGGGCGGGCGATGCCTCCATGCCAAGGTGCCGAGCACGCCGGAGGACCCCGCCAAGGCGTTTGGCGAGGCGCTGGCTCGGGCTGGCGTGCCCGCGGGACGGACCGCCGACGTCCGCCACGGGACCACCGTGGGTACCAATGCCGTGCTGACGCGCCGGGGCGCGCGCGTCGCCTTCGTGGGCACGGCGGGCCACGCCGAGGCTCCGCTGCTGGGCCGCGGCGAGCGGGCCGAGCTGTTCCAGCTGCAGCCCGGCCGGGAGCGGCCGCTGGTGGCAGCCCGCCACGTGTTCGAGGCTCCGGGCCGCTTGGCGGCCGATGGCAGCGAGCTCGAGGCGATCACGCCGGAGGCGCTCGAAGCCCTCGTGGCCCGCGTGGCCCGCGCCCGCCCGGAGGCCATCGCCGTGACGCTGCTCCACGCCACGCGGGAGCCGCGGCACGAAGCCGCCGTCGCCCGGGCCTTGCGTGCACTCGGCGTCCCCGTGTCGTCCGGGGCGCGGCTCTCCGCCGAGCCGCGCGAGGTCGAACGTTCGATCACCGCGATCCTCGACGCCTTCGTCGCGCCGCTGCTTGGCACCTACGTGGATCGGCTGGAGGCCCTGGGTCCCCTCGTTCGTGGGCTCACGATCCTGAGGAGCGACGGAGGGCGCATGGATGTGGCCGACGTGCGCCGAGAGCCGGTGCGCACGCTCGTGTCCGGCCCCGCAGCGGGTGCCGTTGCGGCGGCGGCCCTCGCGCGCGACCTGGGCCTGCCGCACGCCATCGGCTTCGACGTCGGGGGCACCAGCACGGACGTCGTGTGGATCGAGGACGGCGTGCCCGCCGCCGGTGACGGCCTGCACGTCGGCCCGTGGCGCGCCGGCGTCGCGTCGCTCGGCATCCGCACGGTCGGGGCAGGCGGCGGGAGCCTCGTGGACCTCGACCCGGGCGGCGCCCTCGCCGTGGGCCCCGACAGCGCGGGAGCGGCTCCCGGGCCGGCCGCCTACGGTCGCGGCGGGCCGTTCACCCTGACGGACGCCTGGCTGCTGTCGGGTCACGTGCCGGCTTCGCTCGCTGGCGGGGACGTCGCGCTCGACCGTGACGCGGCGCTCGAGGCCGCCCATAAAGTGGCCCGCCGGGCCGGTCTGTCGCTGGAGGCGCTCTGTCGCGGCGCCGTGTGCGTGGCGGCGGGCGCCACGGCGCGGGCCCTGCGCGCCGTGTCGGCCCGCGAGGGGCGTGACCCGCGAGACGCCGCGCTGGTGGCCTTCGGCGGGGCAGGGCCCGTGCTGGGCGCCGAGGCGGCGCGGGCCTTGGGGCTGCGTCATGTCGTCGTGCCGCCGGCGCCGGGCACGTTCGCCGCAGCCGGGACGCTCCTGGCCCCGCGGGTCGCGGACGTCGAGGATGACGTGGCCGGCGTGCGCTCGGCGACGCGCTTGGCGGCTCGCGCGAAGGCGTTGGGGGAGCGGGCGCGCAGGCGACTTGGGCGTGTCGGTGGCCCCGTCCGCGTCGTCGTCGACGCCGAGGTGCGCCACGTGGGTCAGGAGCACGGCGTCGTCGTGCGCTTCGGGCCGGGTGTCGAAGCACGCGCCCGGGCCCGCCATCGCGCCGAGTTCGGTTTCGACCTCTCCGACCGTCCCCTCGAAGTCCTTCGGCTGCGGGCACGGGCGATGGCCGGGGAACGGCGCCGGCGAACCCGCGCCTTGGCGGAGCCCCGTGCGCGCCGCGTGCGCGGCCCGCACGACGCGGTCGGCGTCGAGGTGTTCGTGCGCGACGACTTGCGGCCCGGCGCGCGCGTCGTCGGACCCGCGCGCATCGAGGAGGCCACCGCCACCACGTGGGTCCCCGCAGGTTGCCAAGCACGCGTCGACGCGCGCGGCGTGCTGCACCTCGACCTCGCGCGGGCGAGGGGGAGCACGCGATGAGCCGCGACCGCTTCGACCCCGTGCGGCTCGCCGTGCTGCGCGACCTGCTCGAGAGCGTCACGGAGGAAGTCGCCATCACGTGCCGGCGCACCGCCGTCTCGCCCAACATCAAGGAACGTCGCGACCTGAGCGCGGCGCTCTTCGACGCCGAGGGGCGGCTCCTGGCGCACGCCGCCCACATTCCCGTCCACCTCGGGGCCATGCCACGCAGCGTCGATGCCGTGCGGGCCCGGCTCGACCTGGCCCCCGGCGAGGCGGCGATCGTCAACGACCCCTACACGGGCGGCTCGCACCTGCCCGACCTCACGCTCGTGCGCGGCGTCTTCGAGCGGGGACGGAAGCGGCCTTGTGGCTTCCTCGCCGTGCGCGCGCACCACGCCGATGTCGGGGGCGCGGTACCGGGCTCCATGGCGCCGCAGGACGACGTTCACGCCGAGGGCGTGCGCATCCCCCCGTTGGTTGCCGTGCGGGGCGACGAGCTGGATCCCGTGTTCGCCACGCTGTTCTTCGCCAACGTGCGCCACGCCGACGAACGCGAAGCGGACCTGCGGGCCCAGGCGGGCAGCCTCGCGCGCGGCGAGGCGCGGCTCCACGAGATGGCGGCCTCGCGCGGCGGTGCCGGGGCGCTCTTGCGCGAAGGCGCCGATCTCGTCGCGTACGCGCGGCGCATGGTCGAGCAGGCGCTCCGTGCCTTGCCCGATGCCTCGACGACCGTCGAGGTCGGGTTGGACGCGGACGACCGGCGAGGACGGCCGGCCAGGATCCGGCTGGCCATGACGAAGCGCGGTGGGCGCTTGGCGGTGGACTTCGCGGGCACGACGGGACCCGTGGGCGACGGTCTCAACGCGCCGCGTGCCGTCACGGAGAGCGCCGTCTACTACCTGCTCGCCTGCTTGGCACCGCCCCACACGCCGCCCAACGGTGGGCTGCTGCAGGCGGTGCGGCTGGCGGTGCCCGCCGGCTCGCTGCTCGACGCGCCGTCTCCGCAGCCCGTGGCCGGCGGCAACGTCGAGACGAGCCAGCGCATCGTGGACGCGCTGTGGCTCGCCGCGGCAGCGTGCTGGCCAGGTCGCATCCCCGCGCCGGGCTCGGGCAGCATGTCGAACTGGACGTTCGGGCCCGTGCCCGATGGACCGACGTTCCCCGTCTACTACGAGACGCTGCCCGGCGGCGCCGGGGGCGGGCCGCGGGGCGCGGGGCCCGATGCGATCCAGCAGCACATGACCAACACGCTGGCCACACCCGCGGAGACTCTGGAGCGGCGCTGGCCCGTGCGCGTCCGCCGCCACGGGACGCGGCGCGGAGCCCGTGCGCGCGGCCTCGCCGCGGGAGGCGCCGGCCTGGTGCGCGAGATCGAGCTCCTCGTGCCCGCACGCGCCTCGTTCCTGATGACACGGCACGTCACGCCTCCTCCGGGCGTCGCGGGCGGCGCGCCCGGCGCCCCGGGTCGCATCGTCGTGGTGCGCGGGGGTCGCCGCAGGAGGCTTCCCGCCCGCGGTGTCGTGCGGCTGGAGCCCGGTGACGTCGTGCGCATCGAGACGCCTGGCGGGGGCGCCCATGGGGCCCCGACCGGAGTCCGCCCCCTCGCGCGGCGCGGGTAGGTTGTCCGCGCTGCGTCTTTGGCGCAGGGGAGGCGCATGGGCATCCGACCGGAGTCTCGCTGGTGGGTGGTGACGCTGGCCGTCGTGGCCGTGCTGATCGCCATCTCGCTGTTGGCGATCGACCGTCCCAACGTCGTGTGGAGCCGTGCGAAGCCCCACTGCCCCGCCTGCCGCAGCGAGGTGGCCCCGTACAGCTCGCGCTGCGCGGCTTGTTCCACCTCCTTCGACTGGGTCATTGCCGACAACGACGCCTGCCCGCTCTGCCGGCACGACCTGGGCACGCTCGAAGCAGAGCACGTCCACGAGCGCATCCGGGCGCTGGGCGACGACGTCGCCAGCCAGCGTGTGGCCGACAAGCTGGGTGTCAGCAAGGAGAGCGGCCACGCGTACCTCGCCAGCCTCGGCCGCGGACGCTGCGGCTGGTGTGGGGGGCGCGGCATCGAGCCCGGCGCCGAGGGCGAACCCGAGACGAGCTGCCGCCTCTGCGGCGGGGGCGGGGCCTGTGCGGCCTGCGGCGGCGATCGGCGGGTCCAGCTGGGCATCCAGGCGGCGCATCTTGCGCTTGCCGCTTGGCGCGCCGACATCGAGGATCTGGGCACGGGCGTCCCCGAGGAGGCCAGGCGCCGCGAGCACGCGCGCCTGACGCAGGCCTTCTTCGCGCGGCATGCGGGCACGGCGGAGGCCCTCGAGGTCACGTGGCCGGCTCCTGGGGGCGGCGGCGCGATCGAGCGCGTCGTCGACGCCGCCCGCGCGCGCCTAGAGCAGGTCGTCGAGGCGCTGGCCGAGTAGGCCGGGTCGGGCCGCCGGCCTGGCTCGGGAAGGGATCCTTCCCGCTCCCTCGATCCCGGGGCACCCTTGGGTCGATGCGCGCGCCCCCCCTGCCCGCGCGTCGCGGGGTGGCGCTGGCCGTCCTCCTCGCGGCGCTTGCCGTACCCCGACTCGCGACCGCCGAGATGCGCCGCGATCTTGCCGCCGAAGCCTGCCGAGCCGCGGGCCGCGGTGAGCACGACCGCGCCCTCGCGCTCAGCCAGGAAGTCGTCGACGGTGCCCCGGGCGATGCGCTCGCCTGGCGCGTGCGCGGCTACGTGCTGTCCCAGGCGACGCGTACGTCGGAGGCGCTCGATGCCTACGACCGGTCGCTGGCCCTGGACCCCGGCAGCGCCGTGGCGGCGAACAACTCCGGGGCGATGCTGCTCAAGCTCGGTCGAGTCGAAGAAGCCTTGGCGCGCTTCGAAGACGCCCTGCGCATGGACCCCGGCTACGCGGACGCGCGCAACAACCGCGGCGCGGCGCTCGAGCGCATGGGTCGTACGGTCGAGGCCGTCGGTGAGTACCGCCAGGCGCTGTCCAACGACCCGCGGCACGCGCGGGCACGCAGCAACCTCGGCGCGGTGGCGTGGCGCCGGGGCAAGCTGCGTGCGGCCGCCAATGCGTTCCGCGAAGCGGTCGGCTTCGACCCGGGCTTCGAGGGTGCCCGGATGAACCTCGCGCTCTTGCGCGAGGCCGTGGCCGACGAGGACGCGCACCTGGCCGCTGCGGAGGCGGAAGCGGCGGTGCCCGGGGCCACGGCCGAGGCCAAGGCCCGCCCGCTCGTGGTGCGGGCCGGCCGCCACGCGAGGAACGGCGAGCTCGAGGCGGCGCGGGATCTCTACCTGCAGGCGCTGGCCTACCTGCCGCGCGACGTCGCGCTGCTCAACAACCTGGCCGTCGTCGAGGACCAGCTGGGGCTGGACCGCGAGGCGCTGCTGCACCTCGGCGAAGCGCTCATGCTCGACGGCGCGTTGCTCGTGGCCCGCAACAATGTCGGCATCGTCCACGTGCACCGCGGCGAGCTGGACATCGCCGAGAGCGCCTTCCGCGATCTCCTGCGCGACGCCCCGCGCTTCCACCGTGCGCACTACAACCTGGGAGTGCTGCTGGCGGCGCGCGGGCAGGCCGAAGCCGCGATGGCTTCGTTCCGCGAGGCGAACCGGCTGGCGCCCTGGGACGCGGAAGCCGCCTACAACTACGCCATGATGCGGCGGCGCCTGGGTGGCGACATCGCATCGGAGCGGCGCGGCTACGAACATGCGCTGCGCCTCGACGACAACCTGGCCGAGGCGCACTTGGCGCTCGGCATGCTGCTCGCGGACCCGGCCACGCCGCAGGGCCTGCGGGACACCGCGCGTGCACGCGGCCACCTGACGCGCTTCCTGCAGCTTGCCCGTCCCACCGACGAGCAGGGGCGGATGCAGGCGGAAGGGTGGCTGCATTGGCTCTCGGCCAATCGCTGAGAGACGCTAGCGCAAGGCGCGTTCGATGCGGCGGACGACCACGAGCGTGGCGCCCGTCGCGGGACGGATCGGTGGCACGTCGGGCCGCAGCGCCTCGAGGCGCACCGCGCTGCCCTGCGGCATGTAGCGACGCACCCGCACGCGGCCCTCGTGGAGCAGCACGACGAGGTCCCCGGTCTCGGGGTCGAGGGCCGGGTCGACGAGCAGCAGGTCCCCCGCCTCCACGCGCGGATGCGCATCGTCGTCGTCGGCCACGACGAACCACGCATCGGGTCCCACCCCGTCGCCCGGGTCCACGACGCGACGTCCGATCTCGCCGCTGCGTGCGTCCAGGCCCCGACGGATGGCCAGCAGCGGGCCCGCCGCGGCGTCGGCGGGGCCCGCGCGGCGGCGTGCGCGCAGCGTCTCGAGGACGCGTGGGAGCGCGCGCAGCATCGCGTCGCGCTGCTTGCCGACCGTGCCCTCGAGGATGCGCGGCGCTTCTTCCTCCGCGCGCCGTACGTCGCCCAGGCCCTTGGCGCGATGCGCGGCGACCAGCAGGTGCCGACGCACCTCGGGCTCGAGGTCCCCGGACGCCTCGAGGTCGTCGTGTCCGACGCCGTGCAGCGCCGCCTCGTGCAGCGCCGCGACGAGGAGGCGGTCCCGAACGCGACGCACCTTGGCGCGCTCGCGGTCCAAGCCCTCGAGCTTCTTGCGGATCGTGGGGGAGGAGCGCTCCATGGCCGCGGCCTCCTGCAACGGGCCGCTGGGGATGCCCACGGCCTTGCAGAGGGCCTCCACCCGTCGCGGGATGAGCGGTCGACGCTGCCCCGACTCGAGCTGGCTGATGTAGGAGCCGGTGAGGCCCACCTTGGCCGCCAGCTCGGCCTGGGAGAGGCCGGCCTTCAGCCGTGCCTGCCTCAACGCCTTGGCGAAGATCTTCCGAGCCACGTGCCGAATCGTAGCCCTCCGGGACCTGTTGGCTAGCCGGTTTGCAAAGTTCCGGATTTTGTCGATTGACAAACTAGTTAGTTTGTGAAACGATCTCCCCGGTCGAGGTGACGCACCGGATGGTCCGGTCGGCCTCGGCCCGGAACGGGTCCGGCGGTGTCGTCCCAAGGCGCTTGCGCAGGCGCGGGGCGACGTGGACGTCGGGGTGAGGCCGAACGGGAACGGGTCGGACGGGCTCGAATCCCCACGTCCTCCGGATGCCGCGCCAACCTGGGGCGCTCGGTCGCTTGCGGCCGGGCGCCCCGAGTCTTTTTGGAGTCCCGGCAAGGCGTGAAGCTGCCGGGCGGCCTGGAAACGGCGTGTCCGAACCGCCCGATCTGGCGCGGCTGGCGGAATGTGGCCGAATTCCGTCAGCGAGGTGTTCGCAGGCGTGTGCACGGGCCACGCTCGATACCTCGAAAGCCCTGAAAACAGGGAATCGACGAAAGTCCGCCACGATCGCGGCCGATGTCCATCCCTGGGCGGCCTGGGGCACGCGCTTTGTGCCCTGCGTTGGCGGTCAAGGATCGAGAACACGTCGGGGTCGATCGGCCGGGTCTCCGCCCGGCTCGGTTGCCCCGTGTGGGGGGCTCGGTCCGCGTCGAGTCAAGGGGGCGTCGTTCCCGGGCAGGAGCGGCACTTCCCGGGGTGGCGACCTGACCGGTTCAGCTCCGCAGGCGAGGCGGAGCGGGGGAGCAGCGATGGACGTTCTCACGCGGCGAGCGGGGATCCTGGGGTTGGTCGTCCTCTTGGTGGCGGTCACGGCCGCACCTGCCCTGGCCACGGTCGGTGACTACCGCTGCGTGGACGCCACGCGCGTGTACCTGGGCAACGCCCGCCTGTTCCAGTCCCCGTGTCACGTGGACTCCGACGCGGTCTACCGCCAGATTCCCGAGTACCGGGAGATCCTCGAGAAGGGTCTGACCGACCGCGACGTCCAGTACCACTTCCTCATGAAGAAGGCGGCCAAGAAGTTCAGCGACGCCGTCAAGGCCGTGGCGCGCGATGGCGGCCACGACCTCGTCGCCGAGCAGGGCACCGTGTCGAAGGCGCGCGAGGAGGCGCCCGACGTCCCCGACCGCACGCAGGCGGCCATCGCCGCTCTCTCCTGAGCCGGGCCCCGTGCGCCTGCGCGCAGCCCTCGCGGGTGCCCTCGTCCTGCTGGGCGGGGCTCCGACGCTGCACGCAGGCCCCGCCGAGGCGCCGCCGTGCCGGGGCGTCTCGCACGACCCGCCCGAAGAGGCTGCGCTCGAGCCCGATGGTCGCCTCTGGCCGTTCGGAGACGGGCGTGAGGAGGGCGTCCTCAGCCTCGTCCAGCCGGAGTTCCGGACCGCCGAAGACCTGGTCGAAGGCCTGCGCTCCGTGGGCTTCGAAGGCCTTGCGGTGGACTTGGTCAGTCCCCGCGTGGTCCGCGACCCGCGTCCAGGGGAGCGGGGTCCGCAGTCGGCTCCGGGCCGACTGCTGCTTCGCGGCGAGCGGCCGATCGTGGAGCGGGCGCGTGACTGGCTCGACCGCCTGGATCGACCGGAGCCCTCCGTTCGCCTGTGCCTTGCGCTCTGCGAGATCGCGCGCACCGGAGAGTGGCAGAAGGGCGCCTTCTTGCGCTTCGACAAGGACCTCGGCGCCACGCCGCAGACCACCCTGTTCCGTGGCTACACCGTGGACTTCCGCCCCGAGGACGTTCTACGCCAGGACGTGATCGGGCTCAGGCCCTTCGAAGGCACGTCGGCGGCCTTTGGCGAGCCCGACTGGCTGCACGGTCTCCTGGAGATGGAGATCAGCGCCCTCCTCGCCGACGGCCGAGGGCGCTGGCTGGCACGCCCGCACCTGCTCTTGACGAAGGGGCGGCCTGCGGAGCTCCAGGTCAAGAACCTGCTCCCGCAGCTCTTGTTCCGCCTGCCGAGCGCAGGTGGCCCGCAGGTCGCCGTGGGCCCCTTGGCGTCGGGCCTGACGCTGAAGGCAACCGCGCTGGACATCGCGCCGGACCGGGCCACCATCGACCTGCAGCTCGTGCTGGAGCTTCCCGTGCGCATCGAGCGCGGCGACGCACCGCCGGGCGCCTACGAGCTGCGCACGCGCGCGGTCCGCACGCAGCTCACGCTGGAGGACCGCAGGCCGCTCGTGTTCGGGGGACTCGTCCTGAAGGGGCGGGAGCGCAGCCGGACGAGCATTCCGGCCATGCCCGTCACGCTCGACCCCATCCTCGGGGGACTCGCGTTCGAAGGGCTGGACCGCGACGTCTGGTTCGTGGCGACGGCGGCCATCCGCCCCGCTTGGTTCGACGTACGGACCCCAAGCCACCACGCACGCCGACGCGAGGACCGTCGCCTCGCACGACTCCAGCGCGAGGGTGCGTCCGCGTCGGATTCGGGGCCTCGAGCTCCCTGACGGGAGCGTGGCTACTTGCCGCTCGGCTCTTCCAGCGAGCCGAGCACGAACTGCATCTGCTCGGGGAGATCCTTGGTGTGCTCGCCGTCGACGCGGACCAGGAGCCCGTACGTCAGCATGTGCTCCTTGCTCTTCCAGACGTAGATCCAGAGGGTGAGCGGCTCACCGCCCGAGCCGTTGGCCTCGAGGCGCACGCTGTCGTGCTTGGAGGCCCAGCGAGGCAGCGGGCTGCGCCCGGCCGACTTGGCCTTGACGTTCTTGAGGCGACCCGACGTTGCAGTCTGCAACATGTCGAAGATCCCCTTGGCCGCGTCGCCGCCGACGCTGCCGTACAGCGTGTTCCACGAGAAGGCGGCAAGCTCCAGGCCGCACGGTGAGCCGGTAGCGGGCGACCACTCCAGGAGGATCCGCGTCTCACCCGCTCCCAACAGGGGCATGGCGTCGTTCGTGGACCAACCGCTGCCGATCGGGATCTTGATCCGGAACGTGCCGCGGTTCGTGTCTTCGTGGATGTACTCCGCCTTCTTCGGCGCGATCTTGTGTTTGAAACCGATGTCGAGCAGCTCGTTGTAGATGCCCGCCATCGTCTCGTCCGGCCGCTTCCCGTCGGCAGGCTGCACCAGGGCCATCGCCTCCTGGAAAGCCTCCTTCGCCGGCCCGCCCTGTTTCGTGTCCAGGAGGTGCCGAACGCGCAGACACGCCAAGAACCCGGCTTCGCGCTGCAGGGCCACGTCTTGCGGGGCCAGCTTGCGGGCGGCCTCCAGCTCGCTCGCGGCGAGCGCCAGCATGTCCGCGGTCTTGCCGCCTGGCGAGGAGCCCTCTGCGCGGTAGAGGGCCACGAGGCGCAGGTGGTGCGCCATCGCATTGCCGGGATCCTTCTCGATCGCCGCGCGCAGCGAGGCGATGGCCGTGCCGAAGTGGTCGTCGAACGACCCGTCGACGTGACGGTTGATGCGCTCGTGACCCAGTGCGAACAAGGCCTCTGCGTGGGCCAGATGACCCGTGGCATCGTTCGCGTTGGCATCGCGGACGATCGTTGCCAGCTGGACGATGCGCTCGCAGAGCTCGAGGGATCCGTCGTAGCGAAGGCGCCGCTGGCGCCAGCGCTCCGCGTGGCGATTGACCACCTTGGCCAGGTTCAACATGTCCTTGGGCTTGCGGCGGAGCTCCTCCGCCGCGCCGTCGAAGGCCATGAGCTTGGCAGCCTCGGCGACCTGCTCCCCCTCGAGGAACAAGTCGACCATCTTGTGCACTTCCCCCTTGCCATCGGGGTCGGCCGTGGCAGGTCGCATGCCGACCAGGGAGGCGCACATCCACAAGGCCGCGATGGACAAGGCTCCCGCGCGAAGGCCGCTCCGCGGCGCGGGCCAAGAGGCAATCCCCATGTTCCGAGCTCCCAGCTCCCCGAAAGAGCTGGTGCAGGATAGCGGCCCCGCGAGGGTGCGGGAGGCCCCCTGGGCAGAGCTCGCCCAGGGGGTCTTAGGTCCCGCCGTCGTCAGTCGCGACGGCGCGGGCCGCGATCGCCACGGCCACCTCGGCCGCCGCGGTCACCACCGCGACCACCTCGGTCACCGCCGCGCTCGCCGCGGTCGCCGTAGTCGCGCGGCGGACGGCCCTCGCCGCCCTGCGGCGCGACGCCGGTGGGGGCGCGCGGGTCTTCCTGGCCGAGCTCGGCCAGCGCCTGCTTGCGGGACAGCTTCACGCGGCCGGACTCGTCGATCAGGATCACCTTGACCGGGTGGATCTCGCCGGGCGCGACGACCGAGTCGACGCGGTCCACGTAGCCCGCGGCCAGCTCGCTGACGTGCACCAGGCCTTCCACGCCGGGGATGATCTCGAAGAAGGCGCCGAAGTCCTTCACGCTGGTCACCTTGCCGTCGTAGATCCGGCCCAGCGTGGCCTCTTCGGCCACGGCCTCCACTTGGCGACGGGCGGCCTGGCCGCTCTCCGCCTCGGTGGCGTAGATCTTCACGAGACCGTCGTCTTCGACCTGGATGGTCGTTCCGGTCTCTTCCTGGATGCGGCGGATGTTCTTGCCGCCCGGGCCGATCAGCATGCCGATCTTGTCGGGCTTGATGCGCACGATCTCCACGCGCGGGGCGTGGCGGTTGTACTCGGGACGCGGACGGCTGATCGCCTTCAGCATCTCCTTCAGGATGTGGATGCGGCCGTGACGCGCCTGGTCGAGCGCCGTCGTGAGCGTCTCCTTGGACACGCCCGTGCTCTTGATGTCCATCTGCAGGGCGGTGATGCCGCGCTGCGTACCGGCCACCTTGAAGTCCATGTCGCCGGCGTGGTCCTCGTCACCGAGGATGTCGCTGAGCACGACCGTGCGGTCGCCCTCTTCGACCAAGCCCATCGCGATGCCCGCGACGGGACGCTTGATCTGGATGCCCGCGTCCATCATGGACAGCGTCGTCCCGCAGACGCTGGCCATCGACGACGAGCCGTTGGACATGAGCACGTCGCTGACGACGCGGATGGTGAACGGGAAATCGCCCATCTCGGGCAGCACGGGCAGGAGGCTGCGCTCCGCCAGCGCTCCGTGGCCGATCTCACGACGCGACGGCCCGCGGATGGGGCGCGTCTCGCCGACGCAGAGCGGGGGGAAGTTGTAGTGGAGGTAGTACTTGCGCGTGTACGAGTGCTTGTGGAGACCGTCCTCGAGCTTCTCGTCCAAGCCCGTGCCCAGGGTCGAGGTGACCAGGGCCTGGGTCTCGCCGCGCGTGAACAGCGCGGAGCCGTGGGCGCGCGGCAGCAGGCCCACCTCGACGGTGATCGGGCGGATCTCGTCGGGCGCGCGGCCGTCGACCCGCTTGCCGTTCAACACGGCTTCGCGGATGACGCGCTTCTCGAGCTTGTCGACGGCGGCCTCGATCTCCGACGCCGGGAAACGGCCCGACTGGCCGTCTTCGGTCTGGACGAGGGCCTCGCGGATCTCCGCCACGACCTTCTTCTTGGCCGCGGTGCGGGCCAGCTTCTCGGGGATGTGCAGCGCCTTGCGCATGGGCTCGAGCCAGCCCTTGGCGGTCGCATCGATGGCGCCCTTGGGCTCCTCGGGCGCCGTCCAGGACACCGGCTTCCAGCCGGCCTTCTCCCGCAGCTCCTCGACGGCGGCACAGATCTTCTTGATCTGCGCGTGGCCGAAGGCGATCGCGTCGATGGCGACCTCCTCGGAGACCTCGTTCATGCCGGCCTCGACCATGGTCACGGCCTCGGCGGTGCCGGCCACGACCATGTTCATCTCGCTCTCGGCGAGCTCGACGTTGTCCGGCATGGCGATGAACTGGCCGTCGACGCGACCCACGCGCACGGCGCCGATGGGGCCGAGGAACGGAACGGGAGCGAGCGCGAGCGCGGCACCCGAGCCGTTGATCGACAGCACGTCCGGGTCGTTCAGCTGGTCGTACGAGATGACGAACGACTGGATCTGCGTGTCCTCCCGGTAGCCCTTGGGCCACAGCGGGCGGATCGGCCGGTCGGCCATCCGCATCGTGAGGATCTCCTTGGGGCTCGGAGCGGCCTCACGCTTGAGGAAGCCGCCCGGGATCTTCCCGGCGGCGTAGGTCTTCTCGCGGTAGTCCACCGTGAGAGGGAAGAAGTCGAGGCCCGCCCGTGCGGGGGACGACGACGCGGCGGACAACACCATGGTCTCGCCGAGGCGGACGACGACAGCGCCGGCCGCAAGCCGCGCCATGCGGCCCGTTTCGATCCAGAGGGTCTTGTTCCCGATCTGGACCGACACTTCGTGAATGGACAAAAGGGACTCCTAGCCGCGGATCCCCAGCTTGCTGACGAGTTCCTGATAGGCCGCCGGCTCGGTCCGGGCGTAGTAGCGCATCAGCGATGCCCGTCGTCCGACGAGGCGCAGCAGACCCCGCCGCGTGGCGTGGTCCTTGGAGTAGGTGCGCAGATGCTCGGTGAGATGCCGAATGCGCTGCGAGAGGATGGCGATCTGCACGGGCGTGCTGCCCGTGTCGCCATCCTTGCGCGCGTGCTCGGCGATGATGTCACCCTTTTCGGGGTTCTTGACGGCCATGGTCAGACTCCTCGCCACCACCGGTCCAGCCTCCGCCATGTCTCCGTCGCCGATGGGGCGAGGGGGCGGTCCGGGCCGGGGTCATGGGGTCCGTGTGTTTCGAAAGGTTGGTTTCGTTCTTGGGTATGGCGGGAGAAGGTAGCGGGGCGCGGGGCCCGAGCCCCGGAAATGCCGCCCCGTCAGGCCCCCGTCCGCCCGCCCCGCTCGTCGAGCCAGGCCCGGAGCAGGACCGCGGCGGCCTCCTGGTCGATCCGACCGTCCTTGCGGGCGGCCTCGAGCGGCACCCCCCGCTCCTTGAGCCGGGCCTCGGCCTCCCAGGAGGTGAGCCCCTCGTGGACCAGCTCGACGCCCCAGGGCCCGCGCGCCGCCAGGTCGGCGGCGAAGGCCCGGGCCTCCTGGCTCATCTCCGACTCGGAGCCGTCCTCGTGCAGCGGCAGGCCCACGAGGACGACCTGGGCGCCCAGATCGGCCAGGTGCCGGGCCACCGCGACCAGGGCCCCGTCGGGGGCGGCGGCCTCGCGCCAGACCGTGGCCACACCGCGCACGGTGATGCCCAGCGGGTCGCAGGTGGCGATGCCGATCCGTCGGCGCCCGTAGTCGACGGCGACCACCCGGCGCAGCGACGCGCCGCCGCTCACGCGATGCCCTTCACAGGAGGTCGCTCCGGGCGTTCGCCTTGAGACGGGCCACGATCTCGCGAACGTCCTCACCGCGGCCGCGGCGCGCCACGAGCACGGCGTCTCCCGTTCGCACCACGATCAGGTCCTCGACCCCGAGCAGCGCCACGGTGCCGCCTTCGGCATCGACCACGCAGCCCTTGGCGTCCACGGCCACGACGTCGCCGCGGAGGCAGTTGCCGTCGGCGTCGGCCCGGCGACCGCGGGCCACCGCGTCCCACGAGCCCAGGTCGTCCCATGTCAGCGGGGCCGACACGACCTCGACCCGCTCGGCGCGCTCCATGACGCCGTAGTCCACGGAGATCGAGGGCAGCTGCTCCCAGGCGCCCGCGAGGCGGCGCGCGGAGGGGACGCCGCGCCCGAAGGCGGCCGCGAGCGGCTCGTGGACCGTAGGCAAGTGGCGCGCCAGCGCGTCGAGGAACACCTCGGCGCGAAACGCGAACGTGCCACCGTTCCACAGGTGGTTGCCGTCGCGTACGAGGCGCACGGCCTTGGCCGCGTCCGGCTTCTCGACGAAGCGCTCCACGACGTGGAGCGCCAAGCCCTTCGGAGCGGCCAGCTCTTCTCCGCGACGCAAGTACCCGTAGCCCGTCGCGGGGCGCGTGGGCACCAGCCCGAGCGTCAGGATCGCCTCGCTCCGCCGCGCGCGCGTGATCATCGCCTTCAGCGCGCGGCGGTACAGGGCCACGGGCGCCACGTGCTGGTCCGCAGGCAACACGAGCACGGGCGTGCGCGGGTCGCGGGCCGCGGCCGTGAACGCCACGAGTGCGACCGCCGCCGCCGTGTTGCGCGGAGCGGGCTCCGCCAGCCACGCCGACGCCGGATGGTCGGGGGCCGCGGCGGCAAGCACGCGGCGCAGCCCGGGCGGCGCCACGATGCAGGTTGCCTCGCCGGCGCCGAGGAGCGGGCGCACGCGCTCCAGCGTGAGGGCCAGCAGGGGCCGGGGGTCGTCGCCGTCCAGCGCGAGGCACTGCTTGGGCCGCGCGGTGCGCCCCGCGGGCCAGAAGCGCGTACCCGACCCCCCGGCGAGCACGGCGACGAGCGGCGGGGGCAAGGCGTGGGCCATGGGCGGATTCTGTACCCGACGCGCCGTGGCGGTCAGGTTTCGACCCGGCTCGCCGCTCGTGATCGACTGGAGGCATGGCCCGCCGCCGGACGCCGCCCGTGCTCGTCCTGTACGACGGCGCTTGCGGACTGTGCCAGCGCTCCGTGCGCTTCCTGCTGGCTCGGGACCGGCGTGACGCGCTGCGCTTCGCGGCCCTGGAGGGGCCCGTGGGGCAGGCCGTCCTCGCGCGCCACCCGACCGCCGACGTCGGCGCGGACTCGCTGCGCACCGTCCTCGACCACGGCCAGCCGGGCGAGCGCTTGCTCGTCCGCTCGTCGGCGGCGCTGGCCGCGTTGGCGGCGCTCGGTGGCGCCTGGCGGCTCGTGCGGATGTTGGAGGCGGTGCCGCGCCGCTGGCGCGACGCCGTCTACGACGCCGTGGCCGCGCGGCGTCACCGCTGGTTCCCTGCCGATGCGTGTGCGCTCCCGACACCGCGCGACCGGCACAAGCTGCTGGACCTCCCCCCCGGGATCCAAGGCGACGGCGAGGGGTTACGCTCTGCCGACGCGCCCGGGCCGGGCTCCGTGCGCCAGGAGGCCCTCCGGTGACCAAAGAGGAACAGGCAGACCTCTACTTCCTCCACCTCGTGGAGGAGGGCTATGCCCCGCAGATCGACAAAGACGGCGACGTCGTCTTCAAGTACGAGGGCGGCACCTGGTTCCTGCAGATCGACGAGCGCGACCCCGAGTTCTTCCGCCTCGTGTTCCCCAACTTCTGGTCCATCGAGAGCGACGACGAGCGCGAGCGCGTGGAGCGCGCGGCACTCAAGGCCACGGCCGACACGAAGGTCGCCAAGGTGTTCCCCGTGCGCGAGGACACCTGGGCCTCCGTCGAGATGTTCGTCTCGCCGCCCGAGGGGTTCCGCCCCGTGTTCCGCCGCTGCCTGGCGGCCGTCGGCGCCGCCGTGGCCGCGTTCCGCCGTGAGATGACCTCCGCCGACGCGGAGTGACGCCTGCAGCCCTGTCAGCGGCCGCCGAAGACGCTGACGACCTCGGGCTCGGCTTCGCCGAGCTTGCCGCGTAGGCGTACGTGGTAGAGCCCCGACTCGGGGAACAGGCGCCGCAGTGCGTCCCCGAGGCCCGCTACCTCCATCGAGCCGGGCAGCAGGAGGTTCTTCAGCACGTCGGCGGTGAACACCAGGTCCACGAACCCGTCGAGCGTGAGCATGCCCCGCCCGGGCAGGAGCAGGCCACGCCCCGCCAAGCGCACGTCGGGCAGCACGACGCGGCGCTCGGCGATGCGGAACGACGCGTAGCCCTCGCGGAACGGCTCCCCCGGCGTGTCGCTGCCCAGGCTGCCGAGCAACGACGACCACGAGCGCACGGAGGGCATCTCGCCCAGCCAGCCGTCGCGCACGCGCAGCGCGCCGACCGCCACGAGGTCGTCCATGCGCCCGGTGGGGGTGGCCCACTCGACGACCAGGTTCAGCCGTCCGCGGTAGCGCACGTCGTCCACGCCGAGGGCGCGCAAGAGCTCGCCGAGGTCCCCGTCGGAGAGCTCCGCACGGCCCTCGTGCGCCGCGGGCCGGCCGAGGTGCAGGCGCCAACGCGCCGCGAGGCGCCCCCCCGCCACCGTCGCCGCGAGATCGTCCGTGACCAGCACGCGATCGCGGACGAACACGCTGGCCTGCAAGTCGGATACGGGCAGTCCGCCGATGCGCAGCGCGAGGCCCTCGAGGCGCCCCTGCCCGCGACCGTCTTCGCCCAGCTCGAACGCCTCCACGTGCACGGGCCCCACCAAGCTCGTGACGGGGCCGAGGGCATCGGGGGTGAAGTCCTCGAAGCGCACGAGACCGGAGAGCGTCGTGGGCCCGATCTCGGGAGCGTCCACGACGAGGGGCGCCAGCACGAGGCGGCCGACGGGTCCGCTCGTCGCGGGCCCCGGGGGCGGATGGAACTCGAGCGCCCCCTCCAGACGCACACCGCCCTCGGCGCGCGGTTCCACGAGCAGCCCCTGGCTGGAGAGACGGCGATCGCCGGCCCAGTCCGCGAGGAAGGTGCGAACGCCCTCGGGCAGCAAGGCCAGCTCGTCGGCGGCGGGGCGGTGGCGTTCCAGGTGCAACGTGAAGCGCCCCTCGATCTCCATGTCCTGGCCTGCGCGCGTCGACGCCTTCACGTCGCTCACGTCGATGGACAGGCCGTCCCGTCGCACGCTCATGTCTTCGCTGGTGATGCCCTCCGGCCGCACCGTGACACGCTTGGCACGCACGTCGGCCCGCGTGCCGTCCGGCAACACGACCTGGCCGTGGATGTCGCGCACCTCCGCGCTCGCCACGAGCGGTCCGCCGTCTCGGCGGTCCAGGTCGAGGTCGAGCGCAAGCCGCGTCCCGGGCGCCAGCTCGAGCTCCCCGGGCAGCAAGCTCTCGCCATCCATCAAGTCGCGCACACCAAGGAGCAGGCGGTCGTCGACGACCACCTCCGGCGCACGCGCGCGGATGCTCCATGTTCCACGCGGCCCGCCTTCCATCGTGCCGGACACGGTGACGGGGCGACCCGCGAGCGTTCCGCGCAAACCCTCGAACGTGACGTGTCCTGCGTCGACCTCGAGCTGGCCCTCCACACCCTCCAGCACGATGGGCGCCGGGCTCTCCGCGGCATCCAGCGCGAGGCGCGCCCCCTTCAGCGTGGCCACGAAGCGCGCGGGGCCGGGGTCGTGGGAGAGCGGCAGGTCGGCGACGAGGTCGGCCCGTCCCTGCGGCGCCAGCCAGCGCCAGACCGGTCCCAGCTCGTCGCCGGTCAGCTCGCTGGCCACCACGACTTCGCCGATGCGGCCCTCCAGCGCGATGTCCTGCGCGCGAATGTGCAACCGCCCCGTTCGCGCGACGTCGTCGATGGTCGCGGACGCGGACACACGGGCGCCATCGGCCCAGCCTTCGACGTCGAACGCGTAGGTCCGGCCGCGCGAGCCATCGTCCTGCAGGGGTCGGCGCATCAGGACCTGGCCGCGTACGTCCTCGAGCGGCAGTGGGAAGGGACGGTAGCGGAACTGCTCGCCCTCGAGCGTCAGCCGCAGCTCGGTCTTGGCCGACGTGTCGATGCCGGGGTAGGCGAGGATGTCCAGCTCGACGCGGTCGAGCACGCCGGTCAGGTCGAAGTCCTCCATGAGGTCGGCAAACGTGCTGCCCGCGATGGCCTGCCCGACCTGTTCGTCCATCGACATGTTCTCGACGACGATCGTGAGCCGCACGTCGGGACCGCCCGCGCCGAACAGCACGCGCCCCGTCTCCGTCCCGTCCGGTCCGTCCGTCCACGTGCGGTCCCCGTGGCCGAGGATGCGCACCTCCGTGCCGCGGTTGAAGCCGATGATCTCGCCGAAGAAGACACCTCGCGGCGTGATGCGTACGCGCCCCGTGGCGTCGTGGATGGGGTAGGGGAAGCCGTCGCGGATGCCACCGGGCTCCTCCTCGCCGAAGAACTGGAACGACGCCGCCTCCAGCAGCACGTCCACGTACCAGTCGACCTCGCCGCCTGGTGCTCGCGTGACGCGACCGGCGGCGTCCACGTAGCCGCGCGGGGCGAACTGGTCGTAGAGCGCACGGCCTTCCTCGCCGAGCGCCTCGCGGACCGCGGGGTCGTCCAACGCCAAGCGGCGGATGTGGAAGTCAAGCTCCAGGGCGCCGGTCTCGTGCTCGAGCCAGCCCGTCGCCGAGACCTCGCCCCCGCCCAGCTCGCTGAAGAGGCGGTCGATGCCGACGCGCCCGCCCTCGACGTCGATCTTGAGCACGCCGCGGCCGAACAGGTCGGCCAGCTGCTGGCGCGAGCGCGCGTCGAAGTAGACGGTGCCGGGCAAGTCCTCCGCGGACACGTCGACCGCTCCGGTCCACGCGGCCCGCACGCGGACGGGGTCGTCCTTGGCATCGCCGCGCTCGAGCGTCAATACGAGGCTGCCCTCCTGGATGGATTCCTGGCGCAGCGGCTTGGCGGTCTCGGGCTCGAGCAGGGCCAGCAGCGACGGGGTCAGGCGCAGCGGGTCCCAGCGGGCCGTCGCCGTGAAGCCCCCCGTATCGGGGTCCACGTCGCCTTCGAGGTAGATGGCCGCGTCGGGCGCATCGGCCAGGATCGGCTCCAACCGCCCCGTCACGATCAGGTGGCGGTCCGACGTACGCGGCGTCACGTCGAGCCAGTCGACCGACGCCTCGAACAGCGCACCTGCAGCCAGGTGCGAGGCGGGTCCCCCGCGGCGCAGCTCCACGCGGGCGCCGCGCACCTGCACCACGGGCACGGGCGTGGGGTCGTCGTCGGGGTCCGGGGGCACGACGCGGAAGTCGGGCGATACGCTGCCGTCGTCCTCGCGCAGGGGGAAGCGCCCCCCCGTCACGTCGATGCGTCGCGTGACGATGCGCCCGGCCAGGAGCTCCAGCGCGTCCAGCTGGAGGACGACCCGCCCCAGCTCAAGGCCCTCCGCGAGCGCCACGTCGAGCGTGGCGCCCGCTTCGAGCGCGCCCAGGCGGGGCACGCGCACGTCCTCCAGCGTGACGACGCCGCGCGGCTCGACCACGAGCGAGCCGACGCTCACGTCGGGGCCGAAGCGCTTCTCGAGGGCCGCGCTGCGCAGCGCCTCGCCGAGGCGTGGGGCCAGTCGCGGACGTCGCTCGAACGCACGCGCACCGGCCACGGCGCCCGCCGCGAGCAGGACGGCCCCCAGGAGGCGGATCCTCACCGGGGACTCGTCGTCCCGGGCGCGGTCGGCGCAGGCGGCCCCTCGCCGCGGTAGATGCGCCGGACCCGGCGGCCGATGCCGCAGAGCACGTCGTGGGGAATGGTGCCGGCCAGCCGGGCCATCTCCTCCACGGTGACCTCCTCGTCGCCATCTCGCCCGACCAGCGTGACGACGTCGTCCACGGCGGCGCCGGGGACGTCGGTGACGTCGATGCAGACGTAGTCCATCGAGACGCGACCCACCACGGGGCAGCGTCGTCCACGCACCAGGACCTCGGCTTGATTGCCCAGGGTGAAGCGGAAACCGTCGTTGTAGCCGACGGGCAGGGTGGCGATGCGACAGCGCCGCGATGCCGTCCACGTGCCCTCGTAGCCGATGGCCGCACCCTCCCGATGGTCCTTCAGGAAGACGATCTGGGTCCGCCATGCGAGGACCCGCTCCAGGCCGTTCGGGGCGCCCGGATGCGGAGGGATGCCGTAGAGCGCGATGCCGGGGCGCACGAGGTTCACCTCGCGCGTGAGCGCGGCCAGGATGCCGGCACTTGCATGCGCGTGGCGCCAGGGCGGCCGGATGCCGGCCTGCTCCAGCTCGTCGAGCACCTGGCGGAAGCGCGCGAGCTGGGACGCCGCGGCGGCGCCGCCGTCGGGGCCCACGCTGGCGAGGTGCGTGGCCACGCCGGCCAGCGCAAGACCCTCGTGGCCCACGACCTCGCGCGCGATCTCGACGGCGCGCTCGGGGTGGCAGCCGAGCCGGCCCATGCCGGTGTCCACCTTGAGGTGCACGCGCACGGGCCGCCGCGTGGCGCGCACCGTCTCGCGGAGCCGACGCACGCGATCCCCCGAGTGGATCGTGAGGTCGATCCCACCCCGCAGCACGTCGGGCAGCTCGCCATCGACCACGGCGCCGAGCACCAGGATGGGAGCCGTGATCCCTGCGGCGCGCAGCTCGAGGGCCTCCGTGCTGTCGCCGACACCGAGCATCGCGATGCCTTCGCGCACGAGGTGCCAGGCGACGGGCACGGCTCCATGGCCGTAGGCGTCCGCCTTCACCACGGGCATGACGGCCACGCCGGGGCCGCAGGCCGCGCGTACGACGCGCAGGTTGCGTCCGAGCGCCGGCAGGTCCACCTCCGTCCACGTGCGTGCGTTCAGCACGGTGGACGGTCCAAGGGGCGCCGCATCACGGTTCGCCTCGGCGGGCGCGCTCGGGGGCGCTGGGTTGGAGGTAGCAGGGCTCGAGGCCATGTGCTGCCCGTCCGGGTGCCGTGGCCAGGTCCACGCAGGCGAGAAGCACGTCGCGGGGACCGAGGACGTGCGACCGCACCGCGCGCGCGCCCCAGGCCTCCGGGTCGGATGCGGCGGGGAAGCGCTCCAGCCGCTCGCCGATCCAAAGGGCGTCGACGGCGTCGCGCTGCCACGCGTCGGACGGCCGGCGGTCAGCCGCGACGGCCACGGCCCGGCGACCGTCAGCATCGACCGGCTCGAAGCGCGCCCCGTACCACGTGCCGCGCCCGGCCTCGACCAGGGCCAGGACGGGGGCGTCGGACGGGGCGGCGGCCGCCAGGGCCTCGAGGCTGGTGACGGCCAGCAGGCGCGCGCCCGTGGCGAACGCCAGCGTCTTCGCCAGCGTGACGCCCAGTCGCACGCCCGTGAACGAGCCCGGCCCGACGTCCACCAGCACGGTGCCGAGCGCCCGCGGGGCGAGGGCCTGGGCTGCCAGCAGCGCCTGGGCCGCGGGCACCACGTCGCGGCCTCGTGCGCCCGAGGCGAGGGCCTCGCTCTCGCTCCACGCTCCTCCGGGCAGCGCCAGCCCGAGGCGCGCGGCATCGCCGCTGGTGGCCACGACGAGCGTGGGGTCGATGGGGTCGGGGAAGGGGCGCGCGGGCATCGGCTCCGCCCTACTCTCCCGGCATCCCGCCGCCGGGTCCATTCCGCACGCGAAGGGGCCGCGAGCGCCCGTCGCAGGAGGAGCGCTTCCTTGGGCACGTCGTGGTTCGGCACCGACGGCATCCGCGACGTGGCAGGCGAGGGGCGCCTGTCCGCCGAGTCGCTGTCGCGAATCGGTCATGCGTTGGGGCGGTTCCTGGCCGCGCGTGTGCAGGGGCGTGCCCCCCGCGTGCTGTTCGGCCGCGATCCGCGGCCGAGCGGACCCGCCTTGCTCTCCGGCCTCGCCACGGGCTTGGCGGCCGAGGGCGTGATGCTGGAGGACGCGGGGTTGCTTCCGACGCCGGCCCTGGCCTTTGCGCTGGCCCGCAACGAGCACGACCTCGGCCTGATGCTCAGCGCGTCGCACAACCCACCCGCCTACAACGGCATCAAGCCGTTCCTGCCCGGCGGGCGCAAGATGACGCCCGACGAAGAGGCCGCCGTCGAACACCTGGTGGACAAGGCTCCCCCCACCGCGGCGAAGGTCCAGGTCCACGTCGAATCCGCCCCGGCCTGGGTCGAGCGCTACGTCACGGAGACGACCGCGTGGCTCGCGCCCCATGGGGCCTTGACCGGTACGCGTGTCGTGGTCGACCTGGCCGCGGGCGCAGCGACGCCAACCGCCTCGGCGCTCCTCGAGGCCTTGGGCGCCGTGGTCGTCACGCTGCACCCGGCGGGCTCGCGCCCGATCAACGACGCCTGCGGCTCCGAGCACCCCGAGGCATGGCTCGAGGCCGTCCGCGGGCGACCGGGCTGGGTCGGCATGGCGCTGGACGGGGATGCCGACCGCGTGCTCCTTGCCGACGAGACCGGGGAGCTGCTCGACGGTGACGACCTGCTGTCGATCCTGGCTCGCGAGCACGTGGCCTTCGACGGGGCCGTGCCCGGCGGCTGCGTCGTGGGCACCGTCATGAGCAACCTCGGCCTGCAGGACGTGCTGGCGCGCGATGGCGTGGAGCTGGTGCGGGCGGCGGTCGGGGACCGGCACGTGGCCGACCGCATGCGCGAGCGCGGCGCGGCGCTGGGCGGGGAGCCCTCCGGCCACGTCGTCTTGGCGCGCTCCGACCTGGGCGCGCCGCCGCCGCTGATCGGCGATGCGGTCGCTGCGGGCGTCCGCGTGCTCCAGGCGGCGCGCCGCCTGGGTCGTCCGCTGTCGGCATGGCGCGCCGATCGGCCCCGTCACCCGCAGCGTCTGGTCAACGTGCGCATGCAGGAGCGCATCCCGCTCGATGGCTGGGCGGCGCTGCGCGACGAGCAGGCCGCCCTCGAGGCCAAGGCGGCGGGGGGCCTGCGCTTCGTGGTGCGCTACAGCGGTACCGAGCCCCTGCTGCGCATCATGGCCGAGGGCCGCGATGCGAGGCTCGTGGACGAAGCCGTCGAACGCCTGGCCGCGATCGCGTCTACTTCCGCTCGAGCGTGAGCGGGAACTCGCTCTGCAGGGCCTCGGGCACGAAGCGCACGGCGGAACCCGCGAACGCCGGGCCGAGGGGCACGAAGACGATGCGGCCCGTGAGCTCCGCACGTTGGCCTGCTTCCGTCGGGAGCTCCCCGGACTTGATCTCGATGCCCCAGACCCAGCCGGCCAGGGAGTCCGCCACGAGGTTGCGCTCGCCGGCGGCGCGCAGGGCTTCGTGCACCGGACGCGTGGCCTCCAGCACGCCGCCGACCCGGTCCATCAGGTCGCTCATGCCCAGGCGGTCGCGGTCACGCACCTGCATCTCGAACTGGTGCGGATCCCGCACCAGCAGGACGACCACGTTCTCCACGGCCGCCTTGCGCCAGCTCTTGTCCACGACCTTGAACTGCGCCTTGAGCTTGCGCTCGGGGAGCTCCATGGACTCGCGCCAGACCCGGTCGGGATGCTCCTTCTCGCCGCGCGTGCGCCACTCCCGGAAACGGACGGGCGTGCCGATCTCGATCTCCAGGCCGTCCGCCACGGGAGCGCTCGGCAGGTAGGGCGTGAGGTCCACGGGGTCCGGACGGATGGCGGCCCGGTTGGCTTCCTCGTCCTTGGGCTCCATGCCGCGCGGGAAGATCACGCCTTCGATCCGTTCTGCGGACTGGGTGTACGTGAGCGTGCATTCGACGCCGTACGTGGCGAGGAGCTCCTCGGCGCTGGGGATCGTGGCGGGTTCCAGGTAGCGGATGGTGCGCGGCTCGGTCACGTAGGCCCAGCCCTTCAGGCCGGCGAGGGCCGTCTGGATGCTGCCCGGCTTCACGAACGAGGGCGAGAAGGGCAGCTCCAGCCGGTCGCGCGTACCGAGTGGGCGCGTCGCGGCCGGTACATCGCCGAGGATCACGCGCACCGGCGTGCCCTCCGGACCGATCACGGAGCGTTCCGCCTCGCGGTAGTCCATCTGCGAGCACATCAGCGTGAGCTGGATGCGGTCCTCGCCGGGCGCGAAGCGGACTTGGATGTCGGGCTGGGCGGCGTGGGCCGTGATCGGGATGTCGGCCAGCACCTGCTCGCGGTCGATGTCCGAGCGGACGAGCGAGAACACCATGAGGCTGAGCGCCAGCGCGAGCACGAGCAGGCCCCACTCGCGCTTGAGCAGCAGCCGCCACGAGATGCCCCCGCCGCCGGCGAGGCCGGAGGAGGCGCTGGGGGGGGCGACGGGGTCGCTCACGCCGCGGCGTCCTGGGTGCGGGGGGCGACGCCGTGCTTCTCGGCGAAGACCACGTTGAGCACGCCGCGCAGCCACTTGGCGTCGGCGTGGGGCGTCATCTCGCCGCGCTCGACGAGGTGGATCTGCCCACGCTCTTCCGACACGACCAGGATGACGGCATCGCTCTGCTCGCTGAGGCCGATCGCGGCCCGGTGCCGCGTGCCGTACGTGCGGGCCAGCTGCGGTCGCTCGGTGAGCGGCAGGATGCACCCCGCCGCCGCGATGCGGTCCCCGCGCACGATCACGGCGCCGTCGTGCAGCACCGTGTCGGTGTTGAAGATCGTGTCGAGGGTCTCGGCCCGGATCAGCGAGTCCATCGGCACGCCCGTGTCGATGTAGGTGCCCAGGTCGATGTTGCGCTCGATGGCGATGAGCGCGCCGACGCGCTTGCGGGCGAAGTCGGTGACGGCCCGGATGATCTCGTCGACCACGCGGATCTCGGGGGCTTCCGGTGCCTCGCGGTCGAGGAAGCGACGCAACAGACCCCGACGGCCCAACCGCGCGATGCCGTGGCGCAGCTCGATCTGGAAGGTCACGACGAGGGCCAGGATCAGGATCGGGAACGCACCGCGGAAGATCTCGTTGAGCACGTCCAAGCCCAGCTGCTGCAGCAGCAGGAACACGCCCAGGATCACGATCCAGGAGAGCATTGCCGGACCGCGGAAGATGGCCCCGGCGATCGTGCGCCGGAGGAAGCGCAGGAACAGGTAGAGGACGACGAACAGGAGCCCCAGCTGGAGCCAGTCGCGGAAGTCCATGCTCGTCAGGAAGGCGAGCGGCGAGGAAGCGACGGCGCTCGAGGCGGCGTCGGCCAGGGCGAACGACGAGAGAGCGGGCCCCTGCATGCTCACGCGGTCCGGATCCTATCCGATCGCGCGACCGTCCCCGATTCCCGCGTGCCTGCGAATGGCCTCGAGGACGTCGAGCAGCTGGCGCGTCTCGCGGACGTCATGGACGCGCACGGCGTCGACGCCGGCCTCGAAGCCACGGGCGGCGGCGGCCAGCGAGCCCGCGAGGCGCCGATCGGCCTGGGGCTCGTCGGTGAGCTCGCCCAGGAACCGCTTGCGCGACGCACCCAGCAGCACCGGCCCCTCGGCGACCAGCCGCTCGAGGCCCGCCAGGAGCTGCAGGTTGTGACGGGTCGTCTTGCCGAACCCCAGCCCGGGATCCAACCAGACCCGGCGGATGCCCAGGGCCCGGGCCGCCTGGGCCTGGGCGACGAGGAAGGCGATCACCTCGGACACGACGTCCCCGTACGTGGGGGCGGCCTGCATGGTGCGCGGCTCGCCCTGCATGTGCATCAGGACCAGCCCGGCCCCCCGCTCGGCAACCACTTCGAGCAGCGCGGGGTCGCGGCCGCCACCGACGTCGTTGACGATGTCGGCCCCTGCGGCCAGGGCCGCGCGCGCGACGACGGGATGACGCGTGTCCACGCTGACGAGCCCGTCGTCGCCCTGGTCGCGAAGCGCGCGAACCAGCGGGACGACGCGATCCACCTCGACGTCGAGGGGCACGGGGGCCGCGCCGGGGCGCGTGCTCTCGCCGCCGATGTCGAGCACCTCGGCGCCCGCACGGCGCAAGGCACGTGCGTGGGTCAGCGCCGAGGCCGTGTCGGCGTGGCGTCCACCGTCGCTGAACGAGTCGGGCGTGACGTTGACCACACCCCAGACGGTGACGTGCCCTTCCACGTCAGTAGGCGAACCCCTCGGCCGGGCGACCGCCCTCGGGGCGGGGGCCCTCTGGCCTGGGATCCTCGTGTCGTGCCTCGCCCTGGCGAGTCGGTGCGCCCGCCGGTCGGCCGGGCGTGGCGTCCTCGACGGCGGGTCGCAGGTCCTCCACCGCGACACCCTCGACGAGCTGCTTCACCTCGTTCCCGTCCAGCGTCTCGTAGCGCAGGAGCGCTTCGGCAACGCGGTGCAGGGCCCCGAGGTGGCTCTTGAGATGCTCGCGACAGGCTTCGTGCGCCTCGACCAGGATGCGCCTGACTTCCGCATCGATGAGCTGGGCCGTCGCCTCGCTATGGTCCAGCGTGCGTGTGACCTCGCGGCCGAGGAAGAGATGCTCTTCGCCCTCGGCCAGCGAGATGGGGCCGACCTTGTCGCTCATGCCCCACTTGGTGACCATGAGGCGCGCGAGCTCCGTGGCCTGCTCGATGTCGTTCTGCGCACCGCTCGTGATGTCGTCGCAGACGAGCTCCTCGGCCAGACGTCCGCCGTAGCAGACGCGCAGGCGGGCCAGGATCTCGCCGCGGCTCATGCCGTAGCGGTCGCGCTCGGGCAGCGCCATCGTGACCCCCAGCGCCATGCCGCGCGGGATGATCGTGACCTTGTGCAGCGGGTCGGCCTTGGGCTCCAGCACCGTCACGATGGCGTGGCCGGCCTCGTGGAAGGCGGTGAGGCGCTTCTCCGAGTCGGTCATGGCCAGGCTCTTGCGCGAGCGGCCGAAGCGGATCTTGTCGCGCGCCTCTTCGAGATCGGCGAGGACGACGCGATCGCGCCCGGCCGCCGCCGCGCCGAGCGCTGCTTCGTTGATGAGGGCCTCGAGGTCGGCGCCGGAGAAACCCGGTGTGGCGCGCGCGACGCGCTTCAAGTCCACGTCAGGGGCCATCTTCACCTTGCGGCTGTGGACCTTCAGGATCTTCTCGCGACCGTTGACGTCGGGCAGGTGGATGACGATCTGCCGGTCGAACCGGCCGGGTCGAAGCAGCGCCGGGTCGAGCACGTCGGGCCGGTTGGTGGCCGCCAGCAGGATGATCCCCTGGTCGGTGTCGAAGCCGTCCATCTCGACCAGGATCTGGTTGAGCGTCTGCTCACGCTCGTCGTGGCCGCCGCCCAGGCCCGTGCCGCGCCGCCGGCCGACGGCATCGATCTCGTCGAGGAACACGATGCACGGCGAGCTGTCGCGCGCCTGCTTGAACAGGTCGCGCACGCGGCTGGCGCCGACACCGACGAACATCTCGACGAAGTCGCTGCCGCTGACGGAGAAGAACGGCACACCGGCCTCGCCCGCGATGGCCTTGGCCAGGAGCGTCTTGCCGGTCCCGGGCGGGCCCACGAGGAGCACGCCGCGCGGAATGCGCGCACCGATCTTGCGGAACTTCTGGGGGGAGCGCAGGAAGGCGACGATCTCGCCGACCTCGTCCAGCGCCTCCTCGATGCCGGCCACGTCGTCGAACGTGACCTCGCTCTTCTCCTTCATGTGCATGCGGGCCCGGCTGCGGCCGAACTGCATGACCCCGCCGCCGCCCATGTTGCGCATCTGGCGGAACATGAGCCACCAGAAGAGGAGGATGAGCAGCAGCCAGGGGAGGATGGCCAGGAGCGATCCGAGGGGCCCGGCGCCAGACTGCTCCGTCTTGAAGTCGCCCTTGATCTCGCGCAGCTTGCGCATCCACTGGTCTTGGCGTTCGCGGGTGAGGCCGTTGTTGTCGGCGGGCCCTGCGTAGGTCAGCTCGAACCCCTCGAAGGTTCCGCGGAAGGGGTTGTTCTCGACGTCGCGGAAGGTGCCCTTGACGCGCTGGCCGTCCAGGATGGTGATGCTGCCGACGAGCTCCTCCTCGACCCACTGGTCGATGTCGCCGACGTTGTCGACCTTCTTGATGTTGCCCTGCGAGGTGTTCATCATCAGCAGGGCGATCATCACGAGGCCCAGCAAGACGAAGAGCAGGGGGAAGTTGCGGCGGGCCCGGGACGGACCGCGAGGGCCGCCGGAGGGCGAGCTGCCGGGATCGTCGGGAGTCGTCATGGAAGGCCGGAGTCTACCCGCGGACGCCGGGTCGACCTGCCGGGGTCAGAGGGGCGCTTCCAGGGCGTCCACGGCCCGGCGGGCCATGCGGCGTGTCCAGGCATCGGTCGCCGGGCCCTCGAGGGCGCGGCCGTCGGCATCGGGCCGGTACTCCTCGATCTCGTCCACGGTGGCCCGTCGCAGCACGCGGCCGGTCGCGCGCTCGCGCAGCACGATGTCGAGCGTGCCCCGCAGCCGCTTCTCGAGCGGGCGGCGCTCGTCGTCTTGGCCGATCACGTCCTCGGCGGCGGACATCTCGCCTGACAACACCACGTCCGCTCGCGTGGGCTCCACGATGCCCATCGTGCCGCGCGCGCGCAGCTCGGCGAGCAACGCATGCGTCAGGCGCATCTCGAGGTCCCGGCGGTAGCCCTTGTTGACGATCGGCAGGACGCCGATCGTGCGCGCACCCGTCAGGGTGGTGAGCGGCTGGGTCGAGTAGCCCTGGCACCCGGCGGCGACGCCAGCCAGCATGCCGAGCAGGAGGGGGAGCAGGCCGAAGCGCATGCAGCTAGCGCCCGGGCGGTGCTGGCGCGGGCACTTCGGCGGGCACGTCCGTCGGCATCACGGGCCAGTCGGCGCCCGAGCCGGGGAGCGGCGGCGGCTCCACCACGGGACCACCGGGTACGACCACGGCAGGGGCCTCGCCACGACCCGCCAGCCAGCGCTGGGCGGCCTCCTCGTACACGCGGGAAGCCTGCCCATCGCCGTTGGAACGGTAGAACGCTGCCGTGCGCCGCTCCTTGGCGGCCAAGGCCAAGCGGATCTGGCGAGCACGCCCCTCCGCGTAGTCCACGTGCTGCGCGTACTCGACGCGGCGCCGCGGATCGGGGCGCACGGCGTCGAGGAACGCCTCGAACTGCTCGAGTGCGAGCTCGGGCCCGGACTTGACCGGACCCGCGAACGGCGCGGCTTCGGCGCTGGGCAGCCGCTCGCGCGGGTCGCGGTCGACGAAGCCGGCGTGGTAGGGCTCGCCCTGGTCGCGCTCGAGGTACGTGTCGCCGAGCGCAAGGCGCGTCATGTAGACCCACTCGCTGTCGGGGTACGAGATGAGCAGCTGCCGGTAGGTCAGCGCCGCGGTATCGGGTTCGCGTTCGCCCTGGTAGTGGCGGCCCAGCACGTAGAGCGCATCGTCCGCGTAGAGACCCGCCGGGAAGGCCTGAGCCACGTAGGTCAGCATCGTCGTGGCGCCCTCGTCGCTCTTGAAGACGCTGAAGGTGCCCTCGCGGTTCTCGGCGAGCAGGCGGCGACCGCCCTCGTAGACCATCCGCTCGATGTCCTTCAAGTGCGGGTTGACGGGGGCGACCTGCATGTAGGAACGCAGCTGCTCGAAGCTCTCGTACCAAGCCCGCCGGCGATAGGCCTGGACGCCGGCGCGGTAGCGCGCCTCGGCGGCGCGTGCGTACTCCGGGTACTCCTCGGCGATCTCCGCGTAGAGGTCGGCGGCGTCCTCGGGATCCTGCGTGCGTTCGGCGTTGGCCCAGAGCGTGGCGGCCTGCTGCATCCGCTCGCGGCGCAGGGCCTCCGCCTCGCTGGCCGTGACGGGATCGGTGCCCGCCTCCCGGTCCGTGCCACGGCGCAACGCGGGGTCCTCGGCGTCGCCGCCCGCCACCTGGTTGGGGATCAGGGGGTTCTTGGCGCCCAGGTTGGCGATGTCGGAGAGGGGGTCGCCCCCCAGGCCGCTGCAGCCGCCGAGGGCCAGGGCCAGGACGGCGAGGCACCCGGGCCGCGTGGCGGGACGGAAGGGGAGGAGCGAGGCCATCGGGCCAAGGTACCGCCCCAGGTCGGCACGGCCTTCACCGGACCGTCACCCCTGGGCGCGGCACCGAGGCCAGCAGGCGGGGGCGTCGTTCCAGGACCCAGGGGACGAACACGTCGTGCAGGGCGCGGGCCGTCGCCACGGCGCGATCGTCGAGGGGTTCGCGCGCCAAGTCGCCCAGCCGGGCCGTGTAGAGCCGCGCCAGCACCTCGCGGTCGCCGCCGGCCAAGCGGCGGGCTTCTCCCGGCGGGCGGCAAGCGCCGTGCACCAGACCGCCCGCAGCGGGGTGGAACCAGAGGGCGCTGCCGTCGTCCACGCCGCAGGCCGCACAGGTATCGATCACCGGGCGATGTCCGCTCGCTGCCAGCGCGCGCGCTTCGAACCACACGACCCAGGCCGCGAGCTGCTCGCTCGGTGCGCGGTCGAGCAACGACAGCGCCGTGGTGCCCGCGGCGAACAGCTCGGGCGCAGGCAGGTCGGGATGCATCCAGGCACGGAGCAGCTCGAGCACGTACAGCGCCGCGTGCCAGCGCTCCAGGTCACCCGCCAGCCCGTCGTGCACGTGCTCCAGGCGGAACGACGTCAGCAAGTCCAGGTCGCCGCGACGCTTGCGAAGCACGGCGGCGCCTCGCGCACCGGTGAAGAGCCCGCCCTGGCAGGCCGAGCCCGGGCGGAGCGCGCCCTTGGCCAACGCCGCGACGCGCCCCCGCTCGGCGGTGGCAAGGTGCACGATCTGGCTGGTCTCTCCGAACGCGACCCAGCGCAGGACGACGGCGTCCACGGCTTCGGCGGCGGTGCGACTCACCGCATCAGACCCTCTGGACGTGGAGACGGCGCACGGTGCGCTCGTCGGCTTCGAGGACCGTGAGCGCGACCGCGCTCAGCTCGAGACGGTCGCCGGCCTCCGGGACCTTGCCCAGCTCGTGGAAGAGGAGTCCGCCCACCGTCTCGTAGTCGTCGGTCACCGGCAGGTGCACGTCGAGTGCGCGGTTCACGTCCTCGATGGGCGTGCGGCCTTCGACCTCGAGGCTGCCCGTGGCCAGCTCCTCGGGTGTGGGGGCCGGCGCCTCCTCCTCCTCGTCGTACTCGTCCTGGATGTCGCCGACGATCACCTCGAGCAGGTCCTCGATCGTCACGACGCCCGCCACGCGGGTGTGCTCGTCGACGACGACCGCCAAGTGCACCTTGCGCGCCTTCATGTCCTGCATGAGGTCGGCGACCAGCTTGCCCTCCGGCACGAAGTACGCGGGGCGGAGCAGCTGGCCCACGGCGGGAGCCTCGTCCGTGTCGGAGCCCGCCGGTCTCCAGCGCTGCAGCAGGTCGCGCGCGTACAGCACGCCCACGATGTCGTCGCGGTCGCGACGGTGGACGGGGATGCGGCTGTAGCCCTCTGCGTTGACCAGCTGCACGGCTTCGTCCAGCGAGGCCGTCTCCGCGATCGAGACCATGTCGCCGCGCGGCGTCATCACGTCTTCCACGCGGCTGGACTTCATGTCGATGATCGACCCGATCATCTCCGCTTCGGCGGCGCTGAACGCGCCCTCGCGCTCGCCCTCCTCCAGCGACTCGCGGACCTCCTCGCGCGCCGTGGCCGGGCCGTCGTCCAGGCGCACGCGGAAGACGATCCGCAGCAGGGCCCTGAGCGGAGCGCGAACGGGCGCGGTCAGGAAGGCGAGCACGGCCAGTGCGGGCAGCGAGCGGCGCGCGATGCGTTCCGGATCGCGTTCCGCGACCACGCGCGCCAGGACGTCGTTGACGAGGAACGTCAGACCGAACGCCAGCAGCACCGCCGTGACGGCCAGGCCGAACGGCAGCGCCTGGCCGCCCTGCGCTTCCGAGCGGAAGACCAGGTAGCCGAGCGCGAGGACCAGGGTGGCGTTGCCCAGGTAGCGCGCGAGCTGGGCCGTGAACTGGAGCGTCGGCGTGCTCTCGAGCTTGCGCCCGAGCGCCTCGCGCTCCGCGGGCTCGCTCTCGTCCAGGAGCCGGGAGCGGCTCACGTGGTCGAGCGCCACCTCCGCCGTGGCGCCGAGCCAAGCCAGGACCTCGGCCAACACGAGCACCAACGCCAGGACGACGTCACCCCCCGCCAGACCCAGCGGGAGCGAGGCCCCGAGTGGCACGGCAGGCGCCAGCAAGGGCGCGGCCGGAAACAGGGAGGAAGGCGCGGTCCGCCCGTGCGCCCCGTTGGGCGCGGTGCGACCTGGTGGATGCCAAGGCATGGGCGGAAGCGGGCTCCAACAGGAAGGGGGCGGAAGGGAGAGGGCCGGGGACCACGCCCCCGGCCAGCGCGCCAACCTACCCGGAACGGGGCCCGGGACGCGGTACCGTCCGCCCCGCACCCTGGGTGCGGGCGGCTTCGCGGGCCAGCGCCTCGGCGATCCGCGGGCTCAAGCCCGGCGCGCCACGATGCTCGACGCTGCGCGGACCCACGACCCGGCCCTGCTGGAGATGGCAGATCGCCAGGGCCAGGGCGTCGGCGGCGTCGGAGGCCGTCACGGCGTCGGGCAAGGCCAGGATGCGCTGCACCATGGCCATCACCTGGGCCTTGGAGGCGCGGCCGTTGGCCGTGACGGCCTTCTTGACCACGTTGTTGGCGTAGCCCGTGACCGGCACACCGGCCTCGGCGAGGACGAGGTGGATCGCGCCGCGCGCCTCGCCGATGCGCTGGGCGGCCCGGGCGTCACGGCCGTAGAACGCTTCTTCGAGGGCGCCGGCAGCGGGCCGGTGCTCGGCCACCACGCGGCGCAGCCCCTCGGCCAGCAGCATGAGCCGCTTGGGAACCGGCAGGTTGGCGCGCGCTGACAGCACGCCGAAGCCCCGCGCGACCAGACGCGGACCCTCGGCTTCCACCACGGCCCAGCCCAGGTGCCGTGTCCCGGGATCGATGCCCAGCACGGGCCCGCTGGGCGGGGACGCGCCGCGGTCGGGTCGCACGGGATCGTGGCGCACCATGCCCGGATCGTACGCGCGCGTCGCGCGACACCACGCTTCGCTTTCCGCACGCCGTGCAGGCGTTGTGAAGCGTCAGCCGGCGGCGTGGCGGCGCCGCGCGTCGTCGAGGTCTTCGCGCGTCGTGATCTTCGCGAGCCGCGCGTCGCCGGCCACGGCCAGCACGACGTGTCCCGCTGCCAAGAGCAGCGCGGCTTCGTCGGTGTAGTCGCGCCCGTCCCGCGCGGCGGCCTCGAGCGCCGCGACGAGCAGCGCCCGACGCGCGCCTTGGGGGGTCTGTGCACGCACCAGCTCGTCGCGCGGGAGGGCGGCGGCCAGCGGGACGGCGGTGACCGCCGTCGGGGCATGCGCCAAGCGGTGCACCGTGTCGGTGACGGGCAGGACGGGCAGCGCGGCGCCCGCCGTGGCGATGCCCTCGAGGACGCGTCGGATCACGTCGGCCCCGAGCAGCGGGCGAGCGGCGTCATGCACGAGGATCGGGTCGGCCTCGTGCGGCAGCGCACGCAGGCCGGCCAGCACGCTGGCCTGCCGCGTGGCCCCGCCGGTCACCACGTGGACGCCGGAGAGGGCCTCCGCGAAGCGGGCCTCCAGGCCCGCAGGGGCCGTCACCACGACGGCCACGTCGGGGATCACCGCCCGGAACGCGGCGAGCGCATGGGCGATCACGGGGCGCCCACCCAGGTCGGCGAGCACCTTCGGCGTCTCGCCGCCGAAGCGGGTCGACGCACCCGCGGCGGTGAGCACGAGGCCGATCACGGGCGGGAGCATACCGCCTCGTCGCGGTAGGCTGCCCGCTCGGGGCGCGGCCGGGCGCCCGTCGGAGGTGCCACCGTGCGCGTGGGGATCGGCTACGACGTCCATCCGTTCGAGCCCGGTCGCACCCTGGTGCTGGGCGGCGTCAAGGTGGAGGGGTCGTGGGGCCTGCGCGGCCACTCCGACGCCGACGCCCTGCTGCACGCCATCGGCGACGCCCTGCTCGGCGCCGCGGCGCTCGGCGACCTGGGCGAGCACTTCCCCGACTCCGACCCGCAGTGGAAGGACGTCCCGTCGGCCGTGCTGCTCGCCGAAATCCTCGCCAAGGTGCGCGCACGGGGCCTGGACGTGGCCCATGTCGACGCCACGGTGATCGCCGAAAGGCCGCGTCTGGCGCCCTACCGCAGCGCGATGGTGGAGCGGATCGCGAGCCTGCTGGGCCTCGCACCCGACGCCGTCAACGTGAAGGCGACCACCCACGAGGGGTTGGGTGCCCTGGGCCGCGGCGAGGGCATCGCCGCCATGGCCGTCGCCACGCTGCGCGAGGTCGGCGCATGAAGCGCAGCCTGCTCCCCCTGCTCGTGGCCGGCGCGCTGGCGCTGCCAGGCTGCTCGAGCAGCGTCGGCTCGGACCGCGTCCTCGAGTCGCTCGAGACCGTGGCCACCCTCCGCGGCGGCACGATCTCGGCGCTGCGCGACCTGCGCGGGACGGGCCCCTTCCGCACCTACCACCTGCCGCCGGGCGAGCTGGTCGAGGTGGTGGGCGAGGCCGCGGCCTTCGCGCGCGGTCGGGGCGGCCAGCCCGTGAAGGCGATCTTCGTGTCCAAGCGCCGCGGCGAGGTCGTGGCCAAGGAACGCGACCCCGAGGACGCCTCCAGCACGAGCTACGACGAACCCTTCCTCTCGGCGGTCGTCGTGTCGGTACACGGCGTGCCGGGGCAGCCCGACCTCGCGCGCCTCGAGATGCACGCGACGCATTCGGGTCCGTTCCACCTGGGCGCGGTCAACTGGACGCGTGACCTGCCGGTCTGGATCGACCAGGTCCTCGCGCAGCGCGCGGCGGAAGCCGTCAGCTCTCCTTGACGGTGACCTTCTGCATGCGGTCACCCTCGCGGATCGCCTTGACCACGTCCATGCCGGACGTCACGCCGCCGAACACGGTGTGCACGCCGTCCAGGTGGGGCGTGTCGCGCAGCGTGATGAAGAACTGGCTGCCGCCGGTGTCCTTGCCTGCGTGGGCCATCGACAGCGCGCCCGTGCCGTGGAGGTGCGGGTTGCCCTTGGTCTCGCACTTGATCTTGTAGCCCGGGCCGCCCGTGCCGGGCCGCCCGGTGGCGCCCGGACGCGTGTTGGGGCACCCGCCCTGGATCACGAAGTCAGGCACGTAGCGGTGGAACGCGAGGCCGTCGTAGTACCCCTCCTTGATCAGCTTGACGAAGTTCTCGACCGTCTTGGGGGCTTCCTTCGGATAGAGCTCGAGGACGATGTCGCCCTTGTTCGTGGTGATCGTGACCTCGGTCATGGGGGCCTCCGGGGCCGTCGCGCTCGTCGCCACGGCGTGCGGCCGGACGGTACCGGGGGGCCGCCCGGGGGCCACCTTTCGCGGGCTGCCTGCCGGACGCCATGGGCCGCGCTGTAACTTGCGGCCCTGGCTCGCGTTCCTGAAAGGCACCCCGCCCGAGGAGCCGCCCGTGGCCGATCACGCCCTTCGCCCCGCCGTTCGCCCGCTCGTCCTGGCCGTCGCCCTGGCGGCGGTGGGGGCCTTCGCGGCCCCGCCCGCGCCCGCGGGCGAGGACGCCGGTCGCGCCGCCCTCGAGCGGCGCCTTGCCCAGCTGGACCAGGAGGACGCCCAGGCCGCGTTCAAGCTGGCGCTCGAGCTGGAGGCCGCCGGAGCCCGCGACCTGGCGACCAAGGCCTACGAGATCGTCATCGGCATCGACCCCGAGCACTTGGCCGCACGCCGGGCACTCGGCCACGAGCGCATCGGCGAGCGCTGGCTCGCGGGCGATGACCTCCTGCGCGCCAAGGGCTTCGTGCGCCACGAGGGCAAGTGGCTGACCAGCGAAGAGCTGGCGGCCATCACGCGCCCCGAGCGCGAGCGCGCCGACCAGAAGGCCGGCGAGGCGCGGGTCCGCACGCTGCTCGAGCGACTCGCGAGCGAGGACGAGGCCACGGTGACGCAGGCGCGGCGGCGGCTGGCCCTGGAGGAGGACCGCTACAAGCTGGCGCCTCTTGCCATGGCGCTGCGCGTCGAGCCTGCATCGCTCAGGCTCTACGCAGCGCAAGAGCTGGGACGGCTCGGCGACACCCGCGCGATTCCCGCCCTGCTCAAGCGCGCGATCTACGACCCCGAGGAGTCGGTGCGTGCGGCGGTCGTGGACGCGTTGAAGGCCATCGACAGCCCCGACACGGTCTACCCGCTGGCCCGGGCGCTCGGCAGCCGCTCCGTGGAAACGCGCGCGCACGCAGCCGAGGCCATCGGGCGCCTGGGTGACGTGATGGGCATGGGCTACGTGCTGCACCGCTGGCACGCCACGTCCGGTGACTTCCCGCGGGCCTACATCGCCACCATCAACCAGGTCTCCTACATCCAGGACTTCGACGTCGAAGTGGCCCAGACGTCCTTCATCGCCGACCCGGTCGTGGGCGTGCTGCAAGAGGGCGTCGTGCACGCCGTCAAGGTCCTGGGCGCCGAGCACGGCTTCAGCACGCTGGAGCGCGTCGCCTACCAAGGCGCGGCCGAGCGCCTGTCGGGCCTCGAGCTGGGCTCCGACGTCAAGCCCTGGCTGCGCATGTGGAACGCGGAGAAGGACCGCCTGCTCGAGGAGCGCGCCGCGGGCTACCGCGATCGCCGTGCCAAGCGCGCCTCCCGCGACGCCGAGTAGCGAGCGTCGCTCCACCTCGCTCCGTCCCTGATGTGTCGCCTGCTGGCGGCGTCCGAGGAGGTTCCATGTCCCGACTGCTTCCCGTGCTCCTGGTCGCACTGCTCGCGGCCGCGCCCTCGGAGGCTGCGCCGCCGGAGGCCGAGGCGCCGCCCGCGCCGGACACGGCCATCGAACAGCAGGTGCGCGGCTACCTCGCGGGCTTGCGCTCGAAGGACGCCCACGTCGTGCACACGGCCAAGCGCTTGCTGGAACGCGTCGAGCGCGTGCACCGCGTCGTCCCGTGGTGCGAGGTGCTGCGCGGCGCCCGCGAGACCGCGTGGCGCACGCGCGCCGCGACCGAGCTGGCCGCGCTCGCCGACGTGCGCGCGCGTGACCCGCTCGTGGCCGCCGCCACGGCGGACCGCAGCGACGAGGTCCGCGCGGCCGCGCGGCGCTCGTTGGTCGCCCTCGAGGCGCCGGGCACGACGGCTGCGCTCGCTCGCGCTCTCCTGGCCTCTTCGACCGACGTGCGGGTGCACGCCATCGAGGCCCTGGCCGCGCAGGACGACCCGCTCGCGGCGGGCGTCGTCGTGCTGCGCTGGCACGCGACGTCCGGCGACTTCCCGCGGGTCAACTTCACGACGCTTCGGCAGACGTCCTACATCCAGGACTTCGACGTCGAGGTCGCAGCCACCTCCTTCATCGCGGACCCCGTCGTCGGCGTCCTCCAAGAGGGCGAGTGCCTGGACGTCAAGGTCCTCGGCGCCGAGCACGGCTTCACGACGCGCGAGCGCGTTGCCGCCCGCGCCTTCCTGGCCAAGGTCGCTGGCCGCGACCTCGGCCCCAAGCCCGGCCCCTGGCTCACGTGGTGGCGCACGGAGGCGGTGCCGGAGCTTCGCCGGAAGCGCTAGTCCTTCAGCGGCCAGTCCTTGCGGCGGACGAGGTGCATGCCGCCCAGCACGAAGACGGCGCCCAGGATCACGAGCACGAGCAGGGCAGTGCCGCCGTCGAGGTACTCGGTCTGACCGAAGAAGGAGACGGCGTTCTCGGCGTCGCGGTCGCTCGTGCCGGCTTGGACGTTCTGCGCTACGCCTTCGCCCAGGCTCTCGAAGGCGGGGCCGACCCACGAGACGAGCAAGGCACGCACGTGGTGGCTGATCGAAGCGCGCTGCATCGTGCCGGGCACGGTCGCCAGCAGGCCCTCGATGACGAACGTGTAGATCAGGCCGATGATCACGCCGTTCCGCCAGACGGCCGACAGCGCGAAGTAGACCGCGGACAGCACGAACATGGCGATGACGGTGACGCCCACGAGGCCCAACCATCCGGCCACGGGAAGCGCGACCCCCGACGCGAGCACCGTGGCGGCCACTGCGGCGAGCGACACCGCGATCAGGGACGGCACGCCCGCCAGCCAGCGGGCGAGGAAGATCGTCCCGCGCCCGACGGGGCGCACGAGGTGGTAGACGAGCGTGCGGTCGCTGCGCAGGCGTGAGAAGCCCTGGCTGCCCAGTAGCAGCGCGATCAGCGGGAACAGCATCGCCACGACGAAGCGGCCCAGGTTGAGCCACAGCTGCGACGCGAGCAGCTCGTCGAGCGGCATGTCGTTCCATTGCGTCATGCGGGTAGCCACGCGCACGGCCAAGCGTCCGACGAGCGCCCCGATGCCGACCGAGGCGAGCAGCAGCAGCACGAGCCGGCGCCGCCGCCAGCCCTCGCGGAAGGCCTGGCCGAACAGGGCGCGGAAACCCGCCATCGGCCGCGGGGCGGTGGGCGCTTCGCGCGGGGGCAGCGTGTCGTGGGGGACGAGGACGTCGGTCATCGGGTGAGGTACTCGAACACGGCTTCCAGCGACTCGTCGACCGGCTCGGCCGACAGCACGCGCGGGGCGCCCTCCTCGGCAGCCAGGGCGGCCAGCGTGTCGAACAGGGCGTCGGCGCGCGTCGTGCGCACCTGCAGGAGGTCGGTGCCGCGCTCCACGTCGCGCACGCCGTCCAGGGCCACGAGGCGCCCGGCCAGCTCGGCGGGTGCCGGCGTCGCGATGCGCACCGTCAGCGGGACTTCCGCCAGCTCGGCGCGGAGATCGCGCGGCGTGCCGTCGGCCAGCATGCGACCGCGCTGCATCACGACGATGCGTTCGGCGACCGTCTCGACCTCGTGCAGCACGTGGCTGCTGACCAGCACGCAGCGGCCCTCCGCGCCAAGGCGGCGGATGGCGTCGGCGAAGTCGCGGCGCGAGGGCGGGTCCAGGCCGTTCATGGGCTCGTCGAGCACCACGACGTGCGGCTCGTGGGCGATGGCCTGGGCCAGCTTGAAGCGCTGGCGCATGCCCTTGCTGTACTGGCTCACGGAGCGCTTCATCGCTCCCGCCAGCCCCACGTGCTCGAGCGTCATCTCGGCGAGCCTCTTGGCGGGGCCGCGCTCGAAGCCCTGCAGCCGGTTGAGGTACGTGAGGTAGGAGAGGGCCGACTGCCCGGTGGGGGCGGCGTCCTGCTCGGGGCAGAGGCCGATGTCGCGTTGCACCGTGCGGTTGGTGAACGGGTCGCGCCCGTGCACGCGGATGGTTCCCAGCTCGGGCTTCAAGAACCCGCAGACCAGCTTGATCAGCGTGCTCTTGCCGGCCCCGTTGGGCCCCAGGAGGCCCGTCACGCCGGGGCCGAGCTCGAGCGAGATCTCGTTCACGCCGAGCACGTCGCCGTACCAGCGGCTGACGCGATCGAGGACGACGGCGGGCTCGCTCATTCCGTCACCTCCGTGGAGCGCGTCTTCCAGAGCGTCACGACGACACCGACGAGCAGCAGGGCCAACGACACGTGCCAGATGGCCGTCTCGTCGGGCTGCCAACGGGTCGCGAACCCGCGCACCCCCTCCATGGAGCGCCACTCGCGAAGGGCGTTCCGCGGGATGCCCGTCGCGAAGAGGTAGGAGCCCAGCGCTCCTTCCATGTTGTGCGCGGCGGAGGAGATCACGCTTCCGGCCACCAAGGCGGAGAGACCCATGACGATCGCCGTGCCGGCACGTGAGGCGAGCGAGCTCACCGTCAACATGATGCCGGTCATGGCGGTGGTCACGATCGCTGCATACGAGACCACG
This sequence comes from Planctomycetota bacterium, assembly GCA_050248855.1. Lineage (GTDB taxonomy): Bacteria > Planctomycetota > PLA2 > PLA2 > JAEUHO01 > JACKGW01. The sequence continues at coordinate 12,060 of JBFWRP010000017.1, read as the reverse complement.
CGCACGAGGAAGTCCGTGTTGTCGCGGTACCAAGCCATGGTCTCGCCGGGCTCCTGCCACAGCCCCACGGTCAGCCACATCACGAGTCCCGGAACGAAGGACATGAGCCCGACGAGACCCGGCACGACCAACAGCTTGCCCAGGACGTAGTCGAGTCGATGCATGGGGCGTGCGAGGTAGAGGCTCGAGGCCTTGCTGCGCTTGTCGTTGGCAATGAGCCCCGCGCCCACGAAGATCGCAATGAGGCACACGAGGAACGTCGTGGCTTCGTAGAAGCCGCGGGCGGATTGCTGCAGCTCGTCCACGCTGGCCAGCGCAAAGCTCAACATGCGTCCCTGCGGGCCCATCTCCTTGGCTTGCTCCTTCAGCGAGAGCGTCACGAGCAGCCCGGTCATGACCCCGGCGAAGATGATCAGCTGGAACAAGGCCGGCACGCGAACGGACCACGACTTGACCGCCTGCCCCCAACCCTGCCGCGCGATCACGTAGAACGCGGGCACGTGGGAGCGCGGCCCGGTGTACGGACGGTAGCCCTTGCGGAAGATCGCCATCAGGCGGCTCCCTCGTCGTCGCCCAGCAGGCGCAGGAACACGTCCTCGAGGGTCTCGGCGAGCGGGACGACGCGGCGCACGCGGACGCCGGCGTGGTGGCAGATGGCCAGCAAGTGGCCCGCCTCCAGGTCGGCCGGGCCGACGACCTCGTAGGACGTCCGGGCTTCGACCAGGCTCGAGGCCGCCGCACGCTTCTCGCCTTCCAGGCGCACCGAGCCGTCGTCGATCGAAGCGAGCACTTCGACCAGCGCGCGTCCGTCGCCTTCGACCTCCACCTGGAAGCGGCCTTCGCGGGCCAAGAGCTCGTCCATGCGGAAGAGGCCACGGCTCCTGCCGCGGTGCAGCACGACGACCTGCTCGGCGACACGCTGGACGTCGGGCAAGAGGTGCGAGGACCAGAGCACGTGCTTCTTGTGCTCCACGGCCAGGTCGTGGATCAGGTCGCGGACCTCCTTGCGCCCGTCGGGGTCCAGGCCCGCCAGCGGCTCGTCGAGGAACACGAGGTCGGGGTCGTGGGCGATGGCCTGGGCCAGCTTGAAGCGCTGGCGCATGCCCGTGCTGTAACCATCGACCTTGCGGTAGATCGCCTCGCCCAGGCCCACGTGCGTGAGCACCTCGTGCGCGCGGCGCAGGGCCTCGCGCCGCGGCAGCCCCGAGAGCTGGGCCAGGTAGCGCACGGCGTGAAGCCCCGAGATGCCGAACAGGTAGGCATCGAGCTCGGGCATGAAGCCGACGCGGCGGCGGATGGCGCGACGGTCGCGGCGCGCGTCCAGACCCAGGACCTCGGCCTTGCCGCGGAAGTCGGGCAGGAGCCCGAGCACGCACTGCAGCATGGTGCTCTTGCCCGCGCCGTTGGGCCCGAGGAGGCCCGTGACGCCCGGCGGCACCTCGAGCGTGACACCCTCCAGCGCCACGTTGCTGCCGTAGGCCTTGGTCAGGCCTTCCGTCCGAAGCACGGCCTCGCTCACGCACCCTCCGCGGCAGGCGCCTCGAAGCGGCTGCGGTACGTCTCGAGGATCGAGCTGGCCGTCTCCTCGATGGCCCGCTGGCTGACGTCCACGACGGTCCACTCCGGGTGCTCGTCGAAGAGGCGCTGGGCGAACTGGATCTCGCGGCGGATCTGGCGCAGGTCGCCGTAGTCGCTGTCGGGGCTCATCCCGAGCGCGGCCATGCGCGCCTTGCGGATGTTCATCAGCGTCACGGCGTCGATCAGCAAGCCGAAGACGCGCCCCGGATCGATGGTCGCCAGCTCGCTCGGCAGCGGGATGTCGAGCACGATCGGCACGTTGGCTACCTTGTAGCCGCGGTGCGCGATGTAGTTGCTGAGCGGCGTCTTCGACGTGCGGCTGATGCCGACCAGGACGATGTCGGCTTTCTTGAGGTTGCCGGGGATCTTGCCGTCGTCGTTGTAGACGGCGAACTCGATGGCCTCGATGCGGCGGAAGTACTCGGCATCGAGCTCGTGGCCGAGGCCGGGCACGTTCTTGGCGCCACGCCCCAGGTGCGTGGCCAAGCGACCGATCAGGCCGCCCAGGAGGTCGTGGGCCACCACGTCGTGGCGGTCGGCCAGCTCTTGCACGCGCGCGCGCAGCCCGCTGCCGACCAGCGTGTAGACGACCAGCGCGCCGTGCGCGGCCGCGTCGCGCATGCAGCGCTCGAGCGAGGCCTCGTCGAGCACGTGGGGCACGACGCGCACCGTGCCCTCGGGGAACTGTCCGAACTGGGCCAAGGCGGCCCGGCAGGTGGCCTCCGCCGTCTCCCCGGTCGAGTCGCTGATGGCCATCACGAGCGGCGTCGGGCTCACGAGGTGCTCTCCGGACCCGGCGGGCCGCTACGGACCCCTTGCGGATCGTCGGGGGTCCCGATCCAAACCGCCCCGCCCTCGAAGTGCTCCTTCTTCCAGATGGGCACGTCGCGCTTGAGCCGCACGAGAAAGGCGTCCAGGGCCGCCAGGGCGGCCGCGCGGTGGGGGGCGGAGACGGCCACGACCACGGCGGCCTCGCCGGGCTCGAGGCGGCCCACGCGGTGCGTGGCCGCAAGGCCGACCAGGCCATGCTCGGCGACGAGGTCGGCACCCAGCGCCGCGAGCTGCTTGATGGCCATGGGTGCGTAGGCCTCGTACTCGAGGTGCGTGACCTCGCGCTCGGCCGTCCGCGTGCGCACGGTGCCGTGGAAGACGATGACGGCGCCCGCGTGGGGGTGCTCGACCCGGGCGCGGACGGCGTCGGCGTCGATCGGGCCCTCGACCACGAGGAACGCGGTCTCCGGCGCCCCGGGGCGCGGGGCTTGGCGGTCGGTGGCCATGGGGGTCAGCCGCCTCCCACGGGGGGGATGAGGACGAGCGTGGCGTTCTCCACCAGCGTCTCGTCGAGGTCCACGAAGCGCTCGTCCACCGCCACGCGGGCCCGCGGCGCGATGGAGCCAAGCGCCGGGTGACGTCGGACCAGCGCCTCCACGGCGTCCCGGACGGTCGCACCGCGAGCGAGGTCGAGATCCTCCCCGTCGCGGCGCGCGGCCTCGCGGGCATCGGCGAAGTAGCGGACGCGGACGCGCATCGGCGCGGAGTCTACCCGTGCGCAGGGCGTGCGGGGGCCGGGGCTCCGGGGGTTTCCCAGGACGTGTGCGGCACCTTGTTGCGTACGAACCAGTCCACGAGGAGGCCGGCGTAGGTTCGGGGCCGGATGCCCCGCGCCTGGAAGAAGGGGTCCAGCTCGCGACGCAGCGCCGGCAGGCGGTAGCAGGGCACGCGGGGGAAGTAGTGGTGCTCGAGGTGGTAGTTGGACCACAGGTAGAGCAGGTCCCAGGTCCACGGCGAGCGCACGAGCAGCGTGCCCCAGTGCGCGGGGTCGGCGGGATCGACGTCGTAGTGCTGGCCGAGGCGGTTCACGGTGAACGCCACGGGAAACACGACGAACGCGGGGATCGCATGCAGCCACAGCGCGTGGACCCAGCCGAGCCCGAGGCCCAGGCCCGCGAACACGGCAAGATGGAAGCCGATCGCCGTGCGCCGCTCGCGGCGGATGCGCCTCTTCAGCCCGGGCTCGTAGCCCTCCGCCGCGCGGCGCGCGGCGCGGAAGTAGATCGGGAACAGCGCCGGCGTCAGGTAGAGCAGCTTGACCCGGCGCTTGACGATCTTCGGCGTCAGGTAGTGGCGCTTGGGATCGGCGTCCGACGTGCCGAGCGCATCGTGGTGGTCGAGATGCCAGCGCGTGAACTGCGACGGGCTGAGGCCGCTCGGTACGCCGTAGACGTGCGCGAGGATCCGCTCGGCGCGGTTCGTGCGGGCCCCTGTCACCAGCCCGTGCAGCACTTCGTGCAGCAACACCGTGAAGCCGAACACGACGAAGCCGATGACGATCGCGGCGATGATCGCCACGGGCAGATGATGGCCCCAGAGCAGATAGGCCGTGACGGCGGCGGCCAGCACGAGGACCTGCCTGAGGGCCACCAGCAGGTGGCGTCCCGGGCTCAGGCGATGCAGCGCCCGCACCGCGTCGGTGTCGATCGACGCGGCCAGCTCGGCCCGAAAGCCCTTGGCGGCTTGGTCCCAGGAGGAGGCCATGGGGGAGAGCGTACGATCCGCGTGCGCGGACCGGCGCTAACGGTCGGCGCCGCGGAGCGTCCTGACCCGTGGACGCACCGCCATGGAGACCCACGTGAAGCCCCGACGCGTCACGCCCGAGTCTCCGGACACGGAGCTCGTGCAGGCCGCCGCGCGCGGTGACCGGGAGGCATGGGCGCGGCTCTACACACGGCACGCGCGGCCCGTCCGGGCGTTGCTTCTCGCGTGTGCACCCCGCACCGAGATCGAGGACCTGCACCAGGATGTGTTCGTCGCCGCCCTCGGAAGTCTCGCGACCCTGCGCGAGCCCGGTGCGTTCGGGGCGTGGCTGATGCGGATCGCGCGCCACCGCGCCACCGATGCCCTGAGGCGCCGCGGGCGACGCCGGGCGCATGTGGTCGCGGTCCCCCCGCCGGACGTCCCCGTGCTCGACGCGCCGCGCGCCGAAGTGAGCGAGGCCTTGGCGGCTCTCCGTCAGCTGCCACCGGCCTACCGCGAGACGCTGGCCCTGCGCCTGATCGGCGGCCTGGACGGACCGGCGATCGCCGAGCGGCTGGGCCTCACGCCTGGCTCGGTGCGCGTCAACTTGTGCCGCGGCTTCGCGCGCCTGCGTGCCCTGTTGGGAGAACCGTGATGCACGACGACGAACCTCTGCTCGACGACGCCACGATCGACTACCTTGTCGACCCGCGTGCGGCGCCGGTGGGCGACGTGGCCCGGCTCGAGGCGCTCCTCGGACCGCTCGGCGACGGCGCGGCCCTGCCGCCGGGGGCGCGTGCTCCGCGACCGCCTTGGGTGTGGGCCGTGGCGGCGACGGTCCTCGTTGCGGTCGGCGCCGGCGTGTGGCTCGTCTCGCGCCCCGCCCGCGAGGCACCGGCCGACGCGCCACCGCGAGCCGCCTCCGGTGGCTGGGCCTACACGCGGACGTCGGGAGGCAACGTCGAGGAGGGGCGTCTGGGCGTCGGCGAGTGGCTCGTCACCGGCGCCGAGGACGAGGCACGCCTCGTGGTTCCCTCGCTGGGCCGGCTGGACCTCGGACCGGGCTCGCGCCTGCGATTGGTGGGGGACGCGCTGCACGAGCGCCGCTTGGAGCTGGCCCAAGGCCGCATCGAGGCAATCGTGGATGCCCCGCCGCGCCTGTTCGTGGTCGACACGCCATCGGCGGCCGCCGTGGACATGGGCTGCGCGTACACGCTGGACGTAGACGCCCAAGGCAATGGACGCCTCGACGTGACCACGGGATGGGTCGCGCTCGAGGGACCTCGCGGTGCCGTGCACGTGCCGGCGGGCGCCACGTGCCGGCTGCGGGCGGGCCGGGGCCCGGGCCTGCCGCACTTCGAAGGCGTGTCGCCCGAGATGCACGCAGCCCTCACGGCCCTGGAGGAGGGCAACGACGACGTCGCGGCGGTCGAGGCCCTGGTCACGGAAGCCATGAACCTGGATGACGCGCTCATCCTGGCCCACGCGATGCCCTACGCCGAGGGCGAGCTACGGGTGCGCCTCCTGGACACGGCCACGCGGTGGGCACCCCTGCCGGACGGTACGAGCCGCGACGAGCTCCTGGCGCTGGACGCATCCGCCTTCGAGCAGTGGTTCGACGCCGCACTGCGTTAACGGCACGCGACCTCCGGCGACCAAGATGTCGAGAGGTGCCCCCGATGACCTGTCCGCCCCTTCGCAGCGTTCTCCTGGCCGCGCTCTTGGTTGCCCTGGCCACCGTGCCCGCGGAGGCCAAGGAGGAGGTCTGGGACGGCGTCACGCCGACGCTGCACGAATGGGGAACCCTCACCAGCGTGCAGGGCAGCGACGGCGTCGTCCTGGACGGGCTCGCCCACGACGAGACGGGCCTGCCGTCCTTCGTCTACGACCTGCGAGATCGCACGCGCCTGACGGCCGTGTCGCCCAAGATGGAGACGCCGGTCATCTACTTCTACGCGCCGACGGCCAGGCGCGTGCGGGTCGACGTCGCCTTCCCCCGCGGTTTGATCACGCAGTGGTATCCCGCGGCGTCCGCCGCGAACCTGGATGGACTTGCGCCGAAGGGCGCCGTGGACCCTGTCGGCGCGGGCGTGTCGCCGGCGCTCCAAGGTGGCTACATCCGCTGGGGCGAGCGAAACGACCTCGAAGTGCTGGCCCCGGGCACCGACGCGCCGTACCCGTCCGTCGACGCCGACGACCCCTGGCGGCATTGCCGTACGCCCCAGGCCAACCCCGTGCGGGTCTGCAACCTGAGCGCCGGTCGGGCCAAGGGCTTGCCGGGCGTCCGGTCCCACGACGACGAGTTCGAGCGCTGCCTCTTCTATCGCGGGCTGGGCAGCTTCCCGCTTCCGCTGCGCGCAGAGGTCGAGCGCGACGACATCGACGCGTCCGGCATGTGGCAGGTGAAGGCGCAGCTGACCAACGCGACGCCGACGGAGACGGTGCGGCACGCCATCGCCTTGCGTGTCGAGGCGGGGCGGGCGGCGTGGGTGCGCACGAGCTCCATCGGCGAAGCGGCCGAGCTCGTCGGCCAAGCACGCATGGAGCCGCTTGCCGAGGTCCTCCCCGGCCTGCGTCGCGCCGTGCTGCCGCAGCTCGTGGCGGCCGGGCTCTACGTGGACGAGGCCACGGCCATGCTCGATACGTGGGCCGAGAGCTGGTTCGGCAGCGACGGCACGCGACTCCTGTACCTGCTGCCCACGGCGTTCATCGAGCGCGAGCTGCCGCTCGAGGTGCGCACCCGCGCGCCGCGCGAGCAGCGCGACGAGGCCTGGACGCGCCGGCGCGTGTTCCTGGCTCGCTTGGAGATCCTGGGGCCGCAGCGCGAAGCCGCGCTGGTCGCCACGCTCGCCGACCTGGAGGCCGAGGATCCCGAGCGCCGCGCCGCGGCCGAGGCCGAGCGGGCCCGCTGGGGCCGGTTCGCCGAGCCGTTCCTGGCGCGCGCGCGTCAGCTGGCAGGCGACTGAGGGGCCACGAGCGGCGGCGGGGCGTCCGGCCCCTTCGGGTTGCCGACCAACCGCCGACCCAGCAGGCGCAGCGTGGTCCACGCCGTGCGCACGAGCTTCATCTTGCTCGCGCCTTGCTTGCGGTCGTAGCGCAGGATCAGCGGCACCTCCTCGATGCGCCGCGCGTGGCGGCGCAGCTTCAAGAGGATGTCGATCATGATGCTGAAGCCCCGCTGGTTGAGGAAGTCGGGCCCCAGGCGCTCGGCGCCGTCGCGTACCAGGCCCAGGCGGTAGGCGCGGTAGCCGCACGTGTAGTCGCGCGCGCCCGGGAACATGACGCGCAGCACCCACGAGGCGGCCCACGACACGAAGCGCCGGAGCGCATCCAGACCGTGGACCTCCGCACCGGGTTGGAACCGCGAGGCGATCACCATTTCGGCGCCGCCGCGCACGAGGTCGAGCATGTGCGGCATCGCCTCGGGCGGGTGCGTGTGGTCGGCATCCATGGCGAAGAGCACGTCGTCGTCGGCGCCGTGGGCCAGCACGTGGGTGATGCCGGTGCGCATGGCGGCGCCGAGGCCCTGGTTGACCCCGTGCGGGATCACGGTCACGTCGAGCCCCGGCCGCGGGACGCGGGCCACGGCGAGCGTGCCATCGCGGCTGCCGTCGTCCACGACGACCACCGTCACGCGAGGCGCCGGGGCCGGCCACGAGGCCGCGACTTTGCGCACGTCCTCGAGCAGCGGTCCGAGGTTGGCCTCCTCGTCGAAGGCCGGCAGCAGCAGCCAGACGCGCTGGCCGATCACGCGCGGGCTCCCTGGGCGTCGGACGGGGCCACGAACGGCGCAGGGTGCTCGCCCGCGAGCACCGCGGCGATGCGCGTGCCCGCGTCCCCATCGCCGAACAGGAGACGCGGTCGGCGGAACGAGGCGGCGGTCGAGGGGTCGGCCAGCCAGCGGTCGGCGGCGCGCACCACCGTGTCGCGGTCGGTGCCCAGCAGCAGGCCCGCGCCGCCGCTCACGACTTCGGGTCGCTCGGTGACGTCGCGCAGGATCAGCACGGGCGTGCCCAGCGCCGGAGCCTCCTCTTGGATGCCGCCGCTGTCGGTGAGCGTGAGCTCGGCGCGGTCGAGCAGCCACACGAGGTCGGGGTAGGGGAGTGGCTCGGTCAAGTGGATGTTGTCGGCCTTCAGCGTGGCGTGGGCTGGGCCGTGCACGGCGGGGTTGGGATGCACGGGGTAGACGAAGTCCACGTCGGGGTGACGACCGGCCAGCTCCTGCAGCGCTGCCAGCAGGCCGGCCAGCGGCGCGCCGAAGGACTCGCGACGGTGCAGCGTCACGAGCACGAGACGCTCGCATCCGCCGAAGCGCTCGCGCGCGGCGAGGTCCATCGTGCCGACCCGCTCGCGCAAGGTCAGCAGCGCGTCGATGGACGTGTTGCCCGTGACCAGACGCTGTTCGGGCGCGACGCCCTCGGCGGCCAGCGCGTCGTCCGCGGCCTGCGTCGGCGGGAACAGCCACGTCGAGAGCCTGTCCAGCACGACGCGGTTCATCTCCTCCGGGAACGGGCTGTCCATGCGGCCCGAGCGCAAGCCGGCCTCCACGTGCGCCACGGGCACCCGTTCGTGGAACGCGGCCAAGCCGGCGGCCATGGCCGAGGTCGTGTCGCCTTGCACGACGACCACGTCGGCGCCCGTCTCGCGCAGCACGGGAGGCGTGCGTTCCAGCAGCCGCGCGGCCACGTCGTTGGGCGTCTGGCCCGGGCGCATCAGGTCGAGATCGATGTCGGGGGCCAGACCGAACGCTGCCAAGACCTGGTCGAGCATCGCGCGGTGCTGGCCCGTGACCGCCACGATGGTGCGCAGCTCCTCGGCCCGTGCCCGCAGCGCCGCGACGACCGGGGCCATCTTGATGGCCTCCGGGCGCGTACCGAACACGAGCAAGACGGTCTTCATCGGCGCGACACGGTACCGGGGCGCGCTTGCGTGGCCCCCTGGCGCCGGGGCCAGCATGGGCGAAGATGCAGTCGCCGCCGCGGCAGGTGTCCCGCGCCCCCGCCGCGCGTAGGATCCGCCCTTCCCGAGTCCTCCGGCCTCTCCATGACCCCGTCTGCCTCGCCCCCCCCCGAGACGCCGCTCCCGGCGCCTGTCCACGCCCCGCCCATCGTGCGGAGCTGGTGGGCCCGCACCACGGACCGGGTGCACCGCATCGTGATGCGGTTGGTCTACCTCCTGACGCCGATCGTGGCGACGGGGCTCGTCCTGCTTCTCGTGCTCTGGCTGCAGGGGTGGGACTACGTGCACCAAGCCATCGGGGCGGGCGCGGCCAGCTTGTTCGGGCTCGGCACCACCGTCGTGTTCGGCAAGGCGGTACTCGATGGCGCGGAGTGGCTCACCTTGGGCACGTGGGACCTCGCCCTGATCGTGATGTGGGTCAATGCGGCGAGCGCCTTCTTCTACACGTGGAACCTCGATCTGCTCGAGCGAGTGCCCAAGATCGGCCCCGCGTTGCACCAGATGCGCGAGGACGCACAGCTCACGGTGACGGAACGTCCGTGGATCCGCCGACTGAGTACCGTCGGCGTCGGAATGTTCGTGATCAGCCCGTTGCCCGGTTCCGGTGCGCTGGGCGGCTCCATCGTGGGACGGCTCATCGGCCTCTCCCGTCGCGCGACGGCCCTGGCCGTGACGTGGGCGGGCGTCATTGTCTGTCTGGTCTACGCCATGTTGGGCGAGAAGGTGCGCAAGGCAGTCGAGGACGTGCCACTGTGGATCAAGATCGGCGGCGGCGTGCTCGGGCTGGCCTTGATCTGGCTGTTCCTGCGCTGGCTTCGACGGGCCGCGGCCCGGACGGCCGACGAAGTGCGGGCGCGGCAGGAAGCCGGGCAGCCTGCGCCCAGCGCCGCGCCCTCCGCGGCCACCGGGCAGGCGAAGCACGGAGTCAGCGCGTGAGCCAAGCGTGACGCGCGCGTGAGCGCCCCGTTACGCCTCCCCACGAGGCTCGGGCCTCCCCGCCTTCGAGGAGGTCTTCCATGCGCCGTCACGTTCCGTCCGTGATCCTCTCCGTCCTCGGCCTCGTGGCCCTTCTGGCCCTGCCTGCGTTCGCGGGCGATCCGCCCGCGGTCCGCGGCGATGTCGCGTCGCTGGGCGATCGCGTGATCGACGCGCCCGCGGACGACGTGGAGGCCCTCGCGCGCGCCGTGGCGTCGCTGGACCTCGCCGAGGCCCGCGCACTCGTCGAGCAGCTGCGTGCACGCTTCGCCGCCGCGGAAGATGGTGGAGCGGGCGCCCGGCCCTGGCCGCGGATGACGCCGCTGGACCTCGGGGGCGACGAGGACGAGCTTCCGCCCGTCGATCCCGATGCGCCGATCGTGGACGTGACCACGCGCATCCTCGACGTCGATGCTGCGCTGCTGCCCCAGCTCCTCGCGCTCGGCAAGCCCGCCGACGGAGCCACCCTGTGGCTCGACCAGGAAGCCTCCTCCAAGCTGGACGAGCTGATCAAGAAGCACGCCAAGGGCCTCACCGTGGTGACGGCTCCGCGGTTGGCAACGTACGACGGTCAACGCGCCAACATCAGCATCCTCAACCAGATCGCCTATGTGCAGGACTACGAGGTGGAGATCAGCAACGACGTGAGCGTCGCCGACCCGATCATCGGGACGCTCAACGAGGGGTTGGTCGTGGACCTGCGTCCCCATGTTGCCGCCGACGACAAGGCCATCACGCTGGAGGTCTCCGTGACCGAAGCCGAGGTGAACCGACCGATCCCCGAGATCCAGGTCGCCGCCGGCCCGTCCACCGTCACGCTGCAGGTGCCCGAGATGCACGTGCGCCAGATGCGCAGCACGGTCACGCTGGCCGACGGCCATGCAGCCATGCTCGTCGGCGAAGGCAATTCGCCCGAGGGCGGTGCTGCCACGCGCCGCGTCGTGATCGTGCGCGCGGGTCTGGCTCGCTAGACCGCTCGCCTTCGCGCCAGGTCTTGCAGCGTTCTCCGTGACCGGCGTCCCCTCGTGTTCGTGGTATGTTCGTATGCTCCCGCGACCCCTCGCGGGAGCAGGGAGCAACCCATGGACGCATCCCCGGCCTTGCCTAGCCGCCCCTCCCTGCGCCTGATTCCCGGGGCTGGAGCGTCACGCGTGCGGGAGGTGGCCCCCGCCTTCCAGGCCGCCCCCGCGCCGACCGTCGCGCCGCTGCGTCTGATGAGCGGCCTGCCGCTCGGGGCGATCGTGGACGAGCTGCGCAAGGCCCTGCGGATCGGGGACACCGCGGAGCGGGCGATGGCGTTCTACATGGTCGAGCTGGCCGACTGCAGGGGGTGGGAACGGCTGGGCAGCCCCAACCTGAGCCACTTCGCCGAGCACCGTCTCGACATGGACCCCCGTCGGGCCGGCGAGCTGCTGGCCGTCGGGCGCATGCTGCGCGACCACCCGACCATCGACGACACGTTCCGCCAGGGCGGCATCCGCTTCAGCAAGCTGATCGAGCTCGCCCGGGTCGTGTCGCCTGCCCACGAGCTGGCGTGGCTCGCACGCGCGATCGAGAGCAACCTGCGTGGGCTCAAGAAGGCCATCCGCAACGCCAAGCCCGGCGGCGCGCCGCCCGGGCCCGGCAAGGGCAAGGGCCTGCCCGAGATCACCTACCCGGTGCGCATCGTCCGCGACGCCGTCTCCATGCGCCTCTGGGAACAGGCCCGGGAGAGCCTGGCCGAGGAGCTCGGCTGCAAGACGCTGAGAGGCTGAGCAAGAATGCAGGCCCAGCCTCTCAGGTGCCTTCTGGCGCGGCCTCCCAAGGCAGGCCGACGCTCGCGCCTGAGACTTCTTCTCAGGCTCTGACCGACGCCCAGGCCATGAAGATCCTGGCCGAGCGCCATATCGCGGGAGGACAGGCCGGCCCGGGCCGACGTCCGTACCGGATCCAGCTCAAGGAGCAGTGCATCCACGAGGACTGCCCCTCGCATCTGGCCATCGACACGTCGGACGGCCCCGTCACGGCCGCCACCTTGTCCGCACCCGACCGCAA
>JBFWRP010000016.1:0-93120 GCA_050248855.1 Planctomycetota bacterium | reverse complement strand
GAAGAAGCTTCGCGCCATGGGATTCGACGTCGAGCTCAAGGAGGCCGCCACCGCTGCGTAGGGAGTTTCATTGCAGGCACCTTGCCCACGTTGCCGCTTCGCGGCGCCGCGGCAAGGGTCCTGACACCTTCGGGGTCGCGCAGCCGCGCTACTTCAGGGCGCGGAAGGTGTGGTCGAGGACGCGGAGCAGCTCGTCGACTTCGCGGGTGGTGGTGTCCGCGAGCATGAGCAGGCGGATGGGCGCCACCTCGGCGCTCCAGCCGCAACCCAACAGCTTCAAACCCTGACGCCACGCCTCCGCGACGACGCGACTGCGGTCCTTGACCAGCAGCGCACGCATGAGGCCGAAGCCCCGCTGGCCGGCGACATGCTGCGGGTACGCCTCCGCCAAACGGTCGAGCCCCTCGGCCAGGTACGCGCCCTTGAGCTCGACATTCTCGAGGTAGCTCCGCCCCTCGAAGGCCGGCTCCACGTGGTGCAGCAGCGTGTCCAGCGTGGTCCACGCGAAGTTCGTGTCGAACACGCGGCCCGCACCCCAGGTGTTGCTGTGCCAGCCGTCGTGGCAGTACGCGGACACCTCGCCCGGCGCCATCGTGATGCCGATCACCATGCTCTTGGCGGTGGCCACGATGTCCGGCGTGATGCCCAGGTGCTCGGTCATCAAGAGCCGACCCGTGCGCCCCACCGACTGCACCTCGTCCACGACGAGCCAAGCGCCGTGCTCCTCGCACACGGCCTTGGTGCGGGCGAAGAAGCCGGGGTCACCGGGCACGTAGCCGCCCTCGCCTTGGAAGGGCTCGGCCAGGAACCCGGCGAACAGGTCCTTCGGGATGCGGCCCTGCTCGCGCACGACGCGTGCCAAGAGGCCCGGCTCGGCCAGCAGCTCCTGGATGCCGCGCGTGTCGACCAGGGCGCGGACCGGGTCGCCGGCATCGTTGTACGGCACGTGCCGCACCTGCCAGGCCCGCGGGTAGCCCAGCCGGTGCGCCCGCTTGCTCCACGTGGCCGACAGGGCGCCGAGCGTGCGACCGTGGAACGCGCCCTCGCATGCGACGATCTGGAACGGGTAGTCGTCGAAGACCGGCGTGCCGGGCAGGCCGGGGTCGCCGTCGAAGTAGGGGACCTCGCGTGCGCCGAGCTCGGCGGTCACGCGACGCAGCGTGTCGATGCCGAAGCGCTCGACGAAGCGCTTGTAGGCGCGTTGGCAGAGGATCTTGAGCGCCGCCTCGACCGCTTCGGCGCCGCTGCTCGAGAAGAAGGCCTTCCAGCCGCCCGGACGCGCCCAGCGGGCCTGCAGCGCGCTGGCCCAGAGTGCAGCGAGGTCCCGCGGCGTCTTTACGCCCTCGGCCTCCGTCGCGGCCACGTAGTCGTCCGTCGCGATCTCGCGGCGCAGGAGCAGACCCAGCTCGTCGAGCGTGTCGAGCATGCGACGGAAGCGCGGATGGTGCTCGTCGAGGACCTTCTGGGCCACGCCGAGGTAGGCGTCGAAGTAGACCCCTTGGGGACCTCGCACGAAGGGGCCGTGCGTCGGCCAGCCGAGGTGGATGACCGGCGCGTCGGACGGCAGCGTCGTCGGCAGCAGCGCGCCCTTCCAGGCCGCCCGGGTGGCGTCGTCGCCCGCGATCCGCTCGCTGTCGTGCACGGCGACCGTGGCCGTACCGCGGTTGAGGCGATGCTCGCCGACGATGACATCGCGGAAGGCAAGACGACGCGTCTCGCCGGCGAAGTCGTAGCTGTCCGTACCCGACCACGCGGAACGCGTGCGTGCCATGGCGGCCTCCGTTCAGCGCCCGGACGGGTCGGGCTGCGTCTCTTCCGTGGCGATGCGGACGGAGCGGCCGTCCACCGTGATCGTGACCCACGTCTCGCCTTCGACTTCGATCGCCTGCTGCACGGCCACCCCGAGCTCCCGCAGCCGAACGGCCGCGATGTACGCGCCGTCGCGCACATAGACCGTGGGTAGCTCGACCGTCGGCACGCCGCGCGGGAACGAGACGACATCGCGCACCACGCCGTAGGGCCCGAGCGACACCTCGGCGTGGACCTGCCCACCGGCCACGGCGCGCCCCGGCACGCTCAGCCACACGTGGACCGGGCTCTCCCGACGCTCCACCGTGAAGTCGCTCGAGCAACCGAGCAGGCCCGCCGCCAGCACGCAGGCCGCGGCCAGACCAGGCCACGACCTGCGCGGGTGTCGGGTCGTCTGCGGCCCCGGGATCCCGCCACGCGTGTTCATGGGGGAAGCCTACGGCCGCGTTCGCGGGGAGCCATGCTGCGGAGGGGGGGCCGCTCCCGCCGGCCCACGTAGCCGTCCTTCGTCCGATCGGCGGTCACGGGGTAGGCTGCGAGCCCGAGGGCTGCGCCCCCGAGGAGGATCCCTACCCATGCCCGACGAGGCAGCGGCTTCGCGCGCCTTCCTGGGCCGGAGCGTCGTCTCCATCGAGGACGTGTCGCGGGAGGAGATCCTGCTCCTCCTCGACGAGGCGCGGCGCATGCAGCGCTACGACGGTGGCGTCGCTTCCGGCTGGCGCCGTGCACCGCGCACCCTGGACGGTCGGGTGTTGGGCCTGCTCTTCTTCGAGCCGAGCACCCGGACGCGCCTCAGCTTCGAGAGCGCCCTGCTCCGGCTGGGCGGCAGCGCGATGGGTTTTGCCGACGCACGGATGTCCTCGCTCTCCAAGGGCGAGAGCCTGCTCGACACGATCCGCGTGGTCGAGGGGTACTGCGACGCCATCGTGCTGCGCCATCCGCGGGAGGGAGCCGCCCGGCTCGCCGCGGAGGTCGCCCACGTCCCCGTCATCAACGGGGGCGATGGCAGCAACCAGCACCCGACCCAGACGCTGCTGGACCTGTTCACGATCCGCGAGGCGGCGCAGCGGCTGGACGGCCTGCGCGTCGCGTTCCTCGGCGACCTGCGCTACGGCCGCACGGTCCACAGCCTCTCCTCGGCGCTCTGCCACTTCGACGTGGAGCTCTCCTTCGTGGCCCCCGAGGGCCTGCGCATCCCGGGCCCCTTGCGCGAGCAGGTCCAAGCCGCGGGGCGCCTCGGGCAGGAGGTCGAGCGCCTGGAGACGCTCTCGGGCATCGACGTGCTGTACGTCACGCGCATCCAGAAAGAGCGCTTCCCGGATCCGCTGGACTACGAGCGCGTGCGCGACGTGTACCGCGTGGACCGTGCGTCGCTCGAGCCCTTCGGCGAGCACTTGAAGGTGCTCCACCCGCTTCCGCGCGTGAACGAGGTCGCACCCGACGTGGACGACCATCCGGGCGCGCTCTACTTCCAGCAGACCCGTAACGGCGTCGCCGTGCGAATGGCCCTGCTGCACCTCATCCTGGGCGGCACGCCGCTTCCGGACGACGACGCATGAGCGGGCCGAAGGATTTCCGTCTCGTCGACGGCACGGTGATCGACCACTTGCCCGTGGGGACGTCCTCGGAGGCGCTCCGCCTGCTGGGCCTGCCGCGCGAGGGGCCCGTCACGATCGGCATGAACGTGCCCAGCGCGCGCATCGGCCACAAGGACATCGTTCGCGTCGAGGGGCTCTTCCTCTCCAAGGGCGAGCTCGACCGTCTGTCGCTGCTCGGGCCCGACATCACCGTGAGCATCGTGCGCGGGGGCACGATCACGTCCAAGACCGTGCTCACGGTGCCGGAGCGCCTGATCGGCGTGCTGACCTGCCGCAACCCCACGTGCATCTCGCACGAGGAGCGCGTCCAGTCCGTCTTCGTCCGCCTCCCGGGCCTGCCCATTCGCCTCCGCTGCCTCTACTGCGAGCGCGTCACCGAGGGCCCGTGATGGGATCGGCTCGACGCGGCGCGGAGTGGCGCCCGGGTGTGTTCACGGGAATCACGCTGGGTGCGGGCGCGAGCATGGCGCTGCTCCTGGACGCGCTCCAGGCGCGCCTGCCCTTCGACGTGTTGGCGCAGCTGAAGCTCCCGGCGGGCGTCGGCGCCGTCGCAGTCGGTACGCTCGTCTCGGCCTCGGCTCTCACGTACGCAGCGCGCGACCGGCGCTGGCGCCTCCTGCCCTGGATGGCATGGATCGCCTTCCTCGCGCTCGCCGCCCCGCGCGTCCTGGACCGTCCCGGGTTGGCCTTCGCCCTCGTGGTCCTGGCGACGGTGTTCCTTGCCGTGCCCGTGCTGGCCCGCGACGTGGCCACGACGGGAGCGCGACGCCCGGCGGGCGCGGCCGACGTCGTGTTGGGGTTGGCCTTCGCCGCCGTCGTGGCCTGGGTGTTGGCCGTTCCCGGCCGCTTGGCGAAGGACGTGCTGCTGGAGGTCGTCGTCCTGGTGACGCTGACCACGGCGGGCCTGGCCGGCGCGTGGCTCGCCGTGCGTGCACGACGCGCGTGGGGGTACGGCATCGGCGCCGTTCTCGCCGCCGTGGTCGTGCTGGGCTGGTGGCGCGGCACCTCGTTCGAGGGGCGCGCCGGCGGCCTGCTGCTGGCCGCCTTGGGTGCGGGTGGCATGGCCCTGTTGGCCCGGGCTCTCGCGCCGCGCGCGCGCGGCGTGCGCGCGCGCCTCGGGGGCGCCGCCGTGGAGGCCGCCCGCTGGATGATCACGACCTTCCTCGTGGGCGGGCTGGTCGGGGGCTGCATCCTCTCGCTCCCCGCGTGCACGACGGACGGCGAGCCGCTGCCGCTGCTCGAGGCGACGTTCACGGCGTTCAGCGCCATCTGCGTCACCGGGCTCGGCGTGGTCGACACGGTGACGACGTTCGGGCCCGTCGGCCAAGCCGTCATCCTGCTGCTGATCCAGATCGGCGGCCTGGGCACGATGACCTTCAGCGCAGCCGCGCTCGTATTCCTCGGTCGACGGATCAGCCTGCGCCACGAGGCCACGCTGACGACGCTGCTGTCGCCGGACGAGCGTGGCAGCCTGGGTGTGGCCTTGCGGCGCGTGCTCCGCATGACGTTGGGCTTCGAGCTGCTCGGTGCCTTGCTCCTCGTGCCGCGCTTCCTCGCGCACGGAGACGACTTCGGCCAGGCGCTCTGGCGCGGCGTGTTCACGTCGGTCTCGGCCTTCTGCAACGCGGGCTTCTCGTTGCAGACGAACAGCTTGGTCGGCTACCAGCAGGACGTGGGCGTGCTGGTCGTCGTCTCGGTACTGATCGTGGTGGGCGGGCTCGGCCCCCTGGTCGTCGCGTCCTTGCCGCACTGGGTGCGCGGCAAGCCGATCCGCCTGCACGCACGCATCGTGATCGTGACCACGGGGATCCTGCTGTTCGGGCCCACGCTGTTCCTCGCCGTCGTGGAATGGAGCGGGTCGCTCGGCCACCTGACGTACGGCGAGCGGCTGCTCAACGCCTGGTTCCAGTCCGTCACGCTACGCACGGCGGGGTTCAACAGCATCGACGTCGAGGCCATGCACCCGGGCTCGCTGACGGTGATGCTGGGCTTGATGTTCATCGGCGGCAGCCCCGGGTCGACCGCCGGCGGCATCAAGACCACGACACTTGCCGTGCTGGTGGCCGAGGCGTGGGCCTCCGTGCGTGGGCGAACGACCGCCGTGTTGTTCCACCACGAGCTTCCCCAGGGCACGATCCGTCGCGCCCTGGCGCTTGCGCTGCTCGGGCTGGGCGCGGTACTCGCGGCCACCGTGTTGCTGCAGCTGACGCAAGTCGGCGCGTTCGACCGGCTGCTCTTCGAAGCCGTGTCGGCCAGCGCCACGGTGGGTCTGAGCCTGGGCGTGACGCCCTCCCTGGACGGCATCGGGCAGATCGTCGTGATCGCCTGCATGTTCGCGGGGCGTGTGGGCCCGCTGTCGCTGTTCTTGTTCCTCGTGGGCCAGGACCCCAGGCGCACGGTGCGTCGACCGGTCCAGGACATTCCCGTCGGGTAGCGTGGCACGGGGTCGATCGGAGGATCCATGGCCGGCAAGCAAGTGATGGTCGTCGGACTGGGCCAGCTGGGGATGGCGGTCATCCGCTCCCTGGCGGACGCCGACGTCGAGGTGTTGGCCATCGACCGGCGCGCCGAGGTCGTGCAGCAGGCCTCGTCCTACGTGACCGAGGCGCTCTGCTTCGATGCCACCGACGAAGAGGCGTTGGCCCGCACGTCGCCCGCCCAGCGCGATGTGTGCATCTGCACGATCGGGGACGAGTCGCGCGAGGCGGCGATCGTCGTGACGGCGCTCCTGCGCAAGCTGGGCGCCCCGCGCGTCATTGCGCGCAGCACCGACGACCTTCTCGAGCGGATCCTGCACCTCGTGGGCGCGCACGAAGTCGTCAACCCCGAGCGGTCGTTCGGTCAACGTCTGGCGACCCGACTGCTCTACGAGGGCATCCTCGAAGTCGTACCGCTGGGGGAGGAGCTCGTGATCAGCGAGATCCGCGTGCCGGCCACGCTGGCCGGGCGCACGCTGGCCGACCTGGCCTTGCCCACCCGCTTCGGCGTGACCGTGCTGGCCGTCCGGCGGAGCGACATCGAGGGGCGCGGTGGCATCCGCCGCCCGCAGGCCGACACGTCGCTCCGCGAAGGGGACGGCCTCATCGTGGTTGCGGGCCCGGGGGCCATCGAGTCCATGCTCGAGAGGCTCGGCACGTGAGCGCCCGTCGCGACCTCCTGCTGGCCGTGGGCGGGCTCCTGGCCCTCCACGTGCTCACCACCTTCACGGCGTTGGGCGTGCTCGCACGCATGAGCCCGGCCATCGAGCGCATTCGGGGCGAGAACCTGCACAGCGTCGAGGCGGCAGGCGAGATGCTGGCCGTGCTGGGCGCGCACACGGCCGTCGCCAGCGAGTCGGTGGAGCGCTTCCGGCAGGCCCTGGCCCGCGCGGAACAGAACGTGACCGTCGCGGACGAGCGCCAGGTCCTGGACGTCGTGCGCGATCTGGGCGCGGCTGCGCTGGCGGGGCCGGGGCCGGAGCGCGGCCGCGTCGTGGACGCGTTGCGCCAGCTCGTGCGCATCAACCTGGACGTGACCAAGACGGCGGATCTCGAAGCGCAGCGCCTGGGGCTCGCAGGTGGCTGGGCCGTGGCGGCGATCGGGATCGTGGCCCTCTGCCTCAGCTGGATCGCCGTCCACCGGCTGGGGCGCGGCCTGCTGCAGCCGCTGGCCCATCTGAAGGCGGTTGCCGCGGACCATCGGCGGGGTGACCCGCATCGTCGCGTCGGCGCGCTGCCCCAAGCGCCGGAGCTGGACGAGGTGGGGCGCCTCGTCGACGGCCTGCTCGACGAGCGCGCGGGCTGGGCGCGGCTGGCCGGGGAGCCTTCCGACGAGCCCGATGTGCTGCGGCGTGCCCTGCTGCATCTGCTGGACCGCGAGGAAGGCGTCGTCTTCGTGGTCGACGACGCGGGCAAGCCGGTTGCGTGCTCGCGCAAGGCTCTGGACGTCTTGGGACGCGACACGGAGGGTTCGCTGAAGCGCGACCTCGTCGCCCTCGTCCGCGGCGTCGCGCCGGCGCACGAGGGTTTCACCGCGGAGCAGGTCGGAGAGGGCTCGTGGCTCGTGCGCCAAACGGGGTCGTAGGGAGCTCCCGACTCCGTACACGCGTCTCCGAGCTACAGCAGCGCCGCCAGCGCCGCGTCGAGCGCGGGCACGAACACGTCGGTGGCCAGGGCGCCGGCGCCCGTGTGGCGCGAGAAGAAGTGGTTCAGGCCCGGCAGCACCGTGAGCTTGGCGTGCGAGGGCAACGCCGCCGCCAGCTCGTCCACCGGCGCCACCACGTCGTGCTCGCCGACGAGCACCTGCGTCGGGAGATCGAGTGCGCCCAGGTGCCGAAGGACGCGCTCGTCGCGGGCCGCCTCGCTCAACGGGCGACCCAGCAGCAGGTTGCCGAAGTCGCGCCGCGTGGTCGGAACCCGCGTGGCCGGGGCCAGCAAGAGGAGCCCGTCCAGGCGCGGGCGTCGCTCGCGCTCCGGGTAGAGCACCGTCGCCAGCGTTCGCGAGCCGTAGGAGAACCCGGCGCCCAAGCGCGGGCCGGCGCCGGCGCGCTCGGCGACCTCATGGGCTGCACGGCGCCAGTCCTCCAGGTGACCAGCCATGTCCGTGGTGTCACCCTCGCTGGCCTGCACGCCCCGGAAGTCGAAGCGCAGGGCGAGTAGTCCGGCGTGTGCCCCTCGCTCCGCGGTCGTCACCACGACCGGGTGGTTCATGTGCCCGCCGTGCATGGGATGCGGGTGCGCCACGACGAGGCTTCCGCCCACGCCGCCGCCCGGCACATGCAGCCGCGCGTCCAGGCGGTAGACGCCCGAGGGGATCGTCAGGTCGTGCGTGTCGGAGCCGAGCATGGGCGCAGTGATGTACTCGGTACTTGTCAGGGGAATTATCGCGGCGGAGGCATGCGCACGCGTCCGTCGGGGCCGAGCAGGTCGGCGGGCATGACGAAGGCGCGCGGCGCGGCGGCGACCAGCTGGGGCGCGCCGTCCACATCCGGCGACGCGTGCGCAACGGGAGCCTCGCCGCCCGGCGGCGCGGGAGGGGGAGGGGCCGCGGGCGATGCGGCGGGGTCCGGGGTGGGGGGCGGCGCGTCCGGCGCCGGTTCGTCCTGCTCGAACGTGGGGCCGGCGTCGACCTGCTCGCTCGTCGCGCCACCGCCTGCGGCATCGCCCTCGAGCTCGGCGGCGAGCGCCGCGTAGTCCTCGGCGCCCGCCGAGGCCGGCTCGTACGCGAAGATGTGGTCTTGGTAGCCAGGCGCCTCCGCGAGGCGCACGTTCTGGCGGATGCGCGTGGCGAAGACGCGCTCGCCGTAGTGCGCGCGCACTTCCTGGATCACCTCGCGGGCCAGCTTGGTGACGGGGTTCACGAGCGTGGGCAGGATGCCGAGGATCTCGAGCTCGGGGTTCACGTGCTCGCGCACCATGTGCACGATGCGGTCGAGCTGGCCCAGGCCGCGCATGGCGAAGTACTCGGTCTGCACGGTGATGAGCACCGCGCTCGAGGCGGCCATGGCGTTGAGCGACAGGAGACCCAGGCTGGGTGGACAGTCGATCAGCACCCAGTCGTAGCGGTCGGCCGGCAGCGCCCGCAGCGCCTTGCGCAGGCGCAGCTCGCGCCCCAGCTCGCCGGCCAGCTCCTGCTCGGCGGCGGCCAGGTCGGGATGCGAAGGCACGACCGCAAGCCCCGGGGTGTTGGTGGGCACGGTGGCCTCGTCGACGGTCGCCTCGCCGAGCAACACGTCGTAGACCGACGCCGGGGCTTCGAGCGGATCCACGCCCAAGTGGTCGGAGAGGTTGCCCTGCGGGTCGGCGTCGATCAGGAGCACCCGCCGGCCCCGAAGCGCGAGGGCCGCGCCCAGGTTGACCGCCGTGGTCGTCTTCCCGACGCCGCCCTTCTGGTTGAGGATGGCCACGATGCGCACGCGCGCAGGGTACCGACCCCCGCCGACGGCCCCGGGGGCGAAGCGGGCAGCGCCCGGGGTGGGGACGCGCGGCTCGCCAGATGCCCGGTCCCGAGCCCCCATCGGCTCCTCGTGCAGCCGACGCGCCTGCACTTCGTTCCGCGCTCCCGCGCGACCCCTGCGTGTCAGGCACCTTGCCCACGTTGCCGCTTCGCGGCGCCGCGGCAAGGGTCCTGACACATCCGGGTTCGCTCCCCGGCGAACCGCGTCCCCTGCGTGTCAGGGGGTGCCGCGCGCATCGAGACGCGGTACGGAGGCGGGGATTTCTTCCGCAGCTTGCCGCCCTGCGCTTCGGCATGCGGGAGTGCCCATCGGCAAGCTGCGGAAGAATTCCCCGCCTCCGTACGGGCTTGGAGCGGAGCGCGACCGCCACGTGTCGGGTCGTCAGGGCGAAGGCGCCGCCGAGCACTCGGCGAGCCGCACGTCCGCACCCCAGGGGCTGATCGCTTACCTCCTCAGGACATCAGGTGGTCGAGGAGGACGGTCGCGAAGCTGCCCGGGGGGAGCACGAAGCGGACCACGACCTGGCCGGGGCCATCCCGTTCGAGGGAAGCCTCCCGGACCGGCACGACGAGGGGGCGCCGCAAGCCACGACTGCGGACGAAGGGGCGCTTCCAGGCCTCCGGGTCGTCCCCCTCCTCGGCGAGCAACGCGCGCTCGAGCTCTCCGGGCGCGCCTTCGGGCCGCCGCAGACCCGACCCCGGAAGCGGGCCGGTGGCGGCGACCCGCCCACCGGCCGCGTCGAGCCCGGGCCGCGCACGGACGAGGCACCCTTCCGCGGCCACCCAGGCCACGTCGCCCGGCAGGACCTGGTTCCAGGTGCCGTCGGCAATGCGCGCGTCCAGCACGCGATTGAACAAGTAGCTCTGCCACGCCGAGACCCAGATGCGGCGGCGCCCCCGGCCGACGGACTCGAGCCACTCCTGCGGCGAGCCGCCGCGGGCGCGGAGCGACAGGGCGCGCTTCTCCAGCCGGTGCCGGAGCGGCATGCGGCGCGCGGCTTCCTCGAGGTCCCCCCGATCGAAGGCCGCGCGTGCCGCGCGGACTTCCGTGTCGTGCTCCAGCGGGCTGGGGCGACCCACAACGAGGGCAAGCATCTCGTCGAGGTCGCCGTGGATCATGGCGCGACCCACGCGGTGTCCGTCAAGACGCGTGCCGAAGCGCTGGCCGCCGTAGGCGTTGGGCAAGCCCTCACGTACCAAGCGTTCGAGCGTGGCTCGTGCGCGGTCGAAGGCATCGTCCCGCACGTCGCACACGCGGATCACGAAGCGGTTGGCCTTCAGGTGCCCGATCTTGAGCGGGACGTCGTGGCGCGCGGCCGACAGCACACGCCAACGCGGCGTGGACATGCGACGCAGGCGCTCGGGCGGCACCTTGGGGACCGTCAGGTACTGCGTCGTGACCGCGCGGCTGTCCTTGAGGCCCGCGTAGCCGATCGAGCGCTCGCTGACCTGCGCCGCCTTGCTGACGAAGAGCAGGGCGTCGAACGTGCTCGTCAGCCGCTTCTCGATCTGGACGAGCGTGTACCCGCCCGAGCCCGACGCGCGCACGAGCGGGATCTCCTCGACCCGGAAGTCCTCGGGCCGCACGCGCAGGCGGCCGCCCAGGCCCCCCCCGACCCCGACGGGCCGTCGTACGCGATGGGGGTGTTCCAGCGAGACGCCCTGGGCGTCGGGTCGAGGTGCGGGAGCGTCCTTCATGAAGGGCGGACGGACCCTCTTCGCCGCGGAAGGTCGTGTTCAGCCGCACCCATGGGCCACGGGGGGATCCCCCTTCCTACTTGTCCTTCTCGTAGTCGGCCCACCGCTTCTCCCACTTCTTCGGATGGCGGATGGACTCGAGCGTGGCGCGAATGGCATCGCCGTACTTGAGGTACGCCTCGCGGGCGAGACCCACGTACAGGATGAAGTCGTGCTCGTTGGTGAGCCAGCCGTACTTGACGTTGACCTCGGGGCCCGTGGAGTCGCGGTTGCCGCCCAGCACGGCGCGGAAGGCGTTGCCCGGCACCTTGAAGTCCGGGCCGACGTTCTTCACCTTGGGCTTCTCGACGACGTTCATCTTCTGGAGCGCCGAGAGCCCCGCCTTGGGATCGGGCTTGCGACGGCTGTCGTCGGAAATCACGTCGCGCGCCTCGTCGCTGCAGTCGGGGAACAGGAGGAACGTGCTCCCGTTCTTCACCGTTTCGGGCTTCTTCGGCCACGGGTGGACCCAGATCGGCCCCTCCGGGTGCGACTCGAGGAACTGCTCGTAGAACGACGTGCCGACTTGGCTCTCGAAGTTGACGCGCTGCTGGCCGCCCACCACGGGGAAGGCGTAGAGCGTGATGTTGTAGTAGGCGTGCGTCGTGTTCACCGTGAACTTGGCGATGACGTTCTGGCGGGCCTCGTCGCGATCGGGCTCCTCGCGCGTCAGGTTCTTGTGCTTGACCATGACGAGGTTGAGCTCTTCCCACTCGAGCCTTTCCTCCTCGCCCTCCTCGACGGGCTCGTCGACGGCTCCGGCGTTCGGGTTCTCAGCGCCCTCGCCTTCACTGCTCGGCAGGGCGTTCTTCGCATCCGTGATCGTGAGGCCGTTGACCTCGATGTAGTCGAGGTCGTCGCGGACGCCCTCGAGGTCGTCCGGCGTGCCCCAGCCGTACATGCGCAGCTTGTAGACACGTCCATGGCCGAGCGCGACGATCATCCGCCCGCTGCAGTCGGCCTGGGTGGCCTTGAAATTGGCGGCCTTGCCCGAGGTCCGCAGCACCTTGCAGGGCAGGTCGTCGTTCAGGACCTCGTCGACGACCTCGATGTCCTTGCCGCCCTCGGTGAAGCGCGCCGTGAGGAACTCGCGGACCTTCTCGTCGGCCGCCAGGCCCTCGAGCGTCGCGCCCTCGGGCGCCGTGCTCACGGCCAGGTGCAGCAGACCACCCTCGCCGTTGGCCGGGGTGCCGTCTCGAAGCTCCTTCAGGCGTCGCTCCGCGCCCACGACGATGTCGTACTTGGACCACGAGCTGTCGTGGGGGAGGAAGTCCCACGGCGCCGGGGCGTCGGGAATCGTGAGCTCGCACTTGTGGCTGTCGCCGGGCCACATCTTCGCGTCCGCCGGCGGCGTACTGCCGAGCACGAACGCCAAGGCGACGAGGGCCGCTGCTCCCACGAGCAGCGAGCGACGGCGGTGCGACATCAACGCGCCCATGTGAACCCCTTCTGGATGGCCTTCAGCTCGCTCTTGAGGGCCTTCTCCGCGTCCTTCCCGCCCAGCTGGATCCGCACCCAGTAGGTGGTTTGCTTGCGGTCGATGACGTAGCCCTCCTCCGTGTAGGGGACGCCGTCCACGGTGGCCGTGAACTCGTACTTGAGGCCCTTCTCGCCCTCGTAGGAGCCGGGGCGGAAGAAGGGCGCCTTGCCCGACTTGGAGCACTTCGCGCCATCCCCGAGGGTCGAGAGCCACGACTTGGCGTGGTCGTCGATGATCATCTCGGGCTCGCGCTTCTCGTTCTGCAGCCGCGCCGTGGCCTCGGCCCAGATCGAGTAGTAGATGTAGCTCTGGCCGTCCTCCGAACGTGTCTCCAGCGCCAGCTGCAGGCCCCGCTCGCCCTGGTGGATCTCGGCGAGTCCCGGCGGCTTCTTGAAGACCCAACCGTCGGTGGGCGTGTACCCGCCGCGACTCCGGTTGCTCGGCGCGGTCCACGAGAACCCGCTGATCTCGTACTTCTTCTCCTCGTCCTTGGCCGTCCCGCGCTTGCCGCTGAACGTGGCGATGCCGTCGGTGCCGATCAGCGGCCCGGGGACGAACTCGGTGTTCTCGAGGAAGTGGATGCCGCCGAACAGTCCGTTGAGGAACGGCTGGAACTGCTTGAAGCGATCGCCTTCGTAGCCCTCGATGAGGAAGTACCAGCGGTAGATCCAGCCGCGCAGCGTGGCCTCGATATGCACGATCACCGCGGAGGTCCCGTTCTGGCGTTCGCCCTCGCGCACGGCCATGACGCCCTTGTGGTTGCCCAGCGGAATGCCCTGCGTGCGGCTCTTGCTGCTGTTGAACGAGGTGAAGCCGTAGTCCGCCATGAGCTCGCGCTCGAACTCCGGCGAGCGGATCCACTTGTCCGAGTCGTGCTGCCCCGGCATCTCGGCCATGAAGAGCACACCCATCAGCGTGTTGTGCTTGGGCGCGTCCTCGGGATCGAACTCCCCCTTGACGCGCTCCAGCTGCGCGACCACGCGGATCGCCGGCGACATCGAGACGCCGCGCTCGGTGCGCTGGAAGACGTTGGCGAGGTCGCGGATGGGCGAGCGCCAGGAGAAAGGACCATCATCGGGCAGCGCCCACGACAGGTTGTAGCCCGTGAACGTGACCTTGTTGCCCTCACGCGGAGGACCCTTCTCGGGCCAGGGCTCGCCCTCGGCGGCGCCGTCGTCCTTCTTGGTGGGCGCTGCTCCGCCCTTCTCGGCGCCACCGGCGGCGCCGCCGCCGTCACGCGGCACCTCGACGAAGGTCTCGACGGTCAGCTGCGTGCCGCTGCCCTTGATGAGGTGGAAGCCGTCGCGCAGCGCGTTGAGCTCGTCGCCACGCGTTGCTTCGTCGCCGTGGAAGATGCGCATGATGACGTGGTAGAACTTGCCGTCCGACTCCATCGCGTAGGCGCGAACCTGGATGTCGTTCTCGTTGGCGTCGGCGCCGACATAGATGACGCACTGGGCGTCGCGACCCGCGAGCACCGTGTCGATGGTCTTGGTGCCGATCATCCCGCCCGAGACCCAGGGCCGGAAGGTGCGGGCGAGCTCGTCCACGCGATCGGCCAGCGGAAGGCCTCCCGTGGGCGTGGTCATGGCGAACGCGTGGATGTGGCTGTCGCCCGAGGCGGCCTGGGCGAAGACGCCCGTCGCCTTGTCGTCGGCCGACGGTTCCATCCACGTCCACTCGTCGTCCGGGAGCGTCCAACGCACGTTGGCGTCGGGGAAGTCGCGGGTCTCGTCAGCCGCCAGCCCCACGCTGGCGGTCAGACCCGTCACGAGGACGAACGTGGTGGCGGCCAGGAGGCGTCGCCACGGGGTCGTGCAAGGTCGGGCAGCAGTCATGGGGCTCCTCTCGGACGGCGGGATGCGGCCGCCATGGTAACGAACGCGAGCGCGCAAGGGGGGTACGGAGGTCGCAGGGCCGGGGCCCCGGTCCGTCACCGCCGGGAAACCTCCTTCGCGGGCCCCGGCGCGTGGATCACTCGGGCGAGGCGGCGGCGCCGTCCTCGCCGCCCGGCGTACCGTCGGCCTCTTCGCCACGTCCGGTGTCGTCGCCGCCCTCGGCCTCGTCGTCGCCATCGTCCTCGGGGCGGACCCACGCCATGCTGACGACCCGGTCGCCTTCGGGGACCTCGATGGCGCGCACGCCGGCGGTCGAGCGGCCCAACGGGCGCAGCTGTTCGCTGGTGATGCGCATCCGGATGGACTTGCCGCCTTGGGTGATCAGGATCACCTCGTCGCCGTCCAGCACGGGGCGTGCGGCCACGACCTCGCCGTTGCGGTCGAGCCCGTCACGGGAGACGTTGCGAAGACCCTGGCCCCCGCGCCCCTGCAGGCCGTACTCGGCGAACGCCGTGCGCTTGGCCTGACCGCGCTCGAAGATCGTGAGCAAGGTCCCGGGCTGGCGGATCGTGGTGCCGTCGGCCGACGTCACGACCTCCTCGTTGCGGGCCACCGCCATGTCGACCACGCGGTCGCCGTCCTGCAGCTTGATGCCGCGCACGCCGCGGGTCGCGCGTCCCATGGCCCGCGCATCGGACACGGCGAAGCGGATGGCCATCCCCCGCGCCGTGACCAGGAGCACCTCGTCCGCCGGGTCGACGAGCGCCACGCCGATCAGGGCATCGCCCTCGACCAGCTGGATCGCGATGATGCCTCCGCGGTGGATGTTGGCGAAGTCGGAGAGCGCGGTCCGCTTGACCAAACCGTCGCGCGTGGCGAAGAGCAGGTAGCGCTCGTCGTCCATGGCCGTGACCGGAAGGACCGCGCGGATGCGTTCCTCGGGTCCCAGCTCCAGCAGGTTCACGATGGCGCGGCCCTTGGTGTACCGGCCCAGGTCGGGCAGGACGTGGACGCCGTCGCGGAACACGCGACCGGTATCCGTGAAGTAGAGCATCGTGTCGTGCGTGTTGGCCACGAGGAGGTGCTCGACGAAGTCGCCCTCCTTGCTCTCGGTGCCCTTGATGCCCTTGCCGCCGCGGCGTTGCCGGCGGTAGGCATCGAGGCCCGTGCGCTTGATGTAGCCCTCGTGCGAGAGCGTGATGACGACGTTCTCGGGCGTGATCAGGTCGAGCGACGTGAAATCGTCCTGGCTGTCCTCGATGCGCGTGCGGCGCGCCACCGGGAAGCGGGCCTTGAGCGCCGCCATGTCCTCGCGCAGGATGGCGACCACGCGCTCGTCGCGGGCCAGGATGTCGCGATAGTCCGCGATCTTCGCCACGAGGTCGGCGTGCTCGGCCTCGAGCTCCTGGCGCTGCAGGCCCGTGAGGCGCTGCAGGCGCATCTGCAGGATGGCGTCCGCCTGCAGCGTGGAGAAGCCGAAGCGCTCGATGAGTCCGGCCTTGGCCTCCTTGGGGTCGGCGCTGGCGCGGACGAGGGCCACGATCTCGTCGATCAGGTCGAGCGCGCGGAGCAGGCCGGCCACGATGTGGTCGCGCTCCTCGGCCTTGCGCAGGAGGTAGCGCGTGCGACGCGTGACGACCTCGCGGCGGTGCGCGACATAGGCCTCGATCAGGCGTTTCACGCTGCACAGCTCGGGCCGGCCGTCGACGAGCGCGATCATGATCACGCTCAAGGTCTCGCGCAGCTGGCTGTACTTGTAGAGCTGGTTGAGCACGATGTCGGGGTCGACGTCGCGCCGCAGGCTGATGACGACGCGGATGTCCTTGCCCGACTCGTCGCGCACGTCCGTGATGCCGTCCACGCGATCGCTCTTGGCGAGATCGGCGATCTTCTGCACCAGGGCGGCCTTGTTGACCTGGTACGGGATCTCCGTGACCACGATCTGCGGCCCGCGTCGGCCCTCGCCCTCCTGCACGTGGCAGACGGCGCGCATCTCGAGCGCGGCCCGCCCCGTGGTGTAGGCCTCGAGAATGGCCGCGCGGCCGCAAATGCGCGCCGCGGTGGGCAGGTCCGGCCCCGGCAGGATCTGCATCAGGGCGGGCACGTCGATGTCGGGGTCGTCGAGGTAGGCCAGGATCGCATCGGCCACCTCGCCCGGGTTGTGCGGCGGGATGGACGACGCCATGGCCACGGCGATGCCCGCGCCGCCGTTGACCAGCAGGTTGGGGAACCGGCCGGGCAGCACGACGGGCTCCATGCGGGCCTCGTCGTAGGTCGGGCGGAAGTCGACCGTTTCCTTGTCGAGGTCGTCGAGCATCTCGACGGCCGCGTGCGTCATGCGGCACTCCGTGTACCGCATGGAGGCCGGCGGATCGCGGTCGATGGACCCGAAGTTGCCCTGGCCCTCGACGAGGCGCTCGCTCATGTTGAACGTCTGCGCCATGCGCACGAGCGTCGGGTAGATCGCCTGGTCGCCGTGGGGGTGGTAGTTGCCCATCGTCTCGCCGACGACCTTGGCGCACTTGATCGTCTTGCGGCTGGGGCCCAGGTTGAGGTCGTTCATCGCGACGAGGATTCGCCGCTGGCTGGGCTTCAAGCCGTCGCGCACGTCCGGCAGGGCGCGGTCCACGATGACGCTCATCGCGTAGCGCAGGTAGGACTGCTTCAGCTCGCTGGCGATATCGAGATCGAGGATTCGCTCGCCACCGCCGCCCGACGCATCACCGCTCGGAGGGGTCGGGTCTCCGGCGCTGGCGCCGGCCTGGTCGTGTGCCGCCATCGTCCTCTCGCGTCGCCGCACGGCGCGGGACCTGGCCACGCGGCGCGCTCGAGCGCCTCGCGGCCGGCCCGTTGCCTCGCGGCCCGTTCACGCGCTGCCGGCGGGTGCCGTAAGCGCCCCGGCCGCGCGTCGTAACCCACTGGAAAACCAATGGGTTGGAGCGCCGCGGCGGCGGTTCTCCATGCTAGCCGCGCGGGCCCTTTCCCACGACGGGATTCGGGGCCTGCGGGGCCCCCGGGACGAGGGCCCGCCGGGCCCCGGCGGGCGGCGCCAGGAGCCCGGAGATCCGGGCTTGCGGGGCCTCGTGGGGCGGTGCCGCAAGGCCCGCTCCGAGGGGGCGGAGGAGCCCGCGCCACGAGGCGCGAGGCGACCCCTCGAAGCGGGCATGGGAAGGTGGCGTCCGATGCGCATGACCGACGTGCTCCGCAAGGCTCCACGCACCGCCCTCGTCCTCGGTCTCGCTTGGATCGGAGCGGCGTGTGGCGAGCCCGCGGGCGGCGTCGCGACCACGCCCGGCGGCACGTACGAGCCGGGCCCGAGGCTGCTCACGCTCGCGGGAACGGGCAGCGAGATGGGGAGCGCACACGGCCGCTTGCTGGGCGACCGGATCCGCTCCCTGCATCGCCGCTGGCGCGAGGCGCTTTGGCAGGCCGCCCTCGGCGTGGCGTCCGACGACACGGGGGCGGCCGCCGCGTCGCTGCGCAGCCACGTCGAGGCCGTGGTCGATGCCGCGGCGTTCCGCTTGCCCGAGCGCGTGCGCCAGGAGCTCGACGCGTTGGCGGCCGCGGTCGACCTCGAGCCGCTCGAGCTGATCGAAGTCGAGGTGCTGCGCGACGTGCTGCGGATGCGCGGCGTGGCGCCTCGCCTGCGCGGTGCGCTCGCCGCGTTCCGCACCGGCGAGGGCGGTGCAGCGGTCCGCGGCCGCTGGGTGGGCCCGGATGCCGAGCTGCTTGCCCAGGAGGCGATCTGGGTCCTGCGCCGCCCGACGGACGGTCGTCCGGCAACGCTCGCGCTCGCTTGGCCGGGCGCGCTCGGCGGCCTGCTCGTGACGCAGGACCCGGCCGCGCCCGCCGGGCTCCTCGT
The DNA here is from genome assembly GCA_050248855.1 of Planctomycetota bacterium. Lineage (GTDB taxonomy): Bacteria > Planctomycetota > PLA2 > PLA2 > JAEUHO01 > JACKGW01. The sequence continues at coordinate 74,862 of JBFWRP010000016.1, read as the reverse complement.
GGCCAGCGCCGATGTCGACGTGCCCGCGCCGTGGCGTGGGTTCCGCCACGGCTTGCCCTTCAGCGCGGCGCTGCGCGTCGCGATGGAAGCCGGGGGCTCGCTGGAGGAGGTCGCGGGGTCCTTGAAGGGCAGCGTCGGTCACGTCGCCTTGACGGTCGCGATGGGCGGCGGCGATCCGTTCGCCGTCGCTTCGACCGAGGCCTACCTCACGCCCACGAAGACCGTGAAGGTCCTGGACGGGACCACGCCCCCCGCGCTCCTGGTCGGCCCGCACGCGGACCTGGACGGCGAGGAGCAAGGTGCCCTGGAGACGGCCCGGGGGCTGCCGCCCGAGGAGGCGTGGACCGCGCTGCTGCGGGCGCTCGGGGCGGGGCCGGACGAGCCTCGGCTGGAGGTGGTCCTCGATTGCCCCGCGGGCTCCGCAGGAATCAGTCGGCGTCTGCTGCCGGGGTCGCCGCCGTAGCGTCCAGGCGGGCGAGCGCCTTCTTCGCGATGCCCCGCAGCTCGCGCCAGTGGGCTTCCGGGCTCGAGCCGCCGGCAATGTCGGCCAGGCGCTGGCGGGCCAGCTGGCGGGGCAGGGCGCCGGCGTCGTCGTCCGGCGCCGCCGCGTCCACCACCGCCCGCGACAGCCGCATCAGCTCGTCCGCATAGCGACGGGCCTCCGCGGCGAGCTCCTCGGCGCCGCGCAACACGTCGTGCCGCCGCGCCGCGCGGGCGAGCGAGCGCTCGGCGCCCGCGAGGTCGCCCTCGCGGGCGGCCAGGCGGGCGGCCAGCGTCTCGCGCAGGAACGCGGTCCAGCGGCCCTCCAGGTCGTCCGCGGCCGTGTCCCGGCCGGCGCCCTGGGTCCCGGCGGTCTGGGTTCCGGCGGCCTCGAGGGCGGCGCGCGCGGTGGCGAGGTCGTCGAGGTGGTCCAGGGCGATGCCGGCCACGGCCACGTGCGCCTGGCGACGGCCGGCCTCGCCCGGGTGCGCCCGTGCGACGTCCTGCCACGCTGCGAGGGCGTTCGCGAACGCCGCGCGCGCGGCCTTGGCCTCCCCGGCGAGCTCGAGGTCCAGGGCCCCGCGTTCCAAGCGGTCCGCGTCGGCACCGAGCACGCCGGCGCGCGCCTCGGCCCACTGCGTGGGCAGCTGGAGCACCGTCAAGGCGACGGCGCCCAGGGCCGCGACGAGGATGCCCAGGCGCAAGCGCTGCGAGACGCGCCGTTCGCCCCGGCGCACGGACTCGTTGCCCGCGTAGGCCGCCACGATGCGCGCCCGGTCCTCCAGCGTTCCATGGCGGTGCGCCGGGCTCCTGCCGCCCGTGGCGCGGTTCAGGCGCTCGAACGCGCGCAGGAGGTGGAAGGCCGGCGCGGGAAGCGGCTCCAGCAGGCCCGGCAGCTGCACCAGCGGCTGGGGCACGCGCTCGGCGAAGTCCACGGCGAACAAGTCGGCCTCGCGCTCGAAGCGCCGCGAGATCACGCCGAGCAGCACGAACCAGAACAGGGCGAGGTTGAGCAGCAGGATGAAGAACGGCGAGATGCCCATCGCGATCAGCGGGCGCTGGACGGCCTCGATCCAGAGCGCGAGCGTCAGGAAGAGCACGAGGTACAGCGGAATGTGGCGGCGGACCGCGTGCCCTGCCTCGTGCAGGAAGACCGCCTCGATCTCGTCCTCGGGCAGCTCCGCCGCCAGGCGGTCGGTGAGGAAGATGCGCCGCGACCGGCCGAAGCCCACGACCATCGCGTTCAGCACGCGCCCTTGCGTGTTCCAGAGATAGAGGCCCTTGACCGGGAGCTGCAACGCGGCGGCCGCCCGCTCGAGCCGCGCGCGCAGCGGTCCGGCCGGCAGGGGGGCGGCCTGGGTCAGTCGACCCACCAGCACGGGGAGCAGGGGTAGGGCCAGCACGAGCAGTACGCCGAAGAGCGCCAGCTGCAGCAGCGGGAAGTGCTCCAGCCACAGTCCCGCGGCGCGCGCCGGTTCGACGCCGAGCTCGCCGGCGACGTAGAGCGCCTCGAACAGCCCCAGCAACACGAACAGGGGCAGGAAGGCGAGGGCGTTGCGCTTGAGACCACCGCGGAAGGCCTCCCCGGCAGAAGCCGTCCGCGGCAGCAGGCCGCGGGCCTTGGCCAGCGCGGCTTCGATCTCGCCCTGCGCCGTCCACGCGAACCCGAACGCCACCACCAGGGGCAGCAACAGGACGACCATCGGCAGCATCCAGACGATGCGGGGCACCACGGTGGCCACCCAGGTACCCCAGCCGAAGACCGACAGGCACGTCACCCAGCCGAGCAGCGGCCACAGACCGACCCAGCGGACCGACGCGTAGGCCGCCTCCAGCTCGCCCTGCTCGAGGGCCTCCCGGCCGCGTTGGACCGCCAGGCGCGACAGCCCACCGACCACGCCGAGCACGAGCAGCGTGCCCCAGGGGCCGAGCGGAGGGGCCGAGGCGGCGGGCGCAAGGGCGCCCAGACCCAGCACGAGCGCGATGAGGAAGGTGAGGTCCGGGAACACGGGCGGGCGAGTGTCGCCCCCGGGTCGGGGGCGGGCGAGCGAAGTCCGGGATCCCCGCCCCGCGGACACCGGCGGCGCGGGTGAAGGGCGCTCGCGCCTCCGTGTACCTTCCCCCCCTGCAGGCGGATCGCGAGCAGCGACGCGCATCGTCGCTCCGCGGACGCCGAGGGAGGGCGTGATGCAGCATCCGCATGGTCAGGGCGCGGGGCGCCGCCGCCACCGCCTCGCGACGACCCTCGTGCTGGCCCTGGTCGTGGGCGCCCCCGGGGCCGTGGCGTCCGCCGAGGGCGAGGAGCCCGCCGGCGCGGCGGGCCCGACCTTCCGCGATGCCGAGCTGGGCCTCACCGTGGTGGGGCCGAAGGGCTGGAAGCTGAATGCCGAGGGCAGCGGCCCCAGCGAGTGGACGCGCCTCGCCACGTGGCTCGAGCCCGACACGGACGCCGAGGCGGTGCTCAGCGCGCGGCGTCGGACGTCCGCCGACGTGCAGGCCCTGCTCGCGCGGGTCCGCTTGGACTGGGCCAGCTCGCGCGAGATCACCGTCACGGGAACGCGCGCGGTGCCGCCGTCGCCGACCGATCCCATCGGCCAGGTCGTGCTCGACGCGACGTACGTCGTGCGCCCCAAGCCCGAGCCGGGCAGCCCCCCGGGCGTGACGCCGCCGCCGATCCCGTGGCGCGTGCGCGCCACGTACTGGCTGGCCCCACGCGGCGAGGTCTTGCTGTACGCCAAGGCGCGGCAGACGCACTGGAGCCGCTTCGAGTCGTCGCTGCGCACCCTCGAGGGCAGCATGGCGTTCGCGGCCTCGGGCGCGCCGGAAGGCCCCAAGGGCAGCGGCGTGTTCCGCGACGAGAAGAACGGGTTCGCGTGCAAGTACCCCGAGGGGTACACGGTGAGCCTGCCCGCCTTGCGCAACCACATCGTGCAGTTCGCAAGCGTGGATGTCGACGCGCCGGCCTTCGACGTGTACGTCCTCTCGTGGGATCGCTCGGCCGAGGACGACGTGCGTCGGCTCGAGGCGTTCTATCGCGACGAGCAGGCGGCCGAGACGACGACCGAGCCGCTCACGGTCGTCGGGCAGGAAGCGACGCGTCTCGAGGCCCGTGCGCGCATCGGCGGCCGCGACCTGCTGCTGCTGACGGTGGTGTTCAAGCGCGGCAGCGACCGGCTCTACCGCCTGAAGGCCACCGGGCCCGCCGCTCGCGAGGCCGAGCTCCGGCAGGGACTGGAGGCGTTCCTCGGCGGCTTCGAGCTGATCAAGCCGAGCCGTTGACGGCGCGCGGCCCCCATGCCGGCGGCCGGTCGCAGTTCACGTCCGGGGTCGAGGTGGGGGGCGTAGGATCGCGGCCGGCCGTCCCGGGCGGACGGCCGCCGGGAGGAGCACGCGCATGACGGTGGCATCCGAGGGCGGCGCGCATCCGGCGGACGACCCGCGCCGCAAGGCGCACGTGATCCTGCATGTGAACGGCGAAGACCACGAGCTGGCCTTCCTCCCGCACAAGACCCTGCTCGAGGTGCTGCGCGAGGACATGGGCCTCACGGGCACCAAGCATGGCTGCGAGCTGGGCGAGTGCGGTACCTGCACCGTCCTCGTGGACGGCGAGCCCCAGCTGTCCTGCCTCCTGCTCGGGGTCCAGGCCGCCGGCCGCTCGATCGAGACCGTGGAGGGGATGGCCGGCGCCGACGGGCTGCACCCCTTGCAGCAGGCGTTCGCCGAGCTGGGCGCCGCGCAGTGCGGCTACTGCACGCCGGGCTTCCTGCTGACGGCCGAGGCGCTGCTGCGCAGCGACCCCCAGCCCTCGCGGGAGCGCATCGTCGAGGAGCTGTCCGGCAACCTCTGCCGGTGCACGGGCTACCTCAAGATCTACGAGGCCGTCGAGCAGGCCGCGGCCGCGCGCACCACGCCGGGAGCGAGCCGATGAGCGATGCTGCGAAGGGCCGCCCGGCGCCGTCCACGCCCGAGGCCGAGGGCCTCGCCGAGCAGCTGCGCGAGGGCTACCGCCTGATCGGGCGCTCGCCCGTCAAGGTGGACGGCTGCGCCAAGGTCACGGGCGCCACGCGGTTCGCCGACGACCTCTCGCTGCCGCGGATGCTGCACGCCAAGCTGCTCCGCAGCCACGTCGCCCACGCCCGCCTGGTGCGCGTCGACACGTCCGCGGCCGAGGCGTTGCCGGGCGTGGTGGCCGTGCTCACGGGCGAGGCCTTGCCGACGTCGTTCGGCATCCTGCCGGTCAGCCAGGACGAGCACGCCCTCTGCCGCGACAAGGTGCGCTTCGTGGGCGATCCCGTGGCCGCCGTGGCTGCGATCGACGAGGAGACGGCCTTCGAGGCGCTGTCGCACATCCGCGTCGAGTACGAGCCGCTCGACCCCGTGTTCGAGCCCGCCGACGCCATCAAGAACGAGATCGAGCCCATCCACGACTACGGGGACGACGGCAACGTCCACAAGCGCGTCTCGATGGAGTTCGGGAACGTGGCCGCTGCGCTCGCCGACGCCGACCTCCTGCTGGACCACGAGTTCTTCTACGAGGGCAACACGCACCTGCCGATGGAGCAGCACGCGACACTGGCGTGGCAAGAGCCCGACGGCCGGATGACGATCTGGTCCAGCACGCAGACCCCGCACTACCTGCATCGGGCAGCCAGCAAGGTGCTCGGGCTCCCGCCCTCGCGCGTGCGCATCATCGCGTGCCCCAACGGGGGTGGGTTCGGCGGCAAGAGCGATCCGTTCAACCACGAGATCGTGGTGGCCGAGCTGGCGCGGCGCACCAATCGGCCCGTCAAGATCTGCCTCACGCGCGAGGAGGTCTTCTACTGCCACCGTGGTCGCCACCCGGTGCACATGCGCGCTGCCATGGGCTTCCGCAAGGACGGCCGCATCACGGGCCTGCACTTCCAGACACTGCTCGACGGCGGCGCCTACGGCTCGTACGGCGTGGCCAGCACCTACTACACGGGTGCGCTGCAGACCGTGACGTACGAGATCCCCGCGTATCGCTTCGACGGCGTGCGCACGTTCACCAACAAGCCGCCGTGCGGCCCCAAGCGCGGTCACGGCACCCCGCAGCCGCGCTTCGCCCTCGAGATCCAGATGGACCGCGCCGCGGAGGCCCTGGGCATCGATCCGGCCGACCTGCGCCTCATGCAGCTCCAGCCCGCGCACGGCATCACGGCCAACTGGCTACGCATCGGCTCGATGGGCCTCGGGCCGTGCATCGAGAAGGTCGTGGAGGGCAGCGGCTGGCGCCAGAAGCGCGGCAAGCTGCCGCGGGGCCGCGGCGTGGGCTTGGCGTGCTCGTCCTACATCTGCGGCGCGGGCCTGCCCATCTACTGGAATGCGATGCCGCACTCCGGCGTCACGCTCAAGCTGGACCGCGGCGGCGGCGTCGCGGTGTTCTGCGGCGAGACGGACATCGGTCAGGGCAGCGACACCGTGCTGGCGACCTGTGTCGCCGAGATCCTCGGAGTCGACCTGACCGACATCCGCGTGACGGCCGCCGACACCGACCTCACGCCCGTGGACCTGGGCTCGTACTCGAGCCGCGTCACGCTGATGGTGGGCAACGCGGCCATCCAGGCCGCCGAGCGGGCCCGCGAGATCGTGGCGCGTGCGGCGGGCAAGACGCTGGGCGTGCCCGGCAACCGGCTGCGTTTCGCCGACGGCCGCGTGTTCGACGTGCAGGACCCCGATCGCGGCATCACGTTCTCCGAGGCCGTGTCGCAGGCCGAGGCCGAGCACGGCACGATCGCCACGGCGGGCAGCTACACGCCGCCGCCCAGCCCCGGCCGCTACCGCGGCGCCGGCGTGGGGCCATCGCCAGCCTATTCCTACAGCGCCGCCGTGGTCGAGGTGGACGTCGACGAAGAGACGGGCGTCGTCACCGTCGACAAGGTCTGGATCGCCCACGACATCGGCCAGTCGATCAACGAGATGCTCGTGATCGGGCAGGTGGAGGGCAGCGTCTACATGGGCCTGGGCGAGGCGCTCATGGAAGAGATGACCTACCGCCCCAACCGCTTCGGCGTGCACAAGATCCCGTCGCTGCTCGACTACAAGAGCCCCACGACCAAGGAGATGCCGGAAGTCGTCACCTACCTCGTGAGCGACCCGGACCCCAATGGGCCGTTCGGCGCCAAGGAAGTCGGCCAGGGCCCCTTGCTGCCGATGATGCCGGCCATTGCCAACGCGGTGTACGACGCGGTCGGCGTGCGGGTGGACATGACGCCCATCACGCCGGAGCGCGTGCTGAAGGCGCTGGAGCGCGCGGATCGCCGGTGCGGCCCCAAGCCGCTTCCGGACCTGCGCATCGAGGACACGGTCCGCATCAAGACACTCGCCGAGGGCGGGGACGGCACGGCGCCGCGTACGGGGCGGCCCACGAAGGAGAGCACTGCGCCATGATGCGCCTTCCCCCCTTCCGATGGCACGCGCCGAAGGACCTGGCCGAGGTCGTGCGCATCCTCGCAGGCGAGGGCCCCGCGGCGCGCGTCGTGGCGGGCGGCACGGACCTGTTCCCCAACATGAAGCGTCGGCACCAGCGGGCTTCGACGCTCGTGGGCTTGGCGGGCGTCGCGGGCTTTGCCGGCGTCTCGACCACGTCCGCCGGCGACTTGGTCGTCGGGGCGGGAACCACGCTGCGGACGCTCGAACGCGACGCGACGGCGGCCCGACTGGCCCCCGCCTTGGTCGAGGCCGTGACGACCATCAGCACCCCCGTGCTGCGCAACATGGGAACCATCGGCGGCAACGTGTGCCTGGACACGCGCTGCAACTACTACAACCAGACCTGGGAGTGGCGCCGGGCCATCGATTTCTGCATGAAGTGCGACGGCACGACGTGCTGGGTGGCGCCGAGCAGCCCCCGCTGCTGGGCCGTCAACTCGTCCGACGGCGTGCCGGCGCTGATCGCGCTGGGCGCGCGGGCGCGCCTGGTCGGCCCCGACGGCGAGCGCGAGGTCGCGGTGGGGGATCTCTTCCGCGACGACGGCATCGACTACCTCGCCAAGCGCCCCGACGAGGTGCTCGCGTCCTTGACGGTGCCCGCGCAAGGCGAGGCCGTCAGCACCTACCGCAAGGTGCGTCGCCGCGGGGCCTTCGACTTCCCCGTGGCCGGGGTGGCGGTACGTCTGCGCCGCGAAGGCGACCGCGTGGCCGAGGTGGCGATCGTGGTCAACGGCGTAGGCTCCTCCCCGATCCGCTGCACGGCGGCCGAGGCGCTGCTGGTGGGGGAGGTGGCCGACGCCGAGCGCATCGCGGCCGCCGCCGCCGCCGCGTGGAAGCCCGCCCGCCCGCTCGACAACACCGACCACGAGCACTCCTGGCGCAAGCGCATGGTCCGCGTCGAGACCAAGCGCGCGCTGGAGGCGTTGACCGCGCCCCGATAAGGCCCCCGGCCCGTCGGCGGCCGGGCCATCCGGGCCCTGGGGAGACTCCCGTGGCGACCGGCGGCGGAGCCGGACGCCTGCGCGGTTTTCCGCTTCAGTCGCGCGCGCCTCCCTGCCGATGGGACCCCGGCGGATGTGGTGGGTGCTCCCCAGGGGGGGACCCGTGACCGCACTGCCTACCGACGTCGGCTCCGCCGGCGTCTCTCGCCCCCGTACCCGCCGTTCGGAGCGGGGCGTCGTGCTCATCTGGGCCAGCATCACCGTCATGCTGGTGGCCGGCATCGTCCTGGCCGGAACCGACCGCGTGAAGGCCATGGACGAGGTGAGCCAGCTGGAGTGGGAGGCCCGTGGGCAGGTCTACGAGGTCGCCCGCGCCGGCCTTGTCGATGCCTACGCGTGGCTTCGGCGTCAGACCAGCCAGCCGGTCACGACCTTCCAGCCGCTGCGCATCGGCATCCAACGCCCGACCTACGTGGCGGAGCCGCTGGGAGGGTTCCTCACCGACATTCCCGTCGTCACCGCTGTCGAGGACGTCGTCAACGAGACGGACGACCCGGACGTGGGCCTGACGCGCTCCTTCGAGATCTCCGAGAACCTGTGGGCCCGCTACATCTGCCGGCCTGCGAGCCCGGCCGAGGTCTTCGTCGATGACGACGGCGACGGCCGCTGGGGCGCCGGCGAGACGTTCACGGACACCAACGGCAACGGACGCTGGGACGCCGCCAGCGGGTGTCGGGATACGTCGACCTCGCGCGGGTCGGTCCTGGCGGGCAGCGTCTGGGAGCTGCAGTGCGAGGCCGAGGTCTTCTACTGGCCGCGCAAGGACCTGGCCATGGACCAGGCCCCCAACCGGCGCATGGCGCAGCTTACGCTGTGCCAGGAGGTGCGACGCCTGGGCATCCGCCTGCCGGCGGAAGGTGCCTTGGTCGTGGACCAGGGCAACCGCGCGCACATCCAATCCCGCGGTCGTCTTCGCGCTCCCGGCGCCACCGCGATCGCCTACGCCGACCTCACGGGCCACCCGCTGATCGTGAACCCCGCCAACGTCACCGGCGGCCTGGCACCCATCCCGAGCTACTACGGCAGCCTCGAGGACGTGTTCGGCGTGCCCTTCGACGCTCTGCGCTCGATGGCCGACTTGGCCGTCCGCGATCTCGCGAACTTGCCGATCGACATCGGCAACGGCGTGCTCGTGACGATCGACGGCGATGCCGTCTTCGATGACAGCCACCCCCTGCGTGGAACGGGCGTCGTGGTGATTCGAGGCAACTGCACCGTGGAGAGTGGCAGCAACTCGTTCTTCTCCGGTCTCCTGTTCGTGGATGGCCACCTGGAGATGAAGGCTCCCGCCTACATCCGCGGCTCCGTGGTCTGCACCGGCGACGCCACGTTGCTGGGCACGGGGGGCGACTACGCGGAGATCGAGTTCGACATCGACCTCGTGAACGACCTCATCAGCAAGATGAGCCGGTACCGCGAGAGCAAGACGGTCTACCGCCCGGGCATGGACCCGCTGTCACTGAACGGCATGGTCTTGCTGTCTGACGGTGGGTACACGGCCGTCGGCGTCACGTACCTCGACGCCGTCGGCCAGGTCTCCCGCGACTGGCACGGCTGGGCCGACACGACACGCGTCGAGGAAGTGGTCGTCACCGAGGGCCAGGCGTACGACGGGTCGGACACCTCCGGTACCGACAACCGCGGTGGCTCCGGAAACGAGGTCGTCCGCGGCGGCCGCTACGTGCGGGACACCTACTACGACGGGTTCACGAACGGCGGGGGAAAGAACAAGTAGGCCCGCTGCCTGCGGACCCGTGCGTCCGGATTGCGCTCATGCTCGGTACCTGGAAGCGTCGATGGGCCTGGGGGCCCGCCACGCGGGTCCCTCGCCGGGGGGGCAGCAGGACGCGCACGGCTCATGACGACGCACGCTTCGCCCCCCCTTTCCCGCCGCTCTGAACGGGGCGTGGCCCTGGTCTGGGTCAGCCTCGTCCTGGTCACGCTCGGCGGCGTGATCGTCGCCTCGCTGGACCGCCAGAAGGCCCTCGAGGAGCTCTCGACCTACGAGTCTGCCGCCCCCGCACACGCGCGCGACGTGGCCGAGGCCGGCATCGTGGATGCCTTGGCGTGGTTCCGGAGGCAGACCGACCAGCCCGTGACGGAGTTCGCGCCCCGGCGCGACCTGGCCGCGAACCCGCCCATCAACGAGACGGACGAACCCGATTTGGGTCTCGTGCGCAGCTACGAGGTCGCGCCGCGGCTGTGGGCCCGCTACGAGGTCCGGATCGGACGCGAGGCCGAGTCCTTCACCGACGACGACGGGGACGGGCGCTACGACGTCGGCGAGGCGTTCGTCGATGGCAACGGCAACGGACGCCGCGACGAGGCCACAGGTGTTCGCGACGTGAGCGGGCAGCGTGCAGTCGCCGGCGCGGGAATCGTCTGGCGCATCGAGAGCGACGGTGCCATCTACCGCAAGCTCGAGGATGCGCCGCTTGGAACGGGGCTGAACGCGCGCATCGCGCGCGCGGTCGTGGCCACCGAGATCCGCCGCATGGCGATCCGCATGCCGTCGTCCGCCGCTCTGTGCGCCGCCCGCGGGGATGGGGTCACGGTAGGTGCGCGCACACGCATCCATGGCGACCCGGGGGCGGGCATCGCCTACCCCTCCAGCACGGGCGCGGCGACCCTTCTCTCGGGCTCGCACGTATCCGGGAGCCCCGGGCAGACGTCGAGTCCCGGCCTCGCCGTGTCGTTGGAGTCCGTGTTCGGCACCGACCTCTCGGGTGTGCGCGCGGCGGCCGTCTACGCCACCAACGACGGGGCCGAGCTGCCCCATCCGCTGCCGCCGCTGTCGCTCGTGGTCGTGGAGGGCGACGCCACGTTCGACAATGCCCGCCCGCTGCGCGGCACCGCCATCGTGGTCGTGACCGGGGACTGCACGCTTGCCACCGGCAGCAACAGCTTCTTCGGCGGAGTGCTCTGGGTCGGCGGGGACCTGACCGTCCGCGCCCCGGCCCTGCTCACGGGGACCGTGATCGTCGGCGGGCGGGCCGACCTGCGCGGGCTCGGCGGCGACCACGTCGAGCTGCAGCAGGACGACGAGGTCGTCCGAAGGCTGCTCCAGAACCTCGGCCAGTACCGCTTTACCCAGGCCATTCATCGTGCCGACGTGGGTGACATCCCCCGTCCCACGCCGGGAGGTGCTTGATGCGCCCGCGCCCGAACGGATTCAGCTTCATCGAGCTGCTCATTGCTGCAGCCCTCGTCGCCTTGGCGGCGATGGCGGCAGCGGCGCACGTGACGCGCGGGACCCAGCGCGCGGACTGGTCGCAGGATCGGATCTTCGCCCGGCAGAAGGCGCTCTCGATCCTGGCCGAGCTCCGCGCCTACGTGGAGGGCGGTGAAGGCGAGGTGGCGGCCGACCTCGACGGGTTCGACGACGGCGTGTCGTGGCGACCGAACTTGACCATCCAGCCGGATCCGGACGACCCGGGCTCCTTCCTGCATCCGGAGCATCCGGCGTCGGGCAACACGAACAACATCGGGGTCTGGGCCTGGCAGCGGCAGATCTCCGTGCGCCGCTTCCCCACGGTGAACACGCGCGACCTGCGCATCTGCACCGTGCGCATCTTCCGGCGCCGTGCCGGCGACGCCGATCCGGGCGAGAAGATGGCCGAAGTCTCGGGCGTGATCCGGACGATCGGCGACTCGTTCCCCAGCACCCAGGTCTACGACGTGTACCTGCTGGCGCTGGACAACGTGCCGGGCTGGTGGGTGTTCATGGACGCCATCCAGCCGTTCGTCGAGGCCACGCTGACCGACCTGGAGGGCCGCAATCCCGGCCTGCGCTTCCGCACGCACTGGATCACCAAGTCCGGCTACGGCCGTGACGACGAGTACGCGCCCTACACGAACGAGGCGCGCATCAGCACGGATCCCACGCCGTGGGCCTACGTCTACCCCGGCCGCATGCCTGATGGCAGCAGCGCCCAGCGCTACTATGTCGCGCAGCGCTTTGCAGCCCGCGTCAACCTGGACGGTGAGCTGGCCCCGACGTTCCAGAACGACATCCAGCCCATGGAGCCGTTCACGGACACCAACGGCAACGGCCGCCGTGACCCCGGCGAAGTGTGGACCGACCTCGACGGCGACCTCAGCTGGGATGCAGGCAACCCGGTTCCGATCGCGCTGGCCGACATGCACAACCACTGCATGCGCAGCCCTGACGAGATCGCACGCTTCGAAGCACGCGTGGCCGCGGGTCAAGAGGACCCCGAGATCCCGACGTGGCGCATGCTGCTCGATCGGATGATCGCGCAGCCGGACCGCTACCACAATGCGATCCTGATCAACCTCCACGGCGAGCTCCTGCCCATGCCCGCCGTGCGCAACTACAGCGACGCCGCCAAGATCCCGGACGTCAAGGCCGGCTGGCGCGCCGTGACGCACCCCGAGCGCCTCCGTTCGGTACGCGTGGCCGGCAGCCCCGCCAGCTCGCAGGAGATCGCCTGGCGTGTCTACGCCTACAAGACGCAGTGGCAGGGCGTGTCGGGCCTCGAAACGCTCACGACGCAGCAGGAGCCCTTCACCGACCTGAACGGCAATGGCGCGTACGACGCCGGCGAGCCCTTCGAGGACTGGAACAACGACTCGCTGTGGAGCACGAGCATGCCGATCATGCTCTCGATTCCCGGGGGGCGCTTCCACGAGTCCGTCAACGCGGCGACCAACCCCTCGCTCGTCATCGAGCGCTTGGCCGGCGGGATCGATGCGAATGGCGACGCCGCGCAGGATCCGTACCAGGACTGGACGCGCGCCACGCGCTACCCGGACGTCTTCACGGACACCAATGCCGACCTCCGGCGCCAGGTGGCCGAGGTCTACCTCGATCTGGACGGGAACGGCAGCCGAGATCCCTCGGAGCCCTTCACGGATCTCGACGGCGACGGCGTCTACACGGCCGCGAGCGAGCCGCTCGCCGCGGACTACAACGGCGACGGCCAGTTCGACACGAGCGCTCCCGAAGAGACCTACACGGACGCCAACGGCAACGGTCGATGGGACGGCGAAGAGCCCTACTGGGACGTCAACGGCAACGGCATGCGCGACCTGCCCACCGTGTCCCCTGCGCCGGCCTGGCAGCCTTGGGATCCCGTCACCTACGACGCGAACGACGCCTCGCAGGTGAACACGTACGTGAGCCAGTACGGCGAGCCGTTCCTTGACGTGGACGGCGACAGCACCTGGGATGCGGCCGAGCCCCTCGTCGATGGCAACGGCAACGGCATCCACGATGGAGGCTACCGGCGTGGCGAGATGTGGTTCGATATCCGCTACGACGGTACGCAGACCTTGATCTGGCTCTACGGCACGCCGCTCGAGACGGGCCACGACACCACCTCGGGCCGCGGCCTTCCCGCAGACCGCCGCCTCTACGAAATGGACTACATCCCCTGCCCGATGCCGGCCACGACGGCGGCGGGCGGCGATCGCTTCGCGCGCGACCTGTACGACACGGCCTACGTGCCCAAGAACACGGCGCGTTGGCGCATCGCAATGTCGCCCGGCTCGCTGCGGACGGGCTTCGCATCCACGCCCGGCGGCAGTGACGGCGACGCGATCGACCGCGTGGTGCGGCTCGAGACCCGCTGGGGCCAGGACGCGACGACGGGAACCCTGTGGCCCACGCGACACCAGCCGGCCAACAAGAGCGCGACTTATGCGTGGTACACGGACTCCGCGGCGGACATTCCGTTCAGCGAGCGGTACCAGTTCCAGGGCGACCCGCGCCACATGCCGTACGCCGACTGCGACCGCCATGGCGCGACCAGCCCCAACGGCTACAACTGGTACTTCGATGACCTGGTGGACAGCGGCAACGTGTGGGGCGACTGGCCGGGGCTCGATGGCAACCGCCTGCGCCATGCGTGGCAAGGGAACCGCGGCAGCTCGTTGGACGTGCCGCGCCTCCTGTCGTGGCTGCGCAACGCGATCGTCAAGACCGAGGCCATCTACACCACGCTGACGGGCTTCTCCTACTACTACCTGTCCGTCGGTGGCGACGTCGGGTACGACGCGGCCAACGGCTTCAGCGACAGCATCCCGATGGACGGCACGCCCTTCGGCCTGACGGGCACGGTGTACGAGAACACGATCATCCCGGACAACGGGACGTCCACGCTGCGCGGAAGCCTGAAGTACGTGCGCAGCACGCTTGGGGCCGACAGCAGCTTCCGCGCCGGAGCGGGGTACTGGTGGAGCAAGCCGTGGATCGGCGAGCTCTACCCCGACCCCGCGTATGCCACCCAGTGGGCGACGTGGGGCAACCTCAGGGCCTCGTCCACGGCGGCGGTGGGCGCCTTCCGCCTGATGCGTCGCGGCGACGTCACGACGACGCAGCTGCCTCTCGGCACGCGCTTCTCCAACGTGTTCGCCCGCCTGGCGGACGAGGGCTGTACGTCGGTCTTCAACATCGGTAGCGCCTCGGCCACGTTCCACCACCAGTACGCGGATGGTCAGAGCGGCAACTTGGTCGACGACGGGCCGCAGCTGGCCGACAACTACAACTTCCCCCTGCCGAGTACTGCGCTGATCAGCCGTCCGTTCGCGCTCAACATCAACTACAGCGGCGGCACCGGTCCGGAGTTCTCCTACACGACGGAGTACCCGCGGTTCTCGGCGTCGGTCGTGCGCCGCTTCTACGATCACCAGATCGGAACCATCGGGAGTGCTCTCGTGCGCTTGCGCGAGCCGGGCACGAATCCCCGAGGCGGATACATCGTGGTGAACGGCATCGACCGCACCCTGGAGAGCGGCTCGGCGTTCATCGCCCGCTACAGCATGCTGTCGCTGATCCACAGCTACTTCGCAGGTGGTGTCAGTGCCCCCAACCGCATCAAGCAGCTGCCGCGCGTCCAGATCCGGACACCCACGCTGCTCACCGAGCTCGAGCTGCCGGCCGTCATCCCCCTCATCTGGTCCGTGGAATGGAAGCGCTGGGACGGGCTCAAGTACACGCAGAGCTACTCGGATACCTTCGCCGAGGCCGAGTCGGACCTGGTGTACGTCCCCAGCTACAGCCGCGACGGCGGCGCCTCGTGGATCAACATGCTCGACGACACGCCGACGCAGCTGGGCATCCTGCCGTGGGACGACACCGCGGGGGCGCCGGACGCGTCCAAGACCCTGTCGGACCTCAATCCGCTCGGCGACGAGACCTACATCTGGGTCACGCCGGCGGCCAAGCTGCCCAAGGGCTCCTACCTGATCCGTGTCGAGGCCTACCGGCGCAGCGAGCCCCTCCACTACTCGCAGCACATGGAGAAGATCTATGTCAACCGCTAGCGGACGACGGCCGCGGCGCGCGTCCGAGGCGGGCT
The DNA here is from genome assembly GCA_050248855.1 of Planctomycetota bacterium. GTDB lineage: Bacteria > Planctomycetota > PLA2 > PLA2 > JAEUHO01 > JACKGW01. The sequence continues at coordinate 59,609 of JBFWRP010000016.1, read as the reverse complement.
TCACCTTCCTCGAGATCGTGCTGGTGCTCACGATGACGTCGATGCTCGCCTACTTGGTGGAGCGGACCTTCACGACCACGTCGCAGGCCGACAAGCACATCGCGGCCACGCAGCTGGCGACGGACAAGGGCCAGCGCTTGGCCTACAAGCTGCGCGAGCTCGTCAGCGCCAGCCGCCGCCTGTTCGGACGCGATACGGTCGGTGCCGACTACCTGGCTGCACTGGAGATCCGCCGCATCCCCGCCGCCCCGGACGCACGGCTGCCGATCATCGACCCGCTCGGCGATCTGGTGCCCGACGAGATCGACCAGAAGCTGACGGGCAACAGCCTCTTCTTCGTCCGTGAGTCGGACCCGGCGGAGGTCGTCGTGGACCCCGTGGCAGGGACGGTGCGCTACATCGATACGTACCGCTTCATCTACGTCTACCCCGCGGACACCCCGACCGTGGTCACGCAGAAGAAGCCGGTCACGCCCGCCCGGGACTTGATCGTCTGGCGCAGCGAGACGTATCCGAACTACATGCAGATCATCGGGCTGCCTACGGCAGCGCAGCGCGAGAACGCCGTGAAGGAGCTGGTGAACCGGTTCCACTACCAGTACGCCTGGGACCCGAGCGGCAATGTCGGGGACAGCTTCTACGCCATGGACACCTTCGGGGCCATCTCGGCCGTGCCCGAGGCGTCGTTCACGATCCTCGAGGACATGAACGTCAGCAACGTGGGTAGCCTCGTCTACGCCGCGCTGCAGCTGTGTCCGAGCGACATCACGCGGCAGTCGTACGAGCGCCGGGCCTGGCTGACCCGCGACAACGACTGGTGGCCGCACGGCTTCGAGGTCAAGATCGTCGGCGGCAGCGGCTCGCGGAAGGTGTGGATGCGTCTCACCGTGGAAGCCCCCAGCGTCGGCGCCCAGACGGTGGTCTTTGCCTCCCAGCTCATCGCCTCCGCCCACGATTTGTAGTCGGCTGACGCTTGTCCCGTAGCGCGAACGGCTCGCCGAGTGCTCGGCGGCGCCGGCGCGATCCGCTCCTCAAGGCGCTGCCCTTGGTGCGGCCTGCCAAGGCAGGCCGACGCGGACCACGAGTCGTCGCGGATCGCTTGGCGGCGCCTTCGCCCTGACGAGCCGATGGCGAGCGCACGGGGCTTGATCCCGTCGGCGGACGGGGCTGGCAGCGACCGCGATCCACCCTGCACTCGTGTTGGGGGGGGGACGATGCCGTCGGCGCGGTCCAGATCCCGCCTCTCGCAGCCCGGGGGACGAGCCGGGTGAAGCCACCACTCCTCGCCGCGCTGGGCTGCGACACCGCGGGAGTCTTGGCAGCGAGGAGGGGGGGCGCTCACCTGGCTCGGTACGGTCTCGTGCGTGCGGCGGACATCCAACGCCAGCAGTAGCGAACCACGGCAAGCTCGAGCCACATCCCGCCTCTCCCACCCCGGCTGGGTACGGTTGCCGCCACAGTCGGGGCGTGACAGGGGCCGCGGGTGCGGTCATCCTCCGCGGGCTCGGCGTGCGCGCCGGGCCGGGAGGCAAACGTGGGCCACGGTCACGGCAAGCACGGACACGACAAGCACCACCCTCCGGGCAAGCCCGCGGCATCCGACGGCGACACGCGCGAGCTGCACGACGGCGTCGGCGATGGCCTCGTCCCGCTCGTTCCCTTGGACCTGGCGCAGGTCCGCACGGCTGACGACCTCGTGCGTGCCATGTCCCGTACGGCGTTCGCGGGACGCTCCCTCGGCGAAGCCGCCGATGTGCTCGAGGCCATGCTGCGCGACCCCGACTGCATGGTCGTCTGCACCCTTTCGGGCGCCATGACGATCGCGAAGATGGGCCTCGTGCTCTGCGACATGATCGAGCAGGGCTGGATCCACGCCATCGTCTCGACGGGCGCGCTGATGTGCCACGGCTTCGTCGAAGCGACGGGCCGCAACCACTTCAAGCACGATCCGCACATGGACGACCAGGAGCTCTACGAGAAGGGCTACGACCGCGTCTACGACACGCTCGAGCTCGAGCAGAGCCTGGACGACATCCAGCTGATCGTCGACCAGGTCCTGGCCCAGATGCCGGCGGACGCCGCGTTCGGCAGCGCCGACCTGCACGCGCGCCTCGGGCGGTGGCTGGTCGACAACGTCCCGGGCCGCGGCGTGCTCAAGGCCGCCTGGGAACACAAGGTGCCCGTCTACGTACCGGCATTCACCGACTCCGAGATCGGCCTCGACGTGGCGCTCTTCCAGCGCCGCAGCCGCACCGAAGGCCGGGCCTACCCGATCTACGACGGCTTCCTCGACCTCGAGGCCTACACGGCGCAGGTGATCGCAGCGCCCAAGGTCGGCATCTTCACGGTGGGCGGCGGGGCGCCGCGCAACTGGGCCCAGCAGGTCGCGCCGTATCTCGAGATCACCAACCACCGTCTCGGCACCGACCTGCCGCTCCGCCAGTTCGGCTACGGCATCCGGCTCTGCCCGGAGCCCGTGCACTGGGGCGGCCTCTCCGGCTGCACGTACGAAGAAGGCGTCTCCTGGGGCAAGTTCGTCCACCCGCGCCACGGTGGCCGCTACAGCGAGGTGCTGGCCGACGCGACCGTCACGTGGCCGCTGCTGGTCAAGGCCGTCCAAGAGCGCGCTGCCGCCTCGCCCCTGCCCGCGAAGCACTTCCCCGAGAGCCCGCTCTTCGCCGCCGCGGCGCGCTGACCCGGGTCCTTGGAGCGGCCGCCCGCTCGAGCGCTTCGGTGATTCGGATTCCTCGTTACGTCAGTGTGATGTTGCCGAACCTTTGCACGGACCTTAGTCGCTGGAAACAAACGACTTAGGTCGGAACTGCACCTCAGATCCTGCCACTTTGGCAGGTCGGTCCGAAGGCCCGGCGAAACCACCCCAACCGGCGTGCGTCCAACGACGTACCAAGAACGGCCTGCCGCGTGGTGGGTCATCGCCCTCGCCGATTTCCCCACGGACCGCAGTGCCCCGGGGCAGCAGCCCCGAGGAGACCCCCTCCCCATGATCTCCCCCCTCCCCAAGTACCCCGTCAACGCGGGGCCCGATCCCGTGCCGTATGGGCCCCGGCACCTGCCTCAATGGGACCGCGTCTTCGACGCCGTCGAGCGCGTCCTGTTGGAGCAGGGGCTGCACGATCCCCAGTCGCTTCGCTCGCCGCGCCCCGTCGAAGACGCGCTCGATCCGCGGCTCGTGCCCGAAGGCACCTTGCTGGTGCTCTCCGAGCGGGAGCGCGCCGCGACCGAGGCCGACATCGAGGAAACCGTGCGCGACGAGCGCGCCGGCGGCTGCGTGTTCGTGACGCTGCCTACGCCCGAGGACCTCGGTGAGCGGGCCCGCGCGCTGCGCGAGCTGGCCGGATCCGCCGCGACGTTCGGCCTCAATCCGAGCCTTCGTCCGCTGCCCACGCAGCGCCTCGGTCGTGTGCGCCAGGTTCCGCTTCCGCTGCACCTGAGGGGCTACCGCTTCCTGGTGGCGGACACGCCGGGCTACCGCGTGGCGCTCGTCACGCGCGAGCTTCCCGGCGGCGGCTGGATCGGACTCTGGAGCGGCAACGATGCGCTCGTGGACGAGCTGCGCGCGGTGCTCGGTGAGGCCGTCCAGGCCGCAGGGCTGCTGATCCCTGCCGCCTCGCCTCCGGTCCCGGCGCTTGACGGCATCGAGTCGGAGCACGATGTGTGGCGTCAGGCCGCCGAGCTTCGCGCCTACCGCTCCGTGCGCGAGGCCGAGCTGCGCGAGATCGCCCGTCAGGCTGCGCTGCGCGGCGTCCAGCTGCGCCGCGAGCGCGAAGCCCAGGCCCGCTCGGCCTGAGGCCCGTGCTCGCGCATCTCGCGCGCCTGCGGGCGGGCGGGGTGTGCCCCCTCGATGCGGCGGGGCGTACGCTGGTCCCGTGACCGACGCCCCGTCGCCCCTGGATCTGCTTCTCTCGCTCGACGCGCCGCGTCGTCCTGCTCCGGACGAGGCGGCGCGTCTTCTCGTGTACGTGCAGCGCCTCGTCGATCATCCGCGTCCCAACCTCACGGGGGCCCGCAGTGTCCTGGACGCGCTCCGTGTCCTCGTGCTGCCGAGCCTCGCCGTGGCCGAGGCTTGGCCCTCCGTCCGGCCGCCGCCGCGGCTCGTCGTGGACATCGGCAGCGGGAACGGGTTTCCGGGCCTCGCGGCTGCGGCCCTGTGGCCCGAAGCGCGCGTCCATCTCGTCGAACGCCGCCAGCGCAAGGCGGCCGCGCTCGCCGAGCACGTCGCGGCGGCGGGCTACGCGGACCGCGTGACCGTCCACGCGGCCGATGCCCGGGAGCTCCTGACGGAGGCCCACGGCTTGGTGGCCGCGGCCGACCTCGTGCTGGTGCGCGCGGTCGGCACGCTCGGCGACGCGACGCGCATCGCGGCTCCTTTCGTCGGTCCCGGCGGGCGGCTCGTCCACTGGAAGGGACCGGGCCTGGGAGCCGACGAGCTCGAGGAGGGCCGGCGCGTCGCCGCGGGCGTGGGCCTCGTCGAGGGTCCGACCCAGGCCGGCGACGGCGAGCGCACGCTGCGCGTGTTCGAGCGCCGCCGCAGCTCGACCGCACCGCGTCGCCCCTGACGCTCCGAACCCTGCATCCCCTGCCTGGCGCCGCAGCGGACCCCGAGCCGCTCCCGCCTGGCAACCGTCCCACCGGGAGCCGCCCATGGACATCGCCGACTTCCAAGCACGTTTCGCGGCCCTCACGCAGGGCCTCGAGCATCCGCGGATCGCTACGGCGCTGGCCCTGGTCGAGGAGGCCGGCGAGGTCGCTCGTTGCGTGCTGGACCACGAGGTGTACGGAAGCCCGCCGGGCGACTCGCTTGTCGACGAGGTGGGGGACACCCTCGCCGCCCTCGCCGAGGTGTGCGCCCGCCACGGCGTGACGCTCTCCGACGCCGCCGAGCGCGTGCTGGCCAAGGTCGAGGCGCGCGCGCCGCGCTGGCGGGAGCAGCTGGGCGACCGCCTCGTCACGCTCCGCGCGCGCTGGGACGGACCCGCCGGCGCGTAGGGCTACTCGAGCCGGATGCGGGCGTCCGGCGTCGGCAGGGTGCGGCGCAGCTGCGTGACGTCGTCCCACGTTCCATCGGGGGCGCGCCGGCGCACGAGGATCGAGAGCGGCACGCCCGCCGGCGCACCGGGGAAGGCCCACCCGCTCGACCCACCGGCCGTGGTGCCTTCGACCTCCTGGACCCCCTCGTCGCCTTCCCAACGAGCCACCACGCTCCACTCCTCGGAGGCCTCCCAGCCTTCGGCGACCGCCGGGGGCAGCGGCGCAGGGGGCGCGTCGACGGCAACGGCGACCGGCCGCTTGAACACGATCACGATGGCCCCGACCAACCCGATCGCCAGCGTCGTCAGCCCGACGACGACGGCCAGTCGCAGGAAGAGCGGGGGGGTACCTGCGGTGCTCACGTACGCATCGTAGCCCGCAGGTGGCCCCCGTCGTGACCTCCGGCGTCGCCCCCGCCGGCCCCCCGAATCGCGTTGCGCCGTGCCGCGTCGACCCGGTGGCGGCTATGCTCCCGCCCGATGGGCCGCCAAGACGTCGAAATCACGGAACGCCCCGAGGACCTGCGTCGCTTCGAGGAGCGTCTCGTGGCCGATGCGGACGCGCTGGAGCGCATGCTCCGCGAGGGCCGTTTCGAGACGGGCGAGCGTCGGATCGGTCTCGAGCAGGAGTTCTTCCTGGTCGATGAGTGCGGGCGCCCGGCGCCACGCGCCCTGGAGGTGCTCCAAGCGCTCGGGGGGGCGGGATCGACCTACCAGAACGAGCTGGCGCTGTACAACGTCGAGATCGCCGTGCCCCCCCGCGCGCTGGCCGGGCGCTGCTTCCAGGAGCTCGAGGAGGAGCTGCGCCGCCACATGGGGGCCATCCGCCGCGCGGCGCAGCCCCACGGTGTCGACGTGGTGGCCATCGGCATCCTGCCCACCCTCACCTGGGACCACCTGCGTCTGGAGAACATGACGCCGTCGCCGCGCTACGCCGCGCTCAACCGTCGCGTGCGCGCCATGCGCGGGGGTGAGTTCCGCATCGCGATCCGCGGCATCGACTCGCTGCACGCGACCCACGACAACGTGCTGCTCGAGGCGTTCAACACGTCGTTCCAGCTGCACCTGCAGGTCGCCCCCGACGAGTTCGCCACCCTCTACAACGCGATGCAGCTGGCGACCGGCCTGGCGCTGGCCGGAGCGGGCAACAGCCCGCTCCTGTTGGGTGCCCGGCTCTGGGAGGAGACGCGCATCGCCCTGTTCCGCCAGTCCATCGACACCCGGACCGACCACCAGCTGAGCCGGGGGCATCGGCCACGCGTGTTCTTCGGCGACGAGTGGGTCAAGACCGGCATCCTCGACCTCGTCCGCGACGACATCGCGCGGTTCCGTGTGGTCTTGCCCATGGAGGACGACGAGCCGTTGCCCGGGGACGTCCTGGACGCGGGCGGCGTGCCGCGGCTCTCCGCGTGGGCCCTGCACAACGGGACGATCTACCGCTGGAACCGTCCCTGCTACGGCGTCGCCGACGGCGTCCCGCACTTGCGGATCGAGAACCGACCGTTGCCCGCCGGCCCGACGGCGGTCGACAGCGTCGCCAACGCCGCGTACCTCTACGGCCTGACGCTGGGCATCGCGCGCGAGTACGGGGACGTGGCGGCGCGCATGCCGTTCCACGACTGCCAGGCCAACTTCTACAACGCGGCGAGCACGGGCCTGCGCGCGTCGCTCCACTGGGTCGACGGCAACTCCCGTACGGCCGACGAGCTGGTCCTCTTGACGCTGCCGCTTGCGGCCCAGGGCTTGCGGAGCTCCGGCGTCGACGAGGGGGACGTGGATCGTCTGCTCGACGTCGTCGCCTCGCGCGTCACCAAGGGCCAGACCGGTTCGCGCTGGATGCTCGAAGGCTACAATCGGCTCCGCGCCGCGGTTCCCAAGGACGAGGCGCTCCAAGCCCTCACGCGGGCCTACATGGACCGCCAGCGCGCGGGCGCCCCGGTGCACGACTGGGAGCCGGTCAGCGCGCCCGAGCCCACCAACCGGCGCGCCGCCTACCAACGCGTCGGCCAGATGATGACGACCGACCTCTTCACCGTGCAGGAGGAAGACACGGTCACCCTGGCCGAAGCCATGATGCGTTGGGAGCGCATTCGTCACGTGCCTGTCGAGAACGAAGCCGGTGCGTTGGTCGGCATGCTCTCGCTCCCCAACCTGATCGACGCGCTCAAGCGTGGCAACGGTCAGATCGAGCAAGGCCTGAAGGTCGGCGAGATCATGCAGCGCGACCCCCTCACGATCACGCCCGAGACGCCCACGCTGGAGGCCATCGCGCTCATGCGGGAGCACGGACTCTCGGGACTCCCCGTGGTGCGCAACGGCAAGCTCGTGGGCCTGCTCACGATCACGGACTTCCTTACCGTGGCGGCGCGCCTGCTGGAGGGCTGAGGACCAACCCGGCGCCCGCCACGCGCGTCGTGGCACCGGCGACGACCTCGAAGGTCGTCGTGGCCCGGGGCGCGGGGTCGCCGTGGAGCTCGAGGCGGCCCTCGTAGCGGCCCGGGAGGAGGGGCCAGGGCACGTCCCAGCCGCGCCCCGCCGCGCGGCGTTCCAGCGGCACGTGGACGTCCACGGCGTACGGGCTGTCGCCGGGAGCGAGGCGCAAGAGCCCGTCCCGCGGATCACCGGGCCCGAGCGTCTCGTCGATCGCCACGCGCCCCCCTGCCGGGGCGCGCACGCTCGAGACGGTCGTGGCATCGGCGGTGATGTCGACGTCGAAGGCCGACCAGGCGGCTTCGCTGTCGGCCGGCCGCACGCTGACGCGCCAGGCGCCCGTGGCAAGCCCCGCGACGTCCAGTGGCTCGGGGGGATCGCCCGGCAGCCACGTGGCCTTGCGCTCGTCGGCGTGCGGGCCGGCCGGCCCGCTGAGGGTCACCGTTGCACCCCGTCGCACGTCGTCGCCCTTCAGCTGGAGCCGACCGGCAGGCACGGCGTCGAGGCTCACCTCCACCCGCGTGGGCCCGGAGGCGGCCATCATCCCCACCGCTTGGCGCCCCCTGAGCGGCGGGCCGTCGTCGCTGCCCGGGACGTCGACTTCGACGACCAGGTCGTCCCGCGCGACGGCAAGCGGCAGGGCGCCTGCGCCCGGTGCGATCTCGAGAGCGGCCGCCGGCGCCACGACGCGGCCTTCGGCATCGAGCAGGCGCACACGCCAGGGGCGCGACACGCCGGGAAGGTCGTCGTTCACGATCTGCAGCCACGGGCGCTCGACCAGCGCGGCGAGCTCGGCGTGGCCGGCGCCGCCGACGAGCACGGGCGCCGGAGGTTCCACGAAGGGTGCCTCGAGCACGAGCTCGTAGGCTTCGGCGCCGGTGTCGGGGATGACGAACGTGTCGTCGGCCCCGAGCTCGAGGCGACCCCACGGGGTCCGCGTGCCGTCGCGCGCGACCTCCGTGATCACGAGGCTGCCGTGGCGTCGCGCGGGCTCCAGGGCCTCCGGCCAGCCAAGCGTCCCGTGGACGGGATGCGCAGGCCCCGGCTCGATCTCGACGCGACGCATCGTCCCCGGCGTGGGGGCCTGGACCACGAGGCGACGACGGGCCACCGGCCGGTCGCGGTTCACCGACAGCTCGGGCTCGAGGACGATGGCGATCCTCTCGAGGCCCGGCCGTACGCGGAACACGGCCATCTGGCCCGGGCGCGCGATGCCCTGGCCGCCGATGGGCGTCACGCGACGCAGCGGTTCGTCCGGCTCGACGCGGGCCCGCGCAGGGCCCAGCAGGGCAGGCTTCACGACGAGCTCGAGGACCCCATGCAGCTCCAGGACGGTGCGCAGCCGGAATCGCTGCGGCGCCTCCTGCGTGACGACGGGCGTCGTGCCGGGTGGGCGTGCGTACCACGGGGCACGCACGTCGATCGCCTCGTCCACGGTGGCCTCGTCGGGCGCCTGGGCGTTGGCCACCAGCGGAACACCGGTCAGTGTCACGCGGCCCTGGCGGTCCACGGTCATCCACTCCGTGTCGGCGAAGCGGGACCGGGCTTGCGCGGCGGCAACGGGCTGCCCTTCGGCGTCGACCACTTCGACCACCACGACGAGCCCCTCGGGCGGTTCGGGCGTACGTTGCCCCAGCCACCACGCGAAGCCCGCCAGGCCGAGGACGAGGGTGAAGACGAGAGCGCGCGTCACGGCGACCTAGCCGCCCGCGACGGCGCGGAACGCGACGCCGACCGCGTTCCCCGCGGCGGTGAACAGCCTGCCCCCGACGATGAACACCACGAGGAAGCCGGCTTGGAAGAAGGGGGCCAGGTCGGGGTTGGACGTCCAGCGCTTCCACGCGGGCCAGAAGTCGCCGAGCACCGTGCTGCCATCGAGCGGCGGGATGGGCAGCAGGTTGAAGACGAAGAGCGCGAGGTTGAGCTGGGCGACGATGAGGAGGATCGTGGCGCTGTCCAAGTGCAGCGGGATCACGTGCGCGTCCCACATCGGCATGGGGGCGATGCCCGCACGCACGGTGAGTCCGGCGAGCAGGATGGTGCTCGCGGCGATCAGCAGGTTCATGGCCGGGCCGGCGAAGGCCACGATCGCGTGTCCGAAGCGGCCGCGGAAGGCCGAGGGGTTGACGGGCATCGCGCCGAACGCCAGGCCGACGACCGCCAGCAGGATCAGCGAGAGCCCGCCCATGTGGACCATCGGGTTCCACGTCATGTGGCCCATCACGATCGGCGTGCGGTCGCCCTGCCGAATGGCCGCGAAGCCATGCCCCAGCTCGTGCAAGACCACGCTGGCGATCACGGCCACGATCCAGGTCACGTAGTAGGTCGGGTGCAGCTGGAGGAGATTGATGAACATGTGGCTCGCTCCTGCCCGTCGTCAGGCCGCACCGCCGTGGAACAGGTTCCACGCCACGAAGCCCGCGTACGTCAGGATCAGGACGAGCCCCGCGAAGCGACCGATGCGGCCCCGCAGCGCGCCCAGTGCCCACGGGTAGATGGCCAGCGCGGTCATGAGCGGCAGGCTCACCTGGGGCAGGACCTCGCTCACGTTCTGGTCGCGCAGCACGCCTGCCACACCGAGCACCAGCAGCACGTTGAAGATGTTGCTGCCCACGACGTTGCCCAGCGCCATGTCCGGTTGTCGAGCGCGCGCCGCGGCGACGCTGGTCGCCAGCTCCGGCAGGCTCGTCCCCACGGCGACCAACGTCTGCCCGATGGCCGCTTGGCTCATGCCGGCACGCACCGCAGCGTCCTTGGCGCCCTCGAGGAAGAACCAGCCGCCGGCCAGGACGCCCACGAGCCCGATCGCCGCCAAGCCCACCTCGAGCCAGGCGCTCTCCGAGGTCGTCGGCCGCTCCTCCGGGACCTCGCGGAGCGAGGCGGTACGGACGGCCACCAGCGCGTACGCCGCGAACGCGCCGAGCAGGACCAGGCCGTCCACGCGGCTGACGCGCGCGTCCAGGACGAGCACGAAGGCGAGGATCGAAGCCAAGACGGCGATCGGGATCTCGATCCGCAACAGGAAGCGGTTCACGAGAACGGGCGCCAAGGCCGCCGTGAGCCCGAGGATCAGCGCGACGTTGGCGATGTTGCTGCCGACGACGTTGCCCGCGGCGATGTCCGCATCCCCGCTCCAGGCCGCCATGCCCGAGACGGCGAGCTCGGGAAACGACGTCCCGAAGCCCAGGATGAACACCCCCGCCAGTGCCGGCGGGATGCGATAGCGCGTGGAGAGGCGCACGGCGCCGTCCACGAGGAAGTCGCCGGCCTTCCACAGAAGGCCGGCGCCCACGAGCAGGTAGAGGATCGTCTGGACGAGCGGCATCGGGGGACCCCGGAGGCTTGGGAACGCGGTCGCGCGGACGGATGCATCTACTTGCGGAGCAGGCGCCACGGCTTGGGCACGATGCGCCACTGCCCGTTCACGTGGACGAAGCCGTCGAACCGCATCCCGGATTCCTCGCCCGGCTTGACGAAGCTGCCGATCCAGAACGTGGTGCCCGGCTCGAGATGCGCGCCGACGTCCTTCCAGCCGCCCGGGAATTCCTCGGCAGGAGCTCCTTGCCAAGCAGCGATGTCCTCCGCGGACCCCGAGCGGACGAAGACGTCCGTGCGCTCCGGGTCGCCGGGATCCAGGACGAGCTCGCCCTTGTCCCACACGGGGCCGTAGGTCGCCTCGGCGGCCGCGGCGAGCTCGGCGTCGAAGATCGCGTCGAGGTCCGCCTTGGTCGGACGGAGCGTGGCGGACAGCTCCGCCCGCTTGTCCGGCGACGCGAGGATCGCGCGCAGGAGGGTCTCGAGCCCCTTGGCCGTGGCGTCGCTGCTGCCCGGTTGGGCAGATGCCCCCGTGCCGCCGGGTCCGCCGGTCTTGGGCGTCTCGGAGCCGCATCCCCCGAGGGACGCGAGCAGGGCGGTCAGGGCCACGGCAACGAGGGGGGGCGCGCGCATGGGGATCTCCAGGGTTGGTGGGCTGGAGAGCCTACCTGCCCCCGCCCGACGCGGGCTGCGCGGACCGCGTGAAGCCCGCAGCGCGTGCCTGCGCGGCGAGAAGGTCTGCGAGCGCACCGGGCGGTCCACCGGGTACGTCGTCGGCGGCGCTCCGCCACGCCGCGCGCGCCTCGGCCCGGCGCCGGGCCGTCGTCTCGAGGTGCACCCGTCGCTCCGCGGGTGTCAAGCCTTCCAGCTCGGGAGGCCATCCCTCGGCGGCGTCGAGGTCGAGTTCGCCCCGCTCGTGGCGCAGGACGAGGTCCTCGGGCGGGAGCACGAGCCCTGCCGCTACCAAGCGCCGGCGAACCGCGACCGCCTCCTCGCCGAGCTCGCCAAAGGCCTGGGACACGCGAGCGTGGCGTGCGACCAGCCGCGGTGTGGCGCCCGGGGGAAGCAGGAGCCGCCGCGACCAGAGTCGTGCGTCGTCCTCTGCCGCCTGTTGCCGTGCGGCGTTCGTGCGGCGTCGGGGCAGCGAGAGCCTGCGCAGCTCGCCGCCTCCCGCTTGGGCGATCTCCTGCCACTCGGCCTCGAACAGGTCGCCTTCGCGCCCCGCGTAGAGCACGTGCACGACGAGGCCGTCGCGAGCGGCGGCACGCGCGGCATCGCGCGGGTCGCGACCCGGTACTTGGTGGGGACTCTCGTTGCCGATCAGGACGAGGACCTGCACGGGCGCCTGCCGCGACCAGCCCAGCCCTTCGCGCGCACGCTCGATGGCCGTCGTGACGTCTTCGACACCGCCCCGGCCCTCGGCCCGGCCGAGAACGTCCAGCAGCCCGTCCACGTCCTCGCCGAGGTCGTGGACCACGCGCGCTCGTGTCTCGTCGTCGTTGCCGTACACGACGAGGCCCAGGCGCACCTGGGGCCCCGGACGCCAGCGGGACGCTTCCAGCAGCAAGCGGCCGATCTCGATGCGCGCCGCGTCCTGCCACGGGGCCATGCCGGCGCTGTCGTCGAGCACGATGCCCACCTCGACCACCGTTCCCCGGTTCGGGCGGGTGTGCGAGGGCCCCGCCAGCCCGGCGAGGAGGAGGACCGGGAGCAGGCCCAGGTGAAGGACGCGACGTGACACGTCCCCATCCTGCACCGAAGCCCGGGTTGGCGGGAGGCGCGACGTACGGCGGTAGGTACGCGTTCAGCCCCTCCGGTGCGGACGTGCGGCTCGCCAGATGCTCGGTCCCACCGTGAGGGGTGCAGGGGGGGTACGGAATAGCCCCCCTGCTGCGGAGGCGAAGCCGGAGCACCGAATCCGCGCGGGAGCGCGGAACGAGCTTGGAGTGGTCGGACACCGAAGTGCGATGTCCGCCGGCCGGCGTGTCGCGCCCCCTGCGTGTCAGTTCTTCATGCCGACGGCAAAGCCCGTACGGAGGCGGGGAATTCTTCCGCAACTTGCCGATGGGCACTTGCGCATGCCGAAGCGCAGGGCGGCAAGTTGCGGAAGAAATCCCCGCCTCCGTACCGCGTCTCGATGCGCGCGGCACCCCCTCCCATGGAAGCGTGGCTGTCCTGTCCGAGCCCGGAGTTCAGGCACCTTCCATTGCAGGCACCTTGCCCACGTCGCGGCTGCGCCGCTCCGCGGCAAGGGTCCTGACACATCCGGGTTCGCTCGGACACCGTCGTTCGCCGGCCGGCGTGTCGCGCCCCTGCGTTCCGCGATGCTGGCGCGCTACCGTCGCCCTGGCGACCCGATGCGTGGCGGTCGCGCTCGGCTCAGATCGGCGTCTACGCACCCTGGACGGCTGGCTCTCGGGGTAGGCGAACGGGTGCGGCGGTAGGCTGCCCCCATGCACGAGGACGCCAGCGGTTCGACCGGGACGGGCAGCGGCGGGCTCTACGTGGGGCTCATGAGCGGGATGAGTCGCGATGGTCTCGACGTGGCCGTCGTGCGCATCGCCGATCGCGGTAGCGAGGCGCGCGCGGCCGCGCTGGTGGCCGGCGCGACCGTGCCGTACGACGCCGCGCTCCGGGCGCGTTTGGCCCGCGCCGTGGACGGCGACCTCGCCGAAGTGGCGGCGTTGCACTACGAGCTGCCGGCCCTGTGGGCCGAGGCCGTGCGCGACGTGCTGGTGCGCGCCGGGGTCGCGGCGGAGGACGTGGCCGCGATCGGCTCCCACGGCCAGACGGTGTTCCATCGCCCGCGGGAGGGGCAGCGCGGGGCCATCACGCTGCAGGTCGGCCACGGGGATGCCCTGGCGCTCGCCACGGGCATCCCGGTCGTCAGCGACTTCCGAGCCCGCGACGTGATCGCCGGGGGGGAGGGCGCGCCGCTCGTGCCGCTGGCCGATCTGCTGCTCTTCGGCAGCCCTGACGAGGAGCGCGCATGCTGGAACCTCGGCAGCATCGCCAACGTGACGGTGCTGCCCCGCCTCGGGCCCCGCACGGCGCGCCGTGCGGTGCTCGCGTTCGACACGGGCCCCGCCAACGCGCTCATCGACGCGTTCGCGCGCAGCTCCGACCCCGAGGCGATCGACCGCGACGGCGTACTCAGCGCGCGGGGACGCGTGCACGACGACCTGCTGCTCGACCTGTGGTCACGCCGGGCTGCGTGGCTACGCCAGGCCCCGCCCAAGAGCGCGGGGTACGCGACGTGGGGCCCGTCCCTGGCGACGGCGCTGGCGTCCGAGCATGCGCACGTGCCCGTGGAGGACCGGGTGCGGACCGCCGTCGAGGCGACCGCCCGCATGATGCGCGATGCATGGGAGTGGCACGTCCGGCCGGGTCGTGACGACGTGCGACGCATCCTCCTGAGCGGTGGGGGCTGCCACAACCCGACGCTCGTCGCTGCGATCCACGCCGCCTTCGCGGACTTGGACATCAGCGTGGAGCTGGTGGCGTCCGACCTCGTGGACCTCAAGGAAGCCGTGGCCTTTGCCCTGCTGGCCCACGAGGCCCTGCACGACCGCCCGGGCAACATCCCGGCTGCCACCGGTGCACCGCGCGACATGCGCCTCGGAACCGTGCATCGGCCCTGAGTCGGAGCAAGGAGTCGGGTGTTCTTGCCAAGTCGGGCGGCCAAGTGCTGGCGGCGGCGAGGGTGCGGTGCCGCCCGAATTTGGTATCTCAACCGACTCCGTACGGCACGGCTTTCACGCGCCCGTATGGCCGAAGCCTCCGGCACCACGCGTCGTAGCTTCCAGCGTCCCCTGGACGCGCCACGTGGCGCGGCCGACCGGCGCGAACACGAGCTGCGCAATGCGGTCGCCCCGTTCGATGCGTACGGGCTCCTGGCCCAGGTTGACGAGCAGCACCTGGACCTCGCCCCGGTAGTCGCTGTCGATCGTGCCCGGCGTGTTGAGGCACGTCACGCCGTGCTTGGCCGCCCACCCGCTGCGCGGGCGCACCTGGCACTCCCAGCCGGGGGGGACCGCGATGGCCAGGCCGGTCGGGACGCGCACCCGTTCCCCGGGCGCCACGAGAAGCGGCTCGCGCACGGCGGCGCGGACGTCCAGGCCCGCCGACCCCTCGGTCTCGTACGCCGGCAACGCCAAGCCGAGGCCGTGCTCCAAGACCGTTACCGGCACGTCGATCGCGCGCGTCTCCATCGCCGTCACGCTACTTGTGCGGACCGACGTCCGGGAGCGCCCGCACGTAGCAGAGCTTGAGGGCGCCCGTGTCCTCGTGCTGTTCGCGCGGCACGGTCGGGTCCTCGTGGAAGCCAGCCCGCTCGTAGAACCGGCGGGCCCGCGCGTTCTCCACGAACGTCCACAAGCGCAGCCGCTCCGCGCCGCGGGCGGGCAGCCCCTCGAGCACCGCCAACCACAGCCGGCGCCCGAGGCCCGTGCCGATGCGCGACGGCTCGACGTAGATCGCGTACAGCTCGAACAGGCCAGGGACCTCGTGGTCCTCCACGCCGCGCCACGGGCCCGACGCCGCCCAGGCGACAATGCGCCCATCGAGCTCGAGGACGTGGTTCACGACGCCACGTGCCGCGCCGCGCAGCATCCCCTGGCGGCGCCGCTCGGCCCCCGCCTCGACGTCGAGCTCGTCGAGCATCGCGTCCGGCACGATGCCGCGGTAGGCGCTGCGCCAGCCGGCCACCTGGACCTCGCTGATGGCCCGCGCATCTTCGGGCGTGGCCTCGCGCACGTGGATCTCGCCGTCCATGCGGCGAGCCTACGCCCGCGGGAGCCCCCGCATTGACACCCTCTCCCGGGGCCCCCAGAATCGCGCCCCATGGCCGACAAGCTGCTCGAGATCCGGGACCTCAAGACGTGGTTCCACACCGAGGACCAAGTGGTCCGTGCCGTGGACCTGGCGCCCGGTACCACGATCACGCTGGAAGAGGGGCACACGCTGGGCGTCGTGGGCGAGTCGGGCTCGGGCAAGAGCGTCACCGCCATGACGATCATGCAGCTGCTGCCGCCCGAGACGGCCCGCATCCACGCGGGCCAGGTCTCGTTCCTCGGCAAGGACATCGTGCGGCTGCCGCGCAGCCAGATGCGCGCCATGCGCGGCCGCGACATCGGCATGATCTTCCAGGAGCCCATGACCTCGCTCAACCCGGTCTTCCGGGTCGGCGACCAGGTCATGGAGCCCATCCTGATCCACGAGAAGGTCAGCCGGGAAGAGGCCCGCGAGCGCGTGCTCCAGCTGTTCCGCGAGGTCGACATCCCCGATCCCGAGCGGCGCATCGACAGCTACCCGCACGAGATGTCGGGCGGCCAGAAGCAGCGGGTCATGATCGCCATGGCCTTGAGCTGCAACCCCAAGCTGCTGATTGCCGACGAGCCCACCACGGCGCTCGACGTGACCATCCAGAAGCAGATTCTCGACCTCTTGCGCCGCCTGCGCGACGAGCGCGGGATGTCGATCCTGTTCATCACGCACGACCTGGGCGTCATCGCCGAGATCGCCGACGACGTGGCCGTGATGTTCCAGGGCCACCTGGTCGAGTACGGCGACGTGCTCGACATCTACAGCAACCCCCAGCACCCCTACACGCGCAGCCTCTTGGCCTGCCGACCCTCCCTCGACACCCCGTACCGGCGGCTTCCCACCACGTCCACGTTCATGGACTGGAAGATGGACGAGAACCACCAGCTCGTCGTGACGCCCAAGGACGTCGATGCGGCCGAGCTCGAGGCGTGGTGCATGCGCGGTCGCGACAAGCTGACGGCCCCCGAGGGGGACCCGCTGCTCTCCGTCCGCGACCTCAAGGTGTGGTTCCCCATCCGCAAGGGCGTCTTCAGCCGCGTGCAGGACTACGTGAAGGCCGTCGACGAGGTCAGCTTCGACGTCTGGCGCGGTCAGACGCTCGGCCTCGTGGGCGAGTCGGGCTGCGGCAAGACCACCGCGGGCCGCGCCCTCTTGCGGCTCATCGAGAACAAGGGCGGCACCAAGGTCGAGGGCGAGGCCTTCTTCGAGGGCCGTGACCTGTTCAGCCTGTCGTCGAGTGCGTTCCGCCCCATGCGCCGCCGCATGCAGATCATCTTCCAGGACCCGTACTCGTCGCTGAACCCGCGCATGACGGTGGGCGACATGATCTCGGAGCCCATGGAGGTCCACAAGCTGATCCGCTCGCGCTCGGAGCGGACGGATCGCGTCGCCGAGCTCCTCGTCGAGGTGGGCCTCAAGCCCGAGCACATGAACCGCTACCCGCACGAGTTCTCGGGCGGCCAGCGCCAGCGCATCTCGATCGCTCGCGCCCTGGCGCTCGAGCCCGAGTTCCTCGTCTGCGACGAGTCGGTCAGCGCGCTCGACGTCTCGGTGCAGGCGCAGGTCCTGAACCTGCTCAAGGACCTGCAGGAGGCGCGCAGCCTCACCTACATCTTCATCAGCCACGACCTCTCGGTCGTGAAGTTCATGTCCGACACGATGGCGGTCATGAAGGCGGGCAAGATCGTCGAGCTCGGCATCGCGAGCGAGATCTACGAGAACCCGCAGCAGGAGTACACGCGGCGCCTGATCGACGCCGTGCCCTCCGACGACCTCGCCCAGATCCGCCAGCGCAAGGCCGAGCGGGCCGAGCGGCGCGCCGCCGACTAGGGCCGGGCCCGCATGGCCGGCGACGCGATCCTCGACGTCGATCTGCTGCGCTACGAGCGCGGGGACGCCGACGCGCGCCGGGCCGTCGTGGACGGCGTGCGCCGCAGCCTGGCCACGGGCTTCGTGTACAGCCGCCACGACGTCAGCCAGGGCCTGCTCGACGAGGCGTACGCCCTCCTCGGCGCCTTCTTCGCGTTGCCGCAGGAGGCGAAGGCCACCTGCCGCGCGCCGGGCTCGCAGGGGCAGACCGGCTACACGGGGCTGCTGGTCGAGACGGCCGCCGTCTCCGACGTGCCGGACTGGAAGGAGATGCTCAACTGGGGCCCGGAGCTGCCGCCCGGCCACCCGCTCGCCAAGCGCTACCCCCATCGCTACATGCCGCGCGTGCTGCCCGAAGCGCTCGTCCCGGGCATCGGCAAGGCCCTGGGATCGTTGTTCGAGGCCCTCCTCGATCTCCAGACGCGCTTCCTGCGCATCGTGGCCGAGGGCCTGGGCCTGGCCCCGGCCTTCTTCGACCGCATGCTGGTCGACGGGCCGACGCTGGCGCGCGCCATCCGCTATCCGCCGATGGCCGAGGCGCCTCCGGGCGGTCACGTGTGGGCCGAGCGCCACGCCGACATCAACCTGATCACGGCCCTTCCGCGAGCGACCGCCAAGGGCCTGGAGGTGGAGGTCGAAGGCGGGTGGGTCGCGGCGGCGCCGCCCGACGGGCACGCCATCCTCAACACCGGGCTCATGCTGGACCGCATTTCCAACGGCCGCATCCCGCCAGGCTGGCACCGTGTCGTGGCCGATCCCGACCAACCGGGCGAGCGCCTGAGCGTCGTGCAGTTCTGCCATCCGACGCCCTGGACCATCCTGGGGCCGGTCGCCTCGTGCATCGATGCCGAGCATCCCCAGCGCGAGGCGCCCATCGAGGCGGGCGCGTGGCTGGACCAGGTGCTCTACGAGATCCGGTTGGCCGACGAGCCGCCGGCTTCCAACGCGGACAGCTCTTCCCAGCGCGCGTAGGCCTGGGCGATCCTCGCTTCGAGGTCCTGCGCGGCGCCGCGCGCGGCGGCGATGGCCGCCCCGTCTTGGCGGAAGAACGCCGGGTCGGCCATCGCCTCGTGGCGGCGCGCGAGCTCGGTCTCGAGTGTTTCGATGCAAGCGGGCAGGTCCTTCAGCTCCTTGCGTTGGTGCTTGTCCAGCGCCGGGGCGGCCTTCGTCGGCTTGGCGGGCGCGCTGGCCCGCTTGGGGAGTTCGGTGGGCGTCTCGGACGCGCCCAGGCGGCGCCAGTCCACGGGACCGCCGACGATCTCGCGGACACCGCCCTCGCCGTCCAGGACCCACAGGCGCTCGACGGTGGCCTTGAGCAAGGCGCGGTCGTGGCTGACCAGCAGGATCGTGCCGTCGTAGTCGGCGAGCAGCGCCTCGAGAACCTCCATGGTCTCCATGTCGAGGTCGTTCGTCGGCTCGTCCAGCACCAGCACGTTGCTCGGGCGTGCGAACAGGCGCGCCAGCAGCAAGCGGTTGCGTTCGCCGCCCGAGTAGAGCGAGACCGGGTGGCGCGCCTGCTCGGCGTCGAACAGGAACGACGCCAGGTAGCCGAGGACGTGGCGCTCCTTGCCGTTCACCGTCACCGTGGAGGCGCCATCCGCGACGTTGTCCACGGCGCTCTTCTCGAGGTCGAGCGAGGCGTGGATCTGGTCGAAGTAGCCGACCGCCACGTTGGTGCCCCGCTCGACGCGACCCTCCGTGGGGGCGAGCTCACCCAGCAGGACGCGCACGAGGGTGGTCTTGCCGGCACCGTTGGGCCCTACGATGCCGATGCGGTCGCCGCGATCGACTTGCGTGGAGAAGCCCCTCACCAGCGTGCGCCCGCCGAGCGTGATGCCCAGGTCGTGGGCCCGGGCCACGACGCGCCCGGAGCGCCCTGCCGTGTCAGCCTCCATCCGCACGGTGCCTGCCCGGTCGCGACGGACCGCACGCTCGTCGCGCATGGAGAGGAGGCGACCGACGCGGCCCATGTTGCGCTTGCGCCGTTCGCGCACCCCTTCACGGATCCAGGACTCCTCCTGGGCGAGGCGCTTGTCGAACAGCGCGCGCTGGGAGGCCTCCTGCTCGCGGAACGCCGCCCGCCCCTCGAGGTAGGCGTCGTAGTCGGCAGGGTGGCGCGTGAGGTGTCCACGGTCCAAGTCGAGGATGCCCGTAGCCAGGCGACGCAGCAGCGCCCGGTCGTGGGTGACGAACACGAGCGTCGGCTTGGTGCGCACGAGCGCCTCTTCGAGATCCGCGATCGTGGCCACGTCGAGGTGGTTCGTGGGCTCGTCGAGCAAGAGCAGGTCCGGGTCGCCCGCCAGGGCGCGTGCGAGCAAGACGCGCCGCTGCTGGCCCGCGGAGAGAGCGGCCACGCGCGCGTCGGGTGCGACGCCCAGGCGCGACAGCGCCGCGCGGGCGACGTGCTCGTCGATCGCGTCCTCGCGGTCGGCCACGACGGCGTCGAGCGCGGTGCCCGTGGTGCCCTCGGGCACGCGTTGGTCCAGGCGCGCAACGCGCGTGCCTGATGACCAGCTCACCTCCCCGCCGTCGGGGGCCAGCGTCCCGTCGAGGATCTTGAGCAAGGTCGACTTGCCGGCGCCGTTGCGACCGATCAGCGCCAGGCGCTCGCCGGGCTCGATGACGAGATCGACCTCGTCGAGCACCGGCGCGCCGCCGAACGCCACCGTCACACTGCGAAGCTGCGCCACGCCCATGCGACTCAGGCCCCTCCGAGGGACGCGCCGAGGCTGCGCAAGCGGGCGATGGCCTCGACCAGCCGGTCAGCGGCCCGCGCGATCTCGTCGGCCGTCGTCTCCGCGCCTGTCGTGAGGCGCACCACGGTGGAGGCACGCGCGCGGTCCAGACCGATCGCCGCCAGCACGTGGCTCGTCTCCAGCGTGGCGCTCGAGCACGCCGAGCCGGTGGCCATGGCGATCTGGGGCGCTCCGACGAGCAAGCTCTCGCCCTCGACGCCGCGCACTTCGAGCGCGAGGTGGTTGGGCAGGCGCGCGGTGGCGTGGCCGACCAGGGCCACGTCCGCGACGCGGGACACGAGCGCCTCGTGCAACGCGTCGCGGCGGTCCCGCGCCGTGCGCGCGTCGACCTCCCCGTGGGCGTCGACCGCGGCGCAGGCCGCGCCGAGGCCCACGGCGCCCAGGACGTTGGCAAAGCCCGGACGCCGGCCGCCTTCCTGGGCCCCGCCGACCAGCTGCGAGAGCAGGCGGACGCGGGGGCGCGACCGACGCACGTAGAGCGCGCCGATGCCGCCGGGCGCGCCCAGCGTCTCGCCGGTGATCGACAGCAGGTCGATGGGGGCGTCGGCGAGTGCGAAGCGCATCCAGGGTGCGGCGGCCGTGGCATCGACGTGGAGCAGAGCACCGCGCTCGCGGCACAGCGCGCCCAGCGTGGCCAGGTCCTGGGTGGTGCCGATCTCGGGGTTGGCCGCCTGGATCGCGACCAAGACGGTGTCGTCGCGTAGCGCCGCGGCCAACGCCTCGGGAGCCACGAGCCCGTCGCCGTCCACGGGCAGCAGCGTGGTCTCCACGCCGTCGCGGGCCAGCCGCTTCACGGAGTCAAGGACCGCCAGACCCTCGACCGCCGACGCGATCACGTGGCGTGGCTGGCCCGCCCGGCCACCGACCGCGCCGAGCACGGCCAGGTTGTCCGCCTCGGTCCCGCCGCTCGTGAACACGATCTCGGGCGGCTCCGCACCGAGCAGATCCGCCACCTGCGCGCGCGCGGCCTCGATCGCAGCCTCGGCGGCCCAGCCAACCGGGTGCCCGCGCGCCGCAGGGCTTCCGAACCGTTCCCCCGCCCACGGCGCGATCGCCTCGCGCACCTCGTCGCGAAGCGGCGCCGCGCTCGCGTAGTCCAAGTAGATCGGCGCCGCCATGGCGCGGAGTGTATGCCGCACCCTGGTGCCCGGCTCGCGGCGACAGAGCGCAGCGATGCGGGCCAATCAGCGGAGGCGACCGAGCCTGTTCCCTGGACCAGGCGCCATGGGAAGTCGGCCGAGCTAGCGCCCTGCCTCGCGCAGGAAGTCGCGGTACTCGCGCCCCTGGCTGCGATTGAGGTACTCGAGCTCGGCGCGCATGGAGATGGCGTCCGGCCCCGGGAGATGGCTACCCCCCAGCGAAGTCTCGCCCAGGTGGAGCTCCGCAGGGCGATTGATGGCCAGCATTTGGAAGACTTCCCAGGGCATGACCGCCAAGAGGGCCACGGGATACTGGAGCGTCAGCTTCTGGGTCATGCTCCCGATGGGGATGCCGTCGATGTGAACGACTTGGAGTCGAAGCTCCGAGCCTGCGGCAGCGAGCAACATGTGACCGTCGCGGTTCGGGACCGCACTCTCGAACTGGATCGTGGCGTCGTGGTGCGTGCCATGAGGCTCGACGTTGAACTTGTCGACGGATGCAACCTTCGCCCTGATGGCCGTCGGCTTGGGCGGCGCCCCGAAGCCCAGGGTCGCCAGCGCCAGCTCCCGGTACGCGTGTCGTGCACCATCGTGCGCGGGCACGAAGTACCAGCTACCTCCGTAGGCCTTTGCCACGATGGCCTGACCCGGGTGCGGCGGGGAGCTGCAGCAGATCAAGTTCCCCGGCGTCGAGACGAACTTCATGTAGGCGCCGTAGACGCGGCCCGCGTGGGGCGTGTTCACGACGGGATCTGCGTCCAGCTCGAGCCAAGAGACGCTTGAACCACCCACCTTGGCGGACTGCCCGAGCTTGTCGACGAGGCTGCGACTGTTGTCCAGAACGGTGGTTGCGACAGACGACATCCCGCCCGCAGCGTCCGTGGTCACGGCCTCGGTGACGGAGGGCCCGTGCTTGGATGTGCGGTCGCGACCTGAGGCTCCCGACCACTCCCCGCCGATGGTGTCTTCCGTTCGCGCCTGGACCTCCTTGTAGTCGATGTGGACGATCGGTAGGCCGTTGTAGAGGCGCACCACGTTGTCGAAGATCTGGTCCGACTGGAGCTGCGTGATGGCGTCACGGGCCCCGGCTTGGTCGTAGTGCACGCGCTTGACCGTCTGGCAGCCGCCAAGGCCCATCAAGACGAAAGTTGCAAGGGCTCCCCACCTCATCGTCGACTCCTCCTCCCGGCGCACCGCCGCTCACAGGGGTCCACGACAAGCCGCCCCGCCGCCCGCCACATGGCGGGGCGCCAGGCTGGGGACATGCCCCCGCGCCTGACGGCACCAAGCAGCGCGGGCGGCACGACGCTGCCCAGCGCGGGGCGCGTGCCTGGCTCGTTCGGGCGCCGATCGCCTGAACGTGGGTTGCGTCGCCTACGTGGCGCCGGGGGACTGCCTGTCGTCGGCAGCCCGCCTGCGGAGCTTGGCGCCTTGCGCGCGTCGCGGCGTTGCCGCTCCGCAGCAAGGAGCCAGGCACCTGCCGTCTAGTGGATGCCTTCGGCGGCGAGATAGCGCTCGGCGTCGAGCGCGCCCATGCAGCCGGTGCCGGCGGCGGTGATGGCCTGGCGGTAGACCTTGTCGGCGACGTCGCCCACGGCGAAGACGCCGGGGATGTTCGTCTTCGTGGTGCCGGGCTCGGCCAGCACGATGTAGCCGGTGTCGTCGGTCGTGATCTGGCCGCCCAAGAAGGCCGTGTTGGGCGTGTGGCCAATCGCGATGAAGAGGCCCTTCACGTCGAGGTTGCGCTTGGCCCCCGTGTTCGTGTCGGTCAGCTCGACGCTGGTGATCATCTGATCGCCGAAGACCTCCGTGACCTGGCTGTTCCAGGCGACCTCGACCTTCGGGTTGTTCAGCACGCGGTCCTGCATGATCTTGGACGCGCGGAACTCGTCGCGGCGGTGCACGAGCGTCACCTTGCCCGCGTACTTCGTGAGGTAATCGGTCTCTTCCATGGCCGTGTCGCCACCACCGACCACGACGAGGTGCTGGTCGCGGAACACCGGCAGTGCGCCGTCACACACGGCACAGGCGCTGACGCCGCCGCCACTCATGGCGAGGCGCTTCTCGTTCTCGATGCCGAGCCACTTGGCCTTGGCACCCGTCGCGAGGATCACCGTGTGCGCGCGGACCGTGCCGTTCTCGCCGCTCTCCATGACGAACGGGCGCTGGCTGAAGTCGCACTTCACGATGTCGTCGGTGATGACGCGCGTCTCGAAGCGCACGGCCTGGGCCTTGAGGTCCGCCATCATCTCCTGGCCCGTCACGCCGTGCGGGTAGCCGGGGAAGTTCTCGACCTCGGTCGTGAACATCAGCTGGCCGCCGGGGATCATCTCCTGCGTGGGGAAACCCTCGAAGACGAGCGGGTTCAAGTTCGCGCGTGCCGCGTAGATCGCGGCGGTCCACCCCGCGGGGCCGGACCCGATGATCACCACCTTCTCGACGCCGTTCTCGCTCATGGGACCTCCGAGGGGAGATGGGAAAGCGCGGAGGATACGCCTCGCCGAGCCACGCGCCTCGCCGGGCGGGACTGCCGCGGGCGGAAGCCCGGCTAGCGCCCCGCTCCAGAAGTCCGGTGATGTGTACCAAGCCGCAGGGCCGTGACTCCCGGCTCTGTGTGCTCGGGGCGACCGACGCTGATCGGCGGGCTGGATGGGGAGCGGAAGGCCGATGAGGAGGCCGACTCGTATCTGTTACTCGAGGCTGACGAAGCGGCCTGATCGCCCCCAGCCCAGCCCGCAGCACCTGGAGATGCAAGGGGACTCCTGCCTCACCACGCTAGCGCCCCGCGAGATGCCAGCGCAACGCGGAGAGCCCCGCGCCAAGGCGCGCGAAGGCCAGCATGAAGGGGCGCCACTTCGTGCGCTGCCCCGTGGGCGTGCTCTCGAACCACGTGGAGAGCGGCGTCCATGCACGCTCGGCCAACGTCACGAGGCGCTCGGTGCCCGGTGGATGGCGCGTGGGATCGCCCCCGAGGCGCGCCTCGATCGCGTCGAGGTGGTCCGTGGCCAGCGCGCCGAAACGCTCCTCGTCGTCATCGTCGAGCGGCTCGACGAGCTCGGCGACGAGGCCCTCGGGGTCGGCGTCGTAGGGGTCGATGGCCGCGAGCGTGAGCAGCCCGGCCAGATAGCCCAAGCGGAAGTGCTCTCCCGCGGCCGCGGCGAGGGCGGCGATGGCCTCGTCGGACAGGCGACCGCCGCCCGCGCGCTCGGCCATGCCGGCCGCATCCGAGCAGGCCGCCATCCAGTCGAACGTGGCGGGAAACCAGTGCTCGAAGTCCGGGCCGTGCTGGTTGACCACACGACCGACGAGCTCGCGCAGGGTGTCGGTCTCGCTCACGCTTCTTGGGGCTCTTCCCAGGGCGCTCACGCCGTAAACGAGGTCCCGCAGCCGCACGTGCCCTTGGCGTTGGGGTTGGAGAACGCGAAGCCGCTCCCCATCATCGACTCGTGGTAGTCGATCTGCGTGCCATCGACGAACAGTGCGCTTTTGGGGTCCACGTAGATCGGGACCCCTTCGCTCTCGCTGACCTGGTCCTTGTCGTCCGGGGCGCGCTCGAGCTCGAGCTTGTAGGTGAGGCCGCTGCAGCCGCCGCCGGCCACGCGCACGCGAAGGCCCTGGGCCCCCTCCTGGCTGGGGTCCTCCATGAGCTGGCGCACCTTCTTGGCGGCCTTGGGTGTGAGGGTGATCGACATGGCGTGACTCCGGTCAGGCGTGGGAGCGGGAGAGGGCGGCGCGGGCCGCACGCCCGGTAGGACGCGCGGCCGTCCGCTGCGGTTCAGCGGGGGATGACCGTCCAGATCGAGTTCTTGCCGTTGCTGCAGATGTAGACCTCGCCGTCGTTGTCGCGGCCCACGGCGGAGCATTCCGGGACCTGGCCGAGAAGGCGCCAGTCCGTGCCCGTGCCGCTGCTGACGTCGAGCGAGTAGACCTCGCCGCGCATGTAGTCGACGAAGATGAGCTTGCCCTTCAAGGCCGGCACGCGGCTGCCCTTGTAGAACTTGCCCGCCACGGCCGCGCCGGCGCGTTGGCCGCTCTGGTAGACGAGCGCCGGCATCACGACGCCCGGAGGCGCCGCGCCGCCACCCTGGGCGAAGGGGCGATCGCCCTCGAGGTAGGGCCAGCCGTGGTTCATGCCGCGCTTGACTTCGGTGACCCACTCGCGCGAGCCCTCGCCGCTGGTCCCAGG
Source organism: Planctomycetota bacterium (assembly GCA_050248855.1). Classification (GTDB taxonomy): domain Bacteria; phylum Planctomycetota; class PLA2; order PLA2; family JAEUHO01; genus JACKGW01. The sequence continues at coordinate 34,042 of JBFWRP010000016.1, read as the reverse complement.
CTCGGCCGTCCACAAGCGGCCCTGCGCGTCCCAGTCGAACTGCCAGGGGTTGCGGAAGCCGTAGGCGAAGATGAAGGGCATCCAGCCCTGCTGGGTGCCCCAGGGGTTGCCGGCACCCGGCACGCACTTGCCCGCGGCGGAAACGTCCATGCGCAGGATCTTGCCGAGCGGGTTGCCGGGCGTCTGCGACGGGAAGTCCTTGCCGACCGTCTGCGGGCTGACGGGGTCACCGCCGTCGCCCACGCCGAGGTAGAGCATGCCGTCGGGACCGAAGCCCAGGCCGCCGCCCTGGTGGATGTTGCGGCGCTTGCCGATCTGCAGGACGCGCTTCTCGCTGGCGGCGTCGCAGCCGCCGCCCGGCGTCGCCGTGAACTCGCTCACGACGAGGACGAAGGCGTTCTCCCCGCCCGGGCCCTTCATGAGGTAGCTGACGAACACGCGGCCGTTCTGCGCGTGCTGGGGGTGGAAGGCGCAGCCGAGCAGCCCACCCTGGCCACCTACCGCCACGTTGCTCTTGAGGTCGAGCCAGACGGTCGGCTGGGGGACGGCGCCCTGGCCCCGCCACTTGGCGATCTTCACGATCTGCCCGGGCTGCTCACCGACGAACATGCTGTCCGCCGAGCCGTCCGAGACGCAGAAGACCGGCTCGGTGAACTTGACGCCCGGCCAGGCCTCGGCCAGGCCCACTCCCGGCATGGGGGCCGGGTCGGCGGCGTGGGCGGGGGCGGGAAGGACGAGCAGCGTCAACGCGAGGGCCAACGCGAGGGGAGCGGCGAGCGGGGCGCGGGCGGCGTGCATCGGGGGGGTCTCCAGGGTCGGGCCGGCAGCCGGGGACGGGGCGGATGGTACCCGCCGTGGGCGCCGGGCCACGAGGAACGCGACGGGCTACGACCTCTCCTCCCGGCGGCTGTCCCGCAGCGCGCGGAGGGCCGCCGCAGGGCCCTCGGGACGGCCGCGTGAACCGCTGTGAATCCGATCCGGGGGCAAGGACCCCGCTGCTACCCTGCGCCGACCGTCCGCGTTCCGGGGGCCGAAGCCTTGTATTTCGAGCTCGCCAACCTCCTTGCCTTCGCCCTGATCGGGGTCGCCTTCGTGGCGCTCAACCTGGTCATCGCCCGGCTCCTGAGGCCCAAGCTGAGGGTCGAGGGCGACAAGCTCGAGATCTACGAGTGCGGCGAGCCGACCGTGGGCCAGGCCTGGGTCCGCTTCGACATCCGCTTCTACACCGTGGCCCTGATGTTCGTCGTCTTCGACGTCGAGGTGGCCCTGCTGTTCCCCTGGGGCGTGATCTTCCGGGACCTCGCCGAGCGCGGCCTGGGGATGCTGGCCTTCATCGAGGCGGGCGCGTTCATCGTCGTGCTCATGGTGGGCCTGGCCTACGTCTGGGCCCGCGGCGACATCGACTGGGCCCCCGAGCGGCCCGAGGGCGGGGACCCCGCCACGTCCGACTTCGCGCGGCGCTCCGCCGTCCGCGTGGCGGGCGAGGACGAGGCGGAGCTCGCGCTGGCCGGTGCCGACGCGGACGCCCGCAACGGAGGCGCCCGTGCCTGACGACCTCTACCTCGACCCCGAGCTGCAGCAGTCGGTCATCCTCACGAAGGTCGACTGGCTCAAGGACTGGGGCCGGCGCAACGCGCTCTGGCCGATGGCCTTTGGCCTCGCCTGCTGCGCGATGGAGATGATGGCCACGGCGGCCACCAAGTACGACCTCGACCGCTTCGGGGCCGGTGTCTTCCGCGCCTCGCCGCGACAGAGCGACCTCATGATCGTGGCCGGCACCGTGACCCACAAGATGGCCCCGCGCGTGCGCCGTCTCTACGACCAGATGCCCGACCCCAAGTACGTCATCGCGATGGGGGCGTGCACGGTGGGGGGTGGCCCCTACGTGAAGTACGGCTACCACGTCGTGCAGGGCGTGGACCTCGTGGTGCCCGTCGACATCTACCTGCCGGGGTGCCCGCCACGGCCCGAGGCCTTGATCGACGCCATCCGCAAGCTGCAGTTCCGCATCGCGGAGCGCGGCGGCGGCACCCTGACCCAGATCGCGCGCCAGCCGGCGCTCGCATCGGGCCTGGCCTAGGAGGGGGGCGCGCGATGGCCAAGACCTCTCCGGCCGCGGACGCCGCCACGAACGAGGCCGACCCCATCACGAAGGCGGCCCTCGACCTCGTCCAGCGCGAGGTACCCGACGCGGTGGTAGCCAGCGAGACCGGGGGCAAGCACCCCTGGATCCGCGTCAAGCCCGAGTCGCTCCGCGCCGTGGCCCGTCTGCTGCGCGACGACGAGGGGCTGGCGATGGACTGCTGCCACCTCGTCTCGGGCGTGGACTACAAGGCCGACGATGAGCTCGAGGCCGTCTACCACCTCTGCTCGTACGCGAAGAAGCCCGATGCGGCCTACCGCAAGCGCACGCCCAAGAACGACCCCTGGCTGTGCCTCAAGGTGCGGGTGCCCCGTGGCGCCCCGGACGTGCCCACGGTGATGGACATCTGGACGGGCGCCGACTGGCACGAGCGCGAGACGTTCGACCTCGTCGGCATCCGCTTCACGGGCCGCAAGGACCTGCGTCGCATCCTGCTGCCCGAGGACTGGCCGGGCCACCCGCTGCGCAAGGACTGGGAGACGCCCGCGACCTACCACGGTGTGCCGATCGTCCCGCCGGAGGGCCTGTGAGCACCAACGGTCGTTCCCCGGCACTGACGCCCTCCGAGGCCGAGCCCACGCACGAGCTGCACGAGCGCCAGCTGCTCGTCGGTCGCGACCTGCGCACCGAGGAGATGGTCCTCAACATCGGTCCGCAGCACCCGGCCACGCACGGCGTGCTGCGCGTCGTCATCAAGACCGATGGCGAGATCGTGCGTGCGCTCCAGCCCCATGTCGGCAACCTGCACCGTTGCGCCGAGAAGATCGGCGAGAGCGTGCCCTACTACCAGTGGCTGCCGTACGTCGACCGCATGGACTACCTCGCGGCGATGTGCAACGAGCACGTCGCGTGCATGGCCATCGAGCAGCTCGGTGACATCCGGGTGCCGGAGCGCGCCGAGTACATCCGCGTGATCGTGGCGGAGGTGCAGCGCATCCTGAGCCACCTCATGGCCATCGGCGTGTACGGCCTCGACCTGGGTGCGTTCACGCCGTTCCTGCACCAGTTCCGCGAGCGCGAGCGGGGCATGGACCTGCTCGATCACATCAGCGGCGGGCGCCTGCTCTACCACTACGTGCGCATCGGTGGCGTCAAGCGCGACCTCTCGCGCGAGTGGCTCGACGAGCTGGACGCCTTCCTCGACGCCGTCGAGAAGCGCCTGCCCGAGTACAACCTGCTCCTCATGCAGAACCGCATCTTCCAGGAGCGGACCTGCAGCATCGGGGTGATCGATCGCGACACCGCCGTGCGCTGGGGCGTCACGGGCCCGGGCTTGCGTGCGGCGGGCGTCGACTGGGACGTGCGGCGCGATGCGCCCTACTCGGTCTACGACCGCTTCGACTTCGACGTGCCCCACGGCGCCTCGGGCATCGCGGGCGTGCTGGGCGATTGCTTCCAGCGCCACTGGATCCGCGCCCAGGAAGTCGAACAGAGCGTCCGGATCATCCGCCAGGCCCTGGCCCAGATGCCCGAGGGCCCGGTCATGGCGAACATGCCCAAGAGCTTCCGCCCGGCGGCCGGTGAGGTGTACGTGCGTGGCGAGAACCCGCGCGGCGAGCTCGCCTGCTACTTCGTGAGCGACGGCAAGGACACGGCATACCGCTGCCGCTGCCGCGGGCCGTCCTACAGCAACATCGCCGTCATCACGGAGGTGGCCGAGGGCGTGCTCCTGGCCGACCTGGTGGCGCTCATCGGCAGCATGGACATCGTGCTCGGCGAGGTGGACCGCTGATGCAGGCGTGGCTCGACCAGCTGATCCGGGAACACACGTGGCTCCAAGCCGTGCCGGCGGGGCTGGTCTACACGATCGCCATCGTGCTGGCCTGCAAGCTGGTGCTCGTGTTCGTGAGCGTCGTCGCGGGCGAGACCGTCTGGCTCGAGCGTCGCGTCGCCGGCCGCATGCAAGCCCGCATCGGACCCAACCGCGTGGGTCCCCAGGGCTTGCTCCAGTTCGTGGCCGACGGCGTCAAGCTGCTGGCCAAGGAAGACATCATTCCGGCCAGCGCCGACAGGATCGTCTTCCTCCTCGCGCCGATCATCGTGTTCGCGGGCGCCTTCGTGGCGTTCGCGGTGCTGCCGTGGGGCTTCGGTCTCGTCCCCGCCGACATGAACATCGGCCTCTTCGTGATCCTGTCCCTGACCTCCATCGAGGTGGTGGGCGTGATCATGGCCGGCTGGGCCAGCAACTCGAAGTGGGCCGTGCTCGGCGCCATGCGCGAAGTCGCGCAGATGATCAGCTACGAGCTGCCGCTCGGCATCTCGGCCCTGGCCGTCGTGGTCCTGGCCGGCACGCTGAACCTGACCGACATCGTCGTCCAGCAGGAAGGTGCCATCTGGAACTGGTACGTGTTCCGCGGGCCCTTCGCGTTCCTCGCCTTCTTCATCTTCGCGACCGCGTCGCTCGCCAGCCTGAAGCGGGCCCCGTTCGACTTGCCCGAGGCCGAGAGCGAGCTCGTCGCCGGCTTCCACACCGAGTACACGGGCTTCCGCTTCGCCGTGTTCTTCCTGGCCGAGTACGCGGGCATGATCCTGTTCGCCGCGCTCGCCGCGATCCTCTTCCTGGGTGGGTGGTCCCCCGGGTTCCCCGTCGACCTGACCGGCCCGGGCACGCGCTGGCTCGGCTTCGGCATCCTCTTCGCGAAGACGATCTTCCTGCTCTTCGTGATGATCTGGGTGCGTTGGAGCCTGCCGCGCTTCCGCGTCGATCGCGTCATGTACCTCTGCTACAAGGTCCTGCTCCCTGCGAGCGTGATCTGCGTGGTGGGGGCGGCCCTGCAGGTCCTGCTCGGCGCCTCGCTGGGCGACGGGGGCTTCGCAGCGTGGCTCATGGGCCGGTAGCGGTCGGGAGGCGGCGCATGCGTTCGTACCTCAAGGACGTCTGGCACGGCATCTCCAGCACTGCCAAGGGCATGGTGCTGACGGGGCGGCACTTCTTCACGAAGCCGACCACCATCGAGTACCCCGATCCGGGCGAGCAGACGTACTTCAGCCCCTACGAGCGGGGCCTGCACGAGTTCGAGCCCGAGAAGTGCATCGTGTGTCACCTGTGCGCCAAGGCGTGCCCGGTGGACTGCATCGCGATCGAGGACGGCGGCAAGGCCGCCGACGGCAGCAAGATCCTCACGCGCTACGAGATCGACTACGCCAAGTGCCTGTTCTGCTCGCTCTGCATCGACCCCTGCCCCGTGGACTGCATCCACATGGGCCAGCAGTACGACCTCGCCGCGTTCGATCGCCAGGGCGGGGTGCGCATCGACTTCACCAAGGGGGAGGGCCCCTGGCGCACGGCCAAGACCAGCGCCGACCCGGAGGCTGGCCTCGCTCCGCATCTGGCGCGCATCGCCGCCCGCAGGAACAAGGGAGGGGAGGCGTGACGTTGCCCGACCTCACCCCCTGGATCGCGCCCGCGGTGTTCTACGGCTTGGCGGCGTTTGCCGTGATCTCGGCGATCGCGGCCGCGACGGCGCCCAAGATCGTGCATGCCGCCTTCGGCCTGATGGCGGCCTTCTTCGGCGTCGCGGGCCTGTACTTCATGCTCGGCGCCGACTTCGTCGGCCTCGCGCAGGTCATCGTCTACGTGGGCGGCATCCTCGTGCTGCTCGTGTTCGGCATCCTGATGACGGGCAAGACCCGCTCCACGCTGGGCCTCGAGGAGAAGCCCAAGCTGCTCGTGCCGGCGTTCGTGGGCGGCTTGTTCTTCTTCGGGCTGCTGCTGGCGCTGCACGGGACGGACTTCGCCGCCCGGCACGAGCTGCCCGACCCGCAGCCCACCACGGCGCCCATCGGACGCGCCTTCCTCGACCCCGAGCAGTTCCTGCTCCCGTTCGAGCTGAGCTCCATGCTGCTGCTGGCCGCCCTCGTGGGCGCCGCCTACCTCGCCCGCCGGAGGCGCACGTGACGATCGGGCTGATGCACTACCTGGTCGTCGGCGCGGCCCTGTTCAGCGCAGGCCTCGTGACGGTCTTGGCGCGCCGCAACGCGGTGGCGATCCTGATCGGCATCGAGCTCATGCTCAACGCCGCCAACCTGAACCTCGTGGCGTTCGACCGCTTCGGCCCCGGTGGGGTCCGCGGGCAGGTCTTCGCCCTGTTCGTCCTGGTGATCGCGGCGGCCGAGGCGGCCGTGGCCCTGGCCATTCTGCTCAACGTCTTCGACGCTCGCGACCGCATCGACGTGGACGCGATGACGAACCTGAAGGGATAGCGGGAGCATGCTCGGGCTGGCCCTGACGATCCTCGGCGCGCCGCTGGTCGGCTTCGTGATCCAGTTCTTCCTGGGCCGGCGCCTGCCGGGCCAGGGGGCGTGGCTCACCGTGGCCACGATCTTCGCCTCGTTCGTGTCGGCCGTGGTGATCCTCGTCTCCCAGCTCGGCGGCGCGGACCCCTTCCACGTCTCGTGGGCGTGGTTCGACCCCTCGGGCGGTGGGGGCACGCCGTGGACGGTGGGCATCCACATCGACGGCCTCACGGCCGTCATGCTGGTCGTGGTGACGCTGGTCGCGTTCCTCGTGCACCTCTTCAGCACGAGCTACATGAAGGGCGACCCCAAGTACTGGTTGTTCTTCGCCTGGCTCCAGATGTTCAGCGTCTCGATGCTGGTCCTGGTACTGGCCGACAACCTGCTCCACCTGTTCATGGGCTGGGAGCTGGTGGGTCTTTGCTCCTACAAGCTGATCGGCTTCTGGAGCGAGAAGCCCGCCCCGGGCAACGCGGCGCGCAAGGCCTTCATCACCACGCGCATCGGCGACCTCGGCATGGTCGTGGCGATCGCCGCCATCTACATGACGGCCGGCAGCTTCGAGTTCGCCAAGATCTTCGCGGCGGCCCAGAGCGGCACGCTGGCCGACCCGTGGATCACGATCGCCGGCTTCGGCCTGTTCTTCGCGGCCATGGGCAAGAGCGCCCAGGCCCCGCTGCACGTCTGGCTGCCGGACGCCATGGAAGGCCCGACGCCCGTCAGCGCCCTGATCCACGCGGCCACCATGGTCGCGGCCGGCGTGTACCTGATCGGTCGCTTCATGCCGATCCTCACGCCCGACGTGCTGGTCGTCGTGGCCACGGTCGGCGCCGTGACGGCCGTCATGGCCGGCTTCATCGCGCTGGCCCAGGACGACATCAAGAAGGTCCTCGCCTACTCCACGGTCAGCCAGCTGGGCTACATGTTCCTGGGGCTTGGCGTGGGCGCCTGGCACGCCGGTCTGTTCCACCTCACCACGCACGCCTTCTTCAAGGCGCTGATGTTCCTCGGCTCCGGCAGCGTGATCCATGCCTGCCACCACGAGCAGGACATGCGCAAGATGGGCGGGCTGCTCAAGAAGATGCCCATCACGGGCTGGACCTTCCTGGCCGGCGTGCTGGCCATCGCGGGCCTGCCGTTCATCACCTCCGGCTTCTTCTCGAAGGACGCCATCCTGGCGGGTGCTTGGCACCGCCTGCCGGTCCTCTACTGGATGGCGCTGTTCGGCGCCGTCCTCACCGCCTTCTACATGATGCGGTTGTTCGCGATGACGTTCCTCGGCAAGCCGCGCGACCAGCACGTCCACGACCACGCGCACGAGTCGCCCCCGAGCATGACGATCCCGCTCGTCATCCTCGGTGTGCTTGCAGTCTGCGCCGGATGGGGCGCGTGGCACGGCATCCTCTTGAACCCCGAGATCGTGGCCGATGCGACGGGCGTTACCGCGACGGGCTTCCGGACCGTCGGTGACCTGCACTTCGAGCACTCGGGCGTCGTGATGGCCATGGCCATCACGGCAGGCGTGCTCGGCCTGCTCGGTGGCCTGTACGTGTTCCGCTTCATGGCGGGCGCTGCCCTCGACCGCCTCAAGCGCCCCTTCCGCGGCCTCGAGAAGGTCTTCCAGCGCAAGTTCGGCTTCGACGAGCTCTACCGCGAGGTGGCGCTACGGCCGGCCTACGGCCTGGCCAAGGGCTTCCGCGTGGTGGACGAGAAGGGCGTGGACGGCGCCGTCAACACCATCGGTCGCTTCGCCCGCTCCACGCTCGCTGGCCTCTCCGGCCGCACGGACCGCCGCGTCGTGGACGGCGCGGTCCACTTGGTGGGCTGGGTGCCCCGTGTCCTCGGAGCCGGCATGAACGCGCTGCAGAGCGGTCGTGTCCGCTTCTACCTGTCCGTGAGCGCCGGCGTGCTGGCGCTGGCCCTCGTGTTGGGAAGGATCCTCTGACGCCATGCTCTCGTTGACGATCTTCCTGCCCGTCGTGGGCCTCCTGCTCTGCTGGGCGCTGCCCGAGAAGCACGCTCGCGCGATCAACGTCGTGACCAACGTCGCCGTGCTCGTGCTCGTGCTGATCCTCTGGGGCGGCATGCAGGGCATGGAGAGCCTGCAGCACGTCGAGAAGGCCGACTGGATCCCGGCCGTGGGCATCCAGTGGCACATCGCCGTGGACGGTCTCTCCCTGAGCCTGCTGCTCCTGACGGCCTTCGTGTCGGCCACCGCCGCCATCGCCAGCTGGGGCATCGACAAGAACCCCCGCGGCTACCACATGCTCTTCTTGCTGCTGCTCACGGGCATGTTGGGCGTGTTCGTGGCGATGGACCTGTTCCTGTTCTACGTGTTCTGGGAGATCATGCTCCTGCCGATGTACTTCCTCATCGGCATGTGGGGCGGTCCGCGGCGCCAGTACGCCAGCATCAAGTTCTTCCTGTACACGCTGGCCGGCTCGGTCCTCTTGCTCGCGGGTCTCATCCTGGTCCGCATGGGCGCGGGCACGTGGTCGATCCCCGAGATCGTGGCCATGGCCAAGGCGGGCCAGTCGATCCTGCCCGCGGGCGTCGACCCGTCGCTCGTGTTCGTGGCCATGTTCATCGGCTTCGCCGTGAAGGTGCCCACGTTCCCGTTCCACACGTGGTTGCCCGACGCCCACGTCGAGGCGCCCACCCCGATCTCCATGATCCTGGCCGGCGTCCTGCTGAAGATGGGCGGCTACGGCCTGATGCGCATCGCCTACCCCTTCTTCCCGGAGGCGGCGGCGGGCTGGGCCACGGCCATCGCGATCATCAGCGTGATCGCCATCGTGTACGGCGCGTTCGTCGCACTCGCCCAGACCGACTTCAAGAAGATGATCGCGTACTCGTCGGTCAGCCACATGGGCTTCGTCACGCTGGGCCTGGCGGCGGGCACCGCCGAAGCCATCAACGGCGCCATGTACATGATGCTCGCGCACGGCACGATCAGCGCCATGCTCTTCATGATCGTGGGCGTGATCTACGACCGCGCCCACCACCGCGACATCGACCGCTTCGGCGGCTTGGCCTGGGCCATGCCCAAGTACTTCCTGCTGGCGTCGTTCGCGTTCTTCGCCAGCCTCGGCCTGCCGGGTCTCTCCGGCTTCATCGCCGAGATGACGACCTTCATCGGCACGTTCAAGAGCGACACGCAGCGCTGGGCGGCGTGGGTCTCGCTCGCCGGCATCGTGATGACGGCGGCCTACTACCTGATCACGCTGCAGAAGGTCTACCTGGGCAAGACGCCCGCCGTCTACCAGGACAAGACGCACTACCCCGACCTCACCAAGCGTGAAGCGGCCGTTCTCGTGCCGCTGGCGCTGGTGACGCTGTGGATGGGCATCTGGCCGGCCACGGCGATGGACCTCTACGCCTACTTCACGACGAGCCTCGAGTCGCTGCTCCAAGCCTCGGCCGTGGGGCTGGGCTCGTGAAGCGCATGACCACCCGCTTCGACGTTCCCTCCCGGATGAGCTGACGTGCCCGACCCCGGCCCCCTTGTTCCGTCGATCCTGCTGACCATCGCCGCGCTGGCGGTGCTGCTGACCGACCTACTGGGTCGCGGTCGTCGTCCGCTCGTGCCCGCCACGCTGGCTGTCGCCGGCTTCGTGGCCGCGGGTCTCGTGGCCTGGGGCCAGACGCCCGACACGGCGGTCGTGTTCGGCGTGCTGCGCGCCGACGCGTTCGGCCTGGCCATGACGGTGTTCTGCTGCCTCGTCGGCGCGCTCACCGTGGTGGCCACCATGCGCGGCGAGGCGTTCCGTACGCCCGGCGGCGAGTACCTGCTGCTGATCCTGGCTGCCGTGCTCGGCATGGTCATCCTGTCGATGTCGGTCGACCTCGTGACGCTCTACCTGGCGTTCGAGACCGTCTCGATTCCCAGCTACGTGCTCGTGGGCATGCGTCGCTCGGACGTGAAGGCCAACGAAGCCAGCATGAAGTACGTGCTGTTCGGCGCCGTCTCGTCCGCGGCGATGCTGTACGGCCTCTCGTTGATCGTCGGCCTCGTGGGCAGCACGTCGCTTGACGCGCTTTCGGTGGCCATGGTCAACGGCATCGGCGCCCAGCCCATCTTCTGGGTGGCTTGCCTGCTGATGGCGGCGGGCTTCGCCTTCAAGATCTCCGCCGTCCCGTTCCACTTCTGGGCGCCCGACGTCTACGCCGGCGCCCCGGCTGCCGTCGGCGGCTTCCTGGCCGTGGCCTCCAAGGCCGCGGGCTTCGCCGCCCTGATCCGCGTCGTCGCGGCGGTGGTTCCCGGCGAGGTCGCGTCTGCGACGGGCGCGGGTTGGCTGCCCGACGGTCCGTTCCTGCTGCAGGTCGTCGGCGTGCTGGCCATCCTGTCGATGACGTTCGGCAACGCCGCGGCGCTTCGCCAAACCGAGATCAAGCGCCTGCTCGCGTGGTCGAGCATCGCGCACGCCGGCTACATCCTGCTGGCCATCACGGTGTGGGGGCGGTCCACGCTGGCGGGCCTCGTGCTCTACCTCGTGGCCTACCTCTTCATGAACCTCGCCGCGTTCTCCATCGCGGGCATGGTCATCCGACGCCAGGGGACGGGCGAGATGTCGGCCTTCCGCGGGCTCGCGCGCCGCAACGTCTGGTTGGCCGTGGCGCTGGCCATCGTGATGTTCAGCCTCACGGGCCTGCCGCCGTTCTTCGGCTTCGTCGGCAAGCTGCAGCTGTTCTACGGCGTCTTCGAGAAGGGCTACATCGCGCTCGGCGTGCTTGGCCTGCTCAACGGCGTGGTCTCGCTCTACTACTACATGCGCGTCGTGACCGCGATGTTCCCGTTCTCCGAGCAGGAGGGCGAGGAGGCCGCCACGGCGTGGCGCCTGCCGCTGTCCGACAAGCTCTTGAGCGTGGGCCTCGTGGCCCCCGTCGTGCTGTTCGGCTTCTTCTGGAGCCCCCTCTGGGAGTGGGCCAAGGCCGTCACGGACACGGTGATCGGAGGCTAGCGGCGTGACGACCCTGACCCTCGACACCGCCCAGCGCGAGCTGCTTGATCGCGTCTTCAACCGCAGCTACTACAGCGCGTCGGGCTACGTCTACGAGAGCCGCCCGTTCCTCGTGGCCGAGGACACGGCGCTCATGGACGACCTCAAGGCCCTGCGCCTGGACGATCGTCGCCACGCGATGCTCCTGGCCCGCCTGATCGAGACCTATGACGAGGTCCCCCAACCGGGCACGTTCGCCTACTGGTACCGCGACGTGAACTACCTCACGCTGCCCTACATGATGGGCTTCGTCGTCGAGGCCCTGCAAGACGACATCGCCGTGCTCGACGAGGCCCTGGCCGCCTTCGGCACCGAGCACCGCCTCGTGCAGACCACGCTGCGCACGATCCGCCAGGAGAAGGACCGCCGGCTGCAGGTTCTGTTGCCGCTGGCCTCGGAGGCCATGGAGCGGGAGGCCAAGGCCTACGCGGACGCCAGCGCCGCCATCCGCAAGGCCCGTGAGGACCGCGAAGCCAAGGCCAAGGCCGCCAAGAAGGGCGGCAAGGGCAAGGCCGCGCCGCGCGTGTCGCTGCACGACATCAAGGTGGACGAAGCCGCGATCACGGCGGGCTTGCCGGACCCCTTCGAGGCCGGCGTTTCCATGCGCGAGCGGACCAAGCGCAAGATCGCGCGCCTCTCCGCCATCCGCGCCGCCAAGCGCAAGGTCGCCGGCGTGGGCGCCCCCGTCGCCGAGGAAGTCGACTGGCGCACGGTCAAGGTCGACGAGGCCGCGATCATGGCCGCCTTGCCGGACCCGTCCGAGGCGGGCCTGGCGCCGCGCGAGCGCACCAGCCGCAAGATCGCGCGGCTGAAGGCCGTGAAGGACGCCAAGAAGGCCAAGGCGCGCCAAGGCGCCGGTGCGCCCGCCGCCGCGGCCGCTCTCGACCTGTCGCCTGCGGCGCTCGGCGTGCCCGACCCCGACGAGGCCGGCATCACGCCCAAGGAGAAGGCCAAGCGCGCGTTGGGTCTGAAGCGCGCGCAGAAGAAGGCCGAGGAGGCCGCTGCCGCCGCCGCGCCCGCCGCGCCTGCGGGTGAGCTCACACCCGCCGCCCTCGGTGTCGCCGACCCCGACGAGCCGGGGATCTCGCCCAAGGAGAAGGCCAAGCGCCAGATCGCCTTCACGCGGGCCAAGAAGAAGGCCGCGGAAGGCGGTGGAGCCGCCGCACCTGCGGCGGCGCCCGCTGCCGCCGCTCCCGCCGCCGGCGACACGTCGCCTGCCGGCCTCGGCGTCGAGGATCCCGACGAGCCCGGCCTCTCGCCCAAGGAGCAGGGCCGTCGCCGCGTCGTCTACAACCGCGCGCTCAAGAAGGCACAGGGCGGGAGCGCGCCGCCGCGCGCTGATGCGCCGGGCTCGCCGCCCCCCGAGGCGTGAGCGGGTCCGGCGAGCCGCTGCTCGTCGTCGGCTGGCGCGAGTGGATCGGTCTGCCGGCGCTCGGCATCGCCCGCCTGCAGGCCAAGGTCGACACGGGCGCCCGCACGTCGTCGCTCCACGCCGAGGACGTCCACGTCTTCCGGCAGGAGGGCCGCGAGCGCGTGCGCTTCGTCGTGCACCCGCGACGTCGCACCACGCGCATCGCCGTCTCCTGCGTCGCGGACCTCCACGACCGCCGCATCGTGCGCTCCTCGACGGGCCACGAGGAGGAGCGCTACGTGATCCGCACGCTCTTGGCCTGGGGCGGCCGCGTCGCCCCGGTCGAGGTCAACCTCACCAGCCGCCACGGCATGGGCTACCGCATGCTCATCGGCCGCCAGGCCCTCGCCGGTCGCGCCCACGTCGACGCCAGCCGCTCTTTCCTCCTCGGCTCCCGTCCCTCCGCCCGTTGACCCGGTCCGGCGCGCGGAGGTGTCAGTTCTTCATGCCGACGGCAAAGCCCGTACGGAGGCGGGGAATTCTTCCGCAACTTGCCGATGGGCACTTCCGTATGCCGAAGCGCAGGGCGGCAAGTTGCGGAAGAAATCCCCGCCTCCGTACCGCGTCTCGATGCGCGCGGCACCCCCTCCCATGGAAGCGTGGCTGTCCTGTCCGAGCCCGGAGTTCAGGCACCTTCCATTGCAGATCCCGTGTCTGGGAGCGAAGCAACGTGGACGCGGAGTGACGCCGGAGTGCGTCGCTCGCTTGGAGCCAGACCCCGCGCCAAGCGTCGGATGCGCGAAGGTCGCTCGTCAAGCGTGCCCACGGCGCGTTAGAAAAGCGGGAGTGGCTCCATGGCCGGGCGAGGAGGTCGAAGCCGGTGAAGCGTCGACGTAGCTGGCCGATGGCGTGCTTCGCCAGCGCGTGCTTGGCAGTCCTGCCTGTGCCCGGCATCGGCTTGGCCGAGGCCGAGGGCGAAGCGGTCCACGGGCCCCTTCCTTGGCACGTTGGGGAGAACGACGTCTTCGTCAAGCGCGTAGTCTCGGCAGCCACGACCGAACCCATTGCCCACGCCGTCGTCAAGCTGTACGCCGAGGTGCCACATCCCATCCCCGGCGCGAGGCCTGCGACGGGCACCGGCATGGCCGACGCGGCCGGATGGGTTCGCATTCGACGCGCCGATCTGGACGACGAGCTGGTGCAGCGCTGCGGCGATCCCACGTGGGCCTATGTCGAAGCTCCCGGCTACGGACCCAACGCGGTGTACGGGGGGGATCGAACGGCGTCGGACGCAGATGTCGAGCTGCGTCCCGCCTCCGAGCTCCGCGTCACCCTGCGCGATCCGCTCCATCGCCCCATCGAGGGTGTCGAGCTCGGCTGGCTGCTCGGATGCGGCCATGCACCCGACGTGCTCCAGGCGACGACCGACGCGTCCGGCACCGCGCGCTTGGTCGGCGTCCAAGACGAAGGCTATGGCCAGATCTGGCCCGTCAAGGAGGGCTTCGCATCGTGGTACGTGACCGATGCTGCGTGGCGCCCCTGGGAGCTGCCGCGAGTCATGGAGCTCGCCTGGGGTACGACGGTCGTGGGGCGCGTCGTCCACCCCGATGGCAGGCCGGCATCGGGCGTCGGAGTCGGGGCCAACGAGTGCCATCGCGGCCCCTGGGCCGTGACCGATGGCGAGGGCTGCTTCCGACTGATCGGCCTTGCCTACGGCCCCGGTGCCCGGTTCCGCGTGGAACCGTCCGAGTACGTCGTCGGACCTGCCGGGGCGCCGGACGACGTCGTGTACGGGCATGTGCCACTGCCTGGGTTGGAGGCCACCATCCTCCTGCCGGAACCCGGGGAGGAGCGCACGGAGCTCCCCGACCACGAGCTGCTCGTCGACGTGGACGTGTCTGGTTGGTCCGACGCCGAGCGCGAGGACCTTGGCCTGTCGGTGGTCGCCAGCCGCGTGCGCGACGGCTGGACCTGGCACGACGCCTTCAGCGCTGAGGAGATCCCTGCCCTCCGCTTGCCGGCAGACACGTACGAGGTGGAAGTTTGCGCCGGAGGGACGCGTGGTCCGCTCTTGGCCCGCACGCGCCAACGCGTCCGCGTCGACGGGGCCGAGACGCGACTTGGGATCGCCCTGGTGCGTCCACGTTCTTTCGTCCTCGTCCATCCCGGCGGCGAAGCGACGATGCGCGTGGTCATCGATCGCGAGGTTGTGTTCGAGACCGACGAGGCGGGCGAGCACGTGGTCGGGGTTCCCGGGGAGGGCCGTGCGTTCGTCCGCGTGGACCAGCCCGGCCGCGTCCACGTGCAGCCGATCGACCTCGCCGTCACGAGGCCCGAGGCCGAGCTCCCACGCGTGCGGCCTCCCCTCGCGCACGCCGTGGAGATCGCGGCGCGCCTCCACGACGAGGCAGGCGATCCGATCGAGGGCTGGCTCGGCGAGCACGAGCAGCGCGTGCTCTCGGGGTCGGAAGTGTGCTACGGCGACCAACCTGCCGCGCATCTGGCCCGCGCCTACGTCCTGTCGGGTAGGGATCTCACGCTGGTGGCTTGGCCGAAGAACGAGACCCGCTACCAACCCGTCCTCATCCGCATCCCGGTAGCCGGAGAGGGTGGCGCGACGTCTCTGGACCTCGGATCCCTCACGCTGCTTGCGCGGCGACCGCACCTGGACGTGATCCCCGTGCACGGGCAAGACGCCAGGGACCTGCGGGTCACGCTGACGAACGGACCGCGGCAGGAGACCCTCCTTCCTGACGAGCATGGGCGGCTCCTGGATCCCTGGCACGCGCCCGGCCTGCTGAGGGCGGGCACCATCGTGCGGGTTCACACCTCCGGCATGCCGGTCGTCGCGACGCTCGAGGGCGAAGGTCCATGGTCGGTTCGCGTGCCGAGCGGGCGCCTTGATCTCCGGTTGGTCGGTACGGCCGAGTCCGCCGGCATCGACTTCGCCGTGCGCGTGGACGGACGCGCCTTCCGCGCACGTGCCGGCCGACTGACCGTCGACGGTCTTCCGGATGGTCTCCATGAAGCCGTCATCGAGCTGCCAGAGCGCCCCGTGCAGCGCATGACGTTTGCGATCGAGGGCGGCGAAACCTGCACCGTGTCGTTGCGATCGGACGGATGACGCGGCTCAGGCACTCCCTCCTCGTGCGTCGATCGCACGGGGCCGGCCCGACGTCAGCGCTCGAACCACCGTCCCCCCGCGACGTTGGCCCTGACATGCCTTGGGCCGCACGCCGCACGGACTTCGACGGGGGGAGCGCCGTATCGCCATGGCTGCGCGCCCTCCTCTGCCTCGCGTGCGGTTGCCTGCTCCACCTGGGCTGGGGGGGAGAGCCGGCCGGTGCGGACGGCGTTCGGGACGCCGTAGGACGCATCCAAGGCCTAGTGGTGAATGCGAACGGCGAGCCCGTGTCGGAGGTACGCGTGGCGGCGTGGTCAGCCCGGGCTGCGCGCGGCCGCTGGAATGAGCCGGCGCCGGGCGATCCGCCCATCAGCGAGGGCCAATCCCCGGCGGCACGCGCCCTGACGGAGGTGGATGGGTCGTTCATCGTGGAGGGCCTGGATCCGTTGGGGCATTACGACGTCGTCGTCGAAGGCGACGGACGCTCCGCCATGCCCCACGCCGAGGCGGGAGCCGATCCGCTCGATAGCTGGCCGCACGACGTCCGGCTGACGATCCCGAGCGGGGCTCCGCTCCTAGGCTCCGTGTCGGGTCTACCCCGGGGACGCCCCGCGTGGGCGCAGCTGCGAGCCTGCCTTCGCGATGCGTTCTTCACGAGCGGCTGGATGTGGTCCACACCGTGGCAGCAGCTGACCCCGGCGGGTGACCTACGGTTCTCGAGCGTTCCACGCGGTGTCGTTGCCGTCGTCGTGCACATCCCCGGGCTCGGGACGTGGTCTCGGTACGAGGATGCGTGGAGCGATCGGCTTGACGTGCCGTTCCAGAGCTTGCGCAAGCGTGCGGTCGGTGTGACCGAGCCGGAGAAGCCACGTCCCCCAGCGGCCGCCGATATCGTCCTCGGCAACCTCGCGGGGGTCGCGCGCGATGCAGGCGGCGCGGCGGTGCCGCACGCGTACATCACCGCACGGCCAGGCTGGGACGATGGCGCGCAGCTCCATGGCGGCCCTTGGCGCCAGCGCTACGTCGTCACGGATGCCAACGGGCGCTTCGAGCTGCGCGGTCTCCCAGTGCGGGCACGGTGGACGCTTGATGCTCGCACGGCGGATGCGCGCTACTTCCTGCGCGGCAGTCCGAGTGCTCGAGTCCCGACCGACGAGCCCGGCAGCGTCGAGCTCACCATGGCACGACGCGCGTGGATCCGCGGACGCGTCGAGCTGGAGGATGGCACGCCTGTGTCCCACGTGGACGTAGAAGCCGTCGACTGGGACCGGGGCCGGGGGGGGCCGCGCCGCGCTATCGCACGTGCCCGTGCAGTGACCAATGCCGACGGGCACTTCGAAATGGTCAACGACGGCGCGCTCCTGGAGGTCGTGCACGCGGAGCTGATGCAGCTGGAGTTGGTACGCCCCAGGCGACCGAAGCTCGCTGATGTCGACGTTGAGCACGTCATTCGGGTACGGCGGGTACCTCGCCCGACGTGGCGCGGACGCGTGACCGATGTTCGTGGCAGACCGTTGGCGTGGCGACCCGTTTGGGTCTACGTCCACGGGGATGGCGCGACACGCGATGTGCCACTCGCAGGTGGGCACGCCTTCTCCATGACGGACGAGAAGGGACACTTCGTGCTGACCCTTCGCCATGGTCAGCGGCTCCCAGACGCCCAGTACGAGATCTACGTGGACGGGCAGCACGTCGCCATCGTCCCGTTTGGAGGCGCCGACAACCTGGAGCTTCGCGCCGAGCGACGGTAGGCGCGCGGAGGTGTCCGAACCCCGTGAGGGGTGCAGGGGTGGTGCACCCTGAAAGAGGTGCAGGAGGGACCGTGAGGGGTGCAGGGGGGACCGTGAGGGGTGCAGGGGGGGTACGGAATAGCCCCCCTGCTGCGGAGGCGAAGCCGGAGCACCGAATCCGCGCGGTAGCGCGGAACGACCGTTGAGCGACCAGACACCGAAGTGCGACGTCCGCCGGCCGGCGACCGCGACCCCTGCGTGTCAGGCACCTTGCCCACGTTGCCGCTGCGCGGCGCCGCGGCAAGGGTCCAGACACATCCGGGGTCGCGACGTTCGCTCGCCGTCGGATCGCGCCCCCTGCGTGTCAGGCACCTTGCCCACGTTGCTCCCTCGGTCAACGAGGCGAGTCTCGGATGTGCCTTGCGTTGCCCGTGGAGGGACGACGCTCTCGCTTACGTTCCGCGCTCCCGCGCGGACTCGGTGCTCCGGCTTCGCCTCCGCAGCAGGAGGGCTATTCCGTACCCCTCCTGCACCTCTCACGGTGCCGCTCCGCGGCAAGGGATCTGGAACATCCGGGGTCGCGGCAACGGCGGCGCTCACACCTCGAGGGGTTGGCGCTGGACCTCTTCGATGATGGCCTTGGTGAGGGAGGCGGTGTTGCCCTTGCCACCGAGATCGGGGGTGAGGACGTCCTTGCGCTCGCGCGTGACGGCGGCGATGCCGCGGCGGATGCGGCGGTAGCGGCCCGGATCGCCGAGGTGGTGGCACATCATGGCGGCGGACAGGATCATCGCGATGGGGTTGGCGATGCCCTGGCCGGCGATGTCGGGCGCGCTGCCGTGGATGGCCTCGAAGACCGCGCCCTTCTCGCCGTAGTTGCCGCCGGGCGCGAGGCCCAGACCGCCGATCAGGCCGGCCGCCAGATCGCTCACGATGTCGCCGTAGAGGTTCTCGAGCAGCAACACGTCGTAGCGCGAGGGACGCGTGACGAGATGCATGCACAGCGCGTCCACGAGCACGTCGTTGAACGCGACCTTGCCCTCGAACTTGGCGGCTTCCTCTTGGGCGCAACGCAGGAAGAGGCCATCGGCCTTCTTCATGATGTTTGCCTTGTGGACCGCCGTGACCGTCTTGCGGCCCCAGCGCTGGGCGTACTCGAAGGCAAAGCGCGCGATGCGGCGCGAGGCGCGATCGGTGATGACCTTGATCGACGTGACGACACCCGGAGCGACCTCGTTCTCGAGGCCGGCGTAGAGGCTCTCCGTGTTCTCGCGGACGATCACGAGATCGATCGGGCCGTGGCTGGTCTCGAGGCCGGGGACGGTCTTGACCGGCCGCACGTTGGCGAAGAGCTCGAGCTCCTTGCGCAGGCGGACGTTGGCCGAGACGTGGCCGCGACCGATGGGGGTGGTGGTGGGGCCCTTGAGCGCCACGCCGCACTCCGTGATGGCCTCGATCACCTCGCGGGGCAGGGCATCGCCGCACTTCTCGAAGGCCACGAGGCCCATTTCCTGGTCGACCCAGTCGATCTCCATGCCGGAGGCGTCCACGACTTCGCGGGCGGCCGCGGCCACCTCGGGCCCGATGCCGTCGCCGGGGAGGAATACGACGCGGTGACGGCTCATGGGAGGGCTCCTTCGGGTTCGGGACGCCGGGTGGGTCCGGCGGGGGCAAGCCCCGCACGGTAGCCGTGCGGGACGCGGGGGGAAGGAATCGCGACGCCGCGCCTTGACCACCCGAGGCCGATGCGCTCGCCGCGGGCACCATGGCCGCGTGCTGCGACTCCTGGCCTTCCTCGCGCGCCGCGTCGTGCCCTTTGCCGCTGCCTGGGTCGCCGGCTGGGTGACGGCTGCCGGGTTCGGTCTCGTGCCGGCGCTCGTCGCGGCCGTGGTGGCCGCCGTCGTCGCCGAGCTGCTGCTGGTGTACGTGCGGCGGCGCCCGCCGCTCCGTTGGCTCCTGCGCCTCGCCGTGCTGCTCCACATCGCGTTCTGGAGCTGGCAGGGCGTCCTGCGCACGCCCACGGAGGGGCCCGGTCCGGTCGAGCTCGTGGCGGCCGACGAGGCCCGGCCAACGGTGCCGTTCCAAGCCGGCTTCGGACAGGCCGCCTTCGACCTGCCCCGCACGGCCTCGCTTGCCGGCTGGGGCAGCCCGCCGCGGCGCCAGGCCCTGCCTGCCCTGGGGGGGCTCGGGTGGCTCGGAGGCCTGACCCAGGCCTGGATGGCGGGGCGCGGAGACGATGGTGAGCCACGGCGCCCGCTCTACCGCCACCCGCCCGCCCCCGATCGTGGGCAGTCGCTCGGCGCGCGGGCGCTCTGGCTCCAGCCCGAGGGGGGCCCGCCGTTCGCCCTGGTCTCCCTCGACCTCGTGACGACCAGTCGCACCCTCCACGCCCGCGTGGTGGCGGCGCTGGCCGCCGAGGGCGTGGTGGCGCAGCGCCTCCTGCTGGCCGCGACGCATACCCACAGCGGGCCCGGGGGCTTCCGCCGCGAGCGCTTCGCGGCCGTCGTCGGGACGGACCACTTCGACCCGCGCGTCGAGGACGCGATCGTGGCCGCCACGGTCGCGGCGCTGCGCGCCGCGCGCGACGACCTTCGCTCCGCGACCCTCGCCTGGGCCCAGGTCGTGCTGCCGGCCGACCGTCCGCTGGGGCGTGGACGTGGGCCGGCGCCCGCCACGCAGGAGCGCGTGGGCGCGCTGCTCGTGACCGACGTCGACGGGCGGCCGCAGGGCGCGGTGGTGCACGCCGCCGTGCATCCCACGGTGCTCCGCCGCACCCACCTGCGCTTTGACCGCGACCTCGCCGGCGCGATCGAGACGCGCCTGGGCCAGGAGCTGGGCGGCGTCCCCGTGCTGTTCGTCAACGGGGCCTTCGGCGACGTGGCGCCGGCGCCCACGCCCGCGGCGCCCCACGGTCAGGGGCGGCTGCTCGCGCTGGCCGAGCGCGCCACGGCGGGCTTGCTCGACGCCGTCGGGGCCGCGCCGCGACACGGGCGTCTCGCCATCCGGTGTGCACTTGCGCAGCGCGACATGGGCACGCCGCGCGCGATCGCGGGCGTGGGCTCGGGCAGTGCGCTGCACGCGGCCGCCGACCGTCCGTTGCTCGCGGGCTCGGTCGGCGACATCGTCGCCGACGCGTTGCTCCTCCCGCTCGATGTCGCGGCGTGGTCGCTGTTCGTGCCCGAGGCGCGCTTCGTGGGGTCGATCGACCCGCCGGCCGTCGGGGTGCGCGTACAGCTCGCGGAGGTCGTGGGCCGGGAGCCCCTCGCCGCAGGCGCCGTGCGCTTCGACGTGGGCGGCGGGGAGACGCTTGCCTGGCTCTGGACACCGGGGGAGGCCACGCGCCAAGCCGGGGCGACGTGGGCGGCGTCCGCGGAGGGGCACGCGGCGGACGACGTGTGGGTTCTCGGCGTCACGAACGGTGGCGCCGCCTACCTCGCCGACCCGGACACGATCGAGGCGGGCGGCTACGAGGCCGCCGCCACGCTCCACGGGGCCGACACCGCGCGTCTCGTCGGCGAGCTGCTGCAGGCGGCCCTCGCCGCCACGCGCTGAACCAGAGGTCACCTGGAAGAGAGCGGAGCGGGGAGGACGAATCCTCCCCGCCCCCGGGTTCGAGGGCCCGCTGCGATCGGCGGCGCCTCGCTGCAACCGCCGGACAGGCTGGCCCCCGCGGCCGGACCTCCCGGCCGCTGACTTCGATCAGAGGATGCTGACGATCTCGCGGCAGCTGTCGTTCATGTACAGGTAGTTGATGTCCTGCGTGATCCTGTGCAGCGACGGGATCCACTCCATGTCGCCGATCACGCCGAGCGCCGCCGTGACGATCGCCCGCGTCAGGTCCTTCTCGCCCCGGTCCTGCATCACCTGGATCAGCGGGGGAATCGCCCGCCCGTCGCCGAGCCGGGCGATGGCGAGGGCCAGCTGGCCCTTGAGCGATTGCGTGTCGGCCTCCTTGAGCCCCATGAGCAACGCCGGGAGGGCCTCGCGGTCGCGCAGCAGCCCGAGGGCCGTCGCGCATTGCACCTTGAGCTCTTCGTCATGGGTCTCCACGAGCAGCCCACGCACAAGCTTGCGACCCTCGACGGAGCCGCCTTCGGCGACGAGGCCCAGCGCGATGGCTGCGTAGCCCTGCTTCTCGGCGTCGCCGCGGCGGTCCTCGAGCACCTCGACGAGGAGCGGCACGCTCGCTTGGTCCCGTGCGATGCCCAGTGCGATCGCGTAGGCCGCCTGGTCGTGCGCCGACAAGCGCTTGGACATGGCGCCCTCGCGCAGCACACGCACGGCATCGTGTCGGAAGTCACCCTCCGCCTCGGTGCGCGGGGTCTCGCCGATTTCCTCGGCGATCAAGCCCAGCGCCAGTGCACCGTACGGGCGCTCCAGCACGCGGCCGTCCACCGCGGTGCCGAGCAAGAGCTTGGGCAGCTTCGTGCTGCCCAGCACGGCCGTCGAGCCGGCTTGCAGGTCGGCCACGGCGATCCGCGCCAAGCTGACCAGGGCGAAGCCCGTCGTCGAGCCGCTGCGCAGCTTCTGGACGGCGTTGATCAGCTCCTTGGCGACGTCCACGCGACCCTCGCTGTCGAGCAGCGGCGCCAAGCGACCCAGGGCGATGGCTGCCGATGCCACCGTCAGGGTGCCTGACCGGCGGCTCGTGAGCGCACGCACCAGGAGCCGCACGTCGCTGTCGACACCCACCTGGCCCAGGGCCCGGGCGGCCTCGGCGCAGACGTGATCGGGGGCGCTCTTGCTGGCCAGGCGACCGCGCGTCACGAGGTCGCGAAGCACCTCGCGCTGGTCATCCACCAACGTGCCTGCGCCCTGCAGGCCGATGGCCGTGAGGACCGCGACGGTGATCTCGTCGCTCGGCACCTCGCGGTCGAGATGGGCAAACAGGCGGGCCGTGTGCTCGGCGCCGCGAGGTGCCCCCGCACGGCCCGAGGGCTGGTCGCCCAGCAGACCCAGGGCGAACGCCGCGAAGCAGCGCGTGCGCACGTCGTGCTCGGCGTCGCCGAGCACGGCAAACAGCGTCTCGCGGACGCGATCGAGGTCGCTGCCCGTGAACTGGTCCTCGGGCTTGGCGCGACGCAACAGGCCGAGCGCCAGTGCCGCCGACTCGCGCATGAGCTTCTGCTTGGACTCGAGGCCCTTCTGGATCAGCTCGATGTGCAGCGGGTCGGACGTCATCTTCGCCAGCCCGATGGCGGCCGCGGACTCCACGTCGGGGTCGCGCGCGTTGACGGGATCCAGCGCCCACAACATGGCCGGGATCAGCGCGGAGCTGATCTTGCTGCGCACGTCGTGCGTCGCATCGTCGCGGTTGCCCCCGCTCTCGCCCACGACCGCGGCCAGCGGGTTGCTGCTGACGCGGGCGTAGAGGGCCTCCTTCAGGTTCTCGATCGAGGCGCGGTTGTAGGCGTACCAGATGGCCCAGTCGTCCTGCGACAGCGTGGCCGAACGGCCGCGTGTGGGTCCGCCCAGGCTTCCGCCGCCGGTCGTCGGCGGGGGCGTGCGACCCGGAGGCGGGGTCGTCGGGCCGCCACCCGTCGGCTTGCCCTCGTCCTCGCCACCCGTCGTCGGCGGGCCCCCGGAGGGAGGCGGCGGGGGCGGCGGCGTGGGGTCCTCGGCGGGCCGCTGCCCGGGGTCCACGTAACCGGGCGGCGCCTTGAACTGGCCGCCGTGCGACCACGCGTTCGTCGGGACGTGGACCAGCAGCCCCACGAGGACCAGAGGCGTCCAGATCAGCTTGCGCATCGTGCTTCTCCTGCCGTCCGTCGCGCGAGGCCTGCGAGCGGGCGTGGCAGGAGGGGCGGACGCACGCGCGGTGCCCGGCGCCGTGGAGCACCTGCGTACCGCACGGAGGGCGACGCAGCCGTCCCCCTGACGACACGGATGCGTCGCGTGTCGGCGCGCACGAAGGTGAGCCAAGCCCGATCGTCCGCACATCGCGGCACGAACCTCGTGGTCGACGCGCCCCGTGGGTTACGCCGGGGTAGCGCGGCGCGGCGCCCTCGCGGCGCGTGGAGCTCTCGTCAGTTCCAGCGCGGGTGCGTGTCCGGCGGCGGCAGCGGCTGGTCGGCGTAGGCGGCCTGTTCCAAGCGCTGGATGAGGCGCTCGAAGCGCACCAACACGTCGGGCTCGGCGAGGATCTCGTAGCGCCCGAGCGCCGAGAGGTCGCTCACGTTGGCCACGGCATCGGCGTAGCGCCCGGCACCGGCATCGACACCCCGCAGCGAGTTGGCCAGCCGTCGCATCTCCCAGATCAGCGGCTGCTTGCCCGGAACGAGATCGAGGGCGCGGCGCATGCGGTCGGCGATGCGCTCGGCTTGCTCGGGATCGGCTAGGTCGATCTCGACGGCGACGCGTGCCTTGCGGTAGGGCGAGTGCGGGATCTCCGACAGGATCCGCGCGCGGAACAACCCGTAGAGCAGGATCTCGAAGTGCCCCTGCGGCGTGCGCGTGTGGCGCACGATCTTGCCGACGGTGACCACGGGGTGGATCGCGGGGTCGTCGCCCGTGGGGATCTCGCCCTGCTCCGTGCGCTTGAGGAGCGCCAGGGCGATGCGCCCGTCATCCTCCAACGCGTCTTCGACCATCGCGATGTAGCGCGCCTCGAAGACGCGGAGCGGGGCCAGCCCATCCGGAAACAGCACGAAGTCCGGCAGGGGGAAAAGGCGGACCTCGCCGCGGAAGGACTTGAGCTCGGCTTCCAGGTCGATGGGGGGGTGGGGCACCCCCGTAGTCTACGCCCCCTGCTCGGCCCAGCGGGCCAAGAGACGCTCCTGGGCGCTGCGACGCGCCTCGTCGCCCTTCGGGCGGGCCTGGATGTACGAGCCGTCGGGCTGCAGCTGCCACGCCTGGCAGTTGTCCTCCAGCAGCCACGTGAGCGTCTCTTCGCGGACGCGCTGCTTCAAGCGCTTCGTGCGGATCGGGAAGGCCGTCTCCACGCGCCGATGGAGGTTGCGCGACATCCAGTCGGCGCTCGTGAGCCAGACCTGCTCGCGGCCACCGGCCAGGAACCACCAAACGCGGGCGTGTTCGAGGAAGCGGCCGATCACCGAGCGCACGCGGATGTTCTCGCTGAGGCCCGGCACGCCAGGACGCAAGCAGCAGATCCCCCGGATCACCAGGTCCACCTGCACACCGGCCTGCGAGGCTTCGTACAGCGCGCGGATGACGTTGGCCTCGCTCAGGCTGTTCATGCGCGCCTCGATGCGCGCCTTCTTGCCCAGGCGTGCGGCGCGCGTTTCGGCCGCGATGCTCTCGATCACCTTGTCGTAGAGCGTGAAGGGGCTCTGTACGAGGCGGTAGAGGCGCGGCGTCTTGCCCACGCCCGTGAGCTGGTCGAAGACGGCCTGCACGTCCTCGCCGAAGCGCGAACGCGCCGTGAGGAAGCCGAGGTCGGTGTACGCGCGCGCCGTGCCTGCGTGGTAGTTGCCGGTGCCGAGATGGACGTAGCGGCGGAGCTTCTTGCCCTCGCGCCGTACGATCAGCAGCATCTTGGCATGGGCCTTGTAGCCCACGATGCCGTACACGACGTTGGCGCCGACTTCTTCCAGGCGCTGGGCCATGGAGATGTTGGCGGCCTCGTCGAAGCGCGCACGCAGCTCGACGAGCACGGTCACGTCCTTGCCCGCGACCGAGGCATCCACGAGCGCCTTGACGATCGGCGAGTCGTTGTCGGTGCGGTACAGCGTCTGCTTGATCGCCAGCACGTTGGGGTCGCGCGCCGCCTGGCGCACCAGCTCCACGACCGGGCCGAAGCCCTGGTAGGGGTGGTGCAGCAGCAGGTCGCGCGCGGCCACCGTGGCGAACAGGTCCTCGCTCTGGCGCACGCGCCGTGCGTTGCCCGGCACGAACGGCGGGTACTTGAGGTCGCGGCGGTCGACGAGATCGAGCAGGGCGACCAGGCGGTGCAGGTTGACGGGTCCGTCGACGCGGTAGAGGTCGTCGGGCCCCAGGGCTTCCTTCTCGAGCAGCAGCTCGCAGCCGGCGGCGGGCATCTCCGCGCCCACCTCGAGGCGCACGGCCTCGCCGAAGCTGCGGCGCGTCAGCTCGCCCTGCAGCGCGATCTTGAGGTTCTCGACCTCTTCCTCGTCCACCCACATGTCGCTGTTGCGGGTGATGCGGAAGGTGTGGCCGCCGAGCACGCGCATGCCGGGGAACAACAGGTCCAGGTGCGAGTGGATCACGGACGAGAGCAGGACGAAGCGCTGGCCCTTGTTGCCCTTGACCGAGGCCGGAATCGGGATGACGCGGGGCAGCGAGCGCGGCACCTGGACGACGGCGAAGCGTGCGTCCCGCCCGAAGGCGTCTTCCCCCTCCACCTCGACCAGGAAGCAGAGGCCCTTGTTGTGGACCATCGGGAACGGATGGGCCGGGTCCAGGCCGATCGGCGTCAGGACGGGCTTGATCGTGTCGTTGAAGTGGTCGCGGGCCCAGCGCTTCTCGTCGGCGCTCCAGAGATCGCGGCGCAGCATGCGGATGCCCTCGGCATCCAGCGCCGGCAGGATGACGTCGCGCGCCACGCGCGTCTGCTCGGCGGCCAGCTCGTGGGCCACCGCGGACACGCGGCGCAGCACGTCGGGCGCCGGCAGGCCGTCGATCCCCGGCGGCGTGGGCCCGTAGTGGAGGTGCTGCTTCAGCCCCGCCACGCGGATCTCGAAGAACTCGTCCAGGTTCGAGCACGAGATCGCCAGGAAGCGCAGCCGCTCGAGCAGCGGGACCGCCGGGTCCAGCGCCTGCGCGAGCACCCGCCGGTTGAACTCCAGCAGGCTGGCCTCGCGGTTGAGGAACAGCTCGTCCGGGGCCCGGGCCACGGGCGCGGGCGGCAGCGGGGCCTTCGAGGGGGCGGGCGCGTCGGCCACGGGCTCGTCCATGGGCCGGATTGTCGGGGCCGGACGCGTCCGCCGCACCCCCGCGGGGGCTGCTCTTCATGGTGTGTTCATGGATTGGAAGGCAGGGGCGGGTGGGTAGTCTCCACGGCATGGAGCGCGCCGCCCTGGAAGCCCTGCTGGAGGCGGTCCGCGAGGGCCACGTGCCCGTGACCGAGGCGGCGGCGCGGCTCGGTGCCGTGCTCCCCACGAACACCGCGTCCCGCGACCCCCATCTCGCGGGCGTGGCCCACCTCGACCACCACCGGGCGCTGCGGTGTGGCTTCCCCGAGGTCGTGCTCGGCAGCAGCAAGACGCCCGCGGACCTGGTACGGATCGCGTCCGCGATCCTGGAGCGCTCGTCGACGCTGCTCGTGACGCGCGTGGACGCGCCGCGCGCCGAGGCGTTGCTGGCCGCCTTCCCCGACGCCGAGCACCACGAGCGGGCCCGCGCGGTGAGCGTGCTGCGCGACCCGCCGGCCCGTCGCCGCCCCGGCGTCCTCGTGCTGTGCGCCGGCACGGGCGACGTGCCCGTGGCCGAGGAGGCCCGTGTCACCGCCTGGGCGATGGGTGAGGAGGTCGAGACGCGCTACGACGTCGGCGTGGCGGGCCTGCATCGCATCCTCGGCGAGGTCGAGACGCTCCGCCGCGCGCGCGCCATCGTCGTGGCCGCGGGCATGGACGGCGCGCTGCCCTCCGTCGTGGGGGGGCTCGTGGGCGTGCCCGTGATCGCCGTCCCCACCAGCGTCGGGTACGGCCTCTCGCTCGACGGCGTGGCGCCGCTGCTCACCATGCTCAACGCCTGCGCGCCGGGCGTCTCGGTGGTCAACGTCGACAACGGCTTCGGCGCGGGCTATCTGGCGGCGCTGGTCAACCGGGCCGCGGCCGCGGGCCCCGACGCTCCCTGACCGAGGCCTCCCGGCGGGGGCCCCCCTGCTACCTTCCGCGCCATGTCGGAACGCCCCCCTGCCCTCCTCGTCCTGGCCGACGGCACCGTGTTCCGGGGCCGTGCCTTTGGCGCCCGCGGTCGGCGCGCGGGCGAGGTCGTCTTCAACACCTCGATGACCGGCTACCAGGAGATCGCGACGGACCCGTCCTACCGCGGGCAGATCGTCACGATGACCTACCCGCACATCGGCAACTACGGCGTCAACGAGGACGACGTCGAAGCCGAGCGGCCCTGGATCGAGGGCATGGTCGTGCGCGAGCTTGCGCCGATCGCCTCCAACCATCGCGCCACCACCGACCTGGATGCCTGGTTTGCCGAGCGCGGCGTCATCGGCATCGACGGCGTGGACACGCGACGGCTCACGCGGCGCCTGCGCATCTCCGGCGCCATCAACGGCGTGCTGGCCACGGACACCGACGACGTGGACGCGCTGGTCGCCGAAGCCAAGGCGTTGCCCTCCATGGCCGGCATGGACCTGGTACGTGAGGTCACGTGCAAGGAGGCCTACGGCTGGGACCAACCGTGGCCGCCGCCCTTCGACCGTCGTCCCGACGGGCTGGGCGACGATCCCGACCCCGATCGCCGCTACCGCGTGGTCGCCATGGACTTCGGCATCAAGCGCAACATCCTGCGCTCGCTGGTGACCTTCGGGCTGGACCCGTGGGTGGTGCCCGCCACGACGTCGGCCGAGGAGATCCTCGCGCTCGAGCCCGACGGCGTGTTCCTCAGCAACGGGCCCGGCGACCCGGCCGCGGTCACGTACGCCATCGAGACGATCCGCGGTCTCCTCGACAAGGTGCCGATCTTCGGCATCTGCCTGGGCCACCAGCTGCTCGCGCTTGCCGCCGGCGCGGAGACCTGGAAGCTCAAGTTCGGCCACCGCGGCGCCAACCACCCGGTCCGCGACCACGCCACGGGCCAGATCGAGATCACGAGCCAGAACCACGGCTTCGTCGTGGACGAAGCCTCGCTTGGGCGCACCGGCTTCCTGCCCAGCCACACGAACCTGAACGACATGACGAACGCCGGCATGGCCTCCGCCGAGCGGCGCGCCTTCGCGGTCCAGTACCACCCCGAGGCGTGCCCCGGGCCGCACGACGCCCAGCACCTCTTCCACCGCTTCCGGCGCCTGATCCAGGGGGCCCCGGCCACGACCCTGGCGGGGTAGGGGACCCCCCTGCCCGCCGGCACCGGCGAGCGCTCGGCGAGCCGCCCCCCGAAGACGCCAGGGGCTGCACGCCGGCCCGGCCGGGGTACCCTTTCCCGTTTCCCGGGAGTCCCCATGCCCGTCACCGCCGTGTTCGGCATGCAGTGGGGCGACGAAGGCAAGGGCCGGATCGTCGACCTGCTCGCGTCCGACTCCGACATCGTCGTGCGCTTCCAGGGCGGCGCGAACGCGGGTCATACCGTGATCGTGGGGGAGGAGAAGTACGTCCTCCACCTGCTGCCGTCGGGCGTGGTCCAGGACGGCACGCTCAACGTCATCGGCAACGGCGTGGTCGTGGACCCGTGGACCCTGGTCCGCGAGATCGACGGGCTCGAGGCGCGCGGCATCGACCTCTCGGGACGTCTGCTCCTGTCCGACCGGGCGCACGTCGTGCTGCCCCACCACAAGCGCATGGACGAGGCCCTCGAGGCCCTGCGCGGCGATCGGCCGCTGGGCACCACGAGCCGGGGCATCGGTCCGACGTACGCCGACAAGGTGCGCCGCGCCGGCATGCGCGTGGCCGACATCCTGCATCCCGCCGACGTCGCGGCCACGCTCGAGGCCAACATCCTCGCTTGGAACGCCATTCTCGACCGCGCGGGCATGCCCGCGATCGACCCAGCCGAGGCCGTCGAGGAGGTCGGCGAGGTGGCCGAGCGCCTGCGTCCGTACGTGGCGGATACGGCCGACGTGCTGCTCGAGGCCTGGCAGTCCGGCCGCAACATCCTCCTGGAGGGCGCCCAGGGCTTCGCCCTGGACGTCGACCACGGCAGCTACCCCTACGTCACGTCCAGCAGCACGACGCCCGCGGGCGTCTTTGCCGGGACGGGCATGCCGCCCAAGTCGCTGGATCGCGTCGTCGGCGTCGTCAAGGCCTACAGCACGCGCGTCGGCGCGGGCCCCTTCCCCACGCGCGATACCGGACCGGCGGGCCAGCACCTGGGCAAGCTCGGCAACGAGTTCGGCGCCACCACGGGCCGGCGGCGCGACTGCGGGTGGTTCGACGGCGTCGTGGCCCGCCGCGCCGCACGCACCTCGGGCGTGGACGGCGTGGCGCTGACCAAGCTCGACGTGTTGTCCGGCCTGGACGAGATCCGCGTCTGCGTCGCCTACGAGCTGGACGGTCACCGTGTCGTCGCGCCCCCGGCCTATGCGCCGGACTGGGAGCGCTGCACGCCGGTCTACGAAGTCCACGCCGGCTGGAGCAAGGACATCTCGGGCGTCCGTCGCTTCGAGGACCTGCCGGTCGCCGCCCAGCGCTACGTCCGATCCCTGGAGGCGCTGATGGATGCGCCGGTCGAGATGATCAGCGTCGGGCCGCAGCGCGACCGCTTCATCGCCATGGGGGGCCGCCTCGTCGGGGTCTCCTGACCGAGGACACGTACGTGGGTGGTGATACGCTTCGCCCGGCGCACCGCCCTTGGGCGTCGGGTGCGGGGAGGAGCTGCTTGCGAGGCCGGCGCACGATGCGGGACGCAGATGCCGCTGCTTCGCCGCGTGCTGGCGAGAGCGCTCCGCCGTCGGCGGCTCGCGCTCCCGAAGCGGCGGCACACGCCACCGACCCGAAGGCCGTAGACGCCACGCCCGCGGCCCGCGCGGGTGCCGCCCCGGGCTCCGCCGTCCCCCGCCACGTCGTCCCTCGCCACGTCGCGATCATCATGGACGGCAACGGTCGCTGGGCGCAGGCGCGCGGCTTGGCGCGCATCCGCGGCCACGAGCACGGCATCGAGAGCGTGCGCGCCGTCACGCGACGCGCCGCGGCACTGGGTCTCAAACAGCTCACGCTGTTCGCCTTCAGCACCGAGAACTGGAAGCGACCCAAGAGCGAGATCGCGTTCCTCATGCACCTGCTGCGCAAGTTCCTCGTGGACGAGCGCAAGGAGCTCATGGAGAACGACATCCGGCTGCGCTCCGTCGGTCGCATCGAGGGCTTGCCGCGCGAGGTCCAGCGGGCCCTCGCCCGCACGCAGGAGCTGACCGCCGCCAACGCCGGCACCACGCTGTGCCTGGCGCTCAACTACGGCGCGCGCCTCGAGCTGGCCGACGCGGCCAAGCGGCTGGCCGAGGACGCCGCGGCGGGTCGCATCGACCTGGCGGCGCTCGACGAAGCCGGCCTCGAAGCGGCGCTCGGCGCGCGGCTGTACCAGCCCGACATGCCCGACGTCGACCTGCTCGTGCGCACCGCTGGCGAGCAGCGCCTCAGCAACTTCCTCCTGTGGCAGATGTCCTACGGCGAGCTGCACGTCACCGACGTGGCGTGGCCCGAGTTCCGTGAAGACGACTTCGACCGCGCGCTCCAGGACTACACCACCCGCACGCGCAGCTTCGGCGGTCTGCTGCAGCGGTGAGCTCGCCGTCCGCCCCCCCGCCCGCGTCGCGGGCGAGCTCGGACGTCGCCGTGCGCCTCCTCGTCGCGCCGCTCGTCCTGGGCGCAGTGCTCGGCATTCTCTGGCTCCACGAGCACAGCGGCGACGCGCGCTGGTCGGACGCCCTGTTGGCCCTGGTCGGCGCGGGCGCAGCGGTCGAGCTTGTGCGCCTGCTCCGTTCCCCGGAGCGCCCCCTGTCCGCGCTCCCCGCGGCGTTGCTCTCCGGCGCCCTGGCCGGCGTGGGCCTCCTCGCCCCCGACGGCGCGGCCGATCGCCACCTCGTGCGCACCTTGCTCGTGGCCGTCGGCATCGTGTTGCCGTTGGTCACGCGGCTCAAGGACGTGAGGCCCGAGGCCGTCGGCGCGATCGTCGCGTCCTACCTGCCGTGGCTCTACATCGGCTTCCTCCTTTCGTTCACGCGCGAGCTGGCCGACGGTCCGGACGGCGCGCGCCGCCTCGTGCTGTTCGTGCTCGTGGCCAAGGCCAGCGACATCGGTGGGTGGGTCGTGGGCAAGGCCATCGGCCGCCACCGCATGATCCCGCGCGTGTCGCCCGGCAAGACCTGGGAGGGCACGGCGGGCGGCATCCTGGCCAGCGTGCTCGTCGCCGTGTTCCTGCCCGCGCTGCTCGACCTGGCGCCCGAGCAGTCGTGGTCGATCGGGATGCGCATCGGCTTCGGCGTCCTCGTGGCTGCCGCTTCGATCCTCGCGGGCGTCACGCAGAGCGGCTGGAAGCGACGGGCGGGCGCCAAGGACTCGAGCCGCCTGATCCCGCACATGGGCGGCCTGATGGACATGGCCGACAGCCTGCTGCTCGCGGGCCCCGTGGCCTGGGCTTTCTACCGCTGGATCGCCTGAGGGCGGGGCGCCGGGGCCCCCGCGGGTATCCTCCCGGCCATGCCCCGTGAACGCATCCACGACGCCGACGAGTCCGCCCAGCGCGTGCTGTTCGGTCCCATGGACCGCCACTTGCGCGCGCTGCGCGAGCGCTACGGCGTGCGCGTGAGCGCACGTCAAGGCACGCTTACCGTCGACGGCGACGATGCCGGCGCGGTGGAGGAAGTCGCGCGCCGTGTGCGCGACGTGATGCAGCGCATCCGGCCCGGCTTCGAGCCACCGACCGAAGAGGTCGAGGAGCTGCTGCTCGGCCCCGGCTCGCAGAAGGTGCCGGGCGGACGCCCCCCGCGCCCCGGGTCGCGCGCGCGCGCCGCGGGACGGGGTCCGACGCCGCCGCGGGCCGCCACGTCTGCGCCGCTCCCTCGACCCACGCGAAGCGGCCCTCCCGTCCCGGGCGCGCCGCAGCCGCGCACGCCGGGCCAAGAGGTCTACGTACGCGCCATGGAGGAGTACGACGTCGTGTTCGCCGTCGGCCCTGCCGGCACGGGCAAGACGTTCCTCGCGGTCGTGCAGGCCGTCGAGGCCCTGCGCAGCGGCCTCACGCACAAGATCGTGCTCACGCGCCCCGCGGTGGAGGCCGGCGAGAAGCTCGGGTTCCTTCCGGGCGACTTCCACGCCAAGATCAACCCGTACCTGCGCCCGCTCTACGACGCGCTCGGCGACCTGCTCACCTACGGCGAGGTGCAGCGGCTGCTGGCCACCGACGTGATCGAGATCGTGCCGCTCGCGTACATGCGAGGCCGCACGCTCAAGCAGGCGTTCATCATCCTGGACGAGGCGCAGAACACGACGCCCGCCCAGATGAAGATGTTCCTGACACGCATGGGCGAAGGTTCGCGCATCGTCGTCACGGGCGACGTCACGCAGGTGGACCTGCCCGACGGTTCGCCGAGCGGTCTCGTGGAGGCCGTGCGCATCCTCGAAGGCGTGCGCGGGCTCTCGGTGGTGCGTTTCTCCCCGCACGACATCCTGCGCCATCCCCTCGTGCAACGCATCGTGGACGCCTACGAGGTCGAGACCGAGCGACGCGCGGCCGATGGCCCGCCGCCCCCGCGTCGCGGCTCATGACCCAAGCCGGAAGGCGCTCGCCGCGACGCACGACCCCGCCCGGTGAGGCGCCGCCGGTCGAGGTGCAGGTGGATGTGCGCGATGTCCGCGTGCCCGGCGGGCGCCCCGCTCTCACCGCCTTCCTCGAGGCGCTGGGTGCCGAGGCGTCCCGCACCTCGGGCCGCCCCGTGGTGCTGGCGTTCGTCCTGGTGGACGACGCCACGATTCGCGAGGTCAATGCGCGGATGCTCGGCCACGACTGGGCGACGGACGTGATCACGTTCCCGTGGGGCCAGGCGCCGGCGCTGGAGGCCGAGCTGATGCTGTCGGTCGAGACGGCCCGTCGTGAGGCCGCCGAGCGGGGCCACGACCCGGCGGACGAGCTGGCGCTCTACGCCGTCCATGGCGTCCTCCACCTGCTCGGCCACGACGACCACGACCCGGCTGCCCGCCGCCGCATGCGCTCCGCGGAGCGCCGCTGGCTGGAGCGCCTGGGCCGTCCGGCCGTGTTCGGGCGCCGCACGTAAGCCTCCGCACGCGTAACCGTTCAACCCCTGGGGTACGGACGTGCGGCTCGCCGAGTGCTCGGTCTCGCACCAGCATCGGCTCCTCGTGCAGCCGACGCGACTGAACTTCGTTCCGCGCTCCCGCGCGGACTCGGCGCTCGGGCTATGCCCTCGCGGCAGGGGGGCTGTTCCGTAGCCCCCCTGCACCCCTCACGGGGGTCGCGCGCCTCGCGAACCCGGATGTGTCAGGACCCTTGCCGCGGCGCCGCGCAGCGGCAACGTGGGCAAGGTGCCTGACACGCAGGGGTCGCGGTTCGACGGCGAGCGAACGTCGCAGTTCGGGATCCGACTCCAAGCGGAGCGCAAGGGTGACCGTTCCCCGCTACCGCGCGGATTCGGTGCTCCGGCTTCGCCTGCGCAGCAGGGGGGCTATGCCGTTCCGCCATCTTTCGCCCGCGCAAGGGGAGACTTGCTCGGAGCGCCGCAGAGCAGTTGTTCCGCGCTACCGCGCGGATTCGGTGCTCCGGCTTCGCCTGCGCAGCAGGGGGGCTATTCCGTACCCCCCCTGCACCCCTCACGGTCCCCCCTGCACCCCTCACGGTCCCCCCTGCACCCCTCAC
>JBFWRP010000015.1:40507-93534 GCA_050248855.1 Planctomycetota bacterium | reverse complement strand
CGGCGGCGGCGGTGGTGGCTACGGCGGCGGCGGCGGCGGTGGCCGCGGCGGTCGTGACCGCGATCGCAGCTGGTAGGACCCCAGCCCGCTCACGCTCGCTCCCGATTCCCCGGGAGCGAGTCCCCAACCGACGGCCGGGTGCGCAAGCACCCGGCCGTTTGCATGTCCACGGCGCCGCGCAAGCCAGAGGACGTTGCAGGAGCCACGTCCATCAGCGTGGACACGGCGGCGGTCCTTGCCCTCCGCCAAGGCCCATCGATCCGGCCTGGCCCCCGACGGCACGACCCTTGCGGTCCGGCGCGCCCGGAGCGCGCCCGGCCGTCACCCCCGGCCCGGCCCTCCAGGGGGGGGTTCCCTGGCCACGACATCCGGCCCGCGCCGCCTGCATGCCCTGGTCATCGTGCCGCAGGGCCGCGGACGCACGACGGTGGCGCGCGCGCTGCGTGCCGAGGGGATGGACGTGACGGAGGCCCGCGGGCCCTTCGAAGCGGTCACGCTGTTCCTGCGCCGACCGGCCAACCTGATCGTCGTCTCGCTCGCGGGCATGGCCCGTAGGGACCGCGCCTTCCTGCGCGAGCTGCGCCGGATCTCGCCGGACCTGCGCGTGCTGCTGCTGGTGCCGGAGGGACGACGCGGTGACGTCGCGCGCTTCCTCGAAGCCGGGGCCGACGCCACGTTGTCCGAGCCGTTCTTCCCGGCCGAGCTGCGCCTGCTGGCGCGCGCCCTCTTGCGATCCGACGCCGCGGACCCGCTGACGGGGCTGCCCAACCGCGGGGCGTACGAGCTGGGGTTGTCCCGCGAGATGTCACGCGCCCGGCGCGAGGGCCGCACGCTCGGCCTGGGCCTGCTCGACGTGGACCGGTTCAAGCGCGTCAACACCAGCCTGGGCTACCGCGCGGCGGACGAGGTGCTGCGCGAGGTGGCGCGCCGACTCCGCGAGGCCTTCCGCGTCACGGACGTCGTCGCGCGCTGGGGCGGCGAGGAGTTCGCCGTGCTGCTGGCCGGCCTGCCGGAGGACATCGAAGAGGCGCGCGCGCGCGGCACGGATGCGCTCGAGCGAGCGCGCGAGCTCGTACGCGCGGCGCCGGTGACGGTCGTGCCGGGCACCGAGGTGTCGATCACCGTGTCCGGCGGTCTGGCGCTCTATCCCCAGGAGGCCGAGGAGCGCGGCGCACTGTTCGACAAGGCCAACGAGCGCTTGGCGCGCGCCAAGCGCACGCGCAACCGCATCGTCACCGACGACGAAGACGCCGAGGACGACACGCCGACGTAGCGTCGCGCGGGACGGGCACGTAGGCGAAGAGGGTCCCCTCGGCAGCCAACGGCCAGCGGTCGGTGACCACGAGCACACCCGTCAGGCCCACGTCGCGCGCATCGAGGCGGACGAGGCCCTCCCAGTTGCGGGCTTCGGGCTCGAGCCGGAGCCAGACGGGTGGCGCGTGGGTGCGATGCACGCCGCGGGCGTCGAACGTCAGCTCGACGAGGCGCTCGACGTGCTCCCCGCCGGGCGGGGTGCCGCCGCGGCGTTGGTCGCGCGCCAGCTCCTCGACGTCCGGCAGGCACTCGCGCCCGCGGAAGTGGTAGCTGATCACCTGGAACCGTCCGTCACGCCCGCGGGCGCTCGCGTCGGTCAGGCGATAGGGCAAGGGCGACATCGGCACCGGGCGCGGCGCACCCCGGCGCGCGGGCACGAAGGCCGCACCCCCGCACTCGTGCAGCAGCAGCCATCCGGCAGGACACGCGACGAGGGCCTCGTAGGACTTGTTGCGGCGGACGTCGCGCACGTCCTCGGGCGCCAGCCCCGGCGGCACGTCGGGCGCCGGCACGTCGCGCGCCGTATCGCAGACGGCCGCGTAGCGACCGTCCAGCACGCAGAGGCGCCCCTCGAGCAGGAGCGTGCCGCCATCCTCGCCGCCTTGTTCGCGCGCGACGGCCAGGCGATCGCCCATCACGGCGACCGCCTCGAAGCCCGCCTCGGCGGTGCGCCCCTCGCGCGCCGCCAGCGCGGGCGGCAGGACCCAGCGCACCGGACGCGGCTCGAGCGCAGGCCCGGCCTCCCCGCGCACGGCGCGAGCGATCGCGGCCACCACGTCGTCGCGTCCCGCCCATGCCAGCGGCGTGCGCGTGCCGTCGTCCAGTGCGATCGGTTCCTCGGCCAGCCAGAGCAACACGGGCGTCCCGTCGGGCCCCGGTGCCCACGAAAGCCCCGACACCTCGGCGTCGGCCGCCGCCCAGGGCCCTGCCAGCGGCACGCGGACGACGGGCACGGTCGCGGCGGGAACGACGTCGTCGTCGGCACGCGTCGCCGTGCCCGCCATGGCGAGCAGCAACAGACAGGCAACGAGGCTCGTGAGCGCGCGGCAACGCACGCGAGGATGCTACGCCGTGTGCGTCGGCGCGGCGCCCGTTGCCTTGCGGGTGGATCCTTCGTCCCCGGGCGCCGCGACCGCGACGGGCTGACCGAGCCGGAAGCGCAGCAGCCAGAGGACCGCGGGCAGCACGCCCAGGACCAGGCCGCCTCCCACCGCGGCGAGTCCCAAGGCCCAGGCCAACCGGCCGAGGGCCTCGAAACCCAGCGCCGGGTCGTTCGCGCCCCGGCTGAAGGCGCCGCGCTCGGCCAGCACGAGTACGAGGGTTGCCACGATCGCCGGCGTCCAGTGCAGGCGGAGGGTGGCAAGCGCCGCGCCGCGCGCGAAATGCGGATGCTGGCGGAGCGGCACGCCGCGGTGGACGCGGGCACGGAGGATGCGCCGCGCATGCAGGGTCACGAGCGCCGTGCCGAACGCCGCAAGCCCGAGCCCTGCCAGCAGGAACACGGGCACGGCCAAGGCCCCCACGCTGACCAGGAAGCCGTCCGGGGGGCGGTCCAGGCCCGCCATCCCGACGGCCAGGTGGTCCAGCGCCCGAACCTCCAGGCGCGTCGCGGCGGTCGCGAGGATGCGCACGGCCCCGTGCAACGAGGCCGCCAGCAGGAGCAGGACGAGCACGGCGCCCGCCACCGCCAGGAACTCGCGTCCGAGCCGTCCGCCAAGGCGCCGGACGGCTTGCCGCGTACGCCCCCGCTGGCCGGCCGCGGCATCGAGCGGCAAGCGCACGACGTCACCCAGGACTTCGCGAAGCGACAGGAGGAAGAGCAAGACGACCAGGAACGGTACGACGTGGGGCATCTGGTCGAGCAGTCGATGGCCGACGTGCAGCATGCGGGCCGACCACGTCAGGCTTTCGATGTCCAGGTACGCGAGGTTGGCAAGCAGGCCGCCCAGGAAGTCGGGACGGCCCGGCTCGGCCCCGCCTGCCAACGCGGGTGCCAAGGGCAGGCTGGAGGCGCCTTCGGCATGGTCGACGTGAGCCCGAAGCTGCTCCTCCACCAGGTCGAAGCCTGCATCGAGCACGGCGTGTTGGGGGTCGAGCCCACGACTGGCCGCACGGCTGGCATCGAGCAACAGCGCCAGCAGCCGGCTGGAGACGAGCAGGCCCGCGACCACGATCGCGAAGGCCGCGAGCGCGCCCAGCAGGGCCGCGCGCCGTCGCCCGCGTGCGCGGCGCCAGGGAACGAAGGGCACGAGGAACAGCCCCAGCGCCATCACGCCCACGAGGAAGAGGGCGCCGTCCGCCGTCGCGTGCGCCGCGCGCGAGCGGGACTCGGCCTTGGTCTCCAGCGCCGCGTGCAGGTACGCGCGCTGTTGCTCCAGCACGCCGCGCAGGAGCTGGAGTGCCTCGGTGCGCATCCGGGGGCTGGCAAGCTGCCAAGCGTGCGCGTCGCGCAGGGGGTGTTCGTCGTCGACGGCCAACGACACGGGTGGAGCGGCGGCTTCGGCTCGACGTCCGCGCTCGAGCACCCGGGGGTTGCGCGCACAGGTGGCCAAGGTGCCGGCCAGCAACAACGCCACCGAGAGTCGGGCCAGCTGGCGTCGGACGCGCAAGGGCACCCCCCACCGGACTTCTACCCTGGCGACGGGCCCCAGGTACGCTCGCCGCCGTGTCGTTCCACGCCCTGGCCGTCAGTCCGGTTGCCGTCCTCGTCGCGCTCGTGGTGGCCATCGGGCTGACCTTCGCTGGCGCGCTCTTGCTGCGCACGTTGGTCCGCAAGCAGGTGCCGTGGTGGCCCAGCGTGGCCGCACCGTTGCTGCTCTGGGGCTCGGCCATTGCCCTCTTGGTGGGTGCCGCCCTCGAGGGGATGCCGCTTGGCTGGGGAGCGGGTGCAGAGCACGCCACGGCCAACATCGGCTGGACGCTGCTCGTGTTCTTCGGCGCCACGGCGATCCTCGGCGTCGTTCGCACGTTCCTCACGTCGCGCTTGGTCACGGACGGCCTGGGCATCCAGATCCCGGACCTCCTGCTCGACGGCGCCCGCTACGTGCTCTGGATCGCCATGATCTTCCTCGTGGTCGGTGGCATCTGGGGCCGGACGGAGTGGTTCGAGGCGCTCTTCACGGCCTCGGCCGTCGGCACGGTGATCCTCGGTTTCGCGCTGCAGGAGACGCTGGCCAACTTCTTCGCCGGCATGGGCCTGGTCAGCGAGCGCACCTACGGGCTGGGCGACTGGATCTACGTGGGCGACGTCGAGGGACAGGTGTTGCGCATCTCGCGCCGCACCACGCGCCTGCGCACGCGCCAGGGCGACGTCGTGACCATGGCGAACCGGCACGTGGCAGGCAGCACCATCCGCAACGTCTCCAGGGCCGAGCCCGCCCACGCCGAGCTGTACGTGGTCTCGGCGCCTTACGACGCACCGCCCAACCAAGTGCGCAACGTGCTCGCGCGCGCCGCCCGGGCGACGCCCGAGATCGCACGCGATCCCGAGCCGCGCCTGCGCATTCGCGCCTACGGCGAGAGCGGCATCGACTACGAGGTCAAGGCGTGGGTGCGCGACGTGGACCGGCTGCCCGACGTGCGCGGCGCGTTCTTCGCCCACGTCTGGTACTTCTTCAAGCGCGCGGGCATCAGCTTCCCCTACCCGGTGCGCGAGGTACGGCGCCTCCAGCCCGGCTGGTCGGCGCCTCCCATCACGCCAGCGGTCATCCGGCGGCATCTCGCCGGCACGGACCTGTTCCGCGAGCTGGCGCCCGAGCTCCTGGACCTCCTGGTCGAGGGCACGCGGGTCCTGGAGTTCGGCGCGAACCAGGACGTCGTCGTCCAGGGCGAGGCCGGCTCCACGTCCTACGTCGTCGACACGGGGCGCGTGGCGGCGATCCTCTCGGACGGAACCGCCGAGCGCCGCGTGGCCGAGCTGGGTCCAGGAGAGCTGTTCGGCGAGCTCGCGCTCCTCACGGGGAACCCGCGCACGACGACGATCCGGACCCTGGAGGACACGCGGCTGCTCGAGCTCGGCGCGGGCACCCTGCGCGCGGTCCTCGAGCGTGCGCCGGACGTCGCCGGGCGTCTGGCCGAGATCACCGTGCTGCGCCGGGCCGGGCTGCTGGAGTCGCGGGCGGCGCTGGACACCCAGACGCGCTCCGACATCCGGCGCGACAGCCTCAAGCTCGGCGAGGCCATACGCCGCTTCCTCACCGGGCACGACGAGCAGCGCTAGGAATCCCGGGGCGGTTGGCTCTCCCGGCGCGCCACCGCGCCCGCCTACCATGCGCGCCCATGACGTCCGCTGGCCGGGAGGACCCGGCTGCCGCACCCCCCGCCTCCCTCGCGCTGCCGGTCGATCGACTCGTGCAGCCGGACGACGTCTCGTGCGGACCGGCGTGCATGGCGATGGTCTGCCGGTTCCACGGCGATCGCCTCGGCATCGGCGAGGCGATGGGCAGCATCGAGCGCAACGAGGACGGCGGCACGCTCGCCGTGCACATCGGCCGGGCCGCGCTGGCCCGCCGCTACCGCGTGCGCATCTGGACCTGGAACCTCCGGCTCTTCGACCCGTCGTGGCACGAGCTCCCACGCGCGGCCCTGCTCGCCAAGGTGCGGGCGCGACGTCGCGTCGCCTCGCGCGCCAAGGTGCGCTATGCCCTGGGTGCGTACGCGAGATTCCTCGCCGCGGGGGGTGAGGTGGACTTCGCCGAGCTGGATCGCGGCCTGCTGGTCGGCATGCTCGCGCGAGGTCGTCCGCTGCTCGCGGGCCTGAGCGCGACCTACCTCTACGGCACGCCTCGGGAGGACCCGCGGACCAACCTGCCCGACGACATCGGCGGCGAGCCGGTGGGCCATTTCGTCGTCATCAGCGGGTACGAGGACCACGGGCGACGCTTCCTCGTCGTCGATCCCATGGCGGACTCCCCTCTCGGGCCCCACGGGGAACGCGTGGTCGATGCCACCCGACTCCTCAACGCCGTGCTGCTGGGCCAGATCACGTACGATGCCGTCCTGCTCGAGATGTGGCCGGCTGGAGACACCTCGTCGTCATGAACGCCCCGCGACCGGGCCCCGTCCAGGGGCCGCGTTCCCTCGTCGTCGTCACGGAGAAGAGGACCGCGGAGCTCGTGGGTCCCGGCGCGCTGGACGCCGACACGTTCCTCGGAGCGGGCGACGGTCTGCGCCATCGCGCCACGACCGTCTACAACCTCTGCCGCTCGCTCGCGTACCGTTCGCCCGGCTACTACGTGTCGCTGGTGGCCGAGGCGCGTGGCCAGGACGTGCTGCCCTCGGTAGCCACGCTCTCGCTGCTGGGCGACGCCACCACGCTCTTCGACCAGCTCGAGGAGGCGGGCCTCGACGTCGTGCACCCCTCGCGGATGACGGCACGCCGTCGCACGCTCAAGGAGCGCGCGAGCGGAGCCTGGGTGATCGAGGAAGAGGGAGGGCGCCTGCGCCTCGCACGCGAGCCCGAGGTCCGCGAGATCGAGGTCATGCTCGGCACCGCGGAGCAGAAGAATGACCGGCGCGTGGCCGCGGCGATCTACCGCGTCGTCCCGGTGCCGCTGCTCCGTGTCACGTTGCTCCTCGAGCAGGAGACCTGGTGCGTCGTGGACGTGAGTGCCGCCGGCATCAGCCAGCTCGACGCTGCGGGCCGCGACCGCCTCGTCGCACTGCTGGCCGAGCCGCCCCAGAAGCCGCGCTCGCCCGGCGAGCGACTGCCGGCCCTCGGCATCGTCTACGACGAGGGGGCCGCGTTCGCGCCCTCCACGCCCGAGACGATCGAGCGCATCGAGCGCATCGGGGCACGCCGTGGGATGCACGTGAGCCGCCTGCGCTCCGACGAGCCCCAGCGCCTGGCCACGTTCGACGCGATCTTCCTGCGCGTGCTCACGGGCCCCACGCTGCCGTCCTACCGCCTGGCCCTGCGCGCCGAGGCGCTCGGGCTGCCGGTCGTGGACGACCCGCAGTCCATCTTCCGCTGCAGCAACAAGGTGTTCCTCCATGAGCTGCTGCAGCGCGAGGACGTGCCGACGCCCCCGACCGAGCTCGCTGCGCCCACGACGCCCTTCGAGGACCTCGAGGCGCGGCTGGGCCTGCCGTTCGTCGTCAAGGTGCCCGACGGCAGCTTCTCCACGGGCGTGCACCGCATCGGGAGCGAGGCCGAGTACCGCGCGAGGACCGCCGAGCTGTTCGACAAGAGCCCGCTCCTCGTCGTGCAGCGCTGGATGCCGACGCCGTTCGACTGGCGCGTCACCGTGCTCGGTGGCAAGGTGCTGTTCGTGGCGCGCTACCACATGGCCGAAGGCCACTGGCAGATCCGCGCGGAGGGACGCACCGGGGCCCGCTATGGACGTGTCGAGGCGATCCCTCGACGCACGGCGCCCCGCGATGTCACGCGCTTGGCCTTGAAGGCCGCCGCGCTGATCGGCGACGGCCTCTACGGCGTGGACATCAAGCCGGGCAAGGACGGCCCCGTGGTGATCGAGGTCAACGACAACCCGAACCTGGACATCGGCTACGACGACGCGGCCGACGGCAACGTGATCTACGAAGACCTGATCGACTGGTTCCGGGATCGCATTGCCAAGGCCAACCGACCGGCTCGGCCCGCGCGAACCAAGCACGCGCGGGCCAAGGCCCGCGATCCCCTGCGCAAGCCCATCGGCCCCCGCACGAAGTCGCGCATCCGCGAGGACTACCGCCCCTTCGAGGTCTGCGGGCTCGAGCTCGAGTACGCCGTCGTCGACCGGGACCTGAATGCGGCGTCGCTGGTGGAGGACGCCTTGGCGGCGTTGGCCGGGCATCCGACGAGCGATCTCGAGCTGGGCGCCGTCGGCTTCAGCAACGAGATCATGGACCACGTCCTGGAGATCAAGACGACGTGGCCCCCGCGCAGCCTCGTGGAGGCCGAGCGGTGGTTGCACGCGGGCGTGGACCGCCTCTCCACGCTCCTGCACCAGCGCTTCGACGCGCGCTTGCTGCCGACGGGCATGCACCCGTGGCTGCGCCCGTCGCAGGCGCACGTGTGGTCGCGTTCGAACAACGCCATCTACGGCACGTACCAACGCCTCTTCGACGTCCACACGCACGGCTGGGCCAACGTACAGGCCGTGCACGTCAACCTGCCCCTGGGCACCGAGCAGGAAGGCGTGGCGATGATGAACGCCGCGGCCCTCCTCGTGCCGTACCTGCCCGCGCTCGCGGCGAGCAGCCCCATCCACGACGGCGAGATCCAATCGGCCGTGGACAACCGCATGGCCCACGTGCTGGAGCATCAGCAACGCCTGCCGGCCTCGTGCGGGGACATCGTGCCCGAGCCGATGACGGGGTACCGCCAATACCGGCGCGACGTGTTCCAGCCCATGTACGAGGCCGTGGACCGCCTGCCCGATGCCGGTGCCATTCGCCACGAGTTCCTGAACGCCCGCGGCGCGGTCATCAAGTTCTCCCGCAAGTCCATGGAGGTGCGCGTCATCGACATGCAGGAGTGCGTGCGGATGGACGTGGCCATCTCCGTGTTCGTCCGCTCGGCCCTCAAGGGCCTGGCGGGGGCGGTGTTGGCGGGACGCCTCGAGCGGCCGGCGCAGGAGCTCCTGGTCGACGACCTGCACGCCACCGTGCGCCACGGAACGCGCGCGACCGTACACGCTCCCCATCTGCGCGACGATGACGCGCGCGACGGGCCCGTCACCGTGACGCAGGTGCTCGGCCGTCTCGTGAGCATTGCGCGCAAGAACGTCCGCAAGGACGAGGCGCACTACCTCGACGACATCGAGCCGATCTTGGAGCGCGGCAACCTCTCCGAGCGCATCAGCGCCCACCTCCTGCCGTTCGCCGACGACGAGGAGTCCTTCGTGGACGCCACCCGCCGCGTCTACGTCGAGCTCTCCGAGTGCCTCCGCGAGAACCGCCCCTGGAAGGGAAGGTAGGCGCGCAATCGTGCCCGGCTCGCGTTTGCGCTGCTTGCGGCGCCGCAGCAAGGAGCCTGGCACCGCCGAGGTCGCTCATGGCGCGGGCGGCAGCGACGCCTCGGGCGCCGGCGGGGGGACGTCTTCCGCGCGCCGGCCCCGGGCGCGCCAGGGGCGACCGCCGGGGCCGGCGGCGGCCACCATGGTGAGCACGGCGAGCGCCTCCAGGACGATCGTGCCTTGGAAGACCGCGGCGCTGCCCAGCTCCTGCTGCGCCCACGTGCCGCCGACCATGCCGATCACCGCACGGATGCCGATGAGGCCGATGTGCGCATTGAGATAGGGCAGCGGATCGCGCCCTTGGGCGAGGGCGATGGGCCCCAGGTTCCAGGCCACGTTCACGCACGACATGGCCAGCCCGAACACGACGAAGCCCACGTAGACGCCGGCGATGTCGCGCCAGACCAGCAAGATGGCGGCGAACGCGCCGAGCAAGGCGAAGCCGAACGCGCCCAGACGCAGCACGCCGAAGCGGTCGCCCAGGCGGCCGGCGAAGGGCGAGGCCACGATCATCGCGATCCAGAAGAGGGCGCCGCGGGCCAGGGCGACCTGGGTGTAGTCGACGTGCAGCTCGTCGAGCAGGTACAGCGGCAACACGGGCTGCAGGGCCAGGAAGCCGATGCCGTAGACCATGAAGGCCGCCTCGAACACGAGGAACCGCCGGTCATGGCGCAGCGTGCGCCACGGCGAGCGGTGCGCGACGAGGTCGGTGGGAGGCGGCGGCGGACGGCGCCGGCGCAGCTGTCCCCACCGCGCGTACCCCAGGGCGGCCAGCACGGCGCCGACGAACCAGGCGTAGGGCCACACGCCGGTCCGCTCGTCCAGGGCGTAGCCGAGCGGCACGCTCACCACGACGAGGCCGGCAGCCTGCAAGGCCACGGCCGCGGAGAAGCGCTGGCTGCGCCGCGCCGCCGGGTAGTTGTTCGAGAGGATGGCCCCTTGCGTCGGGATGAGCAGGGCGCCACACACCGAGGCCAAGGCGAGCACGGCCACGAACGGGGTCGCACCCACGGCCACGCCCAGCGCCGCCACGAGGGCCAGCAGTGCCACGGGCGACTGCCCACCCATGCCGAGGATCCGGAAGGGGCGGCGCCCGAGGAGGCGGCCCGGGTCCGCCGGATTCCAGAAGGTGGCCAGCGTCTGCGCCATGGCCGGTGCAAGGAGCAGCGCCACGATGTGCTCGCGGCCTGCGCCCAGCTCACGCCGTGCGACGTACTCGTTGAACGTGAACACGCCCTGCGCGCCGCCGAGCAGGAGCGCTGCGCGCAGGTGGTGGTAGGCGGTGAAGCGTTCGACCACCATCGGGTCGGGAGCATCGCCCCGACCGCCCCGGTTGTCCCGCTTGGACTGACGCGTGCCCGGCGGGCCGCCCCGTTCAGG
The DNA here is from genome assembly GCA_050248855.1 of Planctomycetota bacterium. Lineage (GTDB taxonomy): Bacteria > Planctomycetota > PLA2 > PLA2 > JAEUHO01 > JACKGW01. Next base: position 82,882 of record JBFWRP010000015.1, on the reverse strand, counting down.
CCCCCAACGCCACGATGGACGCGTTCAGGACCGCCGCGAACACGACCCAGAGCAGGTACGGGACGAGCAGCCAGCCGGCCAGGCGGTCGGCACGACGGAACGTGACGAGGGTGGCGACCACCGCAGCCACGAGAAGGAGCAGGATCACCAGGCCCGCACGAGGGGCCTGGGCACCGAAGAAGACCGGCGTCCAGGCGCCATTGAGCACGAGCTGGTGGGCGTAGACGAAGAGCGCCGTACGAACCGTGCGCGGGGGGGCCGGCGCGCGGCTCACGCGCCAGGCCGCCACGCCCATCAGCGTGTAGAGCAAGGTCCAGACGGGGCCGAACACCCACGAGGGAGGCTGGAAGGCCGGCTTGGCGAGCGCCTGGTACCAAGCCGAGTCGCCGGTTGCCGTAGTGAGTGCGCCCACGAGGCCGATGGCATTGGCTCCGAGCACGTGGAGGACGAGGGCGAGGACTCCGGGACGGCAGGGCGGCGGACCGGGGGCGGCGTTCACGCCCCCATCTTGCCCCGGAGGCGGCAGGCAAAGGTGGTCATTGGCAACCGCGTGCGGTTCCCTGACCGACCGGATGCCCCGCCGGTTCTGGAACCCCTCGGTCACGATGTACTCCCTCGCCGCGATGGTCGGCGTCGGGGCGGGGCTCGCGGCCGTGGGCTTCCAGGCGCTCTGCGACTTCGTGAACTGGCTGCTGCTGGAGCGCGTGGCCGGCTACACGCCCGAGGGCCCGCGCGGCGAGCCGCAGATGTTCCATGGCGGCGGCATCCCGGACCACATCGTGGTCCACGCCCTGTTCTGGCTCCCCGCCCTCGGCGCGTTGCTGTCGAGCTGGATCTGCCGCCGCTGGGCACCGGAGGCCGTGGGTCACGGGACGGATGCGGTGATCGACGCCTACCACCGTCGTGGCGGCGTGATCCGACCGCGCGTGCCGCTCGTCAAGGCCGTGGCCACCGCCCTGACGCTGGGCACGGGGGGTAGCGGCGGGCGCGAGGGTCCGATCGCCCAGATCGGCGCCGGCATCGGATCGATCCTCGCCATGCGGTTCGCCATCAAGCCCCGCTACCGCCGGATCCTGGTCGCCGCCGGCATGGGCGCAGGCATCGGTGCGATCTTCCGCGCGCCGCTCGCCGGCGCGCTCTTCGCCAGCGAGATCCTCTACCGTGATCCCGAGATCGAGGGCGAGGCCATCATCCCCTCGTTCATCGCGTGCACGGTCGCGTACTGCGTGTTCTGCGGATGGTTCCAGGACTTCGGGCGTCAGTTCGGCATCGGGCCGGGGCTGGACTTCGACCACTTGCGCGAGATGGTGCCCTACACGGTGCTGGCCTTGGTCTTGGTGCCGTTCATCTACTTCTTCACGTTCTCCCTGTCGCGCATCGAGCACGTCTTCGAGAAGGCGCCGTGGCCCAAGCCGCTCGGCGCCGCGCTGGGCGGCCTGTTGACGGGTGCGATCGGCGTGCTGCTGTGGAAGACCTTCGGTGACCAGCGTGCGCTGTCGGTCCTGGGCCAGGGCTACGGCGTGGTGCAGCAGGCGCTCGACGGCAAGCTGCTCGGCGGATCCGCGATTACCCTGCTGTTCGTGGTGGCGGCCGCGAAGATCGTCACGACGTCGCTCACGATCGGATCCGGGGGCAGCGCCGGCGTGTTCGGTCCGTCCATGGTGGCGGGGGGCGCACTCGGTGGCGCGATCGGCTTGCTGGGCCACGAGCTGGGCTGGGTGGAGCGACCCGGCACGTTCGTCGTCGTCGGGATGTGCGGCTTCTTCGCCGGGGCGGCGCGCTCACCGATCGCCACGATCATCATGGTGACGGAGATCACGGGCTCCTACCAGCTGCTGCTTCCGGCCATGTGGGTCTGCGGGCTGAGCTTCCTGCTGGCCGGCAGGACGACGCTGTACACCAAGCAGGTGCCCAATCGCGCGTGGTCACCTGCGCACAGGGGCGAGTACATGGCACCGCTGCTCGAGGGCTTGAGCGTGGCCGATGTGCAGGAGACCGAGCGGGCGCCCGTGACGGTGCGCGTCGGCACGCCGCTCGCCGAGATCCTGCGCACGGTCACGACCACGCACGCCGACTACTTCCCCGTGCTCGACGAGGACGGTCGCTTCGTGGGGATCTTCAGCGCCCACGACGTGCGCTCGCTGACGTACGACACCGCGGCCGGCGTCGTCGCCATCGCGGACGACGTCATGACCACCGACCCGATCGTGCTGACGCCCCAGGACGACCTGCACGAGGCCCTGGAGAAGTTCGACCTGAAGGACCTGGACGAGCTGCCCGTGGTGGACGCGGACGACCACGGACGCCTGCTCGGCATGCTTCGCCGTCGCGCCGTCATGCGCGCCTACCGCGAGCGCCTGCGCGCGCTGCACAAGCACCAGGAGTCCGAAGGCGTGGACCCCGCCCCGCCGCGGTAGCGAACCCGGATGTGTCGGGACCCTTGCCGCGGCGCCGTGAAGCGGCAACGTGGGCAAGGTGCCTGCAATGGAAGGTGCCTGAACTCCGGGCTCGTAGACGACAGCCACTCTTCCATGGGAGGGAGTGCCGCGCGCATCGAGACGCGTACGGGCTTTGCCGTCGGCATGAAGAACTGACACGTAGGGGTCGCGGTACGCCGGCGGGTGGACGTCGCGCCTTGGTGTCCAGTCACTTCACGCTCGTTCCGCGCTCACGCGCGGATTCGGTGCTCCGAGGCACAGCTTCAGACACCTCCGCGCGCCTCGCGGCTACTCGCACTTGATGATGCGGACGGGCTTCTTGGCCTCGATGTTGTAGAGGTCGGGACGGCGGTCGTAGAGGGGGCGGACGCTGCCGAAGTCGCGCTGCTCCTCCAGCACGTTCAGGTCGAGCTCGGCCACGACGACGGTCTCCACGTTGGGCTCCGCCTCGGCCATGACGCCCTCGATCGGGAACCCGAAGTCGCTGGGCGTGAAGACGGCGCTCTGCCCGTAGTTGATGAGGTACGAGCGCACGCTCGGCAGGTTGCCGACGTTGCCCGCGAGCACCGTGTAGACGTAGTTCTCCACGGCGCGCGACTGCGCTGCGTAGCGCACGCGGTAGTAGGCCTTCTTCTCGTCCGTGCTGAACGGGACGAAGATCACCTCGGCGCCGGCCAGCGTCAGCAGGCGCGCCGTCTCCGGGAACTCGATGTCGTAGCAGATCTGGATGGCCATGCGCCCGAAGGACGTGTCGAACACCCGGATCTCCTCGCCGGGCTCGATGTCCCAGAGCGCCCGCTCGTGGGGCGTCACGTGCAGCTTGTCCTGCGTGTAGATCTTGCCGGACGGCGTGAAGAGGTGCGCCACGTTGTAGGTCTTGCCATCGCGCCGGACGGGATGCGATCCCCCGACGATGTACAGCCCGCGCTCGCGCGCATGCGTGGACATCATCTCGGTGTACCGAGGCGCCAGGTCGGCCAGCATCTGCATGGCCTGCATGTCCGGCACGTCGGCCGGGAACGTGCTGAAGAGCTGCGCCGTGAACAGCTCGGGCAGGAGCAGGAAGTGGCAGTGGTAGCTGTCCGCCGAGTCCACGAAGAAGAGGACGATCTGCTCGAACTCCTCCCACGTCTTGATGCGGCGCATCATCCACTGGGCCGCGCACACGCGCATGCGGCGCAGCGGGCGCCGGATCGGCGACGAGGAGATGCGCCGCTTCTCGGGCTTGAAGTCGGGGTTCTCCATCTCGAGCAGGGTGCAGTAGTTGAGACTCGAGACGTCCTCCATGTAGTCCAGGAGGACCTTCTTCACGCTGTAGCCCGCCTTGAGATGCGCGTTGAGCGCCGAGTCCTTCAGCTCGCCGGCCACCACGAGCTGCACGTACTCATCGGCCGTGAGCTTGCCCTCGTGGTCCTTGAAGCCGGGAATGCGCCCGAAGGCGACCATCCGTCGCAGGTTGTAGCGCTTGAGCAGGCGGATCCGGCCCTGGTAGAGCTTGCCAGCCACGCCCTTGCCGCGGTGCGCGGGGTGGACCGCGATGTCCGCGCCGTACAACGTGTCGCCGCTCGGGTCGTGCGTGCTGAAGGTGCCCATGCCGGTGAGCTCGGAGAAGCGGTAGACGCTGGCCTCCTCGTCCAGCTGGACGATCAGCGACGTGGCATAGCCCACGATCTCCCCGTCACGCTCGACGAGCAGCTGGCCCTCGGGAAACGCCTCGAGCTGCAGCGCATGCTGGCGCTGGTCGTAGAGGTCGCTGGTCTGGTAGTCGGGGTAGGCCGCGGCGTGCACGGCCACGATCCCGGGGATGTCCTCGGGGCGCCACGCCCGCAGGCGGTAGCCCCGCCGCCGGCGGGGCTTGGAGGCGGGCGGGGTGGACGGCGTGGACATACAGGTCTCCTAGGCACGAGGTCGAGTACTGGCCGGTCGCGCGGACCACCGGCTCCCGCGCCCGCGGGACCAGGCCGCCGCACACGGGGCCGCCACCCCGGGGGCAAGCCCTCCGCGCGAAGCGCGCACGCGGGCGGGGCCCACTCGGATTCCCCGCAACCCGGCACCAGCGGGCACGGGATGCGCCATCCAGCGAGGGCCCAAGCCTACCACGAAGTCCCGAGAGCCCCGATTTCCGGGCTTGCAGCGCGCCAGCGGCTCCGTCCGGAGGGCCTCGGGCCGACCGCGTCCGTCACGGTCGTAGCCTCTGCCCCCGTGCACACCACACCGTCCTCACTGGCCGAGTCGGTGGACCGCCTGGCGGCGCACCTCGCCGCCAGCCGGCGGCTCCTCGTGCTGACGGGGGCAGGCTGCAGCACGGCCTCGGGCATCACGGACTACCGTGACGAGAACGGCGCGTGGAAGCGGCCGCGGCGGCCCATCCAGCACGCCGAGTTCGTGGGCAGCGCGACGACCCGGCAGCGCTACTGGGCCCGCAGCGCGGTGGGTTGGCCGCGCTTCCGCGCCGCGTCCCCGTCCGCTGCGCACGACGCCCTCGCGGCGCTCGGGGCGCGCGGCGGGCTCACGCGCCTCGTGACGCAGAACGTGGACCGCCTGCACCAGCGCGCGGGCAGCCGCGAAGTCGTGGACCTGCACGGCCGCCTCGACCACGTCGTGTGCCTCGGCTGTGGCCAGCTCGAGCGGCGCGACACATGGCAAACCGCCCTGCTGGCGGGCAACCCGGCGTTCGCCGCACGTGCGACGGCTTTCGCCCCCGACGGTGACGCCGACCTCGACGACGAGGACACGAGCGGGTTCGTGGTCCCGGCCTGCGTGCGCTGCGGTGGCGTCATGAAGCCGGACGTCGTGTTCTACGGCGGCAACGTGCCGGCCGACCGGGTCGCCGCCGTCCACGCGGACGTCGACGCATCGGATGCGCTGTTGGTCGTCGGCAGCTCGCTGATGGTGTTCTCGGGCTTCCGCTTCGTGCGCCGCGCCGTGGCGGCGAACAAGCCCGTGCTGATCGTCAACCGCGGGCGCACACGGGCCGACGACGTGGCCACGCTGAAGGTCGAGGGCGACTGCGGGGACATCCTCGCGGAGGTCGTTCGCCGCCTCGCCACCCCGTGAGTCACCCCCACGCTTCGTGATGCAGTCGGTCCTCGGGGACGCCGGCGGCGCGCGCACCTGCCAGGGCCGCGGCCACGAAGGCATCGGGACCGCATGCGTAGACGCGCGGTGCGCGGGCATCCGCCACGGCTTCCGCGATCAGCGCATCGTCCACGCGGCCCCGGCGGCCGCTCCACGAGGCGTCGTCCGCCGCTCGCGTGACCGTCGGGATCCACGTGAACGCGCCGTGCCCGGCAGCCTGCTGGAACGTCGAAGCGAACACCAGCTCGGCAGGCACGCGCGCGCTCTGCACAAGGCACAGCGGCATCCTCCGCCCGGCGCCCTCCCACGCCTGGAGGAACGCGCGGAAGGGGGCCACGCCCGAGCCGGCGGCCAGCAGGACGAGCCGATCGCACGCCTCCATGTCGAGCACGAATCGCCCGCGCGGCGCGGCGCCCTCCGCGACATGGCCCGGGACACGGCGGAACCACCAGGCGCCGTAGCGCCCCATGTCCCGCACCGTGATGGCCGGACGGCCCTCGCCCCCGTCCGCCGCCGACAAGCTGTAGGCGCGTTGGCCGGCGATACCGCTGGCGGGATCGCGCAGCAGCAGGAACTGCCCCGGCCGCCAGACGAGGGTGGGCGCATCAGCAGGGTCCACGGGCGCCCACACGAGCGTCCGGTCGATGGGCGTCTCGACCCGGACCTCCTCGAGGCGAAGCGGGAACCATGCCATGGACCCCCAGCCTACGCAGGTCGCTGCCGACCGGCTGCTATGCTTCGCCCCGTTCCCCGTCTGGAGACGTTCCGTGGCCCGAATCCTCACGTTCCTGCTCCTCGCGGCGTTGCTGCTGCCCGGCGCCGCGCTGCTCGCGGCCTGCGGCGAGCTGCCCGCCCCCAAACGTGCCGCCGGGGGCGGCGGCGGCCAGGGTGCGGCCAAGGGCAACGCCGGCGCCACGTCGGACGCCGCCGACGACGAGGAGGAGGACGACGACGAGCTGGATGAAGACGAGCGCCTCGACCTCGAGGACGAGCGGATGGGCTACCTCGTGGACTACTCGAAGGCCCAGTGGGAGCTCGAGCGCCTCAAGCTGGAGGACATGCACGAAGAGCGGCGCGGGCGGGTGCGTGCCGAGAAGGCGCGCCTGGAGTCCGAGGACGCCAAGCGCAAGCTCGAGATCTGGGAGACCTCGGAGAAGCCGGAGCGCCTCGCGCGCCTGCAGCTGCGCTTGGACCAGGGCCGCGATCGCCTCGTGCAGGCCGAGCAGGAGCTGAAGGAGCTCGAGGCCATGTACGCGGCGGAAGAGTTCGCCAACATGACGAAGGAGCTCGTGCTCCACCGCGGGCGCAAGCAGGTCGAGTTCGCCAAGCGCGAGCTGGAGCTCGACGAGCAAGCCGCAGAGCGCGAGAAGACCAGCGAGATCCCGCTGGAGGAGAACGAGAAGCGGCGCACCGCGGAAGCGGCGCACAACGACTGGATCGACGCCAACGAGGATCTCGAACGGTCGATGCAGGAGCGCGCGTTGGGCATCTGGACCGCCACGCAGGAGATCGAGACGCTGCGCCGCAAGATCCGCCGCATCGACAAGAAGCTCGGCGACAAGACCAATCTCGGCCTGCCCGACGCCGACCCGAACGCGCGGTTGATCACCCCCACGCCGCCCGGGCTGCCGCCGCTGCCGGGCATGGGCCCTGACGGCCTGCCCCAGCCCGGTCCGCCGGCGGGTGCGCCGCCCATGGGCCCCGGGGGCCCGCCGCCCGGCGGCCACTAGATGGGCGCCGCCCGTTCGCTCCTGCTGGGCGCTGCCGTCGCGCTGGTGGCGCTGCCGCCCGAGGCCAGCTTGGCGCGTGATGTCCCCGCGGCCACGCCGCGCCCCGTGCCGTCCACGATGGACGCGGCCGAAGGGCGAGCCGCGGCCGACCGCTGCTTGGCGTGGCTCGTGGCCCAGCAACGCGAGAACGGGGCTTGGGCCCGTGCGATCCCCGGGGAAACCCAGGAAGCGTTCTTCGCCGTGGAGACGCACTACACCTGGCAGATCGCTGCCTGCGCACTGGCCTGCATGGCCCTGCTCGATGCCCCGGCCACGCCCGAGCGCGATGCGGCCCTCCTCCGGGGTCTGCACTGGCTGGCCACCAACCGTCTCCCGCGCCGCGGCAACGAGTGGGACACCGACTACATGTGGTCCGCGCTCTACGGGGTGGTGGCCACCGTCAGCGCCGTGGACAGCCCGCGGCTCGCCGAGCACGCGGAGCTGCGCAAGATGCTCGCCGCGCGCGGTCGCCAGTACGTGGCCGTGCTCGTGGCCAACCAGGCCCCGCTCGGCGGCTGGGCCTACTACGACGACCCCCCGTGGACGTCGCGCAACAAGTGGGCGACCAGCTTCTGCACGGCGCTCGTCCTGCCGGCCCTGGCCCGCGCCCAGGAGCTGGGCTGGCTCACCGACACCGGCGTGGTCCCCCGCGCGATCCGCTACCTCGAGAAGTGCCGCCTGCCCAACGGCGCCTACCAGTACTCCCTCGACGTGGTTCCCTGGATCACCGGCGGCGAGAGCATCAACGACGTCAAGGGCAGCCTGGGCCGCATCCAGGTGGCCCACTGGGCGCTGCACAGCCTCGGCCGCACGAGCGTGGACCTCCCCGATCTGCGTACGGGCCTCTCCGCATTCTTCGAACATCACCGCTTCCTGGACACGGCGCGGATGCGGCCGATTCCCCACGAGGGGCACTACTACAACGCGGGCTACTTCTACAACTTCGGCCACTACTACGCGGCCAAGGCGATCACGCGCCTTCCCGCGGACGAACAAGAGGCGTGGCATGCCCGCCTGCGCCCGCACGTGGCCAAGACGCTGCGCGCCGACGGCAGCACCAGCGACTTCCTGGGTGCCGACTACATGCTCGTGGCCTCGACGGCGTACTGCGCCCTGGCCTTGGAGGCCGGGCTTCCCCGCTTGGCGACCGTCACCGCGGCAAGCGACGACGGTGCGGCCGAGGGGGCCCCGGCGGACGAGCCGCCGGTCGGGACCACCCGCTAGACGGCCCCCTCACGCAGGTCATCGGCGAACAGCTTGCGCAGCTTGGCGATCTTGGCGGGGATCGTGGCCTCGCAGTACGGCTGGCCGGGGTGGTTCGTCCAGTAGTCCTGGTGGTAGTCCTCGCCGGGCCACCACGGGGCCTCGTCCACCACCTGCGTCACCACGGGCCCGGGCCACAAGCCGCTGGCATCGATCCGGGCGATGGCGGCCTCGGCCTCCGCCCGCTGCAGCGCGTCGTGCACGAAGATCGCGCTGCGGTACTGCGTGCCGACGTCCGCGCCCTGGCGGTCCCTGGTCGTCGGGTCGTGGGTCGCGAAGAACACCTCGAGCAAGCGACCGAAGGAGATGCGCGTGGGGTCGAACGTGACGCGCACCGCCTCCGCGTGGCCGGTGCGCCCCGAGCACACCTCTTCGTACGTCGGCTGCCGGGTGCGACCGCCGGTGTAGCCCACCTCCACGTCCAGAACGCCGTCCAGCCGTCGGAAGACGGCGTCGACGCACCAGAAGCAGCCGCCCGCGAACGTGGCGATGGCCGTGGAGGCGGATCGTTCCGCGGAGTCGTGGGACATGTCGGGCGCCTCCTGGAGCGTGCAGGGACCTACTTCACGGTCAGTCGTGCGACACCGTCCCAGTCCGGCGGCGGCGCCTCGTCCAGGTACCAGTGGCAGAGCTGGAGCAGGTGCGCGACGGACGGGTCCTTCGCACGACCGGACGGGACGGAGCGCAGGATCTCCGTGGCCTCGCGGAACTGCCGAGCCTGGTAGGCCGCGAACGCCTGTTCGTACGTGCGGGCGAAGGCCAGCGTCGCCTCGTCCACGTCCCCGACGCGCCCCAGCGGTTCGTACACGGCCTCGGGCACGTGCTTGCCCTTGACGGCGATCCGGTCCACGAGGCGCCACGCGAAGGCGTCGCCGGCGCGCTCGCGCGTGGCCCGGGAGACGAGCACGCGCACGCCGTACGGGGTGCTGGCGCCCTCCAGGCGGCTGGCCAGGTTCACGGTGTCGCCCAGCGCCGTGTAGTTCAGGCGCTGCGGCGCACCGACGTTGCCCACGAAGGCCGTACCCGTGGCCAGACCCACGTGGGTCACGAGCACCGGTTGCCCGCGCGAACGACAGAGGGTCTCGAACCCGGCGAGCCAGGCGTTCATCTCGAGCGCCGCCTCGACCGCATGACGCGGATGCTCCGCGTCCGCCACGGGTGCGCCGAAGAGCGCCATGACGGCATCGCCGATCATCTTGTCCACGACGCCGCCGTGCTTCTGCACGATGGTGAGCAGGCCGTCGAAGTACTCGGCAAGCTGCGCCGTCAAGGCCTCGGGAGCCATGCCTTCGCTGATCGTGGTGAACCCGCGGATGTCGCTGAACAGCAGCGTGACGTCGCGCTCGCGACCGCCCAGGCGCGCGGCCTGTCCCTCCGCCAGGAGGCGGCGCACGATCTCCGTGGGCACGTACCGGCTGAAGGACGCCAGGGCGTCGCGCATGCGCTCCTGGGCGCCGGCCAGCTGGTGGGCCTCGAGCACGTGCGTCTTCACCGGCTCGCCGGGAGCCAGGTCCAGCCGGGTGATGCGCTCGCTCTCGGCGGCCAGGCGACGCAGCGGACGGCTGTAGATGCGGGCCAGCAGGAGCGCCAGGCCCAACGCGCCGAGCAGGGCCAGACCCGACACCTGCACGATGCGGCGACGCTGGGCTTGCACCGCGCCGAGCACGTCGCTCTCGGGCACGGCGACGCCGATCCACAGGCGCTGGCCCCCACCCAGCTCGTACGGCGACAGCGCGTAGCGCCACGCATCGTCACCGACTTCCAAGCGCGACGTGAGCGGACGGCCGCTGGCTTCGGCGCGCGCGAACAGCGCGGTCGCGGCGGCCAGGGCCGGCTGACCGAGCTCGTCCAGGCCCGGCATGCGGTTGCCAAGCTCCTTGATCCGCTCGAGTCGCGCTTCGGGCGTGTCGAGGGCGTCGTCCTGCGGGAAACCCAGTACCCGCACGGCGTCCTGGTCGTCGCGGGCCAGCACGAAGGCCTTGCCGTTCTTCGTGGGCCGGAGCGATGCCGTGAAGTCGCTCAGCTTCGTGAGCATCAAGTTGAACGTCATCATGTACGGCACGCCGTCGGGGCCTTCGAAGGGCACGGCGGCCGCGATGCCGGGGTTGCGGCTGGTGTTCAGGATGAAGGGCTGGGTCCAGAAGATCTCGGCGTCGGCCACGACGCCCCGGGCCTCCTCCAGACGCTGGCGCGCCCCCACGTACCAGGGGCGGGCCCGTGCTTCGAAGGGCTTGTGCTTGTCGTACGCCTCGACGACGCCGCCTTGGGCGTCGAGCAGCTGGAAGTGGGGCGTACGCTCGGTCCCGAGGGGACCGCCCGGCGTGACGCGCACCAGCCACTTGTCGCCCTCCGCGCCGATGCGGTAGGAGAAGCCCTCTTCGTCGCCCGTCGCCAGCGACGTGATCTGGGGATACGCCTGCAAGATCGGCAGGTACACGGCATTGGAGCGCGCCGTGTCCTGGGGCGTCATGACGCCCGCACGCGCCATCGACTGGGCCGATCGAAGCGTCGTGAGGACCGGTTGGAAGAAGCCGTCCAGGCGCTCGACGACGAGGGCCTCGGTCCGCTCGAGGAAGCGGTCGCCGAGCGACTCGGCGATCTCGCGTCCCGCCTGCACGTTCACCAGGAACATCGTGCCCGCCAGCGCGAGGATGAGGACGGCGATGGCGACGGTCAGGCTGACGCGGATGCGCAGGTGGCCCATGCCCTCGTTCTCTCCGAGCGTCGCCGACGTGGTGGCGCGTCAAGGTACACGCGGACTCGTCACCGCGTGCGGCGGGCCAGTACCGAGAGCGCCACCTCACCGGGGGGCGCGGGCAGCTCGCGGACGTCGAGCGGGACGACACGCTCGGCGGCTAGTCCCGCGAAGAGGTCCGCGGCCGGCAGGACATGTCGCGGATCGATGCCCGGGTCCGCGGCCAGCTCGGTGCGCGCACGCCACGCGTGGCCGTCGCGATGCACTGCGGCCTCCACGTAGAGAAGCCCGTCCCGGCGCAGCACGCGCGCCGCCATGCGCACGAGCTCGATCGCCAACGGGGGGCTCGTCGCGGCCAGCGACGGCCGCGGCAGGACCGCCTGGGTGAAAGAGGCTTCATCGAGCGCATGCAGGAGCCACGCGTGCGGCCGCACGACCAGCTCGCCGCGCACGCCTTCCCCGGTGTCCGCCTTGAACGCCTCGCGCGCCTCTGGCGCCAGGTCCACGACCGTGACGTCCGCACCCCCCGAGGCGAGGACGCGTGCCCAGCCGCGGTCGGCGCCGAGCAGGAGGACCGGGCCGGCGACGGGCCGCGCCGCGCTCCGTGCCAAGGCCGCCTCGCGACGTGCGTGCGCCTCGGCGGGATCGTCACGACGTGCCTGCCACGCCTTCACGGCGCGCTCGAGGAGCAGCAGGCGCTCCTCCGGGTTGACGAAGGCCTTCACGTCCATGGCGCCGACGGCGGGGGACACCGGCACCGGCTGCGTGGCGGGGGACGACGTGCCTCCCGGCGGAGACGCGCGCTCGTCCACGCCGGCGCGCAGGCGCCGCGCGACGCGTCCCAGCCACGAGCCCGACGACGGAGCAGAACCGGCGCTCATCGCCGCGAGCCTACGACCGGTGGCGGACGGGGGTACGGAGTCCGCGGAGCAGGTGGCAAGGAGGCGGGGAATCCATTCACGTTTCGCCCAGGTATCCGCTCCCATGCGGCAGTACCTGGCAGCATGAAGTGAATGGATTCCCCGCCCCCATGGAACCCCCCGAGGAGCCCCCATGGCCATCGAACACATCTTCCTCGACATGGATGGCGTGCTCGCGGACTTCTTCCATCCCGCGCTGGTCCGCCATGGCCAGCCCGAGCTCGCCGCGTCATGGCCGCGCGGCGTACGCGACATGGCGGAGACGTTGGGCCTCACGTGGGAGGCCTTCTGGGCCCCCCTCGTGGACGAGGGTCCGTCCTTCTGGGCCGACCTGCCGCCGCTGCCCTGGCTGGAGGGCCTCCTGGCCGCGGTCGACGACCTCGCGCCATGGAGCGTGCTCACCCGCCCCCACGCGGAGCCCGCCTGCGTGGCGGGCAAGCTGGCGTGGATGAACCGGCACCTGGCGCCCCGCACGGGCAGCCGCCACTTCGAGCACTTCGTCCTCACGCGGCACAAGCGCCTGCTGGCGGGCCCGGGGCGGGTGCTCGTCGATGACAGCGAGGGCATGGTCGCCTCCTTCCGCGAAGCGGGCGGCGAGGCCGTGCTCTTCCCCCAGGCATGGAACGCCGGCCACGACGTCGCCGACCCGCTGGCCCATGTGACGGGGGCCCTCGCCGCGCTTGCGCGCGGCGTGTAGCCTCGGCCCTCGGAATCCAGGAGGACGCCATGACGACCTCGGCCGCCCCCCCGCAGGCCTCGCCCGACAAGGCCCCGAAGAAGAGACCGGGACTGTTCGCGCGCATCGCGCTCAAGCTGGGCCCCTCGATCGCCATCGGCCTGCTCGTGGCGTGGCTCGTGCACGACAAGACCCACGTGCCCGCCTGGCAGCTGGGTCTGATCGCGGGCGTGCTGTTCTTCTTTGCGTGGCAAGCGCTCTCGTTGCGCATGCGCAAGGCCGGCCGTTCCGCCGCCCACGCGTTCAAGTCGTTTTTCTTCGCGCTGTTGTTCCTCGCCGTCGCCGGCGCGCTGATGTGGTTCCTGTGGCTCCGCTAGCCGCTGCAACGCACTCCGTCTTGGCGCTGCTCCTACTGACCGTGCTCGGGCCCGCCAGTCCGATGGCGGCCGACGACACGGCGCCCGCGTCGGACTCCGCGTCGGACGCCACGTCGGCCTGCCCCGACGTCGTGACGGACGCAGCCGTCGAAGCGGCACTCGGCCAAGCGGGCGACAACCGGGGCGAGCTCGAGCGGGCCCTTGCTGCGGCCCGCGCGCACGCCGACCCGCGTCGCGCCCCGGCGCTTCGCTTCCTGGTGGCGAACATGCCCCACCACGGCTACGTGACGACTGCGCTGCGCGACGCCGAGGGCCGGGACGTGGCGTACGACCCGCTCGCGTTCGACACGTTCGCCGCCGCCCGTGCCGCGCTGGAGGATCTCGAGAAGGCACACGGCCCGCTGGACTTCGCGCGCGAGGGGTTCGCCAGCGACCTCGAGCACATCACCGCAGGGTTCCTGGAGCGGCATCTGGACGCCGCCTTCGCGGCCTGGGACCGCACGCCCGCCACGCGTCGCGTCACGTGGCGCACGTTCCTCGAGCACGTGCTGCCCTACCGCGGTAGCGAAGAGCCGCTCGACCTCTGGATGCCCGATCTCGTGCGCCGCTACGCCCCCGAGGTCCATGGTCGTCGCGGCGCGCTACCCGCCGACGAGCTCTGGGCGTGGCTGGCCCACGAGGTCTCCTCGCGCGTGCGCTTTGACGAGCGCTTCTACCTGCACCCGACCGACCAGGGGTTCGGGGAGATGGGGCGCAGCGGTCTGGGTCGCTGCGAGGACATCACGAACATGCAGACGTATGCCGCACGCAGCCTGGGGCTCGCCGTGGCGGCCGATTACACGCCGTGGTGGGCCCACCGGGACAACAACCACGCCTGGGCCGTGCTCTTGGATGCGCAGGGGCGGGGCCACACGCCGGCCTACGCGCACGCCGCCAAGGTCTATCGCAAGACCTGGTCGCTGCAGCCCGACGCGCTGGCCGACCGTCTTCCCGAGGGCCGCGAGCCGCCCAACCGCTTCCTGGCCAGCCGCACCTACCGCGACGTGACCGACGAGTACCGCGTGGTCCACGACGTACCCGTGGCGCTCGAGGGCGATGCCGCAAGGGCCGAGGCCTTCGCCTACGTGGCCGTGTTCAACGGTGGCGTGTGGCGCGCGATCGACCATGACCCGGTGATGGACGGCACGGCGCGCTTCCGCCGCCTCGGCGGGGACGTGATCTACCTGCCCGCCGTGTACCCCAAGGACGCGCTCGAGGGGGCGGCGCCGCCGTTCCTGCTCGGGACCGAGGGCGCGGTCCAGGTACTTGGCGGCCGCGCCGCACCGACGTCGGCGCTGCTGACCGCAACACGTCCGACACAGCGCAGCGTGGACACGGGGGACGTGACGCCGACATCCTCGCTGGTCGCAGGCGCGGTCTACCGCCTGCAGCTCTGGCGCGACGGAGCCTGGATCGACGTGCGCGAGGTCACGGGCTCGGCGCAGCCCGTCGAGGTGGACGACCTGCCGGCCGACGGCTTGTTCCGCCTGCTTGAGCCGGAAAGCGACGAGCTCGAGCGGATCTTCACGATCGAGTCGGGTCGTCAGCGCTTTCGCTGACCGCATCGGCGAGCCGCCGGACGCGCGCGACCAGCTGGTCGTCGGAGGCCTCGGCGATCGCGGCGAAACCCTGGGCGAGGTCAGCGGCCAGCTCGTGGTCGAAGATCCGCGTGTCGGACGACTCGGCACGCATGAGGGCGGTCAGGGCCGGGAAGCGGCCCTCGAGCCAGCGCAGGAACGCGACGCGCAGGCGATCGCCTCCCTCGAGGTCGCGCGCCAGGCGATCGAGCAGGTCGGCGGCAAACGCACGCAGCGGCGCGTCGGGCTCGTGGGGGTAGAGGTCGCGGAGCGAGACCTCCATCGTGTCGAACAGCGCCGCACCCGCCGGCGCGGCCAGCTGGACGGCGCGGCCGAAGGACTTCCCGCGCTCGCCCCAGAACACGAGCATGCGGTACACGTGGTAGATGGTCTGGCCGAAGCGCCGCCGTTGGTCGTTGGTCTCCGCCAGGAGACGGTGCAGCTCGTCGCGCAGGTGCTCGTCCACGGGGGGAAGCGTAGCCGAGCCGGCGGTGCCGGGCTCCTTGCCACGGGGCGGGGCGCGGGGTCTGACCCCAAGCGAGCGACGCACTGCGGTGGCAGACCCCGTTCCACGCTTGCTGTCGCTCGGTGCCACGGCATCGGACACCTCCGCGCGCGCTAGGGAGAATCCGGGCCGGAGGCGGTCTCCTGACCGTAGAGGACCCGGATTCGAGCTGGGCCGTGGCGCAGCAAGAGACCCGGTGGCCGCAGCAGGAGGCGCTATCGGACAGACCCTAGGCGTCGAGGGCCGTGAACCGGGCCTGACCGCGCGTGGCGTCGCGGAGCAAGGCGGCCACCCGCTCGACGTCGGCCACGGGCACGTCGACGACGAAGTGCACGTCGTCCGCATACGTCGCCTCGCGGGCCACGAGTCCGGATGCGCGCAGCACGGCGTCGACGGCCGGGGCGTCCGGGTAGGCGTGACGCACCGCGAATGCCCGCCGCTCGATGCGCTCGACGACCGGCGCGCGCTCCAGGACGGCGGCCGCGGCGTCCCCGTAGGCCCGCGCGAGCCCTCCCACGCCCAGCTGCGTGCCGCCGTACCAGCGCGTGACGATCAGCAAGGCATCGACGAGCCCGCTGCCCTCGAGACGGCGCAGCAGCGGCAGGCCCGCGGTCCCCTTCGGCTCACCCGCGTCGTGCGCACGCCACCGACCCCCGTCGGGAGCCAAGCGCCACGCGTAGGCGTGGTGCGTGGCCTCCGGATGATCCCGCGCCACGGCGTCGAGCGCTTGCCGGATCCCGGCTTCGTCCTTCACGGGGACGAGCCGGCCCCGGAACCGCGAGCCCTTGACCGGCGGCGTGTCGGCCTCGACGAGATGCGCGACGGTCCGCTGGGCGCTCATCGCCACGTGGTACCGCGGCGGCGCCTGCGCATCACCCCTCGGCAGGCAGGCCGGCGGTGCCAGCTCGTCATGCCCGCGGGAAGGCCGCACGGAGCCGGGCACCTCCGCGCGGTGCGCATGCGGTACCCCCGCGCGAGCCGCAGCAACCGGGGCTTGCCTACAATGCGCCGCCCAGGGGGGGCCGGAGGACGGACCATGCAGGCACGGCAGGAGCTGGCGCGGGGGGCCGTCGCGCCCGGCGGCCAGCCGTCCACACGGGGCCAGCTGGCCCTGCTACGGCTCGTCGGCCTCCCGCTGGGGCTTGGCCTCCTGTTCGTCCTGGCCGCTGCAGGGACCGGCCGCGCCGACGAGGCGGCCCCCGCGGTCACGGTCGCCATCCGCGGCGAGGTCGACCTGCTCCCCGAAGGCGACGGACGCGTGCGCGTCGACCTGGAGTTCCCCGCCGACGCGTACGAGGGGGTCAAGCGCGAGGGCCAGGACAAGCGGCGGTTCCTGCGCGCGTTCGCCTCGCACCGCACCGATGCCGAGCTCGTGGACGCCGACGTCCAGCTGCTGGACGAGCAGCACACGGTCCGGCTGGAGATCACCGAGCGCGGAGGCGTGAAGAACGCCGGCGGCGGCCGCTGGCGCTTGGCCATGGACCCCGGCCCGCGCTTCCTCGACCTGGGTGAGGAAGACGGCCGCGTGATCGCCCGCTTCGCCGAGGAAGGCGTCTGGGACAGCGGCGTGGCCTACCAAGGCGTGACGCGCTACCACCTGCCCGCCGGCGCCGTGGGCGCGGGCTTCGACGCCGCCTCGCGCGTGCTCTCGTGGACCCTGCCGCGGTCGCCGGCGAGCGGCCCCGCCGACCTCGAGCTGGACCTGCGCGTCAAGCCGCGGTTGATGACCGCGATCTACAAGGTCTACGGCCTCGGCACGACGTTCTCGGCGCAGTGGGTCGCGAAGGCGATCTTCCGCCACCGCGGCGGCGGCGACGTGCGCGATCTGCGCGCCCGCTTCCGCCTCGCCGGCTACGGCGAGTGGGGCATGTGGCAGAAGGTCAAGGAGCTCATCCCGGGGCAGACGGTGGTCCTGCCCTGGTACCCGGTGCTCGAGGAGCGCATCGCCCACCTCACGTCGAACACGCCCGCCAACGTGATGGTCGAGTGGACATGGCGCGACGCCGACGGCCAACGCCACGAGGACAGCGACGGCGCGCGCATCGTGCTGCTGGGCGCGCACGAGTTCGTCTTCAGCGACGTGCAGCCCGAGGAGCACCTGGGCACGTGGCACGAGAGCTTCAACAACGTGCCCTTCCTGGCCGCCTGGGTCAGCCGCGACGACCTCGTCGTCAAGCAGTTCGCCGCGTTGGCCAACCGCAAGGCCGGCGGCATCGGCGCCAACCAGAGCAACCAAGCCACCGTGCAGGTGCTGCGCGGCATCTACGACCTGCTGGTCGACAACGACTTCACCTACCAACACCCGCCCGCCCTGCCCGATCGCAGTGTCAGCTTCGACGTGCAGCAGGTGCAGAACGTGAAGTTCCCGCGCGACGTGATCCGCGACCGCAGTGGCACGTGCCTGGACTTGGCCATCCTGCAAGCTGCTTGCGCGAGCAACCTCGGCATTCCCGCCTACCTCGCCGTGGTGCCGGGTCACTGCTTTCCCGTATTCGGGCTGCCCGATGGCGATGTGGTCGCCGTGGAGGCCACGGGCATTCGCGGGGGCCTGCGACCGGAGGTCGTCCCGTTCGAGGAAGCCGTCTCGCTCGGCCTGCAGCAGCTGCAGCACTGGCGTGGTGACGGCCGCATCCTGATCGTGAACGTGCGCGAGCTCTGGACGCAGGGCGTCAGCAACCCCGAGCTGCCCGCCCTGCAGGCGGACATCCTGACGCGCTGGGGCATCGAGGCCGGGCCACCGGGCGGAAGCGTTGCGCCCGCCCGCCCGCGGGCCCGCGCCCCGGACGCCGAGTCCCTCGTCGGAACGTGGGAAGGCGAGATCCGCGAGACCGCGCAGGACGGCTCCCCCTTCACGTACCCCCTGGTCCTGGTGGCCAAGCTGCGCAGCGACGGCCGGCTCGCCGTGGGCCTTGACGCCCAGGCCGTCGTGCCCGACGGCCAAGACGGCATCCGCGTCTCGATCAACGAGGCGTTCGTCCTGCAGCCGGAGGGCGATGCGTGGCGAGGCCGTGGAACCGCCAAGCGCCTGGAAGTGAACGGCACCGTGCGCGAGAGCGCCATGGACGAGATGGAGCTCAAGCTCGACGGGCGCACCCTCGTCGGTCGCTACGGCAACGACGAAGGCATCACGCCGTTCCGACTCGAAGCGGCGGCACCGCCGGCCCCGGAGCTGACCGGCGTCTGGACCGGCACGACGGAAGAAGAGCTGGACGGCACCCGCTTCAGCTACCCGCTGCGCCTCGAGATCACGCCGGAAGGGGACGGCTGGCAAGCTCGACTCGTGATCACGGCCACCGTCCCCACCCGCCCGGCGCCGCGCCGTGTCGAGGTGGAGGAGATCTTCGCCGTCGTCCAGGAGGGCGAGCAGCTGAAGGGCCGCACGGTGCGCAAGACCATGCGCGTGGAGGGCCGCGAGGTGCCCACCGTCAAGGGCACGCTCACGCTCAGGCTCGAGGGCGAGGCCCTCGTCGGCCGCTTCGGAAGCGAACAGCAGGGGTACACGGACTTCCAGCTGGAGCGCGACCGCGCGCCTTCGTTCGCGGGAACCTGGGAGGGCCAGGTGACCGACACGCTGGCCGACGGCACGCGCCTGACGTACCCGCTCCTGATCACGATCGAGCCGCGCGCGGGCGGTGGTTTCACGGTGAGCGCGCTGGCCCGGGCGCGCATGCCCGCCGACGGCCGGCAGATCGAGGTCGAGGCGGCCTGGGAGGGCCTCGGGAGGCTCGACGGAAGCGTCTTGGCAGTCCAAGGGACCAAGAAGACGTACCGCGTGGGCGGCGAACAGCGCAGCGACCCTCCCGACGACACCACCATGCGCATCGAGGATGGACGCCTGGTCGGCCGCCTCGGCAACGACGAAGACGGCTACACCGACTTCCGGCTGGATCGACGCCGCTGACGAGGTAGCCGCGCGGGGAGGCGACATGACGGGACGTGCGACGCGCTGGCTGCGCGGGGTCGCGGCCGTGGGTGCTGCGGCCCTCCTGGCGTCCGTGGCCCACGCCGAGGGCTATGGCAACGACAGCGCGGGCGTGCTCTGGCGGATCCGGACGCGCCAGGGGGACGTGCTCCGCATGGGCCAGGTCGTCGTGGGCGAGGGCGAGGCCCGCCAGGCGCCCGAGCTGACCGACATCGCGCTCTCGACGCAGCACGGGCTCTACGCGATCTCCTTCGGAACGCTCTACAAGGTGCCGCTGGAGGACCCGGAGCACTCCACCGTCGTGGGCCCGCTGGGCGCCAGCCTCAACGCCCTGGCCTTCGATGCCGACGACAACCTGTACGGCGCTGGCGACCTGGGGCTCTACCGCATCGACCTTGCGACGGGCCGCGCCAAGCGCATCGGCGCCTTCGGCGTGGGCAGCGGCTCCGATGGCGACCTCGTGTTCATCGGCAAGGAGCTGTGGGCGACGATCACCTCCGGCAGCGGCGTGTTGCTGGCGCAGCTGGATCCCGCTACCGGCCGCGCCACCACCTCGCGCCCGCTGCGTCGCGAGGACGGCAGCCGGGTGGTCAGCGTCTGGGGCCTCTCCTACGACGGCCAGCAGCTGCTGGGTCTCTGCCCCGACGGCGAGGTGCTCTCCATCGACCGCGAGAAGGCCGTCGCCCGCACGCTGATGCGCACCAAGGTGCGCTTCTGGGGCGGCTCCATACCTCTGCGCCTCTAGGGTCCGAGCGCACGGAGTCGGGTGAGATTCCAACCTCGGGCTGCCTGGCACCGGCGCAAGGCAAGGCCCGCTGCGGCCCGAGGTTGGAATCTCACCCGACTCCGTACTTGGGCGTAGGTTGACGCGGTGGCGAGCGAGACCCTCCGCGAGATCGAGCTGCTGCTCCGGGCCCGCAGCCCGCTGCTGTTCATCGAGGCGGCCGAAGAGGGTCGCGTACGCGACATCGTGCGCCGGGCCGCGCTGACCGTCGGCGTCCCCTACCACCGTTGGACGCTGGGCTCGGGCTTGGTGGTGGCCGGCGGCAGCCCGCTCTACGACACGAAGGACCCGGCGGCCGCGCTGCGGGCCATCGCCGGCTGGCCCGAGGACGCCGTCTTCCACCTGGAGGACCTGGGCCCGTCGCTGGAGGCGCCGGCCATCCGCCGCGCCGTGAAGGACGTCGTGCACGAGCGGGGCAGCAAGCGCCGCACGCTGGTCATCACGGGCACGTCGCTGACGATTCCCGCCGACCTGGCGCCACTCGGAGCCCGCGTGCCCTGGTCCTTGCCGGACGACGTCGAGCTGGAGCGCGTCATCGCGCGCGTCGTCAACGACCTCTCGCGCACCATGCACGTCCAGGTCCGCCTGCCCCCCCAGGACCAACGCGAGCTGATCCGGCGGCTTCGCGGCCTGACCGTGCACGAGGCCGAGCGTGCCGTGGGACGCGCCGTGGCCGACGACCTGGCGCTCACGTCGGAGGACCTCGAGACGGTCACGATCGTCAAGCGCGAGGTGCTCGAAGCCGGGGGCGCCCTCGAGCTGGTGACGCTGGACCCGGACGCCCCGCCGCGCGCAGCGGGCCTCGGTCGGCTGTGGACGTGGGTCGACCGCCGCAAGAACGCCTTCGGCGAGGAGGCCCGCGCGTTCGGCCTGACGACGCCTCGCGGAATCTTGCTGCTGGGCGTGCAGGGCTGCGGCAAGAGCCTTGCGGCCCGCGTGGTCGCCTGGAAGCTGCGCTTCCCCCTCCTGCGCCTGGAAGCCGGGCGGTTGTTCGACAAGTACATCGGCGAGAGCGAGAAGCGCTTGGACCGTGCGCTGGCCGCCGTCGAGCGCATGGCCCCCTGTGTGCTCTGGATCGACGAGATCGAGAAGGCCCTTGCCTCGGGCGGCGACGGCCACGCCGACGGCGGGCTTTCGACGCGGCTGGTCGGTCGCCTGCTCACGTGGCTGCAGGAGCGCAAGGCGCCCGTTTTCGTCGTTGCGACGTGCAACGACCCGCGGGCGCTGCCGCCCGAGCTGATGCGCAAGGGGCGCTTCGACGAGGTGTTCTTCGTCGACCTGCCGAGCGAAGCGGACCGGGCAGCGATCTTCGCCCTGCACCTGCAGCGTCGGGGCCGCGACCCGGCCACGTTCGACCTCGTCCGCGCGGCGCGGGCCGCGTCCGGCTTCAGCGGCGCGGAGGTCGAGCAGGCGGTCGTGGGTGCTCTCCATCGCGCCTTCGCCACGGGGCTGGACGTCGCGACGGACGACCTGGTCGCGGAGATCGAGGAGACCCGCCCCCTCTCGCTGCTCCGGCGCGAGGAGGTCCAGGCCCTGCGCGCCTGGGCCCGGGAGCGCGCGGTGCCCGCGGGAGAGGGCGAGTAGCTCCCGCACTCGGTACCCGGAGACGCAGGGCCTCGGCCCAGGGGTAGAGTCCCTGGACCCGATCCCGGCCCGGCAAGGAACCGTGTCCCTCGCCCGGGCGTCCCGCGAGTCGGCCCCCTACCAGGCCCAGGAGCCCGTCCGACCCATGACCACCTCGATCCGATTCCGTGTCGCCACCTTGGGTGTGGCCGCCGCGCTGGCGCTCGGCGCCGTCCCGTTCCACGCCGCCATCGCCGACGAGGAGCCCGCGCCGACACCCGCGCCCGTGACGCCCGAGGAGGAAGCTCCCGAGGAAGAGGCCCCCGCCGAAGAGGAGGCTCCCGAGCCCGCGTTCCCCTGGATGGCCGACTACGCCGCTGCGCAAGCCAAGGCCAAGGCGGAGAACAAGGACCTCTTCATCAACTTCACCGGCAGCGACTGGTGCGGCTGGTGCATCAAGCTGGACAACGAGGTCTTCTCCCAAGGCGACTTCGCGACGAAGGCCGCCGAGAAGTTCGTGTTCGTGTACCTCGATTTCCCGCGCTCGCCGGACCTGCTGGCCAAGGTCGTCGACGTGAAGAAGCGCGACGAGCTCAAGGCCCGCTACGGCGTCCAGGGCTTCCCGACGATCATGCTGACGTTCGCCGACGGCACGCCGTACGCGAGCACGGGCTACCAAGAGGGCGGCCCCGAGGCCTACTTGGAGCACCTGACCGAGCTGCGTGGCAACAGCGAGAAGGCACGCGTCCTCGCCACCAAGGGCGAGAAGGCCTCCGTCGAGGAGATCAAGGCCGCCGTGCCGATGCTGGCCGAGGCGGGCTTCCTCGAGGATCCGACCTACGCCTGGGTCGTCGATCGCATCCCCCAGATCGACCCGGATGGCAAGGCGGGCCTGCTGGAGATCCGCGCCGCCTACCTGGACCGCAGCGCGCTCAAGAAGATGATGGCCGAGATCGTCGAGAACAAGGGCACGCCCAAAGACTGGAACGAGGTCTACGAGAAGCTGAAGTCGATCGACGCCAAGCACGTGGCGAAGACCCGCGAAGAGGGCCTGTACCTCAACCTCTACTACGGCGTGGCCCGTTGGCTCGTGGACGAGGGGCGTCACGAGGATGCGCGGACGGCAATCGGTGTGCTCGCTGCCCATCCGTTGCTGGCGGAGGATGAGCGCGCCCAGGGCGCCCTGAACGCCCTTCTGGAGCAGATCGACGCCGCCGAGAACCCGGAGCCCGAGCCGGAGGCCGACGGCGACGGAGACGACGCGGACGACGAAGAGCCCGCCAAGTAGGCTCGGACATCATCTCCGGCATCCCTGGGAGGCCCGCGCGACGCACCGTCGACGCGGGCCTCTTTCGTCGGCTACCGGGATGCTGCCTGCGGCTCCAGCTCCAACACGACGACGCCGTCGACCAGGGCCGTGTCCGCGTCTTGCGGCAGGGCGAGCCCCGACAGCACGCGGGGCATGCCGCGCGCGACCTGCGGCAGGCCCGGGTAGTCGCCGACGAGCTCGCCGTCGACGAGCGTCTCGAGGGCCAAGCGCTCGACGCGCGGACGGCGACCCGAGCGCGGCGAGGGGTCGCGTGCGAGCCACGCCCCCCCCTCGGCGCCGGCGTCGTGGCCCGCGACGAGCACCCAGTGGCCGCCCGTGCGTCGCCACTGCGGCGTCTGCCCGTCGGCCGCGATCTCGCGCCGGTACCACCCGACGTTCCACCAGGCGGCCGTCGCGGGGCGTCGGAGGGCGTCAGCGAGCGCGGGGAGATCCGGCCGTGAACGCCCCGAAGCGTACCCCTTCGGATGCGCCCTCCAGCCGGCGTAGTCCAAACGGCGGATCGTGTAGCCGCGATCGGTGACGTAGCGCGCGAGGCCACGCAGGAACCCGGACGTCCCCGTGCCTTCGGCCAGGCTGGTGTTCATGTAGTGGGAGGAGCCCAGGCGGCGCACGACGTCGGCCGCCGCAAGGGCCGCCTCGGGGGCCTCCGGCGCCAGGCGCCCGAAGCCCTGTTGGGCGAGGAACAGCAGGGCGGCGCCCGCGGAGACCGGCGCGCAGAACATGCGACCGCCGTCGGGAAGCCCCAGGCGCGCGTCGGTCTGGAGCAGGTCGGGCAGGCGCCCGAGGTCCAGCGCCACGTCGGCAGTCGCCGCGACCTGGACGCGCGGCTCGGCCGGATCCGCGACCGCCGTGCCCGGCGCGATCAGGACGAGGCCGAGGAGCGCCCAGCGTGCGGCCGCGAGTCTCGTCATGCGTTGCGCGGCTCGACGAGCGCCGAGAACGTGCGCGCGAGGTCCACGTCGCGGGCCGTAAGCCCCCCCACCTCGTGCGTGGTCAATCGCACATCCACGCGACGGTAGACGTTGGTCCAATCGGGATGGTGGTTGGCCCGCTCCGCGCAGAGCGCTGCCCGCGTCATGAAGCCGAACGCCTCGACGAAGCTGTCGAACTCGAACCGACGCACGAGGGCCTGGCCCTCGCGGGTCCAGCCGGGCAGCCCGACCAGCGCGGCCGAGACGTCGGCCTCCTCGAGCCTTTGCGGGCGGGTCCTCGTCACGGCGTCAGCGTAGCCGACGGAGGCATCGCCGGTCGACCCCCCGGGGCGCTCGCGCTGCGCCTGTCCCCCGCGTGGGGCCGCCGTAGGGTGCTGCTCGAAGCCGCCCCGTGACGGGGGGCCGCAAGGAGCCCTCGTGAGCGACGCCCCCGAGCCAGCGACCGCCGCGCCGCCGTGCGTCCGCTTCCGCGACGTCACGCGCGTCTACGGGGGGGCGGGCCAGGAAGTGCGCGCCGTCCGCGACCTCACGCTCGACGTGCCGACGGGCAGCTTCCTGGCGGTGATGGGCCCGTCGGGCTCGGGCAAGAGCACGCTGCTGCATCTCGCCGGCGCCATCGACGTGCCCACGTCGGGAACCGTCGAGGTCGAGGGCCGCTCCACCGACGCCATGGACGAGGACGAGCGCGCACGTCTGCGCCGCACGCGCGTCGGGTTCGTCTTCCAGTTCTTCCACCTGCTGCCCACGCTCACCATCGAGGAGAACATCGCGCTGCCCCGGCTCATCGCCGGCGAGCGCCTGCGCGACGTGCGGCCGCGCCTGGACCCGCTCCTGGAGCGCGTGCGCCTGGCGCACCGTCGTGACCACCGCCCCGGTCAGCTCTCCGGCGGCGAGATGCAGCGCGCCGCGCTGGCGCGGGCATTGGTCATCGAGCCTACGCTGCTCCTGGCCGACGAGCCCACCGGCAACCTCGACTCGGCGAACGGCCGCGAGGTCTTGGGCCTCTTGCGAACGCTCGTCGACGAAGGCGAGGGGCGCCGCACGATCATGATGGTCACGCACGACGCCCAAGCAGCGGGCATTGCCGACCGCATCCTCCACATGCGCGACGGCCGCCTGGACGAAGGCGCCTGACGCCGTGCGGCGGGACCGACCGTGAGAGCGCTCCTGACCTTCCTCGCGTGGCGGCACTGGCGCCACCACCGCCTGCGGGCCGCGCTCGTCGTGGTCAGCATCGCGCTGGGCGTCGCGCTGTTCACGAGCACCGAAGTCGCCCACTCGAGCACCGTCGCCAGCTTCGAGGCCGCGGCGCGTCGCGCGGCCGGCCGCGCCGTGTGGCAGGTGGAGCGGGCGCGGGGAGCGGGCGTCGCGGCCGACGTCCTGGCCCGCATCGAAGCCGACGGGCGCTTCGACGCCGCACCCGTCGTGGAGGGCACGCTGGCCCTGCCCGACCAAGCCGACGAAGGACGGCTTCTCGTGCGTGGCCTCGACCTCGTGCGCGAGCGCAAGCTGCGCGAGCTCGTGCCCGAAGAAGGAAGCCGTATCGACCTGGCCACGCTCTGGAAGGACCCGACGGCACTGGTCGTCCCGCGCTCCTTCGCGGAGCGCACGGGCTTGGATGTCGGCGACACGGTGCGCGTCGGCACGGCCGCGGGACTGCGTACGTTGCGCATCGGCGGCCGCGTCGAGGACCGCGGCGCCGCCTCCGTGCTGGGCGGACGGATCGCGTTCGTACGCATCGAGGGCGCGCAGGAGCTGTTCGGCCGCGAGGCGCGCTTCGATCGCATCGAGGTGGCGCCGCGCGAACCGGGCGCCGACGCCGCTGACCTGGCCGCCGTGGTGGGCGACGCCGCGCGCGTGACGCCGCTCGTCAAGCGCGACCGGACCCTCGACGACATGCTCGCCAACGTGCGCGCGCTCGTGGTGCTGGGCGTGATCGGACTGCTCGTGGGCCTCTTCATCGTGTACCTGTCCGTGGCCATCGGCGTCGTCGAACGCAGTCGCGCGATCGCGACCATGCGTACGCTCGGCGCCCCACCGCGGGCCCTGCGGACCACGCTGCTGCTCGAGGCCGCGATCCTGGGCACGATCGGCTCGGTACTCGGCATCGTGCTCGGCTGGCTTCTCGCGCGGGGGCTGGTGGGCGCGGTCGACGCCACGGTGAACCGCCTCGTGCGTCTGGTCAGCGTGGACCGCATCGTGCTGCCGTCGCATGCCGTCTGGATCGGGCTCGGCGCCGGCATCGGCACCTCGTTGTTGGCAGCGTGGTGGCCGGCGCGGCGCGCGGCCTCGATCCCCGCGGCCGAGGCGCTCCGCCCAGCAATCCTGGGTACGCGCCTCCTGCCGCGCTACGGCCGCTCGTTCGCCGCCGGTCTCGCGGTCCTCGCCGTGGGCGCAGGCCTCGTCTTCGGCGTCCAGCTGAAGGCGCCACCCTGGGTGGGGCTCGGCGCGATGGCGCTGCTGTTCCTGGGCGTGGCCCTGCTCTTGCCGCAGGTGACGATCGTCGTGTCGCGCGCGCTGCGCGTACCCCTTCGACGCTGGTTCTCGGCGGAGGGCTTCCTCGCGGCCGACAACGTGCTGCGCTACCCGCAGCGTTCGGCGCTGACGGTCGTGGCGCTCGGCGGCGCGCTGGCGCTGATGATGACGTCGGCGTCGATCGTCGGCGGCTTCCACGAAGCCACGCGCACGTGGCTCGAGGTGGCGCTGCCCTTCGACCTCAGCATCCAGCCGGCGCGCCTCACCTCGACGATCTACAGCGGCGCGTCGCTGCCGACGGGCTTGGAGGAGGCGGTGGCCGAGGTCGACGGCGTGGCGACGGCCTACGGCGTGCGCGCCGTCGTGCAGGAGCTGGGCGAGAGCGACGTGCTCTTGCTGGGCGTCGACCTCGCGGGCTACCGCAAGGTGCTGGCGGCGCGCGGCAGGGACCTGATCGGCATTCGTGCCTCGCCCTCCGCGGACGACGACCTCGCCGCCGGACGCGGCGCGGGCATCTCGCGCAACCTCGCGGCGCTGTCGGGCTACGACCTGGGGGACACGCTCGAGCTGCCCTCGCCCACGGGCGTCGTGCGCTTGCCCGTCACGCACATCACCGAGGACTACTCCTGGCCACGGGGCGTCGTGGCCATCGACCTCTCGCTCTACCGCGAACGCTGGCAGGACGACGCGCTCACCTACCTCGATGTCCAGGTGGCGCCGGGCGCCGACCGCGCCGACGTGCGTCGGCGGCTGGACCGCGAGCTGGGCGGCGGGGGTGGCTTCTTCGTCTACGAGGACGACGACATCCGCGGCTACGCGACGCAGGCCCTCGACCAGACGTTCCGCCTCGTCGACGCCCAGGTGCTCGTCGCGATGATCATCGGCTTCCTCGGCATCCTGAACACGCTGCTGCTCTCCGTGCTCCGCCGCCAGCGCGAGATCGGGCTGCTCCGCGTGGTGGGCATGACCCGCGGCGGCGTCGCGCGCACGGTCGCCATCGAGGCCCTGGTCATCGCCGTGATCGGCGGCGGTTTCGGCATCGTCGCCGGCCTCTTGGCGGCGGCCTTCCCCGCAGGCCGCCACGTGCTCCTGGTCACGGGCTATGACCTGCCCTTCGTCGTGCCGTGGATCAGCGTGGGCGTCGTGCTGGTGGCCTCCCTCCTGCTCGGCCTGCTCGCCAGCATCCTCCCCGCCCGCCGCGCGGCCTCCGTCGCCATCCTCGACGCGATCGGCTACGAATAGCGCGCGCGCTACTGCAGCCGGAAGCGAACGGGGAGCTCGGCGGCGCCGCTGGGCCCGGGGACGAAGCGCGTGGCGAAGGCGACGCGAATCCCCGCTTCGTCCAGCAGCACATGGCCGCTGCTGCGCGCCACGCGCGCATCGGTCACCACGCCGGAGCTCGCCACCACGATCTGGACGATGACCTCGCCTTCGATCCCCTGACGACGGGCGAGCAGCGGGTAGTAGTGCAGCGGGTCGGGCGCACCAAGCACCTGGAGGCTCTGTGCACCAGGTCGAGCCGCGGGCGGTCGTGGCTGCGGCCGAGGCGCCGTCGGGGGAGCGCTGCGCGGCGGCGTCCGCGGAGGCGGCAAGCTCTCGGCAGGCGGGGGGCCATCGGGAGACTCCGCCGCAGCGCGCGCGGCACGTGCCTCCAGGGCCCACACGGCGACGCGCTCCGGCAAGTCGAGCGCGCCCTGCGGCAAGGTGCCCCGCGAGAAGGGTGGGAGCACCTCATCGGGCAGCGTGCTTTCGAGGACGTCGGCGACCATGCCCGTCGCCAGGGACGGCTCCGGCGGCGTCTCGAACGCCGGGTCCGGCGTGTCGAGCTCCATGGCTTCACCGTCCGCCGGCTCGCTCCACGGCTCGACGTACGCGGCCGCAATGGGGCGCGGCCTCTCCGGCGTCGGCCGCTCGAACACCCACAGCAGCACGACCAGCAGCACCACGTGCACCAGCACCGCCGCCACCCACGCCACGGCCCGGGGCCTGGCGAGCAGCGGTTCGGCGGAGCGGGGCGATCGGTGGGTCACGGGAGCACGAACGGACCAGCCTACCGGCCGTTCGGCCCGAGACCGGAGCCCGGCGTCAGCCAAGTACGGTGCCAGAGCAATTCCTACCGCCGGGCGTGCGGAACGTCCGAGTGCGCGACGCGGAGGCGGGCTCGCCAGGGTGGCCATGCCACGGCCGCGGCGCTTGGACGTACCAGGGTTGCTGCACCGCGCGCAGCCCAGCCCATCGCGCGCCGGACGACGTTCGAGACTCGGCGCCACGTCACCACCTCGTGGCCATCCTGCGCCTCGTGTCTGGCCCGGCCGAGGGTGGTAGGAAATGCTCTGGCACCGTACTCCCCCTGGCACCGTACTCCCCGTACTCCTTGCTGAACCTCTGCGGGCGCCAGCAGCGCGGGAAGCGGAATCTCTCGACGCCACATCGGCGGCCACCTCCGTCACCGCCTCCGCCGCCACCTCCTGGGGCATGTGCTGGACTCCATCCTGCTGTCAATGAGTCTGCCCAGCCGGTAGCTGTCGTGCAAGTCGACCAGCGGCGCCACACCACGAGCCCGACTCCGATCAGGACGGCGGCGAGGGCGGCGCGGCGCAGGGGTACCGAGTGCGTGTAGATCTCCTGCATGATCGAGGCGGGGCAAGCACGGCCGCACGATCTCGGTACACCGCCGGGCGTACCCCACGTCCGCGGCCATGAGTTCGCGGTGCTGGCCGGGCGTCGTCTGGTCTGCAAGGGCAGCGTCGAAGCGCTGTCGCTGTCCCATCGCTTCCCTCTGGCGGCTTGATCTCCCTGGCGGGGGACCGCAAGAGGGGCACACAAGTTCATGGGATTTGCCCGCACTCGGTATCCCCCGGTATTCCTCGGTATCCGTCAGATCGTGTAGTCGAGGCTGCCGTGCTGGGCAAGGTGGCGGTCGTACCAGCCGTCGGGGACGTCGGGGACGCCGGTGGCGTCGACCCAGCGGTTGAAGAAGTTGAAGATGGAGCAGACGGTGGCGGCGTCGACGAGGGCGGCGTCGCTCCAGCCGGCGGCTTGGACGGCCTCGACGTCGGCCCGTGTCACGGAGGCCGGTGCGTCGTTGATCTTCTCGAGCCACGCGAAGAGGGCCTGCCAGCGGGGCGTCTCGGCCGAGAGGTCGCCGTGGCGGGCGGCGCGGCGGACGCGCTCGGGGTCTTCGAGGAGGAACGCCGCGACCGCGGCGTGGGACGTGGTTCAGAACGCGCAGTGGTTGCGGCCCGAGGTCCAGGCGGCGATCAGCTCGCGCTCTCCGTGCGAGAGCGGGCTCTCGCCGCGCATGACCTCTTGCATGAACGTGCCGAGCGCACGCGCGGCGGCCGGCCGATGGGCGAACAGCCAGTAGAGGCCGGGCGGTTCCTTGCCGGCGGCACGCGCTGCTTCCAGCGCGCGACCGATGCGGCCGGCGTCGGCAGGGATCTCCATGCGCGGCAAGGAGTCGAAGTGCATCGGAGGCCCTCCAGAGTGTGCCAGCTGCGACGACGTCAGGTGTCTCGAGTCCCGGGGAGAAGCGCGTCCGGGATCTCGGTCGCTCGCCACGCGTACCACGCCGCCACGGTACGCCAGGGGCGGAACGCCTCGCCGAAGGCTTCCCATCCCGCGAGGTCGGGCTCCGGGTCGAGGCCGTACCACCGCGCCATGCCCTTGCGCACGCCGAGATCCAACACGGGCCAGACGTCGGGTCGGCCCAGGCTGAAGATGAGGTGCATCTGGGCGCTCCAGGGCCCGATGCCGCGCACGGCCGTGAGCGCGTCGATGACGTCCCCATCGGAGCGCCGCGCCAGCCCTCCGGGCTTGAGGGAGCCCGACGCCACGCGCGCGGCGAGATCCTGCAGCGCCGCGGCTTTGGCGGCCGAGAGCCCCGCCGCGCGAAGCGTGGGCGTCCGCGTACGCGCCACGCGCGCGGCGTCCACGCCCCCGCCGAGCTTGGCTTCGAGGCGCCCCCAGATCGTGGAGGCCGCGCGTCCCGAGAGCTGTTGGTAGACGATGGCGCGCGCGATGGTGGCGAAGGTGCTGGGGCGCCGGGTGGAGAGCGGAGGTCCGCCGAGGCGCACGAGGCGATGGAACCGATCGTCGCGGCGCGCCAGCTCCAGCGCGCCCGTGACCGCGGGTGACGGCGGCGCATCACGTCCCCCCCACCAGGCGGGCCAGGCGTTTCGGAACGCAAGCCACGCCTCGGTGTGCGCGCACCGCGTGCGCGCGTGCAGCGAGACGTTGGCCGGCTCCTCGGCAGCCAACGCGTGGCGGACGCCATCCAGGGTGGAGGCATGCGCCACGAGGGGCAGGTCACCGAGGTGGCTCGCCACGTCGCGACAGGCCCGCTCGATCGTGCGTCGGGCCTGGGCGGGCGTGCCGTCCGTGGCGCCGGGCACGACGTGGAGTGCGAGCGGGCGACTCCGCGCGAGCCGTGCCCCGAGCGAGGGAAGGACGTCGGCGGCGACAACCCATGTCCCGTCCGCGGGCAGATCCGCAGGCCGCGCGACGCGGGCCACATGATGGCCTTCGAAGCGCCACGTCGTAGGAGAGCGGGCCATGGCGTAGACCTCCGGAGCCCGGGCGGGCGGGCCGTTCTTCGATGCCGCTGCATGGTAGAGAGGCGCCCATGACGATCTCCCCCACGTCCCGGGTCGTGCGCCCCGGTCGCCCCGGCCGCCCCTTGCGGATCGAGGACATCCAGGCGGGGCCCCGCCCCGGCGCCCCGGTCCCGCATCCGGGCGGCACGGCGTTGGTCTGCGCCTGGGCCACCCTGGACGAGGCCCGCGAGCGCATGACGTCGCGCCTCGTGGCGATCGACGTGGCGACCGGCGAGCGGAGATTCCTGACGGCGCCGGAGCGCCATGCCGTCGAGCCGCGTTTCGACGCCGGCGGCTCGCGCCTCACGTTCCTGGCCCGGGCCGCGGACAAGCCCGAGGAGCCGCTGCAGGTGCATGTGCTTCCCTGGACGGGCGGCGAGGCACAGCGCGTCACGGACCTGCCGCTGGGTGCGTTCGATGCGTGGATCGTGCCGGGTCGCGACGTCCTGCTGGTGGGGACGTGGGTGCACGGGGCCGGCGGGACGTTGGAGGGAACGCGCGAGGAGGTCGCGCGGCGCAAGGAGACGCCCGTGCGCGTCCACCGCACGGAGCGCCGCTTCTTCCGTTTCTGGGATCGCTGGCTCACCGACGAGCGAAGGCTGCGCTTCGTGCTGGTCGACCTGGCCGACGGGAGCGTGGAAGACCGCCTCGCCGGCCAAGACCTCTTCGCCCCGCTCATGGAGCCGTCGGACAGCTTCGACGTCGCCGCGGACGGCAGCGCCGTCCTGTTCACGGGGATCGACGAGAGCGGGCCCGACGGGCGGCTGCGGAGCGACGTGTTCGAGCTGTCGCTCTTGGGCGCGCCCACGGCACCCGTGCGCCGTACGGCGGACGAGCCGGGACGCTGCCTGCGTGGGCGCTGGCTGCCCGACGGGAGCTTCGTCTACGGCACGACACGCGACTGGGACTTCTACGCCGACCGGCCCCGCCTGCACGTGCGCGCCCCCGACGGCACGATCACCCCCTGGATGGCGGACGAGGACATGTCGCCGTCGGCCTGGATCGTGGACGACGACGGCTCGTTGCTGTTCCTGGCAGAGGACGGTGGCGCACAGCGGCTCTTCCGCCTGGCCGCGGGATCCTCGATGCCGGTCGCGTTGACGGGCGAGGGCACGTGGGCCGCCGTGAAGTCGTTGGGCGCCGGCCGGGTGGCAGGCCTCGTCCACGACCTCTCGACGCCGCCGCACGTCGTGCTGCGCGAGGCGGACGGCTCGACACGCCGGCTGGCGCCCACCGTGGAGGAGGCCCTGCCCGCCGACGTGGCGCTCGCCGAAGTGCGCGAGGTGGGATTCACCGGCGCCCGCGGCGACCACGTGCAGATGTACGTGCTCCGGCCTGCGGGTGCGGACGGGGCCACGCCGCTCGTGCACTTGGTGCACGGCGGGCCGCACGGCCAGTTCGGCGACGCGTGGCATCCGCGCTGGAACGCGCAGGCCTTCGCCGCGGATGGTGCCACGGTGGCGATGGTCAACTTCCATGGCTCGACGGGCTTCGGGCAGGAGTTCGCCCAGTGCATCCAAGGCACGTGGGGCGAGATGCCGTCCGACGACGTGCACAAGGCCACCGACCTCCTGGTGGCGGGCGGCGTGGTGGATGGGGCCCGCGTGGCGCTGGCCGGGGGTTCCTACGGCGGCTACCTCGTGTCGTGGCTGGCCAGCACGAGCGACCGCTTCGCCTGCGTCGTGAACCACGCCGGTGTCTACGACCTCGCGCTGCAGTACGGCAGCGACATCACGTTCGGGCGGGCACGCAACATGGGCGGCGATCTCTGGAGCGACCCGGACGCGGTGGACCGCTGGAACCCGGCTCGGCACAGCGCAGGGCTCGCCACGCCGATGCTGGTGGTGCACGGCGAGCGCGACTACCGCGTGCCCGTGGGCCACGCCTACCTGTGCTACGGGCTCTTGAAGGCCAAGGGCGTGCCCGCGCGTTTGGTGCTGTACGAGGACGAGAACCACTGGGTGCTCAAGCCCGCCAACAGCCGCGTTTGGTACGAGGAGGTGTTGGGTTGGATCAACCGCTTCGTCGGCGCGCGCGCGGAGGGGGCATGAGCCTGCCGCGCGTGGACATCGGCTTGGTCGGCGGAACGGGCATCTCGCGCATGGCCGGCCTCGAGGACGTCGAGACGCTGGCGATCGGCACGCCGTACGGGCCGCCGTCGGCGCCGCTCGAGGTCGGCACGCTGGGCGGGCGGCGCGTGGCCTTCCTCGCGCGTCACGGCCACGGCCACTCGCTGCTACCCACCGAGATTCCCTGGCGGGCCAACGTCCACGCCTTGAAGCAGCTGGGCGTGTCCAAGGTCCTGGCCACGGGCGCCGTCGGCAGCTTGGTCGAGCACCTGCCACCGCGCAGCCTCGTCGTGCCCGATCAATTGATCGACCGCACGCGGCATCGCGTGGACACGTTCTTCGGCGATGGGCTGGTGGCGCACGTGCCGTTCGGCGACCCGTTCAGTGCCGCATTGCGCAGTGTGCTGCTCGAGGCTGGCGCCGCGATCGGCGAGAAGGTGCACGACGGCGGTACGTACGTGGGGATGGAGGGACCGGCGTTCAGTACGCGTGCCGAGAGCCGCATGTACGGCGCCTGGGGCGGCACGTTGATCGGCATGACCACGATGAGCGAGGCGCGGCTCATGCGCGAGGCGGAGGTCGCGTACGCGACGCTGTGTCTCGTGACCGACTACGACAGCTGGCGACCGCAGGACGCGCCCGTGGACACGGCCACGATCCTGCAGGTGCTCGGCGAGAACGCGGACCGGGCCACGCGGCTGCTGCGGGAGGCCGTGGGGCGTGTTCCCGAGGGGCCCCTGCCGGAGAACCACGTGCTGCGCGATGCGCTGGTGACGCCGATCCAACGCGTGCCCGCGGCCACGCGCGAGCGGTTGGCGCCGCTCTTGGCCCCGTACGTCGAGCGGGCGTGAGCCGCGCTCGGATCACGATCCTGGGCACGGCGCAGGATGCGGGGCTGCCGCAGCTGGGGTGCCTCTGCGCGGCGTGCGAGCGGGCGCGCCGCGAGCCCGGGTACCGGCGGCTGCCGGCGTCGGTCGCGCTGACGGCCTCGAGCGGTCGCACGCTGCTGGTGGATGCGACATGGGCGCTGACCGAGCAGAGCGGCTTGCTCGCTCGCCGTGCGGAGCGTCCGCTGGGGTTTGACGCCGTGCTGCTGACGCACGCGCACATGGGGCACGTGCTGGGGCTGCCGCTGCTCGGGCGCGAGGCGGCGAGCACGCGCGCGATGCCGGTGTACGCCACGGCGTCGATGGCGCGGTTCCTGGCAGAGAATCGGCCGTTCGCCCACCTCGTGGAACGCGGGGAGATCGTCCCGACGCCGATGGAGGCGGGCATTCCGATCGCTTTCGACGATCTCACCGTGACGCCGCATGCCAGCCCCCACCGTGGGGAGGACACGGACACCGTGGGCCTCGAGGTGCGCGGGCCGCGGCACACGATCGTGTACCTGCCCGACGCCGACCGCTTCGATGATGCGTGGGTGGAGCGCATCGGGCGCGCCGACGCTGCGTGGGTGGATGGCACGTTCCACGACCCCAGCGAGCTGCCCGGCCGCGACCTGACGCAGATCCCCCACCCGTTTACGCGCGACAGCGTGAAGCGGCTGGCCGGTGCGCGCGGCGACGTGCGCTTCACGCACCTGAACCACGGCAGCCGCTTGCTGCATCCGCAGGCCATTGAGCGCGAGGACGTGTTGCCCCCGCCGTTCCGCTTGGCCACCGACGGCGAGACGTGGGCGCTGTAGGGGCGGATGTGTCAGCGGTCGCGGTGCGCCGGCGAGCGGACGTCGCGACCCCGGATGTGTCTGGACCCTTGCCGCGGCGCCGCGCAGCGGCAACGTGGGCAAGGTGCCTGACACGTAGGGGTCGTGGTCCGACGGACGGCGAACGTCGCACTTCGGTGTCTGACACCGCGCCACCGTCGCTTCGCTCCGAGGCGCAGGTTCAGACACCTCCGCGCGCCTCGCGACCCCGGATGTGTCTGGACCCTTGCCGCGGCGCCGCGAAGCGGCAACGTGGACAAGGTGCCTGTAATGGAAGGTGCTTGAACTCCGGGCTCGGACAGGACAGCCACGCTTCCGTGGGAGGGGGTGCTGCGTGCATCGAGACGCGGTACGGGCTTTGCCGGCGGCATGAGGAACTGACACGTAGGGGTTGCGGTTGCGGTTCGCCGGCGAGCGGACGTCGCACGTCTGGAGCTGAGCTCGAGCGGAGCGCATGGAGCATCGTTCCGCGCTACCGCGCGGACTCGGTGCTCCGGCTTCGCCTGCGCAGCAGGGGGGCTATTCCGTACCCATCGCCGTCAACTTAGGCCTCTCAACGGGCTCCTTTTGCCCCTGACTCCTACCGATCCCTCCGGCAGGAGGGCCTCCCGTGGCACAAGGCAGCTCGAACCCGCAGGTGGATCTGGTTGGCGTGACCGAGGTGCTGCACGAGCACCTGACGGGCTCGTTGGTGGCGGCGGCCTACGAGAAGCTTCGCGACGGCGAGCGACGTCGTGTCTGGACGCTGGAGCGGATGGTGGCCTTCTGGACGGCCGTCATCCTGCGCGCACCGCCGTCCCTGCGTGCGGCTCTTCGCGAGGCCTCCGGGGGGCGCCTGGGCTACCCACCCGTGGAGTCCTCCGACCAGGCGTTCTTCCAGCGCTGCGAGGACCTGCGCTGGGAGTTCTTCGCCGAGGTGTTCGAGGCCTTTCGCGCGAGCGTGAAGGCGAGCGAGCCGGCGCGCTTCGCCCGGCAGCACGCCCGCATCTCGGCAGCCTTCCAGGCGATCTACATCTTCGACGGCTCGAACCTCGATCCGGTGGCACGGCGGCTCAAGATCACCCAAGGGCACACGGCGGCGCCGATCCCGGGCTTGATCTTCGCCTGCTACGACCTGGCGCGCGGGACGCTCGAGCACCTGGGCTACTCGCACACCCTCACGCAGGCCGAGACGATCTCGGCGCGGGAGGTGTTGGCGCGGCTACCGCGGGGCTGCTTGGTGCTGGGCGACCGCCTGTACGGAACGCCTTCGTTCCTGTCGGAAGCGGCCGAGCTGGGGCTTTTCGGCGTGTTTCGCCGCCCGAACAACGGGAAGGTGGAGCTGGGCGAGGAGATCGGCCGCTTCGAGTACCGGGGCGGGATCCTGGAGGACTCGCTCATCACGCTTGGAGCCCGCGCGCAGATGCCTGCGCGGCTGGTGCGCCTGACCTACGGCCAGAAGACCCACGAGTTCGTGACGAACGTGCTGGACCCCGAGCGCCTCTCGGCGGTGGAGATCGCGGATCTCTACGACGACCGCTGGGAAGTGGAGCGGATGTTCCACGACCTGAAGGAGGTGCTCAACCTGGGCTGCTTCTACTGCGGCAACGCCAACGCCGTGGCCATGCAGCTCTACGCGGCAGCGATCGTGTACACGGCGATGCGCACGGCGCAGGGGCGGATTGCTGAAGCGGCCGCGATCGAGCCGGAAGCCCTCTCGCCAGCCAAGCTGTTCCCGTTGCTCGGCGCCGCCTCGGCGACGGTGGCGACGTTCGAGTACGCGTTCTTGATGACCCAGCTGGCCAACCCGGGCGTGACGCTGAACAAGCCGGACTGGCGCGGGGCCTGCAGCCTGCAGATCACCCTCAAACGCATCCTGGCCGACAAGACCCGCGGCACCCGGCCCCGCAACACGACCAAGAAGTTCGAGTGGGGCGTGCGCTGGAGAGAGCTACCCCCGCCGCCAGGGGCCCGAAAGAAGGGCCGCTAAGTTGACGGCGATGGCTATTCCGTACCCCCCCTGCACCCCTCACGGGGTTCAGACACCTCCGCGCGACTACTCCGAGGGTGTGCGGCGGTCGCGCTTGCGGGCGGACTGGCGCTTCTTGGAGTCCAGGCGCCGCTCCTTGCTGGCGCGCGTGGGGCGCGTGGCCTTGCGCTTGCGCGGGCGGCGCAAGGCCTCGCGCAGCACCGCGATGAAGCGATCCAGCACCTCGTCGACGTTGCGGTGCTGGTCGCGCTCGGTGTCGGCCGTGAGGACGAGCTCGCCGTCCGACGTGAGCCGGCTGGCCAGACGCTGGGCCAGCCAGGAACGGTCCGCATCGCTCGGCGCGCTGGACTCGGCGAGACTCCAACGCAGCTCGACCTTGGAAGCCGTGCGGTTGACGTGCTGGCCGCCCGGCCCGCCGGAGCGGACGGCCTTCAAGCGCACCTCGCGCCCGGGGATCACCAGGCGCGCTGCGACGTGGATCTCGGCGGGGACGCGGGCCATGTCGCGAGCCTACCGCGTCTGCGTCCCCAGAGCCTGAGAAGGATTCTCAGGCTCGCGCGTCGGCCTGCCTTGACAGGCCGCGCCAGAAGGCAGCTGCGAGGCTGGCCCTGCCCAGCCTCTCAGCTGCGGAACAAGTCGACGACGGGGCGCCCCACCTCGTTCACGAGCGAGATCGGACGGCCGTTGGCGTAGAGCGTGCGCTGGGGATCCATGCCCGTGGCGTGCGTCATCGAGGCGAAGAGGTCCTCGACGGTGACCCGGCCGTCCACGACCTCCGATCCGTCGGCGTTCGTGCTGCCGATGACGCGTCCGCCCTGTACGCCCCCACCGGCGAGCCACGTGGACCAGGCCGCCGGGAAGTGGCCGCGGCCCTGGCTGGCCGTGATGCGCGGCGTGCGACCGAAGTCGCCGAGCCACACGACGAGGGTCTGCGCCAGGCGACCGCTGGCGGCGAGGTCGTCGAGCAAGGCGCTGGCGCCCTGGTCGACCTCGGCGTTGAGCGCGGCGACGCGGCTGAAGTTGTCGTCGTGCGTGTCCCAGCCGTTGCTCATGACCTCGACGCACGTCACGCCCTGGTCCAGCAGGCGTCGCGCCATCAGGCAGCCGCGGCCAAAGGTGCTTCGTCCGTAGCGGTCCTGCGTGGCGGCCGACTCCTGCTCGAGATCGAAAGCCGTGTTCTTGGGCGTGTCCATGAGGCGCCGGGCGCGCTCGAACATGGCGGCCTGGGCCTGGGTCATGCCTGTGCCGTGGCGGGCCCCGAAGCCTTCGTTCAGCTCGGCCAGGAGGTCCAAGCGCCGGTCACGACGCGCCGCGCCGATGCCGTCAGGCGCCTCGAGGTTCTCGACGACGGCGCCGCCCCCGCGTCGGGCCATCGCGCCACCGGCGCCGGGCCGGCGCTCACCCCCCGTGCCCGGTGCACGCACCTGGAACGGAGCGTGACCGGGCCCGACGAGGCCCGCGCCCCCACCGGGGCCGTTCACCGCGATGTAGGCGGGGAGGTCCGCGTCGGCGGGCGCCACCTCGTGCGACAGCCACGCGCCAAACGACGGGTGGCTCACCGTGGGCGTTGGCGCGTAGCCGGTGTGCATCAGGTAGCGCGCACGATCGTGGTTGCCTTCCTTGGTGCTCATGCCGCGGATCAGGGCGATGCGGTCCATGCGCTCGGCGAGCAGTGGCAGCGTCGAGGCGATCGCCACGCCCGGCACCTTCGTCGCGATGGTGCGCGTGGGCCCACCGGCCGTCGTGCCCGGCTTGGGGTCGAACGTCTCGAAGTGGCTCGCCCCGCCGTTCATGTAGAGGAAGACCACCTGCTTGGCCTGGCCGCGACCGGGAAGGTCGCCGGGTGTCGCGGGGCGCGCTTCCTCCGCCAACGCTCGGCGCGGCGCGAGGCCACCGAAGGCGCCCAGGGCCGCCGCAGCAGCGCCCCAGCCGAGCACCTGACGGCGCGAGGGAGCGGGCGGGATGGGATCACAAGCGTCACACATGGGAAGGCTCCTCGCGGGCTGCCCGCCGCCGGGCGGGGTAGCCACGCGTTCGCGTCAATGGTTCGACATGAACTCCGCAGAGTTGAGCAAGGCCCAGAACAGGTCTTCGTAGGCATCGCCCTCGTCCTTGGGGCCGTGCACGGCCTTGATCGCCACCCGCTTCTCGTTCGACGACGGCTCGCGTCCGTAGACGGCCAGCCAGAGACGCGTGACGCGCTCCTCGTCGGAGCGGCTGCTGTCGAGCAAGCGCTGCAAGGGCATGCCTCGCTCGGCGCGCAATCCGCGCTGGATGGCCTGGGCGTTCATCAGGAACAGCCCCTGCGGGATGCTGCCCTGGAAGTCCTCGCTCTCCGCGCCCTCGTCGTCATCGAAGACGAAGGAGAAGATGCGGGCCAGGAGCTCGCGCAGGCGCTCGCCTTCGCGGCGCGCCGCGCGACCCGCCGCCCCGTCCAGACCCGCCGCGCGCAAGAGCGCAAAGGGCATCTGGTCGGTCGTGAGCGGTCGCACCTGGGCCCGGGCGAACAGCTCGGTCGGAGGCAGCTCGCCGTCCCATGTGCTGGCCCGCTGGTAGGCGCGGGTCGACACGATCACGCGCATCAAGCGCTTGAGGTCGTAGCCCGCGGCGCGCACGTCCGCAGCGAGGAGATCGAGGGCCTCCGGGTGCGAGACCTCGTTGAAGCTGTTGAAGTCGTCGACGGGGTCGACGAAGCCGCGGCCGAGAAGCGCGCCCCAGACGCGGTTGGCCAGCGAGCGGCTGAACGCACCGTGTTCGTCCCCGGTGATCCAGCGGGCCAGCAGCATGCGACGCGGCACGCCGGGCGTGTCTTCGAGCGTGGCGGCCATCCACAGCTTGGGCGTGACGTCGAGGAGATCGAGCCGGTCGCGAAGCGCCTCGGGCAGGTTCTCGCGCATGGGACGACGACGGCCGAGGAGTCGCGGGTCCACGGGCGGGTCCACCACCTCGACCGTGGCCCGGTACTTGGCGAGGTCGCGCAGCTCCTGGCGCTCGGCGTCGCTCAGGCCGAGGGTGTCGCGGTAACGCCCGCCGCGCTGTGCGGGCGGCGCGGGCTGGTCCGGCATGTTGCCCCCGGCCGCACCGTCACCCTCCCTGGACCCGGCACCGTCCATGGCCCCCTCGCCGTCCATGGCGCCCTCTCCGCGAGCGGGACGACCCAGGTCGTTGCCGCCGCCAGCGGCGTTCTGGCGGGCGATCTGCACCTTCTCCTGCAGCTCGCGCAGGCGGCGGTACTCGGGCACGCGCCGCACGCTCAAGGGCGCGACGAACGCCGCCATGCCCTGGAAGTCCTTCTGCTTCCACGACTCCTCGTAGACGTGGTCGTGGCACTGCGCGCACTGGATCTGCACGCCGAGGAAGTGCTTGGCGATCGCGCCGATCGTGTTGTTGGGATTGCCTTCCCAGCGGGCGATGTACACGGCGGCCGGGTTCTCGTCGGTGCGCCCCTCGGCCGTGATCATCTCGTAGGCGAGCTCGTCGAAGGGTCGGTTGGCGGCGATCTGCTCCGTGAGCCAGTCGTGGAACGCCTCGCCGTTGCCGCCGGCCAGGTTGCGGACGCCCTCGCCCATGCCGCGACGACCCGCGAACACGCCGACGCCGGTGAGCGTGCGGTACCACCACATGCCCTGGTAGGGCGCGTACGCCTCGTCGGCGAGGAAGCGCTCCACGAGGGCGGCTCGGCGATCGGGGCTGCGGTCGCCGAGGAACGCTTCCACTTCGGCGGGCGTGGGCACCGTGCCGCGGAGGTCGAGCGAGAGGCGCCGGAGGTAGGTGGCGTCGTCGCAGAGCGGGGCGGGCTTGACGCCCTCGGCCTCGAGACGGGCCTCGATCACGGCGTCCAGGCGGGCGGCGACGTCGGCCACCGGAGCCAGGGCGCCCGGCGTGACGGGGGCCTCCTCGGCGCCCGCGGGTGCAACCAGCGTGGCGGGGACGAGGGCCGCGGCCAGGGCCCCTGCTGCGAGGAGCAGGGCAAGACCACCGACGAAGCGGCGACGCGGGCTGGGGGTGCTCATCGGGGCCTCCTTGCGACCGACGCGACGGGGCCTTTGAACCAGCCCCGGGGCCGCGGGTTGCGTTGCCGGCCCCGTTCGGGGTGCGTGGCCCGGCGCATCTCCACCGTACCGTGGGCCCGATGGACGAGCGTGACGCGCGGGAGGAGGCCCGCCGGGCCCTGGCGCGGCACGGCGTGGTCGTGCTCTTCGAGGACAACCACCTGCTCGGGCTGGCCAAGCCCGCGGGCTTGCTCGTGCAGGGCGGCCCCCCCGGCCACGTCCACCTGACCCAGCTGGTGGAGGCCTACCGCCAACAGGCCGAGCAGAAGCCGGGCCGCGCCTATGTCGGCCTGGTCCACCGCCTCGACCGCAACGTCTCGGGCGCGATCGTGGTGGCCAAGACGAGCAAGGCGGCGGCGCGGCTCGCGGCGCTGTTCCGCGAGCGCGACGAGCGGCTGCGCAAGACGTACCTCGCGTGGGTCGTGGGGCACCCGTCCGAGCAGGCCACGCTGCGCCACCGCGTGCGCCGGGAAGGCGGCGTCACGCGCTTGGCCGCGCCGGGTGATCCGGACGGCCGCGAGGCCGAGCTCACCTACCGCCGGGAGGGGCGCAGCGCACGCTGTGCGCGGCTGCGCGTGGACCTGGGGACGGGCCTGCCGCACCAGATCCGTTTCCAGCTGGCGTTTGCCGGCTTCCCGCTCGAAGGCGACGTCAAGTACGGCGGGCCGCCGGGCAAGCGGCCCGCGCTCCATGCCTTGGAGCTGGCCTTCCCCCATCCGGTCGGGGGAGCGCCCGTCGTGCTCCACGCCCCGGTGCCGAAGGACGTGCGCCGGCTCGATGCCCGACGCGGGATCGAGCCGCCGCTCGGAGAGGACGCATGAGCGAAGCAACCAACGAGTTCGCAGGCAAGGTCGTGCTGGTGACCGGCGCGTCGTCGGGCGTGGGCCGGGCGACGGCCGAGGCGTTCGTGCGGGCCGGCGCGTCCGTCGCCATCACGGGTCGCCGCGGCGCGCCGCTGGACGAGCTCGTCGAGACGTGGACTGCGCAAGGGGCTCGCGCGCTGGCCATCGCCGGCGACGTGCGCGAGGAAGCACACGCGGCCGACGCCGTCAACAAGACGGTCGGGGCGTTCGGCGGGCTGGACGTGCTCGTCAACAACGCCGGCGTGATCGGCGGCGGGCCGCTCGAGTCCACCACGACCGAGGAGTGGGATCGCCTGATCGACACCGACCTCAAGGGGCCGTTCTTCTTCGCGCGTGCGGCCATCCCGCACCTGGTGGCGCGCGCAGGAGCCTCGATCGTCAACGTGTCGAGCGTCACCGGCCAGCGCCCGTACCCCAACGTGGGCCCCTACTGCGTGGCCAAGGCGGGGCTCGACATGCTCACGTGGTGCCTCGCCCTCGAGCTGGCGCCGCGGGGCGTGCGGGTGAACGCGATCAACCCGGGCGTGATCGTCACCAACCTGCACAGGGCCGCGAACACGGTCGGCGACTACGAGGCCTTCCTGCAGCGCTGCGAGCAGACCCATCCCCTGGGCTTCGTCGGGCGCCCCGAGGACGCCGCCGAGCTGATCCTGTTCCTGGCCAGCCCCCGCGCGCGCTGGATGACGGGGGCCTTGGTGCCCCTGGACGGGGGCCGGGCCCTGACGTCGTTGCGGTAGGTGCCCCCCCGGGGGTACGGAGTCGGGGGTGGTTGACACCAACGG
>JBFWRP010000015.1:0-40497 GCA_050248855.1 Planctomycetota bacterium | reverse complement strand
GGGCCGGGACACGCTCTCGCATGCGGGAGGACGACGCGGCCCGAGGTAGGAATCTCACCCGACTCCGTACTGTGCCTCCGTCCGTCGACGCCTAGTGCGGATGGGGATGCCCGTGGGCGTGGCCGTTGTCGCCGAGCAGCACCTCGACGTGGTCCAGGGCCGCCATGCAGCCAAGCCCCAGGGCCAGGGCCACCAGCACCGCGATCAAGCCCTTGCCGCGCGCGCGACGACGCATCTCGGGTACGAGGTCGCTGCAGGCGATGTAGAGGAACCCGCCGGCGGCGATGGGCACGAGCAGCGCCCGGACGTCTTCGTTCGTTCCAAAGGCCAGCACGATGCCCGCGCCCACGAAGGCGAAGGCCGCCGAGCCGAGGTTCCACCACAACGCGCGCGACGGCCGGAAGCCCGCGTGCAGCAGCACCCCGAAGTCGCCGAACTCCTGCGGCACTTCGTGGAGCAGGACGGCCACGCTGGTGGCCAAGCCCGCCTCGGGACTGGCCAGCCACGCGCCGGCGATCAACATGCCGTCGATCAGGTTGTGCAGGGCGTCCCCGATGAGGTTCATCCAGCCGAAGCTGTGGAGGCCCCCGGGTCCGTGATCGTGGACGTCCTCGCCGTGGTGGTGCCAGTGCAGCAAGCTCTCGATCAGGAAGAAGCCCAGGAGCCCGCCCAGGATCCCCCACCCGATCTGCGCCGAGAACGCCCCGTCTTCCGCCACGGCATGCGGCAGCAGGTGCAGGAACACGTCACCGATCAGCGCACCCGCCGCCAAGGCCACCAGGAACGACAGGTGGCGATGCACGCGCCCGCCGCGCAGCAGCAGGGCCGCCCCGACCACGCTGATCAGCGAGATCAAGGCGATCGAGAGCAAGATGGCAAGCGTGCGGTCTGACATGGGCGGCGCAGAAGCCTACCGGCACGCTGCCGCGCCTCCGCGGCCTGTTCGGGTGCCTACCGAACCCCGGAGTACGTGCCCGGCGCCCGGCGCCAGCTGGCCAGCCAGCGCGCAGGAAGATCCGTGGCGGTGCCTTGCGGCTGGGCGAGCAGCACGGCGTTGGCGCCGTCGGGATCGGCGACCCAGACGCCGATCTGGTCGAACATGGCCGTGCCGCCCGGGGTGCCGGGCTTCGGGTCGACGGCAAACGTCTGTCGCCCGCCGACCACCGTGACCAGGATGCGCCCGTCGATGCGGTTCACGTCGAGGTGGCCCAACGTCGGGGTCGGGATCACGTCGTGGAACGTGATGCGCAGGCCGGCGGTCGCGTTGGCCGACAGCGTCATCGGCAGCGTGCCGTCGAACTGCATGCCCAGGTAGGCATTCGTCGCGTTGGGATGCCACACCAGGTCGTCGAAGAAGAACGAGGTCACGGGCACCTGCTCGATCTCGAGCACGGACGCCACGTCGCCGCTGTACGTGCCGAACCAGATCTCGTCGAAGTCGCCGACATTGCCGCTCGGCACGCGGACCAAGGCCAGGAACTGCGTACCGGTCGGGTCGATCACGAAGTCCTGGATCAAGCGCGTGTCGTTGGCGGGGAGGGTCAACAGCGGGACTTCGTTGCCGCCGACGTAGTCGCAGCGCAGCACGCTGCGCTGATCGTCCGCCACCCGCGTGATGGCGTCCTCCGTGGGCACGAAGCGCGGCGAGAACAGGCCGCCGCCGTAGGGCACGAGGTCGGACGACACGAGCGTGCCGTCGGGCTCGATCACTTCCACGATCTGCCGGAAGACCTCGTCGTACTCCCCCCAGACGAGCAGGACGTGCTCGCCGTCCTCGGCCTGGCGCAGGTCGTCGAGGTACCAGATCGAGTAGCCCTGGTGGATGGGGGCGACCGCGCTTGCCCCATCGCGGTGCGTCGTGCTGAGGATCTGGCCGTCGCGATCCCCGCCGACGACGGCCGTGCCGCCGCCTGCGCCCGGCTTCTCGCCGAAGAAGACGTACTCGCTGAAGAACACGTCGGTCGAGCCGCCCGTGCCCAACCACCAGCCCACCAGGTCCTGCTGGCCGTTCACGGCTTCGTCCAAGCTGGGCAGCGGTGTCGCGGACGGCGCGCCCGCCGTCGGCACGGTGAACAGGTAGAAGTCCTCGCTCGGCTGGTACTGCCCGAACAGGACGGTCTGCCCGTCCAGGCTCGGCATCGTGAACTCCGGGAGCGCGCCGTCCGTGGCGAGGATCTGCGTCGGCGGCACCGCCGGCTGGTCCGCGTCACCGACGTAGATGCCGCCGGTCGTGAGGACTTGCGCCGTCGCGGCCGGGACCACGCGCAGCGGAATCACCCAGCCCGGGTTGGGCAGCGGCCCGAGGCACGTGCGGATGCCCACGGCCACGTGGCCGAGCTCGGCGTAGTCGTCGAACGTGAAGGTGGCCAAGCCCGCGTCGTGCACCACGTCGAGCGTGGTCGGCACCATGGCCCCG
Source organism: Planctomycetota bacterium (assembly GCA_050248855.1). Lineage (GTDB taxonomy): Bacteria > Planctomycetota > PLA2 > PLA2 > JAEUHO01 > JACKGW01. The sequence goes on along the minus strand of JBFWRP010000015.1, from coordinate 38,081 downwards.
AGCCCCTCGTCCCAGACCAGGAGGACCAAGTCGGCGGGGTCGATGCCCGCGGGGATGAGCGACGGGTCGTACCGCAGGCGGATGACGCCGTGGATCGTGAGCTCCGTGCCGACCGGTCCGACGCACCAGATCGGCCCGAGGAACTCGTACGTGCACGGGTCGTTGGCGAGCGGCTGGATGGGGAACGGCAGCGCCTGCGGCAGGATGGAGACGAGCGTCTCCTCGGCGAGCGCGCCGGCGGGGATGTTGACCCGCACCTCGCCGCCTTCCACGACGCCCCCACCGGGCCCGACGCCGGTCAGCTCGAAGGCCACGGGCTCGGTCGTGCCCCCTACGCCACAGGCGGCGAGGCCGAGGCAGCCCAGGAAGCCAAGGACGAAGGCCGCCAAGCCAAACGGTGCCAGGCGGCGGACGGAACGGACGGTCGGCATGGGAGACCTCCCCCGGGAGACGGCAGCCGGCCGCCGGGCTCGTCCCGGGAATCTACCCGGCGGCACCCGGCGGGGGCGTGACCTGGCCTCGAGCCTGGTCGGCGGCGGCGTGGCTGGCGTCGGCGACGGGCCCTCGGCGCACCCGGATCAAGTGCGAAAGCGCGGGCGCAACGAGCTCGAAGCACTCGATGGCCCCCGAGGGCCGCCCGGGCAGGTTCAGCACCAGGGTCGCCCCGAGAAAGCCCCCGAGGGCCCGGCTGCCGAGCGCGTGAGGCGTCTTGGCGAGGCTGCGGGCCCGCATCGTCTCGCCGAGCCCCGGGACCTCGACGTCGAGGACCTCGCGCGTGGCCTCCGGCGTGACGTCGCGGAGCGCGACACCGGTACCGCCGGTCGTGAGCACCACGGCGTGGTCACGGGCCGAGGCCTCGAGGGCGACCTCGATCGCCTCCCGCTCGTCGGGCACGATGCGCACATGCACGAGATCGAAGCCGTGGCGCGCGAGCACGGGCCGTAGCGCCTCGGCGGTCTCGTCGGCGCGCTCGCCGCGCGACGCACGATCGCTCACCACCAGCAAGGCCGTGGGCCACGCATCGCTCATGACGCCTCCTCGACCACGATGCCGCGTCGCGCCAGCGCGGCGAGCACGTGGCGGTACTCGCCAAGCAGGCCTTCCACCAGCGGCCCGTCGGGTCCATCGGGTCGGTCCGCGGCGGGCAGCGCAGCGAACGAGTACGTCTCGATCTCCAGGTGCTCGATCTCGTCGCGACGGGCCACGACGTCCAGCGCCGCCTCCAGGGCCGGCGCCGTGGTGCCCAGGCCACCGGCGAGGCGCGCGCGGTCCACGGGGACGTGGAAGTGGACGCGCCAGGGGCGCCCCTCCGCCATCCGCGGATCGGCCAGCGCGACGTCGAGGTCCGGCGCGAAGCGCACGCCGCCCGCGCTTCGCGCGGCCACTTGGTGCAGCCACGTGCCCTCTGCAAAGCCCGCCAACGCCGCGCGGGCCGCAGCATCGTCCGGGTCCGCCAGCTCGACGGCGACCGACAGCTGCACCTTCACGAGGGGGATGCCCGCATCGAGCAGCCGCACCATGCCCTCTGCCACGTCCTCGTGGAGGACCGCTTGGTGGCAGACGTCGTAGCAGACGCCCAGATACGGCGCCGCGGCCGGCGCGCCTTCGAGTGCGTCCGCCAGCGGTCCGCGGAACAGGGCCAGCGTCTCGTCGATCGTCTCGGGAGCGCAGCCGGGCTCGGGCTCCAGCCCCAAGCGCACGCGAACGCCCGTCTCCTGTTCCAGCCGGCGCAGGCCCTCGGCTGCCTCGACCAAGGCCGCCGCACGAGCCGCCGGCAGGGGCACGTCCGTCGTCCATCCCTTCCACGGGCCGGGGGCCGTGCTCAGCGACACGCGCGCCCCGGGTTCGTGGAAGGCGGCGAGCACGCGCGCGAAGTCCAGCGTGTACGCCGTGCGCTCCCGGTGGCCCCACGTGGGGGCGTACACGGCCTCCTTGACGCGCCCACCGTGGAACCGGCCCGCGACGAAGGCGTTGCCCGTGAACGGCACGAGCCCTTCGGCGCGATGACGCGCCACGAGCGCCTCTCGCGCCGCGGCGTCGCGGGCCAGGGCCGCCGCGCCCGACGCATCCAGGCGCACCGCCAAGCCGAACGCACCGCGCGCCCCGAGACGGCGCCGAAGCGGCGCGACGGTATCGACCAGCGCCTCTTGCCAAGCCGCCTGGTCGCCCCCCGCGTGCACGTTCATCCCGTAGGCCAAGTAGAGGCGGCGGCCGGAGGGGGCACGGAGCAACACGGCCGCGAGCGTACGATGCGCGCGTGGCGCCTCCTGCTCCGTACCGGGCCCGTTCCAACCGCCGGCAGCGGAGCACCCTGTTCGCGCTGGCGGGCCTTGCCGTGCTCGCGCTGGTGGCGGCGTGTGGTGACGACGCCCCGCCTGCTGGCGTGGCGCCCGCCGGCCCGCCGGACCTCGAGGCCCTGGCTGCGCTGGAGGATCCCGAGGCCCTGGACGCGGCCCTGCTCGCTTGGCCCGTGACCTCCCCGGACGCCGACCGCGAGACCGCCCGGACCGTGCTGACGTGGCGGCTGGAGCGACGCGCGGCAACGGGCGCCATCGAGGACGCCGCGCAGGATCTCGAGCTGCTGCGCACGCACTTCGATGGCCAGGGGCGTACGAGCGGCGGTCGACGCCTGGGCGAGGACCTGCTGGCCGCAGGGCTCGCGGAGGCCGCGCTCGACGCGGCCCGCCTGCGCGTCGAGGGCAGTGACCCCGACGCCGCCAGTGCGGAGCGTGCTCTCGAGCTCGCTGCCACGCTGGACGACGGCGAGCTCGAAGAGCGCATCGAGGCCATGCGCCGCTGGTGCCTGGCCACGGAGGCTACGGACCTGGGCCTGGAGCTGCCCGCCGCGACACCGCCCACGCCGCGGGCGGTGCTGGTCGTGGACACGTTCGCGGTGCGCGCCGGCGGCACGCTCGCGTCGCAGTGGGAACGCTGGCGCGCGCGTTCGCCCGACGCATCCCTCGAGGTGGTGCCTCTCGCGCGCGGCTTCACGATGGAAGGCATCCGCCGCGTCCCTGGCGCAACACGCGAGGACGAGGTGCGCGCGCTGCGCGTAGGGCTCGAGCGCTCGGCGTCCACGTTCCACGACGCCATCGACGGGGCGATGTTCTCGCGTCACCTCGGCTTGCCGGCGACCGCGTCGGCGTGCATCCTCCTCGCCGCCGACGGCTCCATCGTCGCGCGCCTCGCCGGCGCCCAGCTCGACCTCCAGCGCATCGAAGGCCCGTGGCTCAAGCTACTCGGGCAGTGAACCACGAAGTACGGAGTCGGGTGAGACTCCGTACGGGGCGCCTCCGTGCAGCGCTAGAAGCGATGCCTCAGACCCACGAGCACGCCGAAGTCCGTCGTGGACTGCTGGTTCTCGAGGTTCTCGTTGACCAGGATCTCGAGCGTCGTGCGGTTGGACAGCTGGTAGGCGATGCCGAAGTCCAGGTACCCGTGCGTCTCGGGGTAGCCGAGGATGTTGTCAGCCAGCTGGTCGGCCCAGCCCGACTGCACGAGGACGCTCATGCGGCGCGTCGCCCGGAACTCGATGGCCGCGAACCAGTGGGGCCGCCACTCCGCGTAGTGCACGCCCTGGAGCGAGCGATCACCATGGCGGACGATGCCGATGCCCCCGTGGAACGCGAGGCGACGGTTGATGCAGCGCGAGTGCACGAGCTGCGCACCCACGTCCACGCCATCGCGGAAGCGGAAGGGCCCGGACCCGGTCGCCAGCCCCGCGCGCAGCACCACGGCCCAGTCGCCGCCGAGGTGGCAGCCGAGCGAACGGCGGACCTCCAGCTCGATCCGGCCAAGACCCCAGCCCTTCTCGTCGTTCCACGAGAACGGTAGCCCGAGCGTGTTGCGACCCTCGATGCGGTATCGATTGGTGTCGAAGGCGCTGCGGATGTTGTCCATGAGGCCGGTGGTCTCGTGGAACAGGTCGATGACGTCGTCCATGAAGCCCGCACCGCGCCACCACACGGGCACGCGCACGCCCACGTCCCATCCCCGCGCCAGGCCGTGGCGCAGCTCGATGGCCGTGGTCATGTGCTCGGCGTCGATCAGGAAGTCGCGGACCGCCGGGTTCTCACCTTCTTCGTCCTGCCGCCAGCCGAAGTCGTTGCCGCGGTTGACGAGCAGGCGCACCTGCGAGCAACCGCACGGCAGCACCTCGGCCGACGTGGCGGGAAGGGACAGCAGGGGCTGGGCCAGCGCCCAGGTCTCGCGGATCTCGATGGGACCGTGCCACCCCGGGGTACGACGACGCAACGTCGTGCGCGGCGCCTCGCGCGGCGCGAGCCGCGGCTCGGGAGCAGGCGCATCCGCGAAAGCGGGAGCGGCCCAGGCGAGCGCGCCGAGGCCACCCAGGAGGACGAGCAGGACCGCACGGCCGGTACGCAGCGGACGAAGTCTCGGCATGGCCGGATCCTGCCCGAACCACCGCAGCGCGCCAAGGGGCCTCCCCGAACCACGCCGCCAGGGTCTGCCTGACAACACTCCGTCGCGAGGGCGCCGGGGCCGAAGCGAGCCACAGGCACGACGGGAATCCGGGCCGGAGGCGGTCTCCTGACCGTAGAGGACCCGGATTCGAGCTGGGCAGTGGCGCAGCAAGAGACCCGGTGGCCGCAGCAGGAGGCGTCTTCCCTAGGCGGTCACCCGCAGGGAAGGACGCGCGTCGCCCTGCCAGTGCAGGCGGACCATGCGGCGGGCCTCGTCGGGATCGGCTGCAGCCTCGACGAGGCGGCGCATGCCGCGGCGTGACAGGTGCCGATGGCCCGCCGCTCGGCCCGTCTCGCCGACCTGCGCGAAGACGCGCGACAGGATGCCGTGCAGTCGCGCATCGTGGGCCCTGCTGCGTTGCATGACCTCGAGCAGGGCGGCCCCGGCCGTGGCCGCCCGCTGGGCCTCGCGCAGGCTTCCGCCGTGGAGCCACGTAGCCGCGGCATGGATGTGCGCCGCCGCGCGCAGGTCCACGGGGAGGTTCGTGTCCGCGGCCAGACCCTCGAGCAGGCTCAGCGCGCGCCGGTCGTGGCCCGCCGCGCGGTCCAGACGCGCCTGCGTCAGCCGCACCTCCGGCACGTGCTCGTCGGCCTCGGCCAGGAGGCGGCGGGCCTCGTCGGGCGCGCCGGCACGCAGCCGGGCCTCGGCCAGGATGGCGCGCGCCACGTCCGCCTCCCGCGTGAGCCCGGCGGCACGAAGGTCCTGCTCGCTGCGCTCGAGGAGCCACTCGGCGCCCGGCGCGCCCGAGCGCAGGTCCGCCTCGGCCAGCGCCGCAGCGGCCCGCAGCCGCGCAAGCGCTGCGGTGGCGTGTTGCACGGCATGGCCCGCATGCCGCCGCTCGGCGTCCAGGGCGCCGCGCCCGCGATGCGCCTGGGACAGCGCCAGGTGCAGGGGCACGCGCAAGCGCTCGAGCCCCCCCTGCTCCACGACGGCCAGTGAGCGCTCCAGGTGATTGGCCGCCGCCTCGTACGCTTGGCAGCGCGCCTGGACCTGGCCCATCGCGAACAACGCCTGCGCTTCGCCCTCCGCGTCCGCCACGACCTGATAGAGATGCGCGGCGCGTGCCAGGGCATCCAAGGCCTCGTAGGAATGCCCGCGATCGGCCTCGAAGCTGCCCAGGCGCAGCAGCGCCGCACCGGCGGGCCGCAGATAACCCAGCGCACGCAGCATGCCGACGCAACGCCGCCCATGCCCGATGGCGGCGCCGAGGCGCCCGCGATCCCGCGCGATGACGGACATGCCGCCGTGCCACATGGCGCGGCGGTGCAGGTCCGCGGGATCGAGGTGGGCCAGCGCCCGCGTGCCGCTCGCGCACGCCGCCTCGACATCGCTCGCCTCGTACTGCCAGCGCGCCAGCTGGGCCCAGGCATCGAACGCGCCGGCGTGATCGTCGCCGACGGAGATCGCGGGCAGGTGGGCCGCCAGCAAGGCCATCGCCTCGTCGCGTCGCCCCCGGTCTTCCGCCGCACGGGCGGCGATCCAGAGACCGCTCGGCGTGACGCGCTGCACCCGCTCCCCGAGCAGGCGCAGCAAGGCTCCTTGGCGGGGCCCGCGCCCGGCTTGGTCGAGCAACATCAACGTGCGCGCAATCACCGGCTCGAGCTCGGGCCGCGGCTGCTGCCCCAAGCGCTCGACGGCCGTGCCCAGGAGATCGAGCACCCAGGTCTGCACCATGTGGGCCGCGGGCGCCTGGCGCACGACGCGCTCGAGCGCTTGCGCGACCTCCTCGAGGACCCCCTCGCCACCGTGGAGCCTGTGCAGCACCGCATGCAGCGCGGGGACGGCGAGGCCGTGCTGCCGCGCGTGACGCTCCGCCGCCTCCGCAATCCGTGCGTGCACGCTGCTCGTCCGAGCCCGGCTCACGCGAGCCACGTGCGCGTCGCGCTCGGTGCTGGACGGGAAGAACAGGCCGGGCGCGCTCCCGCCGCGCGCCGCCACGAGTTCCTGGCGCAGCGCATCCACGACGGCGGGCTTGACGCTCGCGGCATCGGCGACGAGGTCGGTGCGCTCGAAGCCCCCGAGCAGGGCGACGACTTCCAGGACGCGGCGGGCCGTGGCGTCCGTGGCCGTCAACCGGCGCAGGAAGTGCGGGTCGCGCCGCCCGTCCGGCCACGAGGCCGGCACGCGATCGAGCACCACGCCGCGCGCGGAGGTGACCAGCGCCCCCTCGCGTCCGAGCTCACGGGCGGCCAGCACCAGGCGGCCCGCCAGTCCCTGGCAGGGCTCGGCGAGCATCGTGGTGAGCCGCTTGGCCGTCGGTGTGTGCTTGAACCAGCGCTTGAAGAGCAGCTCGATCTGGCTGCGCGAGAGCGGCTCGACGTCCCACACGTCACCCACGGCGTCCGCGCGCGCCGCGTGCGACCCGGCGACCACCCCGAACCCTTCCCCCTCCTGGCTCGGGCGCAGGACCTCGCGCGTGCCTTCGTCCATCTGCTCGTGGTCGTCCACGAGCACGGGCCCGCCGCGCACGAGGTGCTGGACGAAGCGGCGCACGTGGGCGGGCGACGGACGGGCCATGTGCACGGAGCCCTCGCCGCCGACCAGCCACGCCGAGAGGGCGCCGACCTCGTCGGTACCCTCCGGGAAGCAGCTGCGCAGGGCCCGCTCCAGACGCTGCGGGTTGCTCTGGAGCGCGAACGCGCGCGCCAGCGCCCTGCGCAGGGGCTCCATGGGCGGCGCCGTGTTGGTGCCGACGGGGTGCAGGCGGAGGACGAAGGGAGTGCCCTCGCTGCGCGCAACGGCCTCGGCCTCCTCGACCAAGCGCGTCACGCCGGAGCCGGGCGGCCCGAGCAAGGTGATCCACCCCCAGCCTGGCTCGCGGGACGCCAGGCGCTGGCGCAGGCGCCCGAGCAGTGGCTCGCGACCCGTCAGGGGCGATGCGGCACGGTGCTCGAACCAGTCGGGGTCACCCGTCGGCTTCACGGGAGCCCTATCGGAAAGGCGCACCCGGGAAGGCAAGCGCCGGACCGACGCACGTCTTCAGGAGCGCGGGCGCACGGCTCCGTGGAACCAGGGCCCGGCCTGGGGCACGTCGCGGGCCACCGTGCCCAGGATGTCCTGCACGATGTGGCGAGCCGCGTCGGGCCGGCCGAAGGCGCGGGCCCCCTCGGCCATGGCGCGACGCGCCGTCTCGTCGCCCAGCAGGCGGCCCAGCCGCCAGCGCACCTCCTCGACCGTCGGGGCGAAGGCCCCGGCGCCGGCTTCCACGACGGCGAGCGCGTTGCGCTCCTCCTGCCCGGCGATGGCGGCGTTGATCACCATGGGCTTGCCCAGCGCCATGCACTCCGACGTGGTGATGCCACCGCTCTTGGCGACCACCACGTCGGCCACGGTCATGAGGCTGGCGACGTCGCGCACGAAGGGCAGCGCGTGCAGCACGGCGCCGCTCGGCCGCGGCACGCTGGCCACGCGACGGCGCAGCCGCTCGTTGCGCCCGCACACGGCAAGCACCTGTGCATCGCGCCGCTCGAGCCACAAGCCGTGGATGGCGCGGCGCAAGTCACCCGCGGCGAAGCCGCCCGAGAGGAAGAGCACGACGGGGCGCGCCGCATCCAGGCTCCACTGCGCGCGAACGGCGGGCACGTCGACGGGCTCGAGGAACTGCGGACGGATCGGGATGCCGCTGACGTGCACCCGGGACTGCGGCACGCCGTAGCGGAGCATGAGCCGGGCACCGACGAGGTCGGACGCGACGTGGTAGCGGGACACGGCAGGCCAGTACCAGATGCGATGCACGTCGTGGTCGGTGATGACGGCGTGCAGGCGCGCGTCGAGTCGGCCCCGCGCGATCGGCTCCTGGAAGATCTCGGGCGCCAGGAAGTGCGTGCAGACGATCGCATCGGGCTTCCACGCGATCACCTTCTCGATGAACGACCGCGCCGCCAGGCGCGTCAGCGCGTTCGTCAGCGGCGAGACGTCCACGTCCGTGCGCTCGTACACCCAGCGCCAGAGCATCGGGTGCCGGTCGACCAGGCGCACGTAGCCCTTGCGGTAGGTATGCGCATAGATGCGGGTCATGCCCTCGACCGCATCCCAGTGCTCGACGGTGACGGGCGACGGGTGCAGGCGGAACGCGGCCTCGAGGGCCTCGCCGGCCATCGTGTGGCCGTGACCGGCCGAGCCGCTCACGACGAGGACGCGGGTGCCGCGAGAGCTTGTCGGCACGTCGTTCTCCGCTCCGCGCACCCCCCGCCGGACGCGTCGGGGGATCCTACGCACCACGCCGCCAGGACCCCAACGTCGCGCTGCCGAGACCGCGCGGGCGCGAAGGCGTGTCGGCCCGTCGTTTCGCAGGGGCCGACGCGTCGCGGCCCGTTCCGCAAGCGGTAGGATCCCGCCCGTGGAGCCCTGGGCCCCCCGCCATCCGCTCGTGCGTGCCTTCGGGGCCCGCATCCCCCTGGGCCGCCCCTTCGGCGTGCCGGTCGAGCTGCACGTGCTGGCCTTGGTGCTCTCCGTGGGTCTGTTCACGTGGGAGTGGTCGCGGGTCGGCGTCCCGTTCGCCGGAGCCCTGCTGGCGGCCGTCGTCGGGGCCACGGTGCTCTACGCGGTGATCTGGGCCCACGAGATGGGCCACGTCCTGGCCGGGCGGCGCTGGAACATTCCCACCCACAAGATCACGCTGTGGCCGCTCGGCGGCCTGGCCCATTTGGCCGAGCCCGCCCCCCACCCCCGGGCCGACATCGTGATCGCGTTGGCGGGCCCGGCGACGCACGTGCTCGCGCTGGCCGTGGCTTGGCCTCTTCACGAGCTCTTCCCATACGGATCCGGCCCCCTGGTCGCGGGCGTCGACCTGCTCGGCGTGGCCATCGGCACGTTCTTCGTCCTCCAGCTGATGCTGGCCCTCTTCAACCTGCTGCCGTTCCTGCCCATGGACGGCGGGCGGGTGCTGATGGGGATCTTGGCGCTACGCCAGGGCGAGGTCCGGGCGCTCCGCACCGCGAGCCGCGTCGGGCTGGTGGGCGCCTTCCTGCTCGGCATCTACGGCCTGTTCTTCGACCGCGGCTGGCGCGGCGGCTTGCTGCTCGCCATCGCGGTCAGCAACGGCCTGATCTGCTGGCAGCTGATCAAGGCCTCGCGGTTTGGCGCCCGCTGGTACGCCGATCGTCCACGTGACCCCTGGGAGGCCGACCCCGACGCGTGGCGCGCCGGCAGGACCGGCGGCGATGCCGCCGAACGCCACGCGACCAAGGTGGCGCGCAAGGAGGCGGCGCGCATGGAACGCGAACAGGCGCAGCGTGTCGCGGACGACGAGGAGATGGACCGCCTGCTCGCGCGCGTCAGCGAAGTCGGCTTGGCAGGTCTCTCGCGCTCGGAGCGCCGCCGCCTCGAGGACCTCTCGCATCGCCGCGGTCGGTGACGGCCGCGACGCCTCCAGCGCACACCGGGGCCCGTACCCCGCCCCGTGCGATGATCGCGCGCGGGGCGGATAGCTCAGCTGGTCAGAGCGTCTCGCTTACACCGAGAAGGTCGGGGGTTCGAACCCCTCTCCGCCCACCACCCCCGCCTCGTGCCGCCCGGAGCGCCCGTGACCCCGCCGCTCGACCCCGCTGACCAGCCCGCGGACGACCGTCGGCACGCGCGTGTACCGGGGCATCTCGCCGGTGCGCGCTTGGACCGCTTCCTGGCCGAGCACTTCCCTTCGTGGTCCCGGCGTCAGCTGATGGAGGCGATCCGCGAAGGGCATGTCCTGGTCAACGGCCGCAAGGGGCGTCCCGGCCAGCGCGTGGAGGCCGGCGACGAGCTCGACTTGCCCGTCTGGACGAAGCACTTTGCCGACGTGGAGAAGCGCCCGCGGCACACGGGGCCCGACATGCGGCCGCCCGCCGAGGTTCGCGTGCTCCATCGCGACGAGACCCTCCTCGCCGTCGACAAGCCCGCCGGGATGGCCGTACACGGTGGCGCCGGTCCGGGCCGGCCGACGATCCTCGATGCCCTGCGCGACGAGATCCTCTCCGGCTACGGGCTCGTCCATCGGCTCGACCGCGACTCGACAGGCGTGCTCGTGCTGTGCCGCGGCGAAGAGCAGCGCCGGAAGCTCATCGCAGCCTTTGCGGAACCTGGGCGCGTGCGGAAGACGTACGAGGCCATCACGAGTGGCGCCCCCGAGGAGGACCAGGGCGTCATCGACGCGCCGCTGCGCGCGCCGCCGCGCGGCGGGCGGGCCGAGGTGGACCCCCGGCGCGGGCGTCCGGCGCGCACCCGCTACACGATCATGGAGCGCTTCACGCGTGCCGCGCGCGTGCGCCTCGAGCTCGACTCGGGCCGCACGCACCAGATCCGCGCACACCTCCGGCACATCGGCCATCCCCTGCTCGTGGACCCCCTCTACGGAGGTCGACGCGCGCTGCGCATTCGCGACCCGCGCAACGGACGCGACCTGCACCTGACGCGCACGCCGTTGCACGCCGCGCGCCTCGAGCTGGACCACCCGACAACGGGAGAGCGCATGGCATTCGAGGCACCGCTGCCAGGAGACCTGAAGGCGGTGCTCGAGGTGTTGCGCGTCATCACGGGACGCGGCAGCACACGCGGCGGTCTGCCGCCGCCTCCCGGGCCCGGCCAGCCCCCGCGACGCGGCCGCGGCCGGCGCGCGCAGGAGAAGGAGTAGCGCGTGGCGCGCAGGGCGCCAGGCACCTACGTGCACATCACCGCGGGGTGCGGATGCGGCTCTTCTTCTGGCGCTCGTTGGAGCACGGGCGCTTGCCGTGGTTGGCCTTCTTCACGCGACGGTTGTTGACGGCCATGGCGCGTCTCCCGGGGACAAGCGGGGCAGGGTAGCCCGCCCTGCCCGGCCCTCAAGCCCGGAGCGCGGGGATGGCGGACACTCCGTGCGTCAACGCCCCCCGCCCGTTCCGGGGACCTGCCCGTAGCGCATCAGGACCTCGGCGCAGAGCGTCATGAGGGCCGTGCTGTAGACCCGCCCCCCATCGGGGCCCCAAGGCCCGGCGGGGTCCCAGGAGCCGGCGTCGTCCCCCGAACGGAGCTGGGTCGCGAAGACGGCACGGGCCAAGGCGGGCTGCCACGTGTTCCAGACCGCACCACCGAGCTGGTAGGCCGCCAGCGTCCCGAAGTACCAGTGGACCATGTCGATCTGGCCGCTCGCCTCGTTCCAGACGGGTGGCTTGTCCTGGATGAGCCGGGCCGACAGCTGCACGGTCCGGTCCGTGGCGGGAACACCGGCGAGCAGGCGCGCGAGCGTGCCCGCCGACGTCATGGCTTCGCTCTGGTCCGAAGGGAATCGATCCAACATCTCCTGCGGTCGCGCAGGCCCGCTGCCTCGCGCGATGTAGCCGATGCGACCCGTCTGGAGGTCGGTGACCTTCTCCAGCCACGCGAGCGCGCCCTGCATCGCCTCGGCAAGCCCCGCGATCGGTTCGGACGCGCCCAGCGTGAGCCGTGCGCTGGCCAGGGACAGGACCGCCCAGGACGTGACGGACGTGTCGTTGTCGCCCGGCTTGACGCCGTAGCGCCAGCCCATGTATGGGTTTCGCGCCAAGAGGGTGAAGGCGACGCCGCGCTGGGCCGGCTCGCGAAGTCGCGCATCGCCGCTCAGGCCGTAGGCCTCGCAGACCACGAGGCTGGCGATGAGGTGACCGTAGATGTACTGCTGCGTGACGCGCGGGCCGAAGCACCCCTCGTGGTCCTGTGTGGCCAGCAGGTACTGCAGGGCCCGGGCGACCGTCGCCGCGTAGGGCCCCTCACCCGTTGGCGAGTGCCCCGCTCCGAGGAACGCCATCGTGGCGAGGCCCGTGACGCCGACGTTGAAGATCGGCTTGCCCGTCACGCGGCTGCCGACACCGACGCCTGCGTCGCCACTCGGTGGCAAGGCCGCGTCCCAGTGCCCGTCCTCGGCTTGATGGGCGGCCAGCCACGCCAAGCCGGCATCCACCGCACCGCGTGCGTCGCCGATCTCGCCCGCTGCAGGCCGCGTGGCGGCCGGCTGCGTGGCAGCCGCGCCCGCATGGTCCACGGACGCACGACGTCCCCGGACACCGGACAGGAACCCGCCGAGGCTCTGCAGACCACGTTCGTAGGCCGTGCCCACTTCGCGGTAGACGGCAAGCGCCTCATCGAGTCGACCCAGGCGCACGAGCACATCGGCTTCGCCCAGCAACGCCTCCATGCGCAAGCGCATCACGTCGAGGGCCTTCACGGCAGCAGCGTCGTCGCGCGCTTCGTCCTCGGCACCTGCCGGCGTCGAGGCGCCCCCCGACGTCACGGCACACACGGCCAGGGCCACGAGCCACCATTTCATGCCACGCATGGCGACACCCTCCGCGGACGGATGCGCTGCGCGGCACCCAGACGAGGGCACCTGGCGGAAGCGATCAGCCCGCCCAGGTGCGAACGCAGCCGCACGTCGACGGTTCAACGGCACCTGCCTGCGCCCACCCACCCCTTCCGGGCCGCTCGTCAGGGCGAAGGCGCCAGCGAGCGCTGGAGGGCGCCCCGCGGGCTTCCCACGCAAGGACGACAGCGCGGGGCTGCCGCCGGGCATCTGACGCTCCTACTCCTCGAGGAGATCCTCGAGCACGTCGTCCCAGTCGATGGAGGCCATCTCGGCGGGGGTGATCGGCGGCATCGCCGAGAAGCGGGCGTACTCGTCGAGGTCCGCGCAGTCGCCGTAGGGCAGGGCCTCGGCCCCCCGTCGCGAAGGCCGGACCGTGGCGCTGACGGCGGGGCCCTGCCGCCGTGGGCCCGCCGCCAGGCGCTGGACGGCGTCGAGGTCGAAACCGTGCCGGGCCAGGAAGAGGGCCGCCTCGCGCTCGTAGCGCTGCGGGTCGACCTCGCGACCCTCCGCCAGCCAGCGGCGGGCCTCGGCCAGCTCGCGTGCGCAGAGGTGCCCGACGGCCAACGCCATGGCCGTGGTCCAGCGCGGACCCCGCCGGCGACGCGCCATCTCGTAGGCACGGATGGCGCCGCGGGGGTCGCCACGCCGCATGCGCCGGCGACCGCGCAGGTCCCAGACCCAAGCGTCCAAGCGCGCGGCAAGTCGGCGAAGGCCCAGCGACATCGAGCGTCTCCTGTGTGGGTGGTGATGGTACGACGAACTGGCTACGACCTCGCCCCCCGAGCCGCTGACGACCGGGACCCTGGCCCGGGTACGGCCCCTCGGGGCGGCCTCCCCGACCGCGTCCGCGAGGCCGCGCCGCGACGTCCGAGGTCGGGGCCCGGCCGGCGGACGGCTACATCGGGCCGCCGGAACCGGCCGATAGGACCCCGCGGCCGTGGCGGCCGAAGCCCGTTCTCACCCGATGCGAGGCCCGGCGTGACCCTCAAGGGGACCCTGGACACGTTCGACCTGCGGGAGCTCCTGCAGATGCTCGCCTTCAACCAGAAGGTGGGGACGCTGCGTCTCAAGACGGAGCAGGGGCCGCGTAGCGTCTACCTGGATCGCGGCCGGTGCACCTTCCTGGCCGATGACCCGGACCTGAGCCGTGCCTTCGCCCGCGAGGCGCGGCGTCGGCGGCTCGTGCGCAGCGAGACGGTCGAGCACGCGCTGGGGCGTGCCCTCGCCGAAGGCCGCTACGTCGCGGACCTGCTGGAAGAAGAGGGCGTTCTCGAGGCGGGGGACCGCGAGCCGCTCCATGCCGAGGTGGCCGTCGACCGGCTTCTCGATGCGCAGCTGATGGCCGTCGAGGACTTCGAGTTCCACGACGGCTGCGTGCTGGCCGCCGACGGTCACGTGGCCGTCCCCGCGCAACCGCTGGTGCCGGTCGAGGGTCTGCTGCTCGATCTCGCGCGCTGCATGGACCAGTGGGAGCGCGTCTCGCAGGTCGTGCCCGACCTCGGCGAGGTCTTCGAGGGAACGGGCGTGGCCGTGGACCTGGACGAGGACGGGCCCGTCTCGCCCGATCTCGTGCGGGCCGTGCTGCCGCAGCTGGACGGCTACCGGAGCGTGGCCGACCTCGCGGACGCCAGCGACGTGTCGCACTTCGATGCCGCCCAGGTGGTGGCCGCCGTCGCCCAGGCCGGCGGCGCGCACGCCGTATCGACCGAGGACCTCCTGGAACGCGCCGAGCTGCAGTGCGAGGCCAACCTCGAGGAGGGCGCCATCCCCCTGCTGCGCCTGGCCGTGACGCGGGGCGACGCGCCGCCGCGTACGCGGTTCCGCCTTGCCGAGGTGGCTGCCCACCTGGGACGCCCCGACGAGGCGATCGCCGTGCTCGAGGGCTTCGTCCGTCAGCACGGCGGCGCGGACGTCGAGGGTGCCCTGGAAGCCCTCCTTCGCGTGCTCGCGCTGCGCGAGAACGACCCCGGGGTGGCGCGGCGCATTTGCGACCTCTACCTCCAGCATCGCGTCGAGCTGCGCGGCCGCGTCGACGAGGCGCGACGGGCCTTGGGGCTCGTGATCCGCCACGCCGTGAGCGTGACCGATGCCCGGGAGGCCGCCCAGCGCCTCGCCACGTTCCTCGAGAACGACGACGCACCGGGCGAGGACCTGCGTGTCCTCGCCGACCTCTACGCCCAGGCCGACCTCCCGCACAAGGCCGCGCAGGCGCTGACGCAGCGCGCCGAAGAGCAGCTGGAGGCCGGACGCAGCACCTCGGGCCGCGAGCTGTTGCGCCGGGCGCTCGCCTTGGACCCGGGCTGCGGCGCCGCCCGCCGCCGCCTGGCCGAGCTCGATACCCAGCGCCGCACGCGCCACCAGCGCGCGCGCCTGCGCTTCGCCCTGATTGCCTTGGTGACGGCGGTCGGCGCCGTCGGCGTGCTGTGGTGGAACCACCACCAGCAGACCGAGGTGGCGCTGGGCGCCGCCGAGCAGCACGCCGGGGATGCCGTGTCGCGCGTGGAACGCGAAGTCGAGCGTCTCGCGAGCGAGTTCATCGGTCTGCGCGAGCGCGCCCGTCTCGGCGAGGTCGGGCCCGAGGAGGTGCGCCACGCTGCCGACGAACACGTGGCGGTGCTGGGGCGCGTGGTGCGCGAGCCCACCCCGGACCTCGAAGCCTTTGCCGCGGAGATCGAGCGGACGCCGACCGGCGACGGCGAGAGCGCGCAGCGCAAGCGCTTGGCGACGCTCGAGGAGCGGCTCGAGGCGATCGAAGCAGCGGGCGCCGCACGCGTCCGGGGGCTGCTCGACCAGGCCCGCGACGCCTACGAGGTGGGCCTGGGCGCCCTGCGCCAGCGCCGGCTGCGCTACGCCCGCGACCACTTCCGCATCGCGCACGCGTTCGGCTGGGCCGACGAGGGCGTGGCCGAGAACGCCACGCGCCAGCTGGCCCACGTCAACGAGATCCTCGACGGCGCGGAGAAGATCGTGGCTCGTATCGAGGAGGCTCGTGGTCGAGGCCACGAGGGCGAGGCATACCGCCGCGCGATCGAGGGCCTGCGCGCCCTGATCGGCACCGGCCTGGAGAGCGAGATCCGATTCGGCGCGGTCGTCCGATCGACGCCGCCTGCGGCGCGGGTCCTGCTCGACGGCAAGGACACGGGCCTCGTGACGCCGTGCACCGTGACGTGGAGCGCGACGTCCGAGCAGCCGCGGCTCGAGCTGCGCAAGACCGGGCACGAGCGGGCGACGTTCGAGCTTCCGTGCCTGTTCTGGCTGCAGACCGCGGACCCGCGCATCGACTCGTGGTCGCCGATCCTCGGCGCCTCGCTCGCACGCGGCCCGATCTGGCGCAGCGAGGAGCTCGCCAGCGTGCGCGACCTCTGGGTCGAGGACGATGGCGTGATCGTGCTGCGCAGCGATGGCCGGCGCGTGCACGGCGTGGACCTGGCCACCGGCGAAGCCCGCGAGGGCAGCGTGGCGGGGGCCGACGCCGACGGCATGGAGCGCGGCGGCGCGCTGCCGGGCGGCACCGCGTGGCGGGTCCAGCGCTCGCGCTTCCTCCGGGTCGCTCCCCCGTACATGGAGCCCTGGAGCTTCGAGACGCAGATGGGGATCGAGCAGAGCCCCGCCATGGCCGAGGGCGTGATCCTCGTCGTGGACAGCGCCGGCAACGCCTACGGCCTGGACGCCGAGAGCGGCAAGCACCTCTGGGCCCGGCGCTTGGAGTCGGCGCCGTCGCAGACGCCGTACGCCTCGGGCCTGGGCTTCGTCGTGGGCACGCTCGGCGGCGCGGCACTGGCCATCGAACCCGCCACGGGCAAGGTCAAGACGCTGCTCCGCTCCACGACCGGCCCCGTGCTCGCCCTGCCCTTCGGCACGGGCGTGGCCCTCCTGGAGCACGGTCCCCGCGGCTTCCGTGTCGCGCACGCCGACGGCCGCATCGAGGTACTCGACGAAGCCGCGCCGCGGCTGCGCCCGCATCCGGCCGTCGGCCCCGAGGGGATCGTCTGGATGGAGGCCGGTGGCGCCGTGCGCGCCCAGCCCCGCCGCGCCATTCGCGAGCCCCTGGACCGTGTCGCCGCCACGGCCCGCCACTGGACCCTGGACGGAAGCACGCTGTTCGTGGTCGACAGCCGCGGCCGCCTCCAAGCCCTCGACCTCGCCCGCGGCGGCCACGTCGTGCTCGAGGCGGACCTCGGCGCCCCGCCGACGGCCGCCCCGGCCGTGACGTCGGAGCGCGTCGTGGTCCCCGTGGAGGGCGCCCTGGTCGGCGTCCAGCGGTAGGGCGGGAGCCCCGCAAAGGCTTCGCGGCCGTGGGCTTCACCCGCCGCGGGGGGCTGGTCGATAGGCCAGATGACTCGGTTCGTGACCAGGGAGCCCTCGTGGGACGGTTGCGCGACATCTTCCCCGGACGCTCTGCGACGCGTGCACACGCGCGCGCGCATCGCCTGCTGACGGCCGGCTCGCTGGCCGAGGCCGAGGCCGTGGCCAGCCGGGGGCTCAAGGACCATCCCGGCTCGACGCGCCTGCGCGAGCTGTACCTCGTGATCCGTCGCGTCGCGACGCGCACGCGCCAGCAGGACCTGCGCTCGGCCGTGGTCCATCGCAAGGACCCGGACGCCTTCGCCGAGCTGGTCGAGCTGTACGCCGACCTCGGCCTGCACGAGGAGGCCCGGCGTACGGCGCACGGCTACGCGGAAGCGCATCCCGACGATGCACGCGCGCATCGGCAGCTGGGGCAGATCGAGCTCGAGACCTACCTCGCCACGCTGGACAGCCGTTCGGGCTACGAAGCCCATGGTCACCTGGTGCGGGCCGCCGAGCTGGCGTCGGGCGACCTGCGCACGTGGCTGTGCCTCGCGCGCCTGTACTGGTGCGTGGGTGCCCGCTCGCGCCTCCGCCATGCGCGGGAGAAGCTCGAGGAGCTCGCTGGCGAGCAGGACGACGTCCGGCGGGTCCTCGAGGCCACGGCGGCCGACGTGGAAGACACGTCGCACGATGCACACGAGGGACTTCTCGAGCGGCTCGAGATCGCGGGCCGACTGGCCCACGACCCCGAGGCGTGGCCTCTCTTCCGCGACACGCACGTTGCCGCGCAGGTGCAAGGCGAGCGTGCCCATCGCGCCGTGACCTCGGCGCTCAAGCAGGGCGTGGCCGAGGAGATCGCCGTGCTCCGCGCCAACGGCACCCTCCTCGCCCACGGCTCGAAGGAGCACGGGCTCACGGACGACACGACGGGGCTCGCCCGCGCCGTGCAGACGCTGGCCCGGACGCTCACGCACCGCGTCGGGGAGCTCGACATGGGCGGCCTCAAGCGCTGCACCGTCGAGGGCCCGTTCGGCATCGTCCTCATGGGGCGTCACCACGACGAGCTCGTCGCGGCCTACCGCCCGCGCCCCATGGAACCGCTCCGGCTCTGGGAACGCCTGGCCGTCGCGCTCGACCGCGCGTCCGTAGCCGTGGAGGCCGAGTCGTGATGCACGACATCCTCCGCAGCCTGGTGCACACGCTGAACGCGCGCGCCGCCCTGACCGTGGCCAAGGACGGGATGCTCGTGGCCTGCCATGCGGCCGAAGGGCTCG
Source organism: Planctomycetota bacterium (assembly GCA_050248855.1). Lineage (GTDB taxonomy): Bacteria > Planctomycetota > PLA2 > PLA2 > JAEUHO01 > JACKGW01. Next base: position 19,742 of record JBFWRP010000015.1, on the reverse strand, counting down.
ATCCCGAGCGCCTGGGTGCGCTGGGCAGCGGCATCCTGCGCGAGCTCACCTCGGCGTTGTCCGCCGAGGGCTGGAACCACTTTCGCCAGATCGAGGTGGCTGCCGACCGCGGTCGCCTCGTCGTGGTGGACGCGGGCCCCATGTACCTGTTGGTGCTCGTGGGCGCACGACTGGAGATCGGCGCCGACAGCATCGACATCCAACACGCGGCACAGCGCATCCTGAAGGAATCAGGCCTCACGTCCGCGTGAGCGCTGACGAGCAAGAAGCAAGGAGCGACGACGATGGTCCAGATCAACTTCGCGCAGAAGGAGATCCAGTGCAAGATCGTCTACTACGGCCCGGGCATGTCGGGCAAGACGACCAACCTGGAGCTCGTGCACGGCAAGGTGCCGGAGCAGCACCGCGGCGAGCTGACCTCGATCGCCACGACCGGTGAGCGCACGCTGTACTTCGACTACATGCCGCTCGATCTCGGCCAGATCGCGGGCATCCGGACGAAGTTCCAGCTCTACACCGTGCCCGGGCAGATCTACTACAAGTCCACGCGACGGCTCGTGCTGCAAGGCGTGGACGGGATCGTGTTCGTGGCGGACTCCAGCCGCGCCAAGATGCGCGAGAACAAGGAGTCGCTCGCGGACCTGGAGGAGAACCTCCAGGAGATGGGCAAGTCCATGTCGGACGTGCCGATCCTGATCCAGTACAACAAGCGCGACCTGCCCGACGCGATGAGCCTTGCGGAGCTCCAAGCCGAGCTCAATCCGACGGGCCTGCCCCACTCGGAGGCGATCGCGACGACCGGCGAGGGCGTGTTCCCGACGCTCAAGAAGCTGGCCGGCATGGTGCTGGAGGCCGTCAACAAGGGCGGCTTGGCCAACGCACGCGGCAAGGAGAAGGCGCGCCCGCCGCGCGTCGAGCAGACGACGCCGCCGGCAGCGCCGGCAGCACCCGCCGCCCCGATGGCCAGCGGCATCCAGCGGCAGGTGGGCGGCGTGCCGGCTCCCGCGGCGAAGAGCGCCGCGCAGCCGCCCCGCGCACCGGCCCGCGCCGGGGGCCTGCGGCCGCCCGCCGTCGCGCGCTCGGTGCCGGCACCGGCCCCGGCCGCCGCGCGTGTGGCCTCCGCGGCGTCGGCGGCGGCCTCCTCGGTGGCCGTGGCCCCCGCCCCGGTCACGCACAAGGTCGTGGCCCCCGCACCGGCTGCGGTGCCGCGCCTGGAGCATCGCTCCATGGAGGACCGCGTCGTCCACGTCGGCGGCCTCTCGAGCGGACGCACGCGCAAGGTCGCCGTGTTCCTCGCGCTCGCGGCGGTCATCGCCGGCGCCGCGTGGTTCCTCTTCCTGCGCTCCTGATCCGTGGCCTCGACAACCTGCAGCCCTCCGGACGACGAGAAGGATCCCCCCATGACCAGCCGCACCGACAAGGAGCTCCGCGACAGCGCCCTGGTGTTCTACGCCGAGGACATCGAGGCCATCGACTCCGTGCTCGAGAACTTCCTGAAGAAGAGCGCTGCCCGCTGTGCGTTGCTCGTGGACCAAGACGGTCACATGATCACGCACCGCGGCCAGACGAACGGCGTCGACCTGGACACGATCAGCGCCCTGGTCGCAGGGTCGTTCGCTGCGACCAAGGCCCTCGCCCACCAGTTCGGGGAAGAGGACTTCCACGCCCTGTTCCACCAGGGACGCACCGGCAACATCCAGCTCTCGCTGGTCGGCGGCCGCGCCCTGCTGACGGCGCTGTTCGACGACAGCACCACGATTGGCATGGTCCGGCTCTATGCCGGCGAGGCGAGCAAGCGCCTGACCATGTTGTTCAAGCGCGTCGGCCGCGGACCGCGCGAGACCTCGCACCTCGGACAGCTCGACTCCGAGTTCGAGAGCGGCGCCTCCGGCGCCCTGGACAGCGTCTTCGGCGAGTAGCCGACAACGCAGTACGGAGCCAGAGCAATTCCTATCACCCAGTGCGGCCAGTCAACTTGGTCGCAAGGCTCCTTCGACACTGGGTGACAAGAATTGCTCTGGCTCCGTATCGCGCGTCCAAGCGTCGAGGGGCTCCCGCCGCTCGCGTCGTCGGCCGAGCCGCGGCCGTCAGAAGACGTTCTTGACGACGAAGTAGAGGGCGCCGGCGACGCCCAGGCCGACGAGCCAGAAAACGAGCTTCTGCCAGCCCGCCAGCTGCGAGAGGTCCCAGCCGAGCTGCGTGCCCTTGTCGGCCTTCTTGCTGTATTGCAGCACGCGGTCCTTGACGACGATCTGGGGCATGCCCCCCGCGGCAGGCGCCGCGTCACCGCCGCCCTCGGCCGTCGCCGACGGTGCGGTGAACAGGCTGCTGGCCTCCGCGCGGCCGGAGCTGGCGGGCGCGCTCGCGGGCGCCGGAGAGGACGGACGGTCGGCCTCGTCGAGCTCGAAGCGGAAGACCGCATCCCCCACCTGCACGGTATCGCCGTCGGAGAGCCCGGAGCGATCCTGCCGCCCGTCGTTGACGAGGGTCCCGTTCGTGGAGCCGAGGTCGGCGACGCTGTACTGGCGCAGTCCCTGCTTCCAGACCTTGGCGTGCTCGCGCGAGACGCCCCGCGTGGAGGCGAGCACGATCGTGTTGTGCGTGGCCCGACCGATGGTGAGGCCCTTGTCGATGTCGAACGTCGAGCCCTCGAGCTCGCCGCGGATGCAGACCAGTCGCGCCATGCACGGCAAGATACCCGCATGCCCGCCACGCCGTTCGAGCGACACCGAGCCGAAGCCGCGGGCGCAGGCCGCCTGACGGCCCCCACGCACGTCGCCCGCCGCGAGGATCCCGCGTGCGGCGACCGCCTGACCCTCGAACTGAGGGTCGAGGGTGGCCGGATCGCCGACCTGGCCTGGCAGGCCTCGGCCTGCGCGGGCACGCTGGCCGCCGCCGGGGCCCTCTACGGGCTCGCCCGCGGACGGCCCGCGCGAGCGGGAGCCGTCTCCCGCGAGGAGCTCGACGCGGTCCTGGGCGGGCTGGCCCCGGCTCGTCGCCACGCGTTGCGCCTCGTCGTCGCCACCCTGGAGGACGCCCTCGCCGCCCCGCCCGCAACGCCTCCTGGCTCCAGCGGTTCCTGAGCCGGCGTCTCTCCCCGTAGGCTACGCGCCCTCGCGCCGGCGGACGGGCGGCGGAGGCGGGAGGAGCCAAGCCGATGTCCAAGATCCAGGTCAAGAACCCCATCGTCGAGATCGACGGCGACGAGATGACCCGCGTGGTCTGGGCGTTCATCCGCGAGCGGCTGATCCTGCCGTTCCTCGACGTCCAGCTCGAGTACTACGACCTGGGCATCGAGCACCGCGACGCGACCGACGACCAGGTGACGTTGGACGCCGCCGAAGCCATCCGCAAGCACCACGTCGGCGTGAAGTGCGCCACGATCACGCCGGACGAAGCCCGCGTGGAGGAGTTCGGGCTCAAGCAGATGTGGAAGAGCCCCAACGGCACCATCCGCAACCACCTCGGCGGCACGGTCTTCCGCGAGCCCATCGTGATCGGCAACGTGCCCCGCCTCGTGACCACGTGGACCAAGCCCATCGTCATCGGTCGTCACGCCTACGGCGACCAGTACCGCGCGCAGGACTTCGTCGTGCCGGGGCCCGGCACGGTCACCATCCGCTACGAGCCCACGGGAGGCGGCAAGCCCATCGAGCGCATCATCCACACGTACAAGGACGGCGGCGGCTGCACGATGGGCATGTTCAACACGGACGCCTCGATCCGTGACTTCGCCCGCGCCTGCATGGCCGTGGCCGTGGACAAGGGCTGGCCGCTCTACCTCTCCACCAAGAACACGATCCTCAAGGCCTACGACGGTCGCTTCAAGGACCTGTTCCAGGAGATCTTCGACAAGGAGTTCGCCGGTCGCTTCCGCGAGAAGGGCATCCACTACGAGCACCGCCTCATCGACGACATGGTCGCGGCGGCCCTCAAGTGGGAAGGCGGGTTCGTCTGGGCCTGCAAGAACTACGACGGCGACGTGCAGTCCGACACGCTGGCGCAGGGCTTCGGCTCGCTGGGCCTCATGACCAGCGTCCTCATGTGCCCGGACGGCAAGACCATCGAGGCCGAGGCTGCCCACGGCACCGTCACGCGCCACTACCGCCTGCACCAGCAGGGCAAGAAGACCAGCACCAACCCGATCGCGTCGATCTTCGCCTGGACGCGCGGGCTGGCCCACCGCGGACGGCTCGACGGCACCCCCGACGTGGTCCGCTTCGCCGAGACGCTGGAACGCGTCTGCATCGAGTCCGTCGAGCAGGGCGAGATGACCAAGGACCTCGCGCTCTTGATCAAGGGCGACGCCATGACGGACGCCGACTGGCTCACGACGGAGGGCTACCTCGACGCGATCGAGCGCAGGCTCAAGGAAGCGCTCGTCGCGGCCTGAGGTCAGCAACCGGGCCCGCGCACGGCGCGTGCGAGCAGGTCGGCTGCGTCGTCCCAGGTGAACGGCGGCGGCGCGACGTCACGCGGCGGCGGCTCGCGCAGCCGCGACGCGGCCCCGGGCCAGGCCCATGCACCGCCCCGTCGCTCGGGCGCGGGGACGACGACCAGCCCGCGGGCCCCGGCGTCGAGCAGGTCGCGGTGGGCTCCGATGTCGCTCGCCAGCACGGGGGTTCCGCAGGCCAGCGCCTCGACCACGGGCAAGTGGAACCCCTCGAGGAGCGAGGGTGCGAGCAACCACGCCGCGGCGCCGTAGGCCGCGCAGAGCGCATCGTCGCGCGCGGCGTCCACGACACGCAGCGCAAGCCCCGCCTCGCGGGCCGCCGCGACCGCGGCGCCGCGCGCCTTGCGGGGCTCGTCGCGGTCCACGACGAGGACGCCCGCTCGCGGGGCCCCGGTCGGCGGCGGCGTGAACACGCCGTCGACGGCGCCGGGCACGACGTGGACGGCGTCGGTCGCGAGGCGATGGCGCCGTGCGAGCTCGGCGGCCAGCGAGGACCCGACGGCCACGACGGCCGCTGCCCGCCGGAGCGCGCGTCCGAAGAACCATCGCGCGTACGCGCGCCGCCACGGGGGTGCGAACCGCGAGTGCATGCGGGCGTCGTGGACGGTCACGACGACCCGCGCGCCCTCGAGCCGCGGCACGGGCCCATGGTCCACCAGCAGGGCCGCCAGGGGTGCGCGTCGGTGCTCGGCCCGCCAGCGCGAGGCGACGGCGACCAGACGCTGCGCCCCCCCGGCGTGGGACACACGCGCCACGTGGTGCTCGACGGCAGCTCCCGGCAGCGGGGTGACCGGCGGCGTCGCGTCCTCGGCCCACCACATCTGGACCGCGTGGTCGGGCAGGCGTGCGGCCAGTCGACCCGCCAGGGCCTCGGCGCGGCGGCGCGCGCCAGACGGCGCGTCGCCGTAGGCGGTGGCGTCGATCAGGACGCGTCGGCGCATGGCGCCTCCGCGGCGCATGACCTGAGCAGGTCGATGACCCGCTTGGCCGTGCGCTGCGGATCGAAGTCGCGGATGCGCGCGTAGCCCGCGTGTACCAGCCGGGCCTCGAGGTCGGGGTCGGCCGCCAGGCGACGCAGCGCCGCGGCGAGCGCCTTGGCATTGCCCGGCTCCACGAGCAGCGCGGCGGGGCCCACCACCTCGGAGATCGAGCCCGCCTCGGACGCGATGACGGGCGTGCCGGCCGCCATGGCCTCCAGCGGCGGGTAGCCGAAGCCCTCGCTGCGCGAGGCGTAGACCAGGGCGCGCGCACCCGCGTAGAGCCGACGCAGGTCCAGGTCGCTCGGGGCCGTCACGGTGCGAGCCCCCGGCGGGAGCGGCAGGGCCGGCTGGCCCACGATCACGAGCTCGTGGCCGGGGAGCGGCAACTGGGCCCAGGCCTCGAACACCACGTCGAGCCCCTTCTTCCGCGCGCCCGTCCGGCCCTCGCCCGCACCGACCGCGAGGACGTAGGGCGTCTTGGGCGGCACGCGCGCCGCGGCGCGCCAGGGCTCGGGGTCGAACGCGCAGGGGATGCGGTGCAGCTTGGGCCGTGCCTCGGGGTGGGCCGCGAGCACGTCGGCCTCCGTGCTACGTGACGGCACGAGCAGGGCGGCGCACTGGTCCACGTTGCGCTTGAGCCAGCGTCGGTCGGCCCACGTCCGTACGCGTCCTTCCAGCGGTCCGTGGCGGACGGACGGCACCTCGTGGATCCAAGCGACCACCGGGACACGGAGGTCGGGGAACGCCGACCACGGCGAGAGCAGCACGCGCACGTCGTGGTCGGCGACGAGCAAGGGCATCGCCTCGCGGAGCGCCCGGTGGCTGTCCAGCTCGACATGGGGTCGGATCGCTCCCGCCAGGCGCGGGACGTCGTCGGGGAGCGGACCCGGCGCAATGGGGTGGACGGCAACGGCCGGGGCCTGCCGATGCCACGCGAGGAGCAGCTGATGCAGGGCTCGGGCAACGCCACGGCGCGGCCCGAGGACCAGCGGGGTCACGTCGATCCCGATCATGCCTATCCTTCGACCACCTCGTGCCAGATGCGGAGCGTACGCGCTGCCGCCGTCTGCCACGGAAAGGCCTCGGCCCGGGCCCGGCGCGCCGCCACGGCCCCGGGGCCCGCGGCCGCGGCGTCGACCAAGGCGTCCAGCCCATCGGCCAGGGCGTCGATCGAGGACGGGTCCGCGGCCAGGACGACTTCGCCTCCTACCTCGTGCGCCCCCGTGTCGGCGCCCACCAGGACGGGCGTACCACGGCCCAACGCCTCGAGCACGGGGAAGCCGAAGCCCTCGTCCAAGCTGGCCTGCACGAGTCCCTGGGCACCCGCAAGGAGCTCGTCGCGACGGGCCTCGTCGGGCGCCTCGACGAGGCGGACGCGCTCGTCGGACGCGATCGCTCCCAAGCTGGCCTCCGCGTTCCATCCGATGGCGCCGGCCACGACCAGCTCCAGACCGGCTTGGCGCGCACGGCTGCGGGCAAAGGCCTGGACCAGGCGAACGAGGTTCTTGCGCGGCTCGATCGTGCCGAGCGCCACGAGGTACGGGCGTTCGACGTCGGGCGGCGGATGCGTCGTCCCCGCGGGGAGCGTGACGCCGTGCGGCACCACCACGATGCGCCGCGGGTCCACGCCGACCTCCTCGACCAGCTGGTTCGCCACGCGCTGCGTGGGCGCGACGAGACGCCGCGCCTCCTCGAGGAGCCGGTCGCCACGCGCGGCCAAGCGCGCGCCCAAGTGCAGCGGAAACCACTGGGGATGCGTCCACGGGAAGGCGTCGTGGATCGTGGCCACGAGGGGGACGGAGGGCCGGATCGGAAACGGCGCCAGGTCGAGTGCATGCGCGAGGTCCACGCGCTGGAAGCGATCCAGGCCCACGCCTGCCCGCGCCGCGACGCCGAGCAGCACGCGTAGGAGGCCGCGATCGGCCCACGTGCCCGGCGGCGCCGCGCCCACCGGTCGGCGCCGTCTCAAGCGCCCCGCGAAGCCCACCAAGTGCGGCGGCTCCGGGAGCTCCGCGAGCGCCGCCAACAGCCCGCGGGCGTACGTGCCGACCCCGCTCCGCCCCGTTCGCGCCGGACGCGCGTCCACGAGCACGCGAAGCGGCACGTCGGCAGACCGCGCGACTCTCGGCGCCTGCGGCCCCAAGACGTCTAGTGGCGAGCGAGGGGCGTGCTCTCGCTGCCCACCTCTTCGAGGGCCGCGCGGAGCACATGGCGCACGTGGCGGGGGTTGAGGGCGACGTTGGTGGTGGCGGTGAAGGAGCCACCGAGGCGGCGGGCTTCTTCCCCAGCGGCCACGAGGGCAGGCACCGTGGCCGGCGCCTCGCGCTCGTCGCGGGGCGCTTGCCCCGGCACCAAGCGCACGACCAGCGCGGCCGCCGCGCCGCGCGCACGCAGCTTGGCCGCCGCGGCCAGCGAGGGCCACGAGCGCCGCACGCGCGCCCACAGCAGCGCGATCTCGCGCACGGCCTCCCGGTCCTTGACATCGCGACCGGCGAGCTGCGCGCGAAGGTGCTCCTCCAACGTCTGTTGCTGACCCGCGGTGAGCACGATGCGCTCGTTGCGACCGAGCCCTGCCACGAACGTACAGGCCTCCATGAAGGCATCGGCGCGCACCCCGTCGATCGGCGGGTTGCCGGGCCACACGGCAGTGCGCGACCGACCGAGCACCTGGGCCACGGTGCGATGGAGCTCGCCGTCTTGACGCGCCGCCAGGCAGCGGTCCAGCTCGATCCGAAAGCGCTCGAGGGCAGCGCGAACTGCCTCGTCGCGTCCGGCGCTCTCATCGGCCATCACTTGCTCGTGGGCATCGAGCAAGGCGAGCCACTCCTGGCGCTCGAGGGCACCGGCATCACGCAGGTGCCGCACGAGCGCGGTGCGCAGCATCTCCCGCTCGGGCGCACCAAGGCCCAGCTCGAACGCACGCTCGAAGAGCGTCGCCCAGGCGATCTGGTCACGACCGTGCAGGGCCACGTCACCCGGCAGCACCAGCAGATCCGGATCGACACCGCCCAGGTCCGGCTCCACGAGCAGCGTTCCCGCACCCCCGACCGGAGCGGCGGGCGCTGGTGCAGGCGGCGGCTGGTCGGCCCGGATGGCCGGGGCCAAGGCGATCCCCGCGATGAAGACCGGGAGGGCAATCCGAACCAAGGCACTGGCGGAGGTGGGCATGGCCGGTATCCTCGCACCGCTGTACCCCGCCGTCCGGAGCCCCCCGCCGCGTGTCCCGGTCCCGTCCCTCCGTCTTGGCCTCCGCGGCCGCGCTGCTGGCCATGCTCCTGGTCCAGGCACCGCTGCTGGCGTGCGTGCACGACGACCACGTGCACCTCGGCCGGGCCTGGGCCGACCCCTGCGGGCACGACCACCACGATCACGGGCACCATCACGGGCACGATCACGATCGTGCGGATCGACGGGAAGCGGCCGAGCTGGGCGGTAAGGCCGACGGGCCGACGCAGACCGACGTTCCCTGCGGCTGCGAGCTGCACGTGCACATGGCCGAGGCCTGGGTGGCTGGTGCTGCTTGGGCCCCGCCGGCTGCGCTCCCCCCCGCGTTCGGGGCCCCGATCCTCGCGGCCACGCCGCCGCCGGCCGGCCCCGACGCGGTCTTCGCGCACGCGGAGCACGATCCGCCGCCAAGGGCCGTAGCCCCCGGACAGGACGTCCTTCGGCGCTGACCGCGCCGGGCTGGTCGTGCATGCCACGACCGGCCCGAGCTGCGGGCGCCACCCCACCCGTCCTCGCGCGGGTCCTCTCGCCATGTGGCGCCTCCTGCCGGTCCCGGCGAGCGGAGTCGTCCCGTGTCCCCGTCCCCTGTCCTCATCCCCTCCCGGCTGCGCACCTCGGCAGCCCTCACGGCGGTCCTCGCCCTCGGCGCCTGCCGCTCGGCGGGGCCCGCACCCCGACCCTTGGAGCCGCAGCGGCGGCTCGACGTGCTGGCCGCGGAGCGCGCCGCGCATCCGGTGCCCGAGGGCCCGCTATCGGTCGCGGCGCTCAAGGACCTGTTCCGCGCCCACCACCCGGGCGTTCGTGCAGCCCGCGCGGCCGCCACGGCCCGACGACGCGGCGCCGCGGTCGCGAGTCGTCCGCGCAACCCCACGGTCTCCCTGGGACCGTTCCTCTTCGGGGGCGTCGACATCCTGGAGAGCGCCGCATGGGGCGTGGAAGCCGCCCTGGGTTGGGCGGTCCCCCTGGCTCCCACCCGCCAGCTGGACGACCGTGCCCGACGCGCGGAGGCCGACATCGGCTTGGTCGAGGCCGCCGCCACGGAGCGAGCCGCCTGGCTCGAGGCCTGCGCGGCGCTCGTGGACACCCACACCGCCGAACGCCGGGCCGCCGCGCGCGCCGAGGCCGCGCTCGCGGCCGACGCCCGGCTGGCGCTCGCGCGTCGCGCTGCGGACGCGGGCGAGGCGGACGCGTTCTCCGTGGCCGTGCTCGACGTCGAAGCCGCCCGCGCCCGGCGTGCGCGCAACCTGGCGCATGACGAGGCGCGCGCGGCGCGCGAAGCGTTCGCCGTGCGCCTGGGTCTCACCGCAACGGCCCTGGAGCGTGCGCTGCTGCCGCAGCCGGAGACGGCGCCGACCCGGCCCGAGCTCGCGGCCCTCGAGCGCGGCCTCGCCCGCAGCCGAGCCGAAGTGGCCGTGCTCGTCACGCGCTACGAACACGCCGAGCGCCGCCTGCGCGCCGAAGTGGCCCGCGGCCTCCCCGACCTCGAGATCGAGTCGAGCCTCGAGCACGACGAGTCCGAGGACCGCTTCGGCTTGATCCCCTCGTTCGAGGTCCCGCTCTGGGACCAGAACCAGGTGGGCGTGGCCGCCGCCTGCGCCGAGCGCAACGCGCTGCGCGCCGAGCTCGATGGCGTCTTGGGCACGGCCTTGGGCGAGCTCGAGACGGCGTGGCGCCGACTCGAGGCGGCCCGAGCGCGCGCAGCACGTCTGGACGACGAGCTGGCGCCCGCGGTCGGCGCGCTGGTCGCGGCGAGCGAAGCGCGACGCGAGGCGGGCACGGTCGACGCGCTCACGCACCTGGAAGCGCTGCGTGCCGAGCAAGAGCTGGCGCTGGAGCGCGTGGACGCAGAGGCCCAGGTGCTCGAGGCCTGGCGCGACCTGGAGACGGCGTACGGCGCGCCGCTGCTGGGCTGGCACCTGGCGGAGGCGCCGGCGGAACGGCCAGCGGCGCAACCCCCTGCCCTGTTGCAGGACGGCAGCGAGGACGACGGCAAGGAGGTGGAGCGATGATCCGGGACGTGGCAGTGATCCTCGGCGGGGTCCTCCTCGTCGCGGGTGGGCTCTTCGGCGGTTGGTGGCTCCGAGGCGACGTGGAAGCGCGCCAAGCGGTGGGTGGCGATGCCCATGGCCACGGCCACGGCGGCGGGGAGGCCGATCCCCATGCGGGCCACGACCACGGGGTCGAGGCTGCGGGCACCATCGACGCCGCGGCCCTGCGTGCCCTCGGCGTCGTGGTGCAGCCGATCCAGCTGGCGCCCTTCACGGCGACGGAGGACATCCCCGCGGTCGTCGCGGACCGCCCCGAGAACCACCGCGTGGTCCGCCTGCCCTTCGGCGGCGTCGTGCAGGAGGTGCATGTCCAGACCGGCGATCACGTCCTCCCCGAGACGCCGCTGTTGACCGTCGTGCGTGAGGCGATCCCGCCCTTCACGCGGGACCGCACGGGGGAGCTCCTCACGCCGCTGGGCGAAGAGGTGCATGCCGCCGTCGGCGCGCTCCGCGAGGCCACGACGAGGCTGGCGATCGCGCGCCGCGAGCGCGAGCGGCTGGCCACGTTGACGGCCGATGGCGTCGTGCCCGCGGCGCAGCAGCGTGAGTCGCTCTACGAGATCGAGCGCGCGGAGCGGGCCGTGGCCAACGCCGAGCACGAGCTCGAGCATCACGGCCTCACGGACGTGGAGATCGACCAGGTCGCTGCGGGCACCACCCCACCGCCGCAGCCCCTCTTGTGGGAGCGCGTGCTGCGCCGCCAGGGCTGGTGGGACGAGCACGCCGATGCGCTGCGTGACCTGCTCCCCGCATCGCGTCGCGATCGGGCGTGGGTGGTGCCGGGCCTTGGGGAGCTGCACGCCGCCGGGCTGCTCGACGAGGCCCTCGTCGACGACGTGCGGGCGACGCCGGCCATGGCGGCCCACCTCGCCGAGGTGATCGCCCTGCTGCTCTCCGGCACGCCGCGTCCGACCGTGACGGCGTGGGCCCGCGACGGCCTGCTGGAGCCCACGTGGGCGCTGCGCGTGCCGTGTGCGGACTGCACGCCGGAGTCCGGCGAAGCTCCCGGCTACGACGTGGAGCAGCTCCACGTGCGTGCGGGCGATCGGGTGGCCGCCGGCCAAGAGGCCGTCAGCCTCTATCGCGGGGCGGCGATGTGGATCCGGGCGCTGCCCATCGGTCGCCAGCTGGCGAGCCTGACCCGAGCCTTGGCCTCGGGCGCGAAGCTGGGCGCCGTGCCCTTGGTCGCAGGGACGGGGCCGACCTTCTCGGGCCTCTCGATCCTCCGCATCCACCCGCGCGTGGACGGTGGCACCGAGCGCAGCGTGGCCGACCTGCCGGTCCAGAACGAAGCCGCGCGCGTGAACGGCGACACCCGGGCCCGCACGTGGCGCCTCCAAGCAGGGCTGCGTTACCGCGTCAAGGTGCCCACGGCCGCCCCCGTGGACGCGTTCGTCCTGCCACGGACCGCGATCGTGCGCGAAGCCGGCACCACGCAGGTGCTCTTGACCGACGGGCCGGGCTTCCGCCGCGTGCCCGTCCGTCTCCTGCAGGAGAACCCGCGCGAAGTCGCCATCGCCTACGACGGCTCGATCTTCCCGGGCGACGACGTGGTCGTGGACGGCGCCTTCGCGCTGTCCCTGGCGCTGCAACAGGCCGAGAGCGGCGGCGGTGGTGGTCACGCGCACCACGGCCATAGCCACTAGGACGCCACCTCATGCTCGACCGCATCATCAAGTTCAGCCTGGAACACCGGCTCCTCGTGGTCGTGGCCGCGCTCGGCGTGGCCATCTACGGCCTCCTGACGGCCGCGCGGCTGCCGATCGACGTCCTGCCCGACTTGAACCGCCCCACGGTCACGGTCATGACCGAGGTGCACGACATGGCGCCCGAGGACATCGAGCGCCAGGTCACGTGGCCCATCGAACAGGCGGTCAATGGCGTCGCGGGCGTCACCCGCGTGCGGTCCAGCAGCGGCATGGGCATGTCCGTGGTCAACATCGAGCTGGCCTGGAACGCCGAGATCTACCGCGCTCGCCAGCTGGTGCAGGAGAAGCTCGACATCGCACGGGCGCGCTTGCCCGCCGGCGTCGAGCCCACCCTCGCGCCGCTCAGCAGCTTGCTGGGCCAGATCCTGATCGCGGGCCTCACCAGCGATGGCAACGCGCGCAGCGTGGACGAGCTGCGCGCGCACGCCGACCAGGTGATCGTCCCGGCCCTGCTGGGCGTGAACGGCGTCTCGCAGGTGCTCACCACGGGCGGCGCGCCGCGCCAGCTGCAGGTGGAGGTCGACGCCGACCTCCTGCAGGCCGAGGCCGTGACGCTGGCCGAGGTGGCCGAGGCCATCCGCAAGGCCAACCGCCTGGGCTCCGGCGGGCTCCTCTCCGTCGGCAGCGAGGCGCCGATGATCAGCGTGCTGGGCCTCGTCGAGGACGCCGCCAACATCGGTGCCGCGGTCGTGCGCCAGGAGCCCGGCCGGGCCGTGCGCATCCGGGACGTGGCGCGCGTGCGCTTCGGACCGGCTGCCGTGCGCGTGGGCGATGCCGGCGTCGACGCCCAAGAGGGCGCGCTCATCATCGTCCTCAAGCAGCCCACGATGGACACGCTGGCGGTCACGAGGGACGTCGAGGCCGAGTTGGGGCGCCTCGGGGCCACGCTGCCCGAGGGCATGCGGCTCGTGCCGGACGTGTTCCGGCAGGCCACGTTCATCGAGCGCGCCGTGCACAACGTCGGTGACGCCGTCAAGGACGGCGCTTGGCTGGTCCTGATCGTGCTGGCGCTCTTCCTGCTCGACTTGAGGACCACGTTCATCACGCTCACGGCCATCCCGCTGTCGATCGCCATCACGGCCCTCGTGTTCGCCTCGGCGGGTCTCTCCATCAACACGATGACGCTCGGCGGCTTGGCCGTGGCGATCGGGGCCCTGGTCGACGACGCGATCGTCGACGTCGAGAACGTGTTCCGACGACTACGCCAAGCGTGGCGCGACGAAACGGGCGTGCATCCGCTGCGCGTGGTGCTCGAGGCCTCGCGCGAAGTCCGCAAGCCGATCTTGGTGGGCACGCTGATCGTGATCGTGGTGTACCTCCCGCTCTTCGCGCTGGACGGGATGGAGGGCCGCCTCTTCCGCCCCATCGCGCTGGCCTACATCGTGAGCGTGCTCGCCTCGCTGCTCGTCGCGCTGACGGTGACCCCCGTGTTGTGCTCGTTGCTGCTTCCGGCAACGGCGCGCCGGCGGGCGCGCAAGGAGGGTCCGCTGGTCCGTGGCCTCATGGCCGGCGCCGAGAAGGGCATCCGTTTCAGCCTGGCCCACCCGCGCTGGATCGCCGTGGCGCTCGGCGGGTTCGTCCTGTTCGGCCTCGGCTGGCTGTTCACCCGCGGCTCCAACTTCCTGCCTGCCTTCGACGAGGGCAGCGCGCAGGTCAACCTGATGCTCCCGCCCGGGACCTCGCTGGAGACGGCCTCCGCCTGGGGGCGCAAGCTCGAAGAGGTCGTCATGGGCGTGCCGGGGGTGGCGCACGTGGGCCGCCGCACGGGCCGCGCCGAGGGCGACGAGCACGCGATGGACGTCTCCATGACGGAGATGATCGTGACGTTCGACCCCGCGACCCCGCGCAACCGGGCGGACATCCTCGCCGACATCCGCGCGCACGTCAGCGAGGCCTTCCCGGGCCTGCCCACCGAGACCGAGCAGCCCCTGGCCCACCTGCTCTCGCACCTGCTGTCGGGCGTGACAGCCCAGGTCGCCATCAAGATCACGGGCACGGACCTGCCGACGCTCCGACGGCTCGGCAAGGAGGTGGAGGCCGCGGTCCAGGGCGTTCCCGGCGTGACGGACCTGTTCGTCGAGCCGCAGACGCTCGTTCCGCGCGTCGAGGTCGTGCCGTACCGCGAGCGACTCGCCGACGAGGGCCTGTCCGTGGACGACGTGGCCGAGACCGTGGAGCTGGCGCTGGAAGGCGAGAAGGTCAGCTACTTGCTCCAAGGCGCTTTCTCCTACCCCATCGTGCTGCGGTTGCGACCGCAAGATCGCGAGAGCCTCGAGCGCATCGCCGACTTGCAGCTGCGGGGCGCGGACGACTCGATCGTTCGCCTGGCCGACGTGGCCGATGTGCACCGCGGCCTTACGCCGAGCGACGTCAAGCGCGAGCAGCTGCAACGGCGCCTGGTGGTACAGCACAACGTCGAGGGACGCGCGCTGTCCGACGTGGTCGCCGACGTGGAGCGGGCCCTTGCCCCCATCCGCGCAGCGCTGCCGAGCGGCTACGACATCCGCCTGAGCGGCCAGTTCGAGGCGCAGGAGGCCGCGGAGAAGACCATCCGGCTCCTGAGCTTCGTGGCCCTGGCCTTGATGGGCTTGCTCCTCTACGGCCACTTCCGGAGCCTGAACCTCGCCCTGCAGGTGTTGCTGAACATCCCCGCCGCCTTCATCGGCGCCGTGGCGCTCTTGGCCTGGACCGGTCAGGACTTGTCCGTGGCCACCCTGGTGGGCTTCGTCGCGCTCGGCGGCATCGCTTCGCGCAATGGCATCCTGCTGCTCGACCACTATCTCCACCTGCTCCGGGAGGAGGGCGTACCCTTCGGCCCCGAGCTGATCATCCGCGCAGGCCGCGAGCGGATCGTGCCCGTCATGATGACGGCGCTGACCAGCGGCATCGCCCTGGTCCCGCTACTGCTCACCCCGGACGAGCCGGGCCGCGAGATCCTGTATCCCGTGGCAACCGTCCTCGTGGGCGGCCTGTTCACGAGTACGCTGCTGGACGTCCTGCTCACGCCCGGCGTGTTCCACCTGTTCGGCCGGCGCGCGGCGGAGGCGATGGTTCGCCGTTCCGACGACCCGCTCGCGGGCGCCCTGGCTCACCCTTCCCCCACGACCCCCTCCGAGGAGGCCTGACATGTCCCGCGTCATCCCGTTCCTGTCCGTGACCCTCGCGTTCGCCTTGGCCGCCTGCGGCGGCGACGACCCGATGACCCCTGCGCCCTCCGGCACGGGCGGCGTGCCGTCGGAGCATCCCGATGAAGGCGCCATGGACCACGATCACGATCACGAGGGCGCGCACGGCGGCCACGTGCTCGAGCTGGGCGCGCACGAGGCCCACGCCGAAGTCGTGCTCGACCACGACGCCAAGAGCCTCGTCGTGTGGCTCAGCGACTCGGACTTGAAGCCCATCGCCGCCGACAAGCCGGTGCTCCTGAACCTCGTCCACGACGGGCAGCCGCTCCAGCTCGAGGGCAAGCCCGGCAGCGGCAAGGACGCGTGGCTGTTCCAGCACGACGCCTTCGCAGGCGACCCCGAGGGTCGGCTGCGCATCGTGATCGGCGGCGTCACCTACAACCCCGAGCTCGATGCAGGGCACGATCACGATCACGATCACGGCGACCATGACCACGACGGCCACGATCACGACCACCACCATGGCCCGGCCGGCGAGGGCGTGAAGGCCGCCTTGACGAACGCCTCCGGCACCGCGGCGGGCCACATCGAGCTCAAGCTCCACGACGACGCGGGCGACCTCGAGCTGTGGCTCACCAAGGACGCGGACGGCCACGAGCCGCTCGACCTGCCCATGGACACGGTGATCACCGTGGCGATCGGCTCGGGCGCGGACGCGAAGACCGTCAGCCTCCGCGTGCGCGACACGGACGAGAACGCCAACGAAGAGGGCGAGTCGACGGTCCGCGACGGCCGGACGAACTACTTCATCTTCCCCGGCGAGACGGGCGCCGATGCCTCGTGGCTGAAGGGCTCGGGCTTCTCGGCGCCGGCCGTCGTGACGGTCCCCGGCGACGGCGGCCCGCTCACGGCCAAGCTCACGCTCGTGCCCCACAAGCACTGATCGCACGCGCCTCCGGCACGTCCGGGGGCGCCGGTCGTACCTCCGCCCGACCCGGTCCTCGGGTGACCCGAGGACCCCCTTCGGGCAGCATGGGCGGGTAGGAGGTCCGATGACGACTGCCACGCCTCGCCCGGCGAAGGGTTCCAAGGGCACCACGGGTCCGGACTGGTCGCTGGGCTGTCCGGGCCCCGTCCGCGCGCCGCGGGACTTGAAGCCCGCGGCCGCGTCGTGGGCGCTCGAGGCGCCACGGCGCATGCTGCTCAACAACCTCGATCCCGAGGTGGCCGAGAACCCCGACCAGCTCGTGGTCTACGGCGGCACCGGGCGTGCCGCCCGGTCGTGGGCTGCCGTGCAGGCGATTCTCGACACGCTGGGGTCCATGAAGGTCGACGAGACGCTACTCGTCCAGAGCGGCAAGCCCATCGGCGTGATCCGCACGCACGAGGACGCCCCGCGCGTGTTGATCGCCAACAGCCAGCTCGTCCCCCACTGGGCCACCCGCGACGAGCACGCGCGCCTGGAGGCCCTGGGCCTCACCATGTACGGCCAGATGACCGCGGGCTCGTGGATCTACATCGGCAGCCAAGGCATCGTGCAGGGCACGTACGAGACCTTTGCCGCCTGCGGTCGCACGCACTTCAACGGCGCGTTGGATGGCGAGCTGATCGTGTCCGGCGGCCTCGGGGGGATGGGCGGCGCGCAGCCCCTGGCCGCCACGATGGCCGGCGCCACGTTCCTCGGCGCCGACGTCGACCCGGCGCGCATCGACAAGCGCCTCGAGACGGGGTACCTGGACGAGCGCATCGACGACATCGACGCGGCCATCGACCGCGCGCTGGAGGCCCGCGACGCCTGCCAGGCCATCAGCATCGGCGTGGCCGCCAACGTCGTGGACCTGCTCGAGCGCATGGTCGAGCGCGACATCATGCCGTCGGTCCTGACCGACCAGACGAGTGCGCACGACCCGCTCAACGGCTACGTCCCCACGGGGCTCACGCTGGCCGACGCCGCCGCCTTGCGCGTGGACGACCCCAAGGGCTACGAGCGCCAAAGCCTCGCCACGATGAAGCGTCACATCGAGCTGATGCTCGAGATGCAGCGGCGTGGCGCCGTCACGTTCGACTACGGCAACAACCTCCGCGGCCACGCCACGGAGGGGGGCGCGGAGCACGCCTTCGACATCGAGGGCTTCGTTCCCGCCTACATCCGCCCGCTCTTTTGCTTGGGCAAGGGCCCGTTCCGCTGGGTGGCCTTGAGCGGTGACCCGGCCGACATCCACCGCACCGACGAGCTCGTGCTCGAGCTGTTCGGCGACGACGACTACCTCGCCACCTGGATCCGCCTCGCCCGCGAGAAGATCCACTTCCAAGGCCTGCCGGCGCGTATCTGCTGGCTCGGCTACGGCGAGCGCGCGCGCTTCGGCCTGGCGCTCAACGAGCTCGTCGCCAAGGGCGAGCTCAAGGCCCCCATCGTGATCGGGCGCGACCACCTGGACAGCGGCTCCGTGGCCAGCCCCTACCGCGAGACCGAGGCGATGCTGGACGGCTCGGACGCCATCGCCGACTGGCCGCTCCTGAACGCGCTCGGCAACACGGCAGGCGGCGCCACGTGGGTGTCACTGCACCACGGGGGCGGCGTGGGCATGGGCATGTCGATCCACTCCGGTCAGGTGATCGTGGCGGACGGCACGGAGGCCGCGGCGCGCCGCCTGGAGCGTGTGCTCACGATCGATCCCCAGATGGGCGTGCTGCGCCACGCCGACGCCGGCTACGACGCGGCGCTGGGCTTCGCGCGCAACAACGGCATCCGCCTGCCGATGCAAGGCCGCTGACCGTACCGCGTCGATGGCGCGCGCCCGCACCCGCCCGGCCGACCTGCTGCTGCTCGACGCGGCCGAGGTCGTGTGCGTGGACGACGGGCGGCCGGGGCCGGCTCCCGGCCGCGCCGCGCGCGAGCTCGGCGTCATCGAGGGCGGTGGTCTCGCCGTGCGCGGCGGACGCATCGTCGGGCTCGGCCCGAGCGCCGAGGTCGCGCGTGCCTTCACGGCGCCGAAGCGCGTGCGCTTGCAGGGCATGACGGTGCTGCCGGGCTTCGTGGAGTGCCACACGCATCCGGTTTTTGCGCGCTGGCGCGAGAACGAGTTCGCGATGCGCTGCGAGGGCGCGGACTACGAGGCGATCCTCGCCGCCGGTGGTGGCATCCATGCTTCGGCGGCGGCACTGCGCGAGGCATCGCGCGCGGATCTGGTCGCGGGGACGCGCCGGCGATTGGACGACTTCCTGGCCCACGGCGTGGTGGCCGTGGAGGGCAAGAGCGGCTACGGCCTGACGCCCGAGACCGAGATCTTGAGCCTCGACGTACTCCGCGCAGCAGGCCGCAACCACGCCGTCCACGTGGAGCGCACGTTCCTCGGCGCGCACGTGGTGCCCAAGGCTTTCGCCGACAACCGCGCAGCCTACGTCCGGCAAGTCACGCACGACATGCTGCCGCTCGTGGCCAAGCGCAAGCTGGCTCGCTTCTGCGACGTGTTCGTCGAGCGCGGCGCGTTCACGGTAGACGAGGCGCGCACCATCTTCCGCGCCGCCAGGCGCCTGGGCCTCGTACCGAAGGTGCACGCCGACCAGTTCCGCGACGGCGGCGGTGCGCTCCTGGCCGCCGAGGTCGGGGCCATCAGCGCCGAGCACGTCGACGCGACGGGGCCCGAGGGTCGCGCGGCCTTGGCCAAGGCCGGCGTGATCGCCGTGCTGCTGCCGACGGCCGCCGTGTTCACGGGGCTCGCGCATCGCCTCGACGCGCGCGCCCTGCTCGACGCGGGCGTGGCCGTGGCGCTCTCCACCGACCTCAACCCCGGCACGAGCCCCACGGCGAACCTGGCGCTCGCCGCCGGGCTCGGCACGTCGCTGTTGGGCATGACGCCGGCCGAGACGATCACGGCGATCACGCGCAACGCCGCCTGCGCCATCGGCCAAGACGCGCGCTTCGGACGGTTGGCCGTCGGCCGGCCCGCCACCTTCACCGTGCTCGACGCCCCGAGCCACGTGCATCTGCCCTACCGCCTGGGCCAGAACCTCGTGGCGAGCGTCTGGGTCCGCGGCCAGAGGGTGTTCCGCGCCGTCCGCCCATGACGCACCTGGGCTAGGAGTCTGCGCCACAGAACTGCGCTCGGGGTTTCTGGCGAAGTTCTCCCTTGGCCTGGGCGAGGTGCGGTCCAAAATTGGGCATGCAACCGTACTTCCGGCCCTACGAGCCCGATCAGCAG
>JBFWRP010000014.1:60906-112074 GCA_050248855.1 Planctomycetota bacterium | reverse complement strand
ACCGCGACCAACAATGCCGGCACCGCCAGCACCACTATCCAGAACTCGCACCTGCCCTGAATTGGTCCTGGGGGGCCCCCCCGAGGGCCGCGTGGGCGCGCGCCCCCGCGGCCCTCGCTTCGTCAGGGCGATCAGGAGCGGTAGCGCTCGAGGTAGTCGTCGAGGTCGAGCTTGCGGAGCGCGCTGGCCGAGGTCATGTAGCGGACGCGGCCGTAGATGGGCCGCTCGGGGGCCCACGGGCGGTCGTAGCGACCCAGGACCCAGTCGATGCCCGAGTAGCTGTTGGGGTCACGGCCGTCGAGGGCCCAGCGGTCGTTGAGGTGGACGAGGACCTCGAAGGCGGACTCGGGGTCCGGCGTCCACGCGAGCACCTTCTTGCCCCAGAGCATGCGCAGCTGGTTGTGGATGACACCGTCGCGCAGCAGCTCGCACTGCGCCGCGTTCCAGAGGTCGTCGTCGGTTGCGGCGGCCTCCAGGGCCTCCCGCTCGTAGAGGGCCGGTCGCTCGTCGGTCACGTGCTGCTCGAGCGAGGCGCGCGCCCACGCGGGCACCGCGGCGTAGGTGTCGGGTGCGGGCGTGGCCAGCGCGGCGCGGAAGCCCAGCTCGCGCCAGGTGACGAGCTGGTCCAGGAACGCCTCGGCGTCCGGCGACATGCCCCACCAGCCCTCCCGCTGGCCCTTGGCCGTGTCGCCGAGCTCGTCACGGGACCAGCCCTCGTGGCGGGCGATGGCGTCGAACACCTGGTGCGCGCCCACATGGCCGAAGTGCAGCCAGGGCGAGAGGCCGCTCGTGGCCGACTCGTCGAGGGAGCGGCGGTCCTCGACGTAGCGCGACAGACGGCGCCGCAGGAAAGCCGCCAACCGTTCGGCCCCGCTCGCGGGTCCGCCGATCGTTTCGACCGCGCCGACATGCGGGTCCAGCGGCAAGGCGTCCAGCGCATCGGGGTCCGCCGCGAGCAGGGCGTCCGACGGCCCTGGCCAACGGCGCCGGATCTCGGGATCGACCTTCGCGCCCGCGAGGCGGATGCCGCTCGCGAGGGGATCGGCCGACGGCACATGTTGCAGATGATCGGGCAGCGTGCGCTGGAGGTGCCGCCGGAGATCGACCGCGCGCGCGAACGTCTTGTCGGTGTCGCGAAGCGGAGCCAGGCCGTTGCCATCCACGGCTTCGAGGAGCACGCCCACCTGCCGCGCCGCGGCTGCGAGCATGGCCGGGTAGTGGAAGCCCGGATGGTCGTCGGTGACCACGAGGGCCGCGTCCGCGGCCAGGGCCGCCAGCAACCCCTGCCCCGCACCGGGCTCCGGTTCGACGTACGGGAAGGACGTGATGCCGGCGGCCGTGAGCGCCTCGTGGTTGTCGCGCATGCCCTGCAGCAGGAACGCGTGGAAGCGCGGGCTGGCATGGCGATAGCCCGCGCGCAACGGCTCGAAGACGACCAGGGGCAGGCCGCTCTCGGCGGCTCGGGCCGCAGCGTGCTCCAGCGCGAAGCCATGGACGAGGCGGCGCGCCGCGATCATCCAGTAGAGGACGTAGCGACCCCCCGGGCGCGCCCCGGCGTCGTTCAGGCAACGCACGCGACCACTCGGTGCCGGGCGGGGAGCGTGCGTCGCCATCTCCTGTCTCTACGCGGCCGAGGCCGTCCGCGTCACGCGCCGGTGCGCTGCGGCCGCTGCCGCCCGCGCACTGGCCAGCGCCGTCTGGAGGCTCGGGACGCCCAGATGGTCGCCGGCCACGATCCATCCGTCGGCCGACTCCACCGGCCTCGGGCGGGCATCGACGGCTGCTGGCAAGGCCACCGGCACGTCCACCGTCGCCAGATGTCTCCACGTCGTGACGTCCCGCCCGAACCACGTCGCGAGCTGGGCGCGTACCTCGGCCTCCGTGGCGGCGGCGTGCCGCGCCAGCACCGTGGCCGAGATGAGATGCGCTCCGCTGGGCGCGTAGGACGACTGCACCGTGCTCGGCACGGCGACGTGGTTGACGGGGCCACGGCCTTCGCCGTCCAGGACCAGCAGCGGTGCGCCGACGGGATCGCGCTCCGCCGCGTAGTAGACCGCGCGCACGGCGCGGGGCGGCGGCGGCGGCGACAGGCCTTGCAAGCGGGCGGCGCCGCCGCCGTCAAGCGCCACGACGACGGCGTGCGCTTGGAGCACCTCGCCGTCCTCCAGCTGCACCGAGCCGGGCGTGGCGGAGCGCACGCGGGCTCGCGTCTGCACGACGTCGTCGGGGAGGTCCGCGGCGATCTGGCGGGCGATGGCTTCCATCCCTTCGCGCGGAAGGGCGGCGTGGCCCTCGGCGAACATGCGCAGGACGAACAGGAGGAAGCGGTCCGACGTGGCCAGGTCGGGCTCGAGGAAGATGCCCGACAGCCAGGGCTTCAGGAAGGAGCGCACCATGCGCTCGGAGAAGCCGGTCGCGAGCAGGCGCTCCGCCGTCGAGACCGCCGGCGCCGCGAGGAGCTCCTCCAGCGTGCCCGCCCGCGCTTCGCGCCGGAGCGCGGCGAGCTTGGCGTAGTCGCTCCACGAGCCCACGCCCCGCAGCAACGAGCGCGGGATCGAGAGGGGGTCGCGCCACGGGTCACGGACCTCGCGCCAGCCGCCGGCCACGCGGCAGCGCGCGCCCGGGACGAAGCGACCCAGGCCGAGGGCGTCCAGGTCCAGCGAGGCGCGCACCTCGGGGTAGGACGTGATCAGCACCTGGAACCCGCGGTCGCGGCGGAAGCCGTCGAGGACGTCCGTCTTCAGACGGCCGCCCACGCGCTCGTCGGCCTCGAGCAGCTTCACGTCGAGGCCCTCGCGCACGAGGTGGCGCGCACAGGCCAACCCGGCGACCCCACCGCCGATCACGATGACGTCGTGATGCATGCGGGCTCCTGGCGACGCACGGAGGTGGTCTCCGGCGTCTCGATCGTGTCCGGTGCGCCGCGGCCGAGCATGTGGCGCAGGGCCGTCTCGAGGTGGGCGTGCCGGAAGCGGAAGCCGCTCTCGAGCAGCCGCTTGGGGACCGGACGTTGGCTGGCGAGCAGCAGTGCGTCGGCCATTTCGCCGAAGGCCAGTCGCGCCGCAAAGGCCGGCAGGGGCATGAAGGACGGGCGTCCGAGAACGCGGCCCAGCGTCTTGGCGAAGTCCTTCTGGCGCACGGGCTCGGGCGACGCCATGACGACCGGGCCGCTCAGCGACGGCGTGGCCAACGCGTGGAGGATGCCGCCCAGCACGTCCTCGTGCGCCACCCAGCCCATCCACTGCGCACCCGAGCCGACGCGCCCGCCTGCACCCAGGCGGAAGGCCGGCAGCATCTTGGCCAGCGCACCGCCGCGAGGATCGAGGATGACGCCGAACCGCAGATGCACCGTGCGGATGCCGACCTCCCGGGCAGGCGCGGCGGCGCCTTCCCAGGCCGTCACGACATCGGCCAGGAAGTCGCTGCCCGCTGTCGACGCTTCATCGAGGAGCTCGTCGCCTCGCGAGCCGTAGAGGCCGATGGCCGAGGCGACGACGAGTGCCTTCGGAGGCCGCGGCGCGCGGGCCATCGCCTCCGCGACGAGCCGCGTGCCGTGCTCGCGACTCTCGCGGATGCGCCGCTTGCGCGCTTCGTTCCAGCGGCCGCTCGCGATGCTTTCGCCGGCCAGGTGCACGACGGCGTCGATGCCCTCGAACACGGACGGGTCCAGGCGGTCCGCCGCGGGGTCCCAAGCGCGCTCGTCGGCGCCCGGCGTACCGCGTACCAAGCGGATCACGTCGTGGCCCCCCGCACGCAGGAAGGGGACGAGCGAGGAGCCGACCAAGCCGTGCGAGCCGCTGACGAGGATGCGGAGGGGGGCCAGCGACGTGGCTCCGTGCCGCGCGAGGTCGGCCGCCGTCGTGGCGTGACGCCAGCGGAAGGCTCGCTCCAGCGAGCGGGCCACGAAGCGACCGCCGAGGAGGGCGCCGAGGGGCCCGAGCGGGAGTCGGTAGGTGACCTCGTCCTCGAGCTGGCTCCCCCCCGGGACGACCACGAAGCGGTGCTCGTGGCGCCACGCCGGGAACGGGCCTTTCTCCTGCACGTCGACGAAGCCCTGGCCAGGACGGACGTCCTCGTGGCGGGCCACCCACGTGCGCCAGAGGGGGCCCGCCTTGATGCGGAAGGCGGCGCGGCTGCCCTCGACGAGCGGGGTGTGGGGGCCCACCCGCCGGACACCCTGCCAGGGCGGGGCCAGCCGTTCGAAGGCGCCGGGGCGAGCGTGCCAGGCCCAGAGGGAGGCGGGGGGGACCGGCAGACGGGAGCTGCGTTGGAAGCGGCGGGACATGGGAAGCTCCTTTCAACGTCCAAATGAAAACCTGGACGGACGGTTTGTCCATATGTATTCTTGGACACATGGCCACCAAGAACGCGAACAAGTCCCCCCAGGCCGGTCCGCAGGCACCTGATCTACCGCCGGGCGAGCAGCTGCTCTCGATCGGGGAGCTGGCCGAGGCGGGTGGCATGTCCCCCGAGCAGGTGCGGATGTGGGAGCGTCGCTACGGGCGCCCGACCGCGATCCGCCTGCCCTCCGGGCACCGCCGCTACCCGGAATCGATGGTGCCGTGGCTGCGGCGGATCGGTGAGGCCCTTGCGCGCGGCCACCGGCCGCACCAGGTCCTGCGCCTCTCCGACGAAGAGCTCGACAAGCTCTTGACCGTCCCCGAGCCGGAGCCGCCGGCATCGCATCGTGCGCTGGACACCGTTCTCGAAGCGCTGCGCGCGTACGACGTCGGCGTCCTGCGCCGCTGGGTGCGGGAGCTGGCTGGGGCAACCTCGCCGCTCGAGCTGGTGCGCGATCACGTCGCGCCTCTGCTGGTCCGCCTCGGCGAGCAGTGGCGCGACGGCATCTTGGATGTCGGCCACGAGCACCTCGCCAGCGAAGTCCTCGAAGACGAGCTGCGCCAGCTCCGGCAGCGCCATCCCATCACGACGTCGCGGCCGCGCGTGCTGCTGGCCACGCTGGCCGGCGAGCACCATGGGCTGGGTCTGCAGATGGGCGCGCTCGTCGCGGCAGCGCGGGGCTTGCGTGTCAACGTGCTCGGCACGAACACGCCCCTCGGCGAGATCCAGGCCGTCGCGGGCGCCACGGGGGCCGAGGTGGTCGGCATCAGCGTGTCGCTCAACTCGAGCAACCTCGAGACCGAGCAACGCCTGCGCACGCTCCGCGACTTGTTGGCGCCCCACGTCCGCCTCGTCGTGGGCGGCGAAGGCGTGCGCACGCTCCGTCAAGGCGCCCGCGGCATCGACCGCTTGGCCTCGATGGATGCCTGGGACGAGCTGCTCGCGCAGCTGGTCGCACGCGCCGGACCCGAGGCCGCCTGAGGCGATCGACAGGGCCGGTACGCCTTCCCCGCCGCAGGCGGCACCGCAGGCTCGGCGCGCGCGCTGGGCGTCAGGCGGCGGGGTGGGTTGCGGGCTGGCGGGAGCGGCGGCGGCGGGGGCGGCGAGCGCCGGACGCCGGCGGTCGGGGCTGCGCGGGCCGTGCGGCAGCGACGGTCGACGCCGCGCGCTGGCCTTCTCCGACCAGCACCGGGATGCGCTGACCCGTCTCGCGCTCGATCGCCGCTATCCAGGGGCGCTCGGCGACGTCGCAGAGGGACACGGCGATGCCCGCGCGACCCGCGCGCGCCGTGCGACCGATGCGATGCACGTAGGTCTCCGGCACGTTGGGTACGTCGTGGTTGATCACGTGCGTGATGCCCGGCACGTCGATCCCGCGCGCCGCGATGTCCGTGGCGACGAGCGTGCGCAGCTGACCGTCGCGGAACGCCTGCAGGGCCCGCTCGCGCTGGCCCTGGGACTTGTTGCCGTGCAGCGCCGCCGCCGGGAGGCCGGCGCGGGTCAGCGCGCGGGCCACCTTGTCGGCGCCGTGCTTGGTGCGTGTGAAGACGAGCGCCCGCTCCACGTCCGGATCGGCGAGCAGGCGCGCCAAGAGCTCACGCTTGTCCTCGCGACGGACGTGCCACACCCCTTGCTCCACGCGTTGCGCGGTCGTGCTCGGGGGGGCGACCTCGACGCGCACCGGACGGTGCAGCAAGGAGGCGGCCAGCTCGGCGATGTCCGTGGGCATCGTCGCGCTGAATAGGAGCGAATGCCGACGCTGCGGAAGCAGGGCCACGATGCGCTTGACGTCGCGCAAGAAGCCCATGTCCAGCATGCGGTCGGCCTCGTCGAGCACGAA
Source organism: Planctomycetota bacterium (assembly GCA_050248855.1). GTDB lineage: Bacteria > Planctomycetota > PLA2 > PLA2 > JAEUHO01 > JACKGW01. The sequence continues at coordinate 105,893 of JBFWRP010000014.1, read as the reverse complement.
CAGCTCGATGGCGCCGAGGTCCACGTGGCGCTGGCCGATCAGGTCCAGCAGTCGACCCGGTGTGGCGACCAGGACGTCGACGCCGCGCCGCAGGGCGCTCACCTGCGGACCCTGGCCGACGCCGCCGAAGATGACTTCGACGCGGGTGCTGCTGGCGGCGCCGTAGGCCGCGAAGCTGTCGCGGACCTGCGAAGCCAGCTCACGCGTAGGCGTGAGCACGAGCACGCGCGGCTGACGCGGCGTCGGGCGCCGCGGGGACCGGACGAGGCGATCCAGGATCGGGAGCGCAAAGGCCGCGGTCTTGCCCGTGCCGGTCTGGGCGATGCCCAGGACGTCACGCCCTTCGAGGAGCGGGGGGATGGCCTGCGCCTGGATGGGCGTGGGCCGGGTGTAGCCGCGTGCGGCGAGCGCATCGAGCAGCTGGGGATGAAGGCCGAGGTCCCCGAACGTGGGGAGCCCAGCGGGCGCAGCGGCGCCCTGGGGGTGGTGCATGGATGCACCGTGGGAACGATTTCGCATACGGACTCACGCTCGACGAGGCGCCTGCAAGAGGTTGATGGGCCTCGGAGCAGCATGGGAAAGGCGCCGTGACAGTCACGGCCACCGGAGCCAGGAGTCTACCCGCGCTTGCACGGCCCGTCCGGAAGAAGCGCCGAGGGGGGCCGCAGAGCCTCGACTTCCGGGGGAGGGAGCCCTCGTGCTACACCCGGCGCCCCGCAGCCGGGGGTCCCGCGGGGGGAGGACGCATGCGCCGGGTCTGCGTGTTCAGCCACCCGAACCACGAAGCGGCCGTACACGGCTTGGTTCGCCGGTGGCAGCCCGGGCTCGTGTTCCTCACCGACGGCGGAGGCGCCGATCGCGTTGCCGACACGCGGGCCGGACTGCAGCGCCTGGGGCATGCCGGAGCCACGGTGTTCCTCGATCGCGCGGAGGCCTCCGTCTACGACGCCCTGGTCCGTCGTGACCTCGACTACTTCCACGCGCTGGCGGATGACGTGCGGGCGGCCCTTGACAAGCTCGCGCCGGACGAGGTGGCCTGCGACGCCATCGAGTACTACAACCCCGTGCACGACATGGCACTTCCCCTGGTGCGCCGAGCGCTCAGGGGTCGTCCCCATGTCCGCGTCCGGGAGATCCCGCTCATCCACGAGGAGGCGGCGAGGCCCGGTCGCTACCGCGTGCAGCAGGCCCCACCCTCCCGGTCGGCGGATCTCTGGGTCACGGCGCTGACCGCCGAGGAGGCCGAGGCCAAGCGGGAGGCGCGTCGGGAGGGATACTCCGTCCTGATGGCCCAGCTGGGCAGCCTCTGCGATGCCTGCCCGTCGCTGTACGAGCGGGAGCAGCTGATCGCTGCAGCCGCCGCGCTGCCGTCGCGCCCCCCGTCCGACGTCTCGCTGCGCTACGACCGCCGCGGTCGGCTGCTCGTGGAACAGGGCCGCGTGGAGACGGCCATCACGCACGACGACCACTGGCTTCCGCTGGCTCGCGCTCTCGTCGAGGGTTGAGGCCCGAGGGCTGGCAGCTGGCTCCGGGGCTGGGCAGACATGCAGGCCTGGCCTGCGAGGTGCCCGTGGGCGCGGCCTGCCAAGGCGCGCCGACGCTCGAGCCCGAGCTTGCCTCCCAGGCTCTCAAGCCTGTCGTTCGTCCAGGAAGCGGCGTACGGGCTTGCCGTCGACGAGCCACGCCGTGCGGCCATCGGCGTACGGCACGCGGGGCCGCAAGCGGTCGACGACCTGCGCCGTCCAGAGCCGCGAGGTGTGGGAGGCCAAGCGGCGGAAGGGGCGCGAGAGGTTCTTGCGCAGACGCGCCGCGACGGTTCGCGAGCGCGGGCGGCGCGCGCGAACCATGGCGACGGACAGCGGCGCCCTCTCGACGGCCAAGGTGCTGGCCAAGGCCGGGTCATCGCCCACGCGGTGGGCGCTGATCAGGGGTGCCGGGATGCACTGCGCCGCGCGCGGCACGTGGGTCCATCCCGCCGCGACGCGTCGCGCGTCGTCGACGGGCAGGTAGAGATACGCGTCCACGGAGTCACGAGGCGGCAGGATCCCGCTGCCGGCGAGCAGCCGCCCGGCCCCGGCGCGAGACACGGCATACCCTCCGGTGGCCCAGTGCACGCTCGCGAGACGGCGCCAGCGGGTCCCGCCTGCGGCCCCGACGCGCCGGCCGAGTCGCACGCGCTCCCAAGTGGTATCCAGCTTGAGCACGTCGATGTCCGGAGGCAGCCGCAAGCCGCCGCGTACGAGCTCGGCGAGCACGGGATGGGGGACCACGTCGTCCTCGAGCACGATCGCCACCTCGGCGCCTCGTTCGAGGATGCATCGCCACGCCTGGCGGTGGCTGAGGAAGCAGCCGTGCTCACCCGGCTGGAGGGGGGTGTCCTGTCGATCGACGGCGGTCAGCTGCCGTCCATCGACGGCGGGGATGCGCTCGAAGTCGATGCCGAGCGCGTGGAGCACGCGTGTCATGTGCGCGAGGCGAGCCGGTGATCGATCGAGGTTGATGACGTAGACCGGCGATTCGAGGGCTTCCGGCGCCACGGTGGTCCCTGCCTCCTGGAGCCTGCGGAAGATAACCAGCCTCGTGCGTCGGCCTGCCTTGGCTCAGCCTCTCAGCGCGGTACGTCGGAAGCGGCGACGTTGGCGCCGGCCTCCGCGGCGGCCAACAGCTCGGCGAGGCGCGCGCGGACCTGGGGGTCCCGGGCGCCCTCGGCGCCGCCACGCAGCTTGGCCAGGTAGCCGGCAGCCTCCTCGCCGTGACCGTCGGCGCGGGCGCGTTCGGCGGCGCCGACCAACGCACGCCCCAGGTCCACGAGGACACGCTCCCCGGCCTCGGGCCTGCGGGCCAGCAGCTCGAGCGCCTCGAGCAGATGGGCGCGCTGTCCGGGTTCCGCCACGTCGCGCACGCTGGCCGCCCAGGCCGTAGCCAGCGCCTCGAGCTGCGCGGGCCGGGCATCGGGGGCCGCCACGCCGCCCTCCAGGCGGTGCAGGACGTCGCGTGCGGCGGACGTGTCGCGACGAGCGCGATGCACGAGGAAGCGCTGCGCGTCGAGCCACGCGCGGGCGTCCTCCTTGTCCGGGCCCGCGGCGTCGAGGCCGTCCAGCCGGCGCGTGGCCTCTTCGAGCCAACCCAGTGCGCGGTCACGCCCCCCGAGCGCGTCGTGGACGGCGGCCACGCCCAGCATGCGGACGAGCGCCACGCGATCGTCCGACGTGGCGCCAGGGCGATCGGCGATCTCCGCGGCGCGGGCGCGCAGGGCGGCCGCCTCGTCGACCAGGTCCTGTGCGAGCACGTGGCGCTGGCCGACCTCGAGCATGTCCAGGTACGTGCGCCGCTCGGCGGCCGTCGATCCATCTGCGCGTGCCAGATGGTCGAGGCGCTCGAGTGCGCGCGCGGTCAGCGACTCATCCTGGGTCGCCAAGCCGGCTTGGAACGCATCGCCCCAGGCTCTCGCGCGGAGGGCGCGGCTCTGGACATCCGTGCTCGCGCGTTCCAGGGCTCCTTCGATGTCGTGCAGGAGGCCGGCCGCGCTGTCCGGGTCGTCGTGATCCCACGCGTAGGCGGCCGCCACGACGAGCGCGTCGAGACGCAGCACCTCGACGGCTTGCGTGGCGGCGGGGCGGCGCGCCGCGCGATCGAGCACGCCAAGCGCCTGCGTCACCCAGGCGGTCTCGCCCAGGCGCGCGCCATCGCGCAGGCGCTCGTCCCACGCGGCGGCCATGGCCTCGATCTCGACGGCACGCGCACCGTCGTGATCGGCCAAGTCGGTCAGCGCCTGCAGGGCGCGCCCGGCTTCGTCGAAGCGCCCGGCCTCAGCGTGCGTGCGGTGGAGCTCGAGCAGCGCCGCGGCGTCTCGCGGCAAGCCTTCGTCGTCGGTATCGCCGCATGCGGTGAGCACGACGGTCAGCACGAGGAACAAGGCGCGCGAGACGCGAGGCATGGCGGTCATGTATACCGAGCCCGGGGCCGGGCCCCCGGCGAACGTCGGACCGCGACCCCCGTGAGGGGTGCAGGGGGGGTACGGAATAGCCCCCCTGCTGCGCAGGCGAAGCCGGAGCACCGAATCCGCGCGGGAGCGCGGAGCGACTGCACTGCGGTGCTTCGAGCAAGTGTCCCCTTGCGCGGGCGGAAGATGGCGGAACGGAATAGCCCCCCTGCTGCGCAGGCGAAGCCGGAGCACCGAATCCGCGCGGGAGCGCGGAACGAGCGTGGAGCAACCCGACACCGAAGCGCGACGTTCGCCGTCCGTCGGACCGCGACCCCTGCGTGTCAGGCACCTTGCCCACGTTGCCGCTCTGCGGCGCCGCGGCAAGGGTCCTGACACATCCGGGGTCGCGAGGCGCGCGGAGGTGTCTGAACCTGCGCCTCGGAGCGATAGCGACGGTGGCGCGGTGTCAGACACCGAAGTGCGACGATCGCCCGCCGGCGACCACGACCCCTACGTATCAGGCACCATGCCCACGTTGCCGCTGCGCGGCGCCGCGGTGACACATCCGCGCAGGCTCAGGCGAGGCCGAGCTGCAGGCGCGCCTCTTCGGAGAGCATGTCGCGCGTCCACGGCGGGTCCCAGACCAGCTCGATCTCCGCGGTGTCGATGCCTTCGAGCTCCTGCAAGCGGAGCTGGACCTCACCGGGGAGGCTGCCGGCCACGGGGCACGCGGGGCTCGTCAGCGTCATGCGCACGTGGACGTGGGCCTTGACGGGATCGACCTCGACGTCGTAGATCAGCCCGAGGTCGTAGATGTTGACCGGGATCTCCGGGTCGAAGACGGAGCGCAGGGCGTCCACGACCTGCTCCTCCAGTGGCTTCTCCACGAGGTCCGTGAGGATGCGCGGGCGCTTGGGCTCGGCGGCGGCGCCTTCGCCCTCGGGCGGCGGCGGGGCCGCGGGGGTGTCGTCGGACATGTCGATCTACTCCGTGCTGACGGCGTCGGACGAGGACTCGGTCGCGGCTTGGAGCGTGTGCCACGCCAGCGTTGCGCACTTGACGCGGACCGGGAACTCGCTGACGCCGGCGAAGACCTCGAGCTTCTCCAGCTCGGGGTCGTCCAGCTGCGCGCGCCTGCCGGTCACCAAGTCGTGGAACAGGGCGAAGATCCGCTTCGCGTCGGCCAGGGTGCGGCCCTTCAGCGTCTCCGTCATGAGGCTGGCCGAGGCGGTGGAGATGGCGCATCCGGCGCCATCGAACCGCGCGTCTGCGATGCGGTCGCCGTCCAGGACGAGGTACACGGTCAGCCGGTCGCCGCAGAGCGGGTTGTGCCCCTTGGCCTCGCGGTCGGCGTGCTCGGGCGCGCCGAAGTTCCGCGGGTGCTTGCCGTGGTCGAGGATCAGCTCCTGGTACAGCTCGCGCAGGTCGCTCATCCGAGCATCTCCCGGACGCGATGCAGGCCGACGACCAGCGCATCGACCTCCTCGCGCGTCGTGTAGAGGCCGAAGGAGGCGCGGGCCGTGGCCGGCACGCCGAAGCGGTCCATGACCGGCTGCGCGCAGTGGTGGCCCGTGCGGATGGCAATCCCCTCGTAGTCGAGCACGGTGCCGATGTCGTGGGGGTGGACCCCGTCGAGCGTGAACGAGAGCACGCCCGCCTTGACGGGCGCGGTGCCGATCAAGCGCACGCCGGGGACGTCCGCGAGGAGGCGCGCCGTCGCGTAAGCCAGCAGGTCGGCCTCGTGGGCGGCGATCCGCTCCAGCCCGAGCGCCGTCACGTGGTCGATCGCCGCGGCCAAGCCGACGGCGCCCGTGATGTTCGGTGTGCCGGCCTCGAAGCGGGCGGGCGGATCGGCCCAGGTGGAGCCCTCGAAGGAGACGGTGCGGATCATGTCGCCACCGCCCTGCCACGGGGGGAGCGCTTCGAGCAGCTCGGCGCGGCCGTAGAGCGCGCCGATGCCCGTCGGCCCGTACACCTTGTGCCCGCTGAATGCGAACAGGTCGGCGCCGAGGGCTTGCACGTCCACGGGCCCGTGGGGCACGGCCTGCGCGCCGTCCACGACGGAGAGGGCGCCGACGGCGCGGGCCTTCGCGCACATGGCCTGGACGGGGTTGACCGTACCGAGCGCGTTGCTCGTATGGATGATCGCCATCACGGCGACACCCTCGTCGAGCAGGCGGTCGAAGGCCTCCATGTCGAGCGAGCCGTCGTCCAGGATCGGCACGACGCGCAGCGACGCCCCCGAGGACTGGCAGGCCAGCTGCCACGGCACGATGTTGCTGTGATGCTCCATGCCCGTGAGCAGCACGTCGCGACCTGGGCCCAGACGCGTGGCGGCCAACGTGGCGGCGGCCAGGTTGAGCGCCTCCGTCGTGCCCCGTACGAACACGATCTCGCGATCGTCGGCTGCGCCGAGGAACGTGCGGACGGTGTGTCGCGCCGCCTCGTAGCGCTCGGTGGCCTCTTGGCTGAGGAGGTGCACGCCGCGGTGGACGTTGGCGTTGTGCCACATGGCCTGCTCGCGCACGGCATCGAGCACGGCCAGCGGCCTCTGCGTCGTCGCCGCGTTGTCCAGGTACACGAGGGGCTTGCCGTGCACGCGTCGACCGAGGGCGGGGTACTGCGCGCGCACGTGGGCGATCTCCGCCGCGAGCGGGCCGCGCCCGGTGGTGGGGAGGGAGGCTGCCGTCACGTCGCCGGCTCCATCATGTGCGCACCCTCGAGGCGGGCCTCCAGCAGTCGATGGACGTCCTGCGCGAGGGCCTCGTGGCCGATTGCCTGCACGACCTCGTGCGCGAAGGCGTGCACGAGCAGGGCACGCGCGCGCTCGCGGCCGATCGCGCGCGACTGCAGGTAGCCCAGGGCCTCCTCGTCGAGCTGGCCGACCGTGGCGCCGTGCGCGCACTGCACGTCGTCGGCATGGATCTCCAGCTGCGGGCGCGTGTCCACGCGCGCACCCTCGGACAACAGGAGTGCATGGTGGGCCTGCCGCCCCGACGTCTGCTGCGCGTCCGGATGGACGAGGACGCGGCCCGTGAACGCACCCTTCGCGCGGTCGTCCAGGATGCCCTTCACGATCTGGCGGCTGGTCCCGTGCTCGACACGGTGGTCCACGGTGACGTGCGTGTCGGCGTGGTCGGCGTCGCGCAGCACGTAGAGACCCGCGAGGTCCAGGTCGGCGCCGGGCGCCAGGAGATCCGCGTGGATCTCGTGGCGATGCGTGGCCCCGCCGAACGTGACGTCCACCAAGCGGTACGAGCTGTCGCGGTCCAAGCGCGCGGCCGTCGTGGCCACGTGCCGCGCGGCGCCGTGCTGAAGCTGCAGGCGGAGGTGCACGAGGCGGGCGCCGGGGGCCAGCTCGATCTCGGTCGCCGCGTCCACCAGCTCCGGGCCCTCGGGATCGGCGAGGTGGATCTCGACCAGCAGTGCCTCGGCGCCCTCGCCGGCCTCCACGTAGAGGCGGGGGAACGCCGCCGCCTGGCGATCGATCCCGTCGGGCGCCGTCGTATGCACGACGACGAGGGGACCTGCGGCCTTGTGACCGGTCGGGAGGCGCACGCCCAACCCGTCCACGAAACGCGCGTCGTTGAGCGCCGCCCAGGCGCCGCCGCGCGTGGCCAAGGCCCGGCCCACGGGTGCGTCGGCCAGGTTCGTGATGCGACCGAGCCATGTGCCACCGTGCCGCGCGAGCCAAGCGTCCATGCGGCTGGCGGCGAGGTCGAGGCGACCGTTGACGATCACGGCTTCCGGCGCGAAGGGCGAGAGGTGCAGGCGGTCGGCGGGCATCGGGCCCATGCGGCGGGCAGGACCAGCGCGCCGGGCCAGCAGCGCGCCGAGCGGACGCACGTCGGTGTAGAGGTGGTCCTCGTCACGACGCGTGGGAAGGCCCGTAGCCGCCAACCGTTCGCGGGCACCGGCGGCCAGCGCGACCCGCCACGCGGGCGACCCCGCGGGCGGCGCGTCATCGGCGAGCGCAGCGCCGAGGCGGGGCTCCAAGCGCGAGGCGCTGGCCGTCGTCATCGCGCTGCTCCGGCCGCGGCATCGAGCCAGCCGTAGCCCTTCTCTTCCAGCTCGAGCGCGAGCGAGCGATCGCCCGTGCGCACGATGCGACCGCCGGCCAGCACGTGCACCACGTCGGGGACGATGTGGTCGAGCAAGCGCTGGTAGTGCGTGATCACGAGGAACGAGCGCTCGGGCGAACGCAGCGCGTTGACGCCGCTGGCGACCACCTTCAGCGCATCGATGTCCAGGCCGGAGTCCGTCTCGTCCAGCACCGCGAGCCGCGGCTCGAGGACGAGCATCTGCAACACCTCGTTGCGCTTCTTCTCGCCGCCGCTGAAGCCCTCGTTGACCGATCGGCCCAGCATGGCCGGGTCCATGCCCAGCTTCGCGGCGTGGGCGCGTGCGAGCTTCAGGAAGTCCATCGCGTCGAGCGGCTTCTCGCCGCGGTGGGCGCGAATGGCATTCAAGCCCTCCCGGAGCAGCGTGCTGTTGCTGACGCCGGGAATCTCGATGGGGTACTGGAAGGCGAGGAACACCCCCTCGCGCGCGCGCTCTTCCGGTTCGAGGGCCAGGAGGTCCTGGCCTTGGTAGCGCACGGTGCCGGCCGTCACCTCGACGGAGGGATGACCAGCCAGCACCTTGGCGAGCGTGCTCTTGCCGGAGCCGTTGGGCCCCATCACGGCGTGCACCTCGCCCGTGGGCACCACGAGGTCGAGGCCTTCGAGGATGGGCCTCTCGCCCACCCGCGCGGACAGTCCTTGGATTTCGAGCATGGTCATGGCTCCTGCGCCCCTGGAGGCGCGGCACGCGGCGCTCAGCCGACGGTTCCTTCCAGGCTGATGCCGAGCAGCTTCTGGGCCTCCACGGCGAACTCCATGGGCAGCTCGCGGAAGACTTCCTTGCAGAAGCCGTTGACGATCATGTTGACGGCGTCCTCGGTGGCGAGGCCGCGCTGCTGCAGATAGAAGATCTGGTCTTCGCCGATCTTGCTGGTGCTGGCTTCGTGCTCGACGCGCGCACTGGGATGGCGCACGTCGATGTACGGAAACGTGTGTGCGCCGCAGCGGTCGCCGATGAGGAGCGAGTCGCACTGCGAGTAGTTGCGCGCGCCGACGGCGCCGGGCAGCATGCGCACGAGGCCGCGGTACGTGTTCTGGCTGCGGCCTGCCGAGATGCCCTTGCTCACGATCGTGCTGCGCGTATTGCGCCCGATGTGGATCATCTTCGTGCCCGTGTCGGCCTGCTGGTGGTTGTTGGTGAGCGCCACGCTGTAGAACTCGCCCACGCTGTCGTCGCCTTGCAGGATGCAGCTGGGGTACTTCCAGGTGATGGCAGAGCCCGTCTCCACCTGGGTCCAGCTGATCTTGGACTTGCGGCCACGGCACGCGCCGCGCTTCGTGACGAAGTTGTAGATGCCGCCCTTGCCGTCCTTGTCGCCGGGGTACCAGTTCTGGACGGTGCTGTACTTGATCTCGGCGCCGTCCAGGGCGACGAGCTCGACCACGGCCGCATGAAGCTGGTTGACGTCGCGCTTCGGCGCGGTGCAGCCCTCGAGGTAGCTCACGTACGCGCCCTCGTCGGCGACGATCAGCGTGCGTTCGAACTGGCCGGTGTCCGCGGCGTTGATGCGGAAGTAGGTGCTGAGCTCCATGGGGCAACGCACGCCCTTGGGCACGTACACGAACGAGCCGTCGGAGAACACGGCGCTGTTGAGCGCGGCGAAGTAGTTGTCGTTGGTGGGGACGACCGAGCCGAGGTAGCGCCGGACCAGCTCGGGGTGCTCGCGCACCGCTTCGCTGAACGAGCAGAAGATGATGCCGAGCGAGGCCAGCTTGTCCTTGAACGTGGTGGCCACGCTGACGCTGTCGAAGACGGCATCGACGGCCACGCCCGCCAGGAGGGCCTGCTCCTTGAGCGGGATGCCGAGCTTCTCGTAGGTGGCGAGCAGCTCGGGATCGACCTCGTCGAGGCTCTTGGGCCTGTCGGCGGCCGACTTGGGCGCGGCGTAGTAGCGGATCGCCTGGTAGTCGATGGGTGGATACGTGACGAAGGCCCACGTTGGCTCGGTCATCGTGCGCCAGCGGGCCAGGGCCTCCAGGCGCCACTGGAGGAGCCACTCGGGCTCGCCCTTCTTCGCCGAGAGGAAGCGGACGGTGTCCTCGTCCAGGCCGGGCGGGATCGTCTCGGACTCGATGTCCGTGACGAAGCCCCACTCGTAGTCCTTGGCGGCAATCGCCTTGAGCTCGCGGTTGGGCTCGTCGGCGGCAGCGGGCGTCTTGGCGACGGGGAGGGGGCGGTCGGGTGCGGGGCTCATGCCGACTCCGTCGTGAAGGTCTGCGGCTGCGACATCGGGTGGCCGGGCGTCGGAGTGCTCGCGCGGGCCTCCTCGTTCGCCATCTCCTCCAGCGAGATCTCGCTGAGTGCCCGCTTCAGCGCGTCGTTGATGCGACCCCAGCTGCCGCGCGTGGAACAGATGGGCTCCATGCCGCATCCGGGACCGTCGTCCATGCACTCCGTCAGGGCGATGGGCCCCTCGATCGCCTCCAGCAGTGCGGCGACGGGGATCTCGGCGGCCGGGCGCGCGAGGCGGTAGCCGCCGTGGACGCCGCGCGTGGACGCGAGGAGGTCGGCGGTGGCGAGCTGACGGAGCAGCTTGCTCACGGTCGGAGCGGGCACGCCCGTGTGGCGTGCCAAGTCGGTGGCGGATACCATCGGGATCGGGTCCTTGGACCCCAGGCGCCGATGGCGAGCCTCGGCGCGCGCGAACCAGCTCATCAGCAAGACCCCGTAGTCGGCGAGCTTGGTGACGCGGATCATGGGCGGCTCCAGGAAAGAGGACCAATCTGGTCTGGTTTTCAATCTAGCGCCCGCTCCGGGGCTTGGAAGACCTGCCCGGGGCGTTGTGCGCGGGCGGCTAGCGGTAGGTCTTGCCGCCGACCTTGACCCAGCCCCCGCTGTGGGAGCCGCCGGGGTCGTGGTGGGTCCAGTGGACCAGCGCCCCGTGCTCGCCCATCTCGTAGCGGCCGTGGTACTCGAACTCGTCCCCCACCTTCAGGGGCAGGCGCGGGGCCAAGTCGATGTTGTGGCTCAGCTTGACCACCAGGTCCGGATGGACCCGGAAGAGGAGCCGCTGGTGGCGCGGAGTCTGGAGGTCGTCCGCGAGCAGCTTCATCACCCGGGCCCGGCCGCTGACCCACGTGCCGTCGGCGCCCGCACGCCAGGCGGCCACCAGCTCGGTGTTGGGGTCGGCCGGCGCGATGACGCCGCCCGGGCGCGGCGGTCGCTGCTCCCGGGTGCCCCCCGGGGCGGTCTTCGGGGGCGCCTCGGGCGCGCTCCCCCGCCCGCGCTGCTCCCACCACAGCCATGCGGCGATCGCCAGGACGGCGATGACGGTGGCCAGGGGACGTTGGGCGCGCTTCATACGGTGCCAGAGCAATTCCTATCACCGAGTGAGCACGCGCCTCACGGTTCCGACCGCCGTCGTCCCACTCGGTGATGGGAATTGCTCTGGCACCGTACGCGCTGGCACCGTACGCGCGGGGGTAGGGTCGGGGCCCCATGCCCCGCCGCCCCCGCTATCGCAAGAGCGCTCTCGAAGGCCTGCTCGTGGTCGACAAGCCGCTGGGCTGGAGCTCGATGGACGTCGTCCGCCGTGTCCGCGACGCGGCCGGCTTCGTGAAGACGGGGCATGCGGGCACGCTCGACCCCCTGGCGACGGGCGTGGTGATCTGCTGCCTGGGACGGGCGACGCGGGCGGTCGACGCGCTCATGGCGTTGCCCAAGCGCTACGAGACGGTCATCGACCTCTCGGCGTTCACGAGCACGGACGATCGGGAAGGTCCGCGCGAGGAGGTCGACGTCGACCGGCCGCCGACGGAGGCAGGGATCGACGAGGCCCTCCAGGCCTTCGTGGGCGAGATCGAGCAGGCCCCGCCGGCGTACAGCGCGGTCCACGTCGAGGGCAAGCGGGCCTACGACCGCGCTCGCGCCGGTGAGGCGCTCGAGCTGCCCACCCGTCTCGTCCGCGTCGACGCCATCCGACGCCTACGCTACGACTGGCCCGAGCTGGCGCTTTCGATCGACTGCGGCAAGGGCTTCTACGTGCGGTCGCTGGCGCGCGACCTCGGCGTGCGGCTTGGCTGTGGCGGCCACTTGGCCTCGCTGCGGCGCACGGCCATCGGCGAGTACGACCTCGCCCGCGCCGTGGGCCCGGAGCGCTTGATGGAGCCCATCGGCGCCGACGATCTGCTGCCGACTCCGCCGTGACGCGGAGCCAGGGCAGCTCCCATCACCGAGCATCCAGGGGGCCGCCCGGCGCCGCCGGCCGCTGCCGCACCCGGTGACGAGAATTGCTCTGGCTCCGTACCGCACCGTCCCTACCCTGGACGCGTTCGTTTGGCGAGGGAGGCCGCCTGACGCGACCGGGCCGCCGTTGCCCGCACGAACCCCGTGGAGGAGAGGGGCCGGGAGAAGCGTGGACCGAACCCCGACCGTGCTCGTCGTCGACGACGAGGCGACCGTCCGCAACGTGGCCGTGCGGATCCTGCAGCGCATGGGTGGCTACGATGCCGTGGGAGCGGAGGACGGTCCTGCCGCCGTCGCGCTCCTCGAGCAAGACCCCCGGGCCATCGACTTGGTCCTGGTCGACATGTCGATGCCGGGCATGGACGGCGCCGAGACCGTGACGGCGCTGCGGCGCGTGCGGCCGGACCTGCCCGCCGTGCTCACCAGCGGCTACGGGGAGGAAGAAACGCTGGCCCGCTACGAGGCCGAGCCCAAGCCCGGCTTCCTCGGCAAGCCCTACAACCCCGAAGGCCTTGTCGCCGCGGTACGCGCGATCCTCGGCGGGCCGTGACGGGAGTACGGTGCCAGGAGTACGGTGCCAGAGCAATTCCTATCACCGAGCGGGAGTACGGTGCCAGAGCAATTCCTATCACCGAGCGGGGCAGCGGCACTCGAGGCCGAGCAGGGACCTGGACGCTCGGTGATAGGAATTGCTCTGGCACCGTATACGGGGACCTGGACGCTCGGTGATAGGAATTGCTCTGGCACCGTATACGACAACGACCCCCGCGATCGCTCGCGAGGGTCGTCGGGGATCGCGGTGTTGGCGGCGATCAGAACTCGATGACGAGCTGCATGTTGGTCTCGAAGGGGCGGAAGATCTCGTCGGGCTGCGGCAGGGCCAAGACCTTCGCCGTCAGCTTCTCCGCGTCGACTTCCATCCACTTCGGGATGATCGAGCCCGTGTCGACGGACTCGGCCATGGCCGTGACGGCCTTCTGGCTCTTGCCGCGCACGGTCACGACGTCGCCGGCCCGCACCTGGTAGGAGGGGCGGTCGACCTTCGAGCCGTTGACCTGGATGTGGCCATGCGTGACGACCTGGCGGGCCTGCCAGATCGTGCGGGTGAAGCCCGCGCGACGGACGACGTTGTCCAGACGACGCTCGAGGAGCTCGTTGAGCTTCTCACCGGTGTTGGCGCTCGTGCGCTGCGCTTCCGCCATGTAGCGGCGGAACTGCTTGTCGGAGACGTGATAGAAGAACGCGAGCTTCTGCTTCTCGCGCAGGCGATCGCCGTAGATCGTGCTCTTGCGGCGACGGCTGAAGCCATGCACGCCCGGACCGCGGTCCAGGTCGGCCTTCATGTGCTTCGTGGTCTCGGCGATCGGGGCGCGAACGCGCTTGCTCTTCTTGACCTTCGGTCCGGTGTAACGACCCATCTGTCTCTTTCCGAACGACCGGGTCCCTCCACGGGCGCCGTCGGGGCGCGACCTCCTCGGAGGCCGGCCGACGGCGGCCCCGGACACGTGCATCCGGGGCGCCGGCGAGCCGCGCAGGGTAGCCTCGACGGCCGCCGACGCCCACCCGGTCGTAGAGTGCCCGCGTGACGGCACCCCCGCCCACGGCCGGCCGCCCGTTCAGGCTCTGGTGGCTCGCGGCGCTGCTGGCAGCGATCTGGGCCGGCCTCGCGCTGGCCCACGTGATTCCGCGCGACGGGCCGCCTCCGGGCACGAAGGGCGTGCCCCTCGCGCAGCGCGTTGCCCAGGACCTCGTCCGCGAGAACCCGGACCGGCTGGCGGGCTGGCGGCCGTTTGACGGGCTGGAATCCGGGGGTGGGGCGCGGTCCGCGGCGCCGCAGCCGGCGGAGCGCACGTGGGCACGCGGCCTCGTGCAGGCCAAGCCGCGCGAGGTCCAGTCCGCTCTCGAGGCGCTCCTGGTCGCGTGGCTGTTCGACGTGGAGGAGGGCCGTCGCTCATGGGCCGCGCGCGGCCCCGAGCCCCTCGACCCCGATCTGGTCGCTGCCGTCGAGAAGGCGCTCCAGCTGCGCTGATCGGTCCGGCGGCAGCCACGCGGCAAGGGCCCGCGCCAACGCGACGTCCAGCGCGCGTCGCCGCAGGACCTCGGGCCCCGGCGGCATGCCGGGCGTGGCGTTGGCGTCGAGGACGACCACGCCGACTTCGTCGTTCACGACGAAGTCCAGCTTGCCGTAGTCCAAGCCAAGCTCCCGGCGGCGCACCGCAACCTCGGGCGGAACCTCCACCGGATGCGTCGCGTCCCCATGGGCGGGCTTGACGATGGCGCGCGCGCCCACCCGACGTACGCACGCCCCGGCCTCGCCCAGGAACGTCCACGTGCGAAGGGCGTAGGCGTCGCCTTCGCGCTCGGGCAGGAACCGCTCCACCACCCAGCGCGGGCTCGACCACACGTCGGACGGCACCTCGCGCACGTGGTCGAACACGGGGTAGGCGTGGCTTGGCCACCAGCGCGCCCGCGTCCAACGCTTGGGGAGCCGCCGGGCCCAGCGGCCCAGCAAGCCGTGGCGCCCGAGCAGACGCAGCTCGGGGTGGCCGCCGAAGTTGAGGTCGGTCTTCACCACGACGGGGCCGCCCCAGGCGGAGTCCGGTCGCAGGAGATGCGCGCTCACGCGGCGCTTGGAGAGATCGCGAACGGCCCGGTTGAGGACGACGGGTTGGTCGGCCAGCCACGTCTCGTGGTCCGACGGCCGGTGCGTGAGATCCACGTGCGGGAGCACGACGCGCGCCGGATGCGCCTCGCGGACGCCGTGGGCAATGGCCACGCGCAGTCCCGCCTCCCGCCAGAGCGCCATGAGCGCGTGCACGCGATGCGAAGGGGGACCGTGACGGGCTTCGCGCTCGTGCAAGAGCACGAGCACGTCGAGCGCGACCTCGCTCACCGTCGCGGTTCCGGCGGCACGCCGTCCCGCTCGTGGCGCGTGACGGCCAACAGCATCACGTCGCGGTGTCCGGGCCCGCCCTGGGGAGGCATCCGCGTCTCGTGCCAGAGGCGTTCGTCGTCGAAGAGCAGCACGTCGCCCGCGCGAAGCGGGCGCTCGAACAGCGCAGGGCCCTCCGGCGCGGCGAGCAGCCGCGTGGTGCCCGCTTCGATCCCCACGACGTCGAACACGGCGATCGCCAGGTACACGCGCTCGTCGCGGTGGGGTCCGTCGGCGGGAGGCAGGACGCCGCCGGGCCGCCAGCGCGTCCGTATCTGGTGCCCCCACAGGATCCAACCGTCCACGGGCTCGGGCAGCGCCGCGCGGAACGTGGCGACGAGGCGATCCAGCTCCCCGCTGGTCGCCCAGTCGTCCTCCAACGGCGCGAAGGAGCGGGGCAGGTCGCCGAAGCGCGCGTTGTGCGCCTTCGTCTGCCACACGGCCCTCGGCGACAGCGTCGTCCTTTCCGTACCCGGGCCCAGCACCCAGCGCGTCAGCCGCCGCGCACGCCAACCGGAGGGCACGTACGGATCGTCAGGGAGGCGATCGAAGGAGGCTCGCGCCGCACGGCGCGTGTCGTCGTCCAGGTGCCACACGGCGTACGGCTGCTCCGTCCACGCGGATGCGATCGCGGTCATCGCGCGACGTCCCCTGTCCAAGCGTCGTAGGGCGTCCGGCGCGTGATGCGTCGGAGCGTCCGACGCTGCCGCGACGGCGCCGTCCAGGCGACGCGGTGCTGATCGGCCTTGTTGTAGACGTACAGCACCTCGTCAAGATGGCGTACGTGGTCGGGCCCGGCCATTTCGAGCATCGGGTAGGCCAGCGCCGCGTCCGTCGCGACGCGCAAGGGCCGTCCGTCGCGGTCGCGCATGTCCTCTTCGCGCACCGCCTCCGCGAGGAAGCGACGGAACGCCAAGGGGTGCCCGGCGCGCCAGCCCACGCTGCGCACCGTCCGTTCGAGAAGGGCCTGGCGCGGGTAGTCACGCGTGCGACCCGGCCGCCCCCAGCGCTGGAGGCCGCGTGCAAAGCGTCGCTCGGCCCGCGTGCCGCGCCCCTGGAACGTTGCGTGCCGACCGTAGGTCAGCCAGGTACCCACGTCCGTGAACGCCTCGGCCAACGTGGCGAGCGCGCGATCGTGCGCCCAGCGGTCGTCGCCGTCGAGCAACACGATCACGCCGTCGTCGGGCGGGTCGAGGTGACGCCAGCCCGCCTGGCGGTTGGCCAGCTGCCAGCGGCGCCGAGGTGCTTGGAGGACCTCGAGACGTGCGTCGTCCGCCGCATGGCGGCGGGCGATGTCGGCCGTGCCGTCGCGCCCGGGATCCGCGACGACGACGGCACGCCAGTCCTCGTGCGTCTGCGCGCGCAAGCTGGCGAGGCACGCGTCGTGCCACCGCTCGGCTTCGTGAACCGCGATGACCACGTGGAGGCGCACCCCCGAAGCATGGCAGACGCAGGACGTGAAGGCTCGCGCGGGCCAGGCCGGTCGCGCCTCAGGCGCCCCGGGCGACCTCTCCCTCGGCGATCGCGCGCGGCAGCCGCGGCGGGGCGGGCGGCCGGGCATCGTTGCCACCGGCCGGCGCGGCACCGGCCGGGGCCTGCGGCGCACCGAGCAGCGCGCGGCGGGCGGCCCCGTCGGCGGCACGTTCGAGGTGGGTGCGTGCGGCGTCGTCCTCGCCGAGCAAGCCGAGCAGCCAGCCCGTGGCGAGCTGCGCGGCCCGGTCGCCGGCGCGCAAGCGAAGCCACGTCTCCGCCGCATCGACCAGGGAGGTGACGCGCGTCGGGTCGGCGAAGGCCTCCTCCACGAGGAGGCGGTCTCCGGCGCGCAGCTCGCCGCTCCGGGCGAGCGCGTCCAGGTCACGCGCCGCGGCCGACCAGTCGGCCGCGATCATCGACGTGAGCGCACGACCGACGCGAGCGGCCGGGAGGTCGGAGCGCGTCGAGGCGACCACGCCAAAGTCGGCACGGGCCCCTTCGTAGTCGCCGTGGTGGAAGCGGGCGAAGCCGCGGTTGAGGCGGTCGATGGCATCCACGGGCTCCTGGGCGGCGTCGCCGAAGCCATCGGCGTCGATCCAGGCGCCGACGCCGTCCTCAGCGGGTTGCGCGAAGTGGCCGCCGTCGGCGAAGACGACGCCGTAGCGGCGCAGGAAGTAGCCGCGCAGGAAGCTGCGTCGGATGTAGGCCCGACCGTCCAGCCGGTCGCGGATGACCAGCCACGGCGTGCCGTACGTGCGGCCGTAGCCGCGCCGCCAAGCCACGGTCGAGCCACAGGGCGCGCACGGGACGCAGCGATGGCCGTGGTCGGTCCGGCACGCACCTCGGCGCGGGCCGCGCGGCGCGCACTCGTCCCAGGCACTCGCGCTGCCGCCGCTGGCGACCGCGAGCAGCGCGAGGCCGGCCAGGGTCATGAGCGCTCGGCTCGCGCTTGCCCGCCGCATCCGGCGGCTGGGGAGGGGGGCCGTTCGGTCGCCGTGTTCGCTCATCGTTCGCTCCTCCTCGGGGCCCTTGGATCGGGCCGCTGGCAACAACCACCTTCGTTGGACGACGGGGGGAAGGCCAGCCCGCGGTTTCCCGGGCCCCGATGCGGGTCTTCCGTCCGTGGGCGCGCCGATTCGGCGCCGCGCTGGCCGATAGGGGCCCGACCGGCCGCGCCCTCGGTGCGCCCGTCACCCGCCATGTTCCGACACCCGAAGCCCCATCGCGGCGGTCGCTTGCGGCCGACCGCCCTCCGTCCGTCCGGACGGGGCGCCTACCCCGGCCTGTGGTCGGTCGTGGGCGGCTGCGTGCTCCTGGCGCTCCTGTGCGTGCACTTCGTGGGGCTCGTCGGCGCACGCCAGGACCGGCTTGCGCAAGTGGCCAGCTGGTGGCGGGACGCCCGCCAGCAGCGGGCCCTGATGGACGACCTCGTGCGCTGGGCCGAGGGGCGCGGGGAGCTTGACGAGATCCTCGCCCGCCACGGCGCCACGGACCTCGACATCCTGCGCGACCCGCCCCTGCTCGCACGCGCGCCGATCGTCTACTCGGCGCATCGCAGCCTCATGGACCGCTGGCGCGATCGCGGCCGGGGGTTGGCCGATGACATCGCGGCCTACCGCAAGCAGCTGGCGGAAGAGGGCTCGGTGGACGCCTGGGTGGTCCGCATCGAGGACCACGCGAGGACGCTCGCCGAGACGCTGGTCGAGGCCCAGCACGCGGCCGCGATCCTGCTCACGCAGCGCGCCGAGGAGCTGGCCCAGGGCCGGGCCTTGCTCGACGGCATCGCGCTGATCGCCGTGCTCTCGACGGCCCTCTTCGGCTTGTTGCTGGTGCGCGCGCGCTCGCAGCGTCGGGCCCTGGACGCGTCGACGCAGGCCCTGAGCGCCTTCGAAGAGCGCTACCAGCAGATGTTCGAGCAGATCAACGTGGCCAAGCTGCTGGTGGACCCGGTCGTGGGCCACATCGTGGATGCCAACCGTGCCGCGTGCGCGTTCTACGGCGGGTCGCTGGACGACTTGCGCAGTCTCCACGTGACCGAGCTCTATGCGCACGGCCCGGGTCCGTCGCGGGGCTCGCTGCTGGCCATGCCCAGCAACGACGAAGCGTCGACCACGCTGGCCCAGCACCGGCTGCTGTCCGGCGCGACGCGCGACGTGGAGGTCCAGTCGGCACCCATCCGCGTGGGCACGCGCACGCTCATCTACAGCATCGTGCGGGATGTGACGGAGCGGCAGCGGGCCGAGATCGCCCTGCGCGAGAGCGAGGCCCGCTTCCGGACCCTGGCCGAGAACGTGCCCGGCGTCACGTACCTGTGCCGCAACGACGGCGACCGCTTCGCCATGCTCTACCTGAACCGCCAGGTCGTGACCCTGACCGGCATCGACGCATCGGAGTTCCTGGCCGAGCGAGTCTGGTTCCACGATCTCTACCACCCCGCCGATGCGGAAGGCGTCGTGGCCGAAGTGGAAGACGCGCTGCGCCATCGACGCCCGTACTTCCTGGGCTACCGGTTGCGTCACGCCGACGGCGCCTACCGTTGGGTCGAGGAGCACGGGCAGGGTGTCTACGACGAGCACGGGGCCTTGCGCTACTTGCAAGGCACGTTGTTCGACGTCACCGGACGGCGCCGGGCCAAGGAGGCCCTCGCGGCCGAGAAGGACCGTCTGGGCGTGACGCTCCGGTCCATCGCCGACGGCGTGGTCAGTACCAACACGCAAGGCGTCGTCGAGATGATCAACGAGGCGGCGGAGCGCATCCTCGGCGCCCCGGCGCGCGACATCGTCGGGCGACCGCTCGACGCCAGCTGGCACGTCGTCGAGGAGGAGGGGCGGCCGGCCGAGAAGCCGCCGCTGCAGCGCTGGCTCGGGGCGGAGACGGGTACGTCGGACACGATGACCGTGTCGTTCCGCGGCGCCGACCAGGGCCCCATGCTGGTCCACGTCACCGGTGCGCCCATCCGCAGTCTGGAAGGGCAGACCGTGGGTGCAGTCGTCATCCTCCGCGACGTCACGGAGCAACAGCGCCGTGAGCTCGAGATGCAGCGCGCCGCCAAGCTGGAGAGCGTGGGCGTGCTGGCCGGCGGGATCGCCCACGACTTCAACAACATCCTCGCCGGCGTCATCGGCAACCTCAGCTTGGCCCGCATGGACGTGGAGGCCGAGAGCGAGGCCGCCTACAGCCTGAAGCAGGCCCAGGACGCCGCCGTCCGCGCGCAGAACCTGACACGCCAGCTGCTGACCTTCGCCAAGGGGGGTGCGCCCATGAAGCGCCTCGTGCGCTTGGACGACCTCATTCGCGACACGGTGGCGTTCGCGCTGCGCGGCTCCAACGTCCGCTGCGAGCCCGAGATCGTGGACGGCCTGGCGGCCGCCGAGGTGGACGAGGGCCAGATCAACCAAGTGCTCCACAACCTCGTGTTGAACGCCGCCCAGGCCATGCCCGACGGCGGCGTGCTGCTGGTCGAAGCGCGCAACGTGCTGCTCGGCACCGAGAGCGGGCTGCCGGTCAAGCCCGGGCTCTACCTGGAGATCCGCGTGGTCGACGAGGGGTGCGGGATCCCCGAGGACGCGCTCAAGCGGATCTTCGACCCGTACTTCACGACCAAGCGCGAAGGCACGGGCCTCGGTCTCGCCACGAGCTACTCGATCGTGCGGCGCCACGGTGGGTGCATCGCCGTGTCGTCGACCGTGGGCGTCGGGACGACCTTCTGCGTCTACTTGCCCGCGTCCGATCGCCCCGTCCTCGAGGGCGGCGACCCGTCCTCGGATGCGATCGCCCTTCCGCAGGACGGAGGCCGCGTGCTGCTGATGGACGACGAGGCCACGGTGCGCGACGTCGGCGGTCGCATGCTGCAGGCACTTGGTCTCGAGCCGTCCTTCGCGGTGGACGGTGAACAAGCCCTCGAGCTGTACGCGCAGGCCCAGTCGACGGGCAGCCCGTTCGAGGTCGTCATCATGGACCTCACGATCCCCGGCGCCATGGGCGGCCGGGAAGCGACGGCGCGCCTGCTCGAGCTGGACCCGCATGCACGCATCGTGGTGTCCAGCGGCTACTCCAACGACCCCGTGATGGCGGATCCGGCCCGCTATGGGTTCACGGGGATCCTGCGCAAGCCCTACACGAAAGAGGACCTCAACGTCGTGGTCGCCGAGCAGCTGGCGGCACACCGCGCGAGGAGTCCGGCGCGCGCAACGGGGGAGATCGAGGCATGACCCGCGAAGGTCGCTCTTGGAAGGGCATGCTGGGCGAGCATGCGATCACGGCGCTCAAGGTCCTGTCCGTCGTGGCCGTCGTGGGGGTCGCCATCCACGTGACGCGGCAACGGGGCTCGGCGTCCGATGAGTTCGACGAAGCCTGGCGGTGGGCCCAGGCGCTCCAGGTCCACATCGACGTGGTCGACGGACGAATCGCCGCGTGGCAGGGGAGCCGGGGTCCCCAAGAGGCGAACCGCCTGGTCGAAGCGCTGGAAGCCGGTGACTTGCGGGCTTCCAGCCCGCTGCGCGTCGTCTGGTACCAAGATCGACTGCGGCATTGGGAAGCCGAGATCGCGCGTTCCCAGGCCGCCGTCCAACACGTCACGTCCGACGACACCTCCGACGCCGAGTCCGCTCGCAACGCCGTCGAGCCGGTACGGCGCGCCTTGGCCAGTGTCCGTGCGGGCGCGCACGAACTGGTCGGAAGCCGCACCGAGAAGCTGGCAGGTGCCTACCAGGGGACCGAGATCCTGGGTCTGGCCGTCTTGGCGGCCCTCGCCGCCTTGCTCGTGATCGGGTTCCTCCGGCGTCGGCGTCACGGCCACGTCCTGCGCCGCGAAGCGCCAGGCAACGCGCTCGAGGGGGTCGAGCGCGTGATGGCCCAGCTGGCCGCGCCGCTCCTGCTGCTCGAGCCGGCCACGGCTCGCGTGCGACTTGCCAACCCCACGGCCCTCGAACGCCTCGGCCTGCTCCGGCAGGACGTCGTGGGCCGACCGCTGACCCAGGCGCTGGCGCCATCCACGGGGGGCACCGCACCCCGGTTCCAGGCGACCGACGCGGAGAGCGGCAGCTCCGTCGTGGCGCTGCGCTCCGAGAGCGCCCCCGAGCCGCGGGTCCTCGTGCACACGACGCCGATCCGCCTCGAGGGCCGTTCATGGCTCTGGACGCACCTGGACTCGCTGTCGACGGGCGCCGCCC
Source organism: Planctomycetota bacterium (assembly GCA_050248855.1). Lineage (GTDB taxonomy): Bacteria > Planctomycetota > PLA2 > PLA2 > JAEUHO01 > JACKGW01. The sequence continues at coordinate 84,085 of JBFWRP010000014.1, read as the reverse complement.
GGCAGGCGATCGACGAGAGCCGCAGCCAGTTCCGACTCCTGGCCGAGTCGATCCCCGGCGCGGCGTACCTGCTGACGCGGCATGGCGAAGAGTGGACCGTGGCGTTCATGGGCCAGGGCGTGCACACGCTGACGGGTCTCGATCCGCAGGTGTTCACGCGCGGCCGCCGTGAGCTCGACGAGCGCATCCACCCGACCGATCGCCCTGGTGTCGACGAGGAGATCACGACTGCCCTGACGGAGGGCAGGCCCTGGTTCGTCACCTACCGGCTGCGGCACCTGGACGGCAGCGAGCGCTGGATCGAGGAGTACGGCCAGGGTGTCCGCGACGAGCGGGGCATCGTGCGGCACGTGCAAGGCACGCTGTTCGACGTCACCCGCAGGCGCGAGACCCAGGATGCGCTCCAGGCCGAGCGCGAGCGCAGCGCCATCATGCTCCGCAGCATCACGGACGCCGTCATCGGTCTCGACGCCGACGGCTGCGTCCAGCAGATGAACGAAGCCGCGACGCGGCTGCTGGGCATGTCCGAGCGCGCCGCGCGCGGACGCCCGCTCGAGACCGTGGCGAGCTTCGAGCTTCCCGGCGGCGGCCCGATCCAGGGGCGCGCCCCGTGGCTCCGACCCGAGGGGGGGGCGCGCGGCAGCGAGGTCACGCTCTCCACCCGCGACCACGGCGTTCGCCAGCTGGTCGTGGCCGGCGCTCCCCTGCGCGGTCCCAACGGCGAGGCCGTCGGCGTCGTGGTCGTGCTCCGCGACGTCACCGACCACATGCGGCGCGAGGAAGAGCTGTTGCGCGCCGCCAAGCTGGAGTCGGTCGGCGTGCTCGCAGGCGGCATCGCCCACGACTTCAACAACATCTTGGCGGGCATCATCGGCAACTTGTCGCTCGCGCGCATGGACGTGGATGCAACGTCCGACACGGGCTACAGCCTGCAGCAAGCCTTGGATGCCGCGATCCGCGCCCAGGACCTGACCCGCCAGCTGCTGACGTTTGCCAAGGGCGGCGCACCGCTGAGGCGTCCGGTGGTGCTGACCAAGGGACTGCTCGAGACCGTCGCGTTCGCCCTGCGCGGGTCCAACGTGCGGTGTACCCCGGACGTGGCGGCCGACTTGGCCGCGGTCGAGGCCGACCAGGGGCAGATCCTGCAGGTCCTGCAGAACCTCGTGATCAACGCCACGCAGGCGATGCCCGAGGGTGGAGACCTGGTCGTGACCGCACGCACGACGTCGGTCGTCGCCGGCGACGGCACGCCGATCGACCCCGGGCGCTACGTGGAGATCGTCGTCACCGACCAGGGCTGCGGGATCCCGCCGGAGGCCTTGCAACGGATTTTCGACCCCTACTTCACCACGAAGGCGGAAGGCACGGGCCTGGGTCTGGCGACCTCCTACTCGATCGTACGCCGTCATGGCGGCTCGATCCTCGTCGACAGCAAGGTCGGCGTGGGCACGACGTTCCGCGTCTACCTGCCCGCCTGCAAGGCCGAGCTGCCCCAGCCCGAGGAAGCCCTCGATCGCCTGCTCCGCGCCCGACAAGGCACGGGCCGCATCCTCGTGATGGACGACGAGGCCACCGTGCGCGACGTGTGCAGCCGCATGTTGCGCAGCCTCGGCTACCGCCCCACGACGGCCGAGAGCGGGCAGCAGGCCCTGGAGCTGTACGCGCACGCCATGGGCAAGAAGCAGACCTTCGACCTCGTGATCATGGACCTGAACATCCCCGACGGGATGGGCGGCGCCGAGGCCACGCGGCGCTTGCTCGAGCTCGACCCCGAGGCGTGCATCATCGCGTCGAGCGGGCATTTCGAGGATCCCGTGCTGCTGGAGCCCGAGGCCCACGGCTTCCGGGGCGTGCTCGACAAGCCGTACCGCCAGGAGGATCTCGGCGCGATGCTGCGCGAGCACCTCGGCCGCGCACCTGCGGCGAAGTCGCCGACCGCATAGCCTCCGTACCGCGTCTGCGTCCTCCGTACCGCGTCGCCGCCGGCCGCGGCCGCTGCGGCCGTGGCGGCTACCGCACGCTCGCGGGCTCGCGCAGCTTGGCGAGCAGATCGTCACTCATGGAGTCGAGGTCGTACTCGTGCGACCAGCCCCAGTCGCGTCGCGCGTTCGCGTCGTCCAGGACGGATGGCCACGAGTCGAGGATGGCCTGGCGGCGCGGGTCGCTGCGGAAGGTCAGCCGGACTCCGGGGATGCGCTCCCGCACCGCGTCGGCCACCTCGGCGGCCGTCGGGCTGATGGCCGCGATGTTGTAGATGCTCCTGCCCAGCGCAGCGCGGGGTGCATCGGACAGCTCGAGGACGGCGCGCACCGCGTCGGGCATGTACATGAAGGGAATCTGGCTCTCCGGGGTGACGAACGCCTCGTAGAACCCATCGCGTAGTCCGTTGACGTACATGAACAGCGCGTAGTCGCTCGTGCCACCACCGGGCTCGGCTGCGCTGATGAGGCCCGGGAAGCGCACGCCGCGGAAGTCCAGGCCGTAGGTCCGCTGGTACCACTCGCCGAGCAGCTCGCCGCCGACCTTCGTGAGGCCGTACATCGTGGTGGGACGCAGCGGGACGTCGTCGCCCACGGGCGGTTCGAGCCCGGGGCCGAACGCGGCGATCGTGCTCGTGAAGAACACCTGGGCCACGTCGAAGAGGCGCGCGGCCTCGAGGGCGTTCCGTGTGCCCTCCATGTTGACGGCCCAGGCGCGGTGGGGAACCCGCTCGCCGGTGGCGGAGAGGATGGCCGCCAAGTGGAACAGCCGCTCGGGGCGCGCAGCCTTGACCGCGTCGAAGACCTCGCCCGCCATCGTGACGTCGCCGCGGATCCAGCGCACCTCGGGCGGACACGCTGCCGGCTGCGGCGCCACGTCGAACACGGTGACCTCGTCGCCGCGGGCGACGAGATGGGGGAGCAGGTCGGCGCCGATCTGGCCGCCGGCGCCGGTGACGAGGATCTTCATGCCCAGGAGGGTACGGCCGCCCGGGCGACGACCCGACTTGCGGCGAGACCCCGCCTGCCGCGTGGCGTCACGCTGCGCCCTCGCCCGGTTCGAGGAGGTGGTGCGCCATGAGCTCGAGCAGCGCCGTCGTGAGCGGACCGGGGGTGCGATCCTTGCGCCGCACGACCACGATCCGCCGCGCCGGCAGGCCCGCGAGGTCGCGGACGGCCATGCGCTTGTGGTCCGCGGGCGCGAGCGCCATGTCCGGCACGATGGACCACCCGAGGCCTTCGCGCACGTAGCGCTTGACGACTTCGAGGTTGCCGCTCTCCATGACGCAGCGCGGCTCCACGCCGACCTCGCGCAGCGCCCGGTCGATGACGGCGCGCGTCTCGGCGGGACGTGCGAGCAACACCGCGGCGCGGCCCTCCAGGTCCTCGCGGGTCACCGCCTCGCGCTCGGCCAGCGGATGACGCCGCGGCAGGAGCAGCCGCAGCGGGTCGCGTCGCAGCGTGCGCGACCAGAGCTCCGGGTCCAGGCGCGGTGGCCTCGTGACGATGCCGACGTCCGCCTCGCGTCGCAGCACGCGCTCGAGGATCTCGTGCGACCCGTGGTTGAGGATGGCGACCTCGGCCTTGGGCCATGCGCGGCGGAAGGCCTTGAGGACGGGCGGGAGCAGATGCAGGGCCACCGTGTCGCCGCAGGCCAGCACGACCGTGCCGCGGTCCGGCGCGGACCGCTGCCGGATGGCGCGGCGGCCGTCCTCCAGGGCGGCGAACGCGCGGTCGGCGGCCTCGAGCAACGCTTCGCCCTCGGGCGTCAGGCGTACGCCCTTGCCGTCGCGCTCCATCAAGCGCGCACCCAGCTCCTGCTCCAGGGCCTTGATGTGCAGGCTGATGGCGGGCTGCGTCATGTGCAGGCGCTTGGCGGCGGCCGTGAAGGAGCCCTCACGCACGACGTGACGGAACGAGTCGAGCTGCCGGAGGTCCATCCCTGCCCATCCTGCGCGGTGGCGGCGTCTGCCGCAACGCGGGGCACGCGCCCACGCCCCGGGTCGTCAGGGCCCCGTGAGGGGTGCAGGGGGGCCGTGAGGGGTGCAGGGGGGACCGTGAGGGGTGCAGGGGGGACCGTGAGGGGTGCAGGGGGGGTACGGAATAGCCCCCCTGCTGCGCAGGCGAAGCCGGAGCACCGAATCCGCGCGGTAGCGCGGAACAGCTGCTCTGCGGCGCTTCGGGCAAGTGTCCCCTTGCGCGGGCGGAAGCTGGCGGAACGCAATAGCCCCCCTGCTGCGCAGGCGAAGCCGGAGCACCGAATCCGCGCGGTAGCGCGGAACAGCTGCTCTGCGGCGCTTCGGGCAAGTGTCCCCTTGCGCGGGCGGAAGCTGGCGGAACGCAATAGCCCCCCTGCTGCGCAGGCGAAGCCGGAGCACCGAGTCCGCGCGGGAGCATGGAACGAAGCCCGGCCTCGTCGGCTGCACGAGGAGCCGATGCGTGCGCGGGATCGAGCCCCTGGCGAGCCGCACCCACGCATGCCAGGGGGTGGACGCCTGGAACGCCGGCTACCGCTCCTGCGGCGAGGAGGGGTCCCGTGCGTCGGGGTCGGGTTCGAGCACGACTTCGGCGTTCGCATGGCCGCCGGGCGGGATCGCCACGGCCGGCGCCGCGCCCACGAGCCGCCAGCCGGGCTTCATCGGGACCACGGTCCAGTCGCCCGGGGGCACGAGGGGGATGTTGGCGTACCCGGAGGCATCCGTCGCCGTGAGGGACGCCCAGTCCCCGGGCTGCTGGACGAGTCCTGCGGCGGCCATCGCCTGGTACGAGGGCACCCACGTGCCGCCCCCGGCCCGCTGCAGCGTCACGCGCGCCCCGTCCACGGCGCGCCCGCGCGGGTCGGTGACGCGCACCTCGACGCGCCCGGTGGGCTTGCGTACCAGCTGGATGTCGAGGCGCTGGCCCTCGCGAACACGCACGTCCTCGGACCACTGGGCGCCCGTGCGCGTCCAGACACCGAGCAGGTACCGGCCGGCCCCCAAGCCCTCGAGTCGGAAGCGCCCTTGGTCGTCGGTGCGGACTCTGCCCCGCGTGGCGTGCTCCTCGCGCGTGGTGCCGTCGGCCTCCTGCCACGGCCACGCCTGGACCCAGGCCCCGGCGACCGCGTCGGGCGCCTGGGACGTCGGATCGACCACCCGGCCTTCGATCACCGCGCCGTCGCGGAGCAGCAGCTGGACCGGCTCCGTCGTGCGGCCGCCGACGACCTCCACCGCTCCGCCGCTCGTGGCGACACGTCCGTCGCGCGTCGTGGCGCGCACCCGCCAGTGGCCCGGGTCGACGTCGGGCAGCTCGACCCGCCCCTCGGTCGTGCGCAGCGTGCGCGGACCCGCCGCGGCGATCCCGCCCGGTCCCTCGCTGCTCTCGCCCGAAGCGCGACCCTCCGAGGCCAGCTCGACGGTGAGGACGCCCTCGTAGGCCACGCCGCCTTCGCGGACGTCCAGGAGCAGCACGCCCCGCGGCTCCATGACGAGCACGACACCCCGGTCGCCCGCCTCCACGCGGGCGCCGCCGCCGACTTGGCGCCAGCCCATGCGCGTGGCGGCGAGCCGCCAGCCCCCCTCGGCCAAGCCGGAGATCTCGAACGCGCCGTCCCCGTCGGTGCGGGCTGCGGCGCCCTCGTCCAGGCCGGGGACGACGCGTCGTTCGGGCACGGCCCGTACGTGCACGCCCGGCACGGGCGCGCCGGCCGCGTCCTCGACGCGACCCTGGATGCGTGCACCATCCACGAGGCGGATCTGGACCGTCGCGACGCCGTGCGGGGGAACCTCGATCGCGTCGCCAGGCGGCGCGACCACGGAGCCGCGGCGCGCTTCGACGCGCCACGCCGTCGCCGGCAGGCCGAACAGCTCGAACGCGCCCCCTTCGCCGCTGGTGGTGACGAGCGAGGAACCGTCGCGCGAGAGCGCGCGGGCCAGGAGCCGGGCCGAGGGCGCCGAGCCCGAGCCGTCGGGTTCGACGCGGATCTCCGCGCCGACGGCGGGCTGCCCGTCTTCGTCCACGACCGTGCCCACCAGGGCGCCCGTCGCGGTGAGCTTGATCTCGACGTACGGCGTGGGGGCCAGCTCGTCGCGCGGAACGACGAACGCCGCGACGCCGGCGTCCCCGGAGCCGGCGGTGGCACGGACCTGCCAGAAGCTGCCCGGGCCCGCGGCACCCGGCAGCTCCAGGACGAAGCTGCCGCGCTCGTCGGAGCTGCCGCGCACCGGGTCGACGTCGAGGGCCCCCGACGCCGGTCCCAGCTCGAGCAGGGCTCCGGCCACGCCTCGGCCGTCGGCGTCGTAGACGCCGCCGCGAACCTCCAGCGGCGGACCCCGACGCAGCTGGACGACGAGCTCGCTCTCGTCCGTGGCCGAGCGCGTGAGGATCGCGTCCTGGTAGCCGGCGCGGCGGACATGCAGCTGCAGGCGGTCGCGCACCCCGGCGAGGTCGGGTGCCTCGAAGCGTCCTTCGGCATCCGTGGCCACGGGGTCCGCGGCGGGCAGGGTCGGCGCCGTGGGCACGCTGACCTCGACCATGGCGTCGCCGAGAGGACGTTCGTCGCTCGCGTCGACGACACGACCCACGAGGACGCCGGCGGCGTCCAGCACCACGAGCTGCTCGCGCTCTTCGCCGGCCACGACCCCGACCAGGGGGTCGGCATGCACGCGATGGACGGCATGGGTGACGCGCAGCTGGCCGACCCCCGACGGCAGGCCCGCCAGCACGGCGATTCCGCTGGCGTCGCTGGTCGCGTCGAAGCTGCCCTCGGGCGTCGTGTAGACCGCGCGGGCCTCGGCCACGGGCTCGTTGGCGCCCGACACGACGCGCAGGCGAAGCGTCCCCGCCGGCGCCATCTGGATCTCGAGCCAGGCGCCGGGCGCGGGCACGTCGACGTGGCTCGTTGCATGCCCCGCGGCCTCGGCGCGGACCGTGAAGGCATCGCCCTTGGGCAACGGGCGCAACGTGAAGCGTCCATCCTCGCCGCTTCTCGTCTCGAGCACCGACCGTCCAAGCGGGTGGCCGCGTCGCCGCCAGGCCGTTGCACGCGGGCGCTCGTGGAGCGTGACGAGGGCGCCCACCACGCGCTGGCCCGTGGCGTCGATCACGACGCCTTCGACCAGGTCCGCGCGGGTGGCGCGTTCGGCGTGCCGGCGACGAGCCTCGTCCAACGCCCGGCGATCGGCAGTCGGCGTCGCGGTGACCGTCGCGGATCCCTCGAGCGGCGACCCGGGATCGGGCGGGGCGCTCCCGAGCGGGTCCACGGAGCCCGTGCTCGGCCCGCCGCCCGGCCCGTCACCTCCGGCCACCAGGAGCCACAAGGCTCCCCCCACCGCGAGGGCGAGCAGGGGCAGCATCCAAGGCGGGGTGCGTCGTGACACGGGGGGCTACCGGGGCGCGGTGTGGGTCCAGGTCCCCACGACGACGATGCGCTCGACCAGCTTGCTGGTCGCGCCGTCGGGAGCCGTGAGCACGAAGTGCACCTCGGCGCCGGCTTCGAACGATCCGGTGGCCCGCGTCGCGTCGGGCTTCACCGTGACCTCGACCCGGATCGCGCCGTCGGGCGCGGGAGCCTCCGGCGTGAAGTCGAGGAACGCGGCGTCCGCACCGAGCGGCTGGATGCGTTCGACACGGAGCGTGTAGCCCTGCGACGGCCGGAACTCGGCGAACCGCGGTGTCTCGCGACCGTGGCCGGGAGCAATCTCCTCGAGCCGCACGCGCGTCCCTACGACGTCCACGATGCGCACGATGTCGGCGATCAGGGGCACCAGGACCGCGGTGCTCCCCGCCTCGTTCGTCTTGATCTCGATGCCCTTGGACCCGTCTTGCTTGCCGGGGACGATGTGGGCCGAGTCGAACCGGACCTGCAGGTCGATGTACTCCCCCGGGGCCACGAGCGTGCGGTAGCCGGCGCCCAGCGCCAGGCAGCCGCAGGTGGCGCGGGCTTGGAACGACACGTCGTCGTTGCCCGGGTTGCGAAGCCTAAGCGTGGCGTGGCGTACCTCGCCGTGGCGCACGGTTCCGAACTCGAGCGACGTGGGCTCGATGACGAGCTTCCCGGGCTCCCCGGCGCAGCCGCCCAGGGCGAGGAACCCGGCAGCGGCCGAACAAAGGCCCAGGAGCACGAAGGCGGACGACAGTCGCATGGGCTTCCCTACGGACCGTGGTTCCCCGACGGACCGCAAGCCCGAGCCGTCGAACGCCTAGCGTACGTCCATCGGTGGCGTCTCGGCGGGCTCGCTACCCACGGGGTCCACATGGGGAAGGTAACGACTTCCGGGATCCAACGTCCCGCCTTGGCGGCGTGGGCCGAACACGGGGCTCGTGTCGACGGTCGGCGCAGGCATCGTCGCCGGTCCGCGCGTCGTGGCTGCCGCGCTCGGCGCCCGCGTGGCCAGGGGGCCGGTCGGGGCGATGGGGTAGCTCGGCTCGGGCAACGGCCGAACCAGGGCCGGAGCCGGGTCCGCGGGGGGCGGCGCGTAGGCGTCGGCCAGCGGCATCTCGATGGGGACGTACTCCGGGGCGGAACCCGCACGGGAGGTTCCACCCTGCGAGCTCGCGCAGCCACCGAGGGCCAGCAGCAGCAGGGCCCCCGTCAGCAGGGGGGTCGTCGTGGGGGGGAGGGGGGAGTCCATGCCTAGAGCCTACTTCTGATTGCCAAGGGTGCCGTCTGCCCCGTGCCGGGTACCGTGCGGCCCTCGGCGGGAGGGCGTCATGGCCGGCATCGACATCGACCTGAAAGGCAAGCGCGCGCTGGTCACGGGGGGCAGCCGCGGCATCGGGCGGGCCATCGCCGTCCGGCTGGCCGAAGCCGGCTGCGACGTGGCAATCAACTACCTGCGCAACCGCGGCCAAGCCGAGGAGACGGCCGCCGCCGTCGAGCAAGCCGGCACCCGGGCCCTGCTCCACAAGTGCAACGTCGCCAGCGGCGACGACCTCGGTGCGATGTTCGAGGCCATCAGCCAGTCCTTCGGCGGTCTCGACATCCTCGTCAGCAACGCCGCGAGCGGCGTGATCAAGCCCGCGATGGAGCTCACCCCGCGCCACTGGCAGTGGACGATGGACATCAACGCGGCGGCCCTGCTCCCCCTGGCGCAGCGCGGCGTGCCGCTGATGCCCAACGGCGGCCACATCATCGCGGTCAGCAGCCTGGGCGCCCGCCGTGCCATTCCGAACTACGCCGCGGTCGGCGCGAGCAAGGCGGCCCTCGAGAGCTTGGTACGCCACTTGGCCATCGAGCTGGCGCCGCAGGGCGTCCTCGTGAACGCCGTCAGCGCCGGCGTCGTCGACACGGACGCCCTCAAGCACTTCCCCAACCGCGACCAGCTCCTCGGCGAGAGCGCCCGCCGGACGCCGCGCGGCCGCCTCACCGAGCCCGCCGACGTGGCCGACGCCGTGCTCTTCCTCGTGAGCCCGCTCGCCAGCATGATGGTCGGCCAGACCATCATCGTCGACGGCGGCTACAGCATCATGGGGTAGTCGATTGACGCGGCGCGGTGCTTGGGGGCGGCTCGCCAGATGCTCGGTCCCGCACCATCGCCCACCGCACCGCGACACGAGCCGGGTGAGATTCCCACTTCACGCCCCGGCACACCTTCTGATCGGGGGTGACACGGCAGCGTGAAGTGGGAATCTCACCTGGCTCGGTACGGTCCCGTCCAAGCAACGGAAGCTCTCCGAGGCCGGCGCCTTCAAGCCGCGAGGGATGTCCGCTGCCCAGCGTGAAGTGGGAATCTCACCTGGCTCGGTACGGTCCCCTCCAAGCAACGGAAGCTCTCCGATGCCGGCGCCTTTTAGGTCGGAATCTCACCTGGCTCGGTACACGCTCACCACCTCACCGCAGCAGCAGGCTCTTGCGCGGGCGCGGGCGCTCGGGGCTTCCCACGAACCGCGCGTAGCGGTCGCGCAGGCCCGCGCGGGAGCCCACGTCGGGCCACCCGGGTACGAGGGACCAAAGCGGATGCCGTGAGGCGAAGCCGCGGAGCACGGACTCGTGGTCCCACTCCACCTCGCCCAAGTGCATGTGCGTGGGCACGTCGTCGGGCTCGCCCGCCCACCACGCCAGTCGCGCCAGCAGCTCGTACTCGCCGATGTTGGACGCCTCCAGGCGCGCGGCGCCCAGCATCGGCACGAACCAGCCGCCGACACGGCAGATGAACGCGATGGTCTTCCCCACCACGCGGAGCTTGGCCTCCGCCTTGGCATCGGGCCTTGCGCCGTAGCGGTGCATCAGGGCCAGCAGCACCTTCCTGTGGCGCACCTCGTCCTTGAGGATCTGCCAGATGGCTTGGCGCTCCGGCCCCGGCGGCAGGCTGCGTCGGTGGCCGATGTAGGCCCACGCCGCGCCGAGCTCGCCCGAGTAGGCGAGCACCAGACCCCTGATGTACTCGTCGCGCGGCGATGGACGTGCCACGGCCCCACGCTACGGGCGAGTGGTCATCCGCCTCCGCCCGTTCCCGGACCTCCGGGTGTCGACCCGCCGCTTCCGTCGCCGCCACCGCGCGGCGTTGTGGGGGGCGGTGGAGCCTTGCCGCCGCCCCGGGAGGGCTGGTGGCCGCGCTGCACGGGCACCGGGTGGAAGAGGAACGTGAACGCGTCCGTGTAGTACGTCGTCCAGCCCCAGCCCGTCTGCCCGTAGCTCTCCATCACGTCGCGCGCAGCCCCGATCATCTGCAAGGCGCGTGCACGCAGCCGCGGGTCGAGGTAGCGCAGCACGTGCGTCAGCTGCCGCCGGGCCCTGTAGCTCGCATCGGCTTCGGGGATCTGCAGCAGGTTGCCCTGATGGTGGGGCACGCCACCGAGGTCCTGGCGTGGGTACGCGGCCTCGTCGGCGGGCGACAGCTCGCGGCCGTCGTAGGCCTCCAGGCAGTCGCTCAGGCGGATCGTCGGCACGTAGGTCACGAACACGCGGTCGACATCGTCCTTCATCTCCTCGGGGATGAAGCGGTCGAGCTCGGTGGCGTACAGACCGAGCGCCTGCAGGTGGAACGCGCTCATCCGGACGTGGAAACGCGTGAGCAAGAGGTGCGCGTGCGAGCGGGGGTGCACGCCTCCACGGTCGGGGGCCATGCGCGCGGCTGCTTCGTCGAGCATCTCCGCGGCGTCGTCGTAGAGCGGCAGCACGTCTTCGAGCAGGCGACGCCCCAGGTCGCGGATCTCGAGCTCGGATCCGTGCAGGATGTCGTCGAACGGCTTGCGCCGGACCCAGGCGCGCTCCTCCACACGCAGCGGGGCCGTGCGTGTCAGCGTCGTCCATGCATGCGACTGGCGATGTCCGACGCCGTCGTCCGACCAGGGCGTGTCCTCGAACAGCTTGGCGCTGACCCGCGCCAGGACGCCCAACGCCGGATCGCCGCGGCGCGCCGCGAGGTAGCGCGTCATGCCCACGGCCTCGGGCGCAAGCGCATCGAGCAGCGCATAGCTGGCCGGACAGCGGTCGAGCCAGGTCGAGGGCGGGAAGGGATAGAACACGTACCGGCCGCCTGTCTGCGCGGCTGCCGTGGCGTACGCCCATTGGCCGTAGCCCGAAGGTGCGTGGTTGTTGAAGGGCACGGCGTCGCCGATGCGGGCGAACCACACAGGTGTCGTCGGCAGGTAGCGCGAGCCGCCCGAGCGCTCGTGGGCCAACCCGGGGCCGGGCGTGCCCGTGCGGGGCGCGCGCCCGAGCAGCTCCTCGACGCGGCGACGGCGCGCGGCGGGATCGGGGATCGAGTCGCGTAGCGCGTCGTCCAGCTGGTCGCGCATGGACGGACCGCGACGACGCCCCTCCCGCATCTCGACGGAGATGCGGAAGTCGTCCGGCGGCAGGTGGGGACGCGCGACCCAGGGCAGCTCCGGCATCTCGACGATGGGCGTGAAGTCGCCAAAGCGCGCCTCGGGGGCCACGACGAGCAGCGAGCAGCGGAAGCGCGTGAGCACGGCGTCCACGGCCACGGGGTCGAAGTACGTGCCGGGCTCGAGCAGCTTGGTGCGCCACTCGGACTCGTAACCCTGGGCCGACCCGGCGCGCGCGGTCCGTTCGGGCATCGCGTCGCCTGCCACGAGGACGAGCAGCCGTCGCGGCGAGGCATCACGGGCCCGCACCGTGTCCTCCGTGCGGGCCAGGATGTCGGGCATCCACTGGGCGGCCGTGGGCAGGACGGCGGGTCGTTCGCCCTGCCACCAGCGGCTGCGCACCAAGTCGGCCAGCGCGACAGCGGCGTCGCGCTCGGTCATGTCGATGCTGCGCGGCGCCAGCGAGCTCGTCCCCCGCACGGGGTAGGAAGCGCGGCGGGCCCATTCGGCGATCGCCTCGCACCAGGGGTCGAGGTCGTCGAAGTAGGGGTAGGCCAGCGTGAACTCGGTCAGCCCCGGCGGTGGGTCGAACGTGGCCGCATCGAGCGCGACGATCACCTGCGTGGCGTCGCGGAGCCGGGCCTCGGTCTCGAGGACCCGCATCGTCGCGCGCAGGTCCCTGGCGTTGCGCACGTACAGCGACGTGATCTCGCCTTCCTCGGCCCCCAGCGGCGCCGGCGGGCCAGCCAGGAGGAGCGACGTCGCCGCGCAGGCCAGGAACGTCAGCAGCAGGCCGCGGGTACGAACGGACGACGAACGCGGGTGCTGGGGCCGGGGCATGGCCTTCTCCCGTCGGGGACCTCGGGTGCGGGAGTCACATCCTGCCAGGGCGGACGGCGCAAAGAGGCCGGGACTCCGGGATCCGGGCGTGCGTGGCCGATAGGAGGGGCGGTCGGCACCCGGGGGGGCCCGGGAACGTCCGGTGGAGTCGCTCGGGGTGCACGTTCTGCTCGTCCAGCACGACCCGGGCCGCCGCGACGCGGTCGCGGACGCTCTCCGCGCTGCGGGGCACCGCGCCGAGTCTGCGGCCGGAGCCGCCGCGGCGCTTGCGGCCTTGGCGCGGCCCAGTCCGCCGGATCTCGTCCTCGTCGACGAGTCCATGCGCGACATGCTGCTGCTCGATTTCCTCCAGAGCGCGCTGCGCATGGCACGCAGCACGCCCGTCGTCGTGCTGGGGCGCGACGAGGGCGCCGCCCAGTGGATGGAGGCGGCACGCCTCGGGGCGGCCGACTTCGTCCTGGCCGACCGTGACGGGTACTTCCTGCAGACCTTGGCGGCACGCTTGGCTTCGTCCCAAGCCCGTCGCGCCGAAGAGGATGCCGCCGGGCGCCTCGCGGACGCGCTGCAGTCGACGGCTGCGGCCGTGCTCATCGTCGAGCGCAGCGGAAGCGTCGAGACGATGAACGCCGCCTGCCAGCGCCTGCTCGGCCCGCTCGACGGCACGCGGCGCATTGCGGACCTGTTCCCGCTCGACCATGACCCGCGCCTCAAGGCGGACCTCCTCGAGGCCGTCGAGGTGGGTGCGGAATGGGCGGGCGAGCTCGACGTGCGCAGCGGGCGGAGCGAGCGCGTGCCCTGCATCGTGACGTCGAGCCCCATCCGCCGCAGCGGCGGTCGCATCGACGGCACCGTCATCACCCTGCGTGACGTCTCCGACCGCGTCGCGATGGAAGACGCGCTGCGGGCGGCGAACCGCCGCTTGGCCGAGCAGGCCTCGCGCGACCCGCTCACGGGCATCTACAACCGTACGTACTTCCGCGACGTCCTGTCGCGTGAGCTGGCCCGCGCCATGCGCTACGGCGATGCGCTGGCCGTGCTGATGATCGACCAGGACCGCTTCAAGCGCATCAACGACGAGCACGGCCACGCCGTGGGTGACATGGCGATCTGCCGCGTCGCCGCGACGCTGGCGGGCTCCTTGCGGGACGGCGACGTCTTGGCGCGCTACGCCGGCGACGAGTTCTGCGTGCTGTTGCCCAACACGGACCGGGCCCAGGCCCTGGTCGTTGCCGAGCGCCTGCGTGCAGCCGTGCAGGGCATCGTCCTGGACGGCGTGCCCGAGGTCACGCTGGGCATCAGCTTGGGGCTGGCCACGGGCGAAGACCTGGTCGGGCAGCCCGGCAAGCCCACCGACGCCCTCCTGCGGCTCGCCGACGACGCTCTCTTCGCCAGCAAGCGCCGCGGCGGGAACTGCGTCTCCGTCTGGGAGTCCGGCGAAGTCGGGGCCCGCGCCGCGAGCTAGCTCGCCAGGGTCCGTCCGCGAACCCCTCCTGCTGCGGCCACCGGGTCTCTCGCTGCGCTACGGCCTGACTTGGATCCGGTTCCTCCACGGTCAGGGGACCGCCTCGGGCCCGGATTCCCGTCGTGCCCGTGGCTCGCTTCGGCCCCGGCGCCCTCGCGACGGCGCGCCATCCGACCCTAGTAGACGTACAGCTGGCGCGGGGGTCCCCACGGCCCCGGCCCGGCGCGGTTGAGGGCGCGCACGCGCCAGAGGTAGCGGCCGCGCGCCAGGCCCACGCGCTGGAACGGCGAGCCGTCGACGCGCGTGCGCTCGACTTGGCGGACGACGCCTCCATCGAGCTCGCGCAGCAGCTGCCAGTCGTAGGCTTCGGCGCCCGGCACCTGCTCCCAGTCGAACAGCACGGGCATCGACCCCGGATAGGCATCGGCGTCCGCCGGGGAACGAGGAAGCGGCGGTCGAGCTGGCGCGCGCGGCATGGGCGCCGTGCGACCGGGTTCCGCCGGCACCGAGTCCGGCGGCGGTCGCGTCCCACCGGGCGGCGCGGGCAGCGGGTCGGGGAACGCGGGCGGGCTCGGCGCCGTGGGCGGCGGCTCGACGTCCGGGGAGACCGGGCCATCCGGGGCCCCTTCCCCCGCGTCGATCTCGAGCTCGATGACACTGCCCAAGATCGCGAGGCTCTCCGGCAGGGGATGGTGGATCACCACGCGCCCGCGCGAGGTCGTGGCGGCGCGCGCGCCGAAGCCGGCCTCGCGCAAGACGCTCTCGGCCGCATCGCGACCCAAGCCGGTCACGTCCGGCACGACGGCGTGGCGTTCCGACGGCATTTCCGGCACACCGATCACGAGCGTGATGGGTCGGCCCGCGGGAAGGGGCTCGCCGGCGATGGGCCACTGGAACACGACGCGGTTCTCGAGCTCGGGCACGCCCAGCGTGCGCTCGTAGCGAAGCGGCAGGTCCCCCGCGAGACGCCGCGCTTCCTCCAGCGTGTTCCCGGCCAGGGCGGGCGCGACGCCGGGCGTGGTCGAAGGAGCGGGCACCGATGGTTGCCCTGTCGGCGGGGCGACGGGGGGGGAGGCCGGCGGCCGCTCCGTCTCGAGCGGCTTCGTGCCGCCGACCACGATGCGCACCATGGTGCCCCGCGGCCGGTCGGCGAACCCCGGCGGGTCCTGCGCGGCAACCGTGCCCAGGGGGACGTCCGGGTCGTACTGCACCGTGATGCGGAACTGGCCGAGGCGCAGGAGCCGCTCCGCCTCGGTGATCTGCGTTCCGACCACGTCGGGCACCGTCTCGGCTCGTGCGGCGCACGGCCAGACGAGCCACGCACCGAGGGCCAGGGTGATCGCGACGAGGAGGCGGCTGGGCATGGGGTTCATCCTCGGCGCGTGGCGCAGACGCGGCAACCTCCGGGACCAGCTTCCGCGTCAAGCGCTGATGGACTCGGAGGCGGGCCGGGGAGCCCAGGCTCGGCCGCCGAGGAGCCCTTGGGCGCGTTCAAGCCCGCGGTGTGGGGGCGGCGTCCAGGTCCAGCGAGGCCTCGTCGCCCTCGGCCTCGCATACGTCGTCGTCCCGGTTGGCGGCCTCCTCCGGTCCGACCCAGGCCGTGCCGACGAGCTTGAGGGCGCGGTCGGCGGCGAAGGGATCGCGACCCTGGTCGGGAGCGGCCTCGGTGCAGGGCGCGCACCAGCGGGCACCCGCGGCCCGGCGGCGCCTCACGTGCTCTTCGCCGCAGACCGGGCAGCGGTACCGGTACACGCGCCCCGGGAGCCAACGGCTGTGCAGGCGCCCACCTGCGGCCAGGCACGCGGAGCGGAACTCCGGCCCGTGGCCGCAGGACTTGCCGAGCACGGCCAACCCGACATGGACCGCCTCGTGCACGAGGATCCCGCGCAAGTCCTGGGGATAGACCTCGAAGTACGCGGGCGAGAGCTCGACGCAGGCGCCTTCGAAGCGTCCGGCCCGCGTGTCGATGAGCGCGCGGCCGGCGCGGCGCAGCCGTCGGTTCCAGCGGACGGGAACCTGGGGCAATTCAGGGACGCCGAGCACGCGGGACACGGAAGCGAAGGCCTCGCGTCGTTCTCGGTCCAGGGCCACGGGGCTGATCACGGCCTCCCAGACTAGGCCTCACCCGGGACGTCGCGGGCACGGCTACCATCGCGCCGTGCTCGCTCGCCGCATCCTGCCTCCTGCTCTCGCGCTCGTCGTGGCCGTCTCGGCGGTCGGGTGTGGCCGCGAGGGCGGTGGTGGGGCGGGCTCCGCAACGCGCTCGGACCCTGGCGCCGTGGCCAAGCGGGCCTACGAGGCGCTCGCGCGAGGTGACCTCGCCGCGCTGGAGGCGGAGATGGATGCCGAGGGGCGACGGGCCCTGGCCGCCGACCTCGCGGCGCTGCGGCCCGGGCTTGCCGAGCCGGCGCACGCCGTGCCGGGGGTGGCCGACGAGGTGCGGGCGGTGTTTGCCGCGGACGGCGAGGCCCTTCGGGTGCGCGCCAGCCGGGCGTCGGACGCGGAGCTGCTGCGGTTCCTGGCGCGTGTGCGGCCGCCCGGCGGCGGGCCGTGGCCCGACACGCAGGCGCCTCCGGGCACGGGCCGCGCGGCCTTCACGTACGCCGACGCCCACGCCGTACGTCGGCCGCTCGTCCTGCGGCGTACGGCCGACGGCTGGCGCGTCGTGGCGGTCGGCTTGTGAGGCGTGCCTGGCTGCCGTTCGTGGCCGCCTTGGCCACGAGCTTCCCGCTGGCGGCGTGCGGGGACCCTGCCGAGGGCGTCCCGGGCGTCTACGTGCTGGACCGCGAGACCTTCCGGCGCGAAGCCCTGGAGCGGCTCCGGCGCGGCGCCTCGGCTGAAGCGGAGGGCCTGGCGGGACCGGGCCGCCGTGCGCTGGAGGCGACGTGGCAGCGGCAGGCCGAGGCGGAAGCCGCGGCCATCCGCCTGCGGTTGGACCTCGGCGCCGACGGCCGGTTCGCCGTCGTGTACCGCTACGGCGACGAGCAGGGGCACGGCCGCGGGTCGTGGACGCTGGAGGACGAGCGCCTGCTGCTCCGGACGGAGGAGGAGTCGGGACGTCCCCTCCCCACGCCTCTCGAAGCCGAGGCGACGCTGGACGGGGCGGGCCTGCGGCTCGCCGGCGACCGTGTCCCCATCCCCATTCCCCTCCTCAAGGCGACGGGGGTCGAGCCCGGTTCATGAGGCTCTGCGCCGTCCCCGGCTTCCGCAAGGCCGCCGGCCAGCGGATGATGCGGACATGAGCGACGGAGAGATCCCGGTCGTCGTGCCTCCTGGGGACCTGCACGACGACTCCCTGCCCGCTTTCGCGCAGATCGTCGACCCGCTGGTGGACGGGGCGCAGGGGCCTGGCCTGATCGTGGACCTCTCGGGCCTCAAGTTCATGAGCAGCACGGGCCTTGGCTACCTGGTCAAGATCGGGATGTCGTTGGACCGGGGGCAGCGGCGGTTGGCGTTGGCCTGCGGGTCGCGCCGCGTCACGAAGCTGATCAAGGTGACGGGCCTGGGCTCGCTCCTCCCGCACTTCGGCACGCTCGAAGATGCCCGTCACTTCGTGGCGGGCGGTGCCACCGCCACGTCCTGATCGAGGCCTGGACCGCCCGGCGTGGTCCGCGGCCGGTCGGCACCACCACAAGGGTGGGCTCGGCGTTCGCCCCGGGGCACCCTACGGGCAGGGCCTCGTGGGCCGGAACAGGAGCGTGGCCATGCGCGACACCGTCTACATCCGCGGGCTCGAGATCCGCTCGATCATCGGCATCCACGCCTGGGAGCGGCAGGAGCGGCAGACCATCCGCATCGACATCGAGATGGCCGCGGATACCGCGAAGGCCGCGGCCACGGAGTCCATCGAGGATGCGCTCGACTACCGGGCCGTGGCCAAGGCCGTGATCGCCCACGTCGAGAAGAGCTCCTACTACCTCGTCGAGACCTTGGCCGAGCGACTGGCCGAGCTGATCCGCGGCGAGTTCGGCGTGCCGTGGGTGCGGCTCCACGTGGGCAAGCCCGGTGCGGTGCGCTTCAGCGAGGAGGTCGGCGTCGTCATCGAGCGCGGCAGCCGCGATGGGAGCTCGCCGCCCGCATGACGCCCCGGTCGTCTCGCCGCGCCGTCGTCGTTCTCGGCTCCAACATCGAGCCCAGGCGTTGGGTGCCGTGGGCGATCGGCCGATTGCGCACGCGCTTCCGCGACGTGCTCGTCTCGCCCGTCTACCGGGCGTCTGCCGTGGGTCCGCCGGGCCAGCCGTGGTTCCTGAACGCCGTCGTCGTCTTCGGGACCGACCTGCCGCTGCCCGCGCTTCGCGCCGCCCTGCGGCATCTCGAGGCCCTCGCGGGTCGCGAGCGCAGCGCAGACCTCTTCGCGCCCCGCACGCTGGACCTGGACGTGGTCGCGCTCACGGGCCCCGAGGGCGACGAGCACCTGGACCCCTCCGAGACAGACGTCGCCCACGTCGTCGTTCCGTGGGCCGACGTGGAGCCCGAGCGCCGCCTGCGACCCGGCGGACGGACGCTGGCCGAGCGTGCGGCGCCACTGCGCGAGAAGCTGACGGTGGTCGAGGTGTCCTGACGGCATGGTCGGCGGATACGGTCGTTGCATGGTGCGCACACGACTCTTGGCTGCCGTCTCGCTCGTCGCGCTTCTTGCGGGGTGTGGGAACTCGAAGGCACCGTCACCGACGGAGCCGCCGCGGACCTGGTCGGTCGCCAGGATCCGGGCGCCCATCCCGGGCAGGCCTGGCGAGCGCAACCATGCGGATCGGGTGGGCGGACTTGCCGAAGTCGGCGACGAGCTCGTCTTGGTCGGGCAGGACCGTCTCGATCACTGGTTCGTCCTGGCGCGAAACGAGCTTGCAGATGGCTCCGGCTTCGTAGCCCGGCGGATCGAGCCGACCTTCAACGATTCCGCGTGGGTAGGGGGCCGCGGACCGCTCGCCGCCCGCGCCGTGTCCATCGGCGCCATGAAGGACCTCCCCACGGAGGTCGTTGGGCTCGGTGTGTGGCCGGATGGCCGTTTTGCCCTGCTCGATCGTCGTCAGCGCATCCTGTGGTCCGGTCGTCTGTTGGCAGGCCCAGGGGGTCGCATCAGCGCCATCACGTTCGATCGCGGCAGCGTCCTTCCCGGCGGCGACCACAGTGGGCTCGACGAGGCGGACCCACGCGATCGCGGTCCGGGGGTGCGAGCGCTGGCGGTCCTGCCGGAGCCTCGTGAGGGCGTCGACATCGCCGTTCTCGAAGCGTCGGCCAAGCCCGACACGCCTTGGAGGGTTCATCGCCTCGACCGGACCGGCGCGACGGTCAAACGGCCGCTGGACGTGCCTTCGACGACCAGCTCACCGCTGCAGACCCTCGCTTGGACCTCCCAGGGATTCGTGGCGATCGAGAGTGGACATCTCAGGCGCCTCGTACAGGACGGTGATCGACTTGTTCCCGGCGAGGCGCACGAGCTTCCGCCTGTGAAGTACCTGTCGCCCTGGTCGGCCCTGACGCAGGGCGTCACCGGAACGACGTACGTGGGCAGCGAGTTCAGGGGTGCCGCGGTTGTGAGTGAGCTTGACGACAACCGGACGATTCGCTTGGCCTGGCGCTGACAGTTCCTACGCCTCCGCAGCCCGCAGCAACACCGGCACGATGTGCAAGTCACCGGTGCGGCCGGTGAGCGCAGCTTCCTCTTCCTCGGTCTCGGGTTCGTCCTGACCGGGGTCGGGCTCGAAGAGGCCGACCTCGGAGAGCGTCCACACCTCTTCCGGGTCGGGCTGCGCCGGTGCGTCGAACGTCACGGCCTCCTCGTCGAGGTAGAGCGTCAGCTCTTGGCCGGCCATCGCTTCGAACGTCGCAGGGGCGACGAGCAGCTCGACGAACAAGTCGAGATCCACGATCCACACGCCGGGCGCGATCGGCTCGCCGCGTCGGTACCAGCCCGAGGGCGTGGGCTCGCCGCGACGGAACGCGGCGTGCGTCTCGAACAGCGCCTTCTCGTCGGGTACGGCCTCGGATGCGGCGAGGTCCTCGTGCCAGCGATCGAGTGCGATCACCACGGCCTCTTCGATCTCTTCGTCGCTCGGCGCCTCGCCGAGCGCGTCACCGCGCACGACGAGAACGGGCTCCGCGCCCTCGGCGAACACTTCCATGGCGAGGCCGTCTTCCCCGTCGAAACGGCAGGGCGCGGGGTCGTCCACCACGACGACGTCGGCCACGCCAGCGCGCTCCTCGTCGTCGAGGCGAGCCAGGCAGGCTTGGATCCGGGGGGCAAGATCGGGGGCGCTCATGGGCCCATGCTGGCACCGCTGGCGACGGAAGTTGAGAGGCGCCCAGGGCGGACCCATCCTGCCCACATGGCTCTCCCCTCCTACACCCCCCGAACCCGTCTGGCGGCCGCGGTCGCCCTCGTGGCCGTCGCCGGCTTCGTGTTCTTCTCGGCCGCTCGCGCGGAGGACGCACCCGGTGGCGAGGCGCCCGTCGCCGAGCCGACACCGCCGCGGGCCTGCGCGCCGCTCCCCGGCGAGAAGCGGCTGACCAACATCCGCCAGCTGACCTTCGGCGGCGAGAACGCCGAGGCCTACTGGTCCTTCGACGAGAAGCGCCTTGTCTTCCAGTCCACGCGCGGGGACTGGCCCGTGGACCAGATCTACGTGATGGGGCGCGATGGCCGCGATCTCGAGCGCGTCAGCACCGGCACCGGGCGCACGACCTGCGCGTACTTCCTGCCCGGCGACGAGCGCATCCTCTTCGCCTCGACGCATGCGGACTCGCCGGAGCCGCCGAAGGTGCCCGACTACGACCGACGCAAGCTGGGCTACGTGTGGCCGCTGTTCTCCTCCTACGACATCTACACGGCCAAGGCCGACGGCACCGACATCCGGCCCCTCGTGCAGAACCCCGGCTACGACGCCGAGGCCACGGTCAGCCCGACGGGCGACCGCATCGTCTTCACCTCCACCCGCGACGGCGACATCGAGCTGTACTCGATGGCCATCGACGGCAGCGACGTCAAGCGCCTCACGCACGAGCCCGGCTACGACGGCGGCGCGTTCTTCTCGTGGGACGGCAAGCACATCGTCTGGCGTGCACCGGACCGGGATCATCTCGACGTCGAGAGCTACCGCGAGCTGCTCGCCCGCCAGCTCGTCAAGCCCAGCCAGCTCGAGATCTGGATCATGGCCGCGGACGGCTCGGGCAAGCGCATGATCACGCGCAACGGCGCGGCCAACTTCGCCCCGTTCTGGCACCCGGACGGCCGCCACGTGATCTACGCGTCGAACGTCCACGATCCGAAGGGCGCCAACTTCGAGCTCTACTTCGTGGACATCGAGACGCTCGAGACCGAACGGGTCACGTGGTTCGAGCGTTCCCGGCCCGGCGCCTACCGCTCCGACGACTTCGACGGCTTCCCCATGTTCACCCGCGACGGCAAGACGCTCGTGTGGTGCAGCAACCGCCACAACGACAAGGCCAACGAGACCAATGTCTTCGTGGCCGACTGGGTGGCCGCGCTGCCCGGGGACGACGCCGGCACGCCGGAAAAGTAGGGCCTCGGGCACGCGTTCGCGCGGGCCCCAGGTACCCTCGTTCCGATGGCTGCCCCGATCCAGGACTTCGCCCGCGTCCTGGGCGCCCTGTTCCGCTTCGCGCGGGCCGCGTCGTACTTGCTGATCGGGGGCATGGTCTTCTTCTTCGTCTGGCGCGTCGTGGAGATCACGGCGTGGATCGACGACCGCAGCCGCCCCCTGGCGATCGCCTTCGTCGTGCTCCTGGTCGTGGCGCTGTGGTTCCTGATCGGGCGACCCGTGGCGCGCTTCCTCGCCATGCCGGCCACGATCCGGCCCCCGCGCCTGCCGCCCGACGAGGAGCGCACGGCCAAGGACATCGCTCGTCACTTGGCCTTCGTCGAGCGCTACGTGGCGCAGCTTCCGGACAACGTGCTCTGGAGCGGCACGCAGGAGGACGTCGACGCGGCCGTGGCGGCCTGCCGCGATCTCGCGGCCGCGGCCAAGAACCTGCCGCCCGACCAAGTACGTGCGTTCGGCAAACACGTCCGGGCCCTCGAGCACGACCACGTGAAGCCGTTGCTCGAGCCCCTGGACCGTCAAGCGCGCGAGGTGATCCGGCAGGAGGCCCTGGCCGTCGGCGTGGCCACCGCCGTGTCCTGGAACGGCACGATGGACGCCTTCATCGTGCTCTGGCGCAGCTGCAACCTCGCCAGCCGCATCGCGAGGATCTACTACGGCCGGCCCGGCGTCCGGGGCACGTTCGCCATCCTGCGCGACGTCTCGGCGGCGACCTTGGCCTCCGCCTACCTGCAGGACCTGGGGCAGGTGGCGGGAGGAGCGCTCGGCGGAGCGTTCGGCAAGACCGTGGGCGCCATGGCGGGGCCGCTCCTGGAGGGTGGGCTGAACGCCGTGGCCACGCTGCGCATCGGCTACCTGGCGCAAGCGCGCTGCCGGGCGTTCCAGGCGTGGACCGAGAAGAGCCGCGCGGCCGCCGTGGCGGGCGCCTTCGCCGAGGCCTCGCGCCACGCCCGCGAGGTCGTGGGAGACATCGTCAAGACCGTCGGCGGTGGCATCCTCAAGCTGCCGGCCAAGCTGCTGGGCAAGGCGGTCGAGGGCCTCGGGTTCCTCTGGCGCCGCCCGGACGAGGTCGCGGCGACGGAGGGTGCGGGCGCGTGAGCGAGGATCGGGGCCACGACGCGATCCAGGTCGAATGGCGCGAGGGCCAGGACCGCTTCCCGCACCTGCGCTGGCGTCTGGACGATGCGGCGTTCGCGGCCTTTCGCCGCTTCGGCGAGGAACGCACGTTCACCGATGGCGAGCTCGTGTTCGACGCCGGTGCGCCGTCCTTCAGCATCTTCCTGGTGATGGACGGTGAGGTGGTGATCGAGCGCGATGGCGGAGCCGTCGGCCGCGTCCCCCCCAACCACTCCTTCGGCGAGCTGGGCTTGCTGCGGGATGCGCCGCGTTCGGGCTCGGCCCGCGCCGTCGGCGACGTCCGGCTGCTCGAGCTCACGCGCCAAGGCCTGCTGGAGATGCTCGAGGAAGCCCCCTTGTGGGCCGCACGTCTCTACCGGGTCCTCGCGGAGAGCCTCGCCGAGTACCTGCATCGGAGCCAGCCGGAGTAGTGGCGGGCCCCAGGTACGGAGTCGGGTGTGTATACACACCCC
>JBFWRP010000014.1:0-60896 GCA_050248855.1 Planctomycetota bacterium | reverse complement strand
TCGGGTGAGATTCCACCCTCGGGCCGCCCCGCACTCTCGCCGGCGGGGGGGCTTGGCAGCCCGAGGGTGGAATCTCACCCGACTCCGTACTCGCGACTTCGTACTCGACTCCCATCCCCGACCCCGTACTCGCGAGGGGGTCGTCTCACCCGGCTCCGCAGGTGATGCTGGAGGGGTGATCTGGCTCTTCGGCTTGTTGTTGGTCGTCGTCGGTGGGCTGGGCCCAGTCCTCGTCCACATCCGTCGGCATGACTTCCCCAATGCGCGGCGCAGGCGTCGCGAGGCGGTCGCTGCGGCCGAAGCGGATGTCCAACGGACTGCAGCGGCGGTAGCAGCCCGGCCGGACGACGGCGCGGCGAGCGGCCCGGTGGCCCCGGTGCGTCGCCGCTGGAACCCCCATCCGGCTTCGCCGACGTGGTGGGCGCACCTCATCTTCGCGGGGCTGATCTTCGCGTGGTTCCGCGTCGTCTTCGGCAACGTGCTCGGCGCCACGATCGGCACCGTCGTCGTGCTGCTGATCTTGGTGCTCTGGCCGAAGGGGCGACGTCGTCATCGCCCCGAGCGCTTCCGCCGCGGACGACGGGGCAAGCTGCCCGACGCCGTCCGCAAGACCATCGAAGAGACGTTCTGAGCCCGTCGCCTACTTGGTGACGGCGACGGCGCGCAGCGTCGCGCGTTTCAGGAACAGCACGCCGAACGCCGTCCGCACGTGGTTGCCCCAGCCGCCGCTCTCTGCGTGCTGGGTCTCCAGCCACCAGCGCGCGCCCTGCTCGTACCAGTCGTGCGGGCCGATCCAGCGCACGCCCACGAGCATGCCCATGCGCTCGAGCCCGTAGAGGTAGTAGCGGTGATGGTCGGCGCCACGGCCCGGGTTCTCCGTGACGGAGAAGTTCTCCTGCAGCCAGGCCAGGCCGTCGCGGATCGCCGCCTGCCCACGCTTGCGGTCCTTGCCCGAGAAGCGTCGGCTGCGCCAGAGGCCTTCCATGCAGATCGCCACGCACGCGACGCCGGCCGTCGTCATGCTGCCGCTGGCCGCCGCGGTCGGGACGGTCTTCTCGCCCAGGGGACCGTCGGCGCGGTCGTCCTTGTAGCGGAACGGTCGTGCCTGGGCCTTCTCCGAACCCAGGAACACGTACCCGTCACGCACCTCGCGTCGCTGGAGACGGACCTCGTCGCCGGCGGCGTCCTGGATCTCGATCAAGCCCTGCAGCGCTCGACGCCACGCGTCCGTGGGTACGTCCAGCCCGCAGTCCGCAATGGCCCGCAGGCCCAGGATCGCGTACTGCGTGTTGGAGAGGTCGAAGGCGCGGCTCGTGGCCACCTCGGGGACGTGGTAGTACCAGAGCCCGCGTGCGTTCTGGGCCTCCAGCAGGTAGGCCAGGCCCTTCTCCAGGGCCTCGCGATCCGCTGGCGAGAGGCGCTTCCCGATGGCCTCCGGGGCGTTGCGGGTGGAGCGGTCCCCGCCGACATCGGTGTCGTGGCCGTCCAGGTGCGGGGCATGGAGGGCGTGCAGCGCGAGCATGTGGCAACCCATGCTGTACACGCTGGTGTGCTGCATCTTGGCGATCGCCGCACGGCCGCGGAGGACCGACTCGTCATCGGGCGGCACGCCGGCCTTGAGCAGCGCCAACAGGGACAAGGCCGTGTGGCCCACCGCGTGCGCGTCGGCCGGGTCGCCCCAATGGCCTTCCTTCGCCTGCAGCCTCCGGAGGTGCGCGACACCGCGCTCGATCGCTTCGGCGACGGCCTGCCGGAACGAGGCCGGGTAGCGCGGCTCGGGTCCCTCCTGCTTGTCCTTGGCCTCGGCGCGACCGCCGACTCCGACAACGGCGACGAGCACGAGCGGCAGCAGGGACCTTGCTCTCATGGGGTCAGCTTCTCCAGACGGATCGCTGCGAACTTGAAGCTGGGGATCTTGCCGTACGGGTCCAGCTCGTCGGTGGTGAGCAGGTTGGCCGCGGCCTCCCGGAAGTGGAATGGCAGGAACACCGTGCCGACCGCCGTGTCCGTGCTGGCCTCCACGCGCACCTGGATGTGGTTGCGACGCGACACGAGGCGCACGAGCTCGCCGCTCTCGACGCCCAGGCGGGCGAGATCGTCGGGGTGGACCTGGGCGCGCGCCTCGGGGTTGATCGTGTCGAGGACCTTGGCCCGGCGCGTCATCGTCCCCGTATGCCAATGCTGCAACGCCCGGCCCGTGTTGAGGATCATCGGGTACTCGGCATCGGGCAGCTCGGCCGGCGGGATGGTCTCGGCGGGCGAAAAGCGACCCCGCCCGCTCTTGGTCGGGAAGCCTTCGCCGAAGAGCACCACGATGCCCTCGTCGTGCTCGGGATCCGGGCACGGCCAGAGCTTGCCACGGCCCGTCAAGTGCTCGTATGCCAGGCCCTGATAGCTCTCCGTGCTGTTGACGAACTCGCGGAACACGTCTTCGATGTCGTCGTAGTGCTGCGGGTAGCCCATGCGCGTCATGACGTCGCAGAGGATCTGCCAGTCCAGACGCGCTTCCCCCGGGGGTTCAAGCGCCGTGCGGCCGAGCTGCACGCGGCGATCGGTGTTGGTGTACGTGCCCGTCTTCTCGAAGTAGCTCGTGGCGGGCAACACCACGTCGGCCACCTCGGCCGTCTCGGTGAGGAAGATGTCCTGCACGACCAGGAACTCGAGGTTGCAGAACGCCTCGCGGGCATGCGCCACGTTGGGGTCCGACAAGAAGGGGTTCTCGCCCATGACGTACATGGCCTTGAGCGTGCCGGCGGCGGCCGCGTGGGCGATCTCGACCACCGTGAGCCCGGGCTTGGGGTCGAGCGTGCGCCCCCAGGCCTTCTCGAAGCGCGCGCGGATCGCGGGGTCGCTCACGGGCTGGTAGTCGGGGAAGACCATCGGGATCAAGCCGGCATCGCTGGCGCCCTGCACGTTGTTCTGTCCGCGCAAGGGGTGCAGGCCGGTGCCCGGGCGGCCCACGTTGCCCGTGAGCAGGCAGAGCGAGATCAGGCAGCGCGCGTTGTCCGTGCCGTGCACGTGCTGCGAGATGCCCATGCCCCAGAACACGATCATGGCCTTCGCGTTGCCGATGACGCGGGCGATCTTGCGGATGCGCTCGGGCTCGATGCCGCAGACGGGGCCGGCGACCTCCGGCGTGTAGCGCTGGAGCATCTCGCGGAGCGCCGGGAAGTTCTCCGTGAACTTCTCGATGTACGCCCGGTCCTCGAGGCCCTCCTCGAGGATCACGTGCATGAGCGCGTTGTAGAAGGTGACGTCCGAACCGCTGGCCAGCCGTACGTACTCCCACGCGTGGTCGGCGAGCGCCGGGCGGTGCGGGTTGACCACGATCAGCTTGGTGCCGCGGCGCGCGGCTTCCTTGAAAAAGGTCGCGGCCACGGGGTGGTTGTCGGTGGTGTTGGAGCCCGTGACCAGCGCCACGTCGCTGTTGCGGATGTCGGCGTAGACCGTGGTGACGGCGCCCGAGCCGATCGTCTCCAGGAGCGCGGCCACGCTGGAGGCGTGGCAAAGCCGCGTGCAGTGGTCCACGTTGTTGGTGCCCCAGGCGGCGCGCACCATCTTCTGGAAGAGGTAGGCCTCCTCGTTGCTGCACTTGGCGCTGCCGAAGCCGGCCATGGCGCGGGGCCCGTGCGTGTCGCGGGCGTGGCACAGCTTCTTGGCGACGAGGTCCAGGGCCTCCTCCCACGTCGCTTCGCGGAACGCGCCAAGCGCCTGCTCGTAGTCTTCGTAGACGCGCTTGCGCCGCCGGCCGTCGCCGCCCGTGGCCATGTCGTAGGTGAGCGGGCGCTTGGGGTAGTGGTCCTCGCGGCGGATGAGCGGCTTGGTCAGGCGCTGGGAATGCGTCGCGTAGTCGAAGCCGTAGCGGCCCTTGACGCAGAGGCGGCCCTCGTTGGCGCCCTCGTCGCGGCCGTCGGCGTAGACGACGCGGTTGGCCTCTTCGTCGACGCGCCACGTGAGCGCGCAGCCCACGCCGCAGTAGGGGCAGACCGAATCGACGGCCTTGAGCTCCGTGCGCGGGCGCAGCGGCTCGGTGATCGGCTTGTTGACCAGGGCGCCCGTCGGGCAGGCGCTGACGCACTCGCCGCACTCGACGCAGGTCGAGTCGCCCATGGGCAGGTCGATGTCGAAGGTGATGCGCGCTTCGTAGCCCTTGCCCGTGCGGCCGATCACGAGGTTGCCCTGGATGTCGTCGCAGGCGCGGATGCAGCGGTCGCACAGGATGCAAGCCTGGTGGTCGACGGCGATCACCGGGGACGAGTCGTCCTCGGGACGCCCGTTGCCGGCGGGCCAGCACTGGGCGTCGGCGCCGAAGCGCCGGGCCAAGGCCATGAGCTCGTCGTCGGCCGTGGTCGTCTCGCGCGCGCTCGTGGCCCGCTGGTCGGAGAGGAGCAGCTCGGTCAGGGCCTTGCGGTTGCGGCGGACGACGTCGTTGTCCGTGTGGACGACCATGCCGTTCTCGCAGGGCCGCACGCAGGACGCCTGCAAGGTCCGCGCACCCTCGACCTCGACCACGCACATGCGGCAGACGCCGACGGGCCGAAGCGCCGGGTCGTGGCAGAGGACGGGGATCTCGAGCCCTTGCTGGCGGGCCGCGTCCCAGATCGTGGTGCCCTCGGGCACGGTCACCTCGCGGCCGTCCAGCCGCAGGGTGACCGTGCGGGGCGGCGCGTCGACGGTGGGGACCTCGGGTGCGGTCATCGGGGCTCCGAAGGGGGTGAGCTCAGGCGGAGGCCCAAGGATACGGATGTTGGGGTAGGTCGGACAGCCCAAGGGCCCGTGCGCGCGCGAGGGGGACGCGGCCTGCCTCGTCCCAGCCGCGCGCGGCGTAGTACGCGGCGACCATCTCGGCCAAGCCCTCGCGCGTCAGCCGGGCCCCCGCGACGCTGCCGCCTCCGAGCGGCTCCTCCAGGAAACGGTCGGGCAGCGTGTCGTCGGCGCCCGTCAGCCCCTCGCGCAGGTTGAAGACCCGCTTGGCGGTCACGATGCGCGCGGCGGCCAAGGCCAGCTCGTCGGGCGTGAAGGGCTCGCCCGTGACGGCCTGCAGCATCGCGGCGGCCTCGCTCTCCAGGTTCGTGAAGGCCGCCCGCAAGAACTTGCACACGATCAGGCTGTCGAGCAGCGCCGCCTTGTCTTCGGTGCGCGCGGCGGCGCGCGCCTTGCCCGCGTCGGCCGTGAGCCGGTCGGAGGTCGCCGACAGGTCCACCTCGTAGGCGCCCGAGCGATTGTGGTCGGCGCCGCGTGCACCCACCGCGAGTCCCAAGGCCATGGCCTGCAGCGCCCGCGGCTCGTACCCCGGCAGCTCCAGGCCCTTCACGTGGCAGGCGAAGCGCGCGGCGGCCGGGCCGAGCCGGCGCGCAGCCTCGCGCGAGCCGGCGGCGAGCAAGTCGCCCAACGGATCGGCCCGGCGGGCGATGCGCGGCAGGAGGTCGAGCAGCCCCGCGCCGTCGCCGAACTCGGGCGCTTCGGGGAGGAGCCCGTGCTCGCGGCACTCCATGGCGAAGGCGATCGTGCCGCCGGCGGAGATCACGTCGAGCCCGAGGTCGTCGCAGGCGGCGGCCGCCGCCAGGATCACGTCGCGGTCGGCGATGCCGCACAGCGGCCCCAGCGCGAAGATGCCCTCGTACTCGAGACGCACGGGCCGCCCCTGCTTGTCGGCGAACAGGTGCTCGCAGCCGATCGTGCACGCGGCGCAGTGCTTGCGCACCTTGGGCGCCGGCTCGGCGTGGAACGCCTCGCCGCTCACGGCGGCGGCGTGCTCGAAGGAACCCTCGCGGAAGTTGCGCGTGGGCAGGGCGCCGAGACGGTCGAGGAGGGCGACGTTGGCGACCGTGCCGAGCGTGCGGTACTTGGCCGTGGCCTCGCCCAGCGACCGGCGCGAGAGGTCCTTGGCCAGTGCGAGCACGCGCTCGCGGTCGAAGAGGGGCGTGGGCTCGCTGCCGCGCGCGAGGATGCCCTTGAGGCGCTTGGACCCGAACACGGCACCGAGGCCGCCGCGTCCGGCGTGGCGGCCGTCCCCCGAGATCGTTGCGTAGGGAACGAGGTGCTCGCCGGCGACGCCGATGCCGAAGAAGCGAAAGGCCTCGCCGTGGCGCTCCCGCAGCCGCCGCTCGGCCTCGAGGGCCGAGAGGCCCACCAGGTCGTCGGCGTCGTCGAGCCGCGTGGCCGCCCCGTCGACGACCAGGACGCTCCAGCGGGGTGCGGCGCCCTGCACGACGAGCGCGTCCAGCCCCGCGTGCTTCAGCTCGATGGCAAAGCGATCGCTGGCCAGCGCATCGGTGATGCCCCTCGTGAGCGGGGACTTCGCCACGACGGCGAGCTTGGCGCTCGTCGTGAGCGGCGTGCCGACGAGGGGGGAGAGCGCGACGATGACGGGCGCTTCGGGGGCGAGGGGGTCCACGCCCGGTGGCGCGTGCTCGAGCAGGAGGCGCGTCCCCAAGCCGACGCCGCCGATGTAGGCCCGCAGGGTTTCGACGTCGATCGGCTCGTCCCGTGCCGCACCGGTGGCCAGGTCGACGAGACGACGTCGCCCGTGCCAGCCGCCGCCGGGGGAGGGCCCCGTGCTCATGGGCTCACGCCGGCGTTCGCGTGGCCTCGCGTTGCTGCAGCTCCTGGTCCACGAGCAGGATGCCGCGGCCTTCGCTGCCGACGAGTCGTAGGCGGTTGACGACGTCGCCGACGCTGGCCTCCTCCTCGACCTGCTCGTTGACGAACCACTGCAGGAAGGCATTGGCCGCGTGGTCGCGCACCGACATGACGGTGTCGACCAGCGTGTTGATGCGCTGGCTCACCTCTGCTTCGTGGATCTGGGCAGCCTCGAAGACGGCCAGGGGCGAGTCCCACGCGTGGTCGGGCGCCGGGATGTCCGACAGGAGCACCCGACCGCCTCGCGTGAGCAGGAAGTCGAAGAACTTCAGCGCGTGCTGGTGCTCCTCCTCCGCCTGGCGGCGCATCCAGTTCGAGAAGCCGGGCAACCCGTGCGACTCGCACCACGCGGCCATGGAGAGGTAGAGGTGGCTCGAGGCCATCTCGAACCGGATGTGGTCGTTGAACTCCTTGGCGATGCGGTCGTCGATCACGGTGCGGAAACCTCCGACGCGCATGCTACGCGCACCGCGCGGCCCGTCACCGCGGGCCCGGCGGTTGCGTGGGCATCCGACCCAACACGAGAGTCAAGATCAGGACCAGGATCCCGAGCAGCGCCCGCAACCACGGGGCGTCGGCCACGAAGACGGCCGTGGCGCCGATCGACAGCCACGCGAACACCAGGACGCCGATCTTCGTGGCGCGCGGCAGGTAGCGCTCCCCTGGGCCCGCGCGCAGCATCGGCCCGAAGACACGACTCCGGGCCAGGCGCGCGTGCATGGTCGGCCATGCGCCCGCGAAGCACGCCGCCGCCAGCAGGACGAAGGGCGTGGCGGGGAGGAGCGGCAGCGCGACCCCCAGGATCCCCAACGCCAGCGCGCCGACGCCCGTCACCACGAGGACGACGCGACGCAGGCCCGACGGCGGGGGCGGAGGGACATCCGGCACGCGCCGACGGTGGGCGGGATCCCGGGTCGCGTCTACTTCGCGCAGTAGCCCCGGCAGGTCGGATGGGCGGGCGTGGCGGCTGGGGGGCGACGGTTTCCGCGGACCCCCCCTGTCCGCTCCGGCGGTTCCGTGGCTTACTTCACCGGGTGCGTCGCTGCCCTCCGACGTCCGGAGGCTGCTGTCGCCCAGCGAGGCTCGCCATGAGCGCGAAGTGGCGGATTGCCGTGCGCAGCGTGCTGGGAGCCCTGGCTCTTGGCGTCGCCTTGTCCGCGTGCGGCGGGGGCGGGTCTCCCCCCCCGGCGCCTCCCGATCCGCCCTCGAGCCAATGGGACGAGCTCGAGTGGGGTGAAGGTACGTGGCGTTGACGCAGGAGGTCGCGAAGTGGGTTCATCAAAGTGGGTCGTGGGTGCCGGTGTGTTTGCGCTGGCCCTTGTCACGCTCGGCATTGGGCTCGCGCGTAGTGACCCGGTGACCGTGCCTTACACGTTCACCGCGGGCACACCCGCCGTGGCGGCCGAAGTCAATGCGAATTTTGCGGCCCTGGGCGCAGCGATCGATGCGCTCGGAACGCGTCTGGAGGTCCTCGAAGCTGCCGCACCTCGCGTGACCTTCGTGTCGGGAACGGCCGAGGACGGCACCGACAGTGGGATCATCACGAGCCGCACCTTGTCGTTCACCAAGGCGTCCGCCACGAGCCGGCTCCGGATCACGTGGTCCGACAACCTGCGTGTCTACGGGAGCGGTGCGGTTGGCAGTCGATGGGAGGTCCTGCTCGATGGGTCCCCCGTGGCCAGCCCCAACCGCCTGGTGGCGGATGTCTACGTCAACGCGTCGTCGCTGATCCTGCGCCACACGCCGACCACGGTGGTCGGTATGGCCGACGGCGTTGCTGCCGGATCGCATCAGCTCACGATCAGTGTCGCACTGCTCGGCAGCGTCAATCCGGCGACGGACGCCTACACCGGCTTCCCCGGCACGACGTGGTTCCTGATCGTCGAGGAGCTGCCCTGAGGCGCGAGAGCGCGAACCGCGAGGCCCCGTGACGTATGCCTTGATGCCCTTCCCAGAGCTCTTGGAGCACTTGCGTCGCGACGAAGCCGATGCGTGGGACGAGTTCTATCGGCGCTACGAGCCCCTTCTGCGCCGTATTGCGCGGCGGTGGATGACGGCTTCGCTGCGTCGCCAAGCAGACTCCATGGACGTGGTGCAATCGGTCTTCCGCATTGCATTGGGCGCAGTGCCGGGTACGCCGTTCGCGAGTGAAGGGCGGTTCATCGCATGGCTGGACACCGTGACACGCCATCGGATTTCGCACCTGGGTCGGCGCGAGCACGGACCGCGCCGCGAGCGATTCGACTCGATCCCCGAAGCCGGGCTGACGCACGACGCCACCTTGACGGCCGAGGATGCGGCGGCGCACGCCGAGGATCTCCATCGACTCAAGGTCGCCATGGATGGCCTCGCACCTGCCGAGCGCGAAGTGATCCTGTTGCGCGACTTCGAAGGGCTTCCCTTCGCTGCCGTGGCGGAGCGCCTGGGCCGCCCCAGCGACGAGGCTGCGCGGAAGCTGCACCAGCGCGCGTGCGCACGATTGGCCGCCCGCATCGGCGAGCGGCTCGGGGGCAGCGCCCTCGGGTGAAGTGAGCCGTCAGGGGCGAGGCAGGAGAACCCCCCAGGTGAAGGGCTCGAGCTCGGGATGCTGATCGGCCTGTTCGGATCTGGTTCGGTCGCCCTCGAGGCGTCCCAGAGCGCGAATCCAAGCAGGCGACATGAACCAGCGCCCCGCGGCGCACTCCGCGGTCCGGCCGTCGACGGCCTGTCGCAGGAGAACCCGCGCTGCGGCGTGATTGCCCCGCGCCACCGCAAGCGCTGCGCGTAGCGCCGCATCGACCAGGGTGTCACGCGCAGCTCGGCCGTCCGGCGTCGCCTCGACCGCGTGGGTCTGGCGCGCTTCCACGCAGGCGTCGGCCTCTCGTAGGTGCGCTTCGGCGGATGCGGGATCCGCGTAGGTGGCCGCCGACATGCAGATGCACGCGTCAATCGCCAGAATCGCAGCCGTTGAGTCCGGCCGACCCTCTGCGGCCCACTGTAGACACGCCCTTGCCTCGCGTAGGGCCTCGGCGGCTCCCGCTGCGCGAACGTCGGCCAGGGCCAAGGCCGCGCGTGCCGTGGTCACGGCGTACCGTGCGGGGGAGTCTCGGCGATCCTCGAGCGCCCGCTTGGACTCCGCCCAGGCCCGCTCGGCATCGCCTTCTGCCAGCGCGCACTCGGCTCGCCGCAGGCGGGCCTCCCGCTCCTCGGGATGCTTCGCCAGGACGGCGTCCAGGTCGCTGCGGCCTCGAGCGAGCCAGACAGCCCGTTCGGTGGCATCGAGGTCGAGGAGTCCCCGCAGCACACTGGCCTCGCCGCGGTACGTGAGCAGCTCGACAGCCCCCGGGAACTGGTCCAGGCCGTGCGAGTACAGCTGGAGGGCGCGCTCCAGCTCAACCCGTGCTCCCGCCAGATCCCCTGACAGGGCGCGCTTCCATCCCACCTGCTGGTGGCCGAACGCCAAGCGGAAGAGGGGCTCGCGCGCTTCCGTGACGTCGTACAGAAGATCGAACTCCTCTATCGCGCGCTCGTCCTGACCGAGCTGCTGAAGCGCGAACGCGCGCCGCCCACGTACGATTACGTCGCGCGGGGCGTAGGCGACTGCGACATCCAGGGCTGCCAGGGCATCGTGCGGTCGCTCGGCAGCGAAGTGAGCTCCTGCGAGCTGGTCGAAGTGCTCCGCGAGTCGATAGCCCTGCCCGACGTGATCGGGTGCCTCGCGGGCCACGCGCGTCGCCTGCTCCGCGGTTCGCACGGCCGCATCCAGGTAGGTGCGGGCCTCGGCGAATGCGCCCCGCACTCGCAGGCTGCGTCCCATGGTGTGCAGGGACGTGGCCAAAGCCGCGTGGGCGTCGGCGTGGAGGGGGTCGGACTCCACGGCCCGTGTCGCCGCCGCGATGGCCTCGTGCAGGGCCGCCTCGTCCCCGTGGGAAGCCTTGTCCATGGCCCGAGCCGCCAAGACAAGCGCGCTCGCGATCAGCGTGCGCACATCGTGCGGGGCCGTCGCCTGCATGCGCTGGACGTCGCGCTCCGCGGCAGTCGTGTCCAGTGCCGCCCAGGCCAATCGTGCGCGAGCGTAGCGCAAGCCCACGTCGTCGCGGTGCGTCAGCAGGGCGCGCCCCAGGACGTCCCGCGCGGCTTGCACGTCGCCGCGCACTCGAGCCAGCCAAACGGCGCGCGCACAGTCGATGCGCGTGTCGCCGGGGACGAGGGAGGTCAAGACATCCAAGTCGTCGAGCGCAGATGCCTCTCCTCGCGCCGTCCGGATCTGGGCGCGCGTGAGCAACAGCTCGGCGTCACGGGGTGCTTGGAGAAGGGCTGCGTCGAGCTCGCGAAGGGATACGTCTCCTTCACCTGCCACGAGGGACTGGAGCCAAGCGGGCAAACCCACGGAGCCGGTGCCCGTGGCCCCGCGCGTCATCCACGAGACGCCGCCAACCGCGAGGAGCAGTGCGGTCGAGGCGGCAGCAAGCAGGAGCGGGCGCCTGCGGTGAGGACGCGGCGTCGCGACGGCCTCCCGCAGCCGGAATCCCGCCGTCGTGTCCAGGCCTGACATTGCCCAGCGAACGGCCTCGGACATCTGACCCGTCGACTGGTAGCGGTCGTCTGGGGACACGGCCAAGGCCTCTTCGACCACATCGCGCAGCGCCTGCGGGACGGCCGGGTCGTCGGCAGCGCCCCATGCGGGCCGGGCGCCGTCGAGAATGCGTCGCGCAACGGTCAAGGCGTCGGGTCCCTCGAAGGCTGGGCGCCCCGTCAGCATCTCGAACAGCACCGCGCCGGCTGCAAACACATCCGCCCGGGCGTCCACGTCCGCACCGCGCAGCTGCTCGGGGGCCATGTAGGCGGGCGTTCCCGCCACGGCAAGGCGGTGCTCGCCCTGCGCTTCCACGGGCAGCACGCGCGAAAGACCGAAGTCCACGACGCGCACGTCGTCCTCGGGCGCGCCGTCCGGGCCAGGGCGGGTGTCGACGATCAGGTTCCCCGGTTTGATGTCGCAGTGGACCACCCCGACCGCGTGCGCTTCCTCCAGCGCGTCCAAGACCTGGAGCAAGAGCGTGGCTGCGCGCGTTGCCGGGAGGGGCCCTTCGTCGGCGAGCACGCGATCCAGGGGCTTCCCACGTGCCAGGCTCATGATCAGGAACAGGCGGCCGGCGTCCTCACCCACGTGACGCAGCTGGATGGCGTGGCGGTGAACGACGGACGTCAGGTGCTGGGCTTCGCGCAAGAAGCGCGCGCGCCGTTCCGCGTCAGCGGCGATGGCGCCGTGGAGCACCTTGACGGCGACCGCCTCGCCGACCAGCGTGTGCCGCGCCCGGTAGACCGCGCCCGAGGAACCCCGGCCCAGCAACGATTCGACAAGGTAGTGGCCGCCGAGGATGTCTCCCGCTTGGAGCTCGGGTGTGGGCCGCGGTTCGCGCTCGGCGCCGGAGGGCATGGTCGATGAAGATAGCGCCGGGCGGTGTGCGCGGCGCCGGTTCAGGCTGCGAGCAGGTCCAGCGCCTCCTCCAGCAGGACGTAGATCGCATCCTGTGCCCCGGGATCGACGATCCAGTCACGGCCGGGGCCTCGGACGTCCACGAGCCCACGTATCGGCACGCCGTCCGTCCTGGTCAACAGCAGCCTGAGTCCGATCCGGGCCATAGCGAGCCCCGTGCCGTCGCCCCGCGCAAGCGCTACTTGGATCCTCCCAAGCAGTCGGAGGAAGGCGGTCTGGAGGCCTGGGGCCGCGAACGCGCAGTCGGGGAGCCCGGCCAGCACGTCGGAAGCCTCGGCCAGCAGCTCGGCCGCGGCCTCATCGGCTTGGATCGCGGTCACGACGACACGGTCGACCGCCTGTTCTCCGAAGGGGTCCTCGACGATCAGCTCGAGCTCGAAGCTGCCACTGACGTCAGGCGTCAGGCTTGGTGTCAAGGTGTCCGAGTCCACCAAGTAGGCCGTGCTGTCGGCGGGGCGCTCCACGATCATCCATGTCGTGCTGACGGGATCGTCATCGGGATCATCCGCCACGCCCGCAAGCGTCAACGTGCGCCCCGCGACCACGACGAGGTCGGGACCCGCGTCGGCCATGGGCGGCAGGTTCAGCGAGCTGATCTGCACGGTGTCCGGGGCGCTTGCTTGGCCCAGCTCGTCCATGACCACCAGTTGGACCACGTAGGTGCCGACGCGATCCGCAGTGAAGTACGGAGCGGCCGTGTGGGCATCAGACAGGCTGGCCGAGCTGTCGGCCGGCCGACTCACCAACGTCCAAGCCAGCTCGAGGTCCTGGGCCGCGGTGTTGTCGTCGAAGGATGCACTTCCGTCGAGCACGACCACGTCGCCCGGTCGGACGCCAACGTCCGGGCCCGCCGACGCGACAGGCGGCGTGTCGAGGGCTGGCACGGTGAGCAGCTCGCACGTTGCCGTGAAGTTGGGCACCGTGGGGCTTGCGAGGCCGCCTGCCACGAGCACGCGGCCATCCGGTAGCACCGTGGTCGTGTGATGCGCGCGTCCCATGAGGAGGGCCTGCGGAGGACCGAAGGCGTCCTGCGCCGGGTCGAAGATCTGAGCGACGTCGTAGGGCAGACCCGATCCGGCCCAACCTCCGCTGACGAGCACCCGCCCGTCGGGCAGTGCCGCCAGGGCAGGGCTGCTGCCGCCGCACGCGATGGGGCCGAGCGACGTCCATGCGCCGGCGGCGCCAGCCATGGGGTCGAACACCTCGGCCGCAAGGACCGGTGAGCCACTCGCATTCTTGTTCCCGCCTACGGCAAGGATCCGGCCATCGGAGAGCGCGAGGAGGCCGAAGTTGGCGCGTGCCGTGGTCATGGGGGCGACGGCGCCGAACGTCCCGCTCGTCGGATCGAAGACCTCACACACGGTCCGCCCAACGAAGCCGTTGGCAGAGCCCAGGTCACCGCCCGCCAAGAGGACTCGGCCATCCGCCAGGCGCACGGCTGCGTGCAGCGACCGCGCGGTCGTCATGGGCCCAACGCCCGTCCACACGCCCGTGGCGGGGTCGTAGACTTCTGCCGTCGCGAGCGCTACGGGGCCGACCGTCGTCGCAATGCCCCCCGCCACCAGCACGCGGCCATCGAGCAGACGGGTCGCCGTGTGACCCGACCGTGGCGTGCTCATCGAGGCGCCCGCCGAGGGCGGCGTGCCGGCTTCCACGTCGAGCAACGCAGTGTCCGCAAACGTGGCGGGCCCGCTCGACCCCCCGACGACGAACAGCCTGCCGTCGGCGAGGCGCGTCATGGTGGCGAGGCGCCGTCCCACGGGAAGGCTGGCGTGCACGCTCCAGGCCGCGGTCTGGGGATCGAAGATCTCGAAGGTGCCGTGGGGGTAGCCACTGGTGGGCCCCAGACCCCCAAAGGCCACGACCCTCCCATCGGGCAGCGCGACGGCCGCGTGTTCGCCGCGAGGTCCCGCAGCGAAGGAACCGGTGGCCACGGACTCGCTTCGCGCGTGCCAGGGCGAGCCGACCAGGAGCATGAGGAGGAGAGCGGGAACGAGACCGACGATGGGCAGGGACCGAGCGGGCATGGAACACCTCCTGGGGGGTACCCATGGAGAAGCCGCGTGACGCGTCGACCGGACGCCGGGGATCCATGCCTTTCCGGGACCGAGGCGCGACCGGCTGGCTACCCGCCCGAGAGCGCGTCCACGAGGACCAGGGCCTCTCCGTCGGCGAGGGGCGCATCGAGATCGCGGAGGAAGTCGCGGCCGCCCACGCTGACGCCGTAGGTGCGGGCGGGGGTGCCGTCGGCCCCGAGGACCGAGGGCACGAGGGCCGGCCAGCGACGTGCGGCCGCGGCGAGGGCCTCTCGCGCCGTCCGGCCAGGCACCCAGCCCGCCGCCGTCCCGGCCAGCTGACGGGCACGCTCGAAGAGCTCGATGTGCACGTCGGGCACGACCTGGCGTGCGTGCGCCGCCTCGAAGCGTGCCGGGTCGTTCAGGTTGTCCAGGCTTGCGAGCTCGGGGTCGACGCGGCGGAGCACCGTCTCGTCCACACGCACCGTGGTCCGTCGGTCGAGCAGGTCGATGGGGCGTCGACGGCCTGCGGCGAGCAAGGCGGCCACGTCGTCCGCGGCATCGCTTGGATACACGGCGGCCAGCGGGTGGGCGAATCCCTCGCTCGTGGCGATGGCGATCCCGCCCGCAGGCTGCGCATCGAAGAGGGCCTCGACGAAGGCGCGGCGCAGCCACGGCGTGTCGCAGCCCGAGGCGTACACGGACGACGCGCGCGTCGCGCGAAGGCCCGCGAGCAGACCTCGAAGCGGACCCTCGTCCTCGACGTCGTCATGCGCGACGCGCACGACTTCGGGGAGCTCGGGCAGCTGTTGGGTCCGGCGTGCCACGACGACCACGTCGTCGACCACGTCGAGCAGGACCCGCACGACGTGGCCCAGCAGCGTGCCACCGGGCTCGCCCCAAGGCAGCGTCGCCTTGTCACGGCCCATGCGCGTGCTGCGGCCGCCCGCCAGCACGATGGCGCCGCGCACGACGTTCGCGCTCACGGCCGGAACCCGGCCTGCGCGAGCGCATCCGACGTGGTCGGGTCGGCCAGCACGGCGAGGAAGTCCTGCACGGCAGGGAGGTCGAAGGCTTCGTCCGGCACGACGAAGTCGTACTGCTCGTCCACCCACGGCCGCCACGCCAAGCCCTCGGCGCTCGCGGCCTGCTCCAAGCCGATGCCCCAGTCGGCGCGGCCTTGCGCGATGGCGACGGCGACGGCGGTGTGCGACTTGTAGGCCGTGGTCCATCCGGCCGGCAGCAGCGGCTCCTTGCGGCCGCGGGCGAGCAGGGCGTCCATCAGGAGACGCGTCCCGCTGCCGGGATTGCGAGCCGCGACGCGCATCGTCGCGTCGGCGGCCAGCTCGAGGATCGCCTCCTCGACGTCGCGATCGGCGAAGCGCGCGGCGTCGTCGCGGCGCAGCAACAGCCCCTGGCGGCGGCCGTAGCCATGCACCAGGCGGGTCCTCGCGGGCAGGAACGGCTCGTTCCAGCGGCCGCTGGTCTCGTCGAGGAGATGGATGGGGGCCACGTGGCAGGCGCCGCGCACCACGGCATCGAGCCCGCCGCGGCTGCCGAGAGCCAGCACCTGCACGTGGGCCGTGTGTGCCGGCAGACGCCGCTGCCGCCAGCGGCCCACGAGCAGGTCCAGCCCCACGCAATGACTGCCGGCAATCACGAGATCGGGCGTCACGGCCTCGCGCGCCCAGCGCACCACCCGGACGCGGTCGCCCGCGTCCACGCGCTCCTGGGAGGCGGGAATCTCCACGAAGCCGTCCGCCGTGGCAAAGGTGGTGACCGAGCCGGAGCCCTTGCCGAGCGACACGGCGAGCCAGCCGTCGCGACCGGGCACGAGGCGCACGAGCTCGTACTCGGTGCGCCCGCTCTCCGACAGATGCGTGCGCGGCCATGTGGCCTCCAGCGTGCTCGTGGGCGCCTCCGGGAGGCCGAGCCGCCTGCGTAGCCACGGATCGATGACCGCGTGGAACGTGAACAAGGCCGATGTCGGGAAGCCGGGCAGCACGGCCACGGGCGTGCCGTCGATCACGGCGAGGCAGAGGGGCTTCCCCGGTTTGAGAGCCACGCCGTGCACCAGCACGCGCCCGCGCGCGGCCACGGCACGGTAGGCAACGTCGCCGGGCCCCTTGCTGGTGCCCCCGCTCCAGAGCACGAGATCGGAGAGGGCCAGGGCCTCGTCGAGCTTCGCCGTGCTCGCGGCGAGGTCGTCGCGCACGATGCCGAGCTCGATCGGTTCGCCGCCCACCTCGCGCACGGCATCGGCCAGCGCGCGTGCGTTCGTGTCGTGGACCTGGCCCGCGGCGAGGGGCGTGCCGGGGGCCACGATCTCGTTGCCCGACGACACGATGGCTACGCGAGGTCGTCGCACGCACGGCACCTCGGCCAGGCCGCATGCCGCCAGCACGGCCGTGTCGCGCGCCGTCAGCACGCGCCCGCCGAACAGCACGCGCTCGCCGCGCGCCATGTCGGTGCCGGCGGCAGCGATACGCTCGCCGGGCACGGCCGGACGCTCGATGTGGACGATGTCCCCGACGACCCGCGTGTGTTCGACCATGACGATCGCGTCGGCGCCGCGCGGCACGCACGCGCCCGTCGCGATGGCGCGCGCCGTCCCCGGCGCCACCGGCTGGTCGGCGGCGATGCCGGGCTCGAGCGGCGCACCGACCGCGCGTAGGCGCGCAGGCTCGCGCTCGGAGGCGCCGAACGTGTCGGCCGCCTGCACGGCCCAGCCGTCGACGTTGGAACGGTCGAAGCCGGGTAC
Organism: Planctomycetota bacterium; assembly: GCA_050248855.1. Classification (GTDB taxonomy): domain Bacteria; phylum Planctomycetota; class PLA2; order PLA2; family JAEUHO01; genus JACKGW01. The sequence continues at coordinate 44,002 of JBFWRP010000014.1, read as the reverse complement.
GTCGTGGGGCGCGGCCACGTCCTCGGCCAGGACGCGCCCCCAGGCCGCGGCGAGGGGGACGAGTTCGGCGGGCAGGGGATGGGGGGGCGCGGCGTCCGCCAGGCGCCTGCGCGCTTCGGCCAACGGCACGACGTGGAGGAACTGCTCCTGGTCCATCAGGCGCCGACCTCCAGGGCCGTGAAGGGCTGCGACGTAGCCAACCAGGTCGAGGCCTCCTCCCGCGAGGGATACGTGCGCCGGCGCGGCGGGCGGTGGATCGGGACGTTGCGCCCGAAGGGTGCCAGCAAGGCACGCCACGGCGCCGCGAGCAGGGCGCCCGGCAGGCGCCGCCGCGAGCGGGCCAAGCGCAGGGCCAGGACGTCGCGGGCCACGCCCGCGTCCCGGACGCGCGGGAGCTTCACGGTGCGCAGCGACGCGGCGCCGTCGGGCTCGATGTCGAGGCGCAGCAGGGTCCAGGTAGGGGCCCGGGCGTGACCGCGTACGTCGCCCCCGTCGGCGTTGACGACCGTGCGCACGCCATCGCGGACGATGTCGAGGGAGCGCGCGAGGTGCCCCGCGATCACCACGCTCGGCGGTCGCGCGCGCCAGCGATCCGGCAGCGCCGCCAGGTCCACGTACGGCGGTGCGCCGGCCGTGTCGAAGTTCCAGGGCGGGCGGTGGGTGAACAGCAGCCACGGTCGTCCGGGGTGGTTCGCGAGCCACGCCGCGACGCGCGGCCACTCGAGGTCGGCGCGCCACGCCGCGCCCGTGTCCAACCCCACGAGCAGGGCCGGTCCGCCCGCGAATCCCCACGAGCGTGGCCCGTAGATGGCCTCGAAGACGGGCCCGCCCTCGCGGTCGTCCCGGCAGCGGCTGGGGTAGAGGTCGTGATTGCCGGGGATCGCGCGCAGCGGCGTCGCAAGGCCGGCACGATCAAGAGCCTCCTGCACCAAGCCGTGCCAGGGCGCCTCGCCGCGGATCGCGACGTCGCCCGTCGCGATCACGAGGTCGGCCGGTTCGGCGGCGAGGTGGGCCGTGAGCGCGCGGGGCACGTCCACCACCCCGCGCTGCAGGTCACCGAGCACGGCGAGCTTCCACGGGCGATCGCCGGGCGGGGCCGGGATCGGCTGCCGGATGGCCGACGCGGGCTCGCGGCGTGCCAGCCGCTGTGCGCGGCGGGCACACGCGTGGAGGAGCGCGCCCACGAGCAGCCAGGCCAGGGCAATCGCGGCGAGCCAGGGCCCGAGCATCGGATCTCCGGCGCTCGCCGTGTCCGCGAGCGCGGCGCGCTAGGATAGGAGGGTTGGCTCGGAACGGGCCCCGCTGCTTGGCGGGGGCCGGGGCCGTCGTCATGCGCCCGGAGAGCCGCGTGTCTCGTGCCGCCCGCCACGTCCTCTTGCTCGGCCTCGCGCTGGCGCTGGCGGCCTGCGGAGGCGGGGCGGGGGCGCAGCCCGGCGGCACGCCCGAGCCCGAGGGCCCGCTCGACGGCCTGCGCGGCGTCGTCCTGCGCCAGGACGTCCACCTCGGCCGCATCGCCGAGATGGAGCCCAACGACACGCCCGGGCAGCCCTGCCGGGTCGCGGCCCTGCCGCCCGGCTGCCGCGTCGAGGTCGCCGGCACCGTCGCACTGACGCCCGCTACCTGGGGCGCCGCCGACGCGCTGGACGTCTTCCGCGTCAGCTCGCTGGTGGACCAGGACGTCGAGCTCTCGCTGTCCTTCGCCACCGACGACGCCGACGGCCTGGGCACCAACGAGCTGAGCCTCGAGCTGCTGGATGCGACGGGCCAGATCGTGATCGACGGCGACCAGGGCGGGACGCCTCCGCTGGTGCTCTCCACCACGCTGACGGCCGGGTCGCCCGTGTTCGTACGCGTGTCCATCGTGACGGGTCACGCGTGGTACGTCGTGGGGCTGGAGGGCACGGGCACCCCAGCGCCCCTCTCCGCGAAGGCGCTTGCCGCGGCGTCTCCCGCGGCAGCCGTCCAGGCTCCGCCGACGGTTGCCGCGCCGCCCGACGGGGAGTCGCTGGCGGGAGAGCGCTGCAGCCACCACCACGTGCTGGCCGGCTTCGTCGAGGGCGCCGATCCGCAGCGCGTCGCCGCCGAAGTCGGGGCGTCGCTCGGCCGGCGGCTGGGCGGCGGCGGGTGGTGCGTGCACTTGGACGCGGCCGACTGCGCGCACGGCGAGGACGCCGTGATGGCCTTGCTCGAGCGCCTCGAGGCGCATCCGGAGGTCCGCTTCGCCGAGCCCGACTACGTCCTGGCCCCGCTCGGCGGAACGCTCGACGAGCGCTTCGCCGAGCAGTGGAACCTGCAGGTGATCGGTGCGCCGGCGGCTTGGGACATCACCCGCGGCAGCCCCGATGTCGTGATCGGGGTCGTGGACAGCGGCATCATCGACCACCCCGACCTCGCGGGTCGGGTCGTCGCCGGCTACGACTTCATCAGCTCCACGTCGATCTCGGCGGACGGCAACGGCCGCGACGCCGACCCGACGGACATGGGCGACCAGCTGATGCCCTCGGGGCTGAGCACGTGGCACGGCACGCACGTCGCTTCGATCGCCGTCGGTGGGCAGGGCGCGGCCGGGATCAGCGGCGTCGCTCCCATCTGTCGGGTCCTGCCGCTGCGCGTCGTGGGGCGTGGCGGCGGCCTCGTCAGCGACGGCGCCGACGCCATCCTGTTCGCGGCAGGCCTCTTGACCACGGCCGACGGGCGCCGACTTGCGGAGCCCTTGCGCGTGGTGAACCTGTCGCTGGGCAGCGCGATCGACTCGCAAGTGCTCGAGGACGCCTGCCAGCAGGCCGCCGACGCCGGCGTGCTGCTGATTGCCGCCGTGGGCAACAACGGCTCCTCACAGGTCCTGTACCCGGCGCGCTACCCCAGCGTGATGGGCGTGGCGGCCGTCGACCGCACGCTGATCAGCACCGCCTACAGCAACTTCGGCACCGAGGTCGAGATCGCGGCGCCCGGGGGCAACACCAACGCCGACCGCGCGGGCTCCGGCTGGAGCGAGGGCATTCTTGGCGCGGTGCGTGACCAGACGACGGAGCCGTCGGCGGCCGGGCATCTGCGCATCATGGGCACGAGCCAGGCGGCGCCCCACGTCGCGGCGGCCGCAGCCCTCGTGATGTCCGTCGACCCCACGCTGACGGCCGCGGAGGTGCGGGCCTTGTTGCGCGCAACGGCCCGCGACTTGACGCCCCTGGGCGACGACGTGGGCACCGGAAGCGGCCTCGTCCAGGTCGGCGCTGCCGTGCAGCGTGCCTTCACGGACCTCGGCAACGTGGACGTGCGTCCGCCCGCGTTGGGCCTGGGCTGGGACAGCGTGCGGCTGTCCGGCTTGGAGGACCGCGTGACGGTCCCCTTGGCCAACTTCGGCGGCGGGCGCCTCGACCTCGGCATGCCCACGGCCATCACGGAGGACGGCGCCGACTGGCTCTACGGCGTGCCCGTCCTGCCCAATCTCCCCACGGCGGTCATCAGCCACGCGGGTCTCGAAGTCATCGTCATCCGCTCGCAGATTCCTGCCGGGCCTTCGTGGGTCTCGGGCGTGATCGCCGTGCGCAACAGCGTGGGCGTGCCGATCGGCCGCATCCAAGTCAGCGTCGCGCGCGGGGTGCTCTTGCGGCAGGGCGCGGACCTGGGCGTGACGGCGTTCGACGCGGCCAGCGGCGGCTCCCTCGTGGCCCGCACCGGGCGCGCGTGTGCGGACTTCGACTACCGCTGGTGGTTCACGGACTTCGACCCCGGCATGTTCAACGTGCGCGCCGGGGAAGACATCGACCGCGACGGCTTCTTCTGCGAGCCGTCCGACGCGTGCGGCTGGTGGGGCGGTCCGACGCTGGGCGACGCCACCGATCTCGGCGTCGTCCCCGACGAACCGGCCGGCGCGCCCGGCACGATCACGCTCGTTCCGCCTCCGTAGCCCGCGGACGGTGCCTGCGCCGGGGCTCCGGGCCGTCCGCGGCAGCTACTTCTTCTGGTAGCGCCGCTCCAGCTCGGCCTCGATCCGCTTGCGCTCCTTGGCCGCCTCCTTGTCACACGCGGGCAGACGCGGGGTCTCGCCCGCCGCGAGCTCGCGGCCCACGGCCCAAAGCTGCAGCTTGCGATCGGCAAACTGCGATGCGTTGTCCTGGCTCACCATCTCACCCGCGATGAGGACGCCGACCATCTGCTTGCGATCCGCGGACGTGGCCATGCCACTCACGGACAAGTCGCGCCAGAACTCGTCGTTCTTCTCGGGGTCGTAGCGGATCTCGCCCAGCAGGTAGTGGTGAGCCATGAGTGCCTTGCGGGCCAACGTCCGCCAGTCGTCGACGAGCTTGCCCGCGAACGCGGCCAATCCCTCGTCCTTCGCAGCCACCTTCACCACCGAGGACGAGGGCCTGCGGTCGAGCAGCGCGTCCAGGACACGGGCGTACTGTTTGGACGAGAGCAGCTCGACAAGCTCATCCTTCTTCAGCGGGAACGCCTTGGCGAAGCGCTCCACGGCCCATGCGCGTAGGTCGAAGGGCGCCGTTCCCGCGGCCAGCCGTTGGAGCACCTGCGCCCGCTTGGCCGGGTCGTCCGCGCCCCACGCTTTGGCCAGCTGCTCCACGAGGGGCCCGGCGTCGGCTTGGTCCGGGCTTGCGCCGGCATCCGAAGCTTCCGAGGCGAGGAGGTCCCGCGCCCACGCACCGGCGTCGAACGTGGAGGGCGCCTTCTCGAGGAGACGCTCGAGCGAGGACCGCCGGGCGGCCTCGTCCGGCGCAGCCCACGCATCCAGGACATGCACGAGCAACGGCCCTGGACCCGATTCGAGCCCGAGGGCCTTCTCCACGGCAGCCTCGGCGCCGTACGGGCTGCCCACGTAGGCCACGAGGCCTTCCTTGTCGATCACGTAGGTCGAGGGCCAGCTGCGAGGTGCATAGCGCTTGACGCACTCCTGCGTCGGGTCGCAGCCGATCGGGAACGTGTAGCCCTTCTCGTCGATGAACGGGCGTACGGGACCCACCTCCTCGCGCGTGATGCCCACGACCACCAAGCCGCGGTCGCGATAGCGGTCCCACAGACCTTGGATCCGTGGCATCGACCGGACACACGGTCCGCACCACGTGCCCCACAGCTCGACGAGGACGACGCGGCCCTTCGTGTCCGGGGGGGTGGACTCATCCGCCGTGTTGAGCCAGGTCGCGGCACTGAGCAGCGGGCCTGCGTCGCCCACGGCCGGGGCACCTCCCTCGCCTCCGTCCGCCGACACACTCGAGGCGCACGCAAGGATCAGGGACGCCATTCCCCCGACTCGACGCATTCGCAGTCCCCACATGATCGCGATCTCCCGACTCGTGGAGACCAGCGTGGGAATCGGCGGTCACGCCTCGGTCACGGGCGCGACTTGTTCGTCGGGGGCAGGCGGAGCCTTGAGCGCAAGCGCCAGCAGGGCCGCCGCGACCATGCCCGCCGCTCCGACGCGGAAGGGCAGCGGCCATGCCATGTCGAACAGCGTGAGCCCCGCCAGGGGGCCCACGATGCGCGCGAGGCTCTGCAGCGACTGCGAGATGCCCATCACGCCGCCCTGCTCGTCCGCGGGTGTGCGGCGTGAAAGCAGCGAGTTGACCGACGGCACGACCATGCCGAAGCCGAGCACGCTGATCGGTGCGACCGCGGCGAGGTAGCCGACGGTGAGGTCGAGCGAGAGCAGGAAGAGCCCGGCCGCCAGCAGCACGCTGCCGATGCGTGCCAAGCGCACCTCGCCCAGCTTGGGCATCAGGCGACGCACGATCATGCCCTGCGTCAGGGCGATCCAGAAGCCGAGGTAGGTGAACAGCAACCCGACCTCGTGGATGTCGAACGCATACACGCGCTTGGCCAGGAGGCCGAGCGTGCTCTCCATCAGCGCGAAGCACGACACGGTCACGAACACGGCGAGCAGCAGCGTGCCGATGCCCGGTCGACCCATGGCGCGGGCGAAGGCCCTCGTGTCGAACCACGTGCCGCGCGTGGTCGGGCGTCGGCGCTCGGGCTCCACCAAGCGACGCCAGGCGAAGAGGAAGGCGCCTGCGGAGAAGGCCGCCGCGATCAGTCCCGGCGCCATCGGATGCAGGTTGTAGCCGAGGCCCCCGATGGCCGGCCCCAACGTGAAGCCGATGCCGAAGGCCATGCCGATCAGCGCCATGCCGCGGCCGCGTTCGGTGTCGCTCGTGACGTCGGCGATGTAGGCGTAGGCCGTGCTGATCGTGCCGCCGAACACGCCTGCGGCCAAGCGGCTGGCAAACAACCACACCAAGGCATTGGGCAGCACCTCGCTCAGGCCGAACAGCAGGTACGAGAGGAACGACCCGACCAGGCCCAGCAGAACCACCGGGCGGCGGCCGATGCGATCGCTCCAGCGGCCCCACAGCGGTGCGGTGAGGAACTGCATGCCGCTGAAGGCCGTGAACAACAGGCCGATCACCCAGCCCGGTGCGCCGTGCTCGTCGGCGTACAGCGGCAGCAACGGCAACACGATGCCGAACCCCATCAGGTCGATGACGACGGTGAGGAAGATCGGGAGCAGCGGGGAGCGGCGCACGGCGGCCTCCGGAGGTCGGGTCACTCTGCCCGCGCCCGCTCCGCGGTCCATTCGTGCGCCCAGGGCCGGCGCGCCGAGACCGCGCGGAACGAGCGTGGAGTGGGCAGTCACCAGAGTGCGATGCGCGCCGGCCGGCGAATCGCGAGGCGCGCGGAGGTGTCTGAACCTGTGCCTCGGAGCGATAGCGACGGGGGCACGGTGTCAGACACCGAAGTGCGACGTCCGCCGGCCGGCGACCGCGACCCCTACGTGTCAGTTCTTCATGCCGACGGCAAAGCCCGTACGGAGGCGGGGAATTCTTCCGCAACTTGCCGATGGGCACTTCCGCATGCCGAAGCGCGGGGCGGCAAGTTGCGGAAGAAATCCCCGTCTCCGTACCGCGTCTCGATGCGCGCGGCACCCCCTCCCATGGAAGCGTGGCTGTCCTGTCCGAGCCCGGAGTTCAGGCACCTTCCATTGCAGGCACCTTGCCCACGTTGCCGCTGCGCGGCGCCGCGACAAGGGTCCTGACGCATCCGGGTTCGCTGGCCGGCGTACCGCGACCCCTACGTGTCAGGCACCTTGCCTACGTTGCCGCTGCGCGGCGCCGCGGCAAGGGTCCTGACACATCCGGGTTCGCTGGCCGGCGTACCGCGACCCCTACGTGTCAGGCACCTTGCCCACGTCGCGGCTGCGCCGCTCCGCGACAAGGGTCCTGACACATCCGGGTTCGCTGGCCGGCGTACCGCGACCCCTGCGTGTCAGGCACCTTGCCCACGTTGCCGCTGCGCGGCGCCGCGACAAGGGTCCTGACGCATCCGGGGTCGCCTGCACCGCGGGCGCGACCGACTGCCGGAGTAGGATCCCCGCCATGCGCATCTACACGCGAGGTGGCGACGACGGGTCCACGGGGCTCTTGGGGGGGGCGCGGGTCAGCAAGGCCGACATCCGCGTTGCGGCCTACGGCGATGTCGACGAGCTCAATGCGGTCCTCGGGTGGGCACGCGCCGCGGGTCTCTCGCGTCCGATCGACGACGTGCTCGCCCGCGCCCAGGACGACTGCTTCCGGCTCGGTGCACTGCTGGCGGCGGCGCCCGGTACGGATCCCGGCGTGCCGCCCCCTGGCGACACGGAGATCACGGCGTTCGAACACGCCATCGACGCGCTCGACGCCGACCTGCCCGCGCTCAAGCACTTCGTGCTCCCGGGTGGCTCGGAGGCCGCGTCGCGCCTCCACATGGCGCGCACGGTGTGCCGTCGCGCGGAGCGTTCCGTGGTGGCGCTCGCGGCGGTCTCGGAGGTCCCCGCCGAGGCGATCCGCTGGCTCAACCGTCTCTCCGACCTCCTGTTCATGCAGGCCCGGCATGCCAACCAGGGCGCCGGGGTGCCCGACGTGACCTGGGTGCCGAGGCCTCGCACGTGAGCCTCGAGGCGCGCGATCGTCTCCTGGCGCGTGCTTCGCGGGCCGCGGTGCCTTTCGCCGACGGCTTCGCCGCCTTGGAGTCCGGCGCGGGCATCGCGCTGCGCCCGGACGAGATGGTGCTGGAGATCGGCGGCGCGGATGCGGCGAGCTACCTGCACCGCATGCTCACGCAGGACCTCGCGAGCCTGCCGCGCGGTCAGGGAGTCCACGCCTGCCTGCTCGACGTGCGGGGCCGCGTGCTCGGTGACCTGCGTGTCTGGCATCGCGTGTCGGGTCTCTGGCTGAGCGGCGCGGCGGGGAGCGAAGAGCTGGCGCGCCCCGTCCTCGAGCGCTACGTGATCGCCGACGACGTGACCTTCCACGACCGTCGCCCCGACCACGTCCGTCTGCTCCTTGCCGGGCCCGGATCCCACGCTGCCCTGTCCGTCCTGGGCATCGTGCCCCCGGAGGTCGGGCACCTGGCCGGAGCCGAGGGCGTGGCGTGGCTGGGCACGCGGCAGGGCGACACGCTGGCCTTCGAGGGACTCGGCGCGCTGGACAGCGTCGAGCGACTGCTCGAGCGCCTGGATGACGAAGCCCTGGCCACCCCTGTCGGAGGCGGGGCCGTCGAGGCCTGGCGGGTGCTGCATCGCATCCCGCGGCTGGGCGCGGAGCTCGGCCCCGAGCGCTTGTTCAACGAGGCGGGACCGGAGGACGCCGTCTCGTGGACCAAGGGCTGCTACCCGGGCCAGGAGCCGGTCGTCATGGCCCGTCACCGGGGCAAGCCCCCGCACCGCCTCGTGGCCCTGAAGCTCGAGGACGTGGCGCTTGACGACCTGCCGGCGGCGGGAGCGGCGCTGGCGCGCGAGGGGCGCGCGGTCGGGGCGCTGTCGTCGGTCGCTGCGCTGCCCGACGGGCGCGTCGTGGCCTTGGGGCTCGTACGCACCGCCGAGCCCGAGGACGCCACGGCGTTCGAGCTCCCCGGCGGCGCCACGGCCCGGGTCCGCTGACCCCGGGCCGGCGTTCCGGGGTCTCGCGCATCCCCGTATCCTCGCCGCGTCGCCATCGACCGGGAGGCCCCATGTCCGACGCCGCGCCGAACGAGGATCTCGTCGCCCAGCACCCGCTGGCCTCGCGCCTGCAGCGCGCCTTCCTGGCCCACCCGGTCCTGAACGGACAGAAGAAGCTCAAGGTCGAGGTCGAGCTGGGTCGCGCCAAGGTGACCGGCAGCGTCTACACGCAGGACATGCTTCGCCAGGTCAACGACATCGTGGCCCGCGTCGCGGAGGCAGACGACGTGATCGTCGCCGTCGAGGCGGAGGTGCGTCCCGTCCAAGACCGCCGGCTCGAGGGCCGCGTGCCGACGATTTCGCCAGGCGCCGGCTCCACCAAGCGGAACTTCAGCATCTCGCATCTCGAGAAGAAGTGAGCCCTCCGACGGGCGACGGCCCGCGCATCGCGCTGGTGACGGGCGCCTCGGGCGGCCTCGGTCGGGCGATCGCGGAACGACTCGCGGCGGACGGCGACCACGTCGTCCTCGCCGCGCGACGAGCCGACGAGCTCGAGGCCGCGGCGCAAGCCATCCGCGCGGCCGGCGGTCGGGCCGACACCGTGGTCCTGGACGTGACGGACCGCGAAGGCGTCGAGCACGCCGTCGCGGGCATCTGCGAGCGCCACGGGCGGCTCGACGTGCTCGTGAACAACGCGGGCCACAACATCCGGCAACCCGCCGAGGACGTCGACCTCGGGACGTTCGAGCAGCTGCTCCGACTGCTCTTGGTCGCGCCGTTCCATCTCGCGCAGCAGGTGGCCGTTCCCATGCGCGCGCAGGGATTCGGTCGCATCGTGAACATCGGCAGCGTCGCGGCCTCGCGTGCGCTGCCCACCGGCGTGGCCTACGCCAGCGCCAAGGCCGGGCTCGAGCAGATGACGCGCGTGCTGGCCCGCGAGTGGGGGCCCTTGGGCATCACGGTCAACGTGGTGGCCCCCTGGTACGTGCCCACGCCGCTGACCGAAGGGGTCTTGGCACGTCCTGCCTTCCGGCAGGCGGTGCTCGACGCGACGCCGGCGGGCCGCCTGGGTACGCCCGCCGAGGTCGCCGCGGCCGTGGCCTTCCTCGCCGGGCCCGAAGCGGGCTGGATCAACGGCGTCGTGCTGCCGCTGGACGGCGGCTTCTCGGCCGCGTCGTTCTTCCCGCCGTCGTAGGCGGCGCCCGAGGCGCAGGTCGACGCCGGGGCGAGGAGGCGCGGTAGGAGGCGGAGACGCGGTACCGGGCTTGGGCACGTCGCGGACGGAAGTGCCGCCTGCTTGCTGCTAGCTGAACCGTCGGTGCTTCCCCGACCCAGCGGCCGGGTCGGAACCACCCTCCTCGATGATGCGCTCCAGGTAGGACTGGTAGTTGCCTTCCCAGAAGCGCCCCTCGCCGCCGTGGTCGAAGCTCAAGATGTGCGTACACAGCTTGTCCAGGAAGTAGCGGTCGTGGCTGACCACGATGGCCGAGCCGGCGTAGTGCTGGAGCGCTTCCTCCAGCACCTGGATCGTGGAGATGTCCAGGTCGTTGGTGGGCTCGTCGACCAGCAGCAGGTTGCCGCCCACCTTGAGCATCTTGGCCAGCTGCACGCGGTTGCGCTGACCGCCCGATAGCGTGCCGACCAGCTGCTGCTGCTCCGGTCCACGGAAGTTGAACTTGCTGACGTAGGCGCGGCTGTTGATCTTGAGCTTGCCCAGCGCGATCTCGTCGGCACCCCCGGAGATCTCCTCCCAGACGTTCTTGTTCGGGTCGAGATCGGCGCGGTCCTGGTCCACGTAGCAGAGATCCACCGTGGGCCCGATCTCGATGTCGCCACCGTCGGGCTGGATCTGCCCCGCGATGATCTTCAGCAAGGTCGTCTTGCCCGTGCCGTTGGGCCCGATCACGCCCATGACGGCGCCGGGCGGCAGGTCGAACGACACGCCCTTCAAGACCTCGCGATCCCCGAACGACTTCGTGATGCCCTTGGCCGTGAGCACCTTGGAACCCAGCTTGCGCGTGATGGGGATGAGGATCGCCATCGGGTCGCGGTTGGTGTCCATCCAGTTCTTGTGGTCGGCGTAGAGCTCTTCGAAGTTCTTCACGCGCGCCTTGCTCTTGGCCTGGCGGCCACGCGGGTTGGCGCGAATCCACTCGAGCTCGCTGTCGATGCGCTTCTTGCGCGCCTTGGCCCGCGCGTCGGCGTCGTGGATGCGCTTGGCACGCTGCTCGAGGTACGTCGTGTAGTTGCCCTGGTAGGGGTACGCGATGCCCGAGTCCATCTCGAGCATCCATTGCGCGACGTTGTCGAGGAAGTAGCGGTCGTGCGTGATCGAGATGACCGTGCCCTGGTAGTCGGCGAGGTGCTTCTCGAGCCAGCGCACGGCGTCGGCATCCAGGTGGTTGGTGGGCTCGTCGAGCAGCAGCACGTCGGGATGCGCCATGAGCAGCTTGCAGAGCGCCACGCGGCGGCGCTCGCCCCCGGAGAGGCGGGCGACGTCGGCCTCGCGGTCGTCGGGCACACCCAGGGCATGCGCCGCCTGGTCCACGACGTGGTCGACGTTCCAGGCGTCGGTCAGGTCGATCTTGGTCTGGACGGCGCCGAGCTCGTCCAAGACCGACTGCATCTCGTCAGGCGAGAGGTCCTCGCCCAGCTTCACGGACAGCTCGTTGTAGCGGTCGATCAGCGCGTGGACGTGGGCCACGGCCTCTTCGAGGTTCTGGCGGATGGTGCCGGGCGTGAGGCTCGGCTCCTGGGCCAGGTAGCCGATCGTGACGTCGTCGGCCAAGATGCGTTCGCCGTCGAACTCGGTCTCGACGCCTGCCAGGATGCGCAGCAGGGTCGTCTTGCCGCTGCCGTTGTGGCCGATCACCCCGATGCGGGCGCCGCGGAAGAACGAGAGGCTGATGTCCTTGAGGATGACGCTTTGGCCGTAGGCCTTGGTCACGCGGATGAGGGAGAAGACGTAGTCGGGGTTCACGGCATCCTCGGGGAGCGTGGGGGCCAGCCGGGGCCGGCCAGGGGGGGAGCGGGACGCCGCGCGAACGCGGAGCCGAACCGGGGGTTGTACCGGCCCTCCCCCGGACCGCGAGCCGGGGCCACGGGCTCCCACCCACGCCGCGTGCAGCCTGGGCGGGCGGGCCGAGGTCCGGCCTTCCCCGCCGCTCCCCGGTCGGTGACCATGCGGCCATGAAGATCGCCTGGAAGTCGCGCCTCATCGACGTGATCTGCGCCTCGGCCGCCTACATCCTGGCGCGGGCGATCTGGAGCGAGAACACGGGCATCTGGAAGAACCTCGCCCTCGAGGTCCTCACCTTCCTCGCCCTCTTCGGCGTCCTCGAAGGCCTGCTCCGCGGCCGCAAGCTGATCGCCAAGGGCCGTTGACGGGCCCGGTCCTCCGGGGAACCCTGGGTAGGCGGGGTGGGCTTCGCGGGGAGGCAGCGACATGACGAGCAACACGGGCCCGCGGGCGGCTGGACGCTCCCGACTGGCCGTCCTGCTCGTGGTGGCGGCGCTCGGCTGCGTCGCGTGGCTCGCGGCCAGCAGCGGCCTCTTCGCCGCGGACGTGAGCTCCACGGCGCACGTCGACGCCGCGCTGCTGGCGAGGCCGCTGGACGGCACGCGTGACGACCCGGCGACGGGACCCGGGTTGATCGGCACGGGATCGGACGCCACGCACGACCCGGGCGCCGAGGCCCAGCCGCCGCGCGGCGAACCGCTGCTCGTGCGCTGCCTGGCACCCGACGGCAGCCCGCTACCGGGTGCGCGTGTCCGCTGCAGTCCCACGCCGGTTGGAGACCCCGCGCAGGGCACCTTCCTGATCACCGGCAACCAGCAGATGGCCATTGCCGACGAGCGCGGCGAAGCGCGCTTCGGGTCCGTACCCCTGGACGGCTCCCATGTCGTGGAGCTGGCGTCGGGTCAGCCTGTTTGGACGACGGGCTCCTACTACGGGATCCAGCGTGTAACGATCCGTGGAAGCACGTCCGACGCACTCTTGACGCTGGCTGGCGCGAACGAAGGAGACCTGGCGGCGAGCGTCGCGTTCGAGGTCACGGGTGAGGTCATGCCCGCGGCGGACGAGAAGGACGATTCCACGGCTTCACCCGAGGGCGACCCCGAGCCCACGCGCGACGCCATCATCAAGAACCTGCGCCAGGTGGTTCGCTCCGGGTCGCAGTCCGGCAACGGGCGCGTGGGCAGTGGCTGGACGCGGGCCGTGAACGAAGCGCCTCGGGTCGTGGTGCGCGGGCCCGAGGTCATGCTGCAGCAGACGACGGGCCTGCCCATCTCCATCCGGCCGATCGACGTGGACTCGGGCACGGAGCGCGACGACGTCCTCCAGGCCGTTAGTCTGTCGTATGCGGACTTGGCGAAGGCCGACGGCGTTCCCACGTGGTCGCTGCTGCAGCCGGGCGGCGGTACCGCCGAGGTGACCGTGCGTACGGAAGCCTCCGAAGCGGCGGGGCTCTTGGCAAGCCGCGCGACCTTCCGCGTCCCCATGATCTCGCCGGCGGCACGTGAGCTGGTCGCGGAGGTCCCTGTCTGGCCCGAGGCCGACGTGCGCGTGTACCTGCCCGATCGGCTGGCCGACGACGCTTCCCTGAAGGTCACTACCACCTCGGTCGGCGGCGAGGCGGTCGAGGGTAGCCGCACCGAGCCGCTCGGAGGTGGTGTGTTCGCGCTGCGGGGCATCCCTCACGTTCCAGGGGCCGACCTCATCGTGATCGCCCAAGCAGCAGAGGCCACCTGGCGGACCCATGTCGTGCGCCTCTCGGATGTTGTTGGGGAGCGTCTCGCGGCCGATCTCCACTGCGCGACAAGTCCGCTCGACTTCGATGGCGCGTGGACCACGCTGAAGATCGTCAGCGTGGGTCGGGTGGAGAACGCCCACAGTCGTCTGGTGCTGCACTCGATCCCCTTGGTGCGCAACCTCACGATGACGGAGCCCGTCGGGGTCAGGGTCGCCGAGCCGCAGGGCGAGCCCCCGGCGCCCGCCAGCGTCTTGGTCACGGTGAACGCCGCACCGGGTCATGGGCTCCGGGATGCGATCGTCCTGCTGGGCGATCGCCTCGAGCGCCTCGACGGCCGTGGCGCCGTGCGCTTCGACGACGTCCAGCCGGGCACGACGAGGATTCGGGTCGATGGCGCCGGGCCGACCGTGTCGGTCGAGGTCAAGGACATCGAGCCCGGCGAGCGCCGCAAGGTGACCGTCGACATCCCGGCGCCGCTCACGCTCGACGTGACGGTGGTCGACGAGCTGGGTCGCGAGGTGCCCTTCGCCGAGCTCTCCGTGGAGCAGGCTTCGGGGCTTCCGTGGCTCGACCTCCAAGGCTCGCGCCAGCGCATCGACCCCTACGTCGACGCGCGCGGCCGCCGCACGCTGCGCGGCCTCTACCCGGGCAAGGTCGTCGTCAAGGCCCGCGCCGGCGGCGACCGCGTCGGCCAGGCCGAGATCGAGGCCCCCGAAGGCGGCCGCGAGCGCTTGCGCATCGTGGTGAGCCGCTCGACTGCAGACAAGTAGCGTACGGAACCCGCGGAGTAGGTGCCTTGGCCCCACGGACGCACTCCCGACGTCGGCCAGTCCGCTCACTTGGCCTCGGCCTTGGCCTTGCGCTGGCGCTCTGCGGCACTTCGGCCCTGGTGAGCGGGGGGTGGTTCAGCAGCACGGCGCCAAGCTCCTCGCCGGAGGCGCCAGCGCTGGATGCGCTTTGCAGCGCGCCCGGAGCCGGCAAGCTCCCACGGCTCATCGGGGCTGGAGGGCCCCAGCTTCCTCGTGCCCGGACCGAGTCGGAAGCTGGGCCCTTGTCCGTGCGATGCCTGGCTCCCGATGGTTCGCCGCTCGCGAGGGCGTGCGTCGAGTGGGCCGACTCGAGCAACGCCACGTCCTACGAGCAAGCCTACGTGCTCCAGGCGGACGACTGCGGGTTGGCGCGGGGACCCGACGTGCGATCGGACGCGGGCGTCTCCGTGTGGCTCGCTGCGTCGACGTCCGTCGATCCTGCCGCTCCGAAGCTCGATCCCCTCTGGTACGGCCACCCGAGCATGCTGGATGCCCACGGCCTTCGTCCTTCCGTGACCGTTCCCCATGTGTTTCCGCGCGATTGGTTCGTTGGCGTTTCATCGTCAGGTTCCAAACCCGAGCCTGGGCCGTCCGACACGGCCCATGCGCGGTCGATCGACTTCGTGCTGCAGCAGCGAAAGGGACTGCCCGTTCGCTTCGCCATGGAAGGCCCGCGTGGCGCACGGCCCGGCGCCGGGCACGAAGTCCGGATCTCGCCGGGGCACTGCGGCTTCGTCGCGGTGGACACGGGTCGGACATGGTCGACCTTGGAGGCCGGCCAGCGAAACGTGAAGATCGACGTCGATGAGCGCGCGGACAGCAGCTCGACCGCCGGGTCTCGCCGCACGACGCTCCGCTTGGAACGGATTCATCCGGCTGCACGTGAGCTTGTGGCCCTCGTACCCATGTGGCCCGAGTCCGATGTCGTGGTCGTTCCGCCGCTTGGCGAACCGGCGTGGCCCGATGCCCGCCTCGCCTTGCTGTTGCTTGATGCGACGCGTTGGGTCGGCCCGCGCTGCGAGCCCTATGGGCGCATGCTCCGCGTACGGGGTGTGCCCCATCTCCCTGGGCGTGCACTCGAGGGCGGAGTCGAGATTGGAGGGACACGCTGGCGCTTCGTGCCCTCGTGCTTGCCCGCGAGCTGGGACAAGCAGCACGAGCTTCGCCTCGAGCCTGCGGACGGTGATCGCGCGGCCTCCTGGACACCGCTCAGCGAGTTGCGCGCGCACCCGCGTCCGCCACGGGGAGGCCACGGGCGTCGCTCCCCGGTGCCCCCGCGTGTGCATGGCTCGAGTCCAGCGGCCTCCGGGACTCGCCCGGCCACGCTCGACCTTCGCGTGGTCGATGCCGCGGGGAGCCCGATCCCCTTCGCCGAGATCGCCGTGGACCTGGGAGAAGGAACCGATCCGTGGACCGACATCGCAGGTGGCGTCCAGCGCATCGATCCCTTCGTCGATGCAGCCGGACAGAGAACGCTGCATGGCCTGCCGTTCGGCCCGGCCCGCATCCACGCGTGGGTGGGTAGCGCGCTGGAGGGCTGCGTCGATGTCGACCTGGAGGCGGGCCTCCAGCAGGCGGCGATCCTGGTCGTGACCGTTCCCGCGATCGCGTCTGGCGACTGACAGGGGCGGCACGCACCACGCCCGGGACCGGCCCGTGTACCTTCCCGGCCATGCAGGCCGTCGTGATCCGTGAGCACGGGGGGCTCGATCGCCTCCTGTTCGAAGAGCGTCCCGTACCCGAGCCGGGGCCCGGCGAAGTCCGGGTGGCCGTCAAGGCCGCGGGCATCAACCACCTGGATGCGTGGGTGCGCCGAGGGGTGCCGGGCCATGCCTTCCCGCTGCCGATCGTGCCGGGGTGCGATGGCGCGGGCTTCGTCGATGCGCTCGGCGCCGGCGTGGCGGGCCTCGAAGTCGGGCAGCGCGTGGTGCTCGCCCCTGGCGTCACGGCGGGGGACGACGAATGGACGGCGCGCGGCGAGGACCAGCTCTCGCCGACGTACGGCATCCTCGGCGAGACGCGCGACGGCACGTGCACCGACTTCGTCGTGCTCCCGGCGCGCAATGCCATCCCGCTCGCCGACACGATCGACTTCCCGACGGCCGCGGCGTTCCCCCTCGTCTCGCTGACGGCGTGGAACATGCTCGTACGCCGCGCCCGCTTGGAGCCGGGCGAGACCGTGCTCGTGCATGCGGCCGGCAGCGGCGTCAGCACCATGGCGATCCAGATCGCCAAGCTCGCGGGCGCGGCGCGCGTGCTGGCGACCACGTCCAGCGAGGCGAAGGCCCACCGCGCGCGTGACCTGGGCGCCGACGAGGTCGTGGACTACACGGACCCCGACTGGTCGCGTTCGGTCAAGCGCCTCACGGATGGCCGCGGCGTGGACGTCGTCGTGGACCACGTGGGTGCGGCGACCTTCGCGGGCTCCTTGAAGACCCTGGTGCGCGGCGGTCGCTACGTGACCTGCGGCGCCACCACGGGCGCGAAGGTGGAGGCTCACCTGAACCTCATCTTCTTCCGCAACCTCTCGGTGATCGGCAGCACGATGGGGAGCCTCGGTGATCTCCATCGCCTGCTGGGGCTGCTGACGGCCGAGCGCCTGACCCCGGTCGTGGACGACGTGCTGCCGCTGACCGAAGTGCGCGAGGCGCACCGGCGCCTCGAAGCCCGCGAAGTGTTCGGCAAGCTGGTCCTGGTGCCCGGAGACGCTTCCTGATGTCCACGCTCGAGCCCGTGCCGTACGAGACGATTCGCCTGGAGCGCGACACGGAGGGTGTCGCCGTGATGGTCATCAACCGCCCCGAGGTGCACAACGCGATCAGCCGCCAGATGGTGGAGGAGATGCACCAGGCGTTGGGGCTGCTCGAGGTCGACGAAGGCTGCCGCGCCCTGACCCTCACGAGCGCGGGCGGCAAGGCCTTCATGAGCGGCGCCGACATCGCCGAGATGCGCGAGCGCCGTCGGGCCGATGCGCTGGAGGGGATCAACAGCACGCTGTTCGCGCGCTTCGAGGCGTTCCCGCACCCGACGGTTGCAGCCGTCGTCGGGTGGTGCCTGGGCGGCGGCTGCGAGCTGGCGCTCGCGTGCGACTTCCGCGTGGCGGGTGCCTCGGCGCGCTTTGGCCAACCCGAGGTGGGCCTGGGCATCATGGCCGCCGCGGGCGCCACGCGACGGCTGCCCGCGCTCGTGGGCCTGCGCCACGCGCGTCGCCTGCTGTTCTCCGGCGCCATCGTCGATGCACAGGAGGCCGCCGACATCGGCCTCGTGGATCGCGTCGTCGAAGACGACGAGGTGATGGCGGCGGCGGCCGACCTGCTCGCGCCGATCCTGAAGCAGGCACCCGCCGCCGTGAAGGCCACCAAGGCCACGCTGCTCGCCTGGCTTCACGGCGCCGACGAGGCGAGCTTGCGCCGCCTGGACGACGAGACGCAGGCCGGGCTCTTCGAGCATCCCGACAAGTTCGCCCGCATGGACGCCTTCCTTGCGCGGCGGGCCGCCAAGAAGCCGCGCGCATAGCGCTGCGACGACGTGATCCGCTTCCTCGCCACGCGGGCGTTCCTGGAGCCGATCCGGGCGTTCCTCGACTCCTTCGGGCAGCCGCTGGTGGGCTCGCTCGTGCCCGTTGCGTACGAGGACCTGCGCCGCCAGCGCAGCACGCCGCGCTGCCTGCACGTGTTCACCGACGTGGACCGCCTGCGCCCGCGGGCGCGTGCCGCGGTGTGCAGGATCGCCTGGCAGCTCGAGGCCGCGGGCGTGCCGCTCTGGAACGATCCGCGTCGTGCGGGCAATCGCGTCGAGCAGTCACGGCGCTGGGTGGACGCCGGCATCAACGACTTCCGCGTGGCCCGGCTCGGCGACGTTCGGGCGGCGTCCGATCACGCGGGCCTCGAGCCCCCGTGGTTCCTGCGCGTGGACGGGGATCACCAGGGAAGTCGCAGCGAGCCCTGCGACGACCTCGAGGGTCTGCTGCGCGCGGCCCGGCGGCTCCGGCACCACGGCAAGGCCGCGGCCTCGATGATCGTCGTGGAGTGGCGCGATGCGCGCGACGACACGAGCCGCGTCATCAAGCACGGCGTGTTCCGCATCGGCGACCGTCTGGTGCCGCGTCATCGTTTCGCCGGCACGCGCTGGATGCTCAAGGTGTCCGAGATCACCGACGACCCGCAGGTGCTGGAGCGCGAGTGGGCCTGGCTCGGGAACCCGCCCGCCGGGGAGATGGAGCTGGTCCGCCGGGCGTTCGACGTGGCGGGCATCGAGTTCGGGCGCATCGACTACGTACCGCGGCCGGGTGGCATCCGCGTGTGGGAGATCAACACCAACCCCAACCTGTTCTTGCGCCACGAGCTGGCGCAGGAATCCACGCGCAGCCGCGTGCACCGGCGGGCGGCAGCTGGTGTCGTGGAGGCGTTCCGGGCCGCAGATGGACCGGTTGACCACGGCCCACCGGTCGAGCTGCAGGGGATTGGCGTGGGTCTTCGGGAGCAAATGGACGCGTTGCGGGCGCACGTGGCCCGGTTGGCGAGGAAGGCGGTGCCGGACGTACCGCACGGAGTCGGGTGAGCTTCCAGCTTCGGGCCGGGATGACTCCACCCATGCGAAGGCGCGCAACGGCCCGAAGCTGGAATCTCACCCGACTCCGTAGGTGGCTTCGTAGCGTGCACGGTGCGCGTCGACCGAAGCGCCGACGGTGCCCTCCGGATCGTGGGCCAGGCGTCCGGTCTTGTCGAGGCGCCAGGCGGGGGTCGCGCGCGACAGCTCGTGCATCGCGGCGCGCGCTTCGCTGGCGATCACGCCCGCCTCCAGGACGGGTCGCACGATGGACCCGTGCGCCGTCCAGACGGCGTTGGCATCGAGCGTGGTGAACGCGGCGCGCAGCTGCAGCGCCGTACGCACGACCTGGTCCCGGGCGTAGGCCGTCAGGTCGTCGTCCCGTCCCCCGGCCGCGAGCACCGCGTCCCAGTAGCGTGCAACGGGCAGGAACACGTAGACGGCGTGCAGCAGGCCCCGGAGTGGACGCGGGTCGTCGCGCCACGGGCTGTAGCCGAGCCACGGATCGCCCGGGTCCAGGAGCGGCTCCACGTTCTCCAACGCGAACAGCCGGTTGTGGTGCATCTCGTGGATGAAGATGTCGGCCATCTCGTACGGGTGTTCGTAGACGCTGGCCACGAACGACCCGGGGGCCTCTGACACGCTCACGTTCGTGTACTCGCCCGCGTCGCGGTCCTTGAGCCCGACGACCCGCAGGTGCTGGACCATCTGGTCGAACGTGCTCGCCTGGTGTTGGCGCACCAGGGCGAAGGCGTCCTGCACGAGGGGCGCATGCTGCGCGTGGAAGGCGGCGTCGCCGAGCGCCTCGGCCGAGTCGCCCATGCCGGTCTCGGTCCCGAGAAAGGCCTCGGGCAGCAGGTCGACGGCGAGCGGGCCCACCGTCACGCGGTGGCGCGGGCGCAGCGACACGCCCAGCGCCGCACCGGCCCTGCGGCTGTCGAGCCGCGCCCGCTCGCGACCCCGCACGAGCAGGAGGTCGTGGCCCTCCACGCCCGCCAGGGCCGCACCGGGCTCGACCTCGAGAACGGCAGCGAGGCCCGGCAGGACCGTGCGCGCGGCGAGCGGCACAGGATGACGCAGGTCGATCGCGTCCGCGCGGGCCAAAGCCGATGCCGCGGCCACGAGGTGCATGCGGTGCAGCGCGTGGACCAAGCGCGGCGCGTCGCGCTGCTCGGCCGCCTCGTACAGCGCGAAGCTCCAGGCGAAGCAGAGCGGGTGGACCCACGTCGCGGAGAAGACATCCGGGTCGAGCGCCTCGGCACGCGCGACGAGCGACTCGGCTTCGTCGAGCAACGACTCGTCGACGGCCGCGCTCTCGCGGAGGAAGTCGATCGTGCCGAGCCACGCCGCCGCGCTCTCCTCGTGGAGGCGCCGGTAGACGATCGGGTCGTGCCAGACGTAGGTGGCGGGGTCGGTCGTGGCCGTCGCGACGGATTCGTCGTCGTGGAGCACGCTGCCCCCTTCGAACCCCGCGCTACTTCGTGCCGGGCGTCTTGCCGCCGCGGGCGGCAAAGGGGCGCCGGCGCTTGCCGGTTGCCCCCTGGAGTGCGGCGCGTGCACGGGCCGCCTGCGGTTTCAGGCTGGTCAGGATGATGCGCGTCATGGAAGTCCTCTCAGCTGCGCGACGGGGAGCGCACCCTACGGGAAGGAGGCACGCTTCGCCAGGGGGCGTCCCTTCCCGGCAGGGCCCGGTACCCTGCCGCCCCCGGCTGCTGCAGGCGCGGGACGGAGGTGTCCATGCAGGTCCGCAACGTCCTCGTGATCGGCTCGGGCACGATGGGCCACGGCATCGCCCACGTTGCGGCGCAGGCCGGCTTCGAGGCCCGCCTGTTCGACGTCAGGCCCGAGGCCGTGCGCCAGGGCCTGGACGCCATCGCCGCCAACCTGGCGAAGGGCGTCGAGAAGGGCAAGGTCACGGCCGAGGAGCGCGAGGCCGTGCTGTCGCGGCTGGACGCCGCACCCGGCGACCTCGGCGTGGCGGCCCGCGACGCCGATCTCGTGGTCGAGGCCGTTCCCGAGAAGCTCGAGCTCAAGCAGGCCATCTTCCGCACGCTGGGCGCCGAGTCGCCGGGGCACGCGATCCTGGCCACGAACACGTCCTCGCTGCCCGTCGCCGCGATCGCGGAGGCCAGCGGCGCACCCGAGCGCGTGCTCGGCCTGCACTTCTTCAACCCCGTCCACATCATGCAGCTCCTCGAGCTCGTGCGGACCGACGCGACGTCGCCCGAGATCGTGGAGGCCGCGCGCGCGGTGGGTGAGCGCATGGGCAAGACGGTCATCGTCGTGAAGGACAGCCCGGGCTTTGCCACGAGCCGCCTGGGCCTCGTCCTCGGCCTCGAGGCGATCCGCATGGTGGAGGAGGGCGTCGCCAGCGCCGCCGACATCGACACGGCGATGGAGCTCGGCTACCGCCACCCCATGGGGCCGCTCAAGCTGACGGACCTGGTCGGTCTCGATGTACGCCTGGGCATCGCCGAGCACCTGGCCAAGGTGCTCGACGACCGTCGCTTCGACCCGCCGGCCTTGCTGCGCCAGCTCGTGGCCGAGGGCAAGCTCGGCAAGAAGAGCGGCCAGGGGTTCTACACCTGGTAGCCCGGATGCCCTGGGAGGCCGCATGACCGACGCCCTCGCGCCGCTGTCCGTCGAACACCTGCGCTGGCGCTGCGATCCGTCGCGCTTCGCATTCGAAGCCACCCACGAGGTGGAGCCCGCGCACGGCATCGTGGGCCAAGACGAAGCCGTGGAGGCCCTGCAGTTCGGCTTGGCCTTCCATGCGCCCGGGCAGAACGTGTTCGTGCGCGGACTCACGGGAACCAGTCGCGCCACGTTGGTCCATCGCATGGTGGTCAAGGCTCGGCCCTGCGGTCCGCCCTCACCGGATCGCGTCTACGTCTGCAACTTCCTGCGCTCGGACCGGCCGCGGCTCCTGACGCTGCCCCGCGGTCAGGGCCAGGCCTTCCGCCGGCACCTCGACCGCTTCATCGAGTTCGTGCAGAAGGAGCTCGGGCCGGCGCTCAACGCCGATGTCGTGCGCAGCCAGGCGACCGCGCTGGAGCAGAAGTTCAGCGCGGAAGTCCGCGCGCTCACCGAGCCCTTCGAAGCCGACCTCGACAAGGCCGGCTACCGCTTGGTCATGGTGCAAGCCGGTCCGGCGACACGACAGCTCATCGTGCCCGTCGTCGATGGCCAGCCGGTGGGGCCGGAGCAGGTCCAAGCGCTCAAGGCCAGCGGCAAGGTCGACGACGCCACGCTCGAGAGGTGGGACCGGGAGATCGAGGGCTTCGGGCAGCGCATGCAGGAGATCGGCGAGCGCCTGCAGGAGATCGGCGGCCGGCGGCAGGAGGCCCTGCAAGGCTTCGTGCGCCGCGAAGCGCGCGAGCTGCTGGAGCAGGCGCTACGCGGCGTGCGCTCGGCCTTCGCCACGGTCGAGGTACGCGCTTGGCTCGAGGCGGTCGTCGAGGACGTCACGAAGCGGCTGGGCAGCCTGCCCGAGGACGCGGCTTTCACCGAGCGCTATCGCGTGAACGTCGTGCTGGCCCACGAGCCCGATGCCCCGTGCCCGGCCCTGTTGGAGCGCAACCCGTCGGTGCAGGCGCTGATCGGGACGATCGACACCACGATCGACACCGACGAGTCCACGCCGTACGTGCCGCACATGATGGTGCGCGCGGGTTCGCTGCTGCAGGCCGATGGCGGGTTCCTGGTGATCGACTCCCGTGACGTGCTCACGGCGCGTGGGGCGTGGAAGGGCCTGATCCGCGTGTTGCGCGCCGGGCAGCTCGAGATCGAGGTGGCTCCCGGGCCGTCCGCCGCCCCCAATGCGTTCGTCAAGCCCGACCCCATTCCCATCGACGTCAAGGTGGTGCTGCTGGGCGACGCGGGCACGTGGCATGCCCTGGACGCCATCGACCCGGACTTCCGCGACCTGTTCAAGGTGCTGGCCGACTTCGACGACGTGATCGACCGCGATGACCAGGGTCTGGCCTGGTATGCGTCCGTGATCGCGCGTATCCAGCGCGAGGACGAGCTGCCGCCCTTCACGCGCGACGGTGTCGCGGCCCTGTGCGAGCACGGCGCACGGATCGCGTCCCAGGCCGAGAAGCTGACCGCGCGGTTCAGTCGCTTGGCCGACCTGGCGCGCGAGGCGGCCTGGCTGGCCACGAATGCCGGCGAGGCTCGCGTGAACGGCGACCGCGTGCGCGAAGCCGTGCGCCGCACGAAGCGGCGGGCCGGCCTGCCGTCGCGCCGGTTCCAGGAGCTGATCCAGCGCGGCGTCCTGCGCGTCGAGACGCGCGGCCAGGTCATCGGCCAGGGCAACGGCCTTGCGGTCATCCAGACCGGGCAGCTGACCTACGGCTTCCCCAACCGCATCACGGCCACCATCGCGCCGGGGCGCCGCGGCACGACCAACGTCGAGCGGGAGGCGGCGCTCAGCGGCCGCATCCACACGAAGGGGTTCCTCCTGCTCGAGGGGCTGCTGCGCGCCCTGCTGCAGCCGGACCACCCGCTTTCGTTCGACGCGTCGGTTGCCTTCGAGCAGAGCTATGGCGGGGTCGATGGCGACTCGGCCAGCGGCATCGAGCTGTGCTGCCTGATCAGCGCCTTGACGCGCCTGCCGCTGCGCCAGGCGTACGCCATGACCGGGGCCATCGATCAGCGGGGCAGCGTGATGGCGATCGGCGGTGTCAACGAGAAGATCGAGGGCTTCTACGACTCGTGTGCCCACGAAGGGCTCACGGGGGAACAGGGCGTCATCATCCCGCGCTCCAACGTGGGCGACCTGATGCTTCGGCACGATGTCCTCGAGGCGTGCGCCGAGGGCACCTTCCACGTGCATGCCGTCGACCGGATCGAGCAGGCGCTCGAGCTGCTGCTCGGTCGACCCGCAGGCACGCGCGGCCCCGACGGCATGTACCCCGCCGACAGCGTGCTGGGCATCGCGGCGGCCGAGGCGCGCCGTTTCTACCAAGCCTCTCGCCGTCGGCCGCGCCCGTAGGTACCCGGCCTTCCCGCGCGGGCGCCGCGCGAATGAGGCGCGCGGAGGTGTCTGAACCCGTGCCTCGGAGCGAAGCGACGGTGGCACGGTGTCAGACACCGAAGTGCGACGTCCGCTCGCTGGCGAACCGCGCCCCCCGTGAGGGGTGCAGGGGGGGTACGGAATAGCCCCCCTGCTGCGGAGGCGAAGCCGGAGCACCGAGTCCGCGCGGGAGCGCGGAACGAGCGTGTAGCGACCAGATGCCGAACTGCAACGTCCGCTCGGCGTCGAACCGCGCCCCCTACGTGTCAGGCACCTTGCCCACGTTGCCGCTTCGCGGCGCCGCGGCAAGGGTCCAGACACATCCGGGGTCGCGACGTCCACCCGCCGTCGAACCGCGACCCCCGTGAGGGGTGCAGGGGGGGTACGGAATAGCCCCCCTGCTGCGGAGGCGAAGCCGGAGCACCGAGTCCGCGCGGGAGCGCGGAACGATGTTCCCTGCGCTCCGCTTGGGGTCGGCGCCTGGGATGTAAGGCGCGCGGAGGTGTCTGAACCCGTGCCTCGGAGCGAAGCGACGGTGGCACGGTGTCAGACACCGAAGTGCGACGTCCGCTCGCTGGCGAACCGCGACCCCTGCGTGTCAGGCACCTTGCCCACGTTGCCGCTTCGCGGCGCCGCGGCAAGGGTCCAGACACATCCGGTGTCGCGACGTCCACTCGCTGGTGAACCGCGACCCCTACGTGTCAGGCACCTTGCCCACGTTGCCGCTACACGGCGCCGCGGCAAGGGTCCCGACACATCCGGGGTCGCTGACCTGACACCGCAGTGCGGCCCTCGGTTGGGGTCAGACTTGGCGCGGCGCTACTGCTTCGAGATGCGGTAGATGCCGGCGAAGGTCGAGATCCAGAGATCGCCGTCCAGGGGGTTCACGACGAGGTCGAGCGGCTTGTTCAGCCCGCCCGTGATGTCGAACGTCACGAACACGCTCTCCGTGTCGATGTCCGTGAACGCAACCCCCGACAGCTCGATGCGGTAGACGAGGTCGTCGTCGTAGGACGCCAGGAACAGGTCGTCGGCGAAGTCCGCGCCCCAGCCCGTGCCGGGGTGCCACGCCAGCGCCGTCGGAACGATCTCGTCGACCCAGTTGCGCATCTTGAAGCCGACCGTGGCGGGCGGGATGCCACCCGCGGAGCCCCACTCGAAGTTCTTGCCGGGTTGCAGGTAGTTGAGCTCGTCGTCGGCGTTGGGGCCGTTGTCGACGCCGAACAGGTCGCCCGTCGTGGGGTGCACCGCGAGGCCGAACGTGTTGCGCAAGCCCCGACACCATTCGGGGTCGCCCATCGTCGGGTTCGTAACTGGGACGCCGGGTGGGTCCGTGGGGATGATGCGCAACACCTTGCCGGCCTCCGAAGTCCCCGTGCCGACTTGGCTGTTCGCTGGGTCACCCACGTCGCCGAGGCTCACGAAGAGGTCGCCCGACAGGTCGAACAAGAGCTCCCCGCCGTTGTTGATGCTGGGCATGCCCGTGTTCACCGGCAGGTTCGACAGGATGACGACCTCGTTCGTGCCGACGTTGGCCACGTCCGTGTAGCGGCGGATCTCCGTCCGGTCGACCGTGGTCATGCCATCGCCCGGCACGTTGGCGAGCACGTAGACATGGCCGTTGACGGCGAACGCCGGGTCCAGCGCAAGCCCCAGGAGGCCGAGATGTCCGCCGTTGAGCACGGGGACCGTGGCAAACGGGGCCACGACGAGACTGCCCGAGGCGTCGAGGACGCGAACATGGCCGGTGTCGACCTCGGTGAAGAACAAGCGGCCGTCGGGCGCCAGCGCCATCTTCGCGATCTTGCTCGGGCCACCCTCGAGCACGGCGACCGCCTCGAAGCCCAGGGGCAACGACGTGATGACGGCCGGAAGCTCTGGGCCGACGTCGATCGCCAGCTGCACGTTCGTCGAGCCGCCGGGGCCCGTCGCCGTGACGGTGTGGATCACGTCGGACTCGACCGAGGGCGTGCCGCTGATGACGCCGGTGGCGCCGTCCAGGACAAGGCCCGTGGGCAGCGCAGGCTGCACGGACCACGTGTCCACGGCGCCGCTCACGCTCGGCGTGTTCGACGCGATCGCCTCGCCCACGCGGTAGAGGCCCGGGCTGGTGGCGTATGCGAGTCCGCTCGGAGCGGCAGGGCCCCCTCCTCCTCCACCGCCGCAGGCGGTGGCAAGCGCCAGGACCAAGCCGGCGAACGCGATGTGCGCCCGCCCCACCCCCCCCAGCCGGATCACGCGAACAGGCCCAGCGTGTTGTTGAACTGCTGGGTCTCGGGGAACACGGCGTCGCCGTTGCCGCCCAGGTGGTTCGTGACGATGTCGCGGAGGATGTCGCGGAAGTCGAGCTCGTAGTCCATCCAGTTGCGGTCGGCGATGTCGGACTCGGTGATGTCCGGGCCGTAGAGGCCGCCGTTCATCGAGCCTCCCAGGCCGATGAACTGGTTGCCATGGCCATGGTCGGTGCCCTGGCTGCTGTTCTCGAAGTTGCGGCGGCCGAACTCGCTGAGCAGCAGGATGCAGGTGTCGTCCCAGATGCCCATGTCCTTGCAGTCGTCGACGAAGGCGCCGATGCCCGAGTCCATCCGCTCGAGCAGCGTGGCCTGCGTGCCCGTCTCGGCGCCCTGGTCGCCGTGGGTGTCGTGACCGCCGAAACCGGTGAAGAACACCTGGCTGTCGAAGCCGCCCTGGATCAAGCGCGCGATGTCCTTGAGGTAGCGGCCGGGCGAGTTGTTGGGGTAGTCGTCTGCGTACGGCGAGCTGTAGCTGGACACCGCGGCCTGGATCTGGTCGGCGAGGTCGAGGCCCTGTTCCAGCGCCTGGGCCGACTCCACGTCCAGCGTGGTGCCGCTGTAGCCCTGCATCATCTGCTTGAGCACCTGCAGGCGGTAGATGTGGTTGTTGGTGTAGGCCTGGTCGTTCTGGAAGCGGAACGCGGACAGGCTCGACACCATCAGGGGCGACGTGTCGGCGCCCTCGACCTCGAGAGGTCGGCCCACGCCTACGGCGACGGCGCCCGTCGCCGAGAGCTGCAGGTCGTTGGAGACGCGCGCGATCCAGCCGCTCGGGTCGATCGGCAGGCCGCCGAAGCCATTGCGCACGCCCTCCGAGAAGATGTCCTGGCTCTCGAAGTGCGACAGGTTCTCGCTGGGGTAGCCCACGCGGCGGAACGCGGCGACCGAGGCATCGTTGTTCCACAGCGACTGCAGGCGATCCATCGACGGATGGAAGCCGTAGTCACTGGTTCCGTTGAGCGCGAGCGCGTTGCCCGAGGCGATCTGGATCGTGGGACGGCGGTCGTAGTAGGCCTGGTTCGTGGTGGGAATCACGACGTTGAGGCCGTCCCATCCGCCGTACGCGAAGATCACGACGACGCGCTTGATGCCGGTGATCGGCGCGCCCTCGGCGTGGCGCAACAAGCCGCGCGACAGCCCGCCGCCCAAGGCGGTCAGGCCAGCGCCGGCCAGCGTCATCCGCAGGATGTCGCGGCGATCAGGGCTCGAAGGAAGGCGGGGGTGACCCATGGTGGTGCTCCTCGTCGCCGCGTCAGCGCGTCATGTAGGTCGGGTGCAGCGCCATCATGTAGAGGAGGCCGCGGACCCGCTGGTCGATGTGGGTGGAGTTGTTGGCGTCGAACGGGCTGCTGACGATCGTGCCGTTGCCCAGTCGATCCGTGTCGAGGTACGTGGCCAGCTCGTTGCGCTCGGCCGTGGTGAGGTCCAGGTGCAGGCGGAGTGCGAGGCTGTCGACGACCTCGAGGCTCGTCGGCAAGCCCGGCGGCAGCAGGTCGGCCACGTCGATGTTCAGGCCGTCCTGGATCGTCTTCGCGTCGCGGATCAGGTACTTGACGACGTTGGCGCGATCGACGAGCGCCTGCGCCGACAGCCACCCCTCGTCCTCGGGCCAGCCATCGACCGTGGGCGGCTGGGTGGCCGTGTTGCCGAGCAGCACGGCGCGTCGCGTGACCTGGTTGGGGTCGCCGTAGAGCTGCGTGGAGCGCTGGAAGCCCACGAGGTGCTCGATGGGGGACTTGACGAAGCCCTCCTTGGCCTGCGCGGAGTAGAACGCCTCCGACAGGAACAGCGTGTCGAAGACGGGCTTGAGCTCCCAGCCCGCGCCCTCGAGCACGCCGGCCAGCTGGTTGATCAGCTCGTCGGACGGATCGTGCATCGCGAAGCGACATACGATCGAGCGCACGATCCAGCGCGCGCAGCGGCTGTGCCCGCTCACCGGGTCCTGGAGGGCCAACGTGAGGTCGGTCATGGCCTGGTAGTCGTCGGTCGTGTCCTGGGCGGGGATCGTGACGCCCAGCACCGTTTTGCTGCCACCGTCGTGACGGGCAGCACTGAACTCGACGTAGCTCTGGCCGGTGGTGTTGTTGTAGCGCGCGCGGTAGCCCGTGAAGGCGCGCGCCGCCTCCACGATGTCCGTCTGCGTGTACCCGTTGTCCACGCCCAGGCAGAACAGCTCGAACCACTCGCGACCGAAGTTCTCGTTGGGCTCCTGGCCGTCGGCGCCGTTGTTCCTGACGCCGTCGAGCCACTCGAGCATGGCCCAGTCCCGCGCGATGGCCGTGAGGAACGTGCGCAGGTTGCCCGTGCCCATGTGCCGCAACAGGTTGACGTGGCCGATCATGTAGTAGACGTTGCTACCCTCGAGCACCTCGGACGACGTGGCGAAGTGATCGTGCCAGTGCAGGCCCACGACCTCCTGGAAGGGGTTGGGGTTGACGACCTGCATGTAGGCCCACCAGTTGATGAGGTCCTGGTGGGACGGGAACATGGCGTTGGGGTCGTCGTCGTCCACGAGGTACGTGTTGCGGGCGTCCGTCTCCATCTGGGTCTGGGGCGGGAGCGCCGTCATGGCGCCGACGTACGCCGACATGCCCTGGGCCTGGATCTGCGCGTAGTGGCCATCGCTGAACCCGAAGTGCGTGCGGTCCAGGAAGTGCCGGATGTCGTCGTCGGTCAGGTTGGCCTTGGGCAGGATCGACTTGGCCTCGGCCCAGAGCACCTCGATGGTGATGTTGGCCGTGTCCTGGCCGGACTCGTTCGAGGCCGTGATCGTGTGTACCTGGGAGGGCGTTGCCTCGGTCGGCGTCCCCGAGATGATGCCACTCGTCGGGTTGATGACGAGGCCGGCGGGCAGGTCCGGCACGCAGCTGAACGACGTGGGCGTTCCGCCGGTCCACGTGGGTGTGTTCGGGGTGACGGGATCGTCCGTACGCACCGTGTAGCTGGGTGCGTCGTAAGCGAGATCCTGCGGCACGTTGGGGTCGACGGGCGGGGCGCCTCCGCCGCCGCATGCGCTCGAGGCGAGCACGAACAGGGCGAAGAGGGAGAGGGTCCAGGACCTACGCCACGGGGCGTGGCGCCATCCGTGCGTTCGGTTCGTCCACGACATGGCACTCCTCCTCGGGCAACCGGCGAACACCGCGAAGATGGGCGCGCGCCCCGATGGGTCGTTTGCAGGTCCAAGCCCGACTCGACCGGGGGGGGACTAGGGTCGTGGCGCCGAGCGTGTCACCGCGCGACGCCCACCGGGGGCGCGTCACCCTTCCTACGGGTTGTAGCCCTGATCGGCCCTCGGCGGACGGCCCTCCAGTCGCCTCCTCGATCGCACGCGGTCCCGGGATGATCCCCGTGACCACCTGGTTCAACAGGCTTGCTCGTGGAACCCCACCCGGCACAAGGGGTTGCGAGCCCAAGCCTCCTGCACCGGCGAGGGCGTGTCGCGCGGGATGGACGCGGCCCACGGGCTCCTTGCGGCCGCACCAGCCGGCTTCCCGTCGGCGTGGTGTCATGGGTCGATGACGTCCAGCACGCCCGATCGCCACCGCACGCTCTCGGCTCGCCGCTCCGCCTGCGCGACCTCCGGGGAGGACGTCGTCGCCATCGTCCCGGCTGGCGTGCCGATCCCCGTCGAGGGGACCGATGCCACGTATCGGTTCCGCGGCCACGACCACGTGCGCCATCTGCTGGGCGAGGTCCAGCCCGGCGACGTGGTCGTGCACATACCCGATGAGGGGTGGTGCCTCTACACGCCGGTTCCCGGTGCCGACGAAGCGGTGTGGCATGGGCCGACGCCAGGGCCCCGCGAACGGGCCGAGCGCGCCGGCTTGGCCCTCGGCCGACGGCTGGACGAGCTCGGGAGCCTCCTGGACGGGCGGTCGGCGATCGCCTACGCGGGCGCGCGCGACCTGCTGGAGCGGCCCGGCGCCTACGGCCTGCATCCGGATCGCGTGCACGGTTGGCGGATCGACGCGGATGCGAGCGCCGCCCTCGAGGATCGCATCGTCGCCTCGCGCCTCGTGAAGGACGACGTGGCCCTGGCCGCCCTGCGCCGCGCCGTTGCGGCTTCCGTGGCCGGCCACCGCGCCGCGCGCGACGCGGCCCACGCGGGACGTACCGAGCGGCAGCTGGCGCGCGTTCTCGAACATGCGTTCGACGAGGCCGGAGGCGAGGGCACCGCGTACCCCTCGATCGTGCTGGCCGGGGCGCGATGCCAGGTCCTTCACGGCGGCCCCGGCGACACGGCGGTGCGGGACGGCGACCTCGTGCTGATCGATGCCGGTGCGGAGGTGGACGGCTACGACGCGGACATCACGCGGACATTCGCCGTGGGGGGGAAGGCCACGCCGGAGATGCGCGCCGTCCACGACGTCGTGCGCCGGGTGCAGGCGCACGTCGTCCGTCAGGTGGCGCCGGGCGCCAGCACGCGGGCGCTCCACGAGTCCGCCTCGCGCGGACTGACCGAGGGGCTCGTCGAGCTGGGCCTGTTGCGCGGTCAGGTGGACGACCTGCTGGCCGTCGACGCCCAGACCGTCTTCTTCCCGCACGGCATCGGCCACTTCCTCGGACTGGCGACGCACGACGTTGGCGGGTACCCGCGCGGCGTCCAGCGTTCGTCGCGGCCGAGTCTCAGGTACCTGCGTGCCGATCGCACGCTCCAGCCGGGCATGGTGATGACGATCGAGCCCGGGCTCTACTTCATCGACGCGCTGCTCGACGACCCCGAGGTGCAGAGCGAGCGGGCTGCCCACGTCGACTTCGAGCGCGCCGAGGCCTATCGCCACGTCGGGGGCGTGCGCATCGAGGACGACGTCCTCGTCACCGCAACCGGCCACGAAGTCCTCGGCGCCGACTTGGAGCGCGACCTGGGGGCCTAGCGTGGCGCGCGGAGGTGTCTGAACCTGTGCCTCGGAGCGAAGCGACGGTGGCACGGTGTCAGACACCGAAGTGCGACGGTCGCTTGCCGGCGACCGCGACCCCTGCGTGTCAGGCACCTTGCCCACGTTGCCGCTGCTCGGCGCCGCGGCAAGGGTCCAGACACATCCGGGGTCGCTCCGACCCAGCAGTGGGACGGTCGCTTGCCGGCGATGGCGACCCCTGCGTGTCAGGCACCTTGCCCACGTTGCCGCTGCGCGGCGCCGCGGCAAGGGTCCAGACACATCCGGGGTCGCGACGTCCTCCGGCGTGCGAACCCCGTCCCCTGCGTGTCAGGCACCTTGCCCGCGTTGCCGCTGCCCGGCGCCGCGGCAAGGGGCCTGACCACATCCGGGCTCGACTCGTGTACGCCACCCGCATCCGGGCTCCCCGACCGCGTTCGGGGGGCTGCCGTGCCGGCGCGTAGACTCGCGCCCCCCTCGCTTCGGAGTGCCCCATGCGACGCTTCCCCGTTGCCTTGCTGACCGCCGCCACCCTGGTTGCCGGCGCCAGCCCGGCCCTGGCCAAGGAGACCGTGCCCGTGGACCGCCCGCTGCCGGTGGACGATCGCTACGAAGTCCGCGAGACGTTGCCTTCGGGCCTCCAGCTCTACGTCCGCCGCCACGAAGTGCCCAAGGGCATGGTGGCGCTGTGGCTGCACTTCGGCACGGGGTCGGTGAACGAAACCGAGACCGAGCGGGGCCTCGCGCACTTCCTCGAGCACATGGCCTTCCGCGGGAGCACCCACTTCAAGCCCGGCACCGTGACGTCGCGCTTCGAGGACCTCGGCGTGCGCTTCGGTCGCGACCAGAACGCGCTCACCTCCTTCGACCAGACGACGTACCAGATCGCGCTGCCGCGCACGGACCCGTACGCCATCAGCGAGGCACTGCTCTTCCTCTCCGACGTGGCGCATCGCTTGGCGCTCCTCGACCCGGAGATCGACGACGAGCGCGGCGTCGTGCTGGAGGAGGCCCGCGCCCGTGCCGGGGCGCAGATGCGCATCCTGGAGCAGCTCCTTCCGCTCGTGGCGCCAGGCTCGCTCGTGTCCGAGCGTCTGCCCATCGGTCTTCCCGAAGTCGTCGAGAAGATCGACTCCAAGGCGATGAAGGCCTACTGGAGCAAATGGTACCGGCCCGAGACCTCCACGCTGATGATCGTCGGCGACATCGATGCCGCCACGGTGGCCGCCATGGCCAAGCTCGCGTTCGCCGACTGGCGCCCCGCCGGTGAGCCGCCCGCTCCGCAGGACGGTGGCCTGCTCAGCCAGGGGCCGCGCCGCGCCGCCGTGCTCACCGACCCCGAGCTGACGCAAGCCGACCTCACGTGGCTGCGCGCCGAGCCGCTCGAGCCGTCCACGACCTACGGCGATTTCCGCGACTGGTGCGTGGACCACCTGGGCACGTGGATCGTGGGCCAGCGTCTGGACGAGCTGCGACGCACGGGCAGCGCGCCGTTCCAGGAGGCCTCCTTCCGCACCCAGCCATTCGTCTCGGGCGCGCAGATCCGCACCATCGACGTGCAGTCGCCGCCCGAGCGCTGGCGCGAGGCGGCCGAGGCCCTGCTCGTCGAGTGGCGGCGCGTCCAGCAGCACGGCGTCCTCGCCGACGAGCTGGCCCGTGCCAAGAAGGCGCTGATCGCCAGCTTCGAGCAGGCCGTGGAGGGTGCCGGTGGCGTCCCGACGATCGGCGTCCTCGCCCAGCTCAACAACCTCGTCACGCAGGGCCGTCAGCCCATGTCCGAGGCCCAGCGTCTGGAGGTCGCCAAGGAGCTCCTTCCGGGGATCACGCTGGACGAGGTCACGCAGGAGCTGCGGACGGCCTACGACCTCGAGGGCGGCGTCGTCTACCTCGTGATGCCGGAGAAGGCCGGGCTCGCCGTGCCCAAGGCCGAGGAGATCGAGGCCCTCGTCGCTTCCGCGGCCGCGATGGACGTGCCTGCGCCGACGTCCTCGGCGGACGTCGACCGCTTGGTCGCGCCGCCCGCGAAGGCGGGCGAGGTCGTGGCCTCCGCCGTGCACGCCGGCTTGGACGTGACCCATGTCACGTACGCCAACGGCTTGCAGGCCTATTACAAGGCGCTGCCCGCGGGCGGCGACTCGTACATCCAGCTCACGCTGCACGGCGGCATCTGCGACGAGGACGCGACCAACCGGGGCATCACGGCGCTCACCGTCGATGCACTCGACAGCGATGGTCTGGCCAGCAGCGCGCACGACGCCAGCGCCATTGCCGGCTGGCGCGTCGGCAAGAAGTTCCGCCTGAACCTGGCCCGCAGCGGCGCGTCGGTCGTGCTGTCCGTCTCGGGCGCGCCCGATGGGCTGGCCGCAGGTCTCGAGCTGGCGCACCTGCTGCTGACCGACGGCGTCGTCACGCCGAGCGCGCTCGACACCGTGCGCGCGTCGCTCTTGCAGGACCTGGAAGACGCCCGCCGCAGCACGCAGCAGCAGGCCTTCACGCGCATGCGTCAGCGCATCGGGGGCGATGACCCGCGTCTGGCCTTGCCGCCCGAGTCGACCGTACGCGCGATCGACGCGGCGGCAGCCAGCGCGTGGTGGAAGCGTCTGGCGGCGACGGCGCCGATGGACGTCGTCGTGACCGGCCCGATCGACCTGGACGCGGCGAAGGCCCTCGTGGGTACGTGGCTCGCCACGCTGCCGGCTCGCCCCGAGGGGGCGTGGGCCGCGCACGTGAAGGGCAACACGTTCGAGCGTCAGCTGGCGCCGGGCGGCGAGAACATCCGCGTGGTCACCATCACGCCGACGGCCGTGGCGCTGGAAGGCTGGGTGGGGATCGACCGCAATGACCCGATCGAGCTCGCGCATGCACAGCACGGCTCGATGATCCTCACCACGCGCCTGCTCAAGGACGTCCGCGAGACGCGCGGGCTTACGTACTCCATCCAGGCCTTCCCCCTGATCGACGCCTACCGCGGCATCGAGCTGATGGGCGCCGTGTTCACGGCCGACAAGGACAAGCTGGAGGAGGCGGCGAAGATCGCCTACGAGACGGCCAAGCAGCTGGGCCAGGAGGGTCCGACCGAGGCCGAGGTCAACGCCATCAACGTGCAGATGTCCCTGGGCTTGGCCAACCAGAAGCAGCTGCCGACGTTCTGGCTCGGCACGCTGGGCGGCGCACGGCAGCTCCCGGGCGGCCTGGACGACGTCGCCAAGGGCCTCGAAGCGGCCGAGAAGGTCGACGTCGAGGGCCTGAAGGCCTTCCTCGCCAACCTGCTCCGCGACGAGAACTACCTGCACGTGCTGGCCCGGCCCTCGCCGCCCGACGACGACGTCAAGCCCGAAGGCGACAAGTAGGCGCCCGGCCCTGGAATGGGCGCCGGAGCACCGCTTCGTCGTCCTTGCGTGGAGGACCACGCGGCGTCCTCCTCATCGGCACCCGGCATCCCATCCAGGGCCGCGCGCGGCACTCCCCCGGGAGGGGTGGTCACGGTTCGGATCCGACAGGGGCTCGGGACCGAGCATCTGGCGGGCCGTCCCCGCGCACCCCAGGAGGTGATCGCCTACCCGTGTTGACGCTTGGGCATCGTGGGTGCACACGGGCGGCACCCGAGAACACCTGGGAGGCCTTTGAGGCCGCCCTCGCGGCCGGTCTCGATGGATGCGAGACCGACGTTCGCCGCTGCGCCGACGGTTCGTTGGTGCTCGTGCACGACGAGCGTCTCGCCGACGGGCGCCGTGTTGCCGACCTCGATCGCGTCACGCTCGAAGCCGCCCTGGGCCACGCCGTGCCCACCGCCGACGAGGTGCTGGCGCGGTGGCCCGACGCCGTCTGGAACCTCGAGGTCAAGGACCAAGCGGCGGCGGTGCCGCTGCTCCACGTGTTGCGGCGCCACGACCTCGAGCGCGTCCTCGTCACCTCGTTCGACCACCCGGTCGCCATGCGCTTCGCGCTCGAGAGCCAGGCCGGGGCCGGTGTCCTGATCGCCCACCGGCCCTTGCGCGGCGTCACGCCCTTCGCCGCCTGGCGCCGGTCCGGCATCGGCACCCTCGTCCTGCCGTTCCCCTTCCTGGCCGCCTGGCTCGTCGAGGAGGCCGCGCAGGCCGGCATGAACGTGGGCGCCTGGGGCCTCTCCGGTACGGAGCAGCAGGCCCAAGCCCGCGCCGCCGGCGCCGCGATCCTGATCGTCGACTGACGCGACCGATGCCCGTTGCCGCGACGTGACAACCCCGCCTCCCTGGCGGTGGATCCTCGGACGCGTGAGGCCGACGCCCTCCCCTTGGCTGCTCCCGCTCGTCTTGGCTGTCGTGGGCATCGCCCTGGGGTTCCTCGGTGCGCGCCTCGCGACGCTCGAGGTCGATGCGCGTGCCAAGGACGACCGGGCGCACCTGCAAGAGGTCCTCGCGTCCGTGCCACGTGCGCTTCAGCTGCAGCTGACGAACCCCACGGAGCCACCGCAGCGCACGTGGCAGCTGGTCTCGGGCTACCAGCCGGTTCCGCTGGACGACGGTGAACGCCTGCGCTTGGACGAGGCCG
Organism: Planctomycetota bacterium; assembly: GCA_050248855.1. Classification (GTDB taxonomy): domain Bacteria; phylum Planctomycetota; class PLA2; order PLA2; family JAEUHO01; genus JACKGW01. Next base: position 8,253 of record JBFWRP010000014.1, on the reverse strand, counting down.
CGTGGCGCTTCACGCATGGAGAGGCCGAGGTCGCGCGTCGCTCGTGGCAGGCTCTCGAGGCGACCGGCTCGAGTGGCGCACGCGCCGTCGCCGCGCTGCGCTTGGCATCCGCGTTGCGCCACGAGGACCCGCGTCGGGCGCAGCGCCTGCTCGAGCGCCTCGCGAACGCGCCCGGCACGTGGGCCGAAGAGGGCGTGCCCTTGTCGCCAGGCGCCGCCTGGCTCGCCGCGGAGATCGAGCGGGAGCGGTGGCCCGGAGAGGAGTCGGCGCGCCGGCGCCTGCTGGACGTCTCGGGCGGCGGGCTGCTGCTGGGACCGCGCGACATGGTGGGTCCGGATGCCTTGCTTCTGGCAGCACCGCAGGCGCAGGCGGGCAGCAGGCCCCCGGACGCGGAGATCGAGCGGGAGCTCGAGGCGGCGCGACGCTTGGCGCGCGAGGGTCGTCACTGGCGCGATCAGCTCCCGGTCGACCAGCCCCTGCTGGTCTCGGGCTCGCTGGCGGTCTGGCGGCGGGGCGACGCGATCCAGACGCGCCCCGTGAAGGCGCTGCTCGATCCGGTTGCCGAGGCGACCGGGTCCAAGCTGCGCCTCCTCGGTGTGCATGCGGTGCCTGGCGAGGGCACCCTCGTGAGCGCTGCGCTGCCTCCCCCGCTCGCGCAGCTCCGGGTGGAGGCCACACCGCCGCACCTGGAGCGCGGCTGGACCATCCACATCCCTTGGATGGCCGGGCTCGGCGTGTACCTGCTGGGAGCCGTCGTCGCGCTGCTCGCCTTCCGCCGCCATGCACGGGCCGCGCGCATGCAGGGGGACTTCGTGGCGGCCGTGAGCCACGAGCTGAAGACGCCGATCGCGAGCGTGCGCGCCATGGCCGAGCTGCTCGCCGATGGCGTGGCCGACGACCCGTCCAAGACGCGCGCCTACGCGGCGCGGATCGAGAGCGAGATGACGCGGTTGGGCACCACGGTGCGCAACGTGCTCGACGCCTCGCGAGTCGAGCAGGCCGGGGCGCTGGGCCTGGCGCGCACGGAGCTGCACCCGGCCGAGGTCCTCCACGAGGTCGCAGGTGGGATGCGTCCCCTGCTGGAGCGGCGCGGCTTTCGCTTCGACGTGGAGGTGAGCCCCGCTCAGCGGCCCCTGCTGATCGATGGTGCCGCGCTGCGCAGCGTTCTCGTGAACCTGCTCGACAACGCGATGAAGTTCGCGGGGCCGGGGCGGACCCTTCGCTTGGTAGGAGCGGGCCAAGCCGACGGCGGCTACCGCTTCGCCGTCGAGGACGACGGTGTCGGCTTGCCCCCCGGCGACCCCGAACGCCTGTTCCGCCGTTTCCACCGCGGTGCGGGCGCGAAGGAGGCCGCGGTGCCTGGCATCGGCCTGGGCCTGTTCGTGGCCCGCCAGGTCGTCCAAGCGCATGGGGGCACGATCCGCGCGGAGCAGGTGCCCCAGGGAGGCGCCCGCTTCGTCGTGGTACTCCCTCCGTCACGCGAGGAGGCCCGCGCATGAGACCGCCGCACGTGCTGATCGTGGAGGACGACGAGTCGCTGGGCGTGGCGCTGGTCGATGCCTTCGAGCGCGATGGCTACCGGGTGGACCATGTGATCGACGGCCGCGAGGCGCTCGAACGTGGACTGGCCCGTCGCTTCGACCTCATCGTGCTCGACCTGATGCTGCCGGGCATGGACGGCTACGAGGTGTGTCGGCGCCTGCGGGCCGCGGGTCGCGACAGCCCGATCCTGATGCTCACGGCTCGGGGCCGCGAGGAAGACCGCGTCCACGGACTGGACCTCGGCGCCGACGACTACCTCTGCAAGCCGTTCTCGCTGCGCGAGCTCTTGGCCCGCGCCCGGGCCCGCGTGCGGGCGAAGAAGCCCATGCCGCCCCAACGGGTCGTCTTCGACGGGATCGAGATCGACCTCGCCGCCCGCGTCGTCCGTGAGGGGAATCGCGTGGCCCAATTGACGCCGCTCGAGACCGGGATGCTCTCGATCCTGTTGGCCCATCGTGCGGAGGTCGTCACGCGCCACCGCTTCCTCGACGAGGTGTGGGGCTACGACCGGCACCCCACGACCCGCACGATCGACATGCACATGGCGCGGCTCCGCGCCAAGCTCGGTTCCGAGGACGTGATCGCCACCGTGCACGGCGTCGGCTACCGCTTCGACCCGCCCGCATCGTTCGAAGTCCGTGACATCGACGTGGCATGAGCGTCACCACTGCGCCTCGCGCCGCGCCCACGCTGGGACCCCTGACCCAAGGAGACCTCCCCATGCGAACGACGATCCGCACGATGCTCCTCGCCGCGCTCTGGCTCGGCCTGGCCCTGCCCCTCGCAACGCCCTCCCGCGCCGACGACGCACCGGCCGAGATCGTCTCGCTCCTCGAGCGGGCCCGCGCCGCCGAACGCGTCGAGAAGGACCTGGCGAAGGCCCAGGCGCTCTACGAGCAGGTCTTCGCCAAGGCAGCGTCCACGGATGCAGGCCGCGAGGCCGGTGTGCGGCTGCTCGACCTGGATGCAGGGCGCACCCACGAAGCGTGGCTCACGCTGATCGGGACGCTGAGCGAAGCCCACGGCGCCGAGCTCGACGAGGTCACCGTCGACAAGATCGTCGAGCTTGCACGGCGCCACGTGCAGCCCGGCGAGATGGTCAAGACGCCGCGGGGGACGTTCTTTGGCGTTGCGCAGGTGCAGGAAGTGCCTGCCACCGCCTCTCCTGCGGACATCGCCTTGTCCAAGGGGTTCCAGCACTTGGGGGCTGCGCATTGGTACAAGCCGGGTGCGCCGCTGGACGGCGCGGAGATGGATCTCGATCGGCTGCTGCAGGGACTTGGCGCCGAAGCGCGACCTGCCGTTGATCGCTGGCTCGAGCGCGGGGCCGATGTCATTCCCGGCCTGCTCGCCCTGATGCGTCTGGATGCGGTGGCAGGCTGGCAGCTGGTCGGTCAGCTGCTGCGTGATCAGCCAGCCGCGGAGCGCTACGTACTCTCCGCGGCCCTCGACAAGCTTGCAGTATGGGGACGCGTATCTCCTGCGGTCCTTGGCGACGCCCTTCGGCCGGTTCTCCTTGCCCCCAATGCCGACAAGGTCATCGAGAACGTCTTCTCGTTTCTTGCCCGGCGCGTCGACGTGGCGAGCATCCCCTCCTATGTGGACATGGTGGCGGCTCCTGGCCTCAAGCGGAGGGGCTGGATCGAGCTCGCGACGCGCAGCCGGGAGAATGCGACTGACGTCTTGCGGCTAGCCGAGCTTGTGCGGACGCGCGCGTTCGACATGACCGATCTGAGCATCCTCGCGGGAGGACTCTGGGGTCGGAACACTCGCGGCCCGGGTACGGCCGATGCGGCTCTCCAGGGAGCGCGCCTCCAGCTCGCACTGGCACTGCTTGAGGCGCCAGCTGTCAAGGAGGCGGTCGGACAGCTGCACGCCCCGGTTCTTGGCGGGCCGAGCGCGGAGGGGCTCCGGCACGCGCTCGAGATCGCCAACGAAGCGCAGGGACCGGACGAACAACAGAGGCTGGGTGACGCGGTGGGTGCCCTACTTCTCGGTAGCATCCACGAGAATCGCCGCTGGTTGCTGCAATGGGGGCCGGACGCTTTGCCCGTCAGGTTGCGGTCGGGCGGCCTCACTCCCGATCCCCAGAGGGTGCTCGAGCTTCTCGAGACGGGTGTGAGCGTCAGGCCCAGGCCTTTCTTGCTCCGAGTACGAGCGGAGGCCCTCGCCGTTCCGGGTGTGTGGGATGTACTCCTGACGGCCCTGATCGAGGGTTCCGATGAACGCGCCAAGTACCTGGCGTGGGTGCTGGACGCGCACCCGCGTCCAGCCTGGCCCGTCGACATCGGACCTACGTGTCTCCGTTTGGTCGAGTCGGTGGCGGCGCGCGGCGGGCGGGTGCCGCCGGAAAGCTGCCTGCATGCGGCAGCCAGCGAGGATCCCTCGCGGTACGACGAGGCCGTCCTCGACGCCCTTGGCGCGTTCCGCGTCAAGGCTGAACACCTGTGGGCGGATCCCCTCGTCTCTGCCGACCTGCCGCGGATCCGGCGCTGGTTGGATCGACTTCCATCCACCGAGGCTGCGACCGCCAAGGGCATGCCGGTTGGCAGCTTGCGCATGGTCCTCATGAGGCTGCTGCTCGATCGTGGCGCCGTGGATGACGTAGTCGATCTGGCCGCAAATCGCGCGGATCCGACCCTCGCGATCGAGGCGCTCCGGGTCCTGATCGGCGAAGACTCCGCCGAGGCACGAGACGCGCTCCTGCGGCTCGCTGCGGCGGACGCTGGGGATGCGGCGTGGATGGCAGGCGCAGGCCGGGATCGGGCCCCGTGGTGGATCGGGCTGGCAGAGGGGACGCCGAGCCCGCTGCTGACGAACGTCTTGCTTGCCATCTACGAACACAACCCCTTGCCGCACTGGAGAGACCGCGCAGCGAAGGCCCTCGATGCGATTCGCGAGCGGCAGGAGCGCATCAGCTACTTCCAGACCATGCTCGACGGACCCGACGATCCCGAGGGCGAGATCCTGCCGCTCCTCGACGACGCGGACGCCGCGGTCCGCCAAGGGGCGATCCAGGCGCTGGGTGCCGTCGGAGGCCCGCGCGCTTTGGTCCGGCTGCTCAAGCTGGCCAAGCGTGAGGGGGCGCCGGCGAGCGAGCGTGCCGCAGCGCTGGAAGCTGTTGCCACGATCTCCGCGCGGGCGCCGGGAGGCGCGGCACCGCACAGCTCGCCGGTTCCAGCAGCCAGCGACGACGCAAGGTAGGCGAGTAGGGGCCCCCGCCTCTACATTCCGCGTCCGGGAGGCCGCGGATGGACGCGCACGGCTGGGTGGCGATCGCGACCCTTGTGGTCGCCACCGTGCTCTTCATCACCAAGTGGCTGCCCGTGGGCGTGACGGCGCTGTCGATCCCCGTCGTGCTGCACGTCTCGGGGGCCCTGCCATCGGCCACGGACGCCCTGCGCGGGTTCGGCAGCCCGGCGGCCGTGGCCATCGGGGCCGTGTTCGTGCTGGGCACGGGGCTCAGGGAGAGCGGTGTGGCCACGCTGTTGGCCCGCGGCATCCAGGCGCTGGGCGGCCGTAGCGAGGCGCGGCTCTGCCTGTTCGTGATGATCGCCACGGCGGCGTTGTCGGCGTTCATGAGCAACGCGGCGGTGGTGGCGATGCTGCTGCCGACCGTGCTGGTGCTATCGCGACGCTCGGGCGTCGCGGCGTCGCGGCTGCTGATGCCGCTGGCGTTCGCGGCCGTGCTGGGCGGCACGATCACGATGGCCGGCACGGCCGGCAACATCCTCGTGGCCGACTACATCACGGGTCCCGAGGGACCTGCGGGCGTGCCGCCTCTCGAGCTGTTCGACTTCACCCCGATCGGGCTGGCCATCACGGCGGCGGGCATGGCGTTCGTGGTGTTGATCGGTCGCCGCCTCCTGCCTGTCAACCGGAGCGACGACCGCCGCCGCAAGCGCATGCCCGAGGATGTCGCCAAGAGCTTCAAGCTCTCCGAGTCGTTGCTGATGTTCGGCGTGCGGGAAGCCTCCGAGGCCGCCGGGCGGACGCTGGGCCAGCTGGATCTGCCCGGCACCTACGGCATGAACCCGCTGATGGTCCGGCGGCCTGCGCCCATGGGCGATCGCTGGATCCCGCCCGATCCGAGCGTGGTCCTCCAGCCCGGCGATCGCCTCTACGCGCAGGGCGCCGAGTCCTCCGCATGGCTGCTTGCCGAGAGCGAGATGCTGCAGTTCGGCTTCGCGGGCCCGCGCGCCGTGGAGCGCATCCTGGGACGCGGCACGACGCTGGCCGAGGTCGCGATCCCGCCGCGCAGCCTCTACGTCGGCAAGTCGCTGGAGGAGGAGGACTTCACCGCGCGCTACGGCCTGCAGGTGCTCGCGCTGTGGCGCGCCAACGGCGAGGAAGTCGAGGAGCCGCTCACCCACAGGCTGGACGTGGGTGACAACTTCCTCGTCTCCGGCACCGCGCGCGCCGTGCATCGCCTGGAGACGCAGGCCGACTTCACCGTGCTGACCGACCAGAGCCAAGTCGAGGACGTCACGCGTGCGCCGCTCGCCATCGGCATCCTCGTGGCGTGTCTGGTGCCCGTCGTCGCCTACAACATGCCGCTGGCCCTGGCGGCGCTGGGCGGCGCGTTGCTCATGGTCGTGAGCGGCTGCGTGACCCGGCCCGCCTTGCGCCGCGCCGTGGACTGGAACGTGCTGGCCCTAATCGTGGGCACCTTGCCGCTGGGCTTGGCGCTCGAGAAGCACGGGATCGCGGAGGTCGCCGCCGGAGCCCTGGTCGACGTCGGCGCTGCCGCGTCCTCCGTGGGCGTGATCGCCCTGCTCTTCGCCTTGGCCGCGGTCCTCGCCACGCTCACCAGCAATGCCGCCGCGGCCCTGATCGTGGCCCCGATCGCGGCCCGCGCCGCGGCTGTGGCGGGCCTGCACCCGACCACGGCGCTGCTGGCCGTGGCCTACGGGACGTCGTGCGCCTTCGTGCTCCCCTTCGCCCAGTGGAACCTGATGGTGGCGGTGCCCGGCGGCTACCGCAACCGCGACTACCTGCGGATGGGCAGCCTCGTCACGTTGGTCTACGCGGTCGTGGCCATCGCCCTGCTGTCGCTGCGCTGACGGGCGGGCGCAGCGTGCCTTCGGGCCCCCGAACGCGGGGCAGGAGGCCCGGGCCCTTGATCGTCCGGGGCGGCGCCCCGCGCACCGGGTACCTTGACTCGCCCGCTTTGGAGGACTCCCCATGCGCGCCCTGCTCATGATCGCCCTGGGTCTGGCCGTGATCGCCCTGGGTCTGGCCGTGATCGCCCCCGCCGCCCTCGCCGAAGACCCGCCGACCTTCAGCGTCGAGACGCTCGCGCCGCAAGCCGACGACCTCCAGGACGGCTGGACGTTCGGCTCGGGCAGCGCGCCCGCCGACCAGCCGACCGCCGACGCGATCATGGAGATCGCCAAGTCCGTGGGCTTGGGTGATCTCGAGGTCTATGCCGAGGTGCGACGGCTGACGGCGCCCGAGGGCCCCACGATCGACGTCGCCTACATCGACATCGACGCTGACCCGGGCACGTTCCGCAAGGCGCTCGACGAGGTCGCGGCCGCCAAGGGCTGGGCCGTGCGCGAGGCGAGCACGCCCTACCGCTTGCTCGTCGTCGGGGGTGCGGGCGGCGCGCAGGAAGCCGCCATCCGGCATCAGCTCGAGCACCTGGTGCGGCGCTTCGTCGGCATGGCCGAGACGCGTCTCATCGCCACGACGCGCCACGAAGACGATCGCCTTGCCGCCGAAGCGGCCGCGCGCAGCTTCCTCGAGCGCGGCAAGTCGCTCGGCGTCGATGCCGCGGCGCTGGACACCCTCGAGGCGTTCCTGCACTGGCGCGTCTGGGCGGCGGCGGACGGCAAGGTGAAGGCGGCCGAGGCCAAGCTCAAGAAGACGCCCGACGACGAGAAGTCGAAGCAGGCCCTCGAAGAGAACAAGCCCATCCGCGAGAAGGAGAAGGCGGCCTACATCGAGCTCGCCAAGAAGGCCTTCGCTCCGGGCCGTCGCGTGCCGGCCACGGGTTGGCTGCCGGTCTCGGTGGCCGGTCGCTCGGGCGGCATGCTGCTCGAGAAGAAGGACAAGGCCCTGCTGCCCGAGGCCGTGCAGCTGCTGGAGGCGGCGGTCGAGGCCGAGATGCGCTCGCCCAACGCCAACCTGGCCTACGAGAACCGCTACAACCTGGCCTGCGGCTACGCCTTGCAGAACCGCATCGACGATGCGTTCGACATGCTCGAGAAGTCCCTCGAGGCCGGCGCCTCGCAGCCGCCGTTCCAGTTCGGCCCCTCGTTCCTGCACATGCGCGACAAGGACCCGGACATGGGCGTCCTGCGCAAGGATCCGCGTTGGGATCCGTTGATCGAGAAGTACTACACGGACAAGCTCAAGAAGTGGGAAGAGGCGCAGAAGAAGAAGAAGGACAAGGACAAGGGCAACAACCCGCACGGTGATGATCCCAACGACGAGGGCAGCACCGACGAAGAGGGTGGCAGCGAGGACGAGGACGAGGAGTAGCGCGCAGAGGTGTCTGAACCCCGTGAGGGGTGCAGGGGGGGGGTACGGAATAGCCCCCCTGCCGCGAGGGCGTAGCCCGAGCGCCGAATCCGCGCGGTAGCGCGGAACGACGAACCCTGCGCTCCGCTTGGGGCCAGAGCCTGAGATGCGAGGCGCGCGGAGGTGTCTGAACCTGTGCCTCGGAGCGAAGCGACGGTGGCACGGTGTCAGACACCGAAGTGCGAC
>JBFWRP010000013.1:0-113796 GCA_050248855.1 Planctomycetota bacterium | reverse complement strand
AGCCCGCGCCGACCGAGCGAAGGGGCGTTCAAGCCGATTCACGTGCTTCGCCGAAGCTGGAATCCAGGAATCCGCGCCGCAGGACGGGGGTGGCGCCGTGTACGCGATCTGTGGCGCAGACTCCTAGTCGGGGCGGGTTCAGCACTTCGGGCCCTCGACAGATGGAGTGAGGCTTGGGTACTTGGGTCCTTGAAACGTCCGTCTTCGCGGAGAGCGGCGCGCGCTTGGAGGCTGCCGTGCGGGAGGCCGGGCACAGCGCCGTGGCTTGGGACGACGATTGGTGGTCCTCGGGAGGGTGGCCGGAGTTGCAGGGCGAGCGAGTCGTGTTCCACGGCTCACTGGGGAACGCAGCCCGCGTTCAGGCCGAGTTGCCTTGGCGTCCCGGCGGCTACTGCGATGTCGGTGCGTTCCACTGCACGGCCTGGTACGAGCGAGCCCGGCCCTGGCTCCTGCACGCGGCGTGGCGCGCTATGACGGCCGAGCAACTCTGTTCCGATCCAGTCTCCGCAACAGACGGGTTGACCGACGGCGAGGGCTGCGTGTTCGTTCGGCCCGACAGTCCGCTCAAACCGTTCTCGGGGCGCGTGCTTCCCGCTGCCGAGATCGAGCCCACGAGACTCGACCACGGGTTCTACTTCGACGACCTCTCGATCTCCGTGATTGTCGCCCCGGTGCGGTTGGTCACACGGGAGTGGCGGTTCGTCGTCGTGCGGGGGCAAGTCGTCGCAGATTGCGAGTACGAGGAGAGCCGCCGAGCCCGCTCCGGCGGATCGCTCCCCGATGAGGTCAACGCCTTGGCTGTCGAGGTCGCCGCATCACTGGATGCGCCCGCGGCCGCATTCGTACTGGACCTATGCGAGGCGGACGGCGAGTTGAAGTTGATCGAGTTGAACCCATTCGGCGGTGCCGACTTCTACGACGGCGACCCGAGCGCAATTGTGCGGGCGGTCTCCTCAGACTTGGAGGGCCAGTGACGGACAAGAGGCCGTTTGACGACCCGCATAACGTCGCGGTGATCACCGTGCAGGCTGTGATCGACGGCGCCCCCATCCTGCTCGTGACGCACGACGCCGACGACGGTGGGTGGCAGTTCCACACGGCGGGCGATGCGAAGGAGGAGGACGGGCACGTGGTCAGCCTTGGGGGTACTGAGGGGGTACTGAGTGCGGGCAGTTCCCATGAATCAATGCTGGGGGTAGACGCTGTCTGCAGCGTGATGCGCCGGGCCCGACCAGTAGTTCATGAGAGTTGCCCGCACTCAGTACCCCACTCAGTACCCCATCGAAGATCGCCAACGCGGGATGCCCCCCGTCGCTCGTCACCTCGGCCTGGGACGCATCTCCCGCCCTGTCGGATCCGTTTCCAGCACGGACTCATGCAGGCCGCCTACCTGCGCGATGGGTAGGCCATCGCGGTCGGTTTGGAACAACGCCCAAGCCACGTCGAGGCCCTCTTCGCTGAGTCCCGGGTCCTCCAGCAAGTAGCAGAGGTTGAACAGCAGCTGGGCCTGCATCCCGCGCACGACATCCGTCAAGTCGTTGTCGGTCGCACCGTGGGAGCGAAGCCGTCGAAGCGCATGCCCCACACCCGCATACGGGTCGTCCGGGAACTGCCGGGACGCGGAGATGGACGCATCGATCCAGGTGGCGTCGTCCTCGCTGACGATGTCTCGCCATGCCTGTCGCAGGAACAGGTAACGGGCGAGCTGAGGGATCCCCTCCGCGAGCTGGGAATGCGCCCAGGACTCCGGCTCACGTGCGCCCAGGCGACGAAACAGCTCGGTCAGTCGCCCTTCGTCCATTCTCGGGATCCTCGTCGTGCCAGCGGAACTCGGGGTCCGAGCGGCAAGGCAAGCGTACAAACGCGGGAGTGAACGTCGCGAGCCAGTGGCCTCGAAGTGCGCCAAGCGCCGCGTGACGGCGCCTCCGGGACAGGAGTCGGCTCGTGGGCGCGACCGGGACCTCCCGCGCGGCTCGCCCCGGGCCTCGACCGAATCGCTGGCAACTCCTCCCCCGGTGCGCGTCTCTCCCTCAGTGGGCCCTGCTGCGGCCCCGCTGCAGTCGCCGCCCACCAATCCGGACGTGGGGGTACGCGGCCGTGCTCGACAAGGGAGCCGTCATGCGTCGATCGAATGGGCTTCTGGCCGGCGTCCTTCTTCTCGCCTTCACGGGCTGCGGCGGGGGTGCCCAGTTCAATCCGCCCGACGGGATGCCCCCGCTCACGGCGGGGTGCCAGGGAGGGCTCGGCGTAGTGCACGAGACCGACGAGCAGGCGTACCTGCAAATCGGCGGCGCCTTCGACCAGCTTCGTCATGACGAGGGCCCCTTCAGCCCGCCCATCAAGATGACGACGAAGATCGACACCTACATCCGCGAGTACATGTGCGAGAACGACATCCCCGGCGTGGGCTTGGGCATCGTCTGGCAGGGGAACCTCGCCTACGTCAAGGGCTACGGCCTGGCGCGCGGATGGGGCACGCCCGGCACGGGGGACGACGTACCGGTGCGGGGTCAGCGGACGCGCTTCCGCTGGGCGTCGGTGTCCAAGTGCATCACCGGCCTGGCGTCGGTCATCGCGAGCTTGGAGGAGGATCCGCAGGGCGTTCCCTACTTCGACCTGGACGCCAACTTGCAGGGGAACTATCGCTGCACGACCGAGATCTGCGCGTACCAGATCCCGGACACGTACTACCCGGACTGGTTCGATCCTTCGGCCGACAACCCGGTGCCGTGGCCGCTGGCGATCGAGTCCGTGCCGTCGACGGACGACATGTATGCCTTCACGCCACGCCGCTTGCTCGCCAATCGCTGCGGCGTCATGCACTACGGGGACGGCGATCCGGCCGACCCGAGTGGATCGCCGTCGGCGGCCGAGCGGGCGGCGAACGCCGGGTTCGTCTGGGCCGTGGACCACTGGACGGGCTTGCCGCTCGTGTACCTGCCGGGGACCGAAGGCAACTACTCGTCGTACGGCTTCAACATGGCGGGGGCGGCGCTGGACTGGGCCGTTCCCGGAACGTACTGGAGCTACGTCAAGGCGCGCATCGCGGACATGACGCACCCGTCGCCGATGCTGTACCTCCATCCCGACGACACGAACGATCCCCTGTACGCAGGTGCGCCGTGGTTCACGGCCCAGGATCGGGCCCACGGCTACAGCCAGGACGAGGACACGGGCGAGATCTTCCTGAACACGACGCCCGACGACGTCAGCTGGAAGCTGCCCTCGGGCGGCTTCATCTCGACCGTGGCGGACATGGCGCTGTTCGCCGAGGGCCTGCTGAACAACCGCTTCCTCGACACGTCGGGCATGGACCTGTACCTGACGCCCCAGGCCAATGCGGCGCAGGGCCTCCCGGGCACGCTGACCGAGGGCTATGCCTTCGGGATCGGGGTGGGCGTCAAGAGCGGTGAGCGCATCGCGGCGCACAACGGTGGCCAACAGGACACGGCGACCCGTTTGGTGATCTACCCCGACGGGCTGGACCCGAGCGTCGGGCGGCTCGGCATCGTCCCCATGTCCAATGCGCGCTACTTCGATCGCTCGGCCGTGGCCAGCCAGGTGGAGGCGTTCCTGCGCAACCCGTTCGTGCCGCCGGGTCCGGAAGGCATCGTGTTCAACGGCACGGACCCGCGCAACCCGGACTGGGCGGCTGACGACCTCGCCAACCGCCAGGCGTACGGCCCCTACGCCGACCAGGGCGAGTACGTGGATCCCGAGCGCGATCTCTACGGCGAGCAGCCGTTTCGCGTGATCGCGCATCGCTACGATCCGGGCTTCGACTGGGAGCCGTCGGAGGATCCGATCGCGCCGACCGAGGACGACCCGACGTTCGAAACCACCGAGGAGGCGGCGCGACGCGTCGTGGTCGACCCGCCGGTTCGGTAGGCGTGTACGATGTCGCTCGGAGCGGCCATGGATTCGCAGGACACGAAGTCCTCCAGCGCCTACGAGGGCCGCGAGGGCCGCCGTGGCCGCGGCATCGGCGTGTGGGTCGGCTGCTTCGGTTGGCTCATCGGGCTGCTCGCCGTGGCGTACGACGCCTTGGACGTGCTGTGGCCGCAGCTTCTCGGCGGCGCGCTGTTGACAGCCGGGCTCGCCTGGGCGCTCGATCATCTCGCGAGCCGGCGGCTGCGATCCAGCGAGTGGATGTCACTCGTGATGGCCGGGATCGGCATCTTGAGCCTCTACTACGCGCTCGTCGTGGAACCTGCTCTTCGGCGCGCGCCCCACATCGTCGAGCGCATGCGGCGCCTCGGCTCGGTCGTCACCGTGCCCTGGTGGGTCGGCGCCGCGGTGTTGGCTGCAAGCGGAGTCTGGTGGTGGGTAGGACGCCAGCGGGACTGACCCGGAGCGTACAGAGGCGAACGCACAGAGCCGGGACATCGCGTTGCAACCCGGAGTTGCGTGGGAGGTCCAAGCCGTCCCATCTCGTCGGCCGGGCACGATGATCCGGGCCGCTGCGTGCATCGGGGAACGCCTGCGCAGCGACGTCGCCCGACTCCGCATCTTCCGGGAGAGGGCGGGCACACGCGCTAGCCCGGGTACTGGGTGCGGGCCATTCCCATGGCTCAACGAGGTGAGTGAACGCCGTCTGCAGCGTGACCCGCCGGGCCGGACCAGTAGTTCATGAGAGTTACCCGCGCTCCGCAACCCAGTGTCCCGAACGCGCGTTTCTCGGAGGAGCTCTCGACCCGTCGGGGAACCCTCGCTAGTCTCGTCGCGCAGGACGTCGGAGAGGGGGGAAGCGCGTGGCGGAGCTTGGACCTACCATGTGGGGCCACGTCAGGGCCCTGTCGAGAGATGCCGAAGCCGGATCGCAGGAGGAGGCGTGGCGACACCTCGTCGATGTGTATCAGCCTGCCCTGGTCACCTTCGTCCGCGGCATCTTGAAGCGGACTTCGAGCGTCTCGCCTGGTGAGGCGGAAGACGTCGTGCAAGGCTTCTTGGCCGCCTGCCTCGAGAAGGGATGGCTTGAGCAGGTCGATCCGAACCGCGGCACGTTCCGCGGGTTCATCTTCACACGATTGCGCAGCCACGCGTTGGACTACGTCCGGTGGCATTCCCGTAAGCGACGTCGCCCCGAAGGAGGCCTCGCCATGTCGCTCGACCCCGGGGACGCTCTCGAGCCAAGCTACGACGAGCAGGCGCTAGACACCCTTCTGCGTGCCGAGTGGGCCAAGTGCCTGGTGCGCGCCGCAATCGAGCGAGTTCGCGGTCGGAGCGCGGCAAGCGCGCGCCTTGTCGAGGCCGCCTGCATCCAGGGCGTGGCGGATGCGGGCGAGCTCGCCATGATTGCCGGCGTCGCGACCACGAGCATGCGTGAGCACTTGAGACGGGCACGAACACGGTTCGCAGAGGCCTTGTGGTCGGAGATGAAGGAATCCCTCTTGCGTCCGGACGACCTCGAGGAGGAACGAGCCGCGCTGCTCCCCTGGCTCGGGCCCTACCTGGATCCAGTCAAGAATCCGTCGTTCTTCGGGATGGGCAACGCGAGCTGAGCTCGCTTCCTCGAACGCAGGCAGCCCGTGCGGTGGAAGGGCCTCGACATGGACGATCACGACCAACACTCGCAGCGGGGTGGGCACGCGAGCGAGCCCGTGCGCCTCGAGACCGCCCACCCGGGCCGCTACCGAGACTTCGTGCCCGCCGGCCTCGGGGGCATGGGCGCTGTCTACCGCGCCCTCGACACCGAGATGCATCGTGAGATCGCGTTCAAGATCATTCGCGCTGACGTAACCGACCCGCACGATGTGTCGGGGCCGCCGAGCGAACCTTTGCAAATGCGGCCGCCGCCCGCGGACACCCCAGCCTCCGCGGCCTTCGAGCACTTGCGGTCGCGGTTCCTCCAGGAGGCGTGGATCACGGGTGGCCTGGAGCACCCGGGTATCGTTCCCGTGTACGAGCTGGGACAGACGTCGGCAGGCGTTCCCTACTACACGATGCGCTTCCTACGGGGCAGGCAGACCCTAGCCAAAGCGCTGGACGATGTTCGGGGAGCGAGCATCGAGCAGCGCCTGGCGTTGCTCGAGCCCTTCTTGAAGGTCTGCGACACCATTCGTTACGCCCACTCCAAGCGCGTCCTGCACCGGGATCTGAAGCCGGAGAACATCGTGCTCGGCACCTACGGCGAGGTCGTGGTGATCGACTGGGGTCTTGCGCGATTGCAGGAGATGGACGACCTCGGCGCGAGTCGGTGGCAGGAGGGCGTCGAGACGTTCCAAGGCACACCCGAGGCCCACATGACGCAGGGGGCCATCGGGACTCCCGGCTACATGGCTCCCGAAATGGCGGTCCCTGATCTGGGTCCCATCGATGAACGCAGTGATCTGTACAGCCTCGGCGTCCTGCTGTTCGAGATCCTGACCGGCCAACGTCCGTTCGAGGCCAAGAGCTTCCGGGAGCTCGTGGCGCGCGTGGTTGCCGAACCCGCGCCCCTGGCGAGCGATGTCGACGCGGCGGTCCCCCAAGGGCTCGCCACGATCTGCGGACAGGCCTTGGAGCGGCGCCCGGCGGATCGCCCGAGCTCGATCGAGGCCTGGGTCGAGAGCCTGCGCGCATGGCAGGTTCGCTCGGATCAGGAGCGCCGGGTCGAGGACCTTCGTGAACGCGCGGCTGCCGGCTTGGTGGCCTGCGAGCAACTCGCTGGGGCGCCCCTGCTGCAGCGCCTGGACGAGGTGACCAGCGTCTGTAGTCAGCTGGAGCAACTTGAAGCAGGTGCCTCTGTCGCCCTGGGTCTCCGAGAGCGGGCGAGCCTGCTTCGCGAGCAGGGCATTCAGCAGCGCGAACGCTCGGCGCGTCGACGTACCGCGCGCAGGCTCTTGGCGGTCGGTGCCGTCGTCTTGGCCGGCCTGGGCCTTGCCCTGTTCGACGCATGGCGAGGCCGTGAGGCAGAAGCTACCGTGGCGCGACGACTCTCGGCGTCGCGAAGTGTGCAGAGGCTCGTGGCAGAAGTCCCCAAGCTTTGGCCGCTGCATCCCAATCGAGTCCCGTCCTTGCAGGACTGGCTGGCTCGATTCGACCGCTTCCAAGAAGAGAGTGACACCCACCGTGCCGATCTCGAGCAGCTCACGCTCGAGGCGCCGTCGGATGCGCGGGCCGCCCTGCAAGTGGACATCATGACGACACTCTTGGAACAGGTCGAGCTGCTGGGACGCGCCGGCGGAGCCAGCGAGCGTGTCCGGACGCGACTCGAGCGAGCTGGTACCATGGACACGTCGTTGACCCACGCCGATGCATGGCGCGAGGTCACGCGTCGCTTGCGCGAGGATCGCCGCTTCGCCGGGTTCGACTTGTCTCCCCAGCTGGGCCTCGTGCCTCTGGGGCCGGATCCGCGCTCCGGACTTGAGGAATTCGCCTTCCTTCCTTCGGGTACCGTTCCACCGCGCGCCGAAGACGGGATGCTCGTACTCGACGACGACATGGCCATGGTGTTCGTCCTGCTGCCCGCGGGCAACTTCTGGATGGGCGCCCAGGCAGACGACGAGGCCGGTCGAAACTACGACGCAGCCTCAGGCGGGGGTGAACAGCCCGTGCACCAGGTCCGCTTCACGCGTCCGCCGTGCTTCTTGGCGAAGTTCGAGTGCACGCAGGGACAGTGGGAGACCCTGACGGAAGGCGAAGTTCCCAGCGGTCACGACTACAGAGGCAACCGCTACACCAAGCGGCACCCCGTCGAGAGCGTGTCGTATCGGGACTGCGTGAGGTGGTCCGAGCGCTACGGGCTACGCTTGCCGCTTGAAGTGGAGTGGGAGTACGCGGCTCGCACGGGCCTCGACGAAGAGCTCGCCAGCGCCTGGGCACGAGGAACCCAGATAGGGCGCCTCGTAGAGATGGCGAACATCAGTGACGTGGCCCGCCAAGAGTCCGAGAAGATCTCTGACCCCCGCAGATTCTCCCCGGTGAACGATGGGTTTGGTGTGACGGCCCCCGTCGGGTCCCTGGCACCGAACCGATTGGGGCTCTACGACATGCTGGGGAACGTCTGGGAGTGGGTGCAAGACCACCACGGCGCCGGCACGTACCCCGCTGAAGCCGTCGTGGATCCGCCCGGCCGGCCAGCGGCGCCCGAGGCGCCCAGGGCCATGCGACGCGGAGGATCCTGGGCGACGACGGCAGAGGCCACGCGCATCGGCGTTCGTGGCTGGTCTTCGTCGACCTACCAGGAGCGCGAGACCGGCTGGCGCCCTGCTCGGGACATCGAGCGCGCCCGGTAGAACGACCTCCCAGCCGGGAGTGGCCGCCGCCGCTCCCGGCCCGGTTCGAGGAGCTCCGCAGGACACCCAGAAGATTCAGTGCGTGGGTGTTACGGGCCGAGCCCGAGTGACGAATGCCCTGTTGAACGCGGCGCGCAGCACGCGCGCCCCCAACGAGGAGCCTTCGCCATGTCCAAGAAGCTGATGATCGTCCTTGCCGTCCTGATCGTCTTCAGCGGCTCGCCCGCCCACGCCGCGACCCTCGACTCGCATTCGGATGTGATTCGAGCTCGTGGCACGGACACCTACTCGATGACCCTCGAAGGGGGTCGTTCCTACCAGATCACCGTGGACGGTGACGGAGACACCGATCTTGACGCGTTCCTCTACGACGAGAACGGCAACTTGGTCGCGAAGGACGACGACGAGACCGACTACTGCGTGCTGCGAGTGCGCCCGCGCTGGAGCGGGCCGTTCGAGCTGAGGATCCGAAACCTTGGCCGCGTCGCGAACCTCTACACGCTCACGCTGGAGTGAGACCCTCCCCTCCATCGGTCGCTTGCCACGCCCGACAGCCCGGCCGCTCCCGCGGCCGGGCTGTCTTCGTGTCCGGACGACCTACGCGGAGACTGACGCATGCGGGCCTCTGACGCCAGCCCCTCGCTTGTCGTAGGCGTCGTAGCGCGCGTGGCCACTTCGACGATCGGGCTGTAGAGCACCTCGAGCACGTTGGGGTTGGCCTTGAGGACGAGCAGCAGGAACTACCTGAGCTCCCAGAAGCACTCCTGCGCGGCGCTGTCTTCGAGCTGCGCAGGCGGTTCGTAGAGCGACAGCACGAGATCGGTGGGAGCCTGGTAGATCCCTCGGCGATCCGTATCGGAGTCCTCCATGTCGAGGCCGTACGCGCGGGAGCCGATGACGCACTGGTAGATCGCGTGGGCGCGAAGTCCGCGGCGCGAGACGCCAGGTGGCAGGCCGGACAAGTCGTCGGCCTTCACCTGGGCAGGCAGGTCGAACTCGCTGCGATGCACGGTGTCTTCGTGGCCGTCGACGAAACGCAACCGATAGCTGACGTCAGGGGCAATGGGAGTAGCGACGACTTGGGCTACGGTGCCAGGTGGGAGGACGCCTGCTGCCGCCGGGACGGCGGTGCGGAGCACGACCTGGGTTCCCTTCTGCAGGTTCATCCGATGAGTCCAAGGCGGACAGACTCCGCGGTGCGGACAGTCCGCCTACGCATCGAGGTAGAAGAGGTTTGGACCTCCCCACGTGCGGTGGGCCGGACGGAAGGGCACCGACGCTTGGAAGGAGATCATGGCGCCGCCGAGTTCCTCGAGGCGGCCCGTGATCGTCAGCCGATGCTCAACGTGCCGGGTCACGACGTCTGGAACCTCGGAGGTGACGCACAGGCCGCCCGCCCAGTCCCGGAAGGGGGCTGACCAGATGATCGCACGCCGGATCGTCTCGCCGTCGGCGTAGATGACCTCCACCACGTCGACATGGAGCGTTCTGTACCGAGACTGTCGGTCCCAAACCTGCAAGCGAACGGAGAAGGGTGCGCCGCGGGTCGTGAAGCTGATCAGGGGCGGGAGACCCACGTACGACTCGGCAGGTGACAGCCAGATATCGGACTTGAGGCCCTCTACGAGCACGAGGTCCTCTTGCCCGCCGAAGTCGTTCGTCTTCACGAAGCGCCACCCGCCGCACGTAGCGAGGCCAAAGAGTGCCACCGCAACGAGAGAGCTCGCGATCAGGAGCCGCCTGCGCGTCATGGGGAAATCGTAGTCGGGCCCCGCCGGGCGCCGGGCGCTGGCCGCCGTCGAGGTTGTCCGACCGCTTCCCGGGCCCGTACAACCTCTACGGAATCGCCGTTCATGTCGCCTCGCCCCTCCAAGTCCCGACGCTCACCTGCGCCTTCCGCTGTTGCGGGCGGCGACGCGCGGCTGCCGTACGATCTCTGGCAGCGGTTCCCGGACGCTCGCGGCAGTCTCGGTTGGTTGAGGGCGGCGGCAGAGGGTGGGCACGTCGAAGCGCAGGCGGCGATTGGGTGGCATTACCACTCTGACGCACGTCCAAAGCGGCGGGACTTGGCGGTGCGTTGGTGGCGCTTGGCGGCGGCCCAGGGGCACGCGGAGACAGCCAACTTCCTGGGCGAGCTGCTGCGCGATGGCGACGGGGTGCCTCGCAACGATCGCGAGGCCTACGAGTGGTTCTTGGCGGCGGCGAAGCTGGGCAGCTCGGTCGCGCAGCTCAACCTCGGTGTAGCCCAGTTCGAAGGCCGAGGGGTGGCCCAGGACATGGGTGCCGCCCTCCGCTGGTATCGCAAGGCGGCGCGTCAGGGGCCCTACCGGGGGGCCGCGATGGGCAACATCGGCCACATGTACCGAATGGGCGACGGCGTCGAGCAGAGCTGGCCGCGGGCGCTTGCGTGGTACCGCAAGGGCGCGGCCATCAATCACGTGGCCTCGCTGCATTGGTTGGGACGCATCTTCAACGGTCACGAGGCCTACCCGGCCAACCATCGGGCCGCCGTCAAGTGGCTGACCCTGGCCGCGGACCAGGGCGATGCGGAGTCGCAGTGCGATCTAGGCGTCCGTTGGTTCAACGGAGAAGGTGTGCCCCAGGATCGGAGAAGGGCGGCGCGGCTCTATCGCGCCGCCGCCGAGCAGGATGACTCGTGGGCGTGCTACCTCTTAGGACTCTGCTACCGGGATGGAGAGGGCGTACGACGCAACCGGCGGGCGGCGCGCTCCTGGTTCCAGCGCGCAGCGGATGCGGGAGAGTCGAAGGCGCGTGCCGCACTCCTTGGGCTGGAGTCGGACGCGTAAAGGGGTACGGAGTGCGTGCGATTCCCATGCACCATTGGGGATTACTCAGGTGAAGTGCCCGCACTCGGCATCCCCTTGCAAGGTTGGATCCTCCCGTTCGGGCGACCGTGGCGCGCGCCGCTAGGCCTGGTGGGGCGGCGGGCGTGGGCCGCCCCTCGGCGCGAGCTCGACGAGGACCGGTGCGTTGGAGGGGACGTACTCGAGCGTACAGGTGCTCGCGTTCACGTAGTGCACGCCGTCTTCGACATGCTCACCGTACGCCTCGTGGATGTGCCCGAACACGTGCAGGCGCGGGCGCACGCGCTGCACGGCGCAGCGCAGCTCCTCGCAGCCTACGTGCTCGCCGCGGTGGACGCGATCGAGGATGCCGTGGGGCGGGCCGTAGGTCACGAGGATGTCCACGTCCTCGGGGATGCGTGCCCACACCTCGCGGAGGTCGGCGCCGCGGTCCTTGTTGAACGCCCAGTCGAAGCAGCGGGGCTGCCAGGGCGAACCGTAGATGCGCAACCCCTCGATCTCGACCTGCTCGTCCTCGAGGTAGGTGACGCCGGTCATGAGGGCCCGTGCCTGGGCGGCCTCACGCTCGAAGGCGAAGTCGTGGTTGCCGGCGATGACGATCTTGTGCCGGTGGGGGAGCGAAGCCAGCCAAGCGTGGGCCGCAGCGACTTGGCGGAGCGTGCCGACGTTGGTCCGGTCGCCTGCGTGGATCAGGACATCGCCGTCGGGGACGTCGATGCGATGCCCGTGCGTGTCGGAGATGCAGCAGATCCGCATGGCGGCATCCTTGCCATCGTGAAGTGACGCTCCCGATTCGCAGGGTTGAGGGGCGGGCCCGGAGGACGCCTCATGGCGTGGCGAACAGCCGGTCGGGGATCAGCTCGAAGCCCTCGATGACCCGTGAGCGGGCGGCTTGGCTGCCGAGCGCGGGCGTGATCCCGTCCAAGTCGACGAGCTCGATGCGCCGTCCCGCGCGATCGACCAGCCACACCTCCTTGACGCCCAAGCCGAGGTAGCGGCGGGCCTTGTACTCGCGGTCGCGCGACTCCGTCGAAAGCGAGAGGATCTCGAACACCACGGTCGGGACGCCTACGTACTGGGCCTCGTCATCGGGAAGCGTGTCGTGCACCACGATGTCGGGGACGAAGACGTTGACCTCGTCGACGAGGACATCGACAGGTCCCGCCCCGAACGCGTCGGGCCCGAGGAGCTCGCCGAGCGCGGCCAGGATGCGGCTCTGGATGCGCTGGTGGCCCCAACGCGGCGACGGCTGCTTGACCAACAGGCCGTCCAAGAGCTCGACCGGCAGGCCCTCGGGCAGTCGCTCGTAGTCCTTGCGGGTGAAGAGCACGGTCATGGGCACACAAGGCTATCGCTCGCGCGGGTCGAGCGGTCACGCGGCGAAGCGCTTGGATCCGCGCGGTGCGAGGCGCGCGATGGCCTGTCGGCTAGCTGCCTCGCGGGCACCGGCCGCATCGCTTGTGCTTCGGCTTGTCGCAACAATGCTTCTTCAGCTTCTTCTTGGCCATCGCGACCCCGGGGCTACGCCTCTCTTGAGAGGGACTCGCAAAGTCATAACCGACCGCGGTCGTGGGACAAGCGAGGAGTGACCCCGGGAGGTCGTGAGCCGCGAGCGCGATGCATGTATCGCCAGCGATACGAAAAGCGGCGGTATCCCGCCGCCGCCGCCGCCCCGAGGGGCCTGATTCATGGGGGTTCCCCGGGGCGATCGCTTGCCGAAATTTCGGCAGGTGTCGCCCCATCGATACGGAAGGCGGCGGCATGCCGCCGGCCGGGCCCCCTAGCCGCCGGGGCGTCCATCCGAGGACGCGGGGTCAGAAGCGCCGGTGTCTACCGGCACCACGAGGCGGAGGCCGACGTACGAGCGGGCCTCGTCGTCGCCCTCGATGCCAACGCGCCAGGCTGACCTGAGCATGAAGGCCGCCTCGCCGAACGCCCCGCCGCGCGTCAGGCGCTGCTCGCCGTCTCGCCCGATGGGATCGACGGTCGGCTCCGCGTCGTGGGGCGCGTCGCCGTAGGCGTCCAGACACCACTCGCGGACGTTGCCGTGGACCTCGTGGAGTCCCCACGGGTTGGCGGGGAGCGAGCCGGCATCCACGGGCACGCTGAACTCCTCGCGCGTGGGGCGCTCATCCGAGTACGGCCCGTCGTAGTAGCGGGCTTGGGCCGGCGAGATGGTCGCGCCCCACCAGTACGGCGTCTTCGTGTCCGCGCGACAGGCGCGCTCCCACTCCGCCTCGGTGGGCAAGCGGTAGGCGTGCGCGGGGTCGCGCTGGCTCAGCCAAGCCGCGAACGCCACGGCGTCGTTCCACGACACGTGCACGGCGGGCTGGGAGTCCCCGTCCAGGGACTGGCCGCGGATCTCGTGGCTGTCGTGAGCCGGGCGGAAGGCGCGGAACTGGCGGTTGGTGACCTCGGTCGTCTGGACGTAGTAGGGACGCGTCAACGTCACGCGGTGCGCCGTCTCGAGATCGTCGCGCCCCGGCTCGTTCGGCGGGGATCCCATGACGAAGGTGCCCGCGGGGATCAGCACGAAGCGCATCCCCAGCTCGTTCTCGAATGCCGCGGGCACGCCATGCTCCTCGGCGGCCGCGATCTGCGCGGGGGCGAGCTGGGCCCACGCAGGGTGCACGGCCGGAGCGCTCGCCGGGTCGCCGCACGCAGAGAGCCCGAGAAGGGCCATCAGCAGACCGATGGACGAGAGGCCGCGCACGATCCGCGCATCATGCCGAGGGACGGACGCGGACAGCCAGTGGGCACCGCGCGGACGGAGCCCGTGATCCGTATCTCCTGCGATACGAAAAGCGGCGGTATCCCGCCGCCCCCGCCGCCCCGAGAACCCTGATGTCCAGGGGGGCCTTCGCCGCGTGCGCACGCCGGATTCCAGCGGGTGTCCTCCTGGGGATACGGTGGCCGAGTTGCCCACGCTCCCGCCTGCGCGGTGGCCTCCCCATGAGACCAGCCCCGAGGCGACACGGGGCAGTCCCGCGACGATGCTGGGCGCCACGGGCCTCTAGGCCCGCCCCCGGGAGGTGGGATGCCGGAGACCCATGTGGCCTTGCTGCGGGGCATCAACGTGGGGGGGAAGAACCGCCTGCGGATGGAGGACCTCCTCGGCGTGTTCGAGGAGGTGGGCTGCACGGAGGTGCGGACCTACATCCAGAGCGGCAACGTCGTTTTCGAGGCCGACAAGGCGCTGGCCCGTCGGGTGGCGGCGGAGGTCGCCTCGCACCTCTATGCGGAGCACGGGCTCGAGGTGCCCGTCGTCTTGCGCACGGCCGCGGAGCTGGCCACCGTCCTCGAGGACAACCCGTACCTGGCGAGCGGGGCCGACGAGGCGTACCTCCACGTGGCTTTCCTGGCGACGCGCCCCGCGCAGTCACGCATCGCGAAGCTGGATCCCGACCGCTCGCCGCCCGACGTGTTCCAGGTCGTGGGCCGCGAGATCTACCTGCACTGTCCGAAGGGTGTGGCGCGCAGCAAGCTGACCAACGCGTGGTTCGACAGCGCGCTCGGAACCGTCAGCACCATGCGCAGCTGGAAGACGGTTCTCAAGCTCGTCGAGCTGTCGGCGACGTGACGGCGTCCTCCTCTACTGGGGCTGCGGCAGTCCGTAGAGGGTGAACGTGTTGACCGGCTTGCCTTGCAGCTTCAGGTAGTAGAAGAGCTGCGACTTGTGCAGGTTGAGATGGTTGACCATCTGCAACACGTGTTGGCCGAGCGGACGGGGAACGGGCTCCCAGGGCGCCTGCACCATGCGGGAGGCGAGGGCCTCCTCGCCCGCGTCGGCGATCGCGTCCAGCGCGCGCTTCTTGTCCTTGGCCAGCTCGGACCGGGCTTCGGCCACGCTCTCGACGGAGGTGGGGGGCTGGTCCTTGGCCTCGCCCTTCATCACCTGGCCCCAGCGGTCGTGCACGAAGTTGGTCGCACACCAGCCGCACGCATCGCTCAAGTGACGCAACAACCGGCGCGTGGACATCCACTCCACGCCGGAGTCCGGCGCCCAGTCGAGCTTGTCTTCGTCGACGAGGCCCATCAGGCCGTCGGCGGCGCGGTACGCATCCTCGACTTCACTCTTCAGCAGCTCGGTCCAGTTCATGATGAAACCTCCTCGGGGGAGTGCTTGTACCAGGGGCGCGGGGGCGGGTCGGATGGGCGGGTGCCCGGAGACGGCCCGCCTTGCGCTCCGCCCGCGCCAGTCGGTACGCTCCGGGACGGAGTGGACGGAACAGGAGTGGACGAATGCGCAAGCCGGCCCAGGTGCTCGCGATCCTCGTAGCCCTGGGTGCCGTTGCCTCCACCTGGCTCGTCTTGCGGCACGACGCACCGCCCTCCTCCGAGCCCGGCGACGCCGTGGCCATGCGTGGTGGGGGGGACGAGGGTCCCGCCGTCGGGCTCGTCGGCAACGCGGCCCAGGGCGCGGCCGCATCGCTCGAGGAGCATGCCGGCTTCACGTTGCTGGCCCGGGTCGTGGACGACGAGGGGGCCCCGGTGGCCGGCGTCGAGGTGACGATCGAGAGGCCGCAGGGGCGTCGCCGCGACCGCGACGCCGCCGAGCAGCAGCTGCTTGAAGTGCGCCTGGGCGTGTTGGAGCACACCGTGCCCGTTGCGCAGGCCGTCAGTGATGCCGATGGCCGATTCCGCGTCCCGGGCCTCGCGCCCGAGACGCAGTACCGCTGCCTGCTCCGTCCGGGACCCCCGTGGGGCTGGACCGATCGCACGCTGCGTTCGGATCGGCGTGGACTCCACGAAGCGACCTACGTGTTGGAACGTGGCGCCTTGCTCCGAGGCCGCGTGGTGGATGAGCACGGCGAGGGCCTGCATGCCACGGTGATCGCAACGCGTGACCCCGTGAACGGAGACATCCATCGCACGCCCGGTTGGAGCACCGGCTCCGACGGCCGCTTCGAAGTGGCAGCCCTGCCTGCGGGCACGTGGACCTTCACGATCAACGTGGCGGGTCGTGGTCGCCGCACGGGCCAGATGGCGGTGCTTCCCCACGACGGCGAGCTGCTGCTCCGGTGGCGGTACCCCGAAGGCCCTACGCTGCTGGGCAAGGTCACCGACGACTCGGGGCGACCCGTCGCGGGTGCCTCCGTCCTGGTGCATGCCGTCAGCTCCCGTCCCGAAGCGCGCGGTCGGTGGTGGGCCCTTGCACGGTCCGATGCCACCGGCGGCTACCGTCTCGACCACCTCGATCCCGGCCTGATCCAAGGGATCACGGTCGAGGCCGAGGGATTCATCACGATTGGCGACGTCCATCGCAACCTGCTGCTGGGTGCCACCGGCGTCGTCGAGGTTGATTTCGAGCTGGCGCGCGGCTGCACCATCCAGGGGCGCGTCGTGGACCCGACCGCTACGCCTGTCCCGGGCGCCATCGTGATGCTCGAACACGACATGGCCTTCGCTCATGCCAGCGGACGGCCCGAGCGGCGCAGCACGGCGTCGGACGCCGAGGGGAGATTCGTCTTCGAGCGACTGTCGCCCGTGGGCCGCGTTCGACTGCGCGCGTACACATCGGAGGCAGCCAGCAGCCCCGATGGCGCGTCGTTGCTCGTCGGCGGTGAGGCGCGCATCGTGGAGCAGGACCTCGTGCTTCTTGAAGCGCCTACATTGCGAGGCGTCGCCATCGATGCGGAGGGAACACCACTGGAAGGGATCCAGGTCGAGGCGACCAACCACGAGGTCTACTGGCGACGGGTCGCCGGACTGCCCACCCCTTCGACCACGACCGACGAACGAGGTCGCTTCGAGCTGCGGGGAATCCTCGGCGGCGAGGCGTGGTCGGTCGATGCGTATGGAGCGCACCTGCGCATGGAGGCGCCGCTGGTGGTGCGCGTGCCTGCGCTGTCCGCTTCGCTCCAGGACGTGCAGCTCGTGCTGCATCCGGGGGCGCAGCTTGGCGGCCGCGTCACCGATCCGGAGGGCAAGCCGCTCGCGAGCTGCCATCTTTGGCTGAGGCCCTTGCAACGGCGTCCGGGCTCCCGAGGTGTGGTCGTTGCGCACTCCAACGACAGAGGTGAGTTCGTCTTCGACCGGCTGGCGGCGGGCACGTACGAGCTGCCACGCGGCGCGTTTGCCGGGGATGCGGAGCCCGAGGAGGCACGGACCTTCGACCTGCAGTGGGGGCAAGTCGTGGAGGGCGTCGTCGTCGTGCGGCGACCGCCACTCGAGCTGTCAGGCGTCGTCCTCGATGCGGACGATGTACCTCTCGCGGGCGTCCACGTGAGCTGTCGTGCCGCGGCCGTGGACGGTCGCGGCGATCACGACCGCTCTCCCCTGGCCGCGAGCACCGACGAGAACGGTCGCTTCCAGGCGTCGGTCGGGCCTGGTCGGTACTCGCTGTGGGTGCAGGGCGGGGAGCCTGTCCACGACGTAGAGGCCGGACGCACCGACATCGTGCTGCGCGGCCGTCGTGTCCCCCAGGTCGAGGTCTTCGGCACGATCGTGGACGATCGCGGACGACCCGTACCTCGCGCGGACGTCACGGTCTGGGTGAAGGACGAGACGGGCGGTCGCGGCGATTCGCACGCCTCCTGCATGTCCGGCACGTTCCGCACCTCCGCCCCCGCTTCGTCCGCGCCGGGCGACCTCTTCGTCAGTCACGCCACGGATGCCGCGGGCCGCCCCTTGGACCTCGCCCCGGGGGGGATCACCGGCGTCGTGCTCGCGGACGGACCGCACGTGATCCGACTCGCGCCTGGTCGCGCCATCGAGGGACGCCTTGTCGATGCGGAGGGTCGCGGCGTGCCTGGCATCCCCGTCCGGACGACGATCGTGCCGACCGACGATCTCTGGTGGAGCCGCTACGCCAGCCACGGTGGCGCCCCGACCGTGACCACGGACGCGGACGGTGGCTTCCGCATCGGAGGCCTGGCGGAAGCCGTCCACTCCGTGGTCGTCGATGCACCCGCCGGTTGGCTGCGTCCCTCGATGCAGCACGTACGTACTGGACAACCGCCCCTCGAGATCCTCATGGAGCGTTGTCACGTGCTGGCGGGGCGCGTCGTGGATTCGCGCGGCGAGCCGGTTCCGCAGGCAGGTGTCAACGTCACGTGGACGTCGGCTACGGGGAGTGCGGAGCGTGCCGGGGCTCAAACGGGGGCCGACGGCACGTTCTACCTCGCTGCTGTAGGTGCTGGTCCCCTGCGCGTCGAGGTCTCGGCGACATACGGCCTGACGTGGCCCTACAAGCGCTTCTCGCAGGCGGGCGTGCAGCCCGACGGAGCGGATCTCGTCCTGCAGCTGGAGTCAAGCGTCGCCTTGTCGGGTGTCGTCGTGGATGCCGACGGCCTTCCCGCGAGCCAGGCCAGCGTGTGGGTGCGCAGCCCGGACCCGGGGGACCCGCGTCGGACGCAGCTGCTGCGCTGCGATGCCGAGGGGCGCTTCGTGGCAAGCGAGCTCGAGCCCGGGGTGTACGTGCTGCAAGCCCAGGGAGGTACAGGCCACGCGGTGGCCCAGGACGTCACCGTGCTGGTTCCGTCGACCGATGTACGCCTGCAGCTGGGCCGCACGTGGTCGATCGAGGGCCATGTCGTCGGAGGTAGTGGGATCCACTACACGCTCGTCTTCCTCTACCTCGACGGCAGCGAAGTCCAGTCGGTGGGTCTCGGCTCGTCGGGCACCGAGCCGTTCCGGATGTGGGCCCCGACCCAGGCGACAGGCACGCTGTGGCTGAACGTCGAGGCAACGGGCGAGTACGACCTGATCGAGAACGTTCGCCCCGGGTCGGGCGTCCATCGACTCGTTCCCAAGCCCGGACTCGAACTGACCGGGCGCGTCGAAGGCGCGACGCGGATCGGCCCTGGAAGCCGGGTGGTTGCCGCGGACAGGCGCGGCATCCGGGCGCGAGGTGAGATCCGCGCCGACGGCACGTTTCGCGTCCGCGGCCTGCCTCCCGGCTCCTACCAGCTCGAGGCATGGCTCGAGCGCGAGGGGGGCGTGGCACGCTTCCTCGCGGCCGATGTGACGGCGGGGGGATCCGACGTCGTGGTGCGTGCCGCGAAGTGAAGGGCGGAGTCGCCATGGCGGGCCGACGCTTGGGGCTTGGGCATCACCTTCGGGCGCCGGGTGGGACGTTCACCATGAGATCGGCCCAAGCATCTGCTCCTTGTCCGGTCCGCACGGCGACGCGTCGCGGCATCGGGATCCTCCTCCTCCTCGCGAGCTGCCTCGTCTTGGCGGGTCTTGGTCGTGAGACGTCGGCCGACCCGTCCCTTCGCGTCACCGTGCACGACCGCGAGGGGCTCCTGCGGGCCGCGGCCGATGCGCGACCGGGCACACGCATCGGACTGATGTCCGGCTACTACGCTGGCGGCGTCACGCTCGTGGGCCTACGCGGCGAGCCCGATCGTCCCATCGTCATCCATGGCATCCGGACGGACAGACCCCCCGTGTTCGATGGCGGTACAACCGGCCTTCATCTGATCGATCCGATGCACGTCGTCGTGCGGGGACTGCACGTCCGCAACGCGACGGGCAACGGCATCAACGTGGATGACGGCGGGACGCCGGAGACGCCGGCCCACGACGTGGTGCTCCAGGATCTCGTGGTGAAGGACATCGGCCCCGCGGGCAACTGCGACGGCATCAAGCTGAGCGGTGTGACGAGCTTCCGTGTCGAAGGCTGCACGGTCGAGCGCTGGGGCCGTGCGGGATCGGCCGTGGACATGGTCGGCTGTCGGCACGGCGTGGTCACGCGCTGCACCTTCCGGCACGAGCCCGGCCTCGAGCGGGGATCGGGCGTGCAGATGAAGGGGGGGACGCGCGATACCTGGGTCCACGGCTGTCGCTTCGAGCACGCCGGCGCGCGCGCGATCAACGCCGGCGGCAGCACGGGCCTGGACTACTTCCGCCCTCCGCTCTCGACGTGGGAGGGGGATCGCTTCGAGGCCAAGGACCTCGTGATCGCAGGGAACGTGATCGTGGGCAGCCAGGCCGCGGTGGCGTTCGTGGGGGTGGACGGCTCCCGCTTCGCGTTCAACACGATCCTCCATCCCGGCCGCTGGGCCTTCCGGATCCTGCAGGAGAACACCGCCGAGGGATTCGTGCCGTGCCGAGGTGTCGAGGTGGCCGACAACCTGATCGTGTTCCATTCCCAGGCCTGGAGCGAGGGTGGGGTCAACCTCGGAGCGGGTACGGAGCCCGCGACCTTCCATTTCGCGCGCAACCACTGGTTCGCCCACGACGCACCGCGGGGCACGCATCTGTTCGTGCGCACGCCCTCGAAGGACCCGGAGGCCCGGTTCGGGGAGGACCCCCAGCTGCTGGACCCGCGTCTGGGCGAGGATGGTGTGCGGCCCGGGAGTCCGGCAGCCGACGTCGGGGCGCACGCTCGCGGCGCGGTGGGACCTCCGCCGGGCCCGGCCCGCGGCGCGCCGCTCGGCAGGTCACGGTGAGCTTGTAGGCGCGGGTGGTGACTTGCCGAGACTCGCGTGGATGCGCCGCACGGTGTCGCCCAGCTCCGCGCGGAGGGCGGCCGGGACCGGCAGGCGCGCGAAAACCGCCACGAGCTGGTCGTAGTACCAGAGCGAGCCGTCTTGCTTGCCCGTGAAGCGGTCCCAGAGCGCGTTGCCGTGCGTGCGCAGGTCGGTCAGGATGCTGCGGGCGTTGTGCAGCTTGTCGGAGCAGGAGACCAGGGCGATGTCGGGCCCGACCTCGGCCAAGTGGGCGAGGTAGCGCTCCTTGCGCTCGCGCCACGGCCCCTTGGCGTCGGGCTCTTCGGAGTCCGAGCACCCGCGGACGATGTCGGCCACGCGCGTTCCGAAGCGCGCCTGCACGTCCTCGTAGGTGGCGTCGGTGTCCTCCAGGACGTCGTGCAGCAAGGCCGCGATGGCTTGCTCCTCGTCGGCTCCGTGCTCCAGCGCGATGCCGCACACTTGCAGCGGGTGGCCCACGTAGGGCGTTTCCGAGCCCTTGCGGACCTGACCCGCGTGCGCCTCGACGGCCAGCGCGAGGGCGTCCCGGAAGCGGTGGCTTAGCGATACGTTCATGCAGTTCCTTCCTGCGGCGCGATGTGGCGTCCGCATGGCTCCTCCGGCGGCACGACCCATCACGAGCATTCCGTAGCGCGCAGTGACGGGGGCGCGAGAAGCCGCCGCCATGCTATCCCGCATCCGTCCCCGACGCCACGCAGGACCACGCGTAGCGCGTGGCGTCGTAGGGACACGGCCTCGCCCTGCCGAATCCCGTAGGCTTGTCCCCGCGCGGCACCTGTCTCGCCGGCGATGTCCGAGGCGCGCGCTGGGGAGCCGACCCGATGTCGTGGATCCGCTACTTGGTCCTGGTCGCCTGCGTTTGTGCACCGTGTGCTGCCGAGGAGCCCGCGAGCGGCCTCCTTGCTGCCGACGCGCGGAGCCGCGAGAACGCCTGGGCGCTGTTTCGCGTTGTCGATGAAGGCACCCGCGAGCCCGTGGCCGGGGTGCGCGTCGAGCTCCATGCGGAGCGCGGGCGCCTGCTTCCGGAGCGGGCCCAAGCCGCGGCAACAGGCGTGACCGACGAGCAAGGTTGGCTACGCCTTGCGGCCGCGGGCGATCCCGCGTCTCCCCGCCCCGAATGGGCGTACCTCCTGCCGTCCTCGCATGCGCCTCGCGGTGTGTCTCCCGTGGCCGTCGACGGATCGGACATCACCTTGTCACCCAAGCGCGATGTCGAGCTCGAGTTCCACGACCCCCTGGGCCGCCCGCTGGCCAACCTCGACGTCTCCTCGATGCTCGGCTCCGGGTCCACCCCCGACGTGCAGCTCACGCGTACGGACGCGCGGGGCCTCGCGCGCTTGCGCGACGTGTCGTGCCGCGGGGGGGAGCTCGTTTGGTTCCGGGGCCCCGGCGTGCTCGCCGGCTACGGGGAGATCGAGAGCCCCAGGTCCGCACGGCACGGGATCCAGCGTCAGCTGGTCCGCTGCGAGTGGGGGCGTGAGATCCGTGGGCGAGTCCTCCGCACGGATGGCGAGCGTGCGGCGGGTGTTGCCGTCGGCATCGCGGATCGACCGCGCGTGCACTGGACGCGGACCGACGACCTTGGACGATTCCGCGTCGTGGGTGCCAGTGCGACGCACTGGACGGCAGACGTGCTGCGGGTGGCGCGGTCGCCAGGCGGCGGCGAGATGGCCGTGCGCGTTCCACCTCCGGGCATCGAGCGGGTCATCCGCCTCACGGACGAGCTCGACGAGGACGCCGGCGTCCCCGACGATCCCAATCTCGCGGTTCGCTTCGATCTGCTGCGCGGGAGCTTCGAGACACTCGCGAGGGAGGGCCTGGATCTGGGCGTGGTTGCCGTCAGGACGAGTGATGGCTGGACCTCGCGCCCAGGGTGGACGCCCGACCGCGTCCAGTACCTGTTGCGGTGTCCGCCCGGCGAGTACCTCGTGCATGCTTGGCTGGAAGACGGATGGCATGTGTACCCGGGCGTCACGCTCACGCATGCCCCCGTGACGGTTGCCGACGCTGGCCCGACCAGCGTGCGCGTGGCGATGGATGCGCCGCGACCACTTCGCTTGGACGTGCGCGCGTTGCCCGAGGGGGTGAACCTCGTTCTCGTGGGACATGGCTGGTCCCGTCAGCTCGATTGTTGCGAAGCGCAGGACGAGGGCGGCGTCGTGATGCTCCATCTGCCCGCCCAAGGCGAGGTGTTTGCCGTCGTGGAGGACAGCCGCGTCTTGACGGCGTCCGGCTGGCCCACTCAGACCTTCCATCGCGTTCCCGACAGCGCCTACGAGCCCGGCGCCGATCCCGTGTCCATGGCGGCGCCTCCTGCCATCGTGCTCGTCGGGTCCACCGAGCACGACGATGGGGCCCCGGTCAAGACCGAGTCTCCCATGGGACTTTGGAGTCCCTTCACCCACGGCGGGCCGTTCCGTCTCGATCTGGGCGACGTGCTCGAGGTGCCCTTGCGTCTCGAGCCGAGGGATGACGCCCTGCTTCCCCGCGAGATCGACCTGCGCGACTTCCCCCGACGCGACGGCGTGATCGATCTCGGCCGCGTCGTGTTCCGCAAGCGACCACCTCCCGCCCTGCGACTCAAGATCCTCGATGTCGAGGGTCGACCGGATGCAGGCGCGGTGTACGTGCAGCGCGGCGACATGCACGTCGAGGCTCGGTGTCGCGTCGACGGGGATGCCGCCGGGTTCGTCCATGTGCCTACGGACAGCGACGCCCTTCTCCAAGCCGGTGCGCGCGTGACGGTCGTACCGGGCCCCGCGGGGCGATCCTTCGTCATGCCCTGGCGGACGACGCTCGAGGGCCCCGGGCCCTGGAGCGTCCGCCCACCCGGCGGCCAGCTGCGCATCTCGGTCGAAGCGCCCTCGGGTCAGGCCGCCATCGAGGGTCTGCGCGTCGAAGTCGATGGTGTCGTCGTGGAGCCGCCGCGTTGGGAGGACGATGCCGACCCGGGCGTCATGGACATCCGCGGTCTCGAGCCGGGCCGCCACGTCGTCTGCGCGTGGGCCGAGGGTTTCCTGGGGCGCCGCGTGGTGGTCGACGTGAAGGGTGATGACGTGGCGAACGTACTCGTCCGCCTTGCGCCGCACGATGCGCGCTAACGTCGGAACATGAGGATCAGCACGGGGTTGGAGCTCGCCGTGGTGCCGCCGGAGGCGATCGCCACGCGACCGTCGGGCGAGACGGCGCCCGTGAGGTTCTCGATGAGACCGCCGCGGTTCATGGTGAGCGTGCCGTCGCCCGCCACGCCGTAGGTTCCCGACAGCGAGAGGGGCGCCACGGCTCCGGGGCCGGTCGTCTGGCCTTGCAGGGTGAAGCCGCCCAAGCCGTTGGCCTGCACGACGCCCCAGAAGGCCTGCGCTTCGTCCGTGCTGCCCAAGGCGGTCTCGACCCCGCAGGCGTAGTACGTGCCGGACAGCAAGCCGTTGTTGCCACCGGAGTCCGGGCGTCGCACGAGGAACCAGCCCAGCGGGTCGTTGCCGTTCGTGGTGCCGCCACCCAGGAGGACGAAGTTGTTGTCGCCGCCAAGTCCGCCCAGGAACGGCACTCCCAGGATGCCCATCGACACCCCACCGTTGGCGGCGACGTCGTACAGGCCGCTGTGGTTGCCACCATCAATGGAGCCTGCCTCGTTGATGGCGCCCGTGCCCGCGAACACGCCGATGCCATCGAACACGGCGGACATGAAGTAGGCCGCCGGTCCTGTGGCGAAGCCTGCGCCCGCGAAGGCATAGGTCCCCGCGATGTCCGCGACGGTGTGGGTCCCCTCACGCCGCACGAGGACGATGATGCGCGGCTCGCCCAGGCTCGACAGGACCGCGTAACGACCGTCGTCGGTGATGCGCCCGCGGTAGACGGGATTCGGGCCCAGAAGAAAGCGGATCTCGCCGTTCGCGTCGATTTCGTAGCCGAAGCTGGAGGTGAGGAGGGGGGTCGACACGACGCCGTCGTCGTTCGTGGTGCTGTGCGGCATGATCGAGCCCGCACCATCGGACACCATCGTTCCCCAGGTCGCTTCCGAATCCGTCGTGACCGTCGTAGCGGCCATCGCAACGGCCCAGTAGGTGCCCGTCAGGGTGGAGAGGTCGGCGGATCCTCCACCGTTGCCCTTGGAGCCACCGCCACAGGACGAGAGGAGAAGCAACAGCGCCAGGGCGAGATGCCTGTGCATGGGACCTCCGCGGGAGCGGGGCTGCAGCCGCGTCCCCGCGCCTGCGGCACCCAGCCTACCGGGTGGCGAGATGCCGCTGTCCTACCCAAGTGCGCTGGCGCCTGCCGCCAGGACAGGAGAGGGGGCCCCGCCCCCGACGGGCCCTACGCGCCCGCGGCACGGCAGCGCTCGAGTCCCCGGATCAGGCGTGGGAGGGCTTCCGGCCCGTACCGGAAGAACAGGGATGGCTCGACAAGCTCGACCTCGGAGACGAGGGGACCGCCTCGGGCGGTGGGGAACAGGTCGATGCGCGCGTACGCGATGCGCTCGGCGAACGGCGCCAGGATCCGGGCGACCAGGGCCCGCTCGTCGGAGGTGGGTGGTGCGTCGGCCGTGACCGCCTCGTCCTGGCCATCGAAGCGCGGCCGCTTGCGGATCGCATGCGTGATCGCTCCGTCGATCCAGATCAGGGAGCGCTCGCCGGGGTCGACGGCGCCCGGCTGGAACGGCTGGACGAGCACGTCGCCGTCCACGGCGAGCAGCCGGGCGTAGCGCGCTGCCTCGTCCGTCTGGCCCTGCAGGAAGCACCGGGTGCGCCACGAGGCCGCCGAGATGCACGGCTTCACGACGACGTCGTGCCACCCCGCATCCTCCAGGACCTCACGGACGCCATCCGCCGAGCCGCGGGCCACCACGCGGCTCGGCACGATGGGGACGCCACGGCTCGCGAGCTCGAGCAGGTAGCCCTTGTGCAGGTTCCAGCGCACGACGTCGGGTGGGTTCACGAGCTGGGCGACGTGCGCAGCGTGGTCGACCCAGGCCAGGAAGCGCTCGTGCGCCCGGTAGTAGTTCCAGGGACTGCGCAGCAGGAGCAGATCGAACGACGCCAGCCGATCGCCCTCGCCGTCCCAGGGCACGAGCTCAGGTTCGTGTCCGCGCGCGGCAAGCGCGGCGTGCAACCGGGGAGCATCGGGATCGGGCTCGGGCAACTCTGCGCACGTGACCAAGCCGATCCGCATGGCCGGCGAGTGTAGGCGGCGGCGCATGTCGAGTCTCCCGCGGTGGCTACTCGCTGCGTGGCCCTGACCTTCCAGCACCCGTAGAGTCTGCGCGGAGGAGGCTCCGCTTGGATGCCCGCACGCGCGCGCAGTACACGGATCCGGTCCGCTGCCGGGTGGCCCAGGCCGTGGGTGTCGCGCCGGACCAGCTTGTCGATCTGGGCGGCTTCGAGAGCTTCGTGCACGAGGCCGTCGTCGAGGGCCGACCGCGCATCGTGAAGGCGACGTGGGGTGGACGGCGGACGCCCGAGGAGATGGGCGCCGAGCTCCACTTCGTCTCCCACGTCGCCGACCACGGGGCCCCCGTCGCGCGCCCACTCCCGCTCGCGAGCGGGGAGCTGCTGGCGACGGTGGCTTCAGCCGACGGCGCATTCCACGTGACGAGCTGGGAGAAGGCGCCCGGACGCTGCCTGCGTCCGGACGAGCTGTCCCCCGACGTCCTCCAGCGCTGGGGCGCGCTGATCGGCCAGCTGCACCGCCTGGCCACGAGCTACCCGGGCCCGCCCGCCCCGTGCGCCCGATCCACGTGGGAGGCGCAGTCTGCGGCCTACGCGGAGCTCGCTCGCGAGGACGAGGTGGTCTTGGCGGCTTTGCAGCTGCTCGTCGAGCGCATCAGCGCCTTGCCGCGCGACGCGGGGTCCTTTGGCCCCATGCACACCGACCCGCACCAGGGCAACATCTTCTGGCACGAGGGGCGTCCCACGCTGTTCGACTTCGAGGACATGCTGGACTTCTGGTTCGTCAGCGACATGGCGATCGTCCTGTACTACGCGGTCATGAGCATCCAGGACCCCGATGAGCGTCAAGCTCGCTTCGAGGCCCACCGTCGCGACCTGTGGTCCGGCTACGAGACGGAGCACCATCTGCCGGAAGCCATGCGCGGGGCTCTTGGGCTGTTCCTCGACTTGCGCGAGCAAGAGCTGCGGGCCGTCGTGTCGCGAAGCATCGATCCCGCCGATCGATCACCGGACCTCGTTCGGTTCATGGAGGACGCCACGCGGCGCATTCGCAATGGACAGCCCGCTCTGGGGCTCCGCGTCTAGGGACGCGTGAGCTCGGTGACGTGCGTCGCGTGGGTCGGGTACGCGTCGAGCAGGTTGCCTCGCTCGCCATGCTCGTAGTCGGCGAAGTCGAAGCCCGGCGACATCGTGGTGCCCAGGAGGGCCACGGAGCCGCCCGCAACGAGACGCGAGGCCTGCCACGCGCCGCCGAGAACGAGGTGTTGGGGGCTCTCGCCGCGATCGAGCCTGGTCCCCAAGACCGTCCGTCGCAGGATGCCCGAGGCGTCGATCGTGAACAGCTCGACCGGGTCGCCCGCGTAGACGTGGTAGATCTCGTCGCCGGGTAGGCGGTGCCACGCCGAGAACGTCTCGGGCGTAAGCAGGTAGTAGATGGCGGTGGCCAGGCTCCGCTCGCCGCGAGGGGTGCGGCAGGTCACCGGCGAGCGGTACGTCTCCCGGTACCAACCCCCCTCCTGGGGCAGCGGCGCGAGCCCGAGATGTTCGATCAGCTGCTTGGCGTCGAGCGTGTGCATGGGCGGATCACCCTACGGCCGACGACGCGACAGACGCAGGCTGTCGCTGACATCGGCGGACACGTCGACGCGCAAGGCGTCCGCAAGGTGCCACGGCGATTCTGCCGGCGCGGGCCTCGCCCACCCGCACACTCCCCGTACCGGTGCGCGAGTATCGCGCAGCATCATCTCCCTGGAGCTCGCCATGCAACCCCGCGAGGCCGCCGTTCCCGCCACAAGCCAAGCGCGCCTGGATGCCCTCGTCGCCCGTCGTCGTGTGCTCGAGGGCTTCGCCCTGGGCGCCGCCGCGTGGCTTGTGCCGGGCGTGTTCGCGGAGGCACTGGACGAGCAGCTCCCGCTGACGCCCCGCCAGACGGAGGGACCGTTCTACCCCGATCGGCTTCCCCTGGATCGCGACAACGACTTGGTCATCGTGGGCGATCGCACCACGCCGGCTCTCGGGCGCATCGTGCATCTGTCCGGGCGCGTGCTCACACCGGCGGGCAGCCCCGTCCGCAACGCCTTCGTGGAAATCTGGCAGGTCGACAACAACGGGGCCTACATCCACTCGCGCAGCTCGAACCGTGCTCGGCGTGACCCCGGCTTCCAGGGCTACGGACACTTCGTGACCAACGCCAAGGGCGAGTACCGCTTCCGTACGATCCTTCCGGTGGCGTACCCCGGCCGCACGCCCCACATCCACGTGGCCGTCAGCCATCGCCGGCGGCGCGTCCTGACGACACAGCTTTACACGGCGGGCGTGGCCCAGAACGCACGCGACCGCATCTATCGATCGCTCGGTGCCGCCGGGCAGCGCTTGGTCACCGTCGACTACCGCACCGTGGCCGACTCGAAGATCGGTGAGCTCGACGGGCGCAAGGACCTCGTGGTGGGGGTCACGCCCACGGCCGACTAGCAGCGCAGAGCCGCGCCGCCGACACGAGCTCCGACGACGTACGGGAGTTCACGGTCTGATTCTGCGACAAGTCCCCGAGGAGGCAGCCCGCCTTGGCCCCGGGTGGAGGTCTCCGGGATCGTCCGTTGGCTGCGCTGAGCGCGGGACCGAGGACCTCACCAAGCATTGCCCGCTGCGTTTCGCTACGCTGGGTGCATGAGTGTGAGGATCTTGGCTGCGTTCGTGGTGGGCGGCTTGGCGGGTGCGGCGCTGATGTGGGCGCTGGGCGTGGACCGCGGCCACGTACCGACGCCGACCGTCGGATCCACGGTTGCGGCCGGCGCCGCCGAGACCGTTGGCCCCGGAGGGGTGCTTCCCGGCTCGCTTCCACAGGCGCCATCGGGTACGCCGGGACTGGCGGGCGCTCCGGCGCCGGTGCCGCGGCGCGCTCCCTCCCCGCCGTCACCGACGACGGGCGCCGCCGAGTCCGCTCCGGCCCCGCGGCCTCGGATCCGGCCCGAGGATCGGGACGCGCTCATCGAGGCTCGTACCGAGATCGTGCGGAGAGCGGCTGTCGCGCGGATCGCCAACGCGGAGCAGCAGGTCGCAGACGCCGAGGCCATTGCCGCACGCTTGGTCGATGACGAGCTGGCCGCCGAGGCGGCGCGCCTTGCCGACCTCGAGCGGGGTGGGCTGCTCGACCTGGTGCGGAGCCTGGACGACAAGTGGGTTGCACCCGTTGCCTTGCTCTCCTCGGCCGAGCAGCTCGGCAGCTACTTCACGCCCCGGGCGTCCGGGGGTCGCGTGAGCGTGGAGCGGGTCAACGACGACCCCCGCGAGCTGGGCCATGGCGACACGGTGTTCGTTCCCGCTGGCCGCTCGCTGCTCAAGGCAAGCCTCGTGCGTCGCGTCACGCAGGAGGGGGCCTTCCCGCACGACCTCACCTTCGAAGGGGTGGGCATGGACCGGTCGCTGCTGGTGCTCGACCGGGAGCTCGACATCAACAAAGACGTCGTCAACCTGACGTTTCGCGACCTCACCGTGGACTGCAACGACAACTACTTCGTGGAGCTGCGCAAGGGCTTCACCCTGCGCTTGGAGCGCTGTCGGGTCGTGGGGTTCGACATGGGTGCGGGCAGCTCCACCGCATTCAACGGAGGCCTGGGAGCCGTCCATGCCACCGACAGTCGCCTGGAAGCCGGTTTCGGAAGGTCTGCGTGGAGGGGCAATCTCTGGCGCGTGAGCGATGTGTTGCTCGCTCGCCTGGAGAATTGCACGATCGTGGGCCCCATCGGCGATGTGGGCCCTCGACGTTCCGACAGCTTGGTGGTCTACGACCGCGTGACGTTCGTCGATCTCGAAGCGCGCGAGCGCTCCCAGCTCGTCGCCAACGAACGAGGCGTTCGCCTGATCGACTGCACGTTCAAGGAGGGGAACCCGCCCCACACCCGACGCAGCGAGCGCCGCTCCCTGGCCGAGATCAATCCGGACTGGGTCGAGCGCAAGTAGCGGCTTGGCCGACCTCGCCTCGTGCTCCCGAGGCGAGGTAGCTCTTCACGAGCAGCCGCATGGCGCGCGTGGACGTCGGGCGCAGGCGCCACCACTGCCAGAGGTAGGGACGCGCGGTCTTCCAGCGGCCGTCGCGCAGCAGGCGCTTGGCGTGCATGCGTGCGATGCGACGACGGATCGCGCGCGGACGCGGCTCGGGATGGGCGTACATCTCCAAGAGCACGAGGTGCTCCACGGTCAGACCATCCTCGGAGAGCGTCTTCTGGGGCTGGGCGTCCGCCTCGCCGTGTCGGCGCCAAGCTCCGAGGACCTCTCGGTTGAGCACCAGGCGATGGCCGTTTGCGTGGAAGCGGAACAGCAGCTCGGTGTCCTCGTTGTGGCTGTACTCGGTATCGAAGCGAAGCCGCTTGATGACGCTTGATCGGAACAGGGTCGCCGTCGGAAGCGCCCAACCGCCGTCGAGCATCGCCGACATGGAGGTCGCCGGACGCCAGCCGGGCAGTGCGAACACCGTGTCCCCGGCGCGGTGCCAGGGCCCTTCCAAGCGCAGGTCCGCCACGATCGCGTCGGCGTCCGGGTGTGCATCGGCCGTGGCGAGCTGCCGCGCGAGGTAGGTCGGGTCCCAGACGTCGTCGCTGTCGAGGAAAGCCGTCCACGGCGCCCGGACGTCGTCCAGGCCCCGGTTGCGGGCCGACGCGCTCCCGCCGTTCAGCTTGCGGATCACGTGGACCCGCGGTTCGTCGGCATAGCGGGCCACGAGGTACTCGGCCGTCCCGTCGGTCGAACCGTCGTCCACGACGATCAGCTCGAAGGAGCGCTCCGTCTGCGCCAAGACCGACTCGATGGCCTCGCCGACCAGGGTCCGCCGGTTGAAGGTGGGCAGCACGATGCTGGCGCGCGGGATGTGGGGGAGAGCTTCGCCCATCGGCGGGGTCAGGGCTCCAGCGTCACGTTGGCGCCGTAGGTGACGGCGTCGCCACGGACACGCGCCAGGTCCAGGGCGCCGCGAGGATCGGGCTTGGGCGTGCCGCGCCAGGCCGTCGTGCCCTGCAGCTTGATGGTCACGGTCTTCGTGACGTCGACGAGCTTCGGCGAGAGGAAGACCGTGACTTGCTTGCATCCGGATGCCGTGACCTCGATGACCTGGTCGTCCACGCTGCCGGTCAGATGGCAGGGGGGCCCCCAGGGATTGAACTCGCTCGCCTCGATGCCCCGGGCCTCCAGCCAGTACGCGCCGGGCCGCAGCGCGCTCGTGATCTTGCGCTCCACGCGCTTGGGGTATGCATTGCGCGTCTGCTTGGCCATCTCGGGCCAGATCTCGCCGAAGCGCACGAACACGCCGTCCATGTGCCCGCCCCCCTCGGTGGGGCGGAAGTCCACGTTGCCGCCGGCGGCCCTCACGTCGTCGACCATGCCCTTTGCTTGGGCGAAGGGGCAGGTGGGATCGGCTGTGCCGTGGAGCACGAACAGGGGCAGGCCCACGACGTTGGGCACCATCTTCCGGACGTGCATCGTGACGGAGCCGACAGGCGCCGCCGACGCCCAGCGGTCGGGCGCCATCTGGGCCAGCCACCACGTCCAGTAGCCGGTTTGCGAGATGCCCTGCACGTGGATGCGATCCGGGTCGATCGGGTAGCGGCGACATGCGTCACCGATCGCCTCCAGCACGACCGTCCCCACCGTGTCGAGGTTGGGCTTGTCGAGCGGGCGCCGGGGCGGCACGGTCCACGCGTCGTATCGGCCGTCCAGGGACAGCTTGTCGATGACGCGCGTGCGCAAGAAGGCGACGTCGTCGCCAGCCCCCGCAGCTCGCAGCCACGTCCGCATGCCCTCCTCGCGACGCTTGGCGTCGGCGTCCTTCCACGAGCCGTGGCCCACGTCGACCACGAGCGGGATCAGGCCCTTGGGCTTGGAGCGGGGCAGGATGAGCGAATAGGTCCACGTTTCGCCGGCGGAGGTGAAGGCGATCTCGTCCGTGTAGCCGCCGTCCCACGCGTCTCCGATCGAGGCGGCGGGCACGAGCTCTTCGACCTCCTCGATCGACAGCTTGTCCGCGAGCTTCCCGATGCCCTTCCAGACCGTGTCCCGGGTCTTGTCGTCGCCGGCCGCGAGGTAGGCACGGAAGCCCTTCTCGATCCTGGTTCGCTCGGAGGCCGTGACGTCGCCGCGTGCCGTTGGGAGGCTTGCCGCCAAGAGCGTGAGAAGAACAGTGGAGGCGGCTAAGGAGCGCAAGACCCAGTTCCTTGCTTCCACGCCGTCACTCGCTCCGCGGCATGCGTGTGGTGGACGCCGCCGGGATGATCGTCCTCGAACACGTACGCCCGATGGGCGGTCATTCGCCAGCCCGCGTAGAGCTCGGGCAGCTCGCCCTCGCCCCACAACGCTGGTGTGATGGCGACGAGATCCGGCGGACACGGTACGCGATTCGTGAACACGCAGATGACGTTGGCACCTCCTTGGCGCGTGTGCGCCTGAAATCGTCGGACCGCGTGAACCGCGGGTTCCTTGTGGAGCAGGTGCAAGACGCCGTGGCAGACGATCAGGTCGTACTCGCCGTCAAGATCCAGGTTGGAGAGGTCGCCCACCCAGGCACGGACCTCGAGGCCGGCCTGACCGGCGCGGCTCAGCAGCTTGGCGATCCCGCGCGTCGAGATGTCCACGGCGTCCACGCAGTGCCCCTGGCTCGCGAGCCACAGCGCATTGCGCCCCTCGCCGCAACCAGCGTCCAAGACCCGGGCGCCACGCGGGAGGAAGGACGCGCATGCCACGACGTCCTCGCTCGGGGCGCTCCCGAACACCTCGGCCGTCGGATCTGCGTAGCCCCGCTCCCAGAACGGCAGCGACTCACTCATGGGGGGGAGTCTAGGCGGCCCGTCTCAGCGCCGGATCGTGCCTGATCTTGATTTTGCGAGTCGATGTCATTATAAGCAGCCCTCCCCATCGGAGGAGCCGCCGTGTACCGCCCCCGCCTGACCCTCCTGACCCTGATTTCAGGCCTTTCGCTGCTGGCCGCCGCGTGCGGCGGGGGTGGTGGCTCGGGCACGCCGTCCGAGCCAACGCCGGACCCGCTGGAGGTGGTGCAGATCCTGCCCGCCGATGGCGCCGGCGACGTGCACCCGGCGACGCTCGTGCTGCGGGCCACGTTCGCCGGGCCGGTGGACCCGCTCACGATCGGCCCGGCCACGGTGACCCTGCTGGTCGACGGGCTGCCGGCGCCGTTCGCCACCTCGCTCGATGGCTCGGGCACCGCGCTCGCCATCGTGCCTGGCGGCGTGCTCGCTCCCGAAGCCGACGTGTCGTGGAGCCTCGGCGACATCGCGCGCCTCACCGACGGCGAGCTGCTCGACGCCGGCCACCGCGGGCCGTGGACGCTCTCGATCGCTCCGGCCGTGGACGAGGTGCCGCTGCCCGGTGGGGACCCGGGCCGCTTTGCGCCGGCGCACGTGGCCCTGGCCGATGGACGCTTCCTCGTCGCCGGCGGACTCGGCAGCGACGGCGTGCCGCGCGCGGACGCCGAGATCGGCACGTCGACGGGCTTCGCGTGGACGCCGACCGCCGGCTCGATGACCGTCGCGCGCTGGAAGGCCGGCGCGGCGCGCCTGCCCGATGGCCGCGTGATCGTGCTGGGTGGCTTCCAGGATGGCGCGGGCCTCTCGGCCACCGACAGCAGCGAGATCTACGATCCCACCACGGACCTCTTCGTGCCGGGTCCGCTGCTCGCCGCTGCGCGCGGCGATGCCAGCGTCGTGACCACGACCGAGGGCACGATCGTCGTGGTCGGTGGCAGCGCCACCGAGACGGGCCCTGCGCTGACCGCCACCGTGGAGGCGCTGGACCCCACGGCGCTCGCGATGGTGACGCTGGCCGATGCGCTCCCGGAGGCGCGGACGCGCGCGATCGTGGTGCCGCTGCCCGGCGGCACCGTCCTCGTGGCCGGCGGCGTGGACGACGCGGGCACCGTGCTCGGTTCCGCCGCGGTGATCCTGCCCGAGGACGACGGCGAGGTCGATCCGCTCGCCGGCACCCTCGACACACCACGCGAGCAGGCCGCGGCTGCCCTGGCGCCCACCGGCAACGTGTTCGTGTTCGGCGGTCGCGACGGCAGCGGCAACGCGTTGGCCTCGATCGAGAAGTACGACCCCCTTACCGACACCTTCACGCTGCTTCCCGCCAGCCTGTCGGTGGCCCGGGCCCGCGCGCAGGCCGTGGTGCTTGCCAACGGCGCCATCGCGCTCGTGGGCGGCGAGCTGGATGGCGGTGGCGTGGCCGCGACCATCGACGTGTTCGATCCCTCGACGGAGTCGGTGCTCTCGACCTACGCCCTGCCGATCGCGGCGACCGGCGCGGCCGTCGAGGCCCTGCCAGGCGGTGGCGTCGTGATCTACGGCGGCGCCACCAGCACCGCCCGACCGCCGGCCACGAGCGATGCGCGCTTCGTGCTGGGCACCCAGGCGCTGGGCGCGGCCATCGCGGCTCCGCGCGTCGTCGCCCTGTCGCCGGCGTCGGGCGCCGCGCAGGTGGATGTCGATGCCGTCGTCGAGGTGACTTTCAGCAAGCTGGTCGACGAGAGCACCCTGGCGGGCGCCGTCGTCGTGACCGATGCCGAGAACAAGCCCGTGACCGGCACGATCCAGCTCTTGCCCGACGGCCTCACGGCGCGCTTCGTGCCGGACGCCCCGCTGGGCTTCCAGCAACGGATCCACGTCGAGGTGCTCACGACGGTTCAGGATCTGCTGGGCCAGTCGCTGGTCGACGACGGCACGCGCTTCGGCGTGTTCACCACGACCTACGACCTCGTGATCGGCGCAGCCGACGACGGCAGCCAGTTCGGCTACGCCGTGGCCACCGGTGACGTGAACGGCGACGGCATCACCGACGTGGTCGCCAGCGCGTACGCGGCCGAGGTCGTGCCCGGGTCGGGCCAGCAAGTGGGTCAGGTCTACGTGCTCTTCGGTGCCACGGGCCAGGGGCCCTCGGACCTGCCGCTGCTTCGCGACTTGTCCACGGCGTCCGGTGCGGCCGATCTCACGATCAGCTTCGAGACCCACGCCGACCAGCCCGGCATCGAGAGCGCCCTGCAAGTGGGCGACTTCGACGACGATGGCTACGCGGACATCCTCGTGGGCGTGCACAGCGCGGACGGGCCGCTGGAGAACGAGTCCAACCGCGGTGAGATGTTCGTCATCTTCGGCCAAGCGAGCTTCCCATCGCCCACGCTGCAGCTGGGGAAGACGGCGGTGGCTGGCTTCGACATCCTGCGCGTCTACGGGGCCGCCAGCGGCGATCGCTTCGGCGAAGGCATGGCCATGGGCGACGTCGATGCCGATGGCATCCTCGACGTGCTTGTCGGCGCGCGCTTTGCCGACGTGACGGGCGGGTCCAACGTGGGCGCCGTCTACGTGATCTTCGGCGCACCCAAGGCCACCCTGGGCTTGGTCGGCGGCTTCGCCGCGGACCAGGTGGGCCCGGGCACCACGGCGCTTGCGCACCTCGGCCTGATGGGCCAGGACGCCAGCGACAGCTTGGGCTGGAGCGCCGCGGCGCTCGACATCGACGGCGACGGCTACGACGACATGGCGTGCGGCTCGACGGGTGGCGACGGCCTGACGAACTCGAGCTCGTCGGCCGGCGAGGTGATCGTGTGGTTCGGCGCCCCGCGGGCCACGCTGCTGCCCGGCGGTGGGGGCCTCTACCGCGAGGTCCGCGGCGGCCCGAGCTCGCCCCTTCCCGGCTTCGTCGTGCACGGCGAGGACACGAGCGACTTCTTCGCCTGGGGCCTGGGTGCCGGCGACTACGACGGGGACGGCTACGACGACCTCTGTGGCGGTGCGCTCCTGGCCGACGGCCGGGGCAACGTGGGAAGCAACCGCGGTGAGGTGGCCGTGCTCTTCGGCGGCCAGCGCGCCACGCTGTTGCCTGGCGGTGCCACATGGCACGCGTTCCACCTCGGCCAGGTGCCGCCAACGGCCTTGCTCCGCTTGCACGGCGAAGCCGATGGTCACTCGTTCGGGGACGCCTTCGTGGTCGCGGATCTCGACCTGGACGGCAACGCCGACCTGGCGATCGGCGACTACCAGGCGCGCGGCCCGCTCGACAGCATCGGCGCCAACGTGGGCGAGGTGACGATCGTCCGCGGTGGCGCGTGGCTGCCGCTGGTGGGCACGCTCGAGTTCGAGGTGCGGACGGACGGCGCTACCCATCCGACGGGCCAGGCCCCCACGCGCTTCTACGGCAAGGCCGTGGTCGTGCGCTACGGCACGGCGCTCGCCGTCGGCGACCTCAACGACGATGGCTTCCCGGACCTCGTGACCGGCGCCAACCGCGCCAAGGGCTTCGGCCACCTCTTCGCCAACGGCGGTGAGGTGTACGTGGCCTGGGGCCGCGCGACCTGGTGGAAGTAGATCCGTCGCCGAGCTCGCGTGCGGTGAGCTCGCTGATCAGTCGGAGGTGTCCGACACGTCCGCCGGACCGGTGTCGGAGACCGGTGCAGCGGCCTCGTACGTCCATCCGCACGCCGGGCATGTGTCGCGCCCCTCGGGGATCTCCGCGCCGCATGCCAGGCAGGGGACCGCGTCAGGTGCGAGTCCGTCCAGCTCATGGGGCGTGATGTCGGGTCGCAGGAACACGCCTTCACAGCCCGAGCAGCGCGCTGCCAGGCAGATGCCGTCGGCGCGGCCCGCGGGTCCGAGCACGAGCTCGTGGCGGGGCAGCTGCCAGCCGAACAGTCCTTCGCGGGCGTCGGACCACGACCAGAACAGGCCGCCGCCGGTGCCGTCGCCGC
Organism: Planctomycetota bacterium; assembly: GCA_050248855.1. Lineage (GTDB taxonomy): Bacteria > Planctomycetota > PLA2 > PLA2 > JAEUHO01 > JACKGW01. Next base: position 77,412 of record JBFWRP010000013.1, on the reverse strand, counting down.
CGGTCGCTTGCACCCAGCCGTACTCGAACGGCAGCTGGCAGGCGGGGCATCGCCAGTCGTAGGGGCGGGCCGGCGCGTCGTCGCTCATGGCCGCGAGCTTCCTCCGCGCAAGCGTACCCCGACGCACGCACGCAGATCCGCCCGATCACCGTCGTCGCGTGCGACACGGTCCGCGAGAAGCATCGTGGCTGTCGGCGAGGGCGATCGCACGCAGGCTGCCATGCCTCGGGCGTTGCCCTGCGAGATCCCGTCGCCCGGCCATCGAGCGCACCCTCTTGCGCGTGCGTCGTCCTACCCCGTACCCTTCCGGGTTCGACACCACGGACGGGCGCTCCCCCGACGGAGACCTCGGAGAGCGAACGTGCTTCTCACGATCTCGACCACGCACCAGCCGGCCAGCGATCTGGGCTACCTGCTGGTCAAGCACCCCGATCGGTGCCAGACCTTCGACCTGGCCTTCGGCAAGGCGCACGTCTTCTACCCCGAGTGCAGCGAGCAGCGCTGTACGGCCGCCCTCCTCCTGGACCTGGACCCCGTGGGTCTGGTGCGAGGTCGCAAGGCACCGGGTGCGGCCACGCTCGGCCAGTACGTCAACGACCGTCCCTACGTGGCCTCGTCGTTCCTGGGCGTGGCCATTGCCCAGGTGCTGGGCTCGGCGATGGGGGGGCGCTGCAAGGGTCGCCCCGAGCTCGCGGACCAGGCGATTGCCCTGGAGGTCGTGGTCGAGCCCCTGCCGGCGCGCGGCGGCGAGGCGCTCGTACGCCGGCTCTTCGAGCCGCTGGGCTATGAGGTGCATGTCACGCGCCATCCGTTGGACGAGGCGTTCCCCGCCTGGGGCGAGAGCCCCTACTACCGCGTGGAGCTCCGTGGAACGCAACGGCTGCGGGACCTTCTCACGCACCTCTACGTCCTCGTGCCCGTGCTTGACCACGACAAGCACTACTGGGTCGACGAGGCCGAGCTCGCCAAGCTGCTCGAGAAGGGCGAAGGCTGGCTGCAGGGACATCCCGAGCGCGAGCTGATCGCGCGACGCTACCTGTACCGGCAGCCGCGTCTGGCACGCCAGGCCATGGCCCAGCTGGTGGAGGAGGACGGCGTCGACCCGGACGTGCGGACGGAGGCCGGCGCGCGAAGCGAGGACGTGCTCGAGGAGCGCATTCGTCTCGACGACCTACGTCGCGGTGCCGTCTTGGCCGTGCTCAAGGAGGTAGGCGCCCGTCGGGTGCTCGACCTCGGCTGCGGCGAGGGCAAGCTGCTCAGGACGCTGATGGACGACAAGCAGTTCGAGCAGGTCGTCGGCATGGATGTCTCGCCTCGTTCCCTGGAGCTGGCCGAGAAGCGACTGCGCGTCGACCAGATGCCGCCCCGCAAGCGAGAGCGTCTGCAGCTCCTGCACGGCTCGCTGACCTACCGAGATGCGCGCTTGGCCGGGTTCGATGCGGCTTGCCTCGTGGAGGTCATCGAGCACCTGGACCTGCCGCGGTTGCAGGCGCTCGAGCGGGTCGTCTTCGAGTTTGCGCGGCCTGCCGCCGTGATCGTGACCACGCCCAACAGCGAGTACAACGCGCTCTTCGAGACCTTGCCAACGGGGTCGTTTCGCCACGCCGACCACCGGTTCGAGTGGAGCCGGGCCGAGCTCGAGGCGTGGGCAAGCCGCGTAGCGGTGCAGCATGGCTACGCCGCTCGCTTCCTGCCTGTGGGCCCGTCCCATCCCGAGCTGGGGACGCCGACCCAGATGGCGGTGTTCGTCCGATGAAGCTCACCATCCCCGAGCTCTCCCTGGTCGTTCTCATCGGCCCGAGTGGCAGTGGCAAGTCCACGTTTGCGGCCAAGCACTTCCTCCCGACGGAGGTCGTCTCGTCCGACGCCTGCCGGGGGCTCGTCTCCGACGATGCCAACAACCAAGCGGTTACGCCGCAGGCCTTTCGCCTGCTCAACCACATTGTGGGAGCCCGCCTTGCGCTTGGGCGATTGACCGTGGTCGACGCCACCAACGTGCAGCCCGATTCGCGCAAACCCCTCGTGCAGCTGGCGCGGGAACACGACTGCCTGCCCGCGGCCATCGTGTTGAACGTGCCTGCGCAGGTGTGCCGTGAGCGCAACGAAGCCCGCGAGGACCGTTCGTTCGGTCCACACGTCGTCCGCCAGCAGCTGGCCCAGCTGCGACGACACGTGCGCGGGCTGCGTCGCGAGGGATTCCGCAGCATCCACGTCCTGGACGGCGTGGAGGCCATCGAGGCGGCGACCATCGAGCGCACCAAGCTGTGGACCGATCATCGGGATCGCACGGGGCCCTTCGACATCGTGGGCGACGTGCACGGCTGCTACGACGAGCTGCTGGAGCTGCTGGACAAGCTTGGCTACGTCGTTGCCGAGGCGGGCACGTCACCTCGCGTCCATCACCCCGAGGGCCGGACCCTGGTGTTCGTAGGCGACTTGGTGGATCGCGGGCCGCGGTCGCCCGACGTGCTGCGGCTCGCGATGGCCGCCGTGCGCGAGAGCGGTGCCATCTGGGTGCCCGGCAACCACGACGTCAAGCTGCAGCGCAAGCTGGCGGGCAAGGACGTGCGCATCACGCATGGGTTGGGCGAGACGCTGGAGCAGCTGGCCCGGGAGCCCGAGGGGTTCGGAGCCGAGGTCGAGGAGTTCATCCGGGGCCTGGTCAGCCACGTCCTCTTGGACGGGGGGCAGCTGGTGGTGGCGCACGCCGGGATGAAGGAGGCCTACCAGGGGCGGGCCTCCGCGCGCGTGCGCGACTTCGCCCTGTACGGGGAGACCACGGGAGAGACCGACGACTTCGGCTTGCCCGTGCGCTTTGACTGGGCCTCGGAGTACCGCGGGCGGGCGGCGGTCATCTACGGCCACACGCCCGTCTACGAGGCGCAGTGGGTCAACGGGACCCTGTGCATCGACACGGGCTGCGTGTTCGGGGGGCGCTTGACGGCACTTCGCTACCCGGAGCGCGAGCTCGTCGACGTGCCCGCGCACAAGACGTGGTACGAGTCGCCCAAGCCGCTCGGCGGAACCGAGGAGGCGCCGCCTGCGGCAGCTCGGCGCGCCTACGACGACCTGCTCGACCTCCAGGACGTCATCGGGAAGCGCATCGTGTCGACGCGGATCCGGGGAACGGTCACGCTCCGCGGGGAGAATGCCGCCGGGGCGCTCGAGGTGATGAGCCGGTTCGCGGTCGACCCGCGATGGCTTGTCTACCTGCCTCCGACGATGTCACCGTCCGAGACGTGCCGCGAGGGGCCGTCGCTGGAGCACCCGCGAGAGGCGTTCGCCTACTACCGGGAGGCGGGCGTACCCCATGTCGTCTGTGAAGAGAAGCACATGGGCTCGCGCAGCGTGTTCGTGCTGGCACGCGATCCGGAGACCGCGGCCGCGCGATTCGGTGTTGCGGACGGCAAGCAAGGCGTCGTGTATACGCGCACCGGCCGTCCGTTCTTCACCGACGCCGACCTCGAGGCGGCTGTCGTCGCGCGCGTCGCCCGAGCCGTCGAAGGCGCAGGTCTCTGGGAGGACTTGGACACGTCGTGGCTATGCCTCGATGCGGAGCTCTTGCCGTGGTCGGCCAAGGCTCGAGCCTTGCTGGAGACGCAGTACGCAGCCGTGGGTACAGCAGGCACGCGAGGGCTGACGCGCGCCGTGGAGCTGCTCGAGCTGGCTGCAGCGCGTGTCCCGGAGTGCGCCGAGCTGCAGCAGCGAACGGCGGCACGCCTCGAGATGCTGCAGGACTACGTCGAGGCCTATCGGCGCTACTGCTGGCCCGTCGATGGACTCGATGACCTTCGCGTGGCGCCCTTCCAGATCCTGGCGGGTGAAGGCGCCGTGCACGCCGTTCGCGACCATCGTTGGCACATGGAAGCCCTGGCCAAGGTCGCCGCCACGGATCCGAGCTGGCTCTTGGCCACGGCGTGGCGTGAGGTGGACCTCACGGACCCGACGCAGGAGGAGGCCGCCACGGCGTGGTGGGAGGAGCGGACGGCCGCCGGCGGCGAGGGGATGGTCGTGAAGGCGCTCGAGCCGCTGACGCGCGGGCGGCGCGGGCTCGTTCAGCCCGCCGTCAAGTGCCGCGGACGCGAGTACCTGCGGATCATCTACGGTCCCGAGTACACCGCCCCCGAGAACCTGGAGCGCCTGCGCGCGCGGTCGCTGCATCGCAAGCGCTCGCTCGCGCTCCGTGAGTACGCGCTGGGACTGGAGGCGCTGCATCGCTTCGTCGAGCGTGAGCCGCTGTATCGCGTCCACGAGTGCGTGTTCGGCGTCTTGGCGCTCGAGTCCGAGCCGGTCGACCCGCGACTCTGAACGAGCCAGGGGCGAGACGTCACGACGTCTCGCCCCTGCTGCTTGACGTCGACGATCGGATCGTTCAGCGGACGCGATCGCGGAGGACCACCCAGTCCACACGACCCCAGTCGTCGACGGTGACGCTCTTGCCGCCCAGGTTGGCGACGCGGCCCTCGGCGAGCGGCGGCTTGCGCAGCGGCCCCGTGAGCAGGTTGGCCAGGGCCTCCGTGGCACTTCCGGCATCGCGGAACGGCCGATCGAGCGAGCCCGCGAGAATGCGCAGCTGGGCGGGCTTGCGGGCGACGCCGCCGTGGCGGAAGTTGGCCATGTGGATGCCCTGACGGATCGCATCCACGCTACGCACCGAGACGATGCGGTCGCTTCCGTTGGCGACGACGGCCACAGGCAGCCAGCCGCCGCCCTCGATCGGTGCCTCGCCCTGATGGGGTGTGCGGCCGGAACCCGTCCCCGCGATGGCCGAAGGGCCGTCGGCGGCCCACGTGCCTGCGGCCTGCGCGATGCCAGCCGTGGCGAACCCCGCGGCGGCCAACAAGGCCAAGGCGAGCAACGGGTGAGCGGCGATCCATGCGCCGATGCCGCCCGCCGCGGCGGCGCTGGTCATCAGCGACTGGCCGATGCCGCGCTGCAGGGCGCGCGAGAGCATGCCGCGCATGCCCGAGCTCAAGCCCTTGCGGGCGGCGACTCGGCGCACGTTGGCCTCGAAGGTCTTCTCGCTCCACTGCACGCCCACCTTGGCCATGGCCTCGGCGAGGCTCATGCCCTTCTCGGCGATCAGCTTGGCGACTTCGATCACTTGGGCATCAGCGGGAAACCAGGCAGCGTTCATGGGGGCTCCTTTCGGGCGCGCTTGCGCCTTCAAGGACCCCGTACGGATCGCGGCCGCGGGATCGCACCACGGTCGTGCTGCCTACAGCTGCCCAACGTTCCAGGTCACGTTCCGACCGTCGTCGTCGGAGGTGACGGTGCCGGACGGTAGCGGGATGGCCACGGGCGGCTCGCCCGGGTGGAGAAGCACCAAGTCGTCGACGACGTTGCTCGGGTGCCAGTCCGGGAGCCAGTCGACGTAGCCCGCGAGCGAGGCCCAGCGGGGACGCTCGGCGTACACGTGGATCTCGAAGGTCCCGTCCTTGCTCCACACCGAAGTCGCTCGATTCGGCGGGCTCCCTCCGATGCCGATGCGCAGGCGGCCCTGCTCTTCGGGGAAAGCGTTTGCGGAGCGGCAAGCGGCCTCGAGCTCGGGGTCGCCCGGTAGCGGGCGAGCGAGCAGGCAGGTGTACGCCCGATCGCCGGCGAAGTGCTTGGTGCCCAGCTGGCCCTCGATCCGGATCCGCGTGGGCATGCCTTGGGGAAGCGGGAGGACGGCGAGGCCGAACGCCACGAGCCAGATGGCGATGGCTGCGGCCCGTCGAGGCCACCGGGATCCCTTGGTCGGTACGCCTCCCGCGGTGTGCGGGGAGGACCCCCGCGCCGCGGAGCCGAACACGCGCACCTCACGGCCCGTGGCGCGGTGCACCTGGGCGGCGATGAGGTCGACCACCGCCAGGACCTGCTCCCTCTCCAGCCGGCCGTCGTGGGCGTGCACGACGAGACAGGGGGGATCCAGCTCCAAGCGGAAGTGCGTACCGTGAACGGCGAACGACGTGTCGCCGGCGGAGCCCGCGTCCACGTGCAGCGCGGCGGGCCACCACACCTTCGGATCGAGGACCTCCTGGGTCCACGCCACCTCGTCGCGTCGCGCCACGAAGAAGCGGTCGCCCGACGCCGTCGCCTCCATGCCAGTCCTCCAGGCGCGGGCCGCGCCCGGCAGCGAGTAGGGTACGTGCGCGGGGAGAGATCGCACGGCACGAGGGGGCGATGCGTCCGTGTCCGGGTACGTTCCGCGCATGGCGGCAACCTTCCCCCATGCCTTGACGGACGTGTCCACGAGCTGGCTCGAGGAGCGTCGCTTGGCGGGGGAGGTGCCGGGTCGAGCGCCGATCGTGCGGGCAGACGTCGAGCGCATCGGCGTGGGCTTCGGCCTGGACGGCATCGTCGCGCGCGTCACGGTCTTCGATGCCGCGAGCGAGACCTCGACGCTGATCCTCAAGTGGTCCAAACCCGAGAGCTCCGCGCGTGAGGGCCACGCCCTCCGCAGCCTGGGCTGGCGGGCGCCGGGCGCCACCAGTCGCCTGATCGCTTCGTTCCGCGACGAAGAGGCTGCACTGCTCGTGCTCGAAGACCTCGCGGGTGCGCGCCAGGGGGATGCCATCGTGGGCGCCACGCCCGAGGAGGCCCTGCGGCTGGTGGATCGTGTGGTCGAGATCCAGGTGGCCTATCACGCAACGACGAGCCCGGGCGCCTTGGACGGCTTCCGCGCATGGGGTGAGGACGCGAAGGGCCAGAGCGAGCGGACGGCCCAGCGCCTACCCGAGTTCCTCGCGTGGTGGTCGCACCTCCTGTCGCCATGGATGCGAAGGCGCGTCGAGTCACTGCCCGACGATGTCCTCGCCGCGCATGCGCGCTTGGCGCAGGCGACGCCCACGCTGATCCACTCCGACCTGCACTTGGACAACGTGATGTTCCGCGCGGACGGAGAACCCGTGATCATCGACTGGCCCGATGCCGCCCGCGGGCCCGGCGTGGTGGACGTGGTGCGGATCCTCGTGGAGGGCGTCACGATCGAGACCCGCCGACGCATCGAGGACGAGGTCTGGAAGCACTACCGGCGGACGCTGGGAGCCGTCGGCATCGAGCTGGATCCCAAGGCGATGGCCGAGGAAGCCGCCGATGCGTTGATCGTGGGGACGGCCGGCGTGGTGCGCTTCCGCCCGCCCGACAAAAACTCCCCCGATCGCCTCGTGCCGATCATCGAGAACCTGGTGCGCAACTGCTCAGCGGCGATGGAGGACGCCGCCGGCGTCTCGCGCTCATAGGTCGCCCAGGTGCCACGTAACCTTCAAGGGGTATCCGACGTCATCCGCCACCCGTGTCCCGGCCGGCCGCGGAACACGCAAGGGAGCTGCGCCACCGCGGTGGAAGACGATCTCGTCCACGACGTCGGTCGGATGCCACGCGGAGGTGCAAAGCCTACGCCCTGCGGTCAGGCCCCAGGCTCCGATCCACCGCAGCCGCGAGGAGCCCGCGCGGACGCGGAACGTCCCGTCCTTGTCGACGTGTCCGTGCCGATCCTCGGGCAGACCACCGATGCCGAGCGCAATCGTCCCGTCAGCTCGCTGCTGCACGCCGCTGCCCACACAGGTCGCAGGCAGGGGCAGTGGTGCTCGGGCGTGCCCAGCGAAGACGCAGATCGGCCCAGGACCCGGGACCCGCTCCGGTTCGAGCAGCCGACCCTCGATGTCCAGCCACACGGTGTCGTCCATGGGGACGGGCGGACCGACGATCAGCAGCAGGGAGAACAGCGCTCCTGACGCCGCAACCACCATCGGCGCGGCTTCCCCGGGCTTCGCCCGTTGGAGACCGCCTTGGGTCCATCAGCTGCCGTTGGCACGCGGGTAGGCCCCTTTCGGGGACGAGTCTTGGTCCGCCTCGGACCCTGTCGGTCCTCGTAGTCGCGGTGCTATAGAGAGCGCTCATGGGAAGGCGACCGGCGCCGGAAGTCTGGCTGCTCGCCCTGCCGCTCTTGGCGGTGGGGGCGCTGGCGTGGCGATCGTGGAACGATGCCGCCGGCGCGTCGGAGAGCGAGCTCAGGCGACGCGGCGAGGCGCTGGTGGCGGTCGTGGAGTCGGCCGTCGTCGAGGGGGCCCGCCAGCTACGCCTCGTGGAAGAGCGCGAGGCCGCGCGGCTGTTGGCCGTGGCGCGGCGCATCGGCAGCGAGGTGCCCGGGCTGCGCGAGCCCCTGTGGATGCGCCTGGCGTCCATCGCGCGCGAGGAGAAGGTCGGACGCATCTTCTTCCTGGATGCCGAAGGGCGGCAGGTAGCGCGCGTGGTGCATCCGCCCCCGCTCGGCTGGGGATCCGAGGCGGATCTCGGCAACCTCGGGCGCCAGGAGTGGAACCACGCCGCTCCCACGTTCGAAGCACTTGACGTCGAGCCGGGCAGCACGTTGGCGGAGGGCATCCGCCCCAATGCATTCGGCGTACGGGGGCGCTTGGGGCTGGCGCTGAGGCTGGCGGACGGCAGCGCAGTCCTCGTGCGTGCGGAGGAGGCCGCTGCGCAGCAGGTCCACACCGAGCTTGGGCTTTCGTCGGTCCTGAAGCGACTGGCCGACGTGCCCGATGTCCACGCGATCTCGTTCGAACGGCGCGACGGCGACACGATCCGCGTGCCCTCGCCCGTGCCCGCCGAGCACGTGCAGGTCTTCACCGCCAGCTCGCCGGACTCCGATCCGGGTGCGGGGCGCGTCGTCGTGGAGCTGTCGCGTGATGGGCTGGAGGCCTCCATCGCGGCACAACGCCAGCGCGTGCTGCTCTGGTCGGGCTTGGCGACGCTGGCGACCGTATTGGGCTTGCTCGTCTACGGGCGCATGGCCCGAGCGCGGCGCGCGGCCGAGCGCGATCGCCTGCAGGCAGACCGCCAGCGCGAACAGGACCTGGACGCGGCGCGGCGCCTGGCGGAGATGGGGGCGCTGGCGGGGCTGTTCGCCCACGAGGTCAGCAATCCCCTGAACGCGATCGCGCTCGAGCTTTCTCGCGTCCGTGGCGACGAAGGCACGGAGCAGGCTGTGGCGCGCATGCGGCAGCGCCTCGGGAGCGCGCGCGAGTCGGTCGAGTCGTACCTGCGCATGGCCGTACCCGCCTCCGCGGGGCAGCTGGTGCCCTACGAGCAGCGGGCCTGCGCGGCATGTGCCGACGAGCTGGGAGCGCGCTTCGAGGCTGACGGCGACGCCCCGCTCGCGCTGCACCTGGGCGACACGTACGGCTTCGACCTGGCCGTGCGCAACCTCGTCCGCAATGCACGACAGGCCGCAGGCACAGCGGACGTCGTGGTGCGCTGGTGCACGACGGACGCGGGCGACGTGCGCCTCGAGGTGCACGATGCCGGCCCGGGCTTTCCCGAGGAGGTTCTCGCCAGCCGGGGGCGGCCCGGACTCACGCTGCGACCCGGCGGCCATGGTCTGGGGCTGGCGCTGGCGCGCCGGCTGCTGGAGAACCAAGGGTGCCGGCTCGTGCTGGGGCGGTCCGACGTCCTCGGAGGTGCGCTCGCCGTGATCGAGGTTCCTGCACGCGTGTGGAAGGCCGACGATGGCGTCTGACGCCCCGCGCGTGTTGGTCGTCGAGGACGACGCGTTCCAGCGCGAGGCGCTGGAGGGCGTGCTCTCCGACGCGGGCTTCGAGGTGCTGGGCGCCGACGACGTGGCGTCCGCCCAGCAGGCGTTCACGGCCGCACCGGACGCCCTCGTCACCGACTTCCACTTGCCCGATGGCACCGGCCTCGACGTGATCCGCGCGTCGCGCGGGCTGGCCCACCCACCCGCTGCCTTGCTTGTCACCGCATACGGCACGATCTCCCTGGCCGTGGGCGCCATGCGCGAGGGCGCGATCGACGTGCAGGTGAAGCCGGTGGATCCTGCCGCTCTCGTGGCCACGCTGCGCCGCGCACTGCACACGCGGTCCCTGGAGCTGGAGAACGCCGTGCTGCGCGAGCGCCTCGGGCGCGAGGACGTCGCAGGCTTCGTGGCGGCCAGTCCCGCGCTACGCACGCTGCTTGGCCAAGTGGCGCGCGTCGCGCCCTCACGCGCGACGGTGTTGGTCACGGGCGAAAGCGGTACGGGCAAGGAGATGATCGCCTCGCTCGTGCATCGCCAAGGGGGCGCGCCCGATGCGCCCTTCGTGGCGGTGAACTGCGCAGCGCTTCCCGAGTCGTTGCTGGAGGCCGAGCTCTTTGGCCATGCACGGGGCGCCTTCACGGGGGCGCACCAAGAGCGGGCAGGTCGCTTCGAGGAGGCACGCGGCGGCACGCTGTTCCTCGACGAGATCGGCGAGGTCCCGCTGGCCGTACAGGCCAAGCTGCTGCGCGCCCTGGAGGCGCGCGAGATCGTGCGCCTCGGCGAGAACCGCCCGCGCTCCGTCGAGTTCCGCCTCGTGGCGGCCACGAACGTGGACCTCGAGGCCGAAGTCGCGGCAGGTCGGTTCCGCGAGGACCTCTACTACCGCTTGGCCGTCGTCCGCCTGCACGTGCCGCCGCTTCGCGAGCGCCCGGAGGATGTTCGCCCCCTGGTTGCCCGCTTCCTCCGCGACAGCGCGGCGCGCAACGGGGTGGAGGTCCGGGCGTTGTCCGACGAGGCCCTGGCCAAGCTCGTCACCTACCCGTTCCCAGGCAACGTCCGGCAGCTCAAGAACATCGTCGAGAGTGCGCTGCTCATGGCGCCCGGCCCGCGCATCGAGGCCGAGGACCTCGCGCTCCCGCGACCGCGCGCGCAGGCGCTGCCCGAGGGCACGCTCGTCGAGATGCTGGACGAGACGGAGCGGCGGCTGATCCGCCAGGCGCTTGCGGCCTGCGACGGGGTGACGGCGGCCGCGGCCGAGCGGCTGGGCATTCCGGACCGGACCCTCCGGCACAAGATCCGGCGGCTCGGGGTCCGCGACCCCGGCAACGACTGACCGTCGCTGCGGCAACGGATTGCCGCACGGCCCCGCCCGCGTGCGGCTGCTGCGCGGGTCAAGCCCGGGAAGCCGGGCGCGGGGGCTCCTCGGCCATGCGTTCCGTATCGCGGCACGGACCTTGCCTTGGTGCCCACCGTCCCTCCCTTCACGGCTCGGGAGCCCGCCATGCGAACTTTCCCCTCCTGCCCCTGGCCGGCGCGCCCGTCCACGCCCCGGTTCGGACTCATGCTGGGCGTCGTCGCCGCCGTCCTGTTCGTCCTCCCGGCGCTCGCCGACAGCTTCTCGAGCGAGGCGTCTGCCGCTCCGCGAGGCGGCGCGGCGGGTGGAGGCGGTGCAGCCGGTGGTGGCGGTGGCGCCGGTGGGGGCGCCGCTCCGCCGCCGCCTCCTCCTCCGCCGCCGGGTGCTGGCGGCCCGCCCCCGGGTGCCCCGCCTCGCGGTAACGGCGGCGGCGCTGCGGGTGGCACTGGCAATGGGGGAAGCGGCAATGGGGGAAGCGGCAATGGGGGAAGCGGCAATGGGGGAAGCGGCAACGCTGGGAATGGCAACAACGGCGGCGGCGCGGGCGCGCCCAGCCGTCGCGCGGGCGGAGGCGTCCCCGGCCCGATCGCCCGACTGATCGCGCAGCTCATCGCCCAGGGGCAGGGTGGCCAAGGCGGCGGTGCCGGCGGGGGCGCCTGCCCTCCGCCTCCGCCGCCCCCGCCTCCGCCGCCGCCCGGCGAGGGCCGTGGTCGCGAGGGTGACGGTCCGCCGCCCCCGCCCCCGCCGCCGCCTCCCCCGCGCGGTCGGGACGACGACGAGCTGCCGCCGCCCCCGCCGCCGCCGCCGGGCTGCGAGCCGCCTCCGCCGCCTCCGGGCTTCGACCCCGACGACCTGCCTCCCCCGCCGGCCGACGACGAAGAGCAGGCCTGAGACATAGGCTGCGCACCACCGGGGCGCCGCGCACCCTGGTAGCGACGAGGAGGCAGGCATGACGATTCGGGCCGGCTGGCACCACGTCGTCCTCGCTGCCTTCCTCGTGATGGTCCACGCGCCGAGTGCTGCCTGGGCCGACGAGCCCGCGGCAACGGGCGTCGACGAGTCGGCGCCCGCCGATCCGCCTTACGCCGGCTGGCAGGAGCAAGACGTCCGGCAGCTCCTTCGCGCGCAGGACGCACACATCGCCGAGCTGTCGCGTCGCGACGTACTGGCCCTCTACGACGGGTTCCTTGCGGCGTGCCCCGAGAACGCCATCGCGCAGTTCCTGCAAGCACGTGTGCGGGGCGGCCGAAGCGGCCTCAAGGCGATGCGCAGGCTCCTCGAGACGCGCCTGGGGCTGCCCGTGACGCGTGCGGCCGAGGTAGGTGCCGGCTGGGATGCCTTGGCGCGCCTGCACGTCGAGGTGGGCGAGAACGAGGATGCGCTGGAGGCGGCACGCTTCGCCGCCCAGCTCGTCCCCTCCGCCGACCAGCAAGCCTTCGTGGGCTGGATTGCGCGCCGGCTCGAGCAGGATGACCTCGCCATCCAGGCCTACATCGCGGGCCTGCGCTTGGATCGCGCGCACCTGGGCTGCCGGTACGCCCTGGTGCCACTTCTCCTGGAGCGTGGCGATGCCGCCGAGGCCTTGCAGCTGGCGGAGGCCACCCTCCGTCTCGATGCCGAGAGCCCCTTGGCTCATCTCCATCACGGCATGGTGCTAGGCGCCTTGGGACGCGTCGAGGACGCCAAGACCGCCTACGAGAAGGCGCTCGAGAACACGCGCGACGACCCTGACCGCATCGCCGCGATCGCGGCGGCGCTTCGCCGGATCGAGCATGCCGACCTCGCCGAGCTCGCACTACGCGTGGGCATCGATCGGCATCCCGAGCACTTCGGCTTGCTCACGAGCCTCGCCCTCCTGCACATGGACCGCGAGGCCTACCCGCTGGCGATCGACCTGCTGGAACGCGCCAAGCGGTTGGACGTGCATGATGCGCGGCTGCCCTACCTGCTGGGCCTCTGCTACGAGCGGTCGGGACGCGCGAAGAGGGCCATTGGGCTCTACAAGCGCGCGCTGCAGATGGATGGCGAGGAGCTGGCCTACCGCTTGGGCCTGGGCAGCGCCTACCGTGCCGACGACTCGCTCTCGAGTGCGATCGCCGTGTACCGCGAGGCAACGCGCAAGTTCCCGGAGAGCGCGGAGGCCCAGGGCGCGTACGCCCGCGCGCTGTACGACGCGAAGGAGTACTCCCGTGCGGCCAAGGAGTACGAGCGCCTGATCAAGCTCCAACCGCTGGAGTCCGACCCGCGCTTCCTGTTCGCGCTCATCCTCGGCCCCCAGCTGGGCAAGGAGGAGGACGCCTACCGCTCGATGTGCATCTACGAGGAGCTGGGCGGCAAGGACCCGAACGCCCTGTCGTGGCTCGCTTCGCTTCGGCAGATCTACGAGCGCAGGTAGGGGCTATCTACCCGCCTCCTTGTCCTCCCCGGCTCAGTCGAAGCCGCCTCCCACGTTCTGCCGCGCGTCATCCCCCCGCGGATCCGGGGTTCCTCTTCGAGCTCCCACCACGGCAGGAGCGAGCCACCGAGGGCGAGAACCAGGCAGCCCAGCGCGGCGTAGGTGATGCGGCGGTGGCCCGGTTGGGGTCGAGCTTCGTCCATGCAGGGGTGCTCCTCCGGCCTGCCGACGTGCGAGGCGCCCATCCGGTACCCTGCGGGCACCGTCACGACCAGCGAGAGGAGTCACCGTGGACCTGGGCGCATTCTCCGTCAACTTGGCCGTGAAGGACATCGCCGCCAGTCGCGCCTTCTACGAGGCGCTTGGCTTCACGACCATGGGCGGTGATCAGGACCAAGGGTGGCTCATCCTGCGCAACGGCAACGCGCGCATCGGCCTGTTCCAGGGGATGTTCGAGAAGAACCTGCTCACGTTCAACCCGGGCTGGGACGCCGACGCCAAGACGGTCGAGGGCTTCCAGGACGTGCGCGACATCGAGAGGCTGCTGCAGGAGCGGGGCATCCCGCTGGTGAAGACCGTCGGCGACAGCGCCAGTGGCCCGGGGCATCTCGTGCTCGAGGACCCCGATGGCAACCCGATCCTGCTCGACCAGCACGTCTAGCTCGACGGGGCGTCCAGGAGGGGCCCGTCGCTGACGCCGGGCACGGGCTCCTCGAAGAGACCGTGTGCCTCGACGATGCGGCCGTCGCCGCCGATGCGTAGCTGCAGCAGGACATGGCCGAGCGGGCCGCTGCTGCCGACCAGCCGCGCACGGCACGCGAGGCGGTCGCCCGTGTGGAGCACGGCGCCGACGCGCTCGAGGCGCGAGCCCTTCATCTGGGCGTGACAGCGACCGATGTGCGCGGCGACCTCCGCGCGGTCGGGCGCGTGGACGGCGTCGTCGCGGTAGGTGGCCTGCTCGGTCATGGCGCGCGCGAGGTGCGCCGCCACGTCGTCGCCTTCGGCGGACCACGCCGCGAACCAGGCATCGAGCACGGCTGGCGTCGTCCGACGCGCCCGCTCCCGGGCCGCCTTGGCCGCGAGCCGCGCCAGGTGGTACGCCCAGCCGCCGATGTGCGCCTCGGCGGCGCCTTGCGTCGGCAGCACGTGGGACAGGGTGACGCGCGTGAGCCCGTCGACCGTGTCCAAGTGCACGTCCACCGTGCTCGCCCCCGGTGCGACGGGGCTGTCCTCCCGCGGGTAGCCCCACGTGAAGCGGATGTGGCGAGGCGCCTCCACGGCCAGCACCTCGCCCACGGCGCGCGCGCCGCCGGGAAACACGACCTCCACCGCACCCCCCACGCTCGCATCGATCGTGGAGCCGGCGCCGAACCATGCGGCGAACAGGCGCGGGTCGGAGACGAAGCCGAACACCACGTCGAGCGGGGCGTCGATGTCGATGGACCGCTCGATGCGGAAGCCGGGCGTGGGTGAGGTCACGGTGTCTCCTTGCGTCGCCGGGCTTCGCGCTCGGCGAGGGACTTGAGACGCACCAGCTGGTGCGCCCAAAGCTGGTCGAGGGCGGCGGCGAGCGGGCCGAAGGCCTCGCGGTCGACGCGGTACAGGCGCCGCCGGCCGTCCTTGCGCACCTGCACCAAGCCCGCGTCACGCAGGCGAGCGAGGTGCTGGGACACGGCGCCGAACGTGATGTCGGGCAGCACCCGGCGCAGCTCGCCGGCGCTGCGCTCGCCCGGCCAGAGCGCCTGGACCAAGGCTTCGCGCCTCGGGGCAGCCAGGACGGACAGGGGGCTGGCGGCGACCATGGCCAATACTTTAGATCATTCTAAATAAAGATGCAAGCAAGTACGGCGGGCCCCGGTGGGCGCCCTGCGGCTGGGGGCGGTCACACTGGCACCGCATGGGAGCGCACGAAGCGGCAGCAGACCCCGAGGCGCCCGCCGTTCCCTTTCGCGAGGCGCTTCGCGTGTGGGTGCGCGTGGCGATCCACAGCTTCGGGGGACCTGCCGGGCAGATCGCGGTCATGCATCGCCTGCTGGTCGAGGAGAAGAAGTGGATCGGGGAGGAGCGCTTCCTCCACGCGCTCAACTACTGCATGTTGCTACCGGGCCCCGAGGCGCAGCAGCTGGCCACCTACATCGGCTGGCTGCTCCATCGCACGATCGGCGGGCTGGTCGCGGGCCTGCTGTTCATCCTGCCGGGCTTCGTCTCGATCCTGCTGCTGAGCATCCTCTACGCCGAGCACCAGGACGTGGCCGTGGTGGGAGCGCTCTTCTTCGGCATCAAGCCGGCCGTGCTCGCCGTGGTCGTGGAGGCGGTGCTGCGCATCGGTCGGCGCGCGCTCAAGGGCCGCTTCCACGTGCTGCTGGCGGGCTTGGCGTTCGTGGCGATCTACCTCTTCGACGTTCCGTTCCCCGCGATCGTCGGGACCGCGGCGCTGGTCGGGTTCGTGCGCGGACGCCGCAGCGTCCCGGTGAAGCCCGCGCCCATCCCGGTTGCGGCTGCCGACGTGGCGGCGGCATCACGGGCGGGTGAGCGCGTGCGCCTGGGGTCTTCGCTACGGGTGGCGCTCGTCTGCCTGGCGCTGTGGTTCGCGCCGCTGCTGGTGCTGGGCGTCACGCTGGGCGCGGCGCACGTGTTCGTGCAGGAGGGCGTGTTCTTCAGCAAGGCGGCCGTGGTCACCTTCGGCGGCGCCTATGCCGTGCTGGCGTACGTGGCCCAGCGTGCGGTCGAGACCTACGGGTGGCTGAAGCCCGGCGAGATGCTCGACGGCCTCGGCATGGCGGAGACCACGCCGGGTCCGCTGATCCAGGTCGTGCAGTTCGTCGGGTTCATGGCGGCCTACCGCGATCCCGGCACCTTCTCGCCGCTCGTGGCCGGCGCCATCGGCGCCGTGCTCGTCACCTGGGTCACCTTCGTCCCGTGCTTCCTCTGGATCTTCCTCGGCGCCCCCTACGTCGAGCGCCTGCGCGGGCGGCCGGGCCTGGATGGCGCCTTGTCCGCGATCACGGCCTGCGTCGTGGGCGTCATCCTCAACCTGGCCCTCTGGTTCGCGCTGCACACCCTGTTCGGCGTCGTGCACGAGCACCGCGTCGGGGTGCTGCGCGTGCTGGCCCCCGACGTCGCGACGCTCGACGTCGCCGCACTGGTCCTCGCGGCCGGCGCCCAGGTGGCGATGTTCCGCCTGCGTTGGGGCATGCTCCTCACGCTGGGGGCAAGCACGCTGCTCGGGGCCGCCTGGTACCTGCTGGCGCGCGGGACCTGACGAACGAACGCGGGGAGGCCCGCGATGGGCCTCCCCGCAGCGTAGGGCCGGTAGCCGCAGCTACTTGGCGCTGACGGTGGCGTCCTCACGGGACGCGTACTTGACGCCTCAGCCGTACGGGGGCTGGACGGCGTAGGGCACGGGCTTGCCGGCCAGCACGGCGTCGAGCACCTCGGCCACGTGGTTCGTGGCCCCAGCCACCTCGGCCGGGTCCTTGCCACGCAGGCTGTCGATGGCACCCGCGTACACGATGTGCCCTTGCGGGTCGATGATCCGCATGTCGGGTGTGGTCTTGGCGCCGTAGGCGCGGCCCACGTCACCCAGGGGATCGAGCAGCAGCGCCGTGGGCTTGCCCCCCTGCTCGCCGAGGCGACGCGCCGCGTCTGCCTGGGTCATGTAGCCCTGCTTGCCTTCGCCCGACGAGCAGATCGAGAGCCACACCACGCCCTTGGCGGTGTACGTGCCCTGCAGCGTCTGCATGTTCTTGTGGCTGGCGTCGTAGTGCTTCTTGACGAAGGGGCAGTCGTAGTTGACCCACTCCAGGACGACCCACTTGCCCTTGAAGTCGGCCAAGCTGTGCTCGGTGCCGTTGGAGTCGGCCAGCGTGAACTGCGGAGCCACCTTGGGCTCGTCACCCTCACGGGGTGCGTACTTGACGCTTCAGCCGTAGGGGGGGTGGAAGGCGAAGGGCCGACCCTGGTCCGCCAGCACCGCGTCGAGGAACGTCGCGACGTAGTTCGTGGCGTCCTTGACTTCGGCGGGGTCCTTGCCGCGCAGGCTGTCGATGGCGCCTGCGTAGGCGACCTTGCCTTCGGGGTCGATGATCCGCACGTCCGGCGTGACCTTGGCGCCGAGCAGCCGGCCGACGTCACCCTCGGGATCGAGCAGCAGGGCCGTGGGGGCGGCGCCCTCGCTCTTCAGGCGCTCCGTGGCCTGCTCGGGCGTGAGGTAGCCCTTCTTGCCCTCGCCGGAGGAGCAGATCGAGAACCACACAACGCCCTTGGCGGTGTACGTGCTCTGCAGCGTCTGCATGTTCCGGTGGCTGGCGTCGTAGTGCTTCTTGACGAAGGGGCAGTCGTAGTTGACCCACTCGAGCACGACCCACTTGCCGCGGTGGTCCTCGAGCCGCCAGGGCTTCCCGGCGGGGTCTTTCAGCTCGAACGCGAGCGGCTTCGCCTCGTCGTCGGCGCGCGCGGGACTCCAGGTCCCGGCAACGAGCAAGGCGAGCCCGCAAAGGGCAGTTCTCAGCATGGGGAGGGCTCCAAGGGGGGGCCGCGCCGCCTCCCGGGCCGCGCGGCAGGACGGGCATGATCGCCGAAGGCGCTAGACCGCGACTTGTGGATCGGTCAACCCGTTGCTCCCTATCTCCACCGAACGGCCAACGTTCGTGAGGCTTGGCGTGGAGCCTGGGACCTTGGCCCCTGGGAGTGGGCGCTCAGGCGACGCCGAGCACGGCGTCGGCAATCGCCGGCAGGAGCTGGCCGGCGCTTCCGCGCAGGCTCCAGCCGACCACGTCGGTGAGGACGGTGGGCTCGGGGTTCACCTCGACCGTGATGTGGTCCACTTCGGCGACGGCGATCACGGGATGGCAGATGTAGGGGAAGAGCGCCGTCGTCCCGGCGGCCAGGAGGAGATCGGGCGGGTCCTCGACGAGCTCGGCCTGGATGCGGGCGTACTTCGCGGGCGGCAGGTACTCACCGAACAGGACGATGTCGGGGCGCAGCACGCCGTCGCAGTGGGCACAGCGGGGCGCGACCTCGAGGGCCCGCAGCAACTCGGGGGTCAGGCGGGCCAAGGCATCGCACGACATGCACCGTGTCGTGCGGATGTCGCCATGGATGTCGATGATGTTCCTGGACCCCGCGGCCGCGTGCAGGCCGTCGACGTTCTGCGTGAGCAGCACGAAGCGTTCGACGCCCTGCTCGAGGCGCACGAGGGCCTCGTGTCCGGCGTTGGGCTTGGCGCCCGCCGAGGCGCGCGCCATCTCTGCGACCACGCGCCACGTGCGGTCCGGATCACGGCGTAGGACCGGGCCGCTCAGGGCCTCGGCGTTTCGCTCTCCCTCCTCGGGGTCGTCGTACAGCCCCCCCTGGCCGCGGTAGGAGCGGATCCCGCTCTCCACGGACACGCCGGCCCCGGTGATGACACCGATGGAGGGGATGCCGCGCAGGCAATCGCGAAGATCAGGAGGCAGCGGGTCCATGGCGTGTCTCCCCGGGAAGGCGCGCCGGAATTCCGGCGCGACCACTCGCCGCCGGGGCTTCGGCACGGCAAGCCACCCCGGAATTCCGGCGTGGCGCCTCCACCCCGGAATTCCGGGGTGGCGAAAGCCCTGATTCCAGGGCTGTGGTGAGATCGAGTGCGTGCAGGCCGCGCGAGCGGCGTTCGGCGAACGGCTACTCGCGGTGCTTCTCGAGCTCCTGCTTGAAGGCGTCGACGGCGGCCTTGAAGGCGTCGCGGGCGGTGGCCCAGCCCTCGCCGGTGGCGTCCTTGGCCTTGGCGTAGGTCTGCTGGACCTGCTCCCATTTGTGGTCCAGGGACTCCTTCGCTCCCTCGGACCAATCGGCGCTCTTGGCCTTGACCTTCTCGAAGTCCTCGGCGAGGGCGTCCTTGCTCTTGGAGAAGAACTCCACGGCCTGGTCCTTCTTCTCGACGGTGAAGTCCCGGATGGAGGCCCACGTCGCACCGGCCTTTTCGCCGATCGCGTGGCCGATCTCCTTGGTCTTCTCCTTGGCCTGTTCGCCGCAGGCGGGAAGCAGGAGCGCGGCGGCAAGGGCGAGAGTGAGGCGGCGGGGGCTCATGGCAGGTCTCCTCCGGGAAGGCCCTCCAACCTAGTGCCCGGGCCCGGGCTCGGACAGTGGTGCGCAGCGTGCCCCCGCGGCCCCTTCACGAAGGCCTCCCCCGTAGGCTGGCCCGGCGCGGTCGGGGACCGCGCGGGGGGCCCCATGCACACCGCCGCGAGCCTGATGGACCTCCAGCGGCGCACGCACCACAGCCTGAAGGGCGTGCTGGACCACGCCCGCACCGCGCCGTCCGACGTGATCCACCGCACGCTCGAGGCCATCGGGCCCGGCACGATCGCGCAGAAGCTGCAGCACGTGATCAGCGCCGAGCGCTACTGGATCGGGGTGGTCAACGGCGAGATGCTCGTCGACGAGGCCGACGCCGATGCCGCCTCGGTCGATGCGCTTGAAGCGTTCCGCCAGCGCGTGGCCGCACGGACGCGCTCGTGGCTCGAGGGGATGTCCGACGAGGCCCTCGCCACGCCTACGCCGTTCCTCCAGTACGGCGGTCGCGAGGCCACGTTCGCGCCCGCCTACGCCGTGCTCCGCACGCAGACGCATGTGTTCCACCACATCGGCCAGGTGAAGGTGATGCTTCGCGCCTTCGGCCATCCCGTGCCGCCCGGCTTGGACTTCCCGATGCGGGACTTGCCCTAGCGGAGAATCCACCAGTCGAGCAGCAGCGCGACGCCGAGGAGCGCGATCGGTAGGTAGCCCACCTCGGACATGAGGGCTGCACCGAGCACGTCGTCGCGCAGGGCTTGCAGCCTGTCGGCGTGGAGGAGCGCTTGCCACGGCTCGTCTTGCGGCGGCGGGGGACCCTTCAAGGCATCGGCCAGCATGTGGAGGTACTTGCCATGAAGTGCGGCGACGGTCGCGACGGACCCGCACACGAGCAACCCCTCCCAGTAGACCCACTGCCCGAGAATGTGACTTGGCTCCGGGTCGCCCCAGTCCCAGGGCATCCAGAGGACGATGGCCAACAGGCCCGCCCAGAACGGCAGGAGGGCCAGGGTCGGTAGCGTCACGCGCGTGCCGAGCAGCACGGCACCGTAGATCGTCAGGAGGAACAGCAACGACACGGCCACCGCGGCAAGCACGAGGGCCCGAAGCGTGAAGCGGTCGCGCAGTGCATCCAAGCGCTCGGGCCACGTGCTTCCCATCCGCGCCAAGATAGGGGGACGCCGGGTCTGGCGAGCGGAGGATGTTGGGCCTACGGCGTGGCATCCATCGCGGCCGCATGGAGGAGCGTGCGCAGCCAGAGGTGCGCGTGCGTGTCGGCGCCGTGCGCCGGATCACCGAACGCCAGGGTGTAGGCCAAGAGGCGGCGGTCGAGCTCGCCTTGGCGCTTGGCAAGCTGTTCGCCGTAGGGCGAGAAGCGGATGCGCCCCTCGGCGATCTCGGCCCGCGTGGGGAGCGCCAGCCGACTGCTCGGACGACGACACGATCATGTCCATGATCTGCTGCTGCCCCTGGCCCAATGCGATCAGGGCGTCCATCACCTGCTCGTGTCGTACTTCCGCCGGGTCCGGCGGTGGTGCTCCTCGATGCGTCCCATCGAGGTGATCAGCTCGCCGTGATCGGCCTTGGGTACGTAGTGGTAGGCGCCGTGCGGGTTGCTCTTGAGCGCCTCGATACGCTCCGCGACCGGCCGGGTGTCGTGCAGCGTCTCGTCCAGGAGCTGCGTACGTGCAGCCAGGGCCTCGAGCGACGCACCGGCCGGCGCGGCCGTGGCCTCACGCACCGCCCGCGTCAGCTGCCCGTAGCCCTGACGGGCGTTCTCCACCTGGGCTCGGACGTGAGCTGCCAGGGTCGCGAGACGTCGATCGAGGTCGGCGATCTGCCCCTCCCGGCACGACCTGACCCTGGCGGCCTGAAGCCCACGTTCCGTACACTCCGCAGCGGCACCGGAACGAGGAGGGCAGAGTCGTGAGCTCGTCGGGCAGTTCGCGTCGCCCCTATGCGGGCTGGGACTTCTACGAACCGTCGGATCGCGTCGGCTCTTCCACGGTGCCGGCGGCGCTCGCCGTGGTGGCCCTGGCGAGTGCAGGCGCATTTGCCTACCAGCGCATCACCATGTGGATGCCCTTGATCTACGTGAACTTCCTGATCGTGGGCGGCTTCGCCGCGGCGATCGGCTGGGCGATGTCGGAGGCCTTCCTCAAGACCCATGGGCGCGCCGCCAAGATGGGCGCGGGGTTCGCGGCGGGGGCGGCCGCCGTGGCGTTCGTCGTTTCGTTCCAGGCGGCGGCCGTCTTCACGCGGGGGGAGATCCGGGAAGAACGCGAGGCGTTGCAGACGCGACTTGCCCTGGAGGGTGAGGGGGAGTTCGACGAGGAGGCGTTCGAAGAGCTCGTCTCCAGCTTTGGCGTTGGCGACTACATCCAGCTGCGCCAGGAGGGCGGCTGGACCGTGGGGCGCCGCTCGGGCGGCGTGGGTCTCAGCGGCGGGATGGTCTGGCTCGTCTGGCTGGTCGAGCTCGGCATCCTGGCAGGCGGCGCGTGGCTCATGGCCGAGAAGCGGTTGGACCGCGTCTACTGCGAAGAGTGTCGCCGCTTCTGCGACGTCATCGACGTCGCCTCGATTCGCCACGTGCCACCGCGCGATGCGCGCGAGGCCATCCGCCACGGCACCATCGATGACCTGTTGGCGCTGCCGTCCACCGATCGACGGGCGCCGCCCCTCCACGTGCGAGCGCATGTGTGTGCGCGATCCTGCCCCGCGTGGCTCGACGTCTCCACCGTGGGCCCCCCGACGAAGAAGGGGGCGCGGTCCTCCGAGGTCCCGTTGCTCACGCATGCCGGCGTTCCGTCGGCCACCTTGCGTCGCATCGAGGAGCGGGCCCAGCTCAAGGCGGATCCGGCGGAGGAAGCGCAGGCGCCGCGCCGGTCGAAGCGACCGAAGCCGCCGGGCGTCTGACGTCGGTACCCTCGGGCTCGCACATGTCCCCCGATCCCCCGCGCCCCTCCCGTCGACCCGCCCCGCGGCAGCCGTCTCGGCGACGGGCCCCGGTGAGCTCGCGGCCGTCCGTCCTGGGGGCGAGTCGCTCACGTGCCAAACCCGGCAAGAAGGCCGTTCCGATCGGCGTCGGTGGGGCGTTCGTGATCGCCTACATCATCGCGAAGCTGCTCGGTGCCGTGTCGGACCCCACCCCGCGGGACGGCCCGCGTAGTCTGCTGAGTGGATCGGCGGCGAACTGCCAGTCCGGGATCGATGCCACGCTTCGCGCCGGGGAGCTCCGCAACCAACCGGGTCGCGAGCGGGAGGCGGCCCAGGCCTACGAGCAGGCGGCGTACGCCTGGCGCGGGTGCGGAGCAACCGTCGAGGCCCAAGAAGCGTGGGCGTCCGCGGGGTGGGCCTGGCTGGATGCGCCGCGCGACGCGGACACCCTCGTCCGCGCCGAGGAGGCCTTCCGCTCGGTCTCGGAGGCCAGGATGTTCCTCTGGCAACGGAGCGGACCCTCGGACGCACACGCCCGTGCGTCGGCTTCCCTCGGCCTGGGCAACGTGTTCATGCGCAAGGGCGCGCCGAACGACTGGCTGCGCGCCGTCGATTGCTGCCGCGCCGCCCAGACCACGGCGCAGGGGGAGAAGACGCTGATTGCCCTGCGCCTCTCGGCCCTCGTGGACGAGGCGTGGTGCCTGATGCCGGGCCACGTCCCCGATACGACGTGGGCGGACTGCGAAGCGGCCTACCGACGAGCCGACACCTTCGCCTCGCAGGTGTCCGAGCGCCAGGTGCTCAACCTGGACGAGCTGCGAGCGACCATCGCCTACCAGCTCGGTGTTTGTGTCGAACAGGATGGCGACGACGACACGAGGCTCGGCGAGGCGGTGTCGTTCTACGAGCGCGCCGAGCAGCTGGCCGGACGCATCGGGGACGAGCTGCTCCAAGCGCGCGCCCTCTTGCGTGCGAGCAGCGTGGTCTCTCCCGAGCGCTCGGCCGACGGCGACTGGAACCGGGTCATCGAGCTTGCCGGCAAGGCCGAGCGGCTCTACGAGAAGCTGGAGAGGCCGGCGTCGAGGGCCCAGGCGCTGTGGGCACGGGGCTTGGCGGCGCGGCGCACGGGCCGTGAGGACGAAGGCCGCGCCCTCCTGGTCCATGCGCGCTCGCTCTTCCACCAAGCGGGCGAGACGGAGCGGGCCGCCGAGGTCGAAGCCGACCTCGACCCGGAGGGCAACGAGTGACGTCGAGTCGTTAGGCTCGCCCGACGGCCACCATGCCGATCGCCAAGCCGGCGCGCACCGTCCAACCGATCGTGCGCAGCCAAGTGGAGCGGACGAGGCGGCGGTGGGCGTCCGCCTCGAACCCCTCGGCCAAGCGCTCGTGGCACGGCACCGAGACCAGTGCCGTCACGGCGTGGATCTGGAGCACCAGCGCCACGCCGAGCCAGGTCCACGGCTCGGGTACGCCCGCGGGCTTCACGAACGGCAGCGCGATCGCCAGGCCCAGCTCGGCCAGCATCAAGGGGCCCACGAGCCACGTGATCGCCCGTGTGTACCGCTGGTGCCACGCGCCGAACGCCTCGGCTCCGATGTCGCTCATCAGCGGGTAGAGCACGACCTGCACGGTCCAGATGAGACCGGTCAGAAGCAGCGTTACGGCGGCGTGGGCGAGGAGCAGGGTCACGGCCAGCTCGTCTCGAACTCGCCGGGGACGCCGCCGTAGACGACGTCGCCGTAGGCGCGCCACGTCGCCATCTCTTCGGGCGTCGGTGGGCGAGCGTCGAGGACGGCGAGGTTCTGACGCAGCTCCTCGACCGAGTGGGGGGCCGTCAGCGCCAGCTCGACGGCCGGGTGCGCGAGGGCAAAGCGGTAGCAGTCCGGCGCCGAGGGAACCTCGTGCGGCCAGTCCCCGTGGCCGGCCAGCAGTGTCCTCCAACGCGTGCACGTGAAGGCGATCACGGGGGTCTTGGCTTCGAGGGCCGCGGGGAACACTGCCTGCTCCGCCCCTCGATGCGCCATGTTGTAGCGGTGCATGAGCACGTCGACCCGCGGGTCGCGGGCCAGGCGTTCGGCTTGCTGGCGGTCGTGTGCGGAGGCGCCCACGTAGCGCAGGGCCCCCGCTTCGCGCTGCTCGTGGAGGTGGTCCAACAAGCGATCGATGTCGCCGATGGACTCGCCGGGTGCGACGTAGAGGAGCAGGAACGCGTCGACGGCGTCGACACCCAGGCGCGTGCGGATCGCGTCCAGGTCGCCCTGGACGCCGGGGATGTCGCGCTCCTCCGTGCCCGTGAGAAGGAGCGTGTCCTCACGTCGCGGGGGGAGGGCGCGCGCCAACCTCTCGAGCACGGCGGCGGCGTGCCGGTCGTAGAAGAAGAACGACCGGATCCCGCGCTCGAGCGCTACGTCCACGCAGGCCCCCGGCGTCTGGGGATGCGCACCCAGGGCCAGCCGCGAGGAAGGGAGACCCGAGGGGGTGACCAGCGTCATGGCGCCAGCGTACGCCACGGCGCCGTCGGGCGGAGGCGCACGGCCCGGGATCCCTGCCCCGCCCTTGTCCCACGGCGTCATCATGTGCGAGCGGACTGGAGGAGGCGCCATGGCCAGCTCCTACGAGTCGATCTTCCGCTCGTTGCACGCCCTGGTGGGCAACACGCCGTTGATGGAGATCCGCTGCCGGATCGGCGAGGACGAGCGGACGGTGTTCGCCAAGTACGAGGTGCCCAACTTCACCGGCAGCATCAAGGACCGGATGGCCCTCTACATCCTGGAAGAGGCGTGGCGCACCGGGCGCTTGGCTCCTGGCGGGGAGATCGTGGAGGCGACGAGCGGCAACACGGGCATCGCCTTCGCGGCCTTGGGGCGTGCGCTGCTCCACCCCGTGCGCATCTACATGCCTGACTGGATGAGTCGCGAGCGCGTGCTGCTGATCCAGTCCCTGGGAGCCACGATCGTGCCCGTGAGCAAGGCCGAGGGCGGGTTCGTGGGGTCGATCGCCCTGGCCGACGCCTACGCCGCCGAGCATCCGGACGCCTTCCGGCCCCAGCAGTTCGACACGCCCGCCAACGTCGCGGCCCACGCTTGCGGAACGGGCGAGGAGCTCGTGCGGCAGCTGGCGGCCCTGGGCAAGACGGCCGATGCCTTCGTGGCAGGCGTCGGGACGGGCGGCACCGTGATGGGTGTGGGACGCCGTTTGCGCGAGGCCAACCCGAACGTGCGCGTCCATCCCCTCGAACCGGCGAGCTCGCCCACGCTGCGCACGGGCAAACGCGTCGGCCACCACCGCATCCAGGGCATCAGCGACGAGTTCGTGCCCTCCATCCTGGACCTCGCGAGCCTCGACGACATCGTCGACGTCCACGACGGCGACGCGATCCTGATGGCCCAGCGCTTGGCCGCCCAGTTCGGCATGGGGCTCGGGATCAGCTCAGGCGCCAACTTGCTGGGGGCGCTGCAGGTGGCGCGGTCGATGGGTGCCGAGGCCGTGGTGGCGACCGTCTTCCCCGACTCGAACAAGAAGTACCTCAGCACCGACCTCTGCCGCGTCGAGCCCGTCAAGCCGGGCTACCTGAGCCCGGACGTCGAGCTCGTGGCCTGTTGCGTGCACCCGCGCGCGGCCTGACGCGAGACGTTCGGGATTCGACGTCGCGATCCGGAGTGCGCGCGTACGGGCGGCGGCCTACCTTCCGCTCCGTCCCCCCCCTCGGAGATCTCCCATCCGCCAGATCCGCCCCGCGCCCGCGAAGCTCGCCGTCGAGGACGATCCGCGGCATGCGCTGGTGCGTGCACGTGACGCCCGGGCCGACGGGACGTTCGTGTACGCCGTGCGCACGACCGGTGTGTTCTGCCGCCCTTCGTGCCCGTCGCGCGCCGCGAAGCCGGAGAACATCGAGTTCCACGACGACGCGCGGGCCGCCCGACGCGCCGGCTATCGCGCGTGCTTGCGCTGCCGACCGGAGGCCGCATCCCGCGAGGAGCGGGAGGCCCGCCTCGTGGCCGAGGCCTGTCGAGCCCTCGAGGCAGCGGAGGAGATCCCCCCGGTGGCATCGCTGGCCGGGCGGTTGGGCGTCGGCATGGCTCGGCTCCAGCGGGTGTTCCGCCGCGTCACGGGCCTCACGCCGCATGCGTACGCGCAGGAGATGCGTGGGCAGCGGGTCCGCTCGGAGCTCGCCGCAGGCAGCGCGGTGACGGCCGCCTTCCATCGCGCCGGCTACGGTTCGTCGGGCCGGTTCTACGAACAGGCCGACGCCGTCCTGGGCATGACGCCCACGTCGCGGCGCCAGCAGGGAGCAGGCCTGGACGTCGAGGTCGCCGTGGGCACCTCCAGCCTCGGCCACGTGCTCGTCGCGTGGACGACGCGCGGTATCTGTGCCGTGGCGCTGGGAGACGACGGCCATGCGCTCCGCACCGCGCTGGCCAGGGACTTCGCCCGCGCGCGCATCCGCGAGGCCGACTCCGACGGCGCCGCGCTCCTCGCGGACGTACTCCGCCTCGTGGAGCAGCCGGGTTCGTCCGCGAAGCTCCCCCTGGACTTGCAGGGCACCCTGCTCCAGATGCAGGTCTGGCAAGCGCTGCGCAAGGTCCCGCCCGGGTCCACCATTACGTACACCGAGCTGGCGAAGCGCGTCGGGCGACCGGACGCGGTCCGCGCCGTGGCTTCGGCCTGTGCCCGCAATCGCGTCGCCCTGCTCGTGCCCTGCCATCGCGTCGTGCGGGGCGACGGGTCGCTCGCCGGCTACCGGTGGGGCGTGGAGCGCAAGCGCGAGCTGCTGGAGCGCGAGGCGAAGCCCTCGGCGTCGCCCTGACCCCGGCCCTACCTTGGCGCGACCGGGAGGTGCCATGTCGGGGAGACGGGTGATCAAGACGATCTTGCTTGCGGCCTGCTGCTGGTGCCTCGGCGTGCCTCGATCGGCGCTCGCGGCCCCGACCAAGGAGCAGCAGCAGTTCCTGGACGTGCTCGTGAAGAGCCTCTCCAGCAAGGACCCCGCCATCGTTGCCGCCGCGACGGCCGCGTTGGGATCCATGGGTGGCCCTGCGGCCGAGCGGCTCGTCGGCGACCTCGGCCGCCTGCGCGGTCAGGCCTTGGAGCGCGCCATCGACATCCTGATCCGACTGGACAAGCACACGCGACGTGCGCTCGAGGAGCGGGGGAAAGGCCGCACCCCTGCCGAGCGTTCGGCCATCGAGACCATCGAGGAGTACCTCTCTCCGCCTGCGGGCGACACGGGGTTCGGAACCTCTCCGCCCGACGTGGCGGCCAAGATCGATGAGATCCTCGACGGCCTGCCGACGAGCAGCTGGTCGTCGGACCATCCCGACGTGGCCCGCATGGTGGCCCTCGGCCGAGATGCTCTTCCGCATCTCCTCACGTACCTCGAGCCCCAAGGTGCCAAGCAAGACGACATCGTGGGGCGGGGACGGTGGGCGCTGGATGCCGCCTGTCGACTCGTGACATCCCGGGACGTGCCGCGCCTCGGTGCCCTGCTCGACAAGGGATGGCTCCCGGTCGCCGGGTGCCTCCAAGCCGTCGATGACCCTGCGGCCATCTCCTACATCGCGCACGCCATCTCGCAGGGCTTCATGGGCCTGCAGCTTGGCGAGGCAGCCAAGCATTACGCCCCGACGCTCGGCGGGGCCGAGCTGGGGCCCGCGATCGTCAGCCACCTGTCGTCGTACGGGGACAAGTTCCCCGCGGGCATGCCCGACTTGTTGCGCGCCGCTGCCGAGCTGCAGCTCGTGGAGGTCCTGCCCTTCGTGGACCGCATCGAGGCGGCGCCGTCGGAGTTCGAGCTGGGGCCTGGAGCCATCGTTCCGGATGGTTTCCCCGAGCCCGACCTGCATCGCAAGCTGGCCTGCCGCCAAGCACGCGCACTGCTGGGCGAGAAGCGGGGGCTGCGCGACTTGGTCCAGCTGCTCGACCGCAGGGGGGTAGATGCCTGGGTGCTGACCTGGGCGATGGAGACCCTGGAGGACGCGACGAAGGCGGGGATCTCCTCAGGGCGTCACGACACGGGCGACGCCAAGCGCAAGCAGTGGGAGGCGTGGATCGACGAGAACTACGAGGCGCTGACGTGGGACCCCAAGCAGCGTCGCTACGTGAGGTAGCTCCCTACTGCGCCAGCGAACCCAGGCCCGTTACTTGCGTGAGCCAGTAGAACGCGGCGCCCATGAGCGCGGCTGCCGGGATCGTCAGCACCCAGGCGTAGAGGATGCGCTTGGCCGTGGCCCAGCGTACCGAGCGCGCCCGCTTGACCACGCCGGTGCCCATGATCGAGCCGGCGATGCAGTGCGTCGTGCTGACGGGGATGCCCAGCTTCGCCGTGAACAGCAACACGACGCTGCCCGCCGTCTCGGCGCAGAAGCCCTGCTCGGGCTTGAGCTTGGTCAGCTTGCTGCCCATCGTGCGGATGACGCGCCAGCCGCCGAGCAGCGTGCCCAGGCCGATGGCCATGTGGGCGGCGACGATGACCCAGAGCTGTACATGGGGCGAGGCGCCCTCGGCGGGGGCGGCCTGCACGCCGCCGGCCACGAGGGCGGCGGTGATGATGCCCATGATCTTCTGGGCGTCGTTGCTGCCGTGGCCCACGCTGAACATCGCTGACGAGACCAGCTGGCCGGCGCGGAAGAAGCGCTCCGCACCGGAGCGTGTGGCGTTGCGAAACAGCCAGTAGACGGCCGTCATCAGGACCGCGCCGGCCGCCATGCCGATGACCGGGGCCAGGATGATGAACCAGAGCGTGGGCTCGAGCTTGACGAAGTTGATGGCGCCCAGGCCCTGGGCCGCGAATCCGGCCCCCACGAGACCGCCGATCAGCGAGTGGCTCACGCTGATGGGCAAGCCGAACTTGGTGCAGCCGTGGGCCCACACGATGGCGCCGCACAGGCCGCCAAGCACGATCATGAGGTCCTGCTGGGCCGGCGGGACGACGCTGGACACGGTCTTGGCGACGGCCGTGCCCACCAGCACCATGGCCGCCGCGTTCCAGAAGGCTGCCCACGCCACGGCCTGCTTCGGCGTCAGCACGCGCGTGGAGACGATCGTGGCGATCGAGTTCGCGGCATCGTTCATGCCGTTGATGAAGTCGAAGAGCAGCGCGAGCGCAACGATGACGATGACGAGCGTGAGCATCGGTTCTGTCCCGGGACCGGAGGCGGGTCAGGCGTACTCGAGGAGGATGTTCTCGATCTGGTCGGCCACGTCCTCGCAGCGGTCCGTGGCCTCTTCGAGGTGCTCGTACACCTCCTTCCACTTGATGATGTCGCGGGCGTCGGTGTACTTGCGGAAGAGCTCGCCGATCGCTGGACGCAGGATGCCGTCGGCCTTGTTCTCCAGCGTATGGATCTGCACGAGGTAGCCGCGCAGCTCGTCGGCACGCCGCAGGTTGGCCAAACCCCCAATCGCCCTCTGGACGATGCCTGCCAGCTCGGTGAGGATCTCCACCAAGTCCGTGAGCGGCTTCGGGCTTTCGCTGAGCTCGTAGTAGTAGAGCCGTTGCGCGGCTCCTTCGATCAAGTCGATGATGTCGTCCAGGCGCCGGCTGATCGTGCTGATCTCGTTGCGGTCGAGCGGCGTGATGAAGGTGCGCTCCAAGTCGAGCAGCACCTTGTGCAGGTGCTCGTCGGCTTCGTGCTCGAGCTGGCGCACGCGCTCGACCCGCTCCTTGGAGTTGTTCGGGTCCATGACGAGGTCACGATAGGCGTCGAGGATCTGCACGACCATCGCCGCCGACGTCTCCATGTACGTGAAGAAGATGTCCTTGCGCGGCAGGAGCTTCCGGAACATGCAACCCTCCCGCGCGTAAAGGTAGCGACCTTGGTCCCGATCCTTTACAGAGGACCCACCTCCCTCCAAATCCCTGAAATCAGGGCTTCTGCGCGCTCACCCCGCGGGCGGCGACGCCTCAGGCCCAGAGGTCGGCGACCGAGTAGGGGGATCCCGGCGGACACCAGAACGTGCCCTCGACGAAGCGGTAGCCGGCGTCCATGCCCGCGATCGTCGCCATGTCGTCGGCGTCCAGGGTCAGGTCGGCGGCCGCGAGGTTCTCGGCCAATCGACGCGGATGGGTGGACTTGGGGATCACGCTCGTGCCGCGGGCCAGCGCCCAGGCCAGCAGGACCTGGGCGGGTGTCGCGCCGTGCTTGGCCGCGACCTTCGCAACCGTCGGGTGGGCGAGCAGGTCCGGGTCCTCGGCGCGGCGCATGATGTCCGGTCGGTCGGGCGAGCCCAGCGGCGAGTAGGCCGTGAGATGGACGCCCCGCTTGGCGGCGTGGGCCCGGAGCGCGTCCTGGGCCAGGTAGGGGTGCAGCTCGACCTGGTTCACGGCCACGGGCACGCGGGCCGCGTCGACCAGCAGGTCGATGCGGCGCGCGTTGCAGTTGGAGACGCCCAGGTGGCGCGAGAGCCCGGCGTCGTGGCAGGCCTCCATCGCGGCCCACGTCTCGGTCAGCGGGAGATCGGCCTCGCCAATGAGGTCAGCGGCAGAACGTGGGAAGCCGACCTTGGGCTTGAGCGAGACCGGCCAGTGCATGAGGTAGAGGTCGAGATGGGCCAAGCGCAGGTCGCCGAGCGTCTTCTCCAGCGCCGGGCGCACGGCCTCCTGGGCATGGCTGTCGTTCCAGAGCTTGGAGGTGATGAAGAGCTCGTCGCGCGTGACGTCGCCGTCCTTGATCGCGCCCTCGAGGGCTTCACCGATCTCCTTCTCGTTGCCGTAGGCGCGGGCGCAGTCGATGTGCCGGTAGCCCAGGCGGATGGCCTCGCGGATGACGGGCCCGACTTCGCCGGGCGCCGACTTCCACGTGCCCAGGCCCAAGCCGGGAATCATGCCGCCGCCGGCCAGCTCGAAGTGCTTCACGGTGCCGTCTCCTCGTGGGCCGGCGTTCTACCGTGGCGCGGGTCCCGGGGCACGCGGCGGCCGGCCCGACCGCAAGCGCTGCGAGAAGGCGGCGTCCACGGGCCCGGCCTGTGCGATCTCGTCGATGCGGAAGGTCTCTTGCATCGCGTCGAACGAGCGGTCGGTGTCGATCAGTCCCGCCTCGTAGGCGAGCGTGGCCGAGTGGCCCGGCAGGATCACGCGCCAGTCCGGGTCGAAGCGGTCGGGCACGAGGTCGAGCACGTGGTCCACGATGTTCGTGGTGCAGGTGCTCGTGAGCGTGTTGTAGAACTCCGGCGACGCCTGCAGGTGCTGGGCGCGTGTCAGCATCGAGCGGAACAGGCTCTGGATGCGCTCCTTCGTCGTGCGCATCGGATAGAGCCACGCGCGGGACTTGCGATGGTTCGTGCGCAGCCCGATCAGGTCGCTCTCCGTCCCCAGTACGTACGTCAGCTCGAACTGCTTGAAGAGCCCGGCCACGGGGTCGAAGGACTCTCCGACCTCGCGGCGCACCTCCACGCTGACGACCACGTGCCGCCCGTCGGCGAAGCCGAACGAGAGGAGCGTGTGGGCCAGGGCGTCCCAGGCGTGGAAGCGCTCGACGAGCAGATCCAGGGTCTCGAGCTCGCCCAGGTCGTAGGACTCGATGCGGTAGCGCAGGTCGAAATCCTCTTCCGTCCGGTAGGCGCAGTCACGCAGGCCGTCGATGGTCAGGTTGTCGCCATCCAGGGAGATGGCCGGCAGCCGGGCGAGCTCCGGCACCCACTGGGCTTGCACCTTGGGCTGCTTGAGGGTCCAGAGGCCGACGGCAACCAGGAACGCGGCCACGAAGACGAGCGCCGTGCGACGACGCGCCCCCCGGCGGCGGTACCAAGCCAGCGGGAACCCGACGCCCACGGTCGTCGCCAGGAAGGCAGGCAGGAAGCCCGGCCCCACCTCGCTGAACCAAGCGGCTCCGATCAACCAGAGCCAAGCCACGACGAAGGCGATGCGGGCCAACACGCGTGCGCCCGCGGCGAGCAAGCGTTGGAAGAGCGGTGGGCGGGCCTCTGTCGCTTGCACCGTGCCATCATGGCGCCGGGCGATCGGGGGAGCCAAACCCGAACCACTCGCTACACGCGGCTTCGGGAGGCCTCGTCGTGGTCCAGTTGCGCGTCCTCGTGGGCTTGCTCGCCGTTCTCGTGATCGATGGCGTGACCTGCCCTCGCAAGGTGCAGGCCGAGGAGCCGGTGCCTCCTGGCTCGCGCATCGAGGGCACGGTGCGAAGTCTCCGCCCTGGCTCCACCGCGACGGTCGAGCTGATCCAGCATGAGGGAGCCCATCTCGAGCACGGCTGGTTGGGCTTCCTCGCGGCTCGCGGGAATGCGTTCGCGTTCGACCAGATGCCCAGCTGGTTCCCTGCACAGTCTGGAGGCGGTGTCGCACGGGACGTACGCCAGCTCGAGGCGAACGCGAGCAGCTACCGCTTCGAAGGGCTACCTCCTGGGCTCTACGAAGTCCGCGCCCGGCCCCGGTCGGGGGCCGTGGGGAGCACCTTCGTCCACGTCCAAGCAGCGGGGCAGCGGGCCCGCTGCGATGTCCACCTCCCCCCCGGAGGCGAGTCGCTCGAGGTGCTCGTCACCGATGCGGCCGGACAACCCCGGGCC
Source organism: Planctomycetota bacterium (assembly GCA_050248855.1). Classification (GTDB taxonomy): domain Bacteria; phylum Planctomycetota; class PLA2; order PLA2; family JAEUHO01; genus JACKGW01. Next base: position 44,643 of record JBFWRP010000013.1, on the reverse strand, counting down.
GCCTCGGGCGCATGCATCCCGATGTGGGCCGCCCATCGCGGCAAGCTCTCCCCGTGGCCCGAGCAAGCCCAGACGCTCGCCCTCGACGATCAAGGCCGTGGTCGGTTCAACGACCTCGTGCCCGGCGCCTACCAGGTCCGCGTTCGTGCGGGTGGCCTCGTTCGCTTCCTCCAGGACGTGAGTGTTCCCCGCGCCGATCCCCTCGGCGTCGTGATCGGGAGCCCGGCTACGCGACGCGTGCAGGTCGTGGATGGAGTCACGGGCGAGCGTGTGCCGGGTGTCGAGGCCATCGCCGTCAGCTCCTCCCCCGATGGGGTCGTGGTCGCCCTCGAGCGCCTGGTGGGCGGCGACGACGGCACGGTCGTCGTGCCGCTGCATGGCCCTCGCACTCGTCTCGGTTGTCGCGCGGAGGGTCGTGCCGTCGGCTGGATCGATCTCCCCCCCGATCGCGAGCAGGTCGAGATGGCCCTGGATCCCACTTGCAGCGTGTGGGGACGCGTACTCGATGTGGAAGGCCGTCCCGTCGCCGGCGGGCTCTCCTTGCAAGGAGCCTTGGTCGAGATCACGCTTCCGACCTACCCGGATCGCGTCCTGCGTGCGGCGACGGATGCTGCGGGTGCATTCCGCGTCCCGGGCATGCCAGGAGCCGCTCGAGCCAGGGTCGATGGTGACCGTGGCCGTGCCCGCGGAGAACGTGGTCCTGGTCCTGTTCTCCGACCGGTAGGGCGCCACCTCCGCCGGGCGCGCCGTACAACGGGCGCGGGTCCGGGCTCCCCGACCTGACCACGTGCCCCATGGAGCCAACGCTTGCCGCGTGCGCGACGCCTCCTCCTGGTCGCCCTGGTCGGTGCCGCGGCGGCCGTGCTGTGGGTGTGGGGAGAGGCAGATCGCGGCCGCGACGGTGCGTCCCACGAACCCGGGACGGTGGCCGACGCACCGGAGGACATGTCGCGTTCGGGCCCCACGCTGTCCGGCAGCGGCGCGGCGAGGCATGCGCCGGGCGACAGCAACCTCGGCGTCGTCCTCGTCGCCGCGAGCGACGAGCGACCGCTCGCGGGCGTCGAGGCTTCGATCTGGGTTCGCGATCCGGCTCGGGGTCGCGATCTCGAGGGCGTGAAGGCAACGACGGATGCCGCAGGGCGTATCGAGCTGGGCTCGTACCCCGAGGGCGTGCTGCGCGTCGGCGGTTTCGTGCGTGGCTACCTCCTGGCCGAAGACGTGGAAACGAGACCGGATGCGCGAGGCCGACGGACGGCCGTGCTGAGCTTCGATCGCGGACTTCGCGTGACGGGGCGCGTGCGCAACAGGGACGGCACCACGCCGACGTCCGTGATGCTCCGATTGGAGCAGAAGGGGTTCCTCCCCAAGAACGAGGTACCGGGGGCGGACGGGAGCTTCGTGTTCGCACCCTTGGAGCCCGGTCCCGTGACCTTGTTCGCAGGGGCGATGGCCGCTGGCGGCTGGACGAGTGCGCGCGTGGTTGTGCAGGCCGGGACAGAGAACATCGAACTCGTCATGGACGCGGCGCGGCCCGGTGACGTCGTCCCGCTGCTCGTGCGTCTGGATCATGAGGACGGGCTCCCCGTGACAACGACCGTGCGGGTGGAGCTCTCTACGGTCGAAGGGAGCTCGCAGGGGCACTTCGTGCCCGTCAACGCTGGTGAGGGGACGCTGCTGACGGCGCTGCCCGTCCCCGGGTCCGTGCGCGTCCACGTGGATCCCGACCTTGGAGGTCGCTGGGGACACACGGTTCTTCGCATGTCCGAGCCGCCCGTCGTCCAAGGCACGTTGCGGCGGGACTGGTCGATCGCGGGCAGGGTCGTGGATGCCAAAGGACGCGGCGTGGAGGGCATCGCGGTCCATGCGGCGAGTCGGTTCGCCGAGCGCGGTGAGGGGCCCGCGGGGGTGGCGATCACGGACGACGAGGGACGTTTCGAGCTCGGTGACCTTGGTGAGGACACGTATCGCGTCCGCGCGCGCGTGCGCGCGCCGTGGATTGCTCCCTCGTTCGTCGAGGTGGGTCGCGCGTCTGCGCCCGTCGAGATCGTGCTCACCGAGGCGCCCCTGCAGCGGGCTCGCGTCGTGGGCCCGGACGGTCGCCCCGTCGTAGGGGCGCGCGTCGTGGTGTTTCCGCGGGAAGACGGATCGGCGCCGTATGCCTCGGCGACGAGCGACGCCGACGGGTTCGTCGATCTCCACATGGATGCCGAGCGTCCCGGTCCCCCGCTGGCGGTCGAGCCAGCAGAAGGAGACGAGGACCTCCTCCCGCGCTTTGTCGACTCGTGGTACTCCGAGCGCCCTCCGGAACTACGGCTGCTGCGCTCGACGTGGACGCGGGGCCGGGTCGTTGACGCGGACGACGGGCCGGTCGAGGGCGCCGAAGTCCACGCTCGGCTCGAGACGGATCAGCTCGGCGCGTGGTGCCTGCCAGTGTGGAGAGGCGAGGGGTGGGTCTGGAGCGCACCGAGCACGAGGGCGGATGCCCGTGGACGCTTCGCCCTGCGAACGCCCGTGGATCGCAGCCTCGTGTTGTCCACGGGGAACGCACAGGAGACCACGGCGTCCGGCGCTCAGGACGTCGTGCTGCGCATCGCGCGAGATGTCGAGGTGCAGGTCGCGCTGGATCCGTGGCACGACGAGGACCGCGGTTCGCTGCTCCTGGTTTCCGTGGTGGAAGGTGCATGCAGTACACCGCATGTCCATCTGGACGCCGCTGGCACGGGAACGCTGCGGGGGGTCCGCTCCGGGAGCATCCTCGACTTCTGGTCGGCCGATCTCGGTGAGGACCGGTACGTGTACGCACGGAAGGTCCGCGTGGAGGAGGAGCGGCTCGTGCTGCCCGTGGGCCAGGGACAGCGCATCACGGGTCGCTTGCGTCTCGCCAACGCTGATCCCGTGCCTGCCGCGGTCTACATGTACGCCTTCTCGCCGCGGACGTTCCGGCGCATGGGACCGGACAACACCTTCCTTGGTCTGCTGACCGTCGAACGCGCGGAGGGATCCGATGTGTTCGCGATTCGCGGCGTCCCACCCGGGAACTTCGACCTGTGGGTGACGGCTGGCGATGACGCGAGAAGCTGGACCGCGGAGACGACCTTCTCGGCGGATGCCAGGGAGCTCGACGTGTTGCTCCGCGAAGACGAGTAGCCGGGCCCGGCACCTTCCGATTTTTTGGGTGAACCCAGGCCGGGGTTCTCGCGTCCATCTCGCCTCGGCTACTGCGCACAGGGCGTAGAGGGGCGAAAGCAGCGAGGAGGAGCCGCCATGAGCGGACGCACGGACATGACGAGCAAACAACGCAGCATGCGTGACGGCAATCCGTGCCACGTCCTCGGTCGAGGTACGCGCGCGGCCGAGCATCGCGCGGGCCAAGGCCTCGCTCCCGCCTAGGCGTTTCCCCCATGAGGGACGACGCAGGCCCCGGGGGGTGATGCCCTCGGGGTCCTGGCTCTTTGGCCTCGGGCCAAGGCCCTGGAGGCCTGCGTTTCGCTTGGGCCCCACCACCCACAAGGACTTTCACGTGGGCCGCTGGCGTGCCCGCTCCCCGGCCTCCGGTCGGAGCGGGGCGTACCGAGGCGGACTTGCCACCTGCGTGAATGCCACCAGGCCACTCGAGCTCGCGGTGAGCACCGGCGTCCAGCCGGGGGTGGCGGTTCGACTCCGCCGTGTGGCCCTACGTGTAGCTCAGAGGTAGAGCACCAGGCTGTAGACCTGGGTGTCATGGGTTCGACTCCCATCACTCCTTCCCCACCAACCTGCGGGCCCGGGGAGCCCGCGCCTCGCGGATCGGGGCTTGGTCCCCTGACCCGTTGCTTCCGAAGCCGTGCTGCCCGCGCGTGAGCGTCGGTGACGGCTCCGACGGCGACACCGCGACGACTCCCTCGGCCGGGATCTCGCGTGCATCCACGTGCGACCTGCTGATTGCCCAGCGTCATCCCCCGAGATGACGTCCGGCATGCGGCACGTCGCGCAGGTCGGTGCACACGACACCCGGCCGACGAGCTCGCCGCGGGGAACGGGGAGCCCCCCAAGCCCCGGTCCGCACCTTCCCTTTCCCGTCGGCCGCGTCGGCCGGCGGGTGGTTCACGTTCTCCAAGGAGGAACAGCCATGTTCCGTCGCATCCACATCCAGCGTCATCAGCGCGGGCTGCGGTTCCAGCGGGGCGACTTCGTGCGCCTCCTGGATCCGGGCAGCTACCGCACTCCCCTGTTCGCCAACCTGCGGGGCATTCGCACGGAGCTCGCGAACACGCTCGAGAGCGCGTTCCGCCACCCGCTGCTCGACATCCTCGTTCGCGCACCCGACCTCGCCCGGGAGCTCCATGTCGTGGACCTCCGCGACGACCAGCGTGCGCTCGTCTGGAAGGACGGGCGGCTCGACGGGATCCTGGGGGCCGGGCGTCACGCCTTCTGGCGTGAGCCCTACGCGCTCGATTTCGAGGTGTTCGCCATCGGCAACGGGGCGCGCCTCGAACACGAGAAGCTCGACGTGATCGTCGGCTTCCCGGGCGCGTCGAAGTTCCTGGCGGGCACGGAGGCGGGTTCCCAGGAAGAGGTGATCCTCTTCCGCGAGGGGGCTCCCCTCGCACGCTTCCGCGAGGGTCGCTACATCTACTGGCTCGCCGGTCCGAAGACGACCGCGCGCGTGGTGGACCTGCGCGAACAGACGGCCGACGTGGCGGGTCAGGAGATCATGACCCGGGACAAGGTGACGCTACGCGTCAACCTCGTCGTGACGTCGCGTGTCGTGGACGCGCTGGCGGCCGTGACGGTCGTGAGCGACTCGAGCCAGGCGCTCTACCGCGAGGCGCAGCTTGCGCTGCGCGCGGCGGTGGGTGCGCGCACGCTGGATGCGCTGTTGGTGGACAAGGAGACCGTGGGCCAGGAAGTCCGCGAGGCGATTGCCGAGCGTGCGAAGGCCTTCGGTGTCGAGGTTCTCGGTGTCGGCCTGCGGGACCTGATCCTGCCGGGTGACATGAAGACGATCCTCAACCAGGTCATCACGGCGCAGAAGCAGGCCGAGGCCAACGTCATCAAGCGGCGCGAGGAGACGGCGGCGGCTCGTAGCCAGGCGCACACCGCCAAGCTGCTGGCCGACAACCCGATGCTCGCCCGCATCAAGGAGCTCGAGGCCCTCCAGGAGATCCTGGCCGGTACTCGCGCGGCCTTCGTGTTCGGCGGTGGCGACCTGGCCACCCAGGTCCGCTCGCTGATCGACCGCGGCCCCGTCCTCGAGGCCTGACCCGGCCCCTGTCGCCCGTTGCGGGCGGCGGGGGCCCTTCACCGTTTCCACGCCATATCCCTCGCAGAGCGGCCATGCAAAGCGGGCGGTTCGGGCGAGATGGTCCGTGAACGACCCTTGGCGTTGGACTACAGTGCAGTGCTTCGCACCGTATGCGACGGTGCCATGTACTGGAGGGCGCTGATGACCCAGATTCGACCGACGACTCCCTTGTTGCGCCTCTGCCGCCAACCTGTGTTGGCCCTCCAAGCCGACGCATGCGTTCGCGATGCCGTGCGGGAGCTGGTAGCGGCCAAGGTCGGCGCCCTCGCGGTCATGGAGGGCGATGAGCTCCTCGGGATCTTCACCGAGCGCGACTTGCTCGTGCGGGTGATCGATCGCGACCACGACCCGGCCAGTCTCCCGCTGCGGGACGTGATGACGCGCGAGCTGCGCACGATCGGCTCGACGGCCACGCACGAAGAGGCCGCCGAGCTGATGATCGAGGCGGGCTGCCGGCACCTGCCGGTGATGCTTCCGGACGGGGGCCTGGGCGGCATCCTCTCCATCCGCCGTCTCTACGGGGACCAGCTCCGCCGGCTCCGCAACGAGCACGACTCGCTGCAGGGCTACATGCTCGCGGACGGCCCGGGAGGGTAGGGGGCCCGGCCCGGCCCGGCCTGGACGCGACCCGGACGGCGGCGAGGGGTTTCAGGCCGCACCTCGGGAGGCTCCCATGACCCGTACGCGCTTCTTCCTCGCCGTAGCTGCGCTGGCCCTGCTCGTGTCGGCGGTGACCCACGGTGCCAGGGCGGATTCCGCCGCCGACAAGGCCGCCGAGGAGGCCGCCAAGGCCGAGGCGAAGGCCCTGGCCGAGCGGCTGGGCGACAAGGAGCGTGCCGTTCGCGAGGAGGCGCTGGTCGAGGCCAAGGCCAACCAGCATCCCCTGGTCACGGCCGCCCTCGTCAAGCGCTTGGGCGACGACTTCTTCGAACTGCGCGAAACGGCCATCGAGGCGCTGGCGACGCGTGAGGCCGAGGCGTGCAAGCGGGGCGCGGCCCAGGCCCTTGGGGCACGTCTGGCCAAGGTGCCCGGCGGCGACAGGCTCGAGGAGCGACTCCTCGTGATCGACGCGCTCCGCCGCCTGGCCCAGGTGAACAGCCTGAAGGCCCTGGCCGACGACATCGACATCAAGATGGACGCCGAGGAGCTTGGCGCCCGCACGATGGCCATCGCCAACGTGCCCGACGCCAAGGCCATCGAGCTCCTGATCGACCTGCGCGCCCGCGCGGGCCGCGGCGCGGCCAACGAGGCCAACCGGGGCGCCACGCTCTTGCGTCGAGCCCTGACGTCCGCCATCGGTCAGGACCTGGGCGGCGACACGGACGCCTGGCGTATCTGGTGGAAGGACAACAAGAAGGACTTCGACTTCGCCGCCGCCGCCGAGCGCCGCCGTGCCGCCGAGGAGAAGGCCGACCAGCGCGAGGCCCGTCTCGAAGAGCGCAAGGAGAAGCGCAAGAAGAAGCGTGACGGCGAAGAGGGTGGCTCCTCGACCGACTAGCGGACGCTCCACGTCCGCGTGTCGTGGTCGAAGTGGAGCTTGTCGTGGTGTTGCATCCACCACTCCCGGAGCGCTTCCGGGGCGTCCTCGAACGCGGGCAAGGCTTCCGCAATGAGATGGCGGAGCATCCGAAGTGCTCCTGACTTCACTTCCTTGCGGCTCCACGACTCGGAGTTTCGTGGGCGCGTGTACGACGGTTGGGTCATGGCGACGATGTGCAACAAGGCTTCGTGCGAGCCCAGTCGGGCGCACGTCACGTGGAGCCGGAGAAGCTGGTCCGAGGCGGAGTCCACCCAGTCGTCATCGGGGTTGCTCCGGTGCGGGACGAACCACGCGCGCAGGGGGTGCTTGCCCCGGCCGGGTGGGAAGCTGATCTCCTCGGTCATCCACAGATCGCGGTCCAGGAGCCCACGCGGTGGCGGCGAGACGACCTGCATCAAGGACGATTCCACGAGATCGTTCCCCTCGAAGCGCTCGCCTCGCTCCAGCTCGGCGATCCACTTCTCCAAGGCGGGCAGGGCCTGCGTGAGCTGACGTCGATCGACGTAGTCGAGCATCCAGGAGGCGCCGTAGCCCATGGCTTCCTGTCCGGCGTCCAAGATCGGGAGCAAGGCCTGATCGATCAGGCGATGCGGATACGTCATCGCCGCGAGTCGTACCGCTCCTACGCGCTGGCCACGCTCGAGGGCAAGGGCCACGTGCCGAGGCATGTGCGAGTCCTCGAGTGCCAGCTGCAACCAGATCACATCGCGCCAACCGGCCTCATGAAGAGCCCGCAGGAGGGGAAGGTCCCAACGTCGGACCAAGTGGAGCAGGCCCTGCAGTGCGGCCTCGCGGCGCAGCATCGCCTCCCACGGATCGCCCATCGTCTTCGGATCGAGGACGCGAAGGAGCGCAGGAAGGGCCCCCCGACCGAGAGCCTTCCACCACGCCGCGACCCGGTCTCGCCGGTTGCACCGGCTTCCGGGGCGATCGATCTCCATCGGGGTTTCGCCGCTCAGCGCCAGCTCGAGGGTACGCACGACGCTCGGACTCGACTGGCCGATGCCGTGGGGATCGTCTCCACTGTCGTTCGCGTAGCCCTTGTTCGGTGTGCACAGGCCCACGGCCAGCAGCAGGGGAGCGACCAGCATGTGGCGGGGCGCGATCATGCGGGCTTCCCCGCCGCTGCTGCAAGCTCGGCGTCCACGGCGTCCGCCAGCTCGACGAGGCTCCGGAATCGCCACGTCGGACGCGCGAGCGCCGTCAGGGCCTTCGTCGCTCCGAAGGAGCCTCCTTCGGCGAGGTTCTGGCGATCGATCCACGCGGTGGACAGACCGAGCCGGCTCGCCGGGACGATGTCGTGGAACTGGCTCTGGGCCACGTGCAGCAGCTCGTGCGGCTGGATGCCGTGGTGGCGGTCGAGATGGCGGAGGAGAGCCTCGAAGTTGCGGGGGTCGGGCTTGTAGGAGCCGATGTCCTCGGCGGTGAGGATCGTGTCGAAGCGCATGCCGAGGAGAGACACCGACGCGGCGATGCCGTCGCGCGTCACGTTGGAGAGGATCGCCAGGTGGAAGCGGCGGCCGAGGCGCGCCAAGGCCGCGCGGCTGTCGGGGAAGGGCGGCCACGTCCCCAGCGAAGCGGCGAAGGCCTCGTGGTCGGCATCGGTGGCAGGCGCCTCCCAGGCGTGGGACAGGGCGCGGTGTGTCTCGGCGAGCACGCGGTCGTACGGCAGGGTGGGGTGCAGCTGCTGGATGCGGTGCTCCTCGCTGGCGAACCGCCCGAGGATCTCCTGCGCGGGCAAATCGTCCTTCGCGCGGGCGGCCAACGGTGCCAGGGCGCGCTCGAGGCCCGTCTCCCAGTCGATCAGCGTGCCGTAGCAGTCGAACGACAGGGCTCGAACCGGACGGAACGACGGCATGACGCCAGTGTAGAGGCTACGCGCCCGGCTTGCCCGTAGGGTGGGGTCATGACCGCTCGACGCTCGCTCCTTCGACGTGTTCTCCCCGCGGTGGCCGGGTTCCTGGGTGCTGGCGCACTCGTCGTGGCCACGGCGCGCGCCAAGGAGCATGTTCCCGTTCCCCTGGCGCCCGATGCACCGCGGGCCGAGAACGTGCAGGTCGCCACCTTCGCGCTGGGCTGATTCTGGGGGCCGGACGCCCAGTTCGGGAGTCTCCCCGGTGTGCTTCGGACACGAGTCGGCTATGCGGGGGGTACGAAGGACAAGCCGACGTACCGCGATCTGGGGGACCACACGGAGGCGTTCCAGGTCGAGTTCGACCCGCGGTTGATCTCGTACGAGAAGCTGCTCGAGCTGTTCTGGAGAGGGCACGATCCGTGGCGGCGAGGCGGGTCCACGCAGTACAAGTCCGTGCTGTGGACGCACGGCGCCGAGCAGGCGCGATGGGCGGAAGCCAGCATCGAGAAGCTGGCGGCGCGACGGGATGGCAAGCGGCCTCTGACGGAGGTGAAGGCGGCGGGCACCTTCTGGCTGGCGGAGGCGTACCATCAGAAGTACGCGCTTCGCAGCCGTGGCGCGCTGATGGTGAAGGTGTTCGGGCTTGATGCGTCGGACGCGATGATCCTGGACAGTCCGTTGGCGGCCCGGCTCAACGGATGGTTGTCGGGCTACGGCACGCCGGAAGAGGTCCACGCCGAGCTTGCGCGGCTCGAGGTTCCCGAGGCGACGCGCAAGGTGATCCTCGAAGCGTTGGGGGATCGCGTGCGCTTGGCGTGCGAGTAGCGCAGCGCGACGGTCGCTGGCAGTCGAGCCGCGAGGCGCGCGGAGGTGTCTGAACCTGTGCCTCGGAGCACCGTGAGGGGTGCAGGGGGGGTACGGAATAGCCCCCCTGCTGCGGAGGCGAAGCCGGAGCGCCGAGTCCGCGCGGTAGCGCGGAACGCTACTCCGTGCGCTCCGCTCGATTTCAGTTGCCAAAGTGCGACGTCCACTGGCCGTCGAATCGCGACCCCTCCGTGTCAGGCACCTTGCCCACGTTGCCGCTACGCGGCGCCGCGGCAAGGGTCCTGACACATCCGGGTTCGCTGGCGGTCGAACCGCGACCACTACGTGTCAGTTCTTCATGCCGACGGCAAAGCCCGTACGGAGGCGGGGAATTCTTCCGCAACTTGCCGATGGGCACTTCCGCATGCCGAAGCGCAGGGCGGCAAGTTGCGGAAGAAATCCCCGCCTCCGTACCGCGTCTCGATGCGCGCGGCACCCCCTCCCACGAAGGAGTGGCTGCGCTCGCCGAGCCCTGCGTGTCAGGCACCTTCCACGTCAGGCACCTTGCCCAGGTTTCTGCCTCGGTCAACGGGGCGAGTCTCAGATGTGCCTTGCGTTGCCCGTAGAGGGACGACGCTCTCGCTTCCGTTCCGCACTCCCGCGCGGATTCGGTGCTCCGGCTTCGCCTGCGCAGCAGGGGTGCTAGTCCCTACCACCCCTGCACTCCTCACGGTGCGGCACCGCGGCAAGCGTCCTGACACATGCGGGGACGCGCGACCGCGCGTCTTTGGTGCCTCAGCCTCAACCGCCTTGGCGGCTCTTCCACCAAGTGATGGCGCCGGCGAGGAGGAGGGCGAAGAGGAGCCAGCGCACGAGGGTTCCCCACGCCACGGCGCCGCGAGTGGAGAGCGCCATCACGCACCTCCGATCTGCACGCCGAGCAGGCCTGGCTGGACCGTGACCTCGATACGCTCGCTGCCGCGGAAGAGGACCAGGGGAATGCTGCGTGACGGATCCGACGTGGCGCTTCCGATCGCTGCGCGCAAGGCATCGGCCGAGTCGATGCGCTGACCGTCGTAGAACCCGATCCAGTCGCCGGCCTTCACGCCCGCCCGGTCCGCGTTGCCGCCCTTGGTCACGCTGGCGACGCGCATCGTGGGCGCTTCGAGCAGGCCCTGCGGCTTGCCGTACAGGATCACGTACGCGCGCACGACGTGCGTGGCCTGCGCCAGCTGCTCGTCGCTCGGTCGCTGGCCATCCGGGAACTCGTAGGGCCGAGGCTCGTACACGAGACGGGCCGTGGCTCCGGGCACGAGGTCCGGGGTGAGGTCCACCGTCCATGGGTGGACGATGTCGCCGGGCGCCCAGCCGGCGCGCGGGTACTTCCACGTGCCGTACTGCGGACGGTTGGGGTTCAAGTAGCAGTCCGTCTTCCAGAGGACATCCTCGAACCGCTTCTCGATGGGGGCTGCGGCCGAGCTGTCCGGCGTGAACGCGATGGTGCGCTTGGCGGGCGTGAACTCGCCCACTTGGCCGTGCCCCGTCGTGAACACCACCAGCTCGGCCTTCGTCACGCTCCTGTCGATGGCCACCTTTTGCGGCGTGTAGAAGTCGCGGAAGGCGTTCGCGTCGCTGCGGTAGTGCGCCGTGCCGTGCCAGAGGGGAACGACCTTCGTGGCCACCGTCTCGGGGGTTCCATGGTGGAACGCGAGCGACACGCTCATGAGGTAGCCGCGGTTCATGTAGAACGTCGTTCCCGCCGCGATCTCGAACGTGCGCCGACCATGCAGCCACGGCCGAAACGCCGTGACGTCCACGACCCAGTGGCAGGGTGTCCGGTAGGACGTGATGAACGGGACCAGGCCGAGCTTGGTGCCGTCGTCGTCCAGGATCGAGATCTCGCCGTTGCGGTCCCACTCGTCCCACATGCGCCCGGCATCGTGGAGGTCGAGCGTCAGCAGGATGCGGCCGAACGACCACTCGAGCGGCGGCAGGTCGACGGTGGCCTGGTACGCCGTCGTCGTGTTGTCCGTCCGCACATGGTGGAAGACCTCCACCTCGAGCGGGGGACGCACGCGCTTCGCAGCGGGTCCCGGGACGACCTCGACGGCTCGGACGTCGAAGCGCGTCGTGGCCCCGCCCGTGGTGCTGGCCCCGATGGCCAAGCGTGACTCGTAGGGCAGGAACCCGGCCACGAACCACCGGTCGTAGACCATCTCCTCCCCCAGGAGCACCGTGACCTCGGCACCGCCGACCACATGCTCGACGCGGATCCGGACACGTGTCCACGCACCCCGGAACTCGCTGTCGACGACACGCTTCACCAGCTCGCGGCCGTCGAAGTGCAGCGACACCTCGCGCTCGGGCGCGCCCAGCACGTTGCCATCGGGGCCGAACGGCTCCTGGGTCGGCGGGTTGTGCACGTCGACGCCCACGGCGAACGCGCCCGGCAGGTCGGCGTGCGTCCAGTCGGCGCGGAAAGGAGCCGCACCCTGGTAGCCGTACGCAGTCGTCGGCAGCAGCACGAACGCGCCGCCGTCCCCGCCCTCCTCCACGCGCAGCTCTGCAAGGACCTCCGTGTGCTGCCGGGCGCCCTCGGCGTGGCGCGGCCATGCCGCGGTGTTGGACTGCCCCGGCGTGCGTCCGTCGTCGAGAAGCTCGAACACGCCTTCGGCGCCGTAGCGCGGCCCGGCCCCCGCCAAGAAGCGGTCAAGCTGGGGAAGCTCGCGGACCTGCGCCGGCTCGCCGCTCGCTGCGATGCGGACGGTGCCGACGCCGGCCACGAATGCGAGGGCAACGAGCAGCGGAAACTTCACGGGGACTCCTCGCCCGCAGGCGCCATCAGGTCGGCTTCTTCTACCATCGCCCCGATGGCACCCGGCCCCGGCTTGCACCCCCGCCCGGACGATGTGTCCACCCTGCGCGGACGTACGGACACGCTCGATCTGAGCGTCCTGATCTGTACGGCGCGTCGCCCGGATTCGCTGCTGCGGACCTTGACGTCGATGGCTGCGGCGCACGCGCCACGGGGTGCGTGGGAGGTCGTGGTCGTCGACAACGCACCGGCGCGCGGCGAGGTCCGGGCCATCGTCGACGGGTTCCGGGATCGTCTCCCCGTGCGCGCGGCGCGTGAGCCCGTGCCCGGGCTCTCGCACGCGCGCAACCGGGCCGTCGCCGAGGCGTACGGGCGGCTCCTCGTGTTCGCCGACGATGACGTGACCGTGGCGCCCGGCTGGCTACGTGTCTACGAGCGTGCCCTCGCGGAGCTCCCGCACGTGGCCGTCTTCGGCGGGCCCATCGTGCCGGTGTTCGAACGCGCATCGCCGCGGTGGGTGGAGGCGATCCGGCGGTACGCGCCGACGTCCCATGCGTGGCTCGAGCCCGAGGGCCCCGTGCGCATCGCTCCGCTTGGCGAGGACGGCATCCAGCCCTTCGGCGCCAACTTCGCGCTGCGTGCGGACGTCCTGTCGGCGGCGCCATTCGATCCGGCCTGGGGTCGGCAGCCTGGGCGTCCGTTCCTGGGCTACGAAGAAGTCCTGCTCGTGGACGCCTTGCTTCGCGCGGGCGCCGAGGGGCGCTGGCTGCCCGACGCCCGCGTCGACCACCATATGCCGCGCGGGCGCTGCACGCGGCGCTACCTGCGCGACTACTGGTACGACGTGGGATGGGCCGAGGGCGTGCTCACGGCCGAGGGGCGATCGGTGGGCGCACACGCCGATGCGCACGAGCTCGCGCGCTCGTTGCGCCGTCGTCAGCGCCGATGGCGCAAGGTGCGTTGGACGACGGCGCCCGAGCGCTGGGTGCCCGCGCTGCGTGACGTGGCCCGTGCGCGCGGGCGGCGGGATGGTTTCGAGGGCGCGCTCGCATCGCGCGCGGGGGCCACGTCGTGAGCCGGCCGCTGCTCGTGATCGGGCTCGATGGCCTGGACCCCGAGCTGCTCCGGGGCTTTCTCGCCGAGGAGGCGCTGCCGCATCTGGCTCCGTTGCTTGGCGCCCGCTCGATCGAGCTCGAGCCGGGCGACGAGCGCTGGTCGGGTCTGGCGTGGGAGCAGTTCACGGCGGGGCGCCCCGAGGCCACCCGCCGCCGCTCGTCCACCGTGGGGTTCGATCCCGCCACGTACGCCGTCGGCCAGCCCACCTCGCGCACCCTGCCGTTCACGGCAGGGCTCGACGTACCCGTCGTGGCGTTCGACGTGCCCTACTTCGACCTCGTGCCGGGCGAAGCGCGCGGCCTGGGGGCCTGGGGCGCCCATGACCCCGGGGTGGCGCGCCACTCGGTGCCCAAGGACCTCGTCGACGAGGTGACGCAACGCTTCGGACCGTACCCCGCCCCCACGTGGATCTACGGCTTCACCTGGCCTGACGCCGAGGCGACGAAGCGCATGGGCTTGGACCTCGCGAGGGCCGTCGACGTGCGTGCCGAGGTGGCGCGCTGGCTGCTGGGGACGCGACTTCCCGGCTGGAAGCTGGGCCTCGTCGTCATCGGCGAGCTGCACGGCGCCGTCGAGGCGCTCTGGCACGGTGTCGATCCCGCGCATCCACTCGCCGGTCATGCCAGTGCGCCGGTGGCGCGCGAGGCGCTCCGGCAGATCGTGCGTGCGATGGACCGCTTCGTCGGCCGGTTGATGGCCGCGTTCCCCGAGGCCGATGTCGTCGCGTTCGTGCCGCACGGCATGGGCACGAACCACGCCGACGTCCCCGCCATGCTCCTCATGCCCGAGCTGTTGCTGCGCCACGAGACGGGGGAGCGGGCCTACGAGCCGCCGGCCGGAGGCATCCCGGGCGAAGATGCCCCCTGGCCCGAGGGCCTGGACTGGAGCGCGACCGTCCTTCGCCACTTTCGCGCTCCCCGTGCGAGCCGGCAGGGCCTGCGACGACGGCGGGTGCCGGACACGCGCGACGGCCGGGGCCGGGAGCTGGCCTGGATGCCTGCCGCGCGCTACCGCGGTGCGTGGTCGCGCATGCGGGCGTTTGCCTTGCCGTCCTTCTACGACAGCCGGATCCGGCTGAACGTGATCGGTCGTGAAGCCGCCGGTCGCGTGCGCCCGCGCGAGGCCGCGTCCGTGCTGGATGACCTGGAGGCCTTGCTTGCGGAGACGCGGGATCCGACGACGGGCCGCGCGGTCGAGGTACGCGTCGCGCGTGCGCCGGTCGACGCGCTGCTCGAACGGCCTCCCGACGACGCCGATCTGGTCGTGGGCTGGCCGCGGAGGACGCACGTGCTCGAGCATCCACGCCACGGGCGCATCGGCCCCGCGCCCTGGCGCCGGACGGGTGGGCATACGGGCGGCACGGGGCGCTTGGCCGTGCTGGGCGGCGATGTCGATGACCTCCCTACGCGACTGGGGGCGCCCGACACGGTCTCGGCTTGGGCGCTGCGCCACCTGCACGCCGCACCACGAGGCGCGGCCCGCGCGTCCGGCGGGTAGGCTCCTCCGACCAACCCGGGAGGCCTTCATGTCGCAGCTCCAGCACCTCGTCGATGTCCTCGGCCACGAGTGCGACATCGTGAAGCACCTGGTGTCGCGTCTCCCGGACGGTGCCGAGTCTTACCGGCCGTCCGAGGGGCAGCGCACGACGCTCGAGCTGCTGCGCTACCTCACGTACTGCGGCATCGGCGCGGCGCGCTGGGCCGTCGAGGGCGACGTCCAGGTGTGGAAGGACGAGGCCGTGCGCGGCCAGGAGCTGACGCTGGCGGAGGTCCCCGCGGCCATGGACCGGCAGAAGCACGCGCTCGCCGACTACCTGGGCGGGCTCGGGAGCGACGAGGTCACCGAGACGCCCGCGAAGCTTCCGTGGGGGGTGGAGGTGCCGCTGGGGCGGGCGCTGCTCGAGATGCCGCTCAAGTGGATGACGGCCTACCGCATGCAGCTCTTCTTGTACGCAAAGGCCGCGGGCGCCGTGGACCTGACAACGGCCGACAACTGGCGGGGCGCGGCCGCCTCCTGATCCGCGCGCTCACGGCCCTGGCGAGGCTGGGGTAAGGTTGAAGGGCCGGGGGGCCGGAGTCCGACCATGCGCTCGAGCTTGTGTCCTGCGGCGCCGCGTGCGTTGCGGTTCGTCGTCGTCGTGGTGTGTGCCCTGGTGGCGGGGTGCGGCGGCAGCAGCGGCGGGGGCCCGTTCCAACCCCCGCCCGGATCGGGCTACCAGACGTTCCAGGCGGCCAGCCTGGTCCTGGGGCAGGCTGGGTTCACCGCCAACAGTGCGGACCGCGGCGGAACGGCGGGCGCCGCGACGATGGACGCGCCCCACCAAGTGGCGTTCACGTCGCGCGGGCTGGTCACCGTCGACTCGAACAACAACCGCGTGCTCGGCTGGACCAACGTCCCCACGGTCAGCGGCGCCGCGGCGGACTGGGTCATCGGCCACATGGAGTTCGACGAGACGGGCGGCCTGACCGGCGTCGGCGAGCTGATGGGGCCCTCGGGTGTCGCCTCCGACGGGACCTCGATCTGGGTCGCCGACAGCGGCAGCAACCGCGTCGTGGCGTACACCCCCGAGCCGACCGCGAACGGTGCCGCAGCGGCGCTGGTCCTGGGCCAGGCCGACTTCTTCGCCAACGGCCAGGCGGTCCCGCCCGCGGCGAACACGTTTGCCTCGCCCAACGGCGTGTCCGCCACCGCCGGTGTCTTGGCCGTTGCCGACACCGTGAACAACCGCGTGCTCCTGTTCACGCCCTTGCCCGCGGCGAACAACGCGCCCGCCACGTTCGTCCTCGGCCAGGCGACGATGGCCGGTGCCGCCGTCAACCAGGGCATGGCGCCGTCGGGCGCCACGATGTCGCAGCCCTACGGCGTCTGGACGGACGGGACGCGGGTCGTGGTGGCCGATCTGGCGAACAATCGCGTCTTGATCTGGAACACGTTCCCGACGGCCGACGGCCAGGCGGCGGATCTCGTCCTCGGACAGGGTTCCATGTCGAGCATCTCGGCCGGCAGCGGCGCCGCGGGCATGAGCGCCCCCAGCGACGTCACGTCGGACGGCACGCGGCTCTTCGTGGCCGACTGCGAGAACAACCGCGTGCTCATCTGGAATGCGTGGCCCACGTCCAACGGCCAGGCGGCGGACGTCGTGCTCGGCCAGTCCGACTTCAACCACACGGCGGCCAACGACGACAACCAAGACGGCACGCCTGATGCCTCCTGTTCGGCGCGCACCCTCTTCAGCTCCAGCGGCTACCTGTGGGTCCACGCCGATGGCGGCAGCCTGTGGGTCGGCGACCGGCGCAACCACCGCGTGCTGCGCTTCGATCCCTCGTAGTCAGAGCGTCTTGAGGTACTCGAGCAGATCGTCGCGCTCGGCGTCGGTCAGGGCCGCGGGGAAGTCGTGGCCCGCGGGGCTCTTGCCTCGCTTGGTCGTGTCGAACCAGCGGCGCCGCGCGTCGGCGTCGTCCGTGGCGGGCGGTGCAGGCGCCTCCTCGATGACGAGCCCGACGCGCGCTTCGTCGTAGCGCCCCGGATCGCGGCGCCAGGCTGCGGGACGTCGGTCGGGGCGCAGCAGGTGCCACAGCGTCGGCACGCTCCCGTTGTGCAGGTACGGCGCGGAGGCCCAGATGCCGTCCAGGGGAGGAGCCACGTACCCGCCGGGATCCGTGCGCACGCCGGTCGGGTCGTACCCGGTCAGCCACGAGGTGCTGTAGATCGTGCGGTCCTTGACGGTGAGCGCGTCGAGCCGCACGCGATCCGTGCCGATCACGTCGATCGGCACGAGGGTCTCGGGGTAGGCCCCGCCCTCGCCGTACGTGCCGTGGCAGTCCGCGCACGTGGTCTCGTAGACCTTGCCACCGCGCGCGGCCTTCTCCCCGTCCACCTCGAACGGCCAGCGCGGGGCCTGGATGGAGCGGACGTAGGCCTCGATGTCGCGGAAGTCATCTTCGGCCGCGAGCACCGCGTTGCGCCCGTTCTGCGGCACCAGCAGGAACTGCATGAGCGCGCGGTGGTTGGGCTTGGCAAAGCCGTCGATGTAGAGGTGCCGGCGACGCTCGAGATGCCACCAGGGCGGCGCGTCGAGGTCGTGGTGGGGGAGGCGGGGGATCCCGCGTGGCGGCACGACGTCCAGGTTGGCATCGCGCAGACGCAGCAGGCTGATGCTGAAGACGACCGCGTTCGTGGTGCCGACCGTCTCGCCAAAGGGAAGGAACGACGAGGCCAAGTCGCTCGGCACCAGCTTGCGCCCGAGCAGGCGCTTGGTCTTGGCCACGTCGTCGACGAGGGACTGCAGCGCCAGGTGGGCGTTGGGCAGGCCGGGAATCACCTGGCCGGCGACGTGACCGGCGTGGCACGTGAAACAGCTCATGTGCCACGTGCCCTCCGGGGTGACGACCATCTGGAGCGGCGGCCCCTCCGTGTCGCCAGGGCGCACGTCGAACCCGTAATGGCGGAACATGAGGCCTCGCCGTGCGGCCGGCTCCAGGCCTGCGGCCTGGGTGCGCAGCGGCTCCGACCACACACGCCACAGGTTGTCGGCGATCTCCTGATCCAGGGCCGCCGGCACGTAGGCGGTCTCGAGCAGGTGGCGACGCCCTGCGGCGGCATCGGGCACGTGTGGCGACGCGTCGTCGCCCCACGCCGGCCCCCACGCGAGGGCAACGAGCCCGAGCCCCACGACGGCCAGCAGCAGGGTGGGTCGGTGCGTCGGCCTCATGGCGAGAGGGTAGGCGCCGGCCCGCGCATCAGGCCCGATCGTGCGGCGCGGTGTCCGGATCCCCCGTGCCGAGCAGGGCGGCCCGCTCCTCGGGCGTCAGCTCGCGTGCGGCACCGGGTGCCAGGTCGCCCAGCTCCAACGGACCGAAGCGCGTTCGCACCAAGACCTCGACCGCGTGGCCCGCGGCCTCCACGCGGCGACGGATCTGCCGGTTCTTCCCCTCGTGGAGGGTGATTGACAGCCAGCACGACTTGGGGCCGACCCGCTCGACGACCACGTCCATCGGGCCGAGCACCAGGCCGTCCTCCTCGACGGTCTCCGTGCGCCAGGCGGCCAGCGTCGTCTCGCCGGGGTGTCCGCGGACCTTCACGCGGTAGACCTTGGCCACGTGGCTCGCCGGGTCCAGCAGCCGCGCGGCGGCCTCGTGGTCGTTCGTGAGCAGCAGCAAGCCGGCGCTGGCCTTGTCGAGGCGGCCCACGGGAGCGAGGCCCGGCGCGCGAGGCTCGGGCACCAGCTCGAGCACCGTGGGGCGGCCCTCGGGATCGCGCGTGGTCGCCACCGTGCCTCGCGGCTTGTTGACGACCCACCAGACATGACGGGCTCGCGCCGCATCCAGTCGCACCACCTGGCCGTCGACTTCCACGCGATCGCGGGCGGGATCCACCCGCCACGCGCCGTCCGTGACCCGGCGACCGTTGACGGTGACGCGCCCTGCCTGCACCAAGCGGCGAGCTTCCGGGCGCGGGGCGACGTGGCATCGCGAGAGGTAGCGCACGAGCGGCGGCCGCGCGGCGCCCTGCGACGAGCTCATGAACCCCGCCCGCTCCCCGGAGGCCGACTGCGTCGGCGCGCGCCCTTGCGACCCGGGCGGTAGCCGACGGTCGGCGAGGTGCCCGCATCCTCGGCATGCACGGGGGCCGCGTCCTCGGCGGCGCCCCGGCGGCGGGCCGCGATCGCCTCGGCCGGCGCTCGCGCGGGGATCAGGCATGTCGGGCCGTCGCCGATCAGGTCGGCTCGCCCGCGGTCCAGCAGCGCACGACGCACGGTGAACCAGTTCTCCGGTCGGAAGTACTGCAGCAAGGCGCGCTGCACCTGGCGATCGCGCAGCCTACGAGGCGTCTCCACGGCCGCGCCGGAGAACGGGTCGCGGCCCGTGTGGTACATGCACGTGGCGATGTCCATGGGCGCGGGAATGAAGTCCTGCACCTGGCGCGGGCGGTAGCCGCGGGCCTTCAGGAACACCGCCAGCTCGATCATCTCGTCGGTGGTGCTGGCCGGATGGCTGGCGATGAAGTAGGGCACGAGGTACTGCTGCTTGCCGGCCGCGCGGCTGGCCGCGGCGAAGTTCTCCTCGAACGCCTCGAACTCGGCCTGCGGCGGCTTCTTCATGGCCGAGAGCACCTTGTCGGACGTGTGCTCGGGCGCCACCTTCAGATGCCCGCCCACGTGGTGGCGAACGAGCGTGTCCACGTACTCGGGCGAGCGGTTGGCGAGATCCATGCGGATGCCCGAAGCCACGTGCACGCGGCGCACGCCCGGTGTGGCCCGCGCCTTGTCGAGCAGGTCGATCGTGGGCTTGTGATCGGTGCCCAGCAGCGGGCAGACCTTGGGATGGATGCACGAGAGGCGACGGCACTTGGCCTCGATCTCCGGCCGCGTGCAGCGCATCTTGTACATGTTGGCTGTGGGGCCGCCGATGTCGCTGATCGTTCCCTTGAATTCCGGATCGGCGGCGATGTGCTGGACCTCGTCGAGGATCGAGCGTTCGCTGCGGCTCTGGATGATGCGGCCCTGGTGCATCGTGATGCTGCAGAACGTGCAGCCCCCGAAGCAGCCGCGCATGATCGTCACGGAGTCCTTGATCATGGTGTGCGCAGGCACGGGCTCGTCGTAACGCGGGTGCGTACGGCGCGTGTACGGCAGGTCGTAGGCCGCATCCATCTCCGCCTCCGAGAGCGGGAGCGACGGCGGGTTCTGGACCAGGAGGCGGTCGCCGTGGAGCTGCACCACGCGGCGCGCGTTCAGCGGGTTGGTCTCGTGGTGGTGGAGAGCGGTCATGCGCACGAAGGCGTCGGCGCTGGCCGCCACGTCCTCGAAGGACGGCAGCTCGATCGTGCGCTGGTCGCAGGCGGCGTTCTCGAAGCGATGGTCGGGGAGAGACTCCGTGCGGCCCAGCAGGTAGGCGACGCCGCGCAGGTCGCGAAGCGCGGTGACCGGCTCGCCGGCTTCCAGGCGCCTGGCGATCTCGACGATGGGGCGCTCGCCCATGCCGTAGACGAGCAGGTCGGCCTTGCTCGGCACGAGCATCGAGGGGCGAACCGTGTCGCTCCAGTAGTCGTAGTGGGCGATGCGGCGCAAGGACGCCTCGACGCCGCCGATCACCACCGGTACGCCCGAGAACGCCTCGCGGCAGCGCTGGGCGTAGATCGGCGTGGGACGGTCGGGTCGCAGGCCGATGCGTCCACCCGGCGAGTAGGCGTCGTCGTTGCGACGCTTCTTGTTCGCCGTGTAGTGGTTGATCATCGAGTCCATGTTCCCGGCGCTGACCGCGTAGAAGAGGCGCGGTCGGCCCAGCGCGCGCCAGGCGTCGGCGCTGCGCCAGTCGGGCTGCGGCAGGATGGCCACCCGGAAGCCATGGGCCTCGAGGTGCCGTCCGAGGATCGCCGCCGCGAACGACGGGTGGTCCACGTAGGCGTCGCCGGAGACGAAGACGACGTCCGGCTGCTCCCAGCCGAGCGCGTCCATCTCCTCGCGGGTCGTGGGGAGGAACAGGGTGGACATTCGCACCCGAGTGTAGGGGGGATCGGCTCCGGAACGGGAGCCGGGCGCGGGTCCCGGAGGACCCGCGCCCGGCGGGGGGAAGCGGAAGGGGGCTCGTCGCGCGCTAGTCGCGGTAGCGGACGATCAGGCGGGGGATCTGGCCGTTCGCGCCGATGTCGAAGGCGTTGTTGAGCTCGGCCGCGTCGATGGCGCCGTCGCTGTCCGTGGCGAGCTGGAACCGCAGGCGGAAGTCGGTGGTCGAGCGGCCTGCGTTCAGGTCATCGATCACGCGCTGCGTGACGTTCAGGGACTTCTCCTCCAGCGAGGAGGCCGTGGACAGGATGCCGATGTTGGAGGCGAGGGTGCCGCCCGAGAAATCGGGGCCGTCGAAGGCCACGCCCATGGCGACGTGGTCGACCGTGACGTCGCCGAGCGTTCCGTACGGGTTGCCGGTGATGTTGTACTGGCCGATGCGCAGCTCGGCGTCCTCGATCGTCGCGCCCGCGGGGATGCTCGCGAGGTTGAAGCGGAGCAGGCCGCGACGCTGCACGTTGGTGCCGATGTCGCCGAGGCGGATCGGATATCCGCTGTCGGTCGTGTAGAAGCTGCCACTTGCGTAGGCGTAGCCGCTGTCGGCGGCCACGTTCGGCATCTGCGCCGTGATCGGCGGATCGAAGACGCTGCCGCCGCCGCAACCAGCCAGGGTCAGGGGGGCGGCGAGCAAGGTGGCGAGGATCTGGAAACGCATGGTGCTACTCCTTGTCGCTTCTCGGCCGGGGCCCCGGAGGGAACCTTCCTGGCCACGAGGGCCAGTGCCGCAAGCGACGGGGGAGGCATCGCAACGTGCGTGCCGTCGTGCCGCGGTGCCGTGCGCACACCACGCGTTTCCGGCGCGAGCCCCGGATGATTCGGGCCGTCGTGTCGTCCGCCATGCCGCGCTTGCGTCGGAAGGCGCTTGTCGGGGCGTGTCGTCAGACGGGGAAAAACTCGTGGACACCCCTGGAACAGGCGTCGGAACAGGCTGGAAACGGCACTTGCGGCGCCTTGGCACGCATCACGGAAGCGGTGCCTCGTTGATCCAGAAGCGACCTTCTGCCGCATGGATCGACGCGAAGAACAACACCGTCGTGGCCATCACGATCACGAACGTCGACGCGATGGCGATCGCACGGACGGCGCCGCGCGGTCGCAGGCGTGCCGTCGTCACGACGAGCGCACCGTGGAGCAGGAAGAACGCCGTCTGGTAGCCCTGCACGCGCCCGACGAGCACGGCCGCGAGGTACTCGTGCAGCAGGCCGCTGACGAGGAACACCACGAGGGTGGTACGCAGCGGATGCCGTCGTCCGCCGTCGGGCAGGAAGATGTCGTGATGGAACCAGCGCCCGGCCTCGAGGTTGTAGCGCCGCCAGAAGTCGGCGGGGGTGGCGGCCACGATCGGGTGGTGCGTGAAGCGCAGACGTGCGAGGCCAGCCAAGCCGAGCGCCGCGCCCAGTACGGCCAGACCCCCGTCGAAGGCGATCAGGTAGAGCAACAGCACGCGGGTCACGTGTTCGAGCACGAAGCCATGCTCGGCCGCGGCGGTCGGCAAGCCCGCCCGCCAGAGAGCCACGCCGGCAAGCACCTCGACGCCGCCCACGACGAGCCGCCGGAGGAGCACCCGCTTCGGCGGCTGCGGCGCGGCGGCGTGCGCGCGAGGAACGAGGACGAAGGGCAGCACGATCGCGAGGACCCAGCGACCCAGGGGCTGCGCGCTCCACCACGGGGCGGCCACGTGGAGGTCGCGCAGCTTGAGCACCACGATGGGCACGCCCATGCCGGCGAGGAGGCGATAGGGCCAGGAGGCGTCGCGGGCCGCCACGAGCGGAAGCAGGAGCAGGACCAGACCGAGGGCGCCCAGGGCCGCCGCGCGGGGGCCCGCGGTTCGCCGGCGAAGCGGCCACGCCGCCAGCGCGCCGAGCGCGGCGACCACCAGGGTCAGGGCGGCGAGGGTGTCGGGGGCCACGCGAGGACTGTACGGAGGCGCCGCTCGCCCGGACGCGCGCGATCCGGTCGAGGGCCGGACGCTCCCGGGAGGGGTACGCTCGCTGCGTGGCGTCCCCCCCCCGCCTGCTCTACGTCGAGTCGCAGCGCCTCACGCTCTGGTGGGCCTGGGTGCTCGTCATGGCCGCGGCGGTCCTGGCGTGGTGGGCCTTGCTGTCGCGCGAGGTGCTCGATGCCACCAGCCTCCTGCCGGGCGTCCCGCGCGTGCTGCTGGGGGCCGTCTACGTGATCAGCGGCATCGTCTTGCCCCTCGTTCTCGTGCTGCTTCGTCTCGAGACACGTGTCACGGAGCGCGAGCTGATCGTCCGCTGGTGGCCCGTGTGGGGGCGCCGCATCCCGCTCGACCGCATCGAGGGCCATCGCACGGTTCGCTACCGCCCGTTCCGGGACTACGGCGGCTTCGGCCTGCGCTTCTCGCCCCGCTTCGGCTGGGCCTGGAACGCGTCGGGCGACCAGGGTGTGAGGCTTACGCTCGCCGACGGGCGGCCCGTCCTGGTCGGCTCGAAGCGCCCGGACGACCTCGATGCGGTGCTCGTGGGGGCGCGTTTCGAGGCGGCCCCGACGTCGCTGGCTGCGCTTCCACCGCCGTTGTCGTAGCCTGCGGGCCATGGCAGCGTCGGTCAGGTGGGCGGCGGGCGTGCTCGCGCTGGGTGTTGCCGTCTTTGCGTCCGCCCTGCGCCCCGTGTGCGCCGAGGGGGATCCTTTCGAGCGTGCCGGCGAGGTGCTCGAGCTGGCGCGCGCGTGGATGGATGCGGGCATGGCCACGGACGACGTGGGCCGTGTGCGTGCGGCCCGCGGCAAGCTCGGCGAGGCGCGCGACCAGGTTCGCCACGTGCTGGCCACGGAGCAGGGCTTGAGCGTCGCTGCGCGCGCCCGCGGCGACCGCATGCTGGAGGAGGTCGCGGACCGACTCGAGTGGTGCTCGGCCTGGCTGGACCGGGCGGGCGACCGTGACGAGCCCGGCGCCGACGCGCCGGAAGGGGCGGGCGTCGAGGGCGACGCGCCGAAGGAGCCCCAGGCGCATCCGGCACTCCCTCCCTACGAGGAGGGCGCCCCGCTGCGCCCCTGGTGTCTGGACGTCGTGCGTCGGTACCGCGCGACCGAGGACCGCGAGGCCAAGGCTGCCCTGGTCGCAGGGCTCGCGCACCGCGGCGTCGTCGCGTTGCCGCACTTGCTCGACCTGTTCGACGAGGAGACGGACCCGGGCGCACGGCCTCCGCTGCACCAGGCCCTGGCCGACGTGGGCACGCCGCGCCTGGCCTCCTGGATCACGGCGCGGAGCGCCAAGCGGCATGAGGAGACGTGGCCGGACGTGATCGACGTCTTGCTCCGCGCGCTCGAGCGTCCCGAGAAGCAGGAGCCCGAGGCGCCCTACCTGCCCGCCGTACGCGCGTTCCACCTGCGCAAGGACCGCAAGCTGACGCTGGACCTGCTCGAGAAGCTCGACGCCCTGGGTCGCGAGGGGGTGGCTGCGCTCGGCGAGGTGCTCTACGTCCAGGACATCGGCTACCACATGTGGGCGATCGAGCGGCTGGCCACCAAGAAGGACCGCCGCGCCGTCCCACCGCTCGTCTTCAAGATGAACCGTTTCCGCTTCGACCCGGGCGACCAGGTGCCCGCGCACAAGGCGCTGCTCCAGCTGGGCTGGTACGCGGTGCCCGAGCTGATCGACCGTCTCGACGACAAGGCCGCCGGGATCTGGATCTCCTGGACGCTGCGCAAGATCAGCGGCGAGACGATGGGGACCGACAAGCGCAAGTGGCACGACTGGTGGAAGGCCGAGCAGGTGCGCCATCCCGAGCTGTTCGACGACCCGGACGAACGTCCGCCGGGGCCGGTCACCAACCGCTGATCAGGCGCGCTTGGTCGCCAGCAGCACGAGGTCGTGCGAGCGCCGGGGATCGTACGCGCCCCCCTCCATGTCGCCGTAGAGCTCGACCTCGAACCCGTGCGCCGTGGCGCGCGGTACGAGGTGGCGATCCGTCCAGCCCCGGACCTCCACGCGCCGGCACGTCTCCATGCGCAGCGGCGGGTCCGCGTCCACGTCGAGGCCGAACGTGGCCGGCACGAAGACCACGCGGTCGTCCTCGAGGAAGGTGAGGAGCCGCAGGAAGACGATCTCCTCCTCGTCGGTCTCGCCCGGTCGCACGTTGACCGGCAGGGCCCGCTGGCCCCGCGCCCGCAGCGAGTCGTAGGCCAGGATCTGCACCAGGAGCCGCCCCCCGGGAACGAGCAGCGCGGCAGCCACCTCGAAGAAGCGATCGAGCGCTTCGGGCGTGTCGACGTAGGGCAGGACGTTGCCCAGGCAGATCACGAGCCCGAAGGGCGCCTCGGAGGCCAGCAGCCCGGGGGCGTCGGCGATCTCGCCTTCGACGAAACGGCCGCGGCCCGCCCGCTCGTGGTCGCGGGCCGACTCGATCATCGAGCGGGAGCGATCCAGGCCGACGGCGCGCACGCCCTGTTCGGCGAACCACGCCACGTGCTCCCCGGACCCGCACCCCAGGTCGAGCACGCCGTCGGCGCGGCGGTCGCCCAGGGCCCGCGCCAGGAAGGGCGCCTCCCTCTGGATGCGCTTCTCCCAGGCGATGAGGCGCCGCCACGACGCACGCGACCAGGGGTCATCGGGTCTACCGGGCTCGTTCGGCATGGCCCGATCGTATGCGTTCAGCCCCTGGCGTGCGGACGTGCGGCTCGCCGAGTACTCGGCGGCGGCGGCGCGCTGTCGTCCTTGCGTGGACAGACCACGCGGCGTCCTCCATCGCTTGCCGGCGCCTTCGCCCTGGCGACCCGATGAGTGGGGGTCGCTCTCCGCTCAGAGCGGCGTCTACGGGCCCTTGACGGCTCGTTCTCGGGGAAGGTGAACGGGTACGCCCGATCGTAAGCGTTCAGGCCTGGACTGGGCGCCGGAGCACCGCTTCGTCGTCCTTGCGTGGTCAAACCACACGGCGTCCTCCCCATCGCCACCCGGCATCCCATCCAAGCCCGGACGCTTGCTCCCGACCATGCCCGCCGAAAGCCGACCTCCGCAGTCCGACCTCCGAGGCCTGCGGCATGCCCGGTGCCGAGTCCGTCTGCCGTAGTCTTGGAGCGTGGCGACCGCGCTGCAGGAGGTCTCCGTCATGAAGGCTCCCGTCCGCTGTGTCCTCTGTCCGACCGACGGCTCACCCACCAGCGAGGCGGCCGTGCCCGTGGCGTATCGCCTGGTCGCCGACGGCGGCGAGGTGCACCTGCTGCACGTCTGCCAGCCCCCGATGCTCGGCAACCCGCTCTACCCGCCCTACGAGCAGGGCTACGTGCCCTCGCCGGGCGAGACCGAGGCGGGGAAGAAGGCCATGCACGAAGCGCTCGAGCGCCTCGTCCCCGCCGACGCTGCCAGCCGCGGCGTCACGACCCACATGCACCTCGTGGACGCGGCAAACCCGTCCCTGGCCATCGCCGATGCGTACGCGGCCAAGAAGGCAGACATCGTGGTCATGGGCACGCACGGGCGTACCGGTCTGGTGCGCTTCGCACTCGGCAGCGTCGCCTCCGACGTGATGAAGCGCCACGTGCCCACGGTCTTGGTGTTCGAACCGCCGCCGGACGCGTGATCGTCAGCCGGTCCAGCCTCGGGACGGGTCCCCTGCCCACAGCGAGCGCGCCGTTCGCGCGCCGCGGGCGGCCCACGTGCCCGACCACGCACGACCAGCGGGGCTGGCGCGCCACGAGTCTCGCGCTGCCGCATTCGTCCACGCGGTGAGCAGCAACAGGCGGCGGCCGTCCTGCTCCAGGCGACCCTGCAGCCCGAGGCAGCCGGGTGCGCCAGCCCACGCCGCTCGGGCCGACGCGACGAGGTCCGGGGCGGCGGCGGCGGTGGACTCACCGACCAGCTCCACGTACAGCAGCTCGAGGATGCCCTGGGCAGGGAGATCCATCGGTCCCTCCAACCCTGGCGAAGCTCTCCGCCGGGCTGCGCGATGTTGCAGGAGCGGGACCCCCTTAGGACACTCCGCGCGTGACCGTTTCGTGGATCGGCCCGAACATCTCCCCGCGCCTGATCCGTCGGTCCGCGCTCGCCGTGCTGTTGCTCGGGGCCCTGGCCCTCGTCGCACCCACGCCGGCGGCCGCCGCCGAGGAGGCCCCCGCCGAGGCCCGTCGGTCCTCCGAACGACCCCTCCTTTGGCTCGTCGACGGGCCCACGCGGCTCTGGATCTACGGCACGCTCCACACGAACGACCCGCGTGTGCTCGCGCGGCCTCCGGCCGTGGACCTCGCGTTCCGGCAGAGCGATGGCTTCTTCGCGGAGATGGACCTCGACCGTGACCTGCTCGGCGCCTTGATGCAGGTGGCCTCGCTGCCCGAGGGCGAGACGCTCTCGGCCCTCTTGGCGCCGGCGCTGCGCAAACGCCTGGTCGCCCGCCTGGAGGCGCTTGGCCAGTCCCTGGCCACGTACGAAGGCCTGGAGCCCTGGGTGCTCTGGTTCACGCTGCATGCCGCCGTCCAGGGCGAGGCGGGGGGGGAAGGCATGCCGCTGGACTGGCGGCTCTTCCAGGAGGCCAAGCGCACGGGCAAGACGATTGGTGGGCTGGAGAGCGCCCTCGAGCAGTTCGCACCGTTCGCGGCCATGGAGCGCGAACAGCAGGTCCGCCTCGTGGAGCGTTCGCTCGAGAAGCTCGAGCAGGCCACCCCCGACGACCCGACGACGATCACGCCCCTGGAGCGCATCACGCGGGCGTGGCTGGCGGGCGACGAGATCGAGATCGTGGAGCTCACGCGCCAGCTCTCGGGCGCGGGCGACGAGCTCGACGCCGAGCTCTCGGAGCGCTTGCTCGACAGGCGCAACGAGCGCATGGCCGTGCGGCTGGCCGCGATCTCCCGCGTCTCGCGCGGGCGCACCCTGTTCGTTGCCGTCGGTGCGGCGCACCTGGCAGGACCGCGGGGACTGCTCGCGCTGCTCGAGGCCCATGGCTTCGAGGCTCGCCGCGTGATCGACGTCGACGAGGTGCGTCGTCTCGCGCCACGGTCAAGGCCGGGGGCCCCGTGCGCCCCGCCCCCGTGTCCGCCTCCGCCGCCGTGCCGTCCGCGCCCGCGCTGCGGCCCGTTCGGGTTGCCGTTGCCCCCGTTCGTCCGCTAGCGCACGGCCTTCAAGTGGTCCGGCGGTTCCTTGAGATCGCTGACGATGTGCAGCTTCTCCATGCCCTTGAGCACGTAGTACGTGAGATCGATGTCCGAGGCGCGGAAGCCCTGGCGCGCCGAGGTCGGGAATCGATGGTGGTTGTTGTGCCAGCCTTCGCCGAGCGTCAGCAAGGCGAGCCCGAGGTGGTTGCGGCTCTGGTCGTTCGTCTCGAAGCGCCGCCGGCCGATCACGTGGGCGAGCGAGTTGATGGTTCCCGTGCCATGCACCAGGATCACGGTGCTCACGAAGAAGCCCCAGATCAGCATCTGCGGCGCGTTCGTGCCCCACTCGGGGCGTACGCGCTCGAGCCATGCGCCCAGGAACCACATGCCGACCGCGTAGAGGACCGGAACGACGACGTGGAAGCGGTCAAGGAGACGCAACTCCGGGTACTTGGCCAAGTCACGCACGACGGCGAGGTTGGTGCCGCGCGAGCTCTTGGCGAGGATCCAGCCGATCTGGCTCCACCAGAACCCGTGTTGCACGGGGGAGTGCACGTCGGCGGGCTGGTCGCTGTTGCGATGGTGCTCGCGGTGGTGGGAGGCCCACCACAGCGGCCCCTTCTGCACGGACGTGTTGCCCCAGACGGCGAACAGGAACTGCCAGAAGCGGTTGGCCTTGTACGAGCGATGCGAGAAGTAGCGGTGGTAGAAGGCCGTGAGCCCGAACATGCGCAGGACGTAGCCGGCCAAGGCCACGGCGACGGCGATGGGGCTCCACCCCACCCAGATGACGCCGAACACCATGAGGTGCAGGGCCAGGAAGGGCAGCTGACGTACCCAGTCGATCTGGTAGGACACGGGCTGGTCGGAGAACGCCTTGCGCGCACCCACGGCCCCGCTGTCGAACCAGCCGACGACGTCGCGAACGATCCTCAGGACGAGGGGGCGCCGCTTGAGGGCGGCGGTAGGGGGTTCGTTCACGGAAGGGGCTCCGGCCGTTGGATCCAGGACGGCACGGCAGCGTGGCTCCCGGCGAGCACCCCCTGGATGTCGCCGAGCACGCCCTCGCGGAACCCGCCCTCGCAGTAGGCCAGATAGTAGCGCCACAGGCGCCGGAAGCGATCGGACGCGCCACGGGCCGCCAGCCGTGGCCAGGCCGCATCGAACCGGCTCCGCCAGGCGGCCAGCGTGGCGGCGTAGCTCGGGCCGATGTCCTCCACATGGAGCCAGCGCAGGCCCGTCGGGGCACTGGCTCCCGTCAGGGCCGCGAGCGAGGGGATGAAGCTGCCGGGGAACACGTGGCGCTTGATGAAGTCGACGCGGCGCAGCGCCGCCTCGTACCAGCGATCCTGGATGGTGATGGCCTGCAGCAGGCCCACCCCGTCGGCCGTCATGCGCTCGGCCAATGCCCCGAAGAAACGGGGGAGCAGTCGTGCGCCGATGGCCTCGATCATCTCGACCGATACCACCCGTTCGAAACGCCCGTCGAGGTCGCGCCAGTCCTGGCCGAGGATCTGGACGCGATGGCCCAGGCCTGCTTCGGCCACGCGCTGCTCGGCCCACGCGCGCTGCGCAGGCGAGATCGTCGTGCCGACCACGTGCGCGCCGTGGTGGCGGGCGGCATGGACCGCGAAGGAACCCCACCCGCAGCCGATCTCGAGCACGCGCATGCCGGGACGGAGCTCGAGCTTGCGGCAGATGCGCTCGAGCTTGGCGACCTGCGCGGCCTCCAGGCTCGACGGGTCGTCCGGGTCCGACTCGGGGCCGTAGACCGCCGCCGAGTAGGTCATCGTGGGATCGAGGAAGGCCGCGAAGAGGTCGTTGCCAAGGTCGTAGTGCGCCTGGATGTCGCGGCGGGCCTGCTCGCGCCCGTGGCCGGGGAGCGCGGCCAGCAGCCGCCGCAGGCCGGCCAGCGGGCGGGCGAGACCGCCGTCGATCGCCTCGAGGGCATCGCGGTTGGCCAGGAACAGCCGCACGACAGCGACGAGGTCCGGAGAGTCCCAGTCGCCGTCTGCGTAGGCCTCGCCGGCCCCGAGCACGCCACCCCACACGACGCGGCGCCAGAGCCGCGCATCCCGGACGTGGAGAACGGCCTCGGGACCATGCGCCGAGCCTGCGTAGTGCGTACGGGCGCCCTGCTCGACGACGGTCAGCCGTCCCCGCGCGAGGGATGCCAGCCGACGCGTCACGAGGGCCCGCGCCCAGCCTCCCGCCGGGCGCGGGGCACGCGTCATCGACGGCGTCGGCAGGTCGAGCCGGGTGAAGCTCATGCGGAGGCCTCCTCGAGACGAGCGCGGCGCGGGTGCGCGTGGAAGGGAACCCGCTTCAGCGCCAGGCGCAGGGCCTGCAGGTAGATCGTCGCGCTAACGCGCCACGTCATGCCGACGTGGCGCACGAGCAGGCGTCGCAGCGTGGCGGCCGACCACGCACGTCGCACGAGCGCCATGGTGGCTTGCAGGACCACCTCGCCGTGGCGACGACACACCATGTGGACGGACAGCCGGTCGGCCGGGCCGCGAAACGACCACGTGTAGCGCAGGTCCATCGGCAGGAACGGGCTGACGTGGAAGACCTTGTCGAAGTCGTGCCGCGTGGTCCCGTCGGCGCCTCGTGCCGTGCGCACGTCCAGCACGTGGGCATGTCGCTCGCCCCACGGCGTGTTCGTGATCTCGGCCACGACGAACGCCGGCTGTCCTTCCGTATCGAAGCACCAGTAGAAGGCCACGGGGTTGAAGCACCAGCCGAGCGTGCGCAGGTGGGCCAGCATGCGCACGGGACCCTCCGGACGCACGCCCGTCGCCTCGTGCACGCGGCGACGTACGGCTTCGGCCAAGGGCAGGTCGTGCGGTGCGAGGTAGTCCTTGCGGCGGAACCAGAGCACGTTGCGCCGACGTGCCGACCCCAGCGCGAAGCCGTCGAACAGCCGCGGCAGCTCATCGAGGTCCACGTACGGAAGCGCCACGCGCAGCGCGAAGCGGTGGTCACGCGGTGTCCGCCGCTGATGACGGACGGTGCCCTCGAAGAGGGCACTGGCCAGCGGGGCGCTCATGCCGGCACCCCCAGCGAGGCGGCCACGTCGTACGCGCTCTGGACACCGTCCTCGTGGAAGCCGTCGTGCACCCACGCGCCCGCGTACCACGTGCGGCGAGTGCCCTGGATCTCGCGCAGGCGGGCCCGTGCGGCCACGCCATCCAGGGTGTAGACGGGATGCTCGTAGTGCAGGCGGCGCCGGACGAGCTGCGGGTCGATGCGCTCGCGCTGGTTGAGGGACACGAGCCACGGCGTGCGCGTGGGAAGGCCCTGCAGCCGGTTCATCCAGTAGCTGATCTGGACGCGGTCGGCATCGGCCGGCGCTTGACGGTAGGTCCAGCTGCCCCACGCCGCGCGCCGCCGCGGCATCACGGCGGTGTCGTTGTGCAGGTCGACGTCGTTGCCGGCGAAGGGCACGGCCGCAAGCAGCTCGCTCTCCGCGGGGGAGGGGTCGGCGAGCACGCGAAGCGCTTGGTCGGCGTGCATCGCCAGAACCACGCCGTCGAAGCGCCGCGTCCCGCTGTCGGTGGCGACGTCGACGCCGTCTTCTTGCCGGCGCACGGCGCGCACGGGGCTCGCGAGGTGGATGCGCTCCTCGTAGGGGCGCGTGAGCGGCGCCAGGTAGCGGTCCGAGCCTCCCGCGATCACGCGCCACTCGGGTCGGTCGCGCAGCCGCAGCATCCCGTGGTGATCGAAGAAGCGCACGAAGAAGCGGGCCGGGAAGCGCTCCATGCCCTCTCGACCACTCGACCAGATGGCGGCGCCCATGGGCACGATCATCCGCTCGATGAAGTCGTCGCCGTACCCGCTGGCGCGCAGCCACGGCACGAGCGGCTGCTCGCCTGCGGCGGTCTGGAGCAGGCGCGGCGCCTCCAGGAAGAACCGCCGCACGTCCTTCCAAAGCGCGAGGACCCGCCCGGGTCGCAGCCAGCTCCGCGGGTCCGCGAACCGTCCGCGCCACGAGCTGCCCTCGTAGGCGAACCCGCTCGCGGGATCCTCGAAGCCGAAGCCCATGTCCGTCGGCTGGGTGTCCACACCCAGCTTGCCCAACAGCGCGGTGAAGCGCGGGTAGCCCTCGGGGTGGAACACGATGAAGCCCGTGTCCACGCGCACGCGCCGGCCCGTGTCCTCGACCTCCACGGTGTGCGTATGGCCCCCGAGGCGCGGCGCGGCTTCGAAGACCGTCACCTCGTGGTGGGGGGTGAGGAGGTGGGCCGTGACCAGTCCGGCCACGCCACCGCCCAGGACGGCCAGTCGGGAGCCTTGGGGCAGCATCGTCTAGATAATAATCTGTACGAATGTCCATGGCGAGGGGATCCTGACCCCGATGGCCTCCCAGCCCACCCCCGTCGCGGTGCTTCCCCCGGGCAGCGAGGGGCTGGCCCTACCGCTGCTTGGCGGTCTCGTCGTCCTCTTCGTGGCCCTCTGGGCAGTGGCCCGCGCCCAGCGCAATGCCGCCTGGGTCGATGTGGGGTGGAGCGGGGCCCTGGGGCTGCTCGCGCTCGTGTACGCCGTGCTGGGGAGCGCCCTCGGCACTCGCCGCATCCTGCTCGCCGCCGTCGTGGGGCCCTGGAGCGCGCGTCTCGTCCTCCACCTCGTGCGCGATCGGATCCTGCCGGGGGTCGAGGAGGGGCGGTACCAAGCGCTCCGCGCCTGGCTCGGTCGACGCGCCGAGCTCGTGTTCCTGGGCGTGTTCGTGGCCCAGGCCGGCCTGGCCCTCGCGCTGTCGCTGCCGTTCGCGCTCGTGGCCTGGAACCCCCTGCCGGCGCTCCACCCCCTCGAGATCGTCGGCGCCGTGGGTGCGCTCGGCGCCTGGGCAGGGGAAGCGATGGCCGATCGCCAGCTCGCCGCGTTCAAGGCCCGGCCGCGTACCTCGGGCACCGTCTGCCGCGAGGGACTCTGGGGCTGGTCGCGTCACCCCAACTACTTCTTCGAGTGGCTCGTGTGGTGCGGCTTCGCGCTGATGGCCACACCCGCACCCGGAGGCTGGGTGGCGTGGGGCGCGCCGCTGCTGATGCTCCTGCTCGTGCTCTTCGTGACGGGGATCCCACCCACGGAGCGCCGCGCCCTTGCCTCGCGCGGTGCGGCGTACCGCCGCTACCAACGCGAGGTGTCGGCGTTCGTGCCGTGGCCGCCTCGCGCAACCTCGGAGTCGTGATGGACCTCCTACGTCTTGCCGAAGAAGGACGCCTGCCCACGGCGCTCGTGCGGCACGGCATCCGCCGGGAGCTCCGGCGGCGCCTGTGTCGCGAGAACCCGGGCTCGCTCGAGGCCGAGGCCGAGCGCGTGGAGGCCTTCGTCACGCGCCTCGGCGAGGCGCCGCTTCGCGTGGATGCGGACTTGGCCAACGCCCAGCACTACGAGGTGCCGGCCTCCTTCTTCGAGAAGGTGCTCGGACGCCACCGCAAGTACTCGTGTTGCCTCTGGACGCCCGGCGTCCGGGATCTGGATGCGGCGGAGGCGGCCATGCTCGATCTTTCGATCGAGCGCGCCGGCATCGCCGAGGGCCAGCGCGTCCTGGACCTGGGTTGCGGGTGGGGCGCCTTCACGATCCATGCCGCGACACGCTTCCCGGGCTCGCACTTCGTCGCCGTCTCCAACAGCCGGGCGCAGGGCGAGACCGTGCGCCGCCGCGCCGCCGAGGCGGGGTTGACCAATGTCGAAGTGCATACGGCGGACGTGCTGGCGTTCGAGCCCGGGGCCCGCTTCGACCGCGTCGTCTCCGTGGAGATGTTCGAGCATCTGCGCAACTGGAAGGAGATGCTCCACCGCGTGGCGGGATGGCTGGAGCCCGCGGGGCAGGTCTTCGTGCACGTCTTCGTCCACGACCGCTGGCCCTACCTCTTCGAGCGCGACGACGAAGCCAGCTGGATGGCCCGCACGTTTTTCAGCGGCGGTCAGATGCCCTCCGACGGGCTGCTGCTGCGCTTCCAGGACGACCTCGTCGTGAGCTCGCATTGGCGCGTGAACGGGCAGCACTACGCCCGGACGGCGCGGGCCTGGATCGACCGCCTCGACCGCCAGCGCAGCGAGCTGGAAGACCTCTTGCGCGACCCTGCGGCCGAGCGTTCGCCGCGTCGTCTCGTGGGCGCCTGGCGTCTCTTCTTCCTGGCCTGCGAGGAGCTCTGGGGCTGGAACCGTGGCCGGACCTGGTACGTGAGCCACTACCTCCTTCGACCGCGTCCCACGTAGCTCACGGTCGCTCCTTGCGGCGCGCACGCCTACACTTGGGGCGTCGCGGAGGCTCATGGCCAGCACCGTCCTGCTCATCGAAGACGACGCGCACGTCGCGAACATGGTGGCGGACATCCTCGAGCGCGCCGGGTACACGACGTTGCGCGCCGGCTCCAGCTCCGACGGCCTGCACCTCGCCGTGACACGCCGCCCGGATCTCGTGCTCCTGGACCTGGGGCTGGAGGAAGCCCTCGGAGGGCTGGCCGTCTGCCGCCAGCTGCGACAGCTGCCCGCCGTCCGCGAAGTCCCGATCATCGTGCTGACCGGATCCGAGAGCACCGATGTGGAGGCCCAGCTCTTCGCGGCCGGTGCCGATGACTACCTGCGCAAGGGCGCCGTGCGGGCCGATCTGCTGCTTGCCCGCATCGGTGCCGTGCTGCGTCGCGCCCAGGGCGGGACGGGGCATCAGGTCGTGGTCGGCCCGCTGCGGTTGGACCTGGTGCGACGTGCCGCCCAGCTCGACGGGCACCCGTTGATGGTCACGCCGACGCAGTTCAGCCTGCTCGCGCGCTTGGCGCAGGATGCCGGACGCGTCGTGGACTCCGACGACCTCGTGCGCGGCTCCGACGTGTCGCCCACGACGGTCCGCGTTCACGTGGCCGGCCTGCGGGGCGCCCTGGGCGCGCACGCGTGGATGATCGAGACCGTGCGCGGGCAAGGCCTGCGTCTCTGCGCCAAGCCCCCCGCCGAGCGCAAGCGTTCAGGTTCCTGAACGAAACGGGTATCGATTCGTTCCTCGCGCTGGTCAGCACGGGCAAGGTGGGTCATCCTGCTGGCCGGTGACCGCTTCCCGCGGCTTTCGACTGCCGGCGTCCTTTCGGAGCGCACGAGCCAGGTGGGAGAACCAAGGTGGAGGGAGCCATGGCAGCGGACTTGCTTGTCGACACGAGATCGGGATCGCGGGCGAAGGGAATGCGCAGCGGACGCAGTCTGGACGACCGCCTGCTCTACGCCACGGACGCCGCCTTCATCGAGCTGCTCGTCCCGCGGGGTCGCCTGGACCCGGGGGAATCCGATTTCATCGTGGGACATGTCGTGCCGCGCAACCGCCGCGACGAGCGGAGCCTGTCGGACTATCGGCTGCGGATCGAGGGCGACGACGGCCGCGAGCACGTGGTGTGGGCGGATGAGCGGGGCGAGTTCGTGATCCCCGTGCGCGGCAGCGCCAGCTTCCGCGTGCACTGCGAGCCTCCCGAGGGGCCCGCGTCGGTCGTCGTGTTCGAGGGCGCGGAGCAGGGGTGAGCGGCGAGCTCCTCGCCGACCTGCTGCGCGCCCTGGCCGCGGCTTCGACGCCCCGGGCGGCGCGGGCGGCGCTGCGTGCCGTCGACGATCCCGACGGGATCCTGGGCGCGTGGCGCGCGCGGATCCTGCACGAGTCGCGGAGCGATCCCGTCGGCGCCGCGCGCGAGTCGCGCTGGGCCTGCGTCCTGGCCGTGCGCGCCGCCGATCGCGTCCTGCAGCGGGCCATCTGGCGTGCACGCGCCGCCGTCGAGCTGCTGGGAGGACGCCCTCGCAGCGCGTTGCGGGCGTTGCGACGGGCGCGCCAGACGCCCGATCTTCCGGAGCGCGCGCAGAGCGCCGTCTTGACGGCCCATGTGCTCGGCGAGCTGGGTCGGGTCGAGGAGGCGGAGGACGTGCTGGAGGAAGCGCGCCCCTTGGCCGAGGCGCGTGGGGACGTGCCGCGCCTCTGTCTGCTCGACTTGGCGCGCGTCGGCCTCCTCGAGCGGCAGGAACGGTTCCCCGAGGCATTGGCGCAGCTGGAGGACATCGAGCGCCGGCTCCTGCCCGAGCACGAGCAGTCGCCCCTGCTCCTCAACGTGCGCTCCAACCTGGCCAACGTGCTCACGCAGCTGTCCGAGTACGAGCGGGCCGACGCCACCTACGAGTGGCTGGAAGCCCAGCACGCCGAGCGCGGCGAGTTGCTGTCGGTCCTGCAGGTGGCCTACAACCGGACCTACGTCTCGACCCTGCGCGGTCGGTACCACGCGGCCCTGCGGGACCTCGAGGCCCTCGAGGCGCGGGCCCGGGATCTGGGCGACGAGCGCCACGCCGCGCTCTGCGCACTGGACCGGGCGGAAGTCGAGCTGCGCTTGGGGTTGGTCCAGGAAGCCGCGTCCAGCGCGGAGGCGTCGGCGCGCATTCTCGAGCGGCTCGGCCACGAACGCGATGCGGCTCGTGCGCTCTGGTTCCAGGCCGTCGCGCTTCTGGGACGTGATGAGGTCCCACGCGCCGTCGGCTTGCTGCGGCGCGCGAGCGAACGCCTGGCGCGCCTCCACAGCCCGATCTGGGCTGCGCTCGGCGAGCACCAGCTGGCCGTGGCCTTGCGCCGCGATGGCCACGAGGACGCCGCGGCTCGCCATGCACGACGCGCTGCGCAGTCGCTCTACCGTCTTGGCCTCCTGGAGCGAGGGGGCAACGCCGA
Organism: Planctomycetota bacterium; assembly: GCA_050248855.1. Lineage (GTDB taxonomy): Bacteria > Planctomycetota > PLA2 > PLA2 > JAEUHO01 > JACKGW01. The sequence goes on along the minus strand of JBFWRP010000013.1, from coordinate 7,935 downwards.
GCTGCTCGAAGCGGCACTCGAGCGGGATCGCGGTCTGTTCGAGCGCTCCTACGAGCGGCTGGTGGGCTTGCAGGCGCGCCTGGGGGACACGTATGCGCCGTGGCTGCGGTGCGACCTCCACGATGCGTTGGCCTGTTGCCTGGAGGGCATGGGCGACCTCGTGGGTGCGCGCCGGGAGGTGCTCCGTGCGCTGGAGCTGCTCGAAACGCATCGCCTGGGCGCGCCTCCGGACGAGTACATGTCGAGCTTCCTCGATCAGCGCGCCCAGATGACGGAGCGTGCGGTGCGCCTCCTGGCCGAAGGCGGCGAGGCGCAACGTCCGCGCGTGTTCAACGTCATCGAGGGTTCCAAGAGCCGTGCGCTGCTCGACATGCTGCGCGCCGGCCGACATCGCACGGTGTCCGCCTCGTCGGCAGCAGAGGCCCAGCTCGATGGCATCGAGCGCGAGATCGACGGCCTCGGCCGGCTGCGCTGGAGCGACGACCCCCGCCATGCGGAGGCCGAGGCCCGCCGCCGCGCCTCCGCGCTGGCCGTGCGTCACGAGCGTCTCCGGGCTTCGCTCGAGGCCCTGGCCGATCGGGAGGGCGAGGAGCGCAGCTGGCATCGGCGCCCGGTCGGTCTGGAGGAGGCCCGCGCGGCGCTGGACGCGGATACCAGCTTGCTGACCATGCACCTGGGACGCGATGCCCTGTTTCTCGGCGTGCTCGACCGCGACGGCTTCGAGCTGGTCCGGCGACCCTTCGGGACGTGGCATGCGCGGCGCTTGGTGCGCCGGTTGGCCTTCCATCTGGACCGCCCTGCGGTCGTCTTCGATGCGTACGAAGAAGCGGACCGCCAGCTGGTCACGCGCGCGGAAGATGTCCTGGCCAGCGGCTGGGACGAGCTCATTGGACCCGTCCGGGACCGCCTCGGCCGCCGGCGGCTGGTCATCGTCCCTCACGGTGCCCTGCACGCGGTGCCGTTCCACGCCCTGATGCCCGAGCCCGACGCCGAGCCCCTGTTGACGAGCCACGACGTCGTCACGGCACCGAGCGTGTCGGTCTACGTGCACGCGCAGACGTTGGCGGTCGGTCGCGGACGGGGCGTGGCCGCCTTCGGCGTGCCGGACGAGGACGCGCCGCTCGTGCTGGACGAGGCACGTCACGTGGCCGCGTCGTGGCCGCAGGCCCAGCTCGCCACGGGCGCCGGTGCCACGCGCGATGCCCTGCTGGACGCCCTGTCCTCGTGCTCCGTGGTGCACGTCGCCAGCCACGGCGTCTTCGACGACGACGATCCGCTGCGCGCCGGCGTGCGGCTGGGCGATGGCTGGCTGCGCACGAGCGACCTGTACGGCCGGGATGTGCGCTGCGACATCGTGTTGCTGTCGGGCTGCGTCACCGGCCGCTTGGCCGTCCATGCCGCCGACGAGCCCATGGGCCTCGTGCGGGGTTTCCTGGCCGCTGGCGCACGGCAGATCGTCAACACGTTGTGGCACGTGACGGACCGGCCCGCGCTGGACCTGATGGTCGGGTTGCATGCGGGCTTGGCCCGGGGCCTTGCGACGTCTGCGGCGCTGCGCGATGCCGCTCTCGCCGTGCGGGCCCGGCATCCGCATCCGGCGCACTGGGCACCCTTCGCCCTGCTGGGGGCCCACGATGGGTCCCGCACCCAACGTTCAGGTTCCTGAACGCAAGCAGCAGTTCGGGCTCATGTCGCGGGCTCGTACGTCCTAGGCTCCGCCTCATCGGGTCGCTGGCCGCCACGCGCGGTCGGTTGGAGAACCCGGGAAAGGAGTCGCAGGGATGGCGACGTGGAGCGTGAGGTCAGGTCGGTTCCTGGTGGGCGCCCTCGCCCTGGTCGGCGGCGCGGGCGCCCTGTCACCTGGGACCGCCGAGGGCACGGGTTCGAACGACCACGTGATCGTCTTGCTCGATCCGGAGGGCAGCACGGGCTTGGTCACGAGCCTCTTGCAGACGGCGTCGTGGGTGGTGGAGGAGCAGGACACGTCGGCAGGCCTCTTGCGGGTCCGCAAGAACGGCATCCTGGCGTGGTCCGTCGGCACGATCGTCTCGGCCCTCGAGGCCTTGGGCGTCGTGCGGGCCGCGGAGTCGCTGGTTTCCGCGCGCCACCATCCCGACTACCAGGGTCAGCAGTCGGTTCCGGTGTTGCTCGACGACGACTTGTCGGCGGCCACGATCCGCACGGAGGACGCCTTCGTGTTGATGAACGTGCCCACGGCGCCACCGAGCCCCTCGAGCACGACGCCACGGATCGCGTTCCTGGATGGAGGCTTCCAGCTCGACCACGAAGCCTTCCCGGTCGCGCGCCTCGCCGAGGAGTGGGATGCAATGGACCACGACGCCGACGCCGAGGACTTCGGCAACGATGTCGACGACGATGGCGATGGTCTCGTCGACAGCGGCAAGGGCCACGGCCTGGGCATGGTGGCTGCCGCCCTCGTGGTGTGCCCGCACGCCGACATCTACTGTGCTCGCGTCCTCGATGACGAGGGGCGCGGCGACACCTGGTCCGTGGCCAACGGCCTGGCCTGGGCCATGTCCCAGGGCGTCGACGTGATCAGTCTATGCTTCGGCATGTCCGGCTACAGCGACGTGATCGACCTCATGCTCCAGGACGCCGCCAACCAGGGCATCGTGGTCGTGGCCTCCGCGGGCAACCAAGGCGCCGCCAGCCTGGCGTTCCCCGCCAATCTCTCCCACGTCCTGGCGGTATCAGGCACGGAGGAAGATGGGGACGCCCACACGGTCGCCAACTTCCACGCGGACACCTGGATGAGCGCACCGAGCCGCAACGTGCCGGGGCCGGATCCTGATGACGCCGAAGGGTACGGTTGGTGGTCGGGCACGTCCGTGAGCTGTGCCTTGGCCGCAGGAACGTTGGCGCTGGCCATCGGGGAGGATCCGGGCGACCCGTGGGAGACGATCGAGGATCTCGAAGCCGATGCCCTGGCGTTCGGCACGCTGCCGGAGCCTCGCGTCGGCAAACAGGGCGTGGGGATCTTCGACGTCGGCGCCGTCACGGCACCGTGAGCTGCTGGCAGGGCGCGTTCGCCGCTCCCAGGCCTCCAGGGCTTGCGCGGCGGCGCGGGCCACCCGAGGCTGGCCGCGGAAGCGAGCCACGCCGATGACCGCCGGACTCCAGCTGCTCTTGGTCGGCCTCGGTCGCGTGGACCACGCGGTCGAGGCCGCCATCGTGGGCACGGCGCTGGACCCGGCCCCCCGTCGGGTTGCCGTGCCGGCTGCCGAGGGACTCCTTTCCCTGGCGGAGGTCACCCAGGGGCCCGCGCCCGACGCCGTGGTGTTGCACGGCCCCTCGTTGGTCGACGGCGATCTGCGGCGCGCCGTGCTGGCGCACGTGCGGGCCGCGTGGCCGGATGCGCCGACGCTCGTCGTCCACGGGGGCACCGCGCCGTCGTACGCGGCGCAGGCCATGGAGGATGGCGTTGCGGACGTGGTCCCGGCGTACGGGGGCCACTTGGCCGCCGCGATCCTGCTGCGCAGCCGGCAGGCCCTGGACGACGGCCGGCGCCGGCGGGCCGAGCACGAGACGCGCACGGGGCACGAGCGCTTCCGTCGCATCCTCGACGAGGTCGAGGAAGGCATCGCGGTCCTCGGCCCGGCGGGCGATGTGCACGTGTCCAACCAGGCGGCGCGCCGTCTGCTCGACCTGGAGCGCCTCGGCGGCACGTTGCAGCGCATCGCGCTCTGCGACGAGCGCGGCATCTTCGTGCCCTTCCACCGCACGCCGATCGGACGCGTCCTGGCCGAGGGGGGGCTGGCGCGCGAAACGCTTGCCCTTGCGGCGGAGGGCGGCAAGCCCCGCTGGCTGGACATCCGCGTGCGAGCCCTGCCGTCTGCCATCGAAGGCGGTGCGGCGTTGGTCGTCGTCGCCGACGTGACGCGGGCTCGCGTGGCCAGCGAACGCCAGGCGGATCTCGAGCGTCAGCTCCATCACACGCAACGGTTGCACACGCTGGGCGAGATGGCCGGCGGGATCGCCCACGACTTCAACAACATCCTGGCCCCGATCCAGGGCTACCTCGATCTCGTCATGGGCGGCATGGCGACGGACGCTCCCTGGCGCCGTGACCTCCAGCAGATCGGCGCGGGCGTCTCACGAGCACGCGATCTCGTGCGCCAGATCGCCACGTTCGGCGGCCATGGCGAAGTCGAACGACGACGCGTCGACGTCGCCGCCGTGACCGCCGAGGCCCTGGGGCTCCTGCGCGCCTCGCTGCCGGCCAGCGTGGAGATCCGGCATCACAAGGGCGCCGGCGTCACCCCGATCCGCGCCGACGCGACCCAGATCCACCAAGTCGTCGTGAACCTCTGCACGAACGCAGGACGCGCCATGGCCGAGGGAGGCCTGCTCACGGTGGCGGTGGAGGTCGTCGACGTCGACGAGCCCGTTCCCGGTCAGGGTGACGAGATCGCGCCCGGGAAGTGGGTGCGCCTGCGCGTCGAGGACACGGGCTGCGGCATGCCCCAGGACGTGATCGAGCGGATCTTCGAGCCCTACTTCACGACCCGCTTGGGCGGCAAGGGCTCGGGGCTCGGCCTCTCCGTCGTGCATGGGATCGTCCAGCAGCATGGAGGCGGTACGCGCGTGCGTTCGACCGTCGGCCAGGGCACGCGCTTCGATGTCTACTTCCCCGCCCTGGCCGATGGACCCGTCGACGACGACGGCGCGGTCGAGCCCGGCGACGGACGCGGCCGCGAGCGCGTGTTGCTCGTCGACGACGAGCCGGCGATCGTCGATGCCTTGGGGCGCGGTCTGGAGGAGCTGGGCTACGACGTCGATCCGGTCGTCTCGGCGCCCCACGCCTTGGCGAAGGCCCGCGAGGCCCCCGGGACGTACGACGTGCTCGTCACGGACCACACGATGCCGCGCATGACGGGTCTCGTGCTGGCCGCCGAAGTGAGGGCCTACCAGCCCGCGGTGCGCGTCCTGCTGGTGACGGGATACGCCGGGGGCCTGGAGCGCCATCTGCTCGCCGAAGCGGGCGTGGACGCCCTGCTTTCCAAGCCCGTGCGCGCCCACGAGCTGGGGCGCGCCATCCGGCAAGTCTGCTCCCGCCCGCCCGTGGGCAGCAACGGCGAACGTTCAGATCCCTGAACGGTTCGCCGTGGGAGCGCATCAGGCCGCGCCGCGGTGCGCCGAGGGGGTTCGTGACGATGCGCTGGTCGCATCGCGGAGAACCTTCGATGCGCCGCTTCCACCTGCTCTTGCTCTTGGCCCTGGCACTTCTCGTCCTTCCGTCGTGCGGCGGTTCGGGAGGACCCCCCGCCGCGACGAACCTGGGGGCCCTCGCCTCCGTGGCCACCGACGACAGCACGGCGTCGCAGGCGGCCTGGATCGCAACCGTCAACGGCGACGGCACCGTCACCTACGCCCTGCAAGTTCCGCCGGAGCGCGCTGACCAGGTGGAGGGGCTCTACCTCGACGTGCCCGGCCAGGGCTCGTACGACCTGATGGGCGGTTCCGCTCCTACGGTGGACGCGGAGTCCGGCGTCGTCGAGGGCTCGGGCCACGTCCCCTCGAACGTCGCCTGGGAGGTCGCCGATGCGCCCGAAGGCTCGATGCTCCGCGTCGTGTACGCCGGTGGCAACGGCGAGGTCGAAGGGCATGTCGTGGACAGCGCCGCCCCCGGCTGGCTTGCCGCGCTCGGGACCCTCAAGAGCCCCGTGGCCGCCGGCTGCGCCCATCTGGACGAGCTGCTGGCGCTCCACCTGCTCGTGGCGCTGGACCCGTCCGGCGTCGACGACGTCCAGGGCGTTCGCGTGGAGTCGGCCAGCGCAACCGGGCTGCCGGCCCCGCGGCGCATCGATCGGAGCGCACTGACGCTGGCCACGGACGAGGCGGGCTCGACGCTTCGTGGCTCGCTCGCCCTCACGCTTCGCGAGGCGGCCGCGTTGCTGTACGCGCCCTCGCTGCACGTCATGGTGCTCGAGCGCGGCTCCGCCCCGGACGTGCAGGGCGACCTCCGCACACCGCTGGACCTGCCGGTCTGGGCCGCACTTGCCTCGCAGGAGCCGGGCGCCGATGACACGATCCTCGGCAGCGCGCTCGTGCGCATCGCGGGTCGAGACGACGCGGAGATCGTCGTCGCCACGGGCGGCGGCGAGGACGCCGTGCTCATCACGTCGGCCGAGCTGCGCGCTGGCCCCGTCGGAGGCGCGGGCGCCTTCATCGCCGACGCGACCGACGCGGCGGACTGGCGCGTGAGCGGCGATCTGGACGTGGGCCTTGCCACCTTCCATCCGGGCCTCGAGCTGCTCACGCGGTTGGTCGGTCACCCGGCCGGCTACCACCTGAGCCTCGAGACGCTTGGCGGCACGCGAGCCGGCGCTTTCGGCCGCGCGCCGCAGGGCTACGTCGCCCACCTGACGGGCCAGCCGGGCCTGCCCGTGCTCGATCCGCCCGCCGGCGGGACGCTGCGCTTCACGACCGAGGCGCCTGACTCCGTGCCGTTCGTGCTCACGATGGCCCAGCCGGACGTCGCCGAGATCGACGGTGTGGCGGCGCACGACGGCCCCGTGGACGGCTCCGGTCTCCTCCTGATCGACTTCGGCGCGGCGGCGGATCTCGTCGTGCAGCCGCCCACCTGGACCGGCACCGCGGCCTGCGACATCGTGACCTTCGCGCGCCTCCTGGCCGACCCGAGCCGCATGCATGCACGGGCCACCACGGCCCCCGCACCCGAGGGCATCGCCCGCGGCGTGATCGAGCGCGGTGGTGCGCAGGGTCCGCCGACCTACCTCGCCTACCCGGACCTCTTCGTGCTCGTCAACGATGTCGTCCACGTGGTGCCCGAGCTGCTCGGCGGCGCGGACGTGTTCTCGATCGAGCCCGACCTGCCGGAGGGTCTGCAGCTGGACACGAACACGGGCATCGTCTCCGGCACGGCCGCGGTCGAGCTCGTGCCCACGACCTTCACGGTCACGGCGTCCAACGACGCGGGCAGCCTGTCGACCGCCTTCGACATGGGCATCACGAACATCGCGCCGACGCTCATCGAGTATGCGGAGCCGGCCGTCCTGCTCGTGGGTCAGCTGCTCGAGGGACTCCTGCCGACTGTGGGCGGTGGCACGCCGGACCTGTTCGAGGTGACACCCGCACTGCCTGCGGGCCTGTCGCTGGACGCCAGCACGGGCGAGATCTCGGGCATCCCGCTGTCGGCAACGGCCGAGGCCGGCTACACCGTCACGGCGAGCAACAGCGAGGGATCGGCCTCGACGACGCTCACGTTCGGTGTCGACGCCGTCCTGGGCCCGCCGACCACGCCCTCGTTCCCGGGCTCGGTGTCGTTGCCCACGGGCCTCGCCATCTCCACCATCACGCCGGCGGCGTCGCCAGGTGCGGACGTCACGTGGTCGATCTCCCCGTCGCTGCCCACGGGCCTCTCGCTGGACAGTGCGACGGGAGCGATCTCGGGCCTTCCCACGTCGGTGACCTCGCCGACCAGCTACACGATCACGGCCACGAACGCGGCCGGCTCGGCCAGCACGTCCCTGCTCATGGCGACGCCGCTGGGCGCCCCGCTCTCCCTGACCTACCCCACGACCACGTGGGTCGGCAGCGTGTTGCTGGGCACCATCTCGACCCTGACGCCGACGCTCACGGGCGGCCAAGTGGAGAGCTGGTCGGTAAGCCCGGCCCTGCCCGCGGGCCTCTCGCTCAACCCGAACACGGGCGTCTTGTCCGGTGTGCCGCTGAACCTGCTTTCGACGGGTTCCTACACGATCACCGCGACCAACAATGCCGGCACCGCCAGCACCACGATCCAGATCTCGCTCCTGCCCTGAAATGGTCCTGGGGTGCCCCCCCGAGGGCCGCGTGGGCGCGAGCCCACGCGGCCCTCGCTTCGTCAGGGCGATCAGGAGCGGTAGCGCTCGAGGTAGTCGTCGAGGTCGAGCTTGCGGAGCGCGCTGGCCG
>JBFWRP010000012.1:0-125155 GCA_050248855.1 Planctomycetota bacterium | reverse complement strand
AGTCGGCACGGCGACCTCTTCGCACGTCCTCTTGGGGCCGGGGGTCGCGGCGAGATCGCGTGAGCGAGCCTCTCACGCGCCTGCTGCAAGCCCCTCCTCGCCCCGGGCCACAACGCGCTGTGGCGATTCGATCACGGGGTGCCGGTCGGTCAAGCGGAAAAAACACAAGATCTGGTGGGCGATGGGCGGTTCCCCCACCAGACCTTCACCCCCCGCGACGGACGAGCGAGGGGTACGCCTCGACGATCAGCCACCAGACCCAACCGGGCACGAGGAGGCAGGCGGCGCCACCGAGGGCGAGGAACGGGCCGAAGGGAACGTAGCGACCCGAGTTGCGGAACAGCCACAGGTGCTCGTCCTCGCTCTCGGTCAGCTGGTCGACGCGCACGCGCCAGCGGGACGCGCTGCCGAGCGGCTCGCTCGCGACGACGGCGCCGGGGCGGTCGATCGTGACGTCGTCGTCCTCGAGCACGCGCACGGCGTCCAGCACCAGGTGGATCCTGGCAGGCGTGTCCGCAGGAACCGCCGGCCCGCCGTCGACCACGAGCAGCCCGTCCTTGATGCGGACGCTCGTCACCTCGTGGGCCACGTCGCCGACCTCGATGCGCACGCGGGCCGGCAAGGCGCGGAGCTTGGCCACGACCACGATGAACAGCCCGATCACGCTGCCTACGACGCAGCCCACGACCAGGGCCACGAGCACGTAGACGGGGCCGACCAAGGCCCCGATCCAAGCCAGGAGCTTGACGTCGCCCAGCCCCATCGCCTCGCGCTTCTTCAGGGCGCTCGCGATCCAGCGGATGGCCAGCAGGATGCCCGCCCCCACCGCCGCGCCCGCCAGGGCCACCAGCCAGGCGTCCAGGGCCGGGCTGGCCCCGGGGACCAGGGGCTTGGGCCGGTCCGGCAGCGCCATCCAGGGCGCTGCGGCAAGCGCCGCGACGAGGCCCGGCTTGGAGATCTTGTCCGGGATGATCTTGTGGTCCGCGTCGATGAACGTGACCGCCACCAGGGCGGCCAGGTGGACGGCGACCAGCACCGCCGTGACGGGGTGCTCACCCCAGGCCAGCCACGCCGCGAGGAAGAGTGCACCCGTCAACAGCTCGACGAAGGGGTAGCGGAAGGGGATCCGCACCCGGCACCCTGCGCAGCGCCCGCGCAAGAGGACCCAGGAAACGACGGGGACGTTCTGCCACCAGCGGATGGCCTTCCCGCAACCCGGACAGCGCGAGGGTGGGTGCGAGAGGCTCTCGCCGCGGGGCAGCCGCCAGATGACGACGTTCAAGAACGAACCGACGACGAGCCCGGCAACGGTGGCGACGACGGCGTGGAACACGGGAGGCGGCATGCCCCCTCAAGCGGACGCGGTGACGTAGGCCTTGAGGGCCGTGCGTGCGTCGTCGTCCAGCTCGGGGAAGAACACGCCGGTGTCGAAGACCTTGGTCTCGGCCTCGTGGCTCCAGACGACGACGCCGGTGATGTCCAAGCGCGCGTCCTTGGGCTGGCCGATGCGCTGGGCCGGGAGGACGAGGATCACCCCCACGCGCGTCATGGCGGGAAGACCCCGCTCGCAGCGCAGCCGCGCTCCGGACTCGCTCAGATCGAGCAGCTCGAAAGCGGTCTGGTGCCCCTCGCTCCCGGCGAGGAGGCAGATGCCACCGGCCTCGACCCGCGTGTGCCGCCGGCGCTCCGCGCCCGCCGGATTGCCGGCGCCACGGTCGGTATCGGTTCCCTGGACGGACATGGGGGCCTCCCGTCGGTCGGGGGGCGCGGTCGCCGTGGCCCCCCACGGAGGCAGGCTATCGCGGTGCCGCAGGAGGTCCGCGGGAGAAGTTCCCTCCCTTCCTGCGCCCCGCGGCAAACGCCCGATGGACGGCCTCCGCGGGCTGGGGCCCCCGCCCGCTAGGCTCTCGCTCTCCCGGGCCGTCGAAACGAGCCTCGCCGGTCCGGGCCGACGGGTGGACCGGACCCGACCGCGCCGGCCACCCCAGCTCGCCAGGAGATCACATGGCCAACCTCAACAAGGTCCTCCTCATCGGACGCCTCACGCGCGACCCCGAGAGCCGCTCCACGTCCGGTGGCGCGGCCGTCGTGTCGTTCGGCCTCGCCGTGAACCGCACCTACATCCGCAGGGACAACAACGAGAAGGTCGAGGAGACCTGCTTCGTCGACGTCGAGGCGTGGGGCCGCACCGGCGAGACCATCCATCGCTACATGAAGAAGGGCCGGCAGATCTTCATCGAGGGTCGGCTCAAGTTCGACACGTGGGAGCGCGACGGCCAGCGCCGCAGCAAGCTCTCCGTCGTCGCCGAGACGTTCCAGTTCCTGGACGGCGGCAACGACGGGGGCGACTCCGGCGGTGGCGGCGACGGACACGCGTCGCGTCGCTCGGCGCCCGCCAGCGTCGGTGCTCGCGACATGACGCCGCAGGACGACTACGGCGACGCGGACGACATCCCCTTTTGAGCCCCCTCACTAACTTTTGAGCCCCCGCACTAACCTTTGAGCCCCCTCCGGGGGCTCGCGCTGGGGGCTCGCGCTGGGCGCGCAGCAACCTTTGAGCCCCCGCACTAACCTTTGAGCCCCCTCCGGGGGCTCGCGCTGGGGGCTCGCGCTGGGCGCGCAGCGAGCCGAGCCCGTACGCGTCACGATGCGCGCGGCCCCCCTCCAACGGAGGAGTGGCTGCACCGTGCGAGCCCGGCGTTCAGACGCCTCCGCGTTCCTTCGCACGACGCTCGGCAATCGCCTGGGAGAGCGCCGCGTCCTCGCGCGTGCCCAGCAGCACGGCGGCCACGTCCTTGCCCGCTTGGACGGCGGGCTGGCCCTGCGCATCGACACCCAGCAGATGCGCCCACGCCACGACGGCCATCTCGGCCACCTGGAAGAACGCCGCCACGCTCGCCTCGTCGGCCGCCGCGAGACGCACGGTCACCACGGGCCGCCCACGGGCCGCCAACGCATGTCGCGTCCCCTCCAGGCAGGCCGCCTGGATCGGCGCGAGCCCCGCATGGATCCGCGCGCCGATCTCGTCGCCAGGCGGCGGGCCGATCGGCGCCTCGATCAGCACGACCAGGGTGTCGTCCGGGCCGTCCAGCAAGCGCTGGAGCAAGCTGTGTTGGTCCGCGGGGCCGCGCGCCGCCAATGGCACGGGGCCGACCGGCCCCGTGGCCGACACCTTGCCCAGGCTCTCGCCGAGGAGCTGCGTCCACCACGGCCCCAAGGGCGCGAGCCGCTCGCCGTAGGGCAGGAGCACGTTCACCGTACGCCCGGTGGTCCACGCGGCGTGCTGCAGCGCGGCCAGCTCCAACGCGGGGTTGGCCTCGCTATCGGCCAAGGCCAGCCCGCGCCCTGCGGCGGCCCCGGCCTCGAGAGCGAGCACGTCGACGTCGGAGAGCGCTGCCGGCACGAGGCCTACCGCCGTGAGCCCCGAGAAGCGGCCACCGATCTTCGACGCCAAGTCGAAGCACGGGTACCCCGCCTGCTCAGCGCGGGCGCGAAGCGGGTTGGGCCCTTCGCCCGCCACGACGGCGATGGCCTCGCGGGCACCTTCCGCACCCAGCTCGCTGGTCAGCCACGTTTCGAGCAGCTCGAAGACCGCCATGGACTCGAGCGTGGTCCCCGACTTGGACACGCCGATCAGACGCGTGCCGTGCGGATGCCACGCCGCGGGCAGGCGCGACACCACATCCGGGTCCGCCGTGTCCAGCACGACGAGCTCCTGGCTGCGCACGTGACGTCGGCGCAGGGCGGCGAAGCAGCGGGCGGAGAGCGCAGATCCACCAATCCCCGCAACCACCAGCGTGCCGCGCGGGTCCGCCGCCGCCGCGTAGGCCTCGACGGCGGCCGCCACCCCCTCGCCGCCACCCGGCACGAGGAACGCGAGGCTGCCCGCCAGGCCACGCGCGGCGTCCTCGCGCCAACCCGGCAGCTGACGAGCCAACGCACGTCGCCCCTCCGCGTACGCCTGGGCCAGCTTGCTGCCGCGAAGGGCATGGACGCCGTCCACGTGGACGGCCGCGCGCGGCATCACGGGGGGGGGCGTGGACATCGCCGTGGAGTCTACGGGCCTCGCCCTGCGTGGATGTCGAAGGGCGGGAGGGTGGCGCCGCCGCCGCGCCCTTTGTCCAATGAGGCCATGACGGAACAGATCCCCACGGGCGTCGTGTGGCGCCCGGACCCCGAGGCCGCGTCGCGCACGCGCGTGGCGCGCCTGATGCGCCGTGTGGGTGCGACGTCGTTCGAGGCCTTGCACGCGTGGTCCGTGGAGGACATCGGGCGCTTCTGGGACACGGCCCTCGATCACCTGGGCCTCTCCTGGTACCGGCCCTACGACCGCACCTACGACGACAGCGCCGGCTTCCCCTTCACGCGTTGGTTCCTCGGCGGCCGCACCAACATCGTGCTCAACACCCTCGATCGTCACCGTGACGGCGACCTCGTGGACGAGCCCGCCGTCGTGGGCGAGGCGGACGACGGGACCGTGCGCACGCTCACCTACCGCGAGCTGGACGACGAGGTCGGCCGCCTCGCCGCCCTGCTGCGCTCGCTCGGGGTGGGCCCCGGCGACCGCGTCGGCATCTACATGCCCATGGTGGTCGAGGTGGTCACGGCGCTCTTCGCGTGCTTCCGCATCGGCGCCGTGGCGATTCCCGTGTTCTCGGCGTTCGGCGCCGAGGCCCTCGCCGTGCGCCTTCGCGACGCCGGCGCCGTGGCGCTGCTCACGGCCGACGGCGGGTACCGCCGGGGGAAGGTCGCGCCGATCAAGCCCACTGCCGACGCGGCGGTGGCCGAGGTGCCCACCGTTCGCCACCAGGTCGTGCTGCGTCGCACGCGCGAGGACGTGCCGTGGACGACGGGTCGCGACGTCGACTGGCGCGAGGCGACGGCATCCCTGCTCCCCGACTGCGATACCGAGGAGCTCGACGCGGAAGCGACCGCGATGATCCTCTACACGAGCGGCACGACGGGCAAGCCCAAGGGCACGGTGCACACCCACGCCGGTTGCCTCGCGCAAATGACGAAAGAGCTCGGCTACGCCTTCGACGTGCATGCCGGTGACCGCTTCTTCTGGCTCACCGACATCGGCTGGATGATGGGCCCCTGGGAGATGATCGGCGTCGCGGCCCTCGGTGGCGTGGTGCACGTCTTCGAGGGCGCCCCCAACCACCCCAAGCCCGATCGGCTCTTCGAGATGGTGGAGCGCCATCGCCTTACGCACCTGGGACTGGCCCCCACCGCGGTGCGCCTCCTGCGCCGGGCGGGCGACGATCTGGCGCGCGGCCACGATCTCACCACGCTGCGCATCATCGGGAGCACGGGCGAACCGTGGGACCCGGAGTCGTGGATGTGGTGTTTCGAGCACGTCGGTGGCAAGCGCTGCCCGATCATCAACATCAGTGGCGGCACCGAGCTGGTCGGGTGCCATCTTTCGCCGCTCCCCACGACGAGCTTGAAGCCGTGCACGCTTCGCGGCCCGGGGTTGGGCATGGACGTCGACGTGTTCGACGACGAGGGCCGCTCGGTGCGCGGTGCCGTCGGCCACCTCGTCCTCAAGCAGCCCGCGCCGAGTCTCACGAAGGGCTTCCTCGGCGATCGCGAGCGCTACCTGGCCACCTACTTCGAGCGCTTCGGGAGGGACGTCTGGTACCACGGCGACTGGGCGTACGTGGACGAGGACGGCTTCTGGTTCCTCCAGGGGCGTAGCGACGACACGGTCAACGTGGCGGGGAAGCGCATCGGCCCCGCCGAGGTCGAGGCCGCCGTCGTCGCCGTGGCCGAGGCGAGCGAAGCCGCGGCCGTGGGCGTGCCCGATGCGCTCAAGGGCGAGGACATCGTCGTGTTCGTGGTGGTCAAACCCGGTGTCACCGAGTCCGAAGCGTTGCGCCAAGTCCTCTCCGACGCCGTCGTCGATCACCTGGGCAAGACGTTGCGCCCCAAGGCCGTCCGCTTCGTCGATGCACTGCCCAAGACGCGCTCGGCCAAGATCGTGCGGGGCGCCATCCGCCGGGCCTGGCTCGGTCAGCCCACCGGCGATACGGCCTCCATCGAGAACCCCGACGCTCTCGCGGCCATCTCCTCCAGCCGCTGACCGCCCTACGGAGCCAGAGCAATTCTTATCACCCAGTGCGAGGGGCCACCGTGGTCGCAGGATCCCCTCGACACTGGGTGATAGGAATTGCTCTGGCTCCGTACTCCCCTGGCTCCGTACTCCCCCGCTGGGGCATTTGGGGTAGCGCGGGGCCGGACCGGGCACCATGCGCCCCCATGGCGATCGAGATCCTCATCCCGACCACGCGCACCCTCGGCGGAGCGGCCCGTGTTCTCTTGCAGCAACTGCAGGTGAAGGGCTTCCAGAACATCGATCCGCCCGAGTCGCCCAACCTCGAGGTCGAGGTCATGAACGTCGATGGCGAGTCGACACCGCGCATGGTGCCCGAAGACATCAGCGCCGAGGACCTGGGCGAGGAGATCAAGGCCAACCGCGAGCTCGTCTGCGTGCGCATCCCGCTCCGCCTCGGTCACTTCCTCCTGTTCCCGCGATTCGTCGTGCTCTGCCGCCCTGACGACTACGACGACTTCGTGAACGACCCGCGCGCGCGCCAGATCATCGGGCGCGAAGCGCTCGAGCTGGCCCACTCCTTCCAGAGCCCCGAGCTGATCGTGTGCGGCGACGCGGCCAGCGACTTCCTCGGTACCGAAGCCACCACCTGGGAAGAGCTGAAGGACGTCCTCGACGAAGAGGAAGTCCCCCACCGCATCATCGAGCTGCCGCGGTAGGGGGTATGGACATCCGCACCCGCTCCAGCACATCCGAGGCATCAGGCGCGACCAGCACCAGGTGATCCGCGTAGCGGCCGGCCGTCGTGAAGCCAAGGCGATCGGCGACTTCGCGTACCAGCTGGCGCTCGTCGGGCTCGTCCAGGTCGTCCCGCGGCTCCTCCCCGGCTCCGGCCACCAGCACCAGGCGCGGTAGCGGCGCGTCGCCGAGCCCTTCCAGGGCCGCGGCAGCCCCCGGCAGGAAGTCCACGAGCAGCAGGTCGAGACGCCCGATCACGCGAGCGTCCGCCAGCGCCTGCTCCAGCGTCGACGCGTCGACCTCCATGGCCCGCGTGCGCGCTCCGGCTGCGATCACGGGCCCGAGCGCGGTCGCGCTCGGTGCCACGAACGCGAGACCGTCCACGGGCCCCAGCCCCGGCTCGATGCGGCCTCCCTCGACGCGGTGGAACGTGACGCGAGGCGGGGATCCGGGCCCCACCAGGGCCCGGGCCAGCACCTGGCTGGCCGGCCGCGCCGCGCGTGCGCGGGCGGCCTTCTCCGGGTCGGCCTCGATGAGCACGCCGCGCCAGCCGAGGGCCTCGAAGAGCGCCGTGGGCGCGTCCCCCTCGCCGTCGCCCGCGCCGGCTTCGCCATAGGCGCCGGCGCTGGCCTCGCCCAGCACACGCCACGCGAACACATCGCGCCCCAGCACGTCGCGGGCGCCTTCGGGGCGCGGGTCCCGTGCCGTCCGCACCGCGGCCAGGAGGCGTCCCGACGCGATCTCCCGGCCTTCCCGACGACGCGCCACCAGGGCGTCCTCGATCCGCTCGAGGGCCTCCTCCCCCTCCTCCACGCGACGCACGAGCCGTGCGATGCGGTGGCGCAGCCGACGCTCGGCGCGGGCAACGATCGCCAGCGCGACGACCAGGAGCGCGACCAGTCCCCAGGCCGGGAGCGGCAGGCCCAGCAGCGCGGCGCTCACGAGCCGAGCGTGAGGTCGTCACCGACGCGATCGAGGTGGCGCGCCAGGATCAGCCGCTGGATCTCGCTCGTGCCCTCGCCGATCTCGCACAGCTTGGCATCGCGCAGGATGCGTTCGGCCGGGTACTCGCGCGTGTAGCCGACGCCTCCCAGGATCTGGATGGCGTCGTGCGCCGTGCGCATGGCGACTTCGGACGCGTACAGCTTGGCCGCCGAGCCCACGGTGGCGAACGCCATGCCGCGGTCCTTGCGCCAGGCCGACTCGTAGACGAGGTTGCGCGCGTTGTGCACTTCCATCGCCATGTTGGCCAGCTTGTGGGCGATGGGCTGCATGTCGATCAGGCGCCTGCCGAACTGGCGGCGCTCGCGGGCGTAGGCAAGCGCCGTGTCCAAGGCACCTTGGGCCAAGCCGAGCGCCATGGCGCCGATCGAGATGCGACCCGCCTCCAGCGTGTTCATGAACTGCTTGAAGCCGGCCCCTTCCTCGCCCAGCTTGTTGCCGAGCGGGATGCGGCAGCCGTCGAACACGATCTCGCGCGTGTCCGACCCGCGTAGGCCGAGCTTGTCCTCGAGCACGCCATAGCCGAGGCCAGGCGTGCCCTTCTCCACGACGAAAGCGCTGATCTGGCTGGTGTCGCCGACCTCGCCGCCGGTCCGCGCCGTGAACACGATCGTCCCGGCATGCGTGCCGTTGGTGCAGTAGATCTTGGTGCCGTCGACGACCCAGGAGTCGCCGTCACGGCGCGCCGTGACGCGCGTGGCCTTGGCGTCGCTGCCCGCGCCGGGCTCCGTCAAGGCGAAGGCGCCCAGGTGCTGGCCCGTGGCCAGCGGCGGGACCCAGCGCTGGCGCTGCTCGCGCGTGCCGAAGTGGTAGATCGGGCCGGTGCCCAGCGACGTGTGCGCGGCGACCGTGATGCCCGTGGTGCCGCAGACGCGCGACAGTTCCTCGATGACGATGGCGTAGGCGAGGTAGTCCATCCCCGCGCCACCGACTTCCTCGGGCCACGGGACGCCCAGCAAGCCGAGATCGGCCAGCTTGGGCACGACCTCGTGGGGGAAGCGCTTCTCCTCGTCCAGCGCGGTCGCGTGGGGCGCGACTTCCTCGAGGGCGAAGTCGCGCACCATGCGGCGGACCTCGAGGTGCTCGTCGGCCAGGAAGGGACTGGCAGCGGCGGCATCGGTCGCGGTCATCGAGGGCTCCGGACGGGCGAGGTCACGTTCGAGAGAAGGGCTCGCCGCGACGCGCGTCCCGGCGTGGGCCCATTGGACCCGCTGCCGCCGACGCCCTCAACCCGTGGGAGGGGACCCTGGGGAAGCCCGACCGGCGGCCCGTCGACGTGCCACTTCGTCACGGACGTAGGTCACGAGCTCGGACAGGGGGGTGCCAGGGCCGAACAGCCGCCCCACCCCCAGCGCGGCGAGCCGGGCCGCGTCGTCGGGGGGAATGATGCCGCCCCCGGTCAGCAGGATGTCACCGGCGCCGGCGGCCCGCAGCAGCTCCAGGACCCGGGGGAACAGGGTCATGTGCGCGCCGCTGTGCAGCGAGAGGCCGACGGCGTCGACGTCTTCCTGCAGCGCCGCTTCCACGATCTGCTCGGGCGTCTGGCGCAGGCCCGTGTAGACGACCTCGCAGCCCGCGTCGCGTAGGGCGGCCGCCACGACCTTGGCGCCGCGGTCGTGGCCGTCCAAGCCCGCCTTGGCGACGAGCACGCGGATGGGACGTTCCTCGTTCACGGCGCCTCCGTGCCGGCCTCGTCGCTGGCGACCAGGCGGGCGATCGCCTCGGCCAGGCCCAGGCGCCCGGCCACGACCTCGCCGGCCAGATCCTCGCGCAGGGCGCCAGCCGCGCGCCAGAACTCCCGGGCCCGGCTCGCGTCCACGGCGGCGGTGATGCGCGCCGCGGCCCGCGCCCTGCGCCGCTCCGCGAGCAGCTCGGGGGCCGCGCTGCCCGGGCCCCGCGCCACCAGGACCTCGCGCAGGGCCTCCACGCCGCGCCCGACCGTGGCCACGGTCCTGAGCACCGGCGGCGGCTGGATCGCGCGCAGCTCGAGCGCCGACTCCAGGGCATGGACGAGGGCGTCGGCGCCCTCGCGATCGTCCTGGTTGACGACCAGCACGTCGGCCGCCTCCAGCAACCCCGCCTTCATGCCCTGGATCACGTCCCCGCTCCCGGGGGCGAGCACGACGACCGTCACATCGGCCGCCCGCGTGACCTCGACCTCGCTTTGCCCCACGCCGACCGTCTCGATCAGGATCGGGTCGAAGGCCGCGGCCTCCAGCACGTCGGCGGCGTCGTGGACGGCGGCCGCGAGGCCCCCGAGCGCGCCGCGCGTGGCGAGGCTGCGGATGAAGACGTCCGCGTCGCCGGACAACGCCTGCATGCGGATGCGGTCGCCGAGGAGGGCGCCGCCGTGGAAGGGGCTGCTCGGATCGACCGCCAGCACGCCCACGCGGGCCCCGGTTCGCCGCCACGCCGCGGCGAGCGCCGCGACCAAGGTGGACTTGCCCGCGCCCGGCGGACCCGTGATGCCCACGCGATAGGCACGGCCCGGCACGCGGAGGGCGTCCACGAGCGCCGGCCCACGCAGGGCGTCGCTCTCCACCCACGTCAGGGCGCGGGCCAGGGCCCGGCCGTCGCGAGCGGCCAAGCGCCCGGCGAGCTCGCGGACCTCGTCCGACGTGGCGGTCACGCGACTCAGCTCGCGAGCAGGCTGCGCGCGATCACGAGGCGCTGGATCTCGGTGGTGCCCTCGTAGATCTCCGTCACGCGGGCGTCGCGGAAGTAGCGCTCCACGGGGAAGTCGCGCGTGTAGCCCGCACCGCCGTGGATCTGCACGGCCTCCTTGGCGGCCTCGTTCGCCGTGCGCGAGGCGAACAGCTTGGCCATGCTCGCCTCGCGGCCGTGGGGCTTGCCCTGGTCCTTGAGCGAGGCGGCGCGCAGCGTGAGCAGGCGGGCCGCGTCCACGCGCGTGGCCATGTCGGCCAGCTTCTCCTGGATCGCGCCGAAGGCGCCGATGGGCTTGCCGAACTGCTCGCGCTCGCGCGCGTACTTGATCGACGCTTCCAGGCAGGCCTGCGCGATGCCCACGGCCTGGCTCGCGATGCCGATGCGGCCCGTGTCGAGCAGCGACAGCGCCAGGGGGAAACCGCGGCCGACCTCGCCGAGGACGTTGGCGGCGGGCACGCGCACGTGGTCCAGGTGCAGCTCGACCGTGGACGAGCCGCGCAGGCCCATCTTCTTCTCCTTCTTGCCCGGCGTGTAGCCGTCCCACGAGGTCTCGACGAGGAACGCGGTGATGCCCTTGGTGCCCGCGTCCGCGTCGGTGCGCGCGAACACCACGACGAGGTCCGCTTGGTCGCCGTGGCTGATCCAGAGCTTGGTGCCGTCGAGCACCCAGTCTTCGCCGTCCTTCGTGGCCTTGCAGACCAGGCTGCCCGCGTCGCTGCCGCTGCCGGCCTCGGACAAGGCGTAGGCGCCCAGCCACTCACCGGTAGCGAGCTTGGGCAGGTAGCGCTGCTTCTGCTCGTCCGTGCCGAAGCGCATGAGGCTCTCGCACGTGAGGCTGTTGTGGACGGACAGCGTGACGCCCGTGCTGGCGCAGCAGCGGTTGACTTCCATGAGCACGAGGCTCGTGCCGACCGCACCGAGCTCGCTGCCGCCGTAGGCCTCGCTGACGGCCATCCCGAGGAAGCCCATCTCCCTGCAGAGCTCGATCTGCTCCCGGACGAAGTCCTCGGCCGCGTCCGACGCCGCCGCGCGCGGGGCCAGCTCGTTCTCGGCGAACTCGCGGGCCGCCTCCTGCAGGATGCGCTGGTCCTCGGTCAGGTCGAAGTCCATGGGCTCGATGTCTCCGGCGTCGGCCCGGGGGCCGTGGACGCCCTACCTTACGGGTGACACCGGACGCCGCCTCCCCCCGACGCGGGCGCCGTCCCGGTCGCCGGGCACGGCGCGTGGCGGCCCCTGGTTCAATGCGCCGATGGAGCACGAGCCCGACGCGACCGGCACCGTCCGCTGCGTGGAGTGCGGGGCGACCGTCCCGCGCGACGACGCCTTCGGGGCGGGCGACGACTTGCGCTGCCCCGAGTGCGCACAGGGGGTGGCGAGGCGCCTGCACGCACGCATGCGGCCCACGCTCAAGATCAGGCGGCCCATCGCGACGATGGCCGTCTTGGCGGTCAGCGTGGTCTTGTTCGTGCTGGGGCACATGGTCTACGGGCGGAACCCGGCGAAGCTCCCAGCTTGGTTCTTGGCCCTCTACCAAGACCAGGGCATCTGGGGCGGCGCTTGGTGGAAGCACGCCACGAGCATGTTCCTGCACGGCGGGATCCTGCACATCGCCATGAACGGTCTCGCCCTCTGGCAGCTCGGCCAGATCATCGAAGCCGTCTGGGGGCGGGCAACCTTCTTGGCCGTGCTGTTGGCGGCCGGCACCGCTGGCTCGGCGGCCTCCTGGGTGGTGAACGCCCCTGTGACCACCGTTGGCTTGTCGGGAGGCATCTTCGGTCTGGCCACGTTCCTGTTCGCCCTGCGACGTCACCATGCCGTCGCGGCCGTGATCGCCACGACGCAGTTCCGCAACTCCCTGATCGCGTGGTTCGCGGTCTGCTTGGTGCTGACGTGGACCGGGACCCTCCTGATCAGCAACTCGGGCCACGCCATCGGCGCGCTCACCGGCTGGTTGATGGGACGGGCCCACGTGGCCTGGAAGGGCAAGCTCGATGCACTCGCGGCCGCGGGGATCGTCGTCGCAGCCGTCTTGGTCGCCGCACGGCTGACGATCGGGTCGCACGAGGTGGGCCCAGGCGTCAAGATCCCCCGCAGCCTGATCCGCGACGCCTACTTGGCGGAGCAGCGCACCGAGGAGGTCACCCCCAAGTAGGCTCGCAGTCGCAAAGTCCCCCCGTGACGCGCGAAAGCCGTACGCGTCTCCCGCCTCCGCTTCCGTCGCCCTACATCCCGTAGGCGTAGAAGCCGCGGCCCGTCTTCCGACCCAGCCAGCCGGCGGCGACCATCTTGCGCAGCAGCGGCGACGGGCGGTACTTGCCGTCGCCCAGGTCCCGGTGCAGGACCTCCATGATCGCGAGGCACGTGTCGAGCCCGATCAGGTCGGCCAAGGCCAGCGGCCCCATCGGGTGGTTCATGCCGAGCTTCATGATCTCGTCGATGTGCTCGGCCTGGGCCACGCCCTCCATCACGCACGTGATCGCTTCGTTGATCATCGGCATCAGGATGCGGTTGCTGACGAAGCCCGGGAAGTCGTTGGCCACGACCGGGACCTTGCCCACCGCCTCGGCCGCGTCGCGCACCGCCGTGAACGTCGCGTCACTCGTCTGCAGGCCGCGGATGACCTCCACCAACCGCATCAGCGGCACGGGGTTCATGAAGTGCATGCCGATGAAGCGGTCCGGGCGCTTCGTGACCGCGGCAAGCTCGGTGATCGAGATGCTCGACGTGTTCGAAGCAAGGATCGCGTTCTCGCCGAGCACGGCATCCACGGCGCGGAAGACGTCCTTCTTGATGCCTGCGTCTTCGACGATCGCTTCCACGACCAGGTCGCAGTCCGCCAGGCTCTTGACCGCGTCGACGGGCGTGACGCGGGCCACGGCCGCGTCGGCGTCGGCCTGCGTCATCTTCTCCTTGGCCACGAAGCGCGCGAGGCTCTTGGCGATGCCGTCGCGCCCGCGCGTGACCGCCGCCGCGCTGCTGTCGAACAGCGTCACGGGCGTGCCCGCCACGGCGAAGACCTGGGCGATGCCGGCGCCCATCTGGCCGGCGCCGATGACGCCGACGCGCTGGAACGTGGTCGCAGACTGGCTCATGACGGCTCCCTCCCTTGGACGTGGGATCGACGGGCTCCCGATCAGCGCTTGACCGACAGCGCAACGGCGTTGCCGCCGCCCAGGCACAGCGTGGCCATGCCCGTCGTCGCGCCGCGGTTCTTCATGGCGTACAGCAGCGTGGTCAAGATGCGCGCGCCGCTGGCACCGATGGGGTGGCCCAGCGCCACGGCGCCGCCGTTGACGTTGGTGCGCTCGGGGTCCAGGCCCGACTCCTTGGTCACGGCGCAGGCCGCCGAGGCGAACGCCTCGTTCACCTCGACCAGGTCGTAGGACGACGTGGCCGTCCCCGTGCGCTTGACCAGGTTCTCCATGGCCACCACGGGCGCATACATCACCCACTTGGGCTCGGTGCCTCCCGTGGAGTAGCCCGTGATCGTGGCGAGCGGCTCGAGCCCCCGCTTCTTGGCCGCCGCGGCGCTCATCACGACGAGCGCGCTGGCGCCATCGCTGATCTGGCTGGCGTTGGCGGCGGTCACCTTGCCGTCCTTGCGGAACGCCGGGCGCATGGCGCCGAGTCCCTCGGCCGTGGTGCCGTCGCGCACGCCTTCGTCGTGGCGCACGACGGTCACGTTGCCCTTGCGGTCCTTGATCTCGACGGGAACGATCTCGTCGTCGAAGGCGCCCGCGTCCCGCGCGGCCGCCGCCCGCTGGTGGCTCGTGGCGGCGAGGGCGTCCATCTCCGCGCGCGACACGTCGCAACGCTCGGCGATCAGCTCGCCCGTCTCGCCCATGTGGAAGTCGTTGTAGATGTCCCACAGGCCGTCGTGGACCATCGCGTCCAGCAGCTGGCCGTGGCCCAGGCGCAGCCCGTCGCGCACCTTGGGCGCCAGGTAGGGCGCATTGCTCATGCTCTCCTGCCCGCCGGCCACGATGATCTCGGCGTCGCCCGCGCGGATGGCCTGCGCCGCGAGCACCACGCTCTTCAGCCCCGAGCCGCAGACCTTGTTCACCGTGAACGAGGGCTTCTCGACGGGCACGCCGCCGGCGATCGCCGCCTGGCGGGCCGGGTTCTGCCCGAGGCCGGCCTGCAACACGGTGCCGAGGATCACCTCGTCCACGTCGGCGCCGTCCACGCCCGCGCGGCGCAGGGCCTCGCGCACCACGATGGCGCCCAGATCGGGCGCGCGGAACGAGGCCAAGCCGCCCCCGAAGCGACCGATCGGCGTGCGGCAAGCGGAAACGATGACGGCGTCGGACATGCTGGGCCTCCGGAGGGGGTGGAGGCCGGAGTCTACGGACCGGACCGCGCCGCGAAGAGCCGGGGTGGGAGTGCGCCGGGCTCTTGGTCCATCGGGACTACTCGAAGCCGGTGTGGATGCGGGCGAGGTCCTCTTCGGAGAGGTCCAGCTCGGCCATCAGGTCCACCACGACGTGGTCCAGGGTCACCAGGAGGGCCTGCTCGAACAGGGAGCCCAGGGGCAGCAGCGGCGCGGCGCGGCGTCGCGCCGCCGGCCGGTCGTCGATCGAGAGGACCACGTCGGCGCGGCGGCCGACGGGCGCCGTGGGACGCGCCGTCACCACCGCGACGCGCGCCTTGGCCTTGCGCGCGATGTCGATGTAGTGCCCCAGCACCTTCGAGCGGCCGGTGCGCGTGCATATGACGAGCAGGTCGTCCTTGCCGATGGCAGGCGTGATGACGTCGCCCACGTGGAACACCGTGCGCCCCAGGTGCATGAGCCGCATCGCGAACCCGCGCGCCATCAGGCCCGTCCGGCCCAAGCCCGTCACGAACACGCGTCGGGCCTCGAGCAGCTCGCGCTCGAAGGCGGCGATCTCGCGCGCCTTCAAGCGCTTCAGGACCCGTTCGAGGTCGACGAGGGCCTCGCTCGGCCTGTGGCGCGTCACGCCCGCTCCCCCACCGGGGCCACGATGTCGCCGTGGACGCGCCCATCGCCCTCGAACACGAGCGTGGAGAGCGGGAAGAGGCAACCGTCCAGGCAACAGAGCTTGTAGGCGACGCGACCGTCCGGCTGGATCTGGAGCAACGGGCAACCGTTGCACACGCCGAAGCCGCAGCCCATGAACTCCTCCGTGGCGGCCTCGGCCTCGATGCCGTGCGGGGCGAGCAGGTTGCGCAGCGCGCGGAACATGGGCCGGGGGCCGCACGTGAACACGTAGTCGCCCTTCGCAAGGCGGTTGGTCTCGAGCAGCTGCTCGACGTAGCCGGTGACGCGCATCTGCTTGCCGACCGAGCCGTCGTCCGTGCACACGAGCACGCGGCAGCCATGCGGGGCCAGATCCTCGACGGGCACGCAGTGGTCGCCGTCGCGGGCGCCGTAGCAGATCGTGATGTCGCGCATGCCGCGGGCCTGCAGCGTCTCGGCCACGAGCTTGATCGGCCCCGCGCCGATGCCGCCCGCCACGAGCACGGCACGCTTGGCCGTCTCGGGCACGCTGATGGTGTTGCCGAGCGGGCCCACGTAGGAGAGCCGTTGGCCGGGGCGCATCTGCGACAGCGCCGTGGTGCCGGGCCCCACGACGTCGTAGAGCACGCAGAAGCCGGTGGCGGCGCCTGCGTGCCGGACGACCTTGTGGACCGACATCGGCCGCCGGAGCAGCGGCACGATGGACGTGGTCGTCTGGAGGTTGACGAACTGGCCGGCGCGGATGCGCGGGGCGATCTCGGGTGCGTGGACCTTCATGATCCACGTAAAGGGCGCCACACGGCGGTTCTCGAGGATCTCGCCCTCCGTGCAGGCCGGCGGGTCGAGCAGGGCGCGGGCACACGGGCCGGAGGCGTCACTCATGGGGGCGCAGCCTACCGCGGGGGGCCCGACGTCCGGCGCTCGCGAACCCACCGATGTCCGGGGGGTCGTGGTGGAATGCGCCGATGGGCGACTCCCCCCGGCGCATGGCAGCGGGCTACGTGCTCTGGCGTCCCGCGGGTCACGCGGAGACGGGCCACGCGGAATACCTGCTGCTCGTGAACGCGGAGCGGGGGGAGGCCGGCTTCCCCAAGGGCCACGCCGAGCCCGGCGAAGACTTGGTCACCACGGCGCGCCGGGAGACCGAGGAGGAGACCGGCCTCACCGACTTCGACGTGGCCCCCACGTTCCGCCGTGATCTCCACTACACCGCGACCCGCAAGGGCGTCACGTACGAGAAGACGGTGGCCTACGGACTGGCCCGTTGGCGCAGCGGCAACGTCGTGCTGTCGAACGAGCACGCATCGTGTGCCTGGCTACGGTGGAGCGACGCCTGCCGCGCGCTTCGCTTCGTCACGCTGCGCAGCGTCCTGCGCGAGGTGGCGCTGTGGATCCGCGATCGCGCGCTCGTCGACGAAGCTGGCGCGACCGAAGCGGAGGCCCTGGCCCATCTGAAGGCCCAGCCCGAGCTGACCGACCACCTGGAGCGGCACCTGGTCGGCGGCGCCGCCATCGCGCGGACATTGGCCGAGGCCTTGCGGGAAGCCGGGGCGGTCGTGGACCCGGAGGCCGCCGCCGTGTCCACGCTGCTCCACGACATCGGTCGCGCCCGCGGCCAGCACGACGACCACCCCCGGGCCGGCGTGCGCCACCTCCGGCTCACGCACCTCGCCCCCTACGCCCCGGCCTGCTGGACCCACTTCACGAAGGGAGCCTCGCCCGAGGCCCTCGTGGCGGCCGGCGTGTCGCCGTCCCAGGTCGACGAGGTGGCAACCTGGATCGACCCCGACGTGATGACGTGGGAGGAGCGCTGCGCGGCCGTGGCCGACGCGTGCATGAAGGGCACGACGCGCGTGCATCCCGACGAGCGCTTCGCCGATCTCCGCCGACGCTACGACGCCGAAGCGCTGATCGCGCTCCAGGAGACGCGCGTCAAGGCGCTGCGGCGCGAGATGCACGCCGTCCTGGGCACGGATCCGTTGGAGCTTGACTACGGAGTCGGGTGAGATTCCAACCTCGGGCTGGGACACGCTCTCGCATGCGGGAGGACAACGCGGCCCGAGGGTGGAATCTCACCCGACTCCGTACCGGGAGCTACATCGCATCCACGACCGGCAGCCCCAGCACGTCGAAGCCGCGACGCAGCACGGCCTCGGTCACGTTCACCAGCTGCAGCCGCGCGGTGCGCAACGGCTCGGGCGCCTTCAGGATCGGGCACGCGGCGTAGAAGCGGCTGAACAGCTTGGTGGCGTCGAACAGGAACGTCGCCACGACGGCCGGCTCGCACGTGCTCTCCATGCGCGCCAGCACGTCCGGCCACGTCAGCAGATGGCCCAGCAGCGCCCGCTCGGCCTCTTGGCCGAACGCCTCCCCCGCGCTCGAACCGCCGGCCTTCACACCGTCGGCCAGGCCCGGGACCGGGCCTTTCGCCTTGCGCTGGATGCCGGCGATCCGCGCGAGCGCGTAGAGCAGATAGGCCCCCGTGTCGCCCTCGGGGTTGGTCCACGCCTCCACGTCGAACACGACGCGGCGGTTGTTCGTGACGTGCAGCATGCCGTACTTGAGGCAGGCCACGACGACCCGCTCGACGGTCTCGTTCCACCGCGCCTCGTCCCACGCGGCACGCTCGTCGCGCCCCTCGGCCTCCATGCGCGTGCGAATGGCGTCGCGCACGGTGTCCCACAGCACGTGGAGGGGGATGGCCGTGCCCTTGCGGCTGCTCATCTTGCCGCTCGGCAGCATGACCAGCTCGTACGCCACGTGGCGGCAGTCCTTGGCCCGCTCGTAGCCCATGCGCGCGAGCGTGGCAAACAGCTGCTGGAAGTGGTGGCGCTGCTCGGAGCCCACGACGTACATCGAGCGTTCGATGTCGAAGTCGTCGAACTTGCGACGGGCCAACGCGAGGTCCCACGTCATGTAGAGGCTGGACCCGTCGCCCTTGCGCACGAGGCAGGCGCCGAGGCCTTCCTCCGTCAGGTCGCAGATGATGGCGCCCTGGCTCTCCACGAACACGCCCTTGGCCAGCTGCTCGTCGACGATGGCCTGCCCCTCGTGCTCGACCTGCGACTCGAAGAAATCATGGTCGAAGCGCACGTCGAGCTGGTCGTAGATGGCCTGGAAGCCGTCCAGGCACCACTGGCGCGTCTCTTCGTAGAGGGCGCGGATCCCGGCCTCGCCCTCTTCCATGCCGCGCAGGACCTCGCGGATGCCGGCCTTGGTCGCCGTGGCCTTGTCGGGATCGCTCTCCTCGAGCTCGGCCACGAGCTGCGTGGCGCGCACGTAGCACGAGCCGAGCCACGCAATGCGGTGCTCGTCGGGCACGCTCTCCTCGGGGTGCGTCCGGATCCACCAGAGGCACTTGGCCACGTCGATGCCGAAGTCACCGTAGTAGTTGGCGGCCACGACATCGTGGCCCCGGGCACGGAAGGCGCGCACGAGCGCATCGCCGAGCACGACGTTGCGCAGATGGCCGACGTGGAACAGCTTGTGGGTGTTGGGCTGGCTGAACTCGATCATGACGCGGGCCGGCGCGTCCGTACGGGCTTCGGCGTCGAACCGCCCATCGACGAGCCGCTGGCAGAGGTCGTCCATCTGCTTGGCCGGGTCGGCGTGGAAGTTCACGAAGGGCCCGAGGGCCTGCACCTTGGCGATGGCCCCGGAAGGCGCGATCGCGGCCGCCAGCTCGGCGGCGATGGCGGGGGGGGACTTGCGCTTGGCCTTCGCCAAGGCGAAGCAGGGGAACGCCAAGTCGCCCATCTCGATCTTGGGCGGGGTGGTCAGCGCCGCATCGAGGTCACCGGCGGCGTCCACATCGTCCCCGAGGGCGCTCGCGAGCGCCCGCAGCACGTCCGCGCGGAAGCCCATGTCAGCGACCGAGGGTCTTGATGTACGCCTCGAGGGCGTTCAGGTCGTCGCTACCCAACGGCAGCTCCGCCCCGCCACCCTTCGTGCGGATCATCTGGTTGATCTTCTGCTGCCCCGTCACGAAGGCGCGCATCGGACGGTCGTACTTGGGGTACGCCTCCAAGCGGGCGGCCGTCAGCTTGTTCGCGCCGCTCGTGTGGCAGGCGCTGCAGGCCTTGGCGCCCGCGCCGAAGGGCGTGCTCCACAGCTCGCGGCCGCGGGTGAGCATCCGCTCGACGACGTCGTCGCCCTCCTTGGGCGCTGCGAACGCCAGCGTCCAGCCGAGGCCCAGGCTCAAGGCCAACGCACCCACGGCGCCCGCCACCCGACGGGCACGGCGGCCGGCGGCGCGAGGCGAAGCGAGGGCGAGGCGGGCGGAGCGGCGGGGCGGCATCTGGGTCTCCTTGTCCTGTTCGCGGCCGGGCGCGGAGGCGGGAGTATAGACAGGGGCTCCGGGCGGATGGCGCCGGGGACGCGCATGGATCTTGGCTCGATGGCCCCCACCCCGCTCGACCTCGGCGCGCTCGTGCGCACCGTCCCGGACTTCCCGCAGCCCGGGATCGCGTTCCGCGACATCACGCCGCTCTTGGCCCATCCCGGTGCCCTGGCGCAGGTCGTGGAGCACTGGACGGCGCGCTTCGGCTCCGCGGGCGTCGAGCGTGTCGTCGCGATCGAGAGCCGCGGCTTCCTGTTCGGAGCACCGCTGGCCGTCGCGCTGGGCGCCGGCGTCGTGCCGGTGCGCAAGCCGGGCAAGCTCCCGGCCACGACCCTGGGCGAGGACTACGCCCTCGAGTACGGAACCGGGCGGCTGGAGATGCATGCCGATGCGGTCACGCCGGGCCAGCGCGTGCTGCTCGTGGACGACGTGCTGGCCACCGGCGGCACGTTGGCCGCGGCCGCTGCCCTCGCACGGCGCGCTGGCGCCAACGTGATCGGGGCGGCCGTCTTGATCGAGCTGGGCGGCCTCGGCGGTCGCGCGCGCCTGGGGGATGTCCCGGTCGACAGCCTGCTGGAGCTCGCGGCGTGACCGACACCCCGCCGCCCGCTGCGCAGCAGCCGTCTCCGCGCCAGGGGCCGCGCGCGTTCTTCCGCGCCATGCTCCACGCACTCGGCGACGAGCGCACCTACGACCTGGGCAAGAACCCGAGCCTGTGGCTGGGCTTCCTCACGGCGCTGCCGACGCCCGTGCTGGCGCTCGCGACGGACGTGCCCAGCTGGATGAAGGTGCTGGCCGCGCTCACGCCCTTCTCCTGGGCCGTGCTGCTGGGCGCGGCGGGTCGCGTCGGGCAACGTGCGCAGGAGGAAGCCGACGAGGTCGCGTCGCGGGCTTCGCACATCGAGGAGCACCTCGCCGTCACCGAGGAGGCGCTCGGGGAGGCCGTGCTCGAACGCGACCACCTCGAAGAGCAGAACCGCGAACACCTGAACGAGCTGAAGCTGGCCGAAGCCGTCGCGCGCAGCATGCTGCCCGATGCCATCCGTGACAAGCGCGTCACGACGGCCATGCGTTCGGTACCGTCGCGCTTCATCGGCGGCGACTACCTGTACGCCAGCGTGGTCGAGGACCGCTGGATGTACTTCGGCGTCGCCGACGTGTCGGGCCACGGCATCTCGGCAGCCCTCGTCGCCGCCCGGCTGCACGGCTTGGTGCGCCGCCTGTCGCTCACCAACGCCCCGCTGGAGTCCATGCTGCGCCAGATCCACCAGGGCGCCCTGGCCATCTGCCGCCACACGTACTTCTTCGTGACGTGCGCGCTGTTCCGCCTCGATCTCAAGACGGGCGTCCTCGAGTTCGCCACGGCAGGCCACCCGGCCCAGCTGCTGCTCCGCGCCGACGGTCGCTTGGAGCCCTTGCGTACGCGCAACCGGCTGCTCGGCATGGACGACGACGTGTTCGACAGCGAGCAGCCCACGCGCAAGGTCCAGCTCGAGCCCGGTGACACCGTGCTCTGCTTCACCGACGGCGTGTTCGAGATCTTGCGCGGCGGGCACGGCGAGGTTCTGGGCGAGCAGGGTCTCGGCGAACGCCTGCAGGCCTTGGGCCCCCTCGAGCCCTCCCTGATCCTCGGCGAGCTGCTCCAGGACCTTGCCGACTTCCAAGGCCGCACCCAGTTCGACGACGACATCACCCTCCTCGTCACCCGCTTCAACGGCACACCGAGCTGAGCGCGCGGGGTCGGCTCCCGTTCCGTGGTGGCGGGGACTTCTTCCGCAACTTGCCGCCCTGCGCTTCGGCATGCGGGAGTGCCCATCGGCAAGTTGCGGAAGAATTCCCCGCCTCCGTACGGGCTTTGCCGTCGGCATGAAGAACTGACACGCAGGGGTCGCGGTTCGACGGTCGACGTACACCGCACGAAGGAGCCCGGCACGTGGCCCGCACCGCTACGCGCTGCAGCTGCGAGCCGGGCACGTCCGCGCGCTACCCCGCCACCACCTCCGGCATCTGGAACCACCCGAACAAGCCGCCCGTATGCAGGAACACCGTGGCCCCCTCCCGACCCAAGCGCCCTTCGCGCGCTTCGCCGAGCAGGCCGCGAAGCGCCTTCCCCGTGTAGACCGGGTCCACGATCAAGCCCGTCAGCGACGCGACCTCGCGATGCGCGGCGATCTCCTCCGGTGTCGTCTTCGCGTAGCCGATGCCCTTCCACGTATCCACGATGCGCCAGCGGGCGTTCGCCACCTCGGCCGCAGTCGCCAAGCCCCGCTGCGCCGCCTCGTCCAGGATGCGTCGGACAACCCGATCGAAGTAGTCCGCGTCATCGCAGACGGCAATACCCGCCACGTCGATGTCGCTGCGCCCCAGCCGCGCAAAGCCCCATGCCAAGCCTGCGGTGGTGCCACCCGAGCCGGTCGCGTGCACGACGTGTCGCACGTCCAGCCCCATCGCTTCGGCTTGGTCCAGCAGCTCACGGGCGGCGTCGACATACCCGAGTGAACCCACAGCGTTGCTTCCGCCTTCGGGAATCACATACGGACGCCCCCCCGCCGCCCGCACGTCTTCGGCCATCTCCGCCAACAGCTCGTTGCGCCGACGCCACGCGGATCGACCGATGAAGGTCACGTCCGCACCCACCAGCCGGTCGATCAGCAGGTTCCCGTTGACGCGCGCCGGCTCGCGCCCGCGCAGCAACAGCCGACAGGCCAAACCACGACTTGCCGCCGCCACCGCCGTCGCCCGCGCGTGGTTGCTCGTCACGGCACCGCACGTCAACACCATGTCGGCGCCTTGCGCCTCGGCCTCCGCCAACAGGTAGCCGAGCTTGCGCACCTTGTTGCCCGACAGCGCCGCGCCCGTGAGGTCGTCGCGCTTCACGTGGAGGTCGATGCCGACGGGGTCACCCAGACGCGGATATGGCTCGAGCGGCGTGGGCACCAGGGCAAGCGGCAGCGGCTTCATGGCGCGTGAGCGTACGCGAGAGGCATCGTGGCTCCTCCCTGGCATGCTCACCGAGGTGCGCCGCTCGCCGCCCGTCCTGGCTCTCGATGTCGACCCCACGTGGCTGGCCCAGCAGTCCGTGCTCTGGCTGGAGCCTCCGGCATCGCAAGTCTGGACCAACCTGGCCAAGCGCCGCGAGGGCACGGGGCTCGTGATCCAGCCGGGTGGCTCGACCTGGCGTCACCTGTTCGTCGACCCCCTGGCCGTGGTCCTCGCGCGGGACGAAGCGCCCGCCGCGGGCGATCCGCCCGCATCCACGCTCGAGGTGCGACTGGCGCTTCCCGCCAGGCCGCGTGCCCTGGCCCTGCTGACGGCGCTCCGTTCGATGGGCGTGGGGCGCGTCACGCCCGTCCGCTTCGCGCGGTCGCTACCCCGTCGCCACGACGCCCGCATGATGGCCGAGCTTGCCGAGCGCTTCGGCCCGTGGGTGTCTCCGCCCATCGGGCTGGACGACGCCTTGGCCGACGCGCCTCGCTGGCTCGAGAGCCGCGCCCCCGAGCCGCTGCCCGCACGCGAGCACGGCGACACCGCGGGCGACGCCCGTGCCCTGCTGGTGGGCCCTGAAGGCGGTCCGACCAACGACGAGCTCGCGCGCATCCGCCTGCACGCATTCAGCACGCACGCCCTCGGCCCGCGCACGCTGCGCAGCGAGACTGCCGCCGTCACGGCGGCTGCGCTCCGCCTCTTGGGCCGCGGCTCCCCCTACGGAGTCGGGTGAGCAACGGTGGCGGGGATTTCTTCCGCAGCTTGCCGCCCTGCTCTTCGGCACGCGGAAGGGCCCCTCGGCAAGCTGCGGAAGAATTCCCCGCCTCCGTACCGCGTACTGGGGTCATCGCACCTGACTCCGTACCGCGCTACACCGCCTCGAACGCGAACGACCTCCGGGACAAGCCGCCGTGCTCGAAGCCCTTGTCGGTGACGCGCACGCGATCGCCGTCGTGCCGCGTGCCCATGGCCAGGATCAGCGGCACGAAGTGCTCGACGGTCGGATGGTTCATCCGCGCGTCCGGAGCCTTGCGCTGCCAGTCCAGCAGCGCGTCCACGTCACCTCGCGCGATCACGTCATCGGCCCACGCATCGAACGCCGCCGCCCAGCCGAACGGCGCCGCATCTTCCTCGGCCGCCATGCGCCTGAGGTTGTGCGTGAGGCTGCCGCTGCCGAGCACGAACACGCCCTCGTCGCGCAACGGGCGCAGCGCGCGGCCGATCTGGAACAGCCGTCGCGGATCGTGCGTGGGCAGCGAGAGCGACAAGACAGGCACGTCCGCCTGCGGCCTGAGCCAGCGCATCGGTACCCACGTGCCGTGGTCATGCCCACGCCGCTCGTTCCGGCGGACCTCGCCGAGGTGCGCCAGCAAGCGCTCCACGCGTGCGGCCAAGCGCGGGGCGCCCGGCGCGGCGTACTGCAGCTGGTAGAGCTGCTTGGGGAATCCGCCGAAGTCGTAGACCAGCGGCACCGTGCGTGTGGCGCCGACCGTGATGGGCGCGCGCTCGAAGTGTGCGCTCACCACGAGGAAGGCGACCGGCTTGGGAAGCGCCGCCCCCCACGCCCGCCACGGGGCCGCTTCGTCGGCGCGCACGGCCATCATTGGCGATCCATGCCCGATGTAGCCGCTCGGCATGCGCCGCACCGCCGGCGCCGCGTCCTCGGCGTCCGCCTGTGCCAATGCACCGGCCGCGCCCAGCGCGGCCGCACTCGTCACGACGACACCCGCGGCAACGCCGGCCGCGAGCACGTCGCGGCGCGTGGGTCTGTCGGCTGCGGAAGCTTCGATCTCGTCAGGGAGGATGGTCATCCGAGCAGGGTACCGCTGCTTGGCGGGGCGTGACCCCCTGGCGGTAGCCGCTAGAACGCCTCCCCCGTGGCCTGCGTCAGGAACTTCAGGAACGGCTTCGTCTCCAGCACGCGTTCCGCCATCCAGGGCACGAAGTCCTTCCTCGTGACGTGCGACGGCGCGAAGCGAACCACGGCGATGTGGTCCTTGCGCTTCAGGTCCTCGACCAGCGGATGCTCGGGGTCGTAGCCCTTGGGCGGACGCTTGAGGCTCTCGCCTTCGAGGATCCACGTCTTGGCAAAGGGCGCGTGGCCGACGGCCTGGGTCCACGCGCGCGGCGAGGCCACGATGGCCTGCCGCACGGCCTCCAACGCCTCGCTCGGCGGGTGCCACATGCCGACGCCCAGGAACGCGACGTCGGGATCCACGTGCAGGTAGATGCCCGGCGCGTGGACGTCACTGCCACTGGCGTGCCGGAACTGGATGCCGAGGTTGGTCTTGTAGGGCGACTTGTCCTTGGAGAAGCGCACGTCGCGGTGGATGCGCATCAGCGAGCCGCCAACCTTCTTGTCTTCGGCCAGGAACTGCTTGGAGACCTTGGCCAGGGGGCCGCGGAACTCGCGGATGAAGGCGAACGCCGGCTCGCGGACGTCGCTCTCGAACCGCTCGGCGTTGTCCTGGAACCAGGAGCGCGTGTTGTTGGCGCGCAACTCGGTCAGGAAGCTCACGAGCCCCGGACCAAACGGACTCCCGGCGCCTCGTCCGGCGGTCGCCTTCCCGGTCTGCTTGGCGGTCTTCTTCGCCGTCTTCTTGGCTGCGGCCATGCTGGATCCTCCCGGCGGGGCTCCCTTGATACCTGAGGCCACGGCCTCCGCAGCCCGCCGGTCACGCACCTTCACGATTCGCGCGCGGCGTCCGGGGCCAGGGACTTGCGAACCAAGCGCGCGTGCTCGCCCACGGGCCCTGCGTCCTGCCAGCCCGCTTCCAGGAACCACGCGAGGAAGCCCTGCATCCCGTCGTGCTGCTCCGCGCCGGGAACCAGCGGGTGGGCCTCCGCGCGCGTGCAGCCCAGGCCCTGCAAGTGGTCGTCGAGCCCCGCGACCAACGCCCGCGCCACGCCCCTGCCGCGCCACGCGGGGTGCACGACGAAGCAGGACACGATCCCGAGCCGCCCTGCGTCCTCGGGTGCCGATTCCTTCGACATCGTGAAGCCGAGCTCGCTGCGCGGGCCCGCGCGGCACCAGCCCACGACCTCCTCGCCGGCGTACGCCAGCAGACCGTGGTAGCGGCCCGCTCGGATGCGCTCGACCATCGCGTCGCGGTTGTCCGCGGCCGTCCGCGTGTCCCACTCGTCCATGCCGCCGGTGTGGTGCCAGATCGCGCAGTGGCAGTGGTACCACCAGGCGCCGAGCGCTTCCCCGACGGCAAACAGCCGCCGCCAGTCCTCCAGCCGCCCGACATCGAGCGAGGCCACCCGGATCCCGTCCATGCCCCGAGCCTATCCCGCCGCCGCGGGCCAGTGCACGGCCCGTGACCGCGGGGTAGCCCGTGGCGTTACCCTCCTGTGCGAGAGCTCGAGATGCACTTCAGCCAGCAGGACTACTTCGCCTTGCCCGAGGGCTTCCCCGCCCAGCTCGTGGGCGGCATGCTCGTCAAGAGCCCGTCACCGACGGCGGGTCACCAAGTCATCCTGGGCCGGTTGTTCGGCCTGGTGCTTCCCCTCGCGGGGCCCACGCGCGCGCTGGTTGCGCCCATCGACGTCGTCCTCGGGGTCAGTGACGTCTTGCAGCCCGACCTGATCGTGCTGCCCCGTCCGCTCGTTCGTGGCCAGAAGCGCGTCGGCGTACCGCTCGCGGCCATGGAGGTCCTCTCTCCGTCCACGGCCTCGCTCGATCGCGACCAGAAGGCGCCCCGCCTGCTCGACGCCGGCGTCGCCGAGGTCTGGCTCGTCGACCCCACGCGCGGCTCCATCGAGCGCCTCGACGCCACCGGCACCGAGCTCGCCTCCGGCACCACCCCCATCGCCTCGCGCGCCCTGCCGGGACTGGTCCTGGTCCCGTCGGACCTGTTCGACTAGCGCAGCTGGCGGGGAGGCGCGCCCTCAGGCCCTAGGGCTGCGCGAACAGATGCTCCGGCACCAGCTCGAGACCCGGAACCGCGCGGGAGCTGGCAGCATGGTCCGCGACAGACGGCGTAGTCCCGTCCACGTCGACGACCTCGATCCGACGGCGCGCGCGGTCGATCAGCCAGACTTCCTTGACCCCGAGGCCGAGGTACCGGCGCGCCTTGTAGTCGCGGTCGCGAACCTCCGTGGACGGCGAAAGGATCTCGAATACGACCGACGGCACGCCCACGTACTGCGCCTCGTCGTCCGGCACGTGCTCGTGAACCACGATGTCGGGCACGAACACGTTCAGCTCGTCCACGAGTACGTCGACGGGCCCCACCGCGACGCGGTCCGGCCCTAGAAGGCCGGCGAGCACGTGCAGGATGCGGGACTGGATGCGCTGGTGCCCGAACCGAGGCGACGGCCGCTTCACGAGCTGCCCGTCGAGCAGCTCGACGGGGATGCCCTCGGGCACCACCTCGTAGTGCTTGCGGGTGAAGAGCGCGGTCATGGCCACGCCAGGGTAGCGCGCCAGGGCCACCCGTGGTCGCGGCCCCCTGTCGTAGGCAGGCGCCACGGAGGGAGTCCCGTACGGCGCCCCGTCGCGCCCTCGGAGACCAAGGGCCCCCGCCACACGGGCCGCCCTACACTCCCCACAGCCACTGCCCGTCCCCGTAGCTCAGTGGATAGAGCACCGGTTTCCTAAACCGGGGGTCGCAGGTTCGAGTCCTGCCGGGGATACCACCGCCTGACCCGCATGAAATGGCCCTCCGTGGGCCGCTAGGCTGCGGCGGGCGCGTGCGGCCCCCGCGACCCCGGCGCGGCCCGCCTTCCCGATAAACCCCCGATCAACGCCCGATTTCGGAGGCGTGCTGGTACGGGTGCTGGGACGGATGAGATCCCTACGTCGGGGCGTGCTCGCCGATCGACGCCAGATCGACGCCGGATCGCGCAAGGAGCGTCACCCCCCGGCGCTAGCCTCCTCGCCCCCCGATCGGCAGGAGGTCGGGTGCCCCAGGAAGCCACGCACCGTCGCCGCGGGACGACCCCGCCCGCCCACGGACGCGGCGGGTAGGACCACATGGCGACGTACAACCTCAAGCGATTCACGCGGCCCGGTGCGTTGAGGGCCATCCATCCCGACCATCTGCGCGCACTGCTCGCGGAGCACGAAGCGTACTTCTCGGCCCGAGGGCATGAACTGCCGCCCGCGGGGAGCGCGAACGGCTTCGACTACGAGGGCCTCGCCCGCGTCTTCATGACGCCGGACACCGACACGCCGCCTGCTCTCTCGAACGCACTGTACCTGATCCACGAGATGTCCACGCCGGGGCGGATGGACGAACTCATGTGCGTGTGCGAGAGAGAGGGCATCCGGCTGAACGCCGGCCCCGAACCCACCCCGGCCGACGTGGCGGTCCAAGTCTGGCTTCACGCCCCCGACCTGCTCGACCGGCTGCACGCAGAGCACTACCTCACGCGCCCTCGCTCATTTGAGTACTACCAGACGGACCGAGTCGATCCTCCCGAGATTGAGACCCCGTCTCACGCGGTCCTCGCCGCCCTGGCGAAGGATCTCGACCAATGGTTCCTGAAGAACCGGCGAGGACGAGGGGCGCAGGTGGAGGCCTTCCCGAAGGACGACTCAATCTGGTTCCTCGTGCGGCACGCGGAGCCGCTTGAGCGAAAGGGCATCGTCGTCGGCGAAGGCGAATCCGACAGTTTGCTCTTCAGGGCCCAGGCGCATGACGTGGTCGTGTACTACCGCGCCCTTGGCGAACTCCAGATCCACGCGAACACGAAGCGCGAGAAGGACCTCTATCGCAAGATGTTCGGGCGTCACCTGTTCGGGCACGACGAGTTCTTCCCCGGTACCGGCAAGTACACGCTCGATCCGCTGCGGACTCACGGGTCGAAGTCCCTCGCCTGTGACGACATCGACGGGATCGAGTCCGTGAAGCTGAAGCAGGTCGAGGTCTTCTGGGGCGGGCCCGAGAAGGAAATCACGACGCACAAGGCCAACGACCTCTTCCGTGCCATGGAAGCCGGGGGGCGGGCCCTGCCGGAGAAGGCGCGCATGACCCGCGCGAGCTTCGCCGTGAAGTTCTCCGACTCCAAGACCCCCAGGACAGTCACCATCCGGCCGTCGAACGTCGCCCAGTTCCTGCGGGATGGCGATAGTGCGGTTACCGAGCGGTGGCTCCAGAAGCGAGGATTCATCCTCGCCGGCCGGTAGGCGCCACGTGAGCGGTCCACAGCGCATCTGGCGGGCCCTGGAGTCCGTCCACGGCTTGCGGGCTGTCGCCGCCGAGTGGCGAGGCCTCCTCGGCGAGGAGTTCGAGGCCGCGTCGCGTCTTCTCTCACCCGACAGCAGCCGGGCTTCGGCACACCCGTGTAGCGCGCCGAACCCGTGCGGCTGCTACCACGATGTCATCGAGCACGGGCCCGAGGATCTCGTCGCGGTCTGCAGTTGCCACCCGCGTCGGTGCGAGACGCTTACGTTGACGCAGGCCGACATCGTCGTCTACGAGTTGGACCGCCGAGCCCTCGGTGATGCGATCGCAGCCGCCCTTGGTGCGGTCGTCCAGCACGCGCCGGTCCCCGCCCTGCAGCGCACATGGTCCCTCGGGACGTACGTCCCTCGACCTGGCCATCCATTTCCTGTTCATCTGACCGTGCAGACAGAACCGGCCGACCTCGCGCGCGTAGCAGAGGCCCTCGTCGCGCGTGCAGGCGGCCCGTTCATCCTCGCTGCCCCCACGCGAGACCTACTCACCCCCCAGGCTGATGACGTGCTCCAGCGCGTGCGCGCTCACTTCCTCCCCCTCGCCGAGGAGTTCGCTCTTGGACCCGACGGCAAGGTCACTCCGCGTCGGCCCCCGGGCGAGATGCTGAAGTCGTTCCTGGCCGCGGTGCTCCCAATGGACCGTCCCGACCGATGGAGCGGGCGGGTGCTGACCTCGAAGGAGGCCGCGAAGATCCTCGGTCACCAGTCGGGCACCGCGCTCCTGAAGGCGCTGAGCGCCGACCGGATCGATGCGGGCGATCCCCTCTACGCGCTGCGCCAGGACGGGCCTGCGCGCACGCCGGGCGGCAGGTTCTACGAAGACGCCGTGACCCACGTCGCGGGCGAGATCGCGAGTGCCGGGGATCAGTACAAGGCCGGGGCGGCCAAGCGGCAGGAGCAAACCCGGGCCGCCAAGGCGGCCACCGCGCGGCCTGACCCGGCGAAGGCGGAGCGCCGCTTCATGCAAGACCTCGCACGCCGGGAGAAGAACGGCGAGTAGGCCCGCCCGCGCGGGCGGCTCCGTGGTTCTGGGCGGGGCCAAGCGCGGACAACACGGACAAACGCGGACAAAGGTGGACGTTCCCGACGGGCGCGGCGGCCCCCTCGGATCTTCCCGCACGTGCCGCGTCCCAGGCCCCTCCCCCCCGAAGACGCCCTCCTCAGCGCCGCCGAGGCCTCGGGGCTCGTCCACGTCTCGCGGTCCCGCTGGGACGCGTACGCGAGCCGCTTCCCCGCCCTCGTCCGCGGCCGCCGCGTCGTCCAGGCCAACCCCCGGGGGAAGGGCGTCTACCGCTGGCTCCGAAGCGCGGTCATCGAGCACATGCACCGGGAGCTCGCTCGCGAGCACCCCCGCGCGCCCCGCCCCAAGCGCGACGAGGCAGTGCCGGTATGAGCGCCCCCACCGCCCAGGTCCTGACGCACACGCGGCTCGCAACCTTCCGCGCCTGTCCGCGGCGCCACTACCTCCGGTACGAGCTGGGCCTGCGCCCCGAGACCACGGGCTTCGCCCTCAAGGTCGGTTCCGCCTTCCACCGCGCGATCGAGGCTGTGGCGAAGGGGAGCGACCCCGAGGCGGCGATCGCCCAGGGCCTGGACGACCCGTACGACCTCGCGCTCGTCGCCGCCATGTTCGACGGCCACCAGCGCCGCTGGGCGGGCGCGGGCCTCGAGGTCCTCGCCTCCGAGGTCCCGTTTGACCTTCCGCTCGTGAACCCCGCGACCGGCGCCCCGACGCCGATCTGGCGTCTCGGCGGCGTGATCGATGCCGTCGTGCGCCTCCCCGACGGTCGGCTGGCGCTCCTCGAGGTGAAGACGACCTCGCGCGACTTCGCCCCGGGCGCGGACTACTGGCTGCGGCTGCACCTGGATTCCCAACTCTCGATCTACGTCATCGCAGCGCGCGAGCTCGACTTCCAGGTCGAGACGGTCCTCTACGACGTCACGCGGCGGCCGGCGCTCCGGCCGCTGAAGGCCACGCCCGAGGCGGCGCGCAAGTTCACGAAGGCCGGCGCGCTCTACGCGAACCAGCGCGATCGCGACGAGACGCCCGAGGAGTTCGCAGCGCGCATCGCCGCCGACATCGCGGCCAAGCCGGAGCACTACTTCGCACGCATCGAGATTGCGCGGCTCGACCAGGACCTCGAGGAGTGCCGCCGCGACCTCTGGATCCAGCAACAGGCGGTCCGCGCCTGCCAGCGTGGCGACGCTTGGTACCGCAACCCGGGCGCGTGCTTCGAACCGTTCGCCTGTGACTACCTCGCGGTCTGCCAGCACCGCGACCTCCACAGCCAAACCCCCATCGGGTTCGTCCGGTCGGACTGCGTCCACCCCGAGTTCGCCGGAGACGCCTCGCTCGGGGGCTGAGCCCGAGCACGCCACCGCGCCCGGGCTAGCGGGCGCCACCCCAAGGAGTCCTTCCCCATGCACGCCGTCCAGAAGCCCCAGCCGCCGCCTCCGAGGCGCGCGACGACGCCGGCGGCCGAGCCCGCGCCCGCGGCGAGCCGGTTCGCGATCCTCTCGGGTCGCGTCTCCGGTCCGCAGCGGATCGTGGTCTACGGTCCCGGCGGGATCGGCAAGACGAGTCTCGCCGCCGAGGCCCCCAAGCCGGTCTTCCTCGACGTGGAGTGCGGCACGCGCGCGCTGGACGTGCCGCGCGTCGAGGGCATCGACACGTTCTCGGACCTCCGTGCGTGCCTCCAGAGCGACGTGCTGGACGGCTTCGAGACGGTGGTCCTCGACTCGGCCACGCGCGCCGAAGAGTTGGCCGTCGCGCACACGCTGGCGACGGTGCCGCACGAGAAGGGGCACCGCGTCACGAGCGTGGAGGGCTACGGGTTCGGCAAGGGCCTGCAGCACGTCTACGACACGTTTCTCCTCCTGCTCGCAGACCTCGACGCCCAGGTGCGGCGCGGTCGCAGCGTGATCCTGATCGCGCACGACTGCACGGCCGACGTGCCCAACCCCGTCGGCGAGGACTTCATCCGGTTCGAGCCGCACCTGCAGAGCCCCAAGTCGGGCAAGGCCTCGATCCGAAACCGCGTCGTCCAGTGGGCCGACCACGTGCTCTTCGTCGGCTACGACGTCGTCGCCAAGGACAGGAAGGGGAAGGGCGCGGGCACGCGCACGATCTGGCCGATCGAGCGCCCCGACCACGTGGCCAAGTCCAGGACACTCTCCGAGCCGCTGCCGTTCACGGCGGCGGACGACGGCGCGATCTGGTCGCTGATCTTCGGAGGTGCGCGATGAGGCGCCTGGACCGCCCCGGCATCTTCCGCGCGCGCCCGCTCTCGTGGTCCGTGCGCACCAGCGAGACCAGCCAGGCCGTCGCGATCTCGATCGAGTTCGCGGTCCTCGCGCAGCTCGAGGCGTCCAGTTGGACGAGCTGGGCCGAGTACGAGGAGCACCGCGTCTACGGCCAGTTCTACGTGATCAAGCGCGACGGCTCCGTCAACCAGACGGTGGTCGAGCAGTTGGCAGGCGCGCTGGGCTGGAACGGCGACCTGCGCACCGTGGCTGGCCCGGTGCCCGACGTCACCGTGCAGATCACGGTGAAGGAGGACGCCTACAACGGCCAGGTCCGCTTCAAGGCGGACTGGATCAACCCGGGCGACCACACGCCGCAGGTGCCGGGCGCCTCGCAGGGCGAGGTCGGGACGCTGCAGGCGCGCTTCGGCTCGCTGCTGCGCGCGGCTGCCGCGGGCGCCAGGTCGCACTCCAAACCGTCGGCGCCGCCGGTCGCGAAGGCCAAGGCCGCGCGCGACGACGTGGCACGCAACCCCATCAGCGACGAGCCGATGGATGACGACGCGATCCCGTTCTAGGGCGCAGCCATGGCGCCCGCGCGCCCCACCACCACCCTCCCGCGTCCGCATCCCACGGGCGCTCACGTCTTCCCCGCAGGCCGGGGCCCCGCTCGCTCGGTGAACCGAACGGCCTGGGACTCTGGCGGGGCACCCCGGCCTGCACTTCTCTGTGAGGTGTCATCGTGATCGTTGCAGCGATCGATCCCGGCATGGCTGGCAGCGTGGCGTTCCTGGACACGCGCACGGACCAGGGCCACGGCGAGGTTCTGGACACGACGGACGGTGCCGCGCTGGCGGATGTCCTTCTGGTGCAGGCTCCGACGCGCGTCGCCATCGAGGTGCCTGTCGGCAGGCCGCCGCACACCGGCGGATGGCGGCAGATCAGCCAGCAATGGCGCGCGATCGGCTGCGCGGAGGGCGTCGTGCTGGCCTTGGGCCTATCGCTCGTGCGCGTGCAGCCCAAGGAGTGGCAGCGCGTGGCCTTCGCCGGCCGGGCGAAGCCCAAGTCGTACACCGAGCGCAAGCGTCACGCGCTGCGCCTGGCACGCGAACGGTGGCCGAGCGCGCGCCTGGACCGCGCGAAGGACAGCGGCCTCGCCGATGCGCTGTGGATCGCGGTGGCGGCGGCGTCCTTGGACGGGAGGCTGGCATGACGAAGCAACCGCCCACGGAGCCTATGAGCCATCGCAGTCCGGCCGCGTGGCTCCCGCGCTGCAGCCGGTGCGGTCGGTGGATCAGGCCGCCGGGTGGAGCGGCGTTCGGGAACGGCAGGACGTGGTGCGAGCCGTGCACCGTGGTGATCGACCTGGCTCGAGGTGATGGGCGGAAGCGATGACGCTACCCACCGTGCTCGCGCCCGAGTTCGACGCCGTTCCGGAGGCGCTGCGTCAGCGCCGGCAGTGGCTCCTGTGGAGGCTGGAGCACAAGCCTGGGCAGAAGAAACCGACGAAGGTGCCCTACCGCGTCGATGGACAGCACGCGTCCACGACCGACCCGGCGACGTGGTGCTCGTTCGAGGAGGCGCGCGCGGCGTACACGGGCGGCGGCTTCAGCGGCATCGGCTTCGCCTTCGCGGCCGACGACCCGTTCGTCGGGATCGATCTCGACGGCTGCCGCGACCCCGCATCCGGAGAGCTGCTTACGTGGGCTCGAGCCACGGTCGAGCGCTTCGCCACGTACACCGAGGTCAGCCCCTCGGGCCGGGGCGTTCACCTGATCCTCGTCGGCGCGCTCCCGCCCGGTGGCCGGAAGCGTGGCGCGATCGAGTGCTATGCGGAAGGGCGCTACTTCACGATCACGGCACGGAGCCTGAACGGTGTCCCGCCGCTGCCGGTCGAGGAGCGCCAACGCGATCTCGATGCCTGGCACGCCGAGACCTTCCCGCCGCAGCAGCGCAAGCGTCCCGTGCCGCCCGATCCCGGGTCGCGGCAGGCCGAGCCGGACGACGAGCGGCTCCTCGCGCGTGCGCGCAAGGCCAAGAACGGGAAGAAGTTCTGCGCGCTCTACGACGACGGCGACACGACGGGCTACGGATCGCCGTCCGAGGCCGACCTCGGGCTGTGCCTGATCCTGGCGTTCTGGACCGACCGCGACCCGGAGCGCATCGACCGGCTGTTTCGGCGCTCGAAGCTTTACCGGCCGAAGTGGGACCAGAGCGCGGGGCAGGGGGAGACGTACGGACAGCGCACCGTGCGCACGGCAGTCGAACGCTCGGCCCCCGATCGCCCCGTGATCGTGTTCACCGGACTGGGCGGCGACGTGCCGCTCCACCAGATCCTGCCGCCCGCGGTCACGGCCCTGGCGAAGCGATGCCGCGAGGTCGTCTACGCGCGCGGCGACGTCCTCTCGCGGGTCGTCCGGACGGTGGAGGCGGGCGAGGACGGCATCCAGCGAAGCGCCGCGCCGCGCATCGTGCGTCTCCCCGACTCGATCCTCCGCGAGCGGCTCGACGAGGCCGCGTGCTGGATCCGCGAGAAGAAGACCCGGCAGGGCGACGTAGTGCGCCTCGAGGAGTGGTGCCCCCGTCCCGTGGTCGAGGCCATGCGTGACCGCGCCGAGTGGCCGGGGATCCGTCCTCTCCTCGGTGTGGTCACGGCGCCGACGCTTCGCGTCGATGGATCGGTCCTGGATCGTCCGGGCTACGACGAGCCGACGGGGCTGATCTACATGCCGGCCCGCGTCTACCCGACCGTCCCGCCGCGGCCCTCGGAGGCCGAGGTGGGCGAGGCGTATCGGGTCCTGCTCGACCCGTTCCGCGAGTTCCCGCTGGCGACGCCGGCGGACGAGGCGGCTGTGGCCGCTCTCATGCTCGGGATCGCCTGCCGCTTCGCCGTCCCCGGGCCCGTGCCGATGACCGCAGCGATCGCACCCGAGTTCGGGAGCGGGAAGACGCTCCTGGCGCACGTCGCCACACGCGCCATGACCGGGCACGGCCCGGACGAGATGCCGCCCGTGGGAGGGCGCCGTTCCGACGGCGAGGCCGAGATGCGGAAGCGCCTGACGACCGTCGTCATGGAGGCGCCCCGTGTCGCGCTGCTCGACAACGTGCCGGACGGCTCGACGTTGGAGAGCCCGAGCCTCGCGGCGCTCCTCACGTGCATCGAGTGGAGCGACCGGATCCTTGGGGTCAACCGCAGGGTGACGCTCCCCCACCGCGTCGTCTGGATCGCGACGGGCAACAACATTCGCCTGGCCGGGGACCTGGGACGGCGGGCGCTCTCCGTGCAGATCGAGCCGGGCGTCGAGCGGCCGAGCCTACGGACGTTCGAGGTGGGCGACCTGCTCGATCACGTCGCCCACGAGCACCCGCGCCTCCTGGTCGCGGCGCTGACCGTGGTGCGGGGGTTCCACGTCGCGGGGCGCCCCGGGCACGGTCGCCCTCCGCTCGGGATGTTCACGGCCTGGGACGGTCTGGTGCGGGCTGCCGTGATCTGGGCGCATCGGCTCGCGGGCGGCGAGGCGGATCCGCTGGACACCCAGGGGCGGCTCGTGGGCGAGGCGCCCGACCGCGAAGTGCTGGCGATGCTTCTGACGGCCTGGCACGCGGAGCTCGGGGCCGAGACGACGACGGCGGCAGAGGCTGTGAAGCGCGCTGCCTCGGCGCCGTCGCTCCACGACGCCATCGTCGGCGTCGGTGCCGACCACGGCGGCAAGGCCGACGCGAAGCGCCTGGGCTACTACCTGCGCAAGGTCGCCGGGCGCGTGGTCGAGGGGCTCGTGTTCGAGCGCCGGGGCGAGCGGGACGGGGCCGCACGCTGGGGCATCCGGGTCACGGGGGCGCGCGCCGAGGATGACGAGGGAAGGGGAAGAAGGGGAAGTAGGGGAAGTGGGCGGAGCCCTTCCAGTTTCGTGTACGCGCGCGCGGGCCGCGCGGCCGCGCGCGCGGGGACCGACCCGCACAGTTCCCCTACTTCCCCTACTTCCCCTGGTTCCCCTTCCGACGACCCCGTCGAGGCCGCCGAGCGGGAGGCCGTCCGGGACGAGGCCTGCGGGCTGCTCTGGCCGCGCTGCCCGGTCTGTGGGCGGGACGACCGCCCGGCGGGAGCGGCTGCCGGCTGCCACGCCTGCGGAGAGTTCGTGGCGGCCCGAAACGGGCGTCCGCCGGGGGCCCGGTGAGGGGCCCCTTCCAAGCCCCTAGCGGCCACCGAGGCCCTGATTTCAGGGCTTCGGAGCCGGTCGAATCCT
The DNA here is from genome assembly GCA_050248855.1 of Planctomycetota bacterium. Taxonomy (GTDB): domain Bacteria; phylum Planctomycetota; class PLA2; order PLA2; family JAEUHO01; genus JACKGW01. The sequence continues at coordinate 88,720 of JBFWRP010000012.1, read as the reverse complement.
CTTGAGGTGCCCCCCGACCAGAGCCCTGATGCGACCCGTGCGGTGGGGAGAGCCCCCGCGGCAAGGAGACCCCTGACGATGGCCAAGAAGAAGAGCAGCAAGAAGAAGACCGCCCGGAAGAAGGCGGCGGCGAAGAAGGCCGCCCCGAAGGCGAAGGCGCAGCCCAGGGAGGAGGCCGCGCCCGCGGCAGCCCCCTCGACGCCGCGCGAGCGGGACCCGCGCCTCCCCCGGCCCGGCGGGGTCCTCACCCGCACGTTCCAGGGCAAGGAGGTGAAGGTCCAGGTCCTCGACGCCGGCTTCCTCTACGAGGGGAAGACCTGGCGCAGCCTCTCTGCGATCGCGAAGGAGGTCTCGGGCACGAGCTGGAACGGGTTCCTGTTCTTCGGCCTGCAGACGCGCGCGAAGACGACGGGCGGTGCACAGTGACGCGCCACCCCGAGACCATGCAGAGCGCGTGCGAGCGCGCGGCTGCTGACCGCACGCTGGCGTGCGCGCGACGCCTCCGCGACATGACGAATCGGACGACCGTACAGCAGGCCGCCTACGTGGACGCGGTGGCGGCCTTCAAGCGTGAACGCCGCACGGCCCGCGCCTTCCGCGCACCGACGGCCGACCACGCCATGCGCACGGTATGGGCGCCGCTCGCGAAGGGCGGTGCGCGATGACCGCCCTCAAGGTGCGCATCGCGCCGGGCACGTGGGTGGGCGTAGGCACGCTCGCCGCCGCCTCCCGCGCCGTCCGGGAGTACCTCGACGGCAACAACCTCGGCTTCTCGGGCTGGGGTCTGGAGAGCGCCGACGTGCGGAACGCGGCGAACAGGACGATCGCTCGCGTGTCCTACAACGGGCGCGTCTGGACCGGGCAGCGCGACTGGCAGAAGCGCACCGAGATCACGGGCGCCGACCTCGAAGTGGAAGGCGGCCCGCAATGACCGCCGCCACCGAGCGCACGCTCATGGACGCGGCGCGGCACATGCTCGTGGACGCCCACGACGAGGCTGCCGCCATCGCGCAGCTGGCCGAGGAGGCCATCGCGGCGCTAGACGAACGTGCCATGCTCGGGGCGGTGGGGATCCTCACCGCCTACGACGCACAGCTCGCATCGCTGACGCGCAGCGTCGAGGCGGCGCGCACGCTGCTGCTGCGAGCTCGCGACGGAGGTGGCCGATGAACGTGCCGCCCATGACGGGTCCGCTGCGCATCGAGATGGTGGATGGGAACCCGTGGGTCGTCGGCGACGGCATGGCGTGCCTCTGCGCGGACCGGGCCGAAGCGGAGGCGCTGCTCGGCGATCTCCGCCTACGGCTCGGCAATCCACTGCTCGACGCCGTGCGCGTCGCGTTCCGCGAACTCGCGGCACGCGGGTGGATCACGCAGGTCGAGCGCGACACGGCGGGCGCCGTGTGCCGCGCCTTCGACAGGAACCCCGAGGCGCCTGGCTTCGCGGCGGTCTGCCATCCGCTGGACGATGGCCACGTGGTCATCGAGGTGGGAGAGGGCGTGGGCGACGAGGAGGCCGACCTCCGTGCGGCGGGCGTCGTCGCGGTCGCGATGGAGGCCGCTGGGCTCACGACCGATGTCGAGTTGCGCGACGGCAGCGCGGTCGTGACCGCCCACGAACTCCAATAGGGCGGCTGGACGGTGTGATACTGGCCGCTGCACGCGCACGTGACGATCGGAGAGATCCGGTCTGCGCTCCAAGGGGAGAGTCCTGGCGCACAACACGCCGGGCGGGCAACGGCGAAGGCATAGAGGCCGGGGGCCACCGGCTGCTCCATCGCGCGAAGCACGCCCCCAGTGCAGCAGAGCATCCGCCGCGGCCCGACAGAGAAGGCCCCTCAACGTAGGTCGCGCGGCCCCCAGCCACCCCGACGATCGCCGTCAGTTCGGCAGCCGTCGCCAGTGGATAACCCCGTAGATGACGGGTTGGGTCATCTGGGTCCCGGGTGGCGCACCGTTGAGTTTGAGATAGTATCCACGCATCGTGTCGCGTCCGACGCTCAGCACCCAGTAGATGTTCGAGAGGTGATCAGCTTTCGCCAGCGCGAACTGCCGAGCGGTCGGGATCAAAGGCACTGCAAGTCCCGGCTTCGGACCGGCAAGGACATCAGGCTGCGTCGGATCTATGGAGACGAAACTCACGGCTAACGGTTCGCGCGCGCACTGAATAGCTGTCGTACTGCTGCAACTCCTCGTCGGTCATGGCGAGGTATGAGAACTTCCACTCGCTGAAGGACCTGCGCGCGTCGTGACCACCGAAACTCAAGCCGCCGATACCCTCAATGCTAATGCCGAGACTTGAACCCTCCTGGACAAGTTCCTCCCACGTAGTGGCCTCTGACCGGTGAACGAAGTCTCGGACCTGCCTGCTGTGCTGACGCACACTCAGTGTGTCGTACTCGTCGCGGATCCCGTATCGCAGCAAGGCGTCACACTCGTCCGCTTGAGCCGCCGGAGCGACGAGTGCCATCGCCCACGCGGCGACCAAGACGAGTGAGACACAGCGGCGCACGCTCCCGCCGCTCACGAGGTGCGACGAGAGCCTAGGTGCCAAGTTGTGTTCCCGCATACGTCCTTCTTCATCTCGATCGATCGCGATCAGTGTCGGTCATTCACGCCGTAGTTCCTTGTACTCGCACCTCGATTGAGTCGCAAGTCCGATGTGCACTGCCACAAGACCCCACCACGCGCCCTGCCCGGGTCCCGAGTCTGGGTGCGCGACGCCCAGCACAGCAGCAGCCAGGCCGTGGTTGGCTGATTACAATTGGCGCGAGCCGAGGCACGATGCCTTCGACGCCGCACGCTACTTCACCGTAGGCCGCGCGGTGATGAATGCTGCAGCGGGCCCGGACGGGTGGCGGCTCGCGCAGCGTGGGGTGCGGTGACGCCCCGCCACCGGAAGTCGGGCACTGGGATTGGGCGCGGTGGACGCTGACGGCATCGGCCCGCCTTGCAGCGGGCCGGCCAGCCCGCGCGGGACCGGTCGTCCGTCTTGAAGCGGCCTGCCGGCCGAGGCCTCCCCCTCTGGGAGCCAATGCGACCCTTCGGGAGACGTGGCAGGGCAGGCGCGGCCAGATGTGTTTACCCCCTCTGGGAGCCAATGCGACCCTTCGGGAGACGGCTGCCGCGCAGGCCCGAGTACGCCGCCTGCCGGAGATGTGAAGGTGTTGTTAGCGTGACGCGGACCGTGATGATGGTGCGAGAGTCCAAGCGCGGCGTGCTAGTATGCGGCTAGACAGGCCGGACCGTCCGGTCATCGACTACAGGAGAGCAGCATGAAGAGCGTGATCTACTCCATCGGGATCGCAGTGACCCTGGTGTCCGCCGCCAGCCTGACGCTCCGCTCGGTCGCCGCAGAAGATTGCCAAAACATGGCCGCGACCGGCACGGGATCGGTATCCACCACTCCGACCACAACGAAGTGCACGAACAACGAACCCTGCGGGTACGTGGCCACGTACAACCCCCCCAACCCCGCGCAGCAGCAGTGCATCATCATGTCATGCAAGTGCTGTGTGTGGCAGTCGCAGCAGCCCTACACGCAGCCCTTCAGTTGCCAGCCGGACCCCCAAAGCCCGGGTGATACGAAGTGCACCGCAGGCGCCCGTCTCTACTTCGGTCAGCCCGGGTTCGTGAGGATCACGGTGAACTGCCAGGGTGGTCAGGGTGGTTGCGACGAGTGTGCCCAAACGCCGGACTTCTTCGCGGTGGAGTGACTCCTGCGCGTCCTCGTCCGTTCCCGTTCGCCTCGGGCGTGGCTGGCTGTGCGATGCGTGCGATGGAGCCCCTATGAAGATCAGGGTGGTAGCCTTGCTGCTGCTAGTTCTCGTAGTTGGTGTCGTCGCGTTCACATCGCGTGGGCGCCGCGCCCCGGGCGGCGGGGCGATCGACGGGATGGAGGGCCGGGCTGAGCACGGCCGCGCCGCCGGAGCCCTGGACCCTGTGCTTGTTGGATCGCGGCCTCGATCTGGTGCGAGGGATCTGGTCGATCTTCTCTCCTTGCTGATAGGCTCGACTTCGGACGGATCCGAGGCCGCCATCGAGTTGGAGGAGAGGATTCGATTGGGAGTCGTCCACCGCGTGCGAGCGTGCACGCTGCTGCTGGAGCGACTCCAGCAAGACTTAGGACGAGACGACTCGGAGGTCCGAAACGTCTTCTTGGTCGAGCAGTTCTTGCTCCGACTGGATAGTCCTCCGCCGGCGTTCGCCGCGCAGTACGGCAGTTACGCTGCAGAGGCACTCAAGCGAGCGGCCTCCAATCCGCACCACCAGCTAGTCGCCAGACTGGGGGACTGGCCCAGCAGCGAGTTGACGGCACTTCGCGAGGCGCTGACCTCCGCAAGCACGGCGGCGCAGGTCGCCCGGAGTCTAGATGCACTACTGAAGGTGAATCCGGCCTTGGCCCAAGCGGCAGTGCGTGCCGCGCTGCCACTGTGGCTAGAGCGACGAACAATCTCGACTCTCTTCCCGGCAGTGTTGGAGGCTATGACACGGGATGCGGCCTCGGCAAGGGCGCTGGCGGAGACTGCGATGGATGTCGCCGCGGAGTTTCAGGAGGTGCGGGATTCCGGAACCGCTGATGGACTAGCATTCTTGGGGTCTGCGACGATCCAGTGGATGAGTTCGAGTTCGCCAGAGCAACGCGAGGCGTGGATCGATTCCCTGCACACTCGGGCTGACGACCCGATGCGCAGGGGGGCGGGTATGTATCTGGCCATGAGCCTCGGCGGTGCGAGCGATGGCGATCTCAAGGCAGTCGCACGGCTACGCGCTCTCTGTAACGACGAAGAGAGCCCGGATGTGGCAAGGACTGCACTCGTGAATCTGGGGAACGTCACTGGGTTGGATGTGCTCGAGCGTGCGTCTCCGATCACACCGGATCGTGTACCGGCGTCCCACGAGGACATCCTCCTGACGATCAGTTACTTCAGCGCGGTTCGCAACGTGCTCGCGCGACATCCCGAGGACGAGGAGCGTGCCGCAGAGTTGTACGTCATGGGGCTGAGAGCACTTGCAGTCGGCAGCGAGCCCGAACTTGGGCTGGACGCGCTGCTGCGCTTCTTGCTGGAGCGCCCTGTCGCTGGCACGGAGCAAGAGTTGAATCGACTTGCTCACAGTTCATCACCGCGAATCGCCGCGTTGGCGAAGCGCGCGTTGGATCGCGCCCGTGCTGGCGAACGCTAGAGCGGCTGGCCCCCGCGCGCTGCTCCGCCGCGCGTTGGTAGTGGCGGGCCTCGCGTGTGCCGCGTGGTTTGCGTTCCCTTCCGGTTGCGGCAGCTCGGGCTCGCTGGCGAGCGGTAGCCGCGTTCAGTTAGTTGTGGCACACTCCATGAGTGGCGCCGCGGAGCCGTGCGGCTGCGGGGGCAGTCGCTCGGGAGGCGGCGCGAGTCGGCTGAGTGTCATTGAGGGCCTCCGTGGCGGCAGCGATGACCTTGTCGTCGTCGAAGGCGGAAACTGGCTGGCAGGTGGGGACGGTCCGTGGGACGCGGTTGTGCTTGACGCGATGGTACGGCTGTTTCGAATTGAACGCTGTGCCGTTGTGTGCGTAGGCCCCAACGAGATCCCTCGAGCAGAGCAATTGGCCAGCATCGGCCTGCCCATGGCGTGTCTCAACCTCCGCGATGGCCCCGAGCGGGGCATTCCGCGATGGCGCGAAACTCGAGGCGTGTGGGTCACGTCCGTAGTTGAGGCAGGCCACGCGAATGTCATGGCGCCAGAGGAACCGCTAAGTAGGTGGCTGACAGAACTCCGTGCGGAGGACCGGGTTGGCGTTCTTGTCCTACATGCAAAAGGGATTGTACGCCGCCGCCTGCTCAAGTTGGCTTCGATGTCGGGCGCGGGAGTCGTGGTCATCGACGTGAACTATGGTGCGCAGACGAGACTTGGCTTGGCGACACTGGGCGAGGGTGTGGTAGTTCGTACAGAGTCGATCGGGCGGCAACTCGTATGGCTCAGTCTCAGGATGGCAGGCCACCGCGGTGCGGCGCAGTACCCCAATGGCTTGACCGGTCCCGTTGCCACGCATGCCTCGACTGTCGGTGTGGTCCCGCTGACCACGTCATGGGTTCTCGATGCAAGCTCGCTCGTAGATATCCCGGGCGCCCCGACCGAGGATGTCGGGATGCTATGGTTGGCGCAGTACATGATCTCGCTTCGCTCGAAGGTTGACCACCGCGGTCGCGAGTATCACGGATTCGTCGGTTCTGATACGTGCATACAGTGTCACCAAACTGAGGGCGAAGTCTGGAACTCGACGAAGCACGCGAGCGCTATGGAGACGCTGGCGAACTTGGGCAAGGATGGCCGGCCGGACTGCTACGCCTGCCATGTTACAGCAGATCTCGGCGAGACAACTCCTGGCCTCCTGCCTGGGCCATCCCCGCCACATCTCCGCGGCGTAGGCTGCGAATCGTGCCACGGCCCAGGAGAGGCACATGCGCGGGATCCACTCATTCGCACCCGTGAGGCGCCCGTTGCCAGTAGGTGTGTCGCTTGCCACTTCGGAAAGTTCGACCCACAGTTTCAGTATGCGGAACGCTTGACGCGGGCAACGTGCCAGCCGGGCCACCCGATGCCGCGAGGCGATATCGCACTGCCCGACGATCCCACGGTGGACGCTGGGCGATAGGCGACGCGTTGCCAGCGGGAACTGCTTGTAGCGCGTAGTTATGGTAGAATTGGTTCGCGCTCATCCCAGCGGGCGCGCCCCGAGGCACCATGCCTTCGAAGCCGCGCACGCTTGCTGGGATCCTCCGTAGCCGCCGCCATGGCGACGCCGAGTACAACCGCACCCGCCGCGACCCGGTCGTAGCTCGCATCCACGGCTCCGTGCGCTGGCAGGCCGTGCGTGCGCGCGTCCTACGCGACGAGCCAGTCTGCCGTCCGTGTGCACGGCATGGCCTGACCGAGCCCGCCAAGCAGGTCGACCACATCGTCCCGCTGTCCGTTGCGCCCCACCTCGCCTACGTGCGGTCCAACCTCCAGCCCCTCTGCACCGCGTGCCACGCACGCAAATCGGCGTCCGATCGGCGGCGGATGGGGGGGGATTCGAGCTCTCACGCCGAGGGGCGCCCGAGCGCGCGTGGGGGCGTGTCGCTTTTTTCACGGGATCGGGCGAACCTGCGGAACGGCCGGCAGAGCCCTGATTCTTCGGACGGACCGCGTACACACTCCGCGGGCGACGACGGCGATGTGTACGCATGAGCCCCGCCGCGCTGCCCCCCCTGGCCGTCTCCGTCCGGCGCCTGCGGGCGACGCTGCGTGCCGTGGTCCGCGCCGTCGAGGAGGACCGTGCCCGGGTCGTCATCACGCGGCACGGGCGCCCGGTGGCCGCCGTGGTCCCCGTCGAGGCGCTGGAGGCCCTCGACCTCCTCGACCGTGTGCTCCCCGGGCCCGCGCAGGTGGCGGCCCGGCTCCCCGGCCCCACCACGGAGGCGCCCCCGTGACCGCCCGCGAAGCCGACCGAAACGCATGGGCCGGCCACCCGGAGGCGCGTCCGTGCCGCAAGGCCCTCGCGCCCGTGTTCACGCGAGACCCCCTCGACGGCGACTCGATCGGCCCGTTCCTGGACCGCCTCGCCGCGCACCGGGGCGTCGCGGCCGTGCGCTCTGCGCTCTCGGCCTGGCTCGCAGAGCCCGTGCTCTCAGGAGATCCCGATGGTCGCCAAGACTGACCCCAACGCTCTCGGCCGCGTGCGCCTGGAGACTCGCCGCGTCGCCGACCTCGTGCCGGCCGGCTACAACCCCCGGACGATCTCCGACGCTGCGCTCGCTGGCCTCGGCGAGTCCATCGGTCGCTTCGGCCTCGTGCAGCCGATCATCGTGAACGCGCGCACGGGCAACGTGGTCGGCGGCCACCAGCGCCTGAAGGTGCTGGAGGCCAGGGGCGTCGAGGCCACCGACGTCGTGGTCATCGACGTCGAGGAGGCCGAGGAGAAGGCGCTCAACCTCGCGCTGAACTCGCCGCGGATCTCCGGCGAGTGGACCGCCGACGCGCTCGGGCTGCTCGAGGAGGTCGTCGGCGCGCTGCCCGACCTCGGCGAGGCGCTGCTCCTCTCGGGCCTCCGTGGCGACCTGGAGAAGCTGTTCCCGCAGGTCGCCGGCGACGTCGTGGAGGACCCGGTCCCCGAGCCCCCTGACGACCCGGTCACGAAGCCTGGTGACCTCATCGTCCTGGGGAATCACCGGCTGCTCTGCGGTGACTCGGGGAGCCCGGCCGACCTCGACCGCCTGCTCGCCGGCGCGCCCGTGCACCTGCTCAACACCGACCCGCCCTACAACGTGAAAGTCGAGCCGCGCTCGAACAACGCGATCCGCGCCGGGCTCTCGTCGTTCTCCGCGCCCGAGAAGCGCCACCACCAGGCGCTCGACCTCGCGCGTCACCCGGGCAAGTCCAAGCCCACGACGCGCAAGATGCGCGCGAAGGACCGCCCGCTCGCGAACGACTTCGTCACCGACGAGGCCTTCGAAGGGATGCTCCGCGCCTGGTTCGGGAACGCCTCGCGCGTCCTGGTGCCGGGCCGCGCGGCCTACATCTGGGGCGGCTACGCCAACGTGTCCAACTACCCGCCGGCGCTGCGCGAGGCGGGGCTCTACTTCTCGCAGACCATCATCTGGGACAAGCAGCACCCCGTGCTCACGCGCAAGGACTTCATGGGCGCGCACGAGTGGTGCTTCTACTGCTGGAAAGAAGGCGCCGCGCACGTGTTCTACGGCCCGGCCAACGTGCCGGACCTCTGGGTCGTGAAGAAGGTCACGCCGCAGAAGATGGTGCACCTCACGGAGAAGCCCGTCGAGTTGGCGGCGCGTGCCATCCAGTACTCCTCGAAGGCTGGTGAGAACGTGCTCGACCTCTTCGGTGGTTCGGGCTCGACGCTCATGGCCTGTGAGCAGCTGGACCGCCGCGGGTTCCTCATGGAACTCGACCCCGCGTACTGCGACGTGATCGTTGAGCGGTGGGAAACCGCAACGGGCCGGAAGGCCGAGCGCGTCGGCGCAACGCCCCCCGGGCACAAGGCGCGCGGGAAGAAGAAGCCGTGAGCAAGCCCGGGCCCTCCCCGATGCCGACGAGGAAGCTCGCGCTCCGCGGGAGCTGGCGCGCGAAGACGCGTCCCGCCGAGCCTCGGCCCGCGCGGAGCGCGCCTCCTCGCCCCGGCGGGATGACCGATCGGGCTGCCCTCGTGTGGGACCAGGTCGTCCCGCAGCTTGAGGCGGCCGGGATGCTCGCCAACTTCGACGGGGTCGCCTTCGCCCGGTACTGCGAGTTCTCGGCGGTGTGGGACGACATGCTCGACTTCGTGCGCAAGTCGGGCCACGCCCACCCGGTCAAAAACGCGCGCGGCGAGGTCGTGGGCGTGCGGTCCTACCCGCAGGTCCGCAACATGATCCAGATCCACGAGCTGCTCCTTCGCGTCGAGCGGGAGTACGGGATGACGCCCTCGGCACGCGCGCGCATGACCGCGGAGCCGCCCGCCGCGGCCGCGCCCGCCTTCGACCATTACTTCCAGCCCGCGAGGCTCGGCGGATGAGTGCCGGCGACCCCAACCTGCCGATCGCCCGCTGGGGCGACGCCGGCCTCGAGGCGGTCTGCCGCACGGGGATCCCCGGGTATGACCCGTGGACGACGGCGATCCCGAGCCACCGCTTCGATGTGGGGCTGGCGCGCCGCGCGATCGCGTTCTTCCACGACATGCTCGTGTTCGTGGAGGGCGAGCGCGCCGGCGAGCCGTTCGACCTCGAGCCCTGGCAGGCGGCCATCGTCGGGAACCTGTTCGGCTGGGTGGACGGGCGCACGGGCCTTCGGCGCTACCGCGAGGCGCTGGTGTTCGTCGCCCGCAAGAACGGGAAGACGAGCCTCGCCGCAGGGCTTGCGCTGTACCTGCTGCTCTGCGATGGCGAGCCGGGCGGTCAGGTCTACAGCGCCGCGGCCGAGCAGTCCCAGGCCGCCCTGATCTTCCGGCACGCCATGCAGATGGTGGCAAAGCGCCCGGAGCTCGCCACCCGCACGCGCGTCTACCGCGCGTTCAAGTCGATCGAAGTGGGCGAGACGGGATCGATCTTCCGGGCGTTGACGGCCGATGCCCAGACCAAGCACGGCCTCTCGGTACACGGGGCCGTGATCGACGAGCTGCACGCGCACCCGACGCGCGACCTCGTGGACGTGCTCCAGACCGGCACCGGCTCCCGCCGCCAGCCGTTGACCGTCCACATCACGACGTCGGACTACGAGCGCATCTCGATCTGCAACGAGAAGCACGAGTACGCGAAGAAGGTCCGCGACGGGGCGCTCGCCGACGCGTCGTTCCTGCCCGTGATCTACGAGGCATCGATCGAGGACCCCTGGGACGACCCGCGCACGTGGCTGAAGGCCAACCCCAACCTCGGGGTGTCGGTGAAGGAGGACTACCTGGAGCGCGAGTGCTCCCGCGCCAAGGAGTCGCCCGCGTACCTGAACACGTTCCTGCGCCTCCACCTCAACATCAAGACGAACGCCGACATCGCTGCCTTCGACATGCGCCAGTGGGAGGCCTGCCGTGGCGGGCGGAGCTTCCACGAGCTCGCGACGGCGCTCGAAGGCCGCGAGTGTTACGCAGGCCTGGACCTGGCCAGCACGGAGGACCTGACGGGCCTCGTGCTCGTGTTCCCCGACCACGGCAACGCCGTGCTGCCCTTCTTCTGGTGCCCCAAGGAGGGCGCCGTGGTTCGCGAGAAGCGGCACCGCGTTCCCTACACGGCGTGGGCGCGTGACGGGTTCCTGAACCTGACCGAGGGGAGTGCCACCGACTTCGACCACGTCGAGCGGACGGTGATCGAGCTCTCCAAGCGCTACCGGATCAACTGCCTGGGCTTTGACCGCTACGGCGCCGCCCAGGTCGTGACGCACCTCCAGGACGCCGGGATCGAGGTCGTGCTGTTCGGGCAGGGCTTCGTGTCGATGAACGCCCCGTCCAAGCACCTGGACGTGCTCGTTCGCTCCAGCGCCCTGCAGCACGGCGGGCACCCGGTGCTGTCGTGGATGGCGAGCAACCTGATGTGGGAGAAGGACGCCGCAGACAACTGGAAGCCGAGCAAGAAGAAGAGCCGCGAGAAGATCGATGGCATGACGGCGCTGATCATGGCGCTGGGCGTGGCGCTCGCGATCCCGCCCTCAGGGCCCAGCATCGAGGACGCCCTGCTCTCGGGCGACGGGGTGCTGGCGTGACCCGCGCCCTCGCCCTCGTGATGCTGCTCGCCTCGTGGGGGCTCCTCGCCTACGGCGCCGGCCAGGTCTACCGGCCGGCCGGGTGGCTGGTGCTCGGCGCCTGCCTGTGGCTCGACCTCTACGTCGGCCGGCGCCTTCGGGGGCTCCGATGAGCCTCTTCCTCGATCTCCTGGGCGGGCGGGCCATGGCCAGCGTGTCGCACGGCGGTGTGACGGACCTCCGCAACCCCGCGCTCTGGCTCACCGAGTTCGTGCTCGGGCGCAAGACCGCGAGCGGTGAGCACGTGACGGCCGAGTCCGCGCTCGGGCTCTCGGCCTACTACGCGTGCCTGCGGAACGGCGCCGAGGACGTGGCCAAGCTCCCGCGCCAGCTTCGGCGCTCGCGCGGGGAGAAGCGCGGTAGCGACCTGGTCCACGACCATCCACTCGCGCGCCTGCTCAAGCGGCCCAACCCGATCATGTCGTGGGGTGTGTTCGCGCAGGTGATGCAGCACCGACGCATGGGCTGGGGCAACGCCTACGCCGAGATCCTCCGCGACGGCACGGGCGCGCCCGTCGAACTCTGGCCCGTCCACCCGGGACGGGTGCGGCCCGAGCTCAAGGGCGACGGCCGCACGCTCGTCTACCACGTGCGCGGCGAGGGTGGGCGCGAGGCACCGTTCGCACCGCGCGACGTGTTCCACCTTCGCGGCATGGGGTCGGGGGTCGAGGGCTACTCGGTCGTTCGCTTCGCCTCCGAGACGCTGGGTTTGGGGCTCGCCGCGCAGCGCCACGCGGCGGCGTTCTTCGGCGAGGGCCTGGCCAAGCGCCTCGTGGCCTTCACGAAGCAGACGCTCAACGCCGACGCGCGCGAGGCCCTCCGCAAGCGCATCGAGGGCGACCGCGAGAAGAACCCCGTCGGCTCGCGGCGCATGCCCATCGTGGACGTCGAGGTGGACGTCAAGGACCTCGGGATCCCGCCCGAGGAGGCGCAGTTCCTTGAGCAGCGCGAATTCGGCGTCGAGGAGGTAGCCCGCTGGTTCCGGATGCAGTTGGCGAAGATCCAGTACTTCAAGCGGGCTCAGGGCTGGTCTTCGCTCGATGCGCTCAACACCGACTACGTGGTGGACTTCCTCACGCCCCAGGTCCAGACCTGGGAGGAGGAGATCGCGGCCAAGCTCCTGACGGAGGACGAGGTCGCGGGCGGCCTGTTCGTGCGCTTCGTGCTGCAGGGACTGCTGCGCGGCGACGTGGCCACACGCATCGCCTACTACGCCGCGGGCTACCGGGACGGCTGGCTCTCGCAGAACGACATCCGCGACCTCGAGGACATGAACCCGATCGAGGATCCGGCCGCCGACGAGTACCGCGTCCAGGCGCAGATGACGAAACTCGAGGACGCTGGCGCGAAGCCGAAGGAGACGCCGCCGCCCCCGCCGCCCCAACGCCCCAAGCCCGGGGACGACGGGGAGGAGGATCCGGAGGCCGCCTGGCGGGGCGTGCGGGCCGAGGCCGAGGCTCTCCGGCCGATGCTCCTCCACACGGCGACGCTGCTCGCGAAGAAGGAGGCGCACGAGCTCGCCGCCGCGATGAAGAAGAACGGCGCGAACCCCGCCGCGCTCGACCAGTGGGCGAGGGGCTTCTACGCGAAGCTGCGCGAGCGCGTGGTCGAGGCCTTCGAACCGGCCGGCCTCGCGCTCGACGTCATCGCGGCGCGCCACCCGGCCGCCCGCGTGAAGCCTGCCGACCTCGACGCGGTCGCGGCGGCGTGGGCCGTCGCCGACCTCACGGCATCGCGCCCCGGCGAGGCCGAGCGTGCCGCTGCGCTCGCCGACGCGGTGCTGGCCGCGCTGCTCGACCCCGTGCTGATGGAGTCCGCCCATGCTGCCTGAGAACAAGCGTGGCGCAGGCTGGCCCTTGTCCCTGGAGGCCGAAGGGGTCCGTACGACCCCAAATTACGCACGCTGCCCCTCGCGGTTGACTACCTCGCGTCCGACGCAGGTTGTTCGTCTCCCATGGCTTTGCGAAGCAACAAGTATGCGAGAGTGTAGGTCGCCAACTGCTCCGGCGTGGGGACGGAGCCAGTCGTTCCCATGTGAGAAGCGTGCAGTACGCCGCTGATACCGCAAGCGACGACCCTGCCATCGCCGACGGACTCCATCGCGGCGACGATGCTGCCGCCCTGCGTATGCACGAGTGGCGTGCCGCCCAGAACTTCAACCCACTCCTGGATCGACACGCCGCTGTGCGGATGAGCAAGCCGCGTCTCCTCGACGGCGCCGGACCCGATTTCGATGCCGCCCATCACGTCGAGGATCCTGCGTCCCGCGGCGCTCCCTGCGCCCTCTCGGAACAGGACGAGCAGACCTCCTCCACGTTCCACGTAGTCACGCAGGGCTCGGAGCTGCACGTCGGATGGGGCATGGCCCGGTTCTGCCAAGACGATCATCCCCGTCCTGTCGAGGCACGCGTCCAAGCCGTCGCAGGCCACTGGGGTGTATCCGAGGCGCTGCGTCCACACGAAGAAGGTGCTGTAGTCGATATCGACGGGAGACTGCAGGCGCTCGATCGGCAGGAAGATGCCAGAGTGCGCCAAGTCGAACCCGACCCAACGACGCTCACCCTCGACTTCGACCGTGGGGTATGCTGCGGCGCCCAGCGCATCCGACACATGCAAGGCCGCCGTGCCTCCCGTGATGGCACCGCCCACGACCGCAGCGAGAGCGAACGACACGGGAAGCCGGCGGAGGACCAGAATCGCCACGCCAGCCGCCAGTAGGCCGAGCCAACTGGCTACCTGATTGGCCCAGGACCATGCGTTCGTCCGATTCAGCCAGTCTACACTCCCAAGGGCCAACTCCACCTTGCCCGGCATGAAGAAGAAGAAGCTACTGAACGACGTGCTGTCGCTGAACGCCAGCACGCGCCCGCGGCCGTGGAGCCGTGACGCCATCTGGCAGAACGAGCCGAATCGGAGGCTCTCGCGCGGTCCCGGGACGGGGAAGAAGTTCTTCTGGGAGTAGTCCCCCCTCAGAGACCCCAGTCTCACTCCCGTCATGACGGAGTCGCAGGCGAGGCTCGTGGACAGGCTGCATCCCGTCGCGAACATGAACGGCGGAACGTGGCGCACGACGGGATGTGGCGCTACGGGGGGCCGCCGGTAGACATCCAACCCGCCCGTCCCCAGGTCGAAGACGTAGTCGAAACAGAACTGAATGCCGAACCGTTCGCTGACCGCGTTCAAATACGTGCTCGAACCGAAAACGTCTGTGTGATCGCCGATCAGCCACAAACCGCCCCCGGCCTCGACGAATGCGACAACCGCCTCAACTTCCGTGTCGGAGTACGGACTCGTCGGCATCTTCAATACGAGCACGTCAACGTTGGAGAGGGACGCAGGCGTGAGTTGCTCCCTCGTGCGGTCCACCCGCCAAATCTTGGCTAGGTGGTCAAACATGCTCGTGAAGCTGTATGTCGAGCGCAGCCCGTACTTCTCGATGCCCAGGGGCTCGTCGGACCACTCCCAGTCGCTGTGACCCTCGTCCACGACGACGCGACCCTGCTTCTTGACTCCAGGATCGGCGAACGTCACGGCGAACACGATGAGCGCGACCGCGGCGAGCGAGGCAGCTGCCGCGCCGCCGATCCTCATCCACCCAGGGAAGTCCACGCGTGCAAGCGCCAAGCTCCGCGCCGGCAGATCAGGGCGAAAGAGGCGACCGAGGATGATCCCGAGCGGGAGGAACGAGACGATCTGTGCCGTAGGGCTCCAGAAGATCCGGCCGAACGGCATCACGGAGTAGACCGCCGTTAGAACCACGAGCCTCGCAAGCGAGTAGGCCCCAAGGATCAGCAGTATCCTCCCGAGAAGCGAGAGCGGACGGCGCGCGTGCAAGCAGGCCACGGGAATTGCGGCCATCGCGACGAGGAGGAGCATGAGCAAGCCGGCGTGCTCCCAACCCAGCTCGAGGGATACGGCTCCGTCGGGCTCCGCAAGGAGGAGCTGACCGGCTCGCTCGGCCGCGCTCACCCCGAGGAGGCGCAGCACGAACGCCACGACACTCACCCCCGCTGCGCCCAGCGCGTGAAGGCGATGCGCAAGCACGGAGTACACGACCACGCCGAGGCCCTGGAACACTAGGATTGCGGCGGCTGTGAGGGCCCCCGCCGAGACCCACTCCATTCGACGATGCCGGGAGAGCACCGCGGAAGCGACGTAGGCGCCGGCCAAGACGAGTACGACCGCCCGGAACTCTGCGACAGGGATGAAGACCGCGACCACCCCGAGAAGGCCGGCGAGCCCGATCGTGGTACGTACGTGGATTTGCGTCCGAGCGACGTGGCCGCGTGCCAGTTGGCAGAGGAGTAAGCCGGCGAGCGCCCACTCCCAGGGCCATCTCTCCGTGGACGGGAAGTCCCGGGAAACGGAGATCCACCATCCAGCCAGGCACACGACACCGAGCCAGATCGTGCTCACAGCCTTCCACTCGCCCTCAGGTGCTCGAAGAGCGCTCGGAGGAAGTGGACATTCTCGCGCACATAGAAATCGCGCCCTTCGAGATTGCCGTTCGACAGAAACCGGGAGTCCGAGATGACAAGGAGTGCTCCCGGCCCGACGGGCAAGAGTCCTACGACGGGCCGTCCGTACGCCTCCACGAGAACCTCCATACCTTCGGGGTACCCCTCGATCGGGTACGCGCACCAGAATCTCACCGTCTCCCCGAGGGCCGCGACCTCGACTGGACCGAAAGGGGACCGACCGATCGTCACCCCGAACTTCTGCAGAAGCCTCTCGCTGCCCTCATGTCCGTCGTGGCCCGTGGATGCGATCACGAGCCCTCGCGCTCGGAGGAACGAGTCCAGTGCTCGGACCTCGGCGCTTGAGTAGGGCAGTGTGGCCGCTGGCAAGATCGCGCATCTCGCGAGGGGGAGCGCCGACTCAATGTCACGGGTTTCGAAATGCCACAGGCGGTTGCGGTGGAGATTCACGAGGAGGCCGCCCTGGGAGTTTGGCTGCCACCACATCTCGTCCACCTCAGATCCGTGGCCCAGATCGACCGCTGTCGGGACCCAGGGCTGCGGTAGGGCGAGCGGGGGATCATCCACCGCGGCTGCGCGCTGGGCGGTCGCCGACGCCACCGGGAGCGCGGCGAGCAGCAGGAGGGAGAGGATCCTGCTCCTCAGCAGGAACCAGAGCGCAAGGCCAATCGCCACGGTCGCGAGGGCCACTCGGTACGCGGCCGCCGGGCTTTGGGAACCCCCGAGATTCAGGAGCCAGCGCAGGCAGTCCGTGACGAAGCGGTCGGCCTTGCCGAGCGACCCGTTCTGGAACGGCGAGGTGTCTCCGAACACGAGGAGGCGCCCGCGGCCGTGTGTGCAGGCCACGACGACCGGGATGTCGCCGAGGGGTTCCCCCGCATCGTAGGACATGTTGCCAAGGTATGCGTTGTCTGCGTTCTCCATGTTTCCTGCATCCGCGAAGCCAGATACCGCAGATACCACTACGTCCGCGGGCTGGGACATCGACAAGGATGCACCCACGCCCACCTCGAACCGGTCTGTCGCGCCAGTGGTGACAATGCCAGGGAACGAGCGCAGTCCCGCCCGCCATGTGCTGAGGAAGGGTTTCACGCTATCAAATCCGAACTCGATCCCGACGGGGGAAAGTAGATCGTTGAACGGTTCCCGGATCCCGGCGACCCCCGTGTGGTCGCCCAGGAGCAGCATCCCGCTTCCGTTGTCCACGGCTGCCCAGACCGCGTCGTGCTCGTCGGCGGACAGGGCATCGAGGAGATTGATGAACACTATCGCGTCGGCCCATCGCAGGGACTCCGCGTCGAGCGCCGCAACTCGCCGCACTTGCAGGCCCCGAGCCTCCAGATACATGGGGAGGAGACCGAACATACCGCCGGAGTGGAGGCCGAACGACTCGAAGTCCGGGCTGGACCAAGCGAGGTACCCCTTGTCGTAAATGAGCACGTTGCCCTCGAGGAGAGGCGCCTGCTTCGACTTCGGCCACGCCAGCACGCCAGCGAGAATCATGACGCCGATGCATGCCCCGAGTCGCGCGATAGAGAAGTGGGCGGGAAGCGGGACGGCGAAATGGACCGCCCGCAGTGCCGGCCAAGCCGCCGCCGTCAGGAGGGCCATCAGGACCCAGGAGAGCGCCAGGGGGAGCGTGAGTTGGCCCAGGCTCGGCTGAAGAAAAGTCGCAATCCCCGGTGCTACGAGCAGGACGTGGATTGCGTGGAGGAGGACGAAAGCGATGACGACCGCAGCGGTTCGTCCGAGCGCCCGCCTCTCCCGCAGCGCTTGGACGGCGGCGATCGAGATGAGGCCGAGGACGAATACATGGACGGCCGCCGCGGTGGCGCCGAGGTCGAGCGGCACGCCGAACGGCCGGCTGATCGCTCGCGTGTACGCTCGCGCGGTGGTTTGGACCGCCGAGTAGAATTGAGTGCTCGTCGTGTAGCCGAACCACCACACAGCGTAGAGGGCGACCACGATCGCCGCGCACCGGACCGTCGCGAGCCGGCCCCCGCCTGAGCGGAGGCTCACCGCGAGTAGCGCCCCTATCAGGACGAGCCGCCACGCGGGGAGCATGAGCCAGGCGGAAGTGAAGGCCAGAAGCAACCCGACCCGGACAAGTTCTGCCCCCACGCCCGGGCGCAGTGCGTCGAGCGACGGCCCTGGCCGAAGGATCTGAGCCGTCAAGAACGGGACCAGGAGAACGGAGACGATGCCCTCGATCTGGGGCGGGAACCACCCCGTGGCACCTGTGGCGAGCGCCAAGAGCCAGATGGCCGAGACGAAGTGACGACGGTCGAGCGACTCGGTTCGCGTTGAGCCCATGGCGTCCTCCCGTCGCCGCCACGTCCCGCGGTCTGTGCAGAGAGCCGGGGGTGCCTATCCGGGCAGCGGCTTGCGCCTCCTGAAGATCGCTCCTGCGAGGAGGACTCCAAGTGCCGCCAGCGCGCCGCCCGGCGGCAGCGGGAGCATGGCGAACATGTGCGGAGGGCAGCCCTCCCCCGTGCAGGTCTCCGCGCATCGCGTGAGGCTGCCCGAGCACGTCGGCCAGTTGCCCTTCGTCGGCGGGCAGCTTCCGCCCGACTGGCAAGTCACGATCATAGGGTCGCACGTAGGCCACGAACGCTGAGGATTCGTGCATACGCTCGTCGAGGTACACGACGTGCTGCCCGAGCATGTCGGGTACAGGAGGCACGAGGGATCGCACGTCGGGTAACTCTGGGCCTGGGCGTTGCACGTGTTCGTGCAGGATGTCGCGGTCGTCCCGTTGCAGGTCGGGTAATTGCCAGCGGTGGGCGTGCATCCCGGCGTCCCGCCACCACAGGTCGGATACTGGCTGCACGTGGCCTGCCCGCAAGCGGTCGGGTTCTCGCCGCTGCAAGTCGGGTAGCCCGAACAGGTGCTCGTGCATGTCGACTCCCCGCTACACGTGGGGAAGTTCGGGCAGGTCGATCCGCAGTTCGTCGCCTGCCCGTTGCAGGTAGGGTACTGACCGCAGGTGCTGACGCACATGGTCTCAGCCCCGTTGCAGGTGGGGTACTGACCGCAGGTGTTGGAGCACTCCGTCTCCGTGCCGTGGCACGTCGGGTAGTGGGTGCAGGTCGATCCGCAGATCGTCGCCTTCCCTCCGACGCATGTGGCGCCGCAAGTGAGGTACTGCTCGCACGTGACCTGGGTCGTCGTCGGCAGCGGGTCCCCGAGGAAGACGACCTGCGGCCGTCCTACGCCCCGCGCAACACCCACGGGCACGATGACAGGGCACGAGACGTTTTCCACCTGGCACTTCGCGATGTGGAGGGACCGTGCGAACAGGGGGTTCTCGGGCTGCACGGCGCCCGATCGGGACTCGACCGCCGCTGCCGTCACCAACGGCGCCGCCAGGGCGATCACAGCGAGAGCTATCAACTGCAGTTTCATGGGGGCTTCTCCTACCGAATCCGGGCGCTCGCACGTTCGATCTCTCCCACAGGGATCTCGAACGGGAAGACCTGGACTCCGATTCGGTCGTCCACCGTGATCCGGCTCGGGGCGACGCCGCCGAGGCGTACCCGACGCAGCTCGCGCAGGGCTCCGGATTCCGGTAGGACGTATTGGGCAAGGTCGAACGTGATCTGGTACTCGCCGGGCGACGCAACCTGGAACGAGATCGACCAGGTCCGGCCCGGGATTGCTCGGAATCGCGAGAACAGAAGAGCCCCGCTCTGCCTCTCGTGCGGGCTCTGCACCTTGCCCGACGAGGCGGACTGAACCGTCGGGAGGAGCATGACCTCGGTCAGGTCGTGGGAGAACGCGAGGGGAGACGTAAAGGTGAGGTCGTAGAGGCGCGAGACGAACCTGATGGTCTCCGTGTCCGTGGCCATAGGCGAGAGCCGCTGGGTCACGGGGGCGTAGCCGGCGGCGGATGCCTCCACGACGATCTGGTCGGTCGCGCGACAGTAGTAGACCACCGTGCCGGTCCCATCGGTTGTGGACGTCCCTCGCACTGCGTCCTCACCCTCCTCGCGGAATGAGACCCTCGCCCCCTCGATGGGCACCTCGTGGTCGTCTACGATCCGCACGATGTTCCGCCGGATGACGCCTCTGAGGTCGATGCGCGCGCCTTCGTCCTCGCCTTCACCTTTCCCGCCCGGGTACAAACCGCGGATCGTCGTCAGCGCGTGGGAGGACCCCTGCATCGCGACCGCCAAGTCGATCGGGTCCGTCGTGTCCAAGCGTAACAGGAAGTGGCGGGGAGATTCCCACGTCACGGGGAGCGGCCGCATCGCCCCGTCGCCTCCAGAAGCGAGGTGGAACTTGAGCCTCCTCCAGTCGATGTCTGGATCGACTAGCACCGAGCCCCGGAGGACCGGAGTCCGGAAGAGGACAAACGACACGCCCGTGGAGCCGAACGCATGGTTTTCCTGCGTCCGTTGGAAGTCTGGGTGCTCGACTGCGACATCGATTCTCGCGGTCCCTTCGGGAGCGAGCAGCACAAAGGAGCCGTCGGCCGAGGTCCAAGTCTCGAAGGCGATTCCGCTGAAGCCCTCCACGGGAGTGACTAAGCGGACCTTCGCGTTCGGGACCGGGGCTCCCTCGTCGTCCGCGATCGTGCCCTCCAGGGCGTGCGGCATCGGACGCAGCGTGACAGTTCCAAGGTCGGTCGGCGCGGGTCCCAGAGGGCCGTGGATCGGCAACGTTGCGAGTCCGGTCACGGACCGGTCGCCATCGAGCGTCTTGGCAGACAGGTGGAGAGCGCCCCCAACGTGGGGCGGCAGCGACTGCCTCAGGGCGATCCGCATGAGCCCGGCCGAGTCCGTCGCAAGGAGCCCATTGACGGGCAGGTGTTCGATCAGGTCTCCTCGCTGTGCAAACACCGCAACTTGGCCGTTTGCGATTGCCGCGCCGTCCTCGCGCACGAGCCGGACGAGCAGGCAGGGGCGCAACTCCCCCAGAGGGAGATCGACAGCGAAGGGAAGCGCCCCCTCCTCGGGGATTGTCATGGTGAGGGTCACCGGCTGGAAGCACCCGGAGGCGTCCTTGACGCCGACCGAGAGGGGCACCGCGACGCCGACCCTCGGCAGGAGAACCTCGCCGGTCTCCGTGGACATCTCGATCTGTTGGTGGCGGCGCGGCGGACCGTTCCCCGAGTCCGATCCGATCATGCTCGACTGGACCGTCACAAGCGCTGGGGCCGCGTAGAGGGAACCGTCGGGCCGCAGGATCCGGATCACGAGGCCTCGGTGTGCGGGCAGCAGGAGATCGACGCCTTCCGCGGGAATCTCGACGGAGGAGAGGGTCACGAGTACGGGCGGCTCGAAGGGGATCCTCGTTCCCACCAGAAGCGGCCCCACCGTGTCTTTGATGCCCCGTCCCGTGTGTGCGCGGATCGCAGATTCCAGATCCCGAACCACGGCAGCTCCGGCTGGCGCACTTGTCTCGCCCTCCCAGACCACCATTAGGCCCGCCGCCGATGGCAGGCCGAGGAGCACAGGGACACCTGCCACCCCGGCGCCGGTTGAGTCCCGGACACGGATGACCCCACCGCGGAGGACCCGTAGTCGGAGGACCGCTGGGCGCGCGCTCTGTGCGGGGACGTGCAGGACGGCCTCAGCCTCACCACTCTTCGCCCATATCCAGGACGCGACAACCGGCTCCGGGATCACTAGCTCCCCGTTGGCGTTGGCGACGTAGATGTGACCGTGCCGTCGTATTCGGGTGGACAGATCGAGCGTCGACACCTCGTCGGATGCCGCGAGCTGATCCGCGTAGGTCCACACATGCACCGCCGCGTGGGCGACGGGGACGTCGCTCTTGTCGTCCACAACGTGGACAGGCATCCCCTCAGCCGGCCAGGACTCGACGCCCCTGTTGGGCAACCCCGTTGGTTTGTCGCGTTCGACTCGGGACGAACCGACCAGAACGGGATCCCGCGCGCGCTGTTGGTCATCGTGCCGTTCCGTCACAAGGGGCACGTCCTCCCCCGACGGCGTGACGTACCACCACCATCCGACGACGAGCGAGCCCACCAGCAGGCACCCGAGGAGGGCGACGGTAGTGGACGTCCGCGCACGCGGCATGGATCACGCTCCGGGGTCGTGTCTTCGCTCGGGGGCCTGGCGCGGGGACGCTGGCGCGAGAGCGCCAGGGAAGAATGCACAGGCCCACGGAGTCTGGGTGGTGATATGGCGGACTTGGCGGTGCCGAGTCCGGCGTACCATCGACGCGACATCGACCGGGCCCGCACGAGGCGACACGCACGCGTCGAGGCGACCGCCCTGAATCCAGAAAGCCGGAGGAGTTATGCGAGTCACGCTGCTTCTGCTGTCTGTCCTCACGCTGCCTCTCGTTGCCTGCGCAGGGCCCGACGACGCGCCCCGGTGGGAGTACCGGTATGTGCCGAACGCCGGGAGCATCGAGGTGGAGTTCAACACTCTGGGCAAGGAGGGCTGGGAACTGTCCGCGCTCGACCAGCGAGGCGGTGCTGTGTTCAAGCGCCCCGTCAAGTGACCGCGGGAGTCGGCGCCGGTGACGAACGCGCCGTGCGAGTGGGGCCGCCGCTCCGCCCATGAAGATTCATCAGGGGCAAGCGTCGCAGTCTGCGCACGAGCATCGCGAGCCTGCATCGCGACGGCGCCGGGAAGCGGCATCTCTTCTGAGATCGAGAGCGTCCAACCAGCAGCACGAGGGTCAAGAGGGTAGCGAGCGCCGGTGCAAACCCGGAACTCAGGAACTGCGCTCGCAGTGTGTCCTTCTGTCATCGGCATCGGGCGCATCGCCCTCCAACCGGAAACGGTAGCCGCATCCCGCGGCAGAGATCAAGGGGCTCTCCGCTGGCCCGCCGGAGCACCCAGCCTAGCGTCAGCCTAACATGCTTGTTCGGCCGCCGCGCTGCCTTCCGCAAACGCTCGTCGTCCGAGTGGATGTACTCGCCGTGTGCCCACGCAGCCCGGCCCGTGCCCGGGATCCCCCTGATCGCGGCGACGTCGGTCCCAGCCCCGGCCCGATGTGCTGGCCCGGTCCATGAGGCGCGGTGGAGGAGGGCCGCACCCCCCGGCGCAAAGGAGGGCGCCTCGACTTCGCGCTGGGCCGGGATGAGCAAGCGGATCACGCTCTCCTCGGCCCTTCGCGCCACGCAGTTCGAGGCCTCGCCGGACCTCCAGGTGTTCAAGGTCACGTGGGAGATCGACGGCAACCGGACCGTGCTCGAGGCGGGGACGGCCAGCGGCTGGATGGCCTTCGAGGGGATCGACATCTCGAAGGCCTTCCACGAGGCGCGCGTGCTCAAGAAGGCCGCGCGCATGATCAAGGACGTCGAGGACTTCCGGAACTGCCTGCTCACCAAGCCCGAGGACCGGATCGGCGGCATGCAGCAAGGGCCCGTCGATGCCTGCGACGTCACGATCATCAACGACCAGGTCCGGCGCGTGGTGTCCGTCGAGCAGGACGACGCCGACAAGATCCGTAACATCACGCACCAGGCGCTTCGCACCTGGCTCGACGAGGAACTGACGATCGGGCCGCA
Source organism: Planctomycetota bacterium (assembly GCA_050248855.1). GTDB lineage: Bacteria > Planctomycetota > PLA2 > PLA2 > JAEUHO01 > JACKGW01. Next base: position 65,516 of record JBFWRP010000012.1, on the reverse strand, counting down.
CGCGGACAACCCGGGCGCCAACATCGCCGTGCCCGGGCGCGATGGGCTCGCGGCGCGGCAGGCGATCGACGGGCCGGTGCTGCGCTCCCACGCGAACCCCGACATCCCGTTCCAGGGTCCGGCGCCGGCGAACAACGGCGACCGCGGGCGCTACGGCGGGCAGATCGCGACGGACGCGGCGCTCGACGGCCGCCCGCCGCGAGAGATCTTCCGCCGCGGGGGCTTCGCGTTCCGAAAGCGCGAGGACGGCGCCATGGGCTACGACGGCCCGCCGGGCGTCGAGTACTCGGCCTTGGGTACCGATGGCACGCCGACGGGCCCGTGGACCGCGTTCGAGAGCGCGCGGAGCCTCCCGAACCAGCGCGCGCCGCTGTCGATGCTGGGCCACGGCTCCACGCAGCACCAGTTGCTGGAGATGGCCCGCGAGCTCGGCCGCGCGCTCGGTCGCGTACAGGATCAGATGACGCAGGCGATCCTCGCGCCGGGCGACGTGGGCGCGGGCTACGCCGACGGCGCGCCCGCCGACATGGCCTCGCACTTCCGCGTCGCGGGCGTCGCCAACCCGTGGCTGCGTCCCGTCCCCGGCTCCTTCGGCGATCCCGGCGGCCTCGTGTTCCGGGGTCCCATGAACGACCTCGGCGCCGACGCCGGGATGCTCTGGCGCGTGAAGGCGCCCGAGATGCTGCTGATGGCCGTCGTGGCGGTGGCGCCGGGGACGGGCACCAACGGCGGCACCTACGCCTGGGACACCTCCGGCCCCGGCGGGACCACCGAGTTCCTGGCCAGCGCCTCGGTGGTCCACAAGCAGATCGATCCCGTGGCCATGACGCCGGACACGCGCCACCCCGGGCACGTCGGCCCCACCCCGACCATGAATCCCTTCGGCTTCGGGAACGAGGGCGTGCTGCTCAACGCGAGCGGACTCGGGATGATCTCCGGCGCGGGCGGCATCCTCCCGATCCCGCCCCACGCCCGTGGCCAGGTCGGCGCGTGGGCCTCGTTCGCCGAGGAGCCGAGCATGGGCCCGCCCGTGCCGCCCGGCACCACGTACGCCGTGGCGATCGACGTCGCCTGGAAGGCTTCCCCCTGGGGCCTGCCTACGCCCGGTGCGCTCGGGTTCGTGGAGGCCGATGGCACGGGGCAGGGGATGTCGCTGTTCCTGTACCCGGCCGGCTCCGTGGCGCCCGGGCAGCGGAAGCCCACGGACCTCGCTATCAGCGTCGCCTACGCGCCGGGCGCGGGCACGGCGCCGCCCACGACGGGCCTGAACCTCATGGGCATCGGCGTCGAGGTGGCCGTGGTGGAGGGCGGCTATGCGCTGCTCACGAAGGAGACGCTCGAAGCCTCCGAGGCTTGGCGTACCAGCCACGCGCAGCCTCTGGAGCGCCTGGCCGCGATCGATGACTGGGCGTTCGAGACGACGAAGGGCCTGGACGACGCGATCGCGCTGGGCGAGTCGTGGGATCTCGAACTGAACCCCGGTGTCGTGGAGTTCGACGCGCTCGGCCTCGGCGAGGTGTGGGCCCTCGACGTCACGAAGCAAGTGGACGAAGCCATGGGCATCGAGGAGGCCTGGGCGCTCGTGCTCAACCCCTGACCGATCCGTCTCGTACACTCACCCTGTCATCGCGCGTCCGCGTCTCCAGCCGGCCGAGCGAGAGGAGGCTTCGATGCCCTCTCCCTCCCGCTGGACTACGCCCCGCCGCTCCGAGCGTCCTCTTGCCCTTCAGGCCGTATGGGAACTCGTGCTCCTCGGCCCCAACGGCGCCGTGAAGGACCGGCGGCGGTTCAAGAACCTGATCGTAAACACCGGGCTCGACCAGGCGAAGGACCGCCTGTTCAACCCCGCCACGACGGCGCCTCTGTTCGGCTACGTGGCCATCGGTACGGGTGCCGTGCCGGAGACGCCCGTGGACATTGCCCTCGGCACCGAGGCCGCGCGCGACGCCGTGGCGTACACGGCAGGCGGCACGGGTGTCTGCGCAGTCGACCACACCTTCCCCGCGGGCGTGGGCACGGGGGCGATCACGGAGGTGGGGCTGTTCGATGACCCCGCCGCCGGGAACATGTTCAATCGGAAGACCTTCCCGGCGATCAACAAGACCGCCGGCGACGCACTCAAGGCCTCCTGCACGATCACGCTCGTGGCGGCGTGAGCCCGTGGCGTACGCCGTGTTCAACGACGGGGCGACCGACGGCCGCGAGCCGTGGGCCGACTACGAGTTCACCGACGAGCCCTTCGTCGAGGTGCTCGAGGACCACGCTCCCGGCCAGGCCGCTCGCGTCGAGTTGTTCGCCTGCACGCGGCGACGCTACCGCTGGCCGGCGGGCCTCACGGAGCCGCAGCGTGTGGCGTGGGAGGCGTTCATGCAGGCGCACGGGATCACCCGCGACGCCTTCCTCATCGAGGACCCGCGCGATCCCATACGGGAACTCGTGGCGTTGGACCCCGCCGTGGGTGACGGGGTCCGCGTGACCTTCAGCCTGCCCACCTACGAGGCGAGCCCGGACTTCCGCTGGTACCTGAAGCAGGGCTCGGTCGTCGGGTTCGTGAATGGCGTCGCGGCCGCGATCGCAAGCGTGGACACGGACGCGCGTACGGTCACCTTCGCCGTGCCCCCTGCCCCGGCCGCCATGGTCGCCGCGACCTACCGGGGCCTGCGCCTCGTGCGGCTAGCCGAGCCGCCCGCGCTGCAGGGCGTGACGAAGCGCTTCGGACGTTATGAGTTCGCGATCGAGGAGGTCCTGCGGGACTGATCGCCGCTAGCCTCCGTCCGGCTTCCTCGGTGTTACGAAGAGAGACCCAACGATGCCGGCAAGCAGCGGAGTGAGCGCATCCCTGGGGATCTGACCTGCGAGGGACAGCCAAACGACCGCGGCGAGCACGAAGAGTGAGAGGCCATAGCGAAGGCACTGCCCTCGCTGGTAGTACCGATCGGCGAGGTGCAGCCGTCGGCGCAGGGTGCGCGCTTCGATCGTCTTGCCCTTGATGATTGGCGTCGCGATCCTGTCCGCCAAGTCCCCGAGGGACTTCGATCCACGCGAGTCCGTCAATACATCCCGGAGGGCCTCCCAGAAGCCGACCGGAACTTCCTCGTCGCGATCTTCGTCGGCTTCGCCGTCAGGCGCGGAATCGGCTTCGCTCATGGGTTGGAGTCGCTCTCACGATGCTGGCCGCCGGCGGCAGCCCTCACTGCTGCACGGGGCCGCGACCCTACACCTTGAGGGGGACGCTCTGGGGCTGCGTGCAGTTATGCTGGGCACACAGTCTTGAGGGCAGTCCCCCTCCAGCGGGCCGGCCCCTCCACACGGAGGCTCTCATGCGCCCGCTGGTCATCGTTCTCGCGCTCTGCGCGCTCCTCTTCCTCTGCTCCTGCCAGTCCGGCCCCGGCCCGTCGAGCGCGCTCGACCTGCAGCCCGGCGTCGGCGGCGGCGCCCGCGTGTTCGCCGGTCCCCAGGACGGAGTGGGCGGTGCCGGACAGGTCAACCTCGGCCGCTACGGCCTGCGCACCGGCAAGGCCGCGGAACCCGTGTCCCCGCCCACGCCCGGCTGCCCGGACGGCGGCTGTGACGCACATAGCCCGGCCGTGCCGCCCCCCCACCACGCCGACGGCGCTGGCGGTGGCCGGTGAAGGCTCTCGCCAACGCCCTGACATCCCGCGGCGCCGCCGTCGCCGCCCTGCTGCTGGCGGGCCTAGCGGCCTGCCAGGGGGTCGAACTCGGCGTGGGCGTGAAGCCCGCCGTCCCGCCCCCCGACCCGGATGTCGCCCGCCAAGTCGAGGCCGCTCGCGCCGAGGTGGCGACCGCCGAACAGCGGACTCAGGAGGCCGCCCGCGTGGCCGCGGAGGCCGAGGCCGCCCGCGCCAGCGCCGTGGCCACCGCCGAGGACCTGGAACGCCAGGTCGCTGCGGGCGAGGCCACGCAGGAGCACCTCGATCGCGCCCGCCGCCGTGCCACGGAGGCAGCCGCAGAGGCGACCCAGGCTCGGGAGCGCGCAGAGCGGGCGCGCGCGTGGACGGACGAATTCTCCACGCGGGTGACGGCCGCGAACAACCGGCTCGCCAAGGCCGAGGAGGCCTGGCGCGATGCCGAGGGCCAGGGCCTCGACATCGAGGGACCGAAGGACAGCACGCCCTGGGGGCTCCTCTCCTGGGCCATCAGCACCGGGCTCCTCCTGGTCCTCAACGAGAAGCGCAAGCGCGAGGCGAAGGCCGTCCTCGAGCAGGCCAAGCGCGAGAGCCGCGAGGTTGTCGCCCACCAGGACGACGCCCCCTTCGTGGGCTCCGGCGGGCGCCTGGAGCCCGAGGAGCGTCTGACGGATGCCCCGTCCCGTCTCGACGCGCTGGAGGCCGCCCTCCACACGGCGGGCGTGCTGAAGGGGGCATGAGCTACGAGCGTGGCCCCCGCTTCGCCCCGGCCGAGTCCGACGATCCGGCGCGCCGCCTGCGCCGGATCGAGGACTGGGCCGGGCGCCACGACCAGTGGGCGACGCAGTCCGTCATCGACGCGCGCCAGCAGGCCGCCGAGGTCGAGGCTCGAGTTGATGCTCTGGAGGAGCGCGTGATGCGCCTCTTCGCCGCCGTCGGGGAGCACCGGCTCAAGTGGGGCATCGTCGCCTGGGTCGTGGGTACGGCGGCTGCGGCGGCGATTGCTTCGCTGGCGATGTAGCCAACAGGAGCGCTACCAGCGTACCCCGATGTTGCAGAGCCGAGGATCACAGCTCCTTGGTAATGAGGACTTCCTCCCCCAACATGTCGATGATCTTCACGGCGACGGTCGTCGGGCCCGCGGGGGCGTGCACCACATAGGTCCCGGCAACGAGATCGCTCTTGCGTTCGGGAACGTCAGTGAGGGACACCTTGAACACATCCCCATCGTAGGCGGGGTCCACCATCACGCAGTCCACCATCGCGCGCCAGTCGTCGATCTTGGGACTCAGGATCCCCGCCTGCTCTCGGAGACGCTCGATGATGGAGGGTGAGACGAAGTCCTCGATCTCAACTGTGACTCGGTCCTTGCTGCGCGAGATCTTCACCTTCGCCTTTGCCGGTTCGTGGCGCAGGAAGCCGCCGTGTTTGGGGTCGGCCCGGAGGTCGATCACCGCGATCCGGTTCACGGCCTCCCTACCCTTCCGGAGGCGGTTCCAGTCCTCCACCCATGCCTTCGCCGCCAACTCGATCCCGAGGGCGACCATGGTGACGGGCCGGTCCTCGTCCGGCCTTGCCTCCAACTCGCGCTTGACCTCCTCAAGGTCGAGGGGGGTGAGACCATGGCCGAAGGGGACGATCTTGACGAGGGACTTCCCGAGCGTGCCGTCGAAGAAGGGGTCCGTCCGTTTCCGTTCAACGCCCAACTTCTCGCACGCGAGGTTTACAGCCTCGTTGTGCTGGATGGCGAGGTCATAGTCGTTGACACGCCAGACGGTGAACGACGTCTGTGCCGGCGCAGGCGCCCCATCTCCTTCCGTCTCCAGCCGCGCTTCGGTCTCCGTCGCCTGTTCCTGAATACTCGACTGGAGCCTCTTTGCGGTCGTCTGGATTGCGCCCTTGTTAATGTCGGCGCCGATCCAGCGGCGGCCAAGGCGCTGCGCCACAGCCGCGGTTGTGCCCGATCCTATGAAGCAGTCGAGGACGAGATCGCCGGGATTCGAGCAACACCTGATTATGCGCTCGAGCAGGGCCTCGGGCTTCTGCGTGGGGTAGCCGGTTCGTTCGGCCTTGAATCCCGCGATGATGGAGATGTCCCACACATCGCGAAGCGGCATCCCCTTCGTTTCATCCTCTGTCGTGATCTTGCGAGTGCCCGTCTCCTCGTCGAGCTTCTGAGTCTTGCCTCCGAAGCGCTTCAGGTAGCTCGCCGATGCAGGCTCGAACTCCTTGTGGAATATGTGACCGCCAGGTCTTCCGACCGAGTACCACAGGATCGAGTCGTGCATAGTCTGAAACGCGCGGACATCGGCGGGCCAGCGGCGATAGCTCCAAATGATCTCGTTCAGAAACCCACTAGACCCGAATACCTCGTCCATCACACATCGCAGAAGGTGCCCGCGACTACTGTCACAATGGAGGAAGATTGAGCCGCCGTCAGCGAGGCACTCCTTGATGAGGCTGAGTCGCTCGAACATGAACTGGAGATAGTTGTCGTTTGCCCAGATATCAGCGTATTGGATCTGCTCCCCGAGCGTGTAGGACTCACCCTCGATCTTGGCCTTGCCCCTGGGGCCCCGCAGGGAGACTCGCCTGACGTAGTCCGCCCCCGAATCGAAGGGCGGGTCGATGTAAACGAGATTCACCTTCCCGCGGAAACCGGAGGCCAGGAGGTGGCCGAGAACCTCCTTATTGTCCCCGTGGAACAGGAGGCCGCCATTCGGATACGCTCCCGGCCAGTCAGCCCAGGCCTCCGCGCGCAGTGCGCCGCCCGTGGGCTCGAAGGTCTCGACGTGCTGCGCCGGGAAGAACTTCACTGACGACAGCGGACGCTTCCCGACCCAGTGGAGCATGGGGCGCCCCTTGGCGGGGGTCACGGCCACTTCGGCGTGCTCGGGCGCCGGGGCGGCAGCCGAGGCGACATCCGGCTTCTGGTGTGCCGCCTTCTTGGCGGGCCGGCGACTCTTGGGTTTGGCCATCAAGCTTCCCTCTCGCGGACGAACTCGATCACAGCACGCATCTGATCCGCCGTCACCGTCTCTTCCGGCGTGAAGAGGATCTCGTACTTGAGGCGCTTCGGATCCAGGTCGCGCCACTGGCGGACGGCCATTGCCTTGCGGCCCGTCTCGCCGTCTATCGGGTGCGCACGCTCTCGGTCCGCTTTCACCTCCACGATGAGCACGCGCCCGTTCCTCTTGCGGATCACGAAGTCGGGCGTATACCTCCTCATGCGCCCCTTCTCGTCCCGGTACTCGACGAAGAAGTCGGTCTTGTCCGGGTCCGTGATGGCGCCCGTGTAGATCACGTCCTCGACCTCCGCGGGCTGGACGTTGAGGTGCGCGAGGAGAGCCTCGAAGAAGGCTCGCTCTGGCCGCGAATCGAAGTTGTAGGGGTCGTAGTGGAAGCCGTAGCCGGCAGGGTTCTCGCGGACCTGGTCGCAGGCGAGGATGAGTTCCTCGCGGTCTTTCGGATACACGATCTCCGCCGTGTAGACCTCGGCTTTCGAGGCGTCGATCTCCTTCACGAATCCCTCTGGCTTGATGAGCGCGAGGGCCACCTCGACCTTCTCCTCCCTCACCTCATAGCGGCGGGTCGTCCCCTCCACCTGCCGGGCGAGATCATCGAGGTGCTCCAGGGGAACGGCCTCCGGTGCGTACACGCGCCGAACCTCGTCCAGCACGGTCCACATGTCGAGCCGATATCGGCCGGCGAGTTCCACAGCGGCGCTGTAGACGTCCGTCGTCTCGGGTTCGGCCTCAATCTCCACGCCCGGCGCGAGGGGCTGGAGAACGCCTCCTCGCGCCTCGGCCGGAGTGAAGACGGTCTTTCGGAGCGCCTCGGGGGCCCCCTTCGGCCGCTCCAAGCGGAGGGCTGTGGCCGCTTCCTCGCAGCGAAGGACGGTCCGGACGATCTGGGTAACGACCAGCGGCGGGAGGTCCACCTTCCGGAGGACGATTCGGGTCCGCGCCCTCTCGCGCCCGGCCTGGTTGAGGCCGCGAATCGACTCGCCGTAGGTCTCCTGCAACTGGCGGTCGAGGATGCGGAAGTTGTCGGTGGACAGGTAGACACGGGCCTTGCGCGTGTTCCCAGGGACTTGCCGCAGGCAGCGTGTGGCTGCCTGGAGGACGAAGTTGTTCGAGGTCTTGAGCCTGCGCGCGAGCGCGCAGGCAAAGAGGCTCGGGCAGTTCCACCCCTCCGTCCCCTTGTTGACGAGGAGGATCACGCGGTGGGGAGCGGCGGGATCGTTGAGTCGATTGAAGGCATCGATGTCGGCCTGTTTCGTGAGGGACTCGTCCGAGGTGTTCGTCAGGCACAGGTCCGGTGCCAGACCGAGACGTAGGAGCGTCTTCTCGACGATCGGCCGAAGCGCCTTCAAGTCATCTGTCTGCGGGAAGTACATGGCCATGCGCGCAGGGGCGCCGTTCGGGAGGCGGACGTCCCCATAGTCTCGGAAGAAGTCCTCAACCACGTGCGCGACGTACTTCCTCGCGTCCCCCTCGAACTCGTAGGCCTGGATGTTCCCGGCTAGGTCCTTGAGGATGTCGTCGCGGATTCCCTGGGAGAGGCCGTACCAGATGACCACGTCGCGTAGCGGCTGGCGCTGGAAGTAAGGAGTCCCCGTCGTGTTTACGACGACGACCACGTTCGTTTGGGCGGCGAGGTAGTCCACGGTCTTGCGGACCTTCTTCAGGTCCGCGTCGAGCGACTGCCCGTAGGTGTGGTGCGCCTCGTCCGAGAAGACCGCGAGGTGCGGAAGAGAAGCGATGGCCTGGAGACGGAGGTTGGCGACCTCGGCCCGGACCTCGTCCTCTCGACCGGGTGCGAACCACCCGCCCATGTCCGCCTTGCGGACCGTCTCCTTCTGGATGCGGATCTTCTCCGTGTTCGTGACCACGACGTTCCAGGACGAGCCCCGGATGACCGGGATGTCCTTCTCTCCGTCCCGCGTGAAGGTGAACTTCACGCTCGCGGAGAAGGGCCTGTGCAGGCGCGGCGGCAAGATGCGGTCGTAGGGAACCGAGACGAGTTCGCGTAGCGACTCGATGATCGTCTTGCCCGGGGCGAATACGAGCGCGTTCTGGACGAAGGGGCCTTCGGGGTACTCGATCGCCATGGCGAACTCGGTCGCGACGATGGCCCCAATGAGCACCGTCTTCCCCGCACCCATTGCGAGCGCGAGGATGTAGGAGGCATAGGCCAGGGTCAGTGTTTCGCGGAGAGCCTCAAGCCGGAAGTCGCGGACGAGATCGTCGTCCTCCCGGATGCGTCTCCAGAGAGCATCGACGCCCTCGTCCAACACGATGTTCCGGATGGCGTCCTGGTCGAGGCCGAGCGCTGCCATGAGTTCGGACTGCCTCTGATAGACGCGCTGATAGAGCCCGAGGACGTGGGGCGTCATCTCCACCAGGCGGAGGTACCAGTAGGTCTCAAGAGCCGCGAGCTGAGGGCTGCGAAGGTAACGACGCGCGCCACCATCTTCCTCAGCGAACTCTAGGATCTCGGCAAGTGCCGGGTAGTCGGATGGATACCCCTCCTCGCGCCAACGGCGTACCCGCGTGCTGATCTCCTCGTGGAGGTGACCCATCGACTAGACCTGCGCCCGCTGGACAGCAACGGCGACGGCCTCGGCGGCTTCCCGAAGCCGGTCGTCGTCCGTGTGCAGGTACCGCAGCGTCACGACGCTCCCCGGCCGGTGACCCAGGATCCGGCCGATCGTGGCCACGTCCGTCCCGGCGGCGGCGAGGAGTGTAGCCGCGGTGTGGCGCAGCGTGTGCCACCCGCCCCGGGGAACCCCAGCGCGGTCGCAGAGGCGGTGGAGGGCCTTGTAAAGGGAGGAGTCCGAGGCCGGTAGATCGCGGCAGACGAGCCCCGAGCGCTGCCGGTGGCGCCTCAGCACCTCCGCGAGCGGGGCTGAGATCGGGAGCCGCAGGCGCGTCCCCGTCTTGTGCCGGGGGCGCGTGATGAAGCCGGCGTCGAGGTCGATCTCCCCCCAAGTGGTTGTGCGCAGGTCTGCCCGGGAGAGGCCCGAGAGAAGCGCCAGCGCGACGGGGACCTCCAGGTAGTGGCCCCGGGCGGCGTCGAGGAGCTTCCGGGCCTGCTCGGCGGTGAGGGCCTCGCGCTCGTTGGCCGGGCGCGCGCGGGGGGGCTTGAACCCCGCGACGAAGTCCCCGCAGACGTAGCCGACGGCTTCGCACCACTTCACGAAGCGACGATAGACCCCGAGAGCGTTGCGGACGCGGTACGGGGCCCACTCGCGGTCCGTGAGGAATCCCTCGAGCATGGTGCGCGACCAGGTCGAGAGCGGCGTGCCACTCCATGCGGCGACGAGCGGAGTCAGCTTGTCTCGGTCATGCTCGATCGTGCCGTCGCGACGGCCGGAGGCCTTGAGGTGCCGGAGGTACTCCTCGACGGCTCTCGCCGCGTCGATCATGCGCTTCTCGCGGCGCGTGGTCTTGCCCGCCTGCATGGCGGCGAGCTCGAACTCGGCCTCCTTCTCGGTAACGGCGCCGAGTTGCCGCGCGCGCACCTTGCCGCCGCGACCGCCCTCGCGCCACTCGATGGCCCAGGTCGTGATCCCAGACGAGCGTTCGGTACGAGAGCGGAGCCAGGGCAAGGGGCGTGACCTCCGGTGCGGGGCGCGACCCTACCTCGGGCCAGGGACACCATCGAACAGGCTTCCGCGGACGCCGTGACCCTCGGTACGGAGGGCGCGCCACGCGCCAGAATCCGCCGCTCCCCCACCGGATGGCTGCCTAGTGCGATCCGGCGTCGATCCGGCGCGGAACGGGCGTCGATCCAGAGCGCGTTCTGCTCCGTACCAGCACATGTGCTGTAACCAAGGGGTCCCTACGTCCTCGGCGTCGCAGGCGGCCGGAGAGAGCGGCGCCCGCAAACCCGCATGGAATGGCCGTTTGCGGGCGGCGCGCGTGACAGGGCAGCGCGCGTTCTCGCGCGCCCTTCCCGGTTTCCTAAACCGGGGGTCGCAGGTTCGAGTCCTGCCGGGGATACCACCTCGCACGCTCCCTATCGCACGGGCCCGACAGGCCCAGCCCGGCCGCTGGCTGCTTGGGTGATCGGAGTGGCTCCGGCGCGGTCTTCATCAAGTGACGCAGGCGCCCCGGAGTGTCGAAGCGCTGCCGCCGGCCCTTGCGATCCCCCTAGCGGCTTGGTCTGCCGCATGCGGCAAGTGCCCGGGTCACGCTAGTTCATGGGATTTGCCCGCACTCGGTACTCCTGGGATTCGCCCGCACTCGGTACTCCTCGGCGAGAAGGTGAACCCGGGCACCGTGCTGCGGTGGCGAGACGGCTCAACGCTGCCGGAGAGCCGCTACGTGGCCCTCTTGGAGCAATTGCTGGGTGCGCCGTGGTCGTACCTCGACGACGCCAAGACGCCCTGGCCTAGGGCGTGGACGCCGGAGGCGGTCGCCGACCTGATCGGCCTCTTGCCGGCCGATCGGCTCGAGGATCTCGTCCGGACCGTGCGGCAGGAGGTGGCGCGGCGTTCCTCCTGAGCCAGCGCTCGATCAGCTGGCCCAGCTCCGCGTCCCCCATCAGCGCCCTTGCCTCTTCAAGCTCACGCATCGCCCGCGCACGGTCCAAGCGCCTCCTTCCCGGGCCCACACACCGGACCCCGGGTCCGGCGGCGGAGGGCGGGCGGGCCCTCCGGGGGCGGCGGGAACCTAACCGATGTTAGGGACAAGTCGGCCGACGTGGCGCTGCGACCGTGCGCGCCCGGAATTCAGGGCTTCGAACCGCTAGGGGGTTGGGCGGCGGGCGGCGAATGCAGTGCATCTGGGGGCCACCGCCCGGCAGGGATCCATCCTCCACACGAGCGGCCTCGCTCCGATCTCGGCCGGCAGCCCCCTGGCCCGCTGGATCGCTGGCGCGAGGCGAACATCGTCGGGCCCCCAGGCTAGGGTCAGTGACGCGGATCGGAGGTGAGGAGAAGTGCAGTACCCAAGCCGCTTGCAAGCCGGGCCACGGGCATCAACTCGCGGCCGCGACAGCGCGTCGGGAGCCTGGCCCGGCATCGACCAGCGGGGGCACCTCGGCCTGGGCGGAGCGGTGCATCGCTGCCTCCGGTACGTGCTCTTGGCGGTGGTGATCCTCACCCTGTGGAGCCGATCCGGAGCGGCGGCCGATCCACGCGTCTCACGGAACTCCGATCTGTCACCTCTTGCGATGAGCACAGATGCCTGGCTCAAGATCCTGAACCGCGTGAGCAAGTTGCTCGCAGGCATCAATGGCTCGGGCGTCGTGGCCGAAGAGCACCTCGAACTCTCTGACGGCGCGACGACGCTCTCGCTGACGGATCTGGCGATCGCGTCAGACGATGTGCGTGTGCCACGGCGCGCGACCTCGGCGGAGTACAGGTACATCGCGCGGAGTGAGCGAGAGGAAGCCCCGCACGTTTCCTACGTCGTAGTTCGACTCGATGACCATCGCCGGACGGTGGTCGTAGAGGGGCGATCGCACGCCCACGTCAATACGGTCATGGACTCCATCGAGGACGAACTCGAGGAGCACGAGATCATCGCCGGTGGCCTGTTGTTTAGAACCATCGCGGGGGTCCTGTGGATGTTCCTTGGACTGCTGCTGGCCTGGATGCCTTGGATCAATCGGGCACCGATTCCCGCATCTGCCAGGTTCGGGCTCTCTCTGGCCGCCCCGCTCATCCCCGTGTTGATCTTCACGTGTCCGTGGAACAGGTGGTTGCCCGGCACCCGGATTGGCGAGGGCAACACCATCAGCGGCTACCTGGTCGTTCTGCTGCCATTCCTGGCCCCTCTACTGCTCCCGCTCTTGCGCGTGGCGCGGCGCCGTTGGCGCCGCCGGCGTGTAGCGAACGCAGACCGATCCGCGGCAGATTCCGACTGAAGTGATGGCGCCCCAGGGCAGTTGGCGCCGGAGGAGCCTCTGGACATGATCGTTGTGATTGCAGGGTCTGGTTCGTCGCGCGCGGTCTCGAAGGACTACCCAACCACTGTCGAGTTTGTCGCACAGCTACCCGCTGCGATGAAGCTGGATGACGGCAGCTTGCTGGGACGCGTACACCAAGCGCTCTCGGAAGAGAAGTCTGGCGCTCCGGTGGACATCGAGGAGATCCTTGGAAGGCTAGTTGCGCTCCGCGAGTTCGCAGCAGAGATCCGAGCCAACAACCTGTTCATGAAGACCTTCCGTCCGAGCCGCGGAGTATCCGTCCCCGCTCCACTAGGCGAATGGGTTGAGCGCTTGCTCGGGCTCCAGCACTCTGATCACTTCGAGAGGTTCGCAGATATCTTGGTGGGCGAACTGCGTGAGCGACTCTGGCTTCACTACAGTACGGAGCCGAAGGCAGAGGGCTTGGAAGCGACATGGATGCCGCTGCTTCGCGGCCTTCTGGAGCTCGACGACGATGTGGAACTGTACACGCTGAACTACGACCGAGTGTTGGACGTTGCCCTCGACGCGCTGCCCCGAAACTCGAAGGAGAGGCACCGCATTGAACGAGGGATCTATCCGAGCGCAGGGGCGTTCCGTGTGCAGACAGACACATGGCGCCGCTCCGCTGACGACTTGCGCCAGGGCAGCCCCAACTACGTGCTGTACACCAAGTTGCATGGCTCTCTGAATTGGGTCAAAGACGAGAAGCGCATCGTCACTGGGGCATGGACCCAGCCGCCACGCAACCTCGCGGCTGCCGCCATCGTTTATCCCGAACTCGGTAAGGATGCGTCCTCGGAGTCTCCGTTCCGCGAGTTCTACCAGCGACTGCAGGCTTCAGTTGGCCAGGCCAGCTACGTTCTCTCAGTGGGCTACGCGCACCGTGACCCGCCCATCGAGGCGATGCTCAAGGATCAGCGGTCGGCTCCACTCACGATTCTGAATCCCGCCGCCGGGATCGTTCACGGCCTGCTCGAGGCAGGATTCAGAGATACTGAGCAGATCAGCGAGGGGCTGACACGCGCGTCCGCACAGCAAGTGCTAGATCGCATTCGACTCGCTAGTGCCTGACTGCCCAGATGAACACAGATTGCTCTGCCTCGTCCCAGCACGCGTCCCAGCACCGGCGTCAGATCGGGCCACGATCCGGGATGTCTTGGCGAGGTTTCGTGCGCTCTCACGTAGCTCGTGCATCGCCCGCTGAGGGCCATTCCATCGCGTTTGCAGGCACATTCCGCTAGGCGGTTTCCTAAACCGGGGGTCGCAGGTTCGAGTCCTGCCGGGGATACCACACCGCCCTCTCCCTCCCGGGGGCCCGACAGGCCCAGCCCGCCGGCCGCTGGCTGCTGGGGTGATAGGAATTGCTCTGGCACCGTACTCGCTCCGTACTCGTACTCCTCCGTACTCCCGCACTGCCACCGCACTCTCACCCTGGATCGACGCCGCCACGACCGCCAGGGAGGACCCAACTGGGCGTGCATGGGGGTGGGTGGGCTCAAGTCAGCCTCAGCGCGCTAGCCTGTGGGCATGGGAGTCATCACCACCGCCCTGGCCCTCTTCTTCGTTGGCACGGGCTTGATGCAGCTCTTGTTCCCCGCTGCATGCTGGCGGCTCCATGCCTGGGCCAAGCGCTTCGAAGGGGTAAGCGCCGAGAGGACCCCCGAGTGGGACACGATGCGCGGCTGCACCTCTGTACTCTCCATTCTCTGCGGCCTGGGGCTACTGGTCTACGGGTGCTCCCAGAAGGACAAGCCGGACGCGCGCCCTTCGTCCATGCACGGTGTCTTCGCTCGTGAGAGCCCACCACGAGGTGCTCACGTGCAGTTCAGAGAACACGCGGCTGCTACGCTGCTGCGACACAACGAGACGACCGCCATCGAATCGCTGCGCAACATCGTATCAGCGCAGGCCATGCTCCAACAGGCGGCTAGAGTCGATGTCGATGAGGACGGTGACGGGGAGTACGGGGGCATCCTGGAGATGTCGGGCGAGGTGAGCGGGCGCATGCCATCGACACTTCGCATCCCGCAGTTCCCCTCATTCGAGTTCGAGCGGGCAAGCGGTGTTGCGACACGGACCGGGTACTGCTACCGCCTCTATCTTCCGGACGCGAGCGGGGCAGGCGTCGCTGAGCCCCCCTTGGGCTTCACGGCCGACAAGGTGAGTGCCGCGATGTGCGAGCGCGCGTGGTGCTGCTACGCTTGGCCGACGGAGTACGGAGTTTCGGGCACGCGCACGTTCTTCGCGAACCAGGAGGGCCAGATCCTGGCGACAGACGACAGCGCGTACAACGGGACGAGTCGTGGGCCGTCCGCTGATGCGGCATTCCTGGGCCCGGGGATCGTCGGGGCAGTACCCGATCCAGGGCCCTCGGCAATCCCCGTACCCCGCGCCAGTGGACACGCTGCTGTCGGCGCAAGGGGCCAGGACAAGAACACTTGGCGCTTGATCGATTGACTGCAGTCCAAGTCCATCAAACCCTGCTCAGCGTCACGACGTTCCGATTCCCTTGTCCGAGTGCTCCGCATCGCCCTGCCCCCTCGCAGCGCAAGCGTAGCTGCCGAGGCGGTCTGCGGCACGCGCCGGCGTCAGGCGCTGGGCCATCGAGGGGCGCGAGGGCGGACGCTCGCGGCGGGCATGAAACGCAATTGGCCTGAGCACTCCGAGCTTGGGTTGGAGAGCGCCTTCGAGAGCGAGAAGGCGCGCATGCTGGAGGTTGCCGGAGACCCGGTGGGCCACGGCGCTGCGGAGCACGTGGTCGCGGGCGATACGAAGCGCCCTGTCGGTCGTCCACCCTGGAGCCCGAAGCCTCGGGCCGCCTGGGGCCGTCCCCGGGCCCGTGCGCCGCGACGCATGCGCGGTGGATCACGCCGCACGACTCAGGTCCGGGGGACGCGCTGCCCGCCGCCCGGTCCGCGATGGCGTACGCTCAGCGCGCCCCGACGCTGAAGTCGTGGCGCAGGTAGCGACACGTGCCCTCCGCGGCGAGGCAGCCGTAGAGGAGCACGTAGCCCGCGAGGTGTTCTGCGACCGAGGAGGCGGGCACGTCCACCTCGAAGCGGAGGACTCCAGGTCCGTCCAAGGCGGACGTCGCAGCCGGCGACACGCGCCGCCCTGCGACCCAGAGCGTCGAGGGACCGGCCTCGCGATCGAGCGTGAGGTGGCCGTCCGCCGGGACGCGGACGAGCACGTGGAGACGGATCACGTCCCTCCCCTGGGTATCCGGTGCGACCGCCGTATCGACAGCGATCGAGCCCTCGGGTGCGCGCTCGATACGGGCGTCGGGATCGGGCTCGCTGGCCTCGGCTTCCAACGCGCCTGGCTCCGCGGGTCGCGCCTGTTCGGCCTCGGTGAGCGCGACGCGCAGCGCCACAGGTTGCTCGCCGCGCGCGGCGATCTCCGCGCGCGCCGCTTCGATCCAGTCGTAGAACGCGTAGGGCTTGTCCATCCGCGGCCCGTATTGCTGGATGTGCCGACGCCAGATGTACTGGTTCGGCTCGAGCGCGAGCGCCCTCGCCCACGCATCGACGGCGGCCTGGAAATCGTCGGGCGTCCTGGCTCCGCTGTCGTGGCGCATGCGGTGGGCGACGCCGACCTCGAACCAGGTCCGCCCGTCCTTGGCGTCAGCCTGCGCCCGCAAGACCTCGATCGCCCACCACGGGTCGGTCTCTCCTTCGGGCCAGCCCGGCCCCTCTGGATCGCGCCAGAGGAGGGCCGAGAGGGCTGCGAAGCGGCGTGCGGACGAGCTCTTCGCATCGGCGGACCGCAAGGCGCGCAGGCTGGGACCGGGACCGTCCGCGGGCGGCGAGGTGGCGACGTCCGTCTTCGGGAACGAAGTCGCGACGAACGCGTCGAGGTCCTCCGGCTTCGCCTTCGGCACGCGCACGACCCCGTGCTCGTCGACGAGGACGAAGTGCGGGACCACGCGGGAACCTGTCCGGTTGAACGGGTGTACGGAGTGCGGGCAAATCCCATGAACTATCGCGAATGATTCATGAACATTGCCCGCACTCGGTACACCCACACCCACGAAAGCAGGAGCGCGTGCCGGCCGCCGAGCGCGCGCGCGCCTCGGGTTTCCACGTCAAACTCGACGCCTGGCTCGCCGCCAACGAGAAGGCCAAGCGCGACGGTGCCGTGCAGTACGGCCCGCACAGCGCGGAGCGTCTCGCCAAGGTGCTGACCGCGCTCGGCGAGAAGGTGAATCCGGGCACCGTGCTCCGGTGGCGCGATGGCTCGACGCTGCCGGAGAGCCGCTACGTGGCCCTCCTGGAGCAATTGCTGGGTGCGCCGTGGTCCTACCTCGACGACGCCAAGACGCCCTGGCCTAGGGCGTGGACGACGGAGGCGGTCGCCGACCTGATCGGCCTCTTGCCGGCCGATCGGCTCGAGGATCTCGTCCGAACCGTGCGGCAAGAGGTGGCGCGGCGTTCCTCCTGAGCCAGCGCTCGATCAGCTGGCCCAGTTCCGCGTCCCCCATCAGCGTCCTTGCCTCTTCAAGCTCACGCATCGCCCGCGCACGGTCCAAGCGCCTCCTTCCCGGGCCCACACACCGGACCCCGGGTCCGGCGGCGGAGGGCGGGCGGGCCCTCCGGGGGCGGCGGCAGGCTAACCAATGTTAGGGACACGTTAGCGTTCGCCGACCGGCCCGCTACAGAGCCCGGCTATCTGGGCCCGCTCGCTGCCAAGAACGCTCATCCAGTGCGCCGATCAGGCCGGTGGACGCAGTGGATCGGCGCCGCCACCTTCGGACGGCCGGGAGTTTGACCCACGTTGGGACGTGGGCCGGGGTAGCAGGCATAGCGAGCACAGCAGCAGGACGACAGCGATGATCCCCGAGACACGCTTGGGGGTGGGAACGCCCCAGCACCCTCAGGTTGGCGCGCCGAAGCCGAGGCCAAGGACGACGTGATAGCAGACGAAGCCAGACGTCAGCACTACGGCCGCGACAACTCCGACCCGCCCGAACACCAGCAATGCCACGGCCGTGGCCAGTTCGATGGCCGCGAGCACTTGACTGAACCATGGTGGATCTCGCCTCACATCACCAAGCAGCCGCAGCAAGCCCAGGTCTTCCGGAGAGAAGACCTTGGCGAGCCCTGCGAAGGTCAGTGCCGCGGCGACGAAGACTGCGAGCGACGTGTGCAGGCCGCGTGGCCGAAGAGGCGTGTTCATCCCCCATCCCCCTCATCGGCGACGGGGATGAGCGCGAACGAGATCGGCACAACGCTCCCCTCGGCCACCTGCAGATCGACGGGATCGGGGTCAACGAAGCCGGCCTTCGTGACCTTGACGAAGTAGTTGCCGGGTGCCACGAGCAAGTCGAATGCTCCTGGCTGCATGCGAAGGTGCGACCGGTACGGATGTCCAAACTCCAACCACCAGCGCTCGGACTCTTCCGAAAGAGAAGCGATCATCGGGACCACGGCTCGCCGCGATCCTGGCGGTGGGGGCTCGAGGCGGTGGACCATCATGTTGAACATGCCGATCGGCCCGCCGGACTCGCCCGCAACGGAGATGCGCAGGAGGGCAGCGCGGTAATGCAATACGACGTTCGTCTCGACCGGAGAGTCCACGATCGTGACCTCTGCCCAGCCGTCATCAGCCGGCGGGTTCCACGTGGCCCAGCCCGTTCCGGCTGCTAGCCGCACTCGGTACCTGCCAGGCGTCAGACGCAAGGGACGCGTTGCGCGCCCGTCCTCGCCCAGATCCACTCGAAACGTGAATGCCAACGGCTCCGGGGCACTGTCGGCCGCAGGGCGCGATTCCTCGACTCGAACGTCCACCCAGGGGAGTCGAAGTCCCTCGATTGCGTGGGTGACGCGCAGTCTGAGCGAGCCCCTCGCCGAGGGCTCCGTGGGAGTCATGTGAACCTCGACTGGATCGGGGGGGCCGGAGGCCCCGAGGGCCCGAAGTTCCATCTGCACATCAGCGGCATCTTCGTACCCGGGAGCCGTGACCCTGGCGACGACCACGGCACCGTCCTGCGGGCCGACGGCCGCGTCCGAGCTGCATCCCACGAGCCACCACTCACCGTCGCGGAAGGCGAACCCGAGATCCCGCGTCTTTGCCGGACGCTTCCGAGACACTTCCATGCGACCGATCAGGGGCCCCTCGGAGTGCCCCGCTCTTACCGTGAAATCCCGGATGAGTTCCCCGGAGACGGCGTCGATGATGCGAAGGCCGGCGACGAGCCTCGGGCGCAGTACGAGGCGAACCTGGTCCGACTCTCGATCGACGAAGAGGATGTCCTGCTCTGGGTCTGCCTTCCACGCGAACCCGGACTTCGACGCCTGGACGCGTATCGGGAAGGCGCCGATTCCACTCAAAGCAAAGCGACCTTCTGCATCACTGGTGGCGCGGAAGACCTCGCCCACTGTGGTTGGACCCGGTAGAAGCATCTCCTCGGCGCCATCGAAGTCGACTCCATAGCGGCCATAGCCGACCACGGCCGCATCGGGGACGGGAGCTCCCCACGGCGTGACGACTGTCCCCGAGACTCTCGATCCCGACTGGAGTTGAACCGTTACCGCATCGCGGGAAGCGCGCTCCATCAACTGCGCGGATGAAAAGGCCGCCGGCCGGTAGCCATCCGCAGAGAAGGCCCAAACTCGGTCGAGCCTCCACCGCTCCTCCGGCAGCGTGATGTCGCCGTGTTCGTCTGCCTCCACCACCCAAGCATCCGTGGGCCGAACGGCATGTCCGGCAGTGGCCGGCAGCATCGCCAAGCGCGCCTCCTTGATCGCCTCACCGTGGTCCGCACCTCGGACATGCACCGTGAGTTCCGCCGCCACCGGCTGCCCTTGCTCGGTGGGACTCCCACGCAACGATGGCAGCGAGTCAACGGGCTGCGGGGCCGGGGACTGGGGATGAAGCGCAGGGCCGTGGCTTGCCGGCTTGTTGGCGAGCCATAAACCAAGTGCCAGAAGCAACGCAGACAGCACGCCGAGACCAAATGCGACCAGCACTCGCCGCACAGCACCCTCCGAGCTCAAGGTGAAGCGAAGAAGCGAGGCTGGCCCCAACGCAGCTCGTACGCGCGCGACCGGCAGGACATGCGCCTCGAGGTGGTCCCGCGGGCCAGCGCTGCGCACATCCGTGCCAGGAAGCTACGGCTGGCACTCGCAGGTGTAGCGGTACTCGCCTGAAGGCGAGGGGCTGTAGCCGATAACCCAATCGGTGTTGCAGACTTCACCGGGCCCGTTGCAGTGCTCGTTAATGCACGTGACGGTGCCGGGGACTCCTGCGTCCTCGCTGGGCTTGTAGCAGAGGCGGCATGGAGACTGCGGAGCACTCCCGCAGTTGCACGTGTGCGAGCCTTCGCCATTGCATGTGTCGTTGACTTGGCTGCACGAACTCGGAGGGCAGGCCAGGCTCTGAACCGTGCAGCCCTTCCACCGGGTTGCGGTGCAGCAGTAGAAGGAACCGCAGACATAGGGGCTAACGCACTGGACGGCCCCATTGCATCCCCCCTGATCGGCGGCGAACACCTCCGGACTTGCGATCACGACGAGCGCCACGCCAGCGAACCAAGCCAGAAAGGTCGTCACGAGGTTGCGGTGCTTCATGGTCGGATCCTCCTGACTCGCTGGACCTCCATGGCCCGCGGTATGATTCACCCTTGCCCCCCCCCTGTCACCAGAGTGTCACATGTCGTGCAAGATCCGATGCATGCACGAAACCTCGGGCCCTACGTCCTTGCCGGCGGCTAGTGCGCAGGGCCCGCGCTCCGCGATTGACGCGCGTACGCCGCGACCACTGAGGACGGTGCGAACGATGTCACGGCTCTCGCCCGTCCCAGCACGCGTCCCAGCACCGGCGTCAGATCGGGCCATGATCCGGGATGTCTTGGCGAGGTTTCGTGCGCTCTCACGTAGCTCGTGCATCGCCCGCTGAGGGCCATTCCATCGCCTTTGCAGGCACATTCCGCTAGGCGGTTTCCTGAACCGGGGGTCGCAGGTTCGAGTCCTGCCGGGGATACCAGCTCGTGGCCACGCGAGCCACTCCCAGACGTCCTGCGGCCCCCCTTCGGCAGCGCATCTGATGCCCGTGCGGCTGGCGCGGCATTTGGATAGCCTCCGCCCTCGTCCTGGGACCTCGGTCTCGGCTAGGAGGGCAGAAGGTCATGCAGGGAGCATTCCGATCCGTTCGTCTCGCGATCGGCGTCGCGCTGTTGTCGGGAGCCATGTCCGCCTGCGGCGGCGAGAAGGAGGAGACGGAGGAAGGGTCACGCGCCTTCTTGATCCCGATCCAGAAGGTGACGCTCGTCAACAACAGTTCGAAGCCCGGGAAGCTGGATGTCATCGGCTCGGCCAAGGGCGTCGCGAACACCAAGACCCTCTGGGTCGACGCCGCCCCAGGCCAGACGGCCACGAGCGACCTGGGCTACGGCGAGTACATGGACAGCGCCGAGGTCCGGGTGACGTTCACCCAAGACGGCCGAGTCACGTGGTTCACGGGATCGGGCAGCTGGCCCAACACGGTGCCGCCGACGTGCATTCTCGAAGTGACGGCCACCGTCACGGACAACGGCGGTACGGCCTTGCTGAAGATCCTGGGCCGGGAAGAGACGATCACGTTGTCGAACCCGGTCGCAAGCACCCCGACGGCGACGACCGCTGCACCCCCGCCCCCGCCCACGCCGCCGCGCAAGCGTGCCGCGGGGGGATAGCCGCCGACCGAGCCCGACGGGCACGAACACGTTCAGCTCGTCCACGAGTACGTCGACGGGCCCCACTGCAACGCGGTCCGGCCCCAGACGACCGGCGAGCACGCGCAGGATGCGGGACTGGATGCGCTGGTGCCCGAACCGAGGCGACGGCCGCTTCGCGAGCTGCCCGCCGAGCAACTCGACGGGGATGCCCTCGGGCACCACCTCGTAGTGCTTGCGGGTGAAGAGCGCGGTCGTGGCCACGGCAGGGTAGCTCGCCAGGGCCACCCGTGGTCGCGGCCCCCTGTCGTAGGCGGGCGCCACGGAGGGAGTCCCGTACCGCGCCCCGTCGCGCCCTCGGAGACCAAGGGCCGCCGCCACACGGGCCGCCCTACACTCCCCGCCGCCACTGCACGTTCCCGTAGCTCAGTGGCTCAGCGCGCCCCGATGCGGAAGTCGTGGCGCAGGTAGCGACATGTGCCCTCCGCGGCAAGGCAGCCGTAGAGGAGCACGTAGCCCGCGAGGGGTCCTGCGACCGAGGAGGCGGGTACGTCCACCTCGAAGCGGAGGACTCCAGGTCCGTCCAAAGCGGACGTCGCAGCCGGCGACACGCGCCGCCCTGCGACCCAGAGCGTCGAGGGACCGGCCTCGCGATCGAGCGTGAGCTGGCCGTCCGCCGGGACGCGGACGAGCACGTGGAGACGGATCACGTCCCTGCCCTGGGTATCCGGTGCGACCGCCGTATCGACAGCGATCGAGCCCTCGGGTGCGCGCTCGATACGGACGTCGGGATCGGGCTCGCTGGCCTCGGCTTCCAACGCGCCTGGCTCAGCGGGTCGCGCCTGCTCGGCCTCGGTGAGCGCGACGCGGAGCGCGACAGGTTGCTCGCCGCGCGCGGCGATCTCCGCGCGCGCCGCTTCGATCCAGTCGTAGAACGCGTAGGGCTTGTCCATCCGTGGCCCGTACTGCTGGATGCGCCGACGCCAGATGTACTGGTTCGGCTCGAGCGCGAGCGCCCTCGCCCACGCATCGACGGCGGCCTGGAAATCGCCGGGTGTCCTGGCTCCGCTGTCGTGGCGCATGCGGTGGGCCACGCCGACCTCGAACCAGGTCCGCCCGTCCTTGGCGTCAGCCTGCGCCCGCAAGACCTCGATCGCCCACCACGGGTCGGTCTCTCCTTCGGGCCAGCCCGGCCCCTTCGGATCGCGCCAGAGGAGGGCCGAGAGGGATGCGAAGCGGCGTGCGGACGAGCTCTTCGCATCGGCGGACCGCAAGGCGCGCAGGCTGGGACCTGGACCGTCCGCAGGCGGCGCGGTGGTGACCTCCGTCTTCGGGAACGAAGTCGCGAGGAACGCGTCGAGGTCCTCCGGCTTCGCCTTCGGCACGCGCACGACCCCGTGCTCGTCGACGAGGACGAAGTGCGGGACCACGCGTGAACCTGTCCGGTTGAACGGGTCCCAGAGGATGGGCCAATCGATCCCGTGCCACTGCGCGAAGAGGCGGCAGCGTTCCGGGTGCTGCTCCTGCGTGATGCCGACGACGGCGAGCTTGTCCGAAGCACGGAAGGCCTTCGTTCGTTCGTGCCAGACCGGCACGTGGCGACGACAGCCCACTCACCAGCTGGCGAACTCGACGAGCAGCACCTTGCGGCCGCGCAGGCTTCCCAGGTCGAAGGTCTCGCCGTCGATCGTGGGGAGGCGGAGGTCGGGGTCGCGGGCGGCCTCCGACTCGCCGGCGCGGACCGTCCCGCCGGCGAGGAGGACGAGGAGAAGTAGGGTGGGTGAGGCGCGCATGAGGTTCCACCCTACAGGCCCGCGCTGCGGACGCATCGCGGAGACCTCCGGGCGCCGGAGGGAAGGCCACCAGATCCATGCGCAGGCTGCCT
Source organism: Planctomycetota bacterium (assembly GCA_050248855.1). Classification (GTDB taxonomy): domain Bacteria; phylum Planctomycetota; class PLA2; order PLA2; family JAEUHO01; genus JACKGW01. The sequence goes on along the minus strand of JBFWRP010000012.1, from coordinate 42,412 downwards.
CGCTGATGGGAGCTGCCCCGGCGCCGTACTTTCGCGCCGTACTTTCTTCGGCGCGCGGGGGGGTGAGGCGCCCGGCGAGCTACCTCACTTCTCGCTGCCGTCCTCCCAGTCCTTCATGCGCTGGGAGAGATCCTCGTCGAAGGCGCGGACCTCGTAGGAAGAGACGTAGTCCTCCATCCACACGTCGTGGCCGGGGAGCTTCTTCATGCCCCGCGTGGTCTGCTTGGTCTTGCCGCTCTCCTTGTGGCGGAGGAAGAGGATCACCTCCTCGCCGTAGGGCGCGGTGTCGATGACCTCGGCCGTCTCACGGCGCTCCTTGGATGCGAGGAGGCCGAGCTCGCTCATGGCCCGGAAGTCGACGGCCTCCTGCATCGCGAACTGTGCCTTCCACGCCGCGCGCGGCTCCGACAGGTCGTACGCATCCAGGCCCTTGCCGGGGAGGGACGTCATCGCCGAGGGCGATCGGTTGTAGGCCAGGATGGCCACGACGAGGGCCGTCACGCTCACGATCAGGGGAAGTGCGCGCATGCAGGCTCCTGGGAGGCCAACGTAGCCGAGCGGGCGCCGGGACGCGTGCCGCCGCGGCCTCGCTACACCAGGCTGGACTGGAAGAGCATGGCGATGCCGAGGAAGGCGAAGAAGCCGACGACGTCGGTGACGGTGGTCAGGATGATGTTGGAGGACTGGGCGGGGTCGAGGCCCAGGCGCTTCATGAGCAGCGGGATCGCGGCGCCCGACACCCCCGCAGCCATCAGGTTGATGATCATGGCCAGGCCGATCACGACGCCGAACATGGGGTTGCCATGCCAGACCATGGCGACGAGTCCCGTCACCAAGCCGGTAACCACCCCACTGATCGTGCCGATCAGGCCCTCCTTGGCCACGAGCCTGAGGCCCTTGGACTTCGGGATCTCGCGCATGACGAGCCCGCGCATCACGACGGCCAGGGACTGCGCGCCCGCGTTGCCGCCCTGGCCGGCGACCACGGGGAGGAACACGGCCAGCACGGTGATCCGGGCGATCAGGTCCTCGAACATGGCCACGACGCCGGCGGCCATGAACGCCGTCAGCAGGTTCACGTGGAGCCAGGGGAGGCGCTTCTTCAGCGAGTACGACACCGGGGAGAACGGCCGCTCGTCGCCGCCGACGCCGAACATCTTGAGCATGTCCTCGCCGGCCTCGCTCTGGGCCTCCCCCACCAGCTGCGAAGCACGGATGACGCCGAGCATGTGCCCCTCGGCATCCACGACCGGCGCGGCGAAGAAGCGGCGGGCCGTCAGCGCGTCCAGCACCTCCTCGCGGCTCATGAAGGGCGTCAGCGTGAACACATCCCGTCGCGCACACGCGTCGAGCGTCGTGTGCCCGGGCGTGATCACGAGGTCACGCATGTTGATCACGCCGGCGAGCTTGTCCTCGCGATCCAGGATGTAGCCGTAGGACGGCGGCACGCCCTTGGCTGCCAGGGCCCGGATCTGCTCGATGGTGTCGGACACCCTCTGGTCGATGTGGAAGGCGATGAACTCGGTGCTCATGATGCGCCCGGCACTTCCTTCCGGGTACGTGAGCAGCTCGCGCACACGCTCCTTGGCCTTGGCGTCCAGGGCGTCGACGATGGTCGCTCGCTCCTCCTCCGTGAGGGCCATGAGCACGGCAGCGATCTGACCCGGTTCCAGCCGGGCCAGCGTGGCTGCGCGTGCTTCGGCCTCGAACGCCACCAGCGCGTGGCCCGCGAGCCGCGCCGGCACGGCCGGCAGGACCCGGGCGGCGGCGTCGGACGGGAGCGAGGCGAGGAGCGCCAGTCCCTCCTCCTCCTCGAGCAGCTCGATCGTGCGACCGGCGGCGTGCGCGTCGCGTTCGATGAAGGCCTGGACCAGGGGCAGGGCGGCGGTGCTCATCGCGGTGGAAGGTCGGGCGGGCCGCTCGGCCGTCAATCGTGGCGCAGCCCGGGAATCGGGCCGCCGAAGCCAGACGGGGCCGGGCCCTGCGCGCGCACGGAGGCGAAGCCGAGCGTTCCCGGCCCCCCGGACGACTTGGGTCCCGGGTGACCCGGGCTCACGGGCTCTGCGGCCCGGGGAGGCGCCGACGCACGAAGGGCGCTACCCCGCCTCGCGCTCGCTCTCGGCCTTCAGCCCCTCGGCTTCCATCTCCAGGTACTGGAGGGTGAGCGTGCGGTAGGGCCGCCCCATCAGCCAGCCGAGCAGGCCTCCGAAGCGGACGGCCAACGTGACCCGCGAGCCCTCGGGCGTCGGTTCGATCTCGTGGCGGGCCGTCGCGCGGACGACGGCGTTGCCCGTCTGCCAGGTGAAGCCGCGGTTCGCTTCGAGCGCGGTCACCGTGAACGTGGCGGGCGGCAGCTTGGGCTGGCGGATGGCGGCGCGCCCCCCCATGCGCAGCTCCGTCGCGTCCAGGAGCTCCACGCTGGTGACGCTGGCCGTCCACTCGGGCCAACGCGTCACGTCGGCCATGACGGCCCATACGCGCTCGGGCGATGCGTGGATGTCGATCGTTCGGCGGAGCTCCATGGAGCCTCCCGGCGCGGATTCGGCGGGCACGTTACGCCGGCGCCCGGGCACCCGGCAACGATGGCCGCCATGCCGGGAGGCACGCCGTGGGCCCGCCCCGCATCCCGGGCCGCCAGCCCGTGGCCCGTACGCCTTGGTTCCCGAGCTTCCATCCGGAGGACGTGCGCTCGATCTTGACGTGGGCCTCCGGCGGGCGTCCGGCCCGCGTCGGCTCGCAAGGGCGACGGTGGCGCGTCCGCAGGGGAGCGAACAGGGCGGCACGCTGCGGATGAGCTCCCCGCCTCCCTACATGCCTTGCCGCGGGCACGGCGAGCTGACATGCCGAACCCACCCACGCCAGGGGGTGAATGCACACTGGCGGCCGCCTGGCGGCGAGCGCTACGCTCGCGGGCCTTGCCGGGGGTCGCACCCCCGCGGGAGCAAACCATGGCGATGTCCACGAAACAGATGACGGAGCACAAGTCCTACGCGCGGCCCGACGAGGTCCGCACCTTCCCCAACGGCCGCGCCGAGATCCTGCGCATCGGTGGCGCGGAGGTCGGCCGCCTCGTCTTCGAACCGGGCTGGCGCTGGTCCACGGACCTGAAGCCGCTCGTGAAGACGAAGAGCTGCGAGGCGCCGCACTTCCAGTACCACGTGAGCGGCAAGCTGGCGATCCGCATGGACGACGGGCGCGAGCTGGTCGCGGGGCCGGGTGACATCACGTCGCTGCCCAGCGGCCACGACGCCTGGGTCGTCGGGGACGAGCCCGTCGTGGTGATCGACTGGTACGGGGCCAGCGGCTACGCCAAGGGCACGTAGCACGCGCGCCCCCGCCCCGACGTCGCGCGTCGGCCTGCCTTGGCAGGCCGCGCAGGAGGCAGGGCCTCGAGGAGCCGATGCTGGTGCGGGACCGAGCATCTGGCGAGCCGCACATCTGCACCTGAGGGGCTGAACGCTGACCGTGCGTCCTACCAGCGCACGGCCATCTGCACGCTGCGCAGCAGCTTGACGAGGCCGTCGTGGTCGGCTGCCGCCAAGCGGGCGTCGCCGCGCGTGACCCAGGTGAAGGTCAGGAGCTGGTCGTCGAGCAACACGACGGCCGAGTGCGCCTTGACGCCCGGCGGCTCGCCCACGGCCGGGTGCGCGAAAAGGTAGCCCTTGTGGCCTTCGACTGCGAGCGGGACCTCCTCGAGGTGGGCGTCCCGGTCGCCGCCCAGCGCACTCTTGCGTCCTTGGGCGTACTCGCGCACCGACTGGCCCTTCGGGAGGGTGACGCCTTCGATCTTGAGGATCGCGTCGGGCCACCCGCCGCGCTCGGGCAGACGCTCTTCGGCATACACCCAGACGCCAGGGAGCTTGGCGATCGCGGGCGTCGGCACGAAGCGCGGCGGCATGTCGAAGGCCAGGAGACGGACCGGGTAGCGACCCTCCGCCGACTCGACGAGGTCGTTCAGTTGCACGCGACGGCCTTGGGCGTTCAAGCCTTGCGTGCGCTTGACGTCCATCTTGGCGATGGCGACGTCCAGCCGCGTGCCGCCCGCCTTGAAGTCGAGCGCCGCGTAGCAGAGCACTTCGGCACCGGGCGGCTGGAACAGCACGCATGCCCCCTGGAACACGGACTCGGGCCCCTGGTAGTCCTCCGGACGGGAGACGTAGTCCTTCGTCCGCCAGCCCGCGACCTGCTTGCCCATCAGCTTGAACGAGGCGGGCATGAGCGCCACGTCGCCGCTGCTGATCGTCCAGCCGACGCGCTGGTAGGACGCACCGAGCGTCCTGGCGAAGTCGGTCGCCGCGCGCTGGGCGCGATCGCGAGGCGCCTCGTCGGGCTCGGCAGGCGGCAGCGGCACGGCGCCCACGTACAGCATGGCCACGCTGCCCCCGATGTCGTTCAAGTACTGCAGGATCAGCCCGTTGCCCGCGAGGCTCGTGGCGAAGTGCGGCGAGTGCCGGGGCGCCATGTGCCAGAAGCGCTGCGGCAGGGGCAGCACCCAGCTGAAGTGCTCGTTGAGCGCCACGCTGACCGTCGTCGGCTGGTCTTCGATGGGACGCCCGCGAAGCGGTGCGGGCTCCTTGGCGCTGGCGAGGCCCGCGGCGCCCAGCAGCGAGACGAGTGCGAGCAGCGTGGAGAGGAACGTGCGCATGGCGATTCCACCGCGGCGTCGCGAGCCGCGTGCTGCGGCGCGGCTCCCGCGAGCGCAGCATCGTAGCGGGTCCGGCCCCGGCGCGATCGCCCGCCGCCGCGCAGCGGCGGCATGCCTGGGGCGCGAAGCCGGCACGTCGCGGGGATCCGAACGGCTCCGGGCACCCGGACGACTTTGGTCCCGGTTGTCGCGCCCCACCGGCCTGGGCAGGTCAGGCCGACGCGGAGCGGTCCGGAAGGGGAAGGTCCGCGGCCTCGCACGGAGCGAGGCACCCGCCAGGCAGGTCATCGCTCGCGACGCACGAGGACATCCCCCTCGATGACCTCGTGGACCGGCCGGGCCAGTGCCTGGTCGAGGGCCGCCGCGTAGTCCGACCACGCCTCGTCCTTGCGGCCGTACTCCAGCGAGAAGCCCCCGGCGCCGCCGACCAGACCCATCCCGCCCACCCGCAGGTTCTGGTGCATGTCCCAGCCCTTCTGCGTGCCGGGCTGGGCGGCGGGCTGGTCCAAGAGTCGTACGAGAAGCGTCACGCCCGACAGATCGCTGTCTCGCCGGACGGTGATCCGCGCGCCGACGCTGCCCGGAGGCGTGTCGCGCGTGACGTGGAGGAGCAACCCGACGAAGGCCGTTCCGGTCAGGGGACGACCCTCGAGCGAGGTGGCCGCCTTGCGGAACGCATCGTCGGGCTCGGGGCCGGCGCCGTCGAAGACGACCTCGACGACGCGGTTGCCCAGCTCGTGGGCGATCGTCTGCAGGGCGGCGCGTTCGGGCGCATCGGGGGCGACTGCCGCGAGTCGCCTCACGATCGAGGGCAGCAGCCCGAGGCCTCGCTCGACCAGGGCCCGACGCGCCGTGGCCTGCGCTCCCTCGTCCGTCGCACCGAGGAAGGCCTCGAGCAGGGGCTCCGCCTCGGCGACGGGCACGGCCGGCGGCGCCGCGGACGCGGGAGGCAGGGGCAGGAGCTCCTCGCCCCGTGCCCTCCGCCCCACGTTGGCGGCGGCGACCCGCGCGCGGCGCCGCGCAGCGCGCGAGCCTGTTGCATCGAACGCGTAGCGATCGGGCCAGAGGGCGGCCAGCGTGCTCGCCGCCTCGTCGCCGAGGCACGGGTTGGCGGCACGCACGCTGGGCCCACTGGCCTGGAGGCCCTGGTCCGGCTCGCTCTCGTCGAGCACGAGCGCCAGCAAGACGTCCTCGACCGCCGACATCACGTGGGGTGGCGCCGGGGCCGGGGCCGGGCCCCCGAAGGGCTCCTCCAAGCCCGCGGCCAAGCGCATTGCGTCCACGATGCCGAGCCGCACGCGGACAGGCAGGGCGGCGACGTCATGCATCAACAGGCGGATCGCCTCCCCCCGCCCGCTGGTGGCGAGGAACTCGATGAGGTCCTGCGAGATCCGTTCGCCCCGCGCACGGCCGGGCTCCGTCGGAGCCGCGGCTAGCTGCGTCCACTCGCGCGTCATGGCCTCGAGGGCCATCGGGTCATCGAGCTCGTACAGGGCACGGGCGGCGGCCACGCGGCTTCGGAGCGTCGGGCAGCCGAGCATCTCGCGCTGGAGGAACTCGGTGGTCTCGGGCCCCGGGGCACGGGCGAGAAGCGCCACCAGCCTGTCGCGGGCCCAGGGATCGGTCGTGGCCGGAATGCCCTCGATCAGTGCCGCGGCCGCCGCCTCGGGGTGACGTTCGACGAGGAGCCGTGCCGACTCGAGGGCTTCCCGCCCACCGCGTCCGACGAGCTCGGCGAGCGTGGCGGCCTCGCCTTTCTCCTGGCAGGTGCGCCACCACGCCTCCACGTGCTCCCTCACCTCGTCGACACGGCCCTCGTCCACGATCGATCCGCGGCCACCGCTCACGATCGGGTAGCGCACCACGTCCTCGCCGAACGAACGCGCGCTGATGCGCTGCAACGCGCGCAGGGCGACATCGGCCACGCGCTCCACGTGCATCCAGCCCTCCCACTGCATCTTCCCGGAGTCGTGCTCGATCACGGAGCGCGTCAGCGTGTCGTCGCCGAGGGCGGCGAGGAGTCGCGGCACCGCGGCGAAACCGATGTCGACCAGCCGCGAGAACGCCGTTTCGGGCACGGGCTCGTCCGGGCGCCGCAACGTCCACGTGGGGTCGATCGCGGCACCGGGCTCGCGCAGGCGGACGACGAGCGCGTCGACTTCGTCCGCGAGGCTGCGGGTCCCGTCCTTCAGCGGAGGGGCCTCCGTGCGGCGGGCCATGTCCTCCGCCACCATGCGCTCGAGAACGCGTAGGCGGGCCTCGGCGGCGTCGTGCGCGCCGTAGCGCGCGAGGAACGTCCGGTGGAGCTGCAGCACGTCCTCCGTGGTCAGCTCTTCGTCGCCGAACGCCTCGATGAGGTGCTTGGCCTCTTCCTCCTGCATCGCTTCGCGCACGTAGTCGAGCGCCTTCCACGGCGGAGCCGGCGTGCCCCGCGGGCGCTCCAGGGCCAAGCGGGACCAGAGCGCCAGGGCCGCGTCCTTGGCCCCCTGCTTCCAACAGGCCACGGCGAGCGGGAAGGCGCGAAACCAGTCGGGCGGGGCGTAGGGCGCGAGCCTCATCGGGTCGCCGGCGCCGCCCCAGTAGCTGGCAGTCCAAAGGCCTGCGTCCTGCGGAGGCGTTCCGGTCGAGCGGTCCGAGGAGGAGATTCCGGCTTCGAGTCGGGGCGAGTCGGCGATGGCATCGCGCACGAAGGCCCCGACGTCGACGCGTTCGTAGGTGCCGCGCCGAGGCCAGTCGCGCGGGGGGCCGTGCGGGATGGAGAGACGCTCCAGGCCGTGCGTGAACAGCCGGAAGCGCACGCCATCGTCCTCGAGCAACCACGCCGGTGCACCCGGGGGCGGAGGAGGCGGAGGAGGCGGCTCGACGCCGTTCTCGACGAGGTCGATCTCGACGAGCTCGAGTTCCTCGCGCGCGATGTACGCCTGGACGAGGACGAAGGGCAGGCTACCGACATCGGGGTAGCCGAGCCCGTCCCACCACGCCACGGCCTCCGCGAGCCCGGCCTCGTCGGCGTCGCTGGCAACCCACGGGAGGTGCCGGCGCGCCTGCCAGCCCCGCCACGTCTCGTCGGTCACGCCGTCGATCCACGCCTTCCAGCCGTCACGGTCCCAGCCGTGATCCTTGCCGAAGCGGCCCACGAGCCACCCCAGGTAGACGGAGCCCAGGTGTCCGGTCCGCTCGAGGGACTGCACGAGCGGATACACGCTGGACCTCTCGCCATGGCGGGCCAGGGCGTAGTGCAGGGCGAGCCGGGCGTGGAAGTCCTCCTCCACCTCCAGCCTGGCCTTCAGGGCGGCGGGCACGCGTGCGTCCGCGCGTCCGGCGAGCGCCTCGGCGGCCTCCACGCGCACCCACCCGTCCGCCTCCAGCAAGTCGATCAGCTCGTCGACCGGCTGCTGGGCGAGATCCTCGCCCGCATGCGCGGGCGGCGGCAGGAACGCGAGCGCAAGGAGCAGACCCACGACGGCTCGTCGCACGACGGTGACCCTCCAGAAGCGTCCCACCCACCGGCCCCGGGACCGCCCCGTAGACTCGGCGCGGGAGGTCATGATGCGTTGCCTCGCTTGGTTGTGCGTCGCCTGCGTGCTGGGGACGACGGACCTTCGCGCCGAGGATGCACCCACGGCGCCGATCCGGGCCACGTGCGAGCTCGCCCCGCCGGCGATCCCGGCGCGGGCGATCGAGCTCCCGGCTGCCGCCAGGACCCTGGCCTGCGGGTCCGCGGCCGACGAGGTGCTCGTCGGGCTCGAGGACGGGCAGGTGCTGCGCGTGGACGTGACGGGCGCCGTCGCCTGGCGCGGGCGCACGGGCGGTGGCGCCGCGGACGAGCTTTCGGCCTCGCCGCGAGGCGACGTCGTGGCCGCCGCCGTGGCGGGCGAACTCCTCGTGCTCGGCGGTGATGACGGCACGGCGCTCTGGCGCATGGAGCGGCCCGTGGCCTTTGCCTTCGCCGACGCGCCGCCCCGACTCGTGACGATCGACAAGGCGGGCGCCATCGTGGAGTGGAACGCAGCGACGGGCGAGGAGCTGGCCCGCCAGCGGGTCGCCGAGAAGCGCGCCGTCGTCAAGGCGAGCCTCCATGCCGGGGCGGGCTTGGCCGTGCTCGGCATCGCAGACGGCTGAAACCTGGACTGCCTGCTCGTCGAGCTGGCCACCGGTCGCATTCGCTACGAGTTCTCGGGTCCCGGCAGCTACGGCTGGTACGTGGCCTTCACGCGCGATGGCTCGGCGTTCCTCGCCTCCAAGCTCTTCGCCGACACGATCAACGTCTGGCCCACGGCGCACGTTCCGAAGGAGGTCCGGGCGCCGCCTGCGCCGACGCACACCCTGTCGGCTCTTGCAACGATGGCGTTCGCGGCCGATGTCGGGCCGGACGGCACGATGGCGTTCGCTCTCGCTGACGGGAACGTCGTCCTGCAACGACTCGCCGGCAAGGCTCCCGTCGTCGAGTCGCCACCCGGTGAGGGTGCCTCGCGCGTGGCGTTCACCGCGAGGGGTCGGCACGTGCTCGCGATTCGCGCGGGCCGACTCTGGCGCTGGGACCTGCCGCGTCCTCCCGCACCGCCGGAAGCGGACCGTGCGAAGCCTGCACCGAAGTAACCCAAGATGAGGACGGCCGCTGTTCGCGTGGCGTTCTATCGACGCGCCAGCACGATCGGTCTCCTCTTGCTCGTCGCGGGTTCGGGCTTGGGAACCGGTTGCGGTCGCGAACCTTCGCCCTTGCACCCGCCGCCCGCGGAGGCCAAGGTCGTCGCGGTGCGCGAGATCGGGCCGCTTGCGTTCGTGCCCTCGATCCGTGCGCGCGACGGCGGCTACAGCGCGCGGTTCGGCGACGCGTCGGTGTGGGCGTTTGGCGACACGGTGCTGGCCACGGCGGCCGAGGACGGCGAGCGCTGGCGATCCAGCACGTGGTGCGAGACGACGGACGACGATCCGAGCGACGGCCTGAAGCCCCTGACCGAGCCGCTGGATGCATCCGGCGCACCCGCCGAGCTCCTTCCGTTCACCGACGACGAAGCGGCGTTCAATGCCGAGCACAACCTCGAAGCGCTCGGCGAGGCGCGCCAGCGCTTCGCCCTCTGGCCGGGGCCGATCGTGGTGGATCCGACCACGGGCGAGGCGCTCGTGTTCTACGGCAAGCTGCTGTGCGGCAGCGGCGCCTGGGACTTCGAGCTGGTGGGGTCCTCGTTGGCGCGCTGGCCTCGCCCCGAGGCGCCGTTGGAGCGTCCGATCCTTCATCCCGACGCTAAGGAGCCGACCCTCCTGTTCTTGAAAGACGAGCTGGTGCTCGGGCAGGGCGCCTTCGTCGACGACGGCTGGATCTACGTCTACTGCGTGCAGACGGTCGGGCTGACGTGGCCGTGTCTCCTGGCGCGCGTGCGCTTCGCGGACGCGTTCGCCAAGGACAAGTGGGAGTTCTGGAGCGGCCCCGAGGGTTGGGTGCGCGACCCGTCGCAGGCGCGCGAGGTCATGCAGGCGGCGCCCCAGGTGTCGGTGCACTTCAATGCCACGCTCGGCCGCTACCTGGCCATCTACGGCGCGCCGCTCGAGAACGGCCTGCTGCTGCGCACGGCCCCGCGACCCGAGGGACCGTGGTCGGCCCCGTTGCGCTTCCACGAAGGGCTCGCCCCCACGGCGCCGGACTCCTGGAACTACTGCGGCCTCGGCCACGCCGAGCTGCAGCAAGACGGCGGCCGGCTGGAGTACGTCACGTACTACCGCCCTACCGGGTTCCTGCTGGGCGAGATGCGCTTGGTCGAGGTGGAGGTGGAGGCGACTTCCGGTCCGTCTCGCTAGACTGGGCGTCTCGCGCCATCTGGTGATGGGCCGACCTCGCGAGCCGATTCCCCCGAGCACGACGACGCGCCGCTCGCCGTGGGAACGCCGACGGAGTCCACGTTGCCCATGATGAGCCGCTGCCTCTTGGTGGGTCTGCTCGGTGTGACCTTGCTGGTTGCGCTGGGCGCGCGTACGGCCCACGCAGAGAGGTGGCCCACGTTGCCCCTGGATGTGCTCACCGACGACGCCACCCTCGTCGTCGTGGCCCGGGTCGTCGATCCCTTGCCGAGCGTGCGCGGGGTCAAGCAGACGGAGTGGCACACGCTCGGCGCGCACGTCGAGGTGATCGAGATCCTCAAGGGCAACGGCGTCGCGGTGGGCGAGCGCCTCTTCATCCAGGGCCTCTGGACGTACGTGGTGCCCAAGCTTGGTCCCCCCGAGGCGCGCCGACCGGCATTCGATCTGACCGACGGGCTGCTGTTCCTGAGGCGCTCCTGGCCTGCGTCAGGGGAGCCGACGTACGCCCCGCTGATGTCAGGTGTCCGGATGCGAACGCAGGACGGCCGCGTACTTCGACCGATTCAAGAGATGAGCTCGGCTCCCTACATGCTGCGCGTAGCCGACGGCCCCGCTTGGCCAGACCTGTTGCAGTGGGTCCGGGACGACGTGCAGCGGATCGCCGGGCTTCGCGCCCTCTTCCGCATCGACCTGCAGCCGGCGCGGAACATGCTGCTTCTCGACTGGCTGGAGCGGCACGCGGACCTCGTGGCGAGCACGCGCCTTCGCCTCGACCACACACAGGCCGATCGACCGGGAGGCTTCGGGCGGGCACCGCTCGATGCGGCGGGCCTGATCATCCAATCGGGGCCGGTCGACGACGCATGGGCCGCCATCCGTCGGCTCAATCACGGCGTGGCGAGGCTCTGGGACTGGGTCGACCCCGATCCTCCCGTGTTCCGGTCGGCGGAAGGACGCAGCCTGCTCGTGGGCGTTGCTCGCGACGCCAGCCGACCACCGGCCGAGCGCGTGTTCGCGCTTGGCATCCTCGGATCGTCGGCGACGCTCACGGACAGTGGTGTGGCGGCGGTGCCGGACGCCGAGGTGACGTTTCTCGTGGCGGCGCTCGACGAGGTGCTCGCCGACCCGCTGGTACCGCCCGAGGTGGCTGACGCTGCGCGCAACGTGCGGCCCCGGGTTCTCGGGAGCGAGGGGAGCGGGCGGCCGCAACCCGACACCGTGCGTGCGTGGGCCATCTACCACCGCGTCCCGCGGAGCGCCTCCGACTACGTCGAGCGGAATGGCGCCGCCGTAGACCTCCACACCTACCTGGGCGAGACGGCGTGGAAGCAGCTGACGGGGAACCCCCGGCGCCTTCTCATCACCATGTACCTCTACCCCCCCGACCAGGGACTGCGCATGAGCGTGCAGCTCCACACGCCGGGGCAGCCCATCTTCGAGCGGCCGACCCTGGTGCTCGAGCGCGTGGACGTGGACGGCGTGGTGCTACGGAGGCTGCGGAGGTCCCTACCCGAGTGCGAGCAGGAGTTCGCATGGGCCCACGGGTGGACGGCCTGGGGGCGGCAGCCCCGATCCGCCGTGCCTACCGAGGACCTCGTACCGGGTGCATGGCGCGTGACGCTCGAAGGCACATCGGGAGGCGACCGCGTGCCCTGGCGCTCGGAACCCCAGGGCTTCGTGTGGCCGCCTCGGCAGCCCCCTCGATGAGCAGGCGGTGAGGACGCGCTGCGTCCTGGAGAACGCGCGCGGCGTCGTGTTGCCGAAGCCCGTCAAGCGTGCATGATGATGACCGGTGGACGGTCGAGGAGTACGGCGATGGCCAAGGTCACGGGAATCGGGGGTGTCTTCTTCAAGGCCAAGGGCGACCCGAAGGAGCTGGCGGCCTGGTACCAGAAGCACCTCGGCCTCGCGCTCGAGCCGTGGGGCGGGGCCATCCTCAAGTGGCCCGACGACCCGTCGGACGACAAGGGCTCGACCGTGTGGCACGTGGACAAGCAGGACAGCTCGTGGTTCAGCCCGAGCACCGCGTCCTTCATGATCAACTACCGCGTCGATGACATGGCCGGCATGCTCGATCAGCTGCGCGCGGCGGGTGTCGAGGTGCTGAAGGGCCCCGAGTCGCACGAGAACGGCAAGTTCGCCTGGATCCAGGATCCCGACGGCAACAAGGTCGAGCTCTGGCAGCCCATGGCGTGGAACGAGAAGAACAAGGAGGCTTGAGCCCCCGGTGCCCCGGCGCTAGGCGCGCAGCGTGGAGCGCAGGCCCGGCGGAGCCGCGGGCGGGGACGCGCCAGCGTGGGGCGAAGCCGGGCGTGACAGGGCGGGTGCGGGAGGTCCACCGAACACGGAGCCGGGGGCCGGGGCAGCGCCGGGAGCAGGCGCGGCCGGCAGCGAGGCCGCCCAGGAGGGGCGCGCGGCCGCGGCCCCCACGCCTGCCGGGGCCCCGAACGGGCTGGACGGGCGCGTCGTGACCGGCATGGCCGGCGCACGGCTGCGACGCATGGCCACGAAGATGACGATGCCCAGGAGCAGGGCGCCGCCCCCGATCCAGAGCCACGGGCCCGAGCCCTCCGACAGCCGGACGCCGGCGACGAGCATGGCCCAGTCGGGCGCGGTCGTCGAGGAGCCGAACTGCAGGAAGGTCATCGTGAAGGTGCGCTCGCCGTGCTGCGCGACGAGGAGGTGGATGGCGGCCTCGTCCCCGTCGGGGCTCTCGCCGGCCACGATGGCCTCCAGGGCGACCGATGCCCCGGGGATCTTCGGCTGGCGGAACGAGGTCACTTCGCCCTGCGCGGCCAGCTGGGACCGGATCTGTTCGAGGTTCGCGGCCGTGAGCCGGTCCGACGCCTTGGACGCAACACCGTCGACGATGGCCAGCATCGTCGGCGGCATGCCGGGCCCGGCGTAGACGGCGAACTCGACGTCGGTGACGGGCCCGGACGACGCGAACCGCGCCGTCATCTGCGTGGTGCCTCAGCCCCCCCCACTGCTGGAGCAGCTGTCGATCTGCTTCTTGTAGCCCGGCGGGATCTTCACGGTCCAATCGGAGCCCTCGGCGTCGTCGGCATACGCGGGCGCCGCGGCGAGTACGAGGAGACCCAAGGGAAGCAGCAGCTTCATCGGCAAGGACTCCCCCACGTGGCCTCGACGGCACGCCGCAACGCCGGAGTGCCTGCGGGCGCTATCGGCCAAGGAGCGGTCCGGACTGAAGGCGCGGCCGCGCTACGGGGGGAGGAAGCCCTCGAAATGCTCCGCGCGCACGAGATCGGCGGCGGCGCGGCCGATGCGCTCGTGGGCGTCGAGGACCTTGCCCCCGGCGAGGCTCCGGAGGTCGGAGAGCCGCGGGACGAGGTCGGTGAGGCCCAAGGCCCCGAGCCCCTCCGCGTCGAGCTGGACGTTGTAGCGGAGGTAGCGGAGCGCGGGCGCTCCCAACAGGAGGTCGCCGCGGAGGTCGCCGAGCTCGCGGTCGATCGTCCGCGCGGTCGGCGACCGCGAGATGGCCTGCAGCAACGTCTCGACCAGGGCGCTGCCATCGGCGATGAGCATGTCGGGCAGCTGCGCGAGCCACCGGAAGGCGTTCCCCCCGGCCAGGGCTACGGGATCGGAGGTCCGCTCCCACGTGCCCGTGCCCACGGACACGAGCAGCAGCTCGTTCTCGCCCGTCGGCCAGCGGAACGGATACCCCTCGAGCGTCGCGACCAGGAACAACAACAGGGCCGGGTTGTTGGCCATGCTCACGCCGCCGTCCACGAACAGGCCCGACTGGCCCGGTGCAACCTCGACACGGGCCGGGCGGAACATGACGGGCGCGGCCGCGCTGGCGCGAACGGCATCGCGCAGGCGGATCTCGCGGTTGCGCTCGTAGTAGCGACCACGCGGGTGGTTGAGCAGCGGCCACAGGCTGTTCGTGTCCGCGCGCTTCGTCACGATGCAGAGCCCCGTGCGGATGGCCTCGTCGCCGAGACGGATGTCCCCGAAGCCCTCGCGAAGCGTGCTGACGAGCGGGCGCTCGTCGTAGAGCGACTGCCAGAAGCGGAGCCTGCGCTTGGCGAACACGAACGGACCGGCCTCGGCGTAGTAGCGGCGAAGCGCCTGCACCTCCATGCCCACGGCCAGACCGGCCGCGAGGATCGACCCGGTGCTCGTGCCCCCGATGAGGTCGAAGACATCGGCCAAGCGCAGGTCGTTGTTGCCGGACGTCTCCCGGAACAGGGACTCCACGCGCTCGAGGAAACCCAGGGCGATCGCGCCCCGAACGCCGCCGCCGTCCAAGGCGAGGACGCGCTTGGGGCGCGGTGCGTCCCACCGTGCGAGGAGGCGCTCGGGATGCGGGGCTGTGTCGGACGCGGTCACTGCAGCTCCGTGAACACCTCGCCCAGGAGTCTGCCACGGAGCCGTCTCACGTGCGGGCTTGCCGTAGCCGGCGCGGATCGCCAGAATCCGGGCGGTCCAGGGTCGGAGGTGTGCGTGACGTCCGGGGAGATCGCCGTCGACCTGCGTTCCTTCCAGGTCGCCATCACAGGCCACCGCGAGCTCGAAGCCGAACGGCGTCCGCAGCTGACGAGCCAGGTGCGCGCGGTCCTGGGTTCCGTGGCCACGGCGGCCTGTAGCGCCGTGGCGCCGGCCGAACCGTTCCTCTCGCTGGTGACCTCGCTCGCCGAGGGTGCCGACCAGCTGGTCGCCGCACTGGCCCTCGAGCTGGGCTACACGGTGCACGTCGTGCTGCCCTTCACGCAGCAGGACGTGCGGCAAGATCTCGCCGAGCGCGGCGACGACGTCGAGGCCTTCGACGACCTCCTGGCGCAGGCCACGTCCGTCGTCGCGTTGGGCGGCTCGCTCGACGACCGGCCCGAGGCGTACGCGCGCGCCGGCCACGTGCTGCAGGCGCACGCGGATCTGCTCGTGGCCGTTTGGGACGGAGAGCCTGCACGTGGCCGCGGCGGTACCGCCGACATCGTGGCGGCGGCCCGTCAGCGCGCCGTGCCCGTCCTCGTGGTGCCCTCTCGATCCGACCGCGGCCCGGCGCTCGAGGGCGGACCGTCCCTTGAGGTCGTCGTGCATCGAGCACTTGCCCCCTACGCGCGGGGCGCCGCGGACCACGACGCGAAGCGAGCGGAGGGCCAGCAAGCGTGCCTGTCCGCCCTGGCGCGTGAGACCGCCCGCCAAGGCACGTGGCGTTGGCACCTTGCGGCCCCCTTCGGGCAGCTGTGGCCGTGGTTGGCCGGTTCGCGCCGGCGCACGGCCTCGCCGCCCGAGCCGGGGCCGCCGCTGGGTCTCCCCGCAAGCCTCGGCGCCGCATGCGACGAAGCCGGCAGGCTGGCACGCCACTACGCGAACCTCTTCCGTTCGGCGTTCCTGGCCAACTTCGTGCTGGGCACGCTCGCCGTGGGCTTGGCCCTGGCAGGCGTGCTCGTCCTCGTCGGGCAGCTGGTGGAGGGGTCCGGAGCGCACGGCAGCACGCTGGGCTCGGCGTTCGCCGTGGCCGAGCTTGCGAGCTTGCTCGTGATGATCGCCATCTGGCGGCTCGGTCGCCGGGGCCGCTGGCACGAGAAAGCCGTCGACTACCGGACGCTCGCCGAACAGCTGCGCGCGTTGCGCCTCGGTTGGCCCTTGGGCTTGGCCCCTCCACGCCCCGACGCACGGGCCCACACCACGCCCGAATCCGACCTCTCCGTGCACTGGACGCAGCACGTCGTGCGCGAAGTGGCGCGCCGCGCGGGCCTGCCCGATGTGCAGATGACCGACCGCTACCACCGGGACGTGGCGCGGGCGCTCGCAGGTACGGTCGCGGAGCAGGGTCGCTACCACCGCGACGTGGCGACGCAGTACGCACGCCTGCACCATCGCCTGGAGCACGGCGCGCTCCTCTTCGCGCTCGGTGCCCTGGTGCCCTGCGTGCTGCACTTCCTGTGGCACGAGCCGCACATCACCGGCTGGCTGTTGGTCCTGGCCGCGGGCCTGCCGGCCGTGGCCGCGGCGCTGCACGGGATCGACGGGCAGGCGGAGCTCGAACGACTCTCCAAGCGCTCTGCGGCGATGGCGCAGTGGTTGGACGCGATCGAGGCGCCGTCGGACGACGCCACCTGGACCGAGCTGGTGGCGTACACACGTTCCGTCGTCGAGCGCATGCTCGACGAGACGAACGACTGGCAGGTGCTCTCGCGCGCCGGCGGCCTGAAGGCAACGTAGGTCGTGGGCTACCGGATGTCGTCGTCGGTGCCGTGGAGGCCGTCGGGGCCGGCCGAAGAGAGCACGTACCCTTCGCCCTCCGTGCGGTAGCGGAAGACCGCACCCCACGCGTCGAGCAAGGGGCTCGCTTCGGCGGCGCCCACGCCCTGCACGGAACCGCCCGGATCCAGCACGGCCAGTCCCTGCTCGTCCGTCGGGTAGCGTCCGTGGTCCTTGCGCCAGGCCTCGAGCAACGTCCGCAGCTTGGCCAGCTTGCGGGCCGTGGTGGGCCGCAGATGGAACTTCATCCGGAGCCCCTGCTCGAGGCGGCGCGCATCCTCCGGCCGCACGCGGCCGATGGCGGCGAGGACGATGTCGCGGCGGTCGTCCTCCGTGGAGCCCGGGGCCAAGGCGCGACCGAGGTCATCGAGCTCCTGCTCCACGGCGCGTCCGGCCGGCGTGGCCATCTCCTCGTCCGACAGCGCCAAGACACGGTCCAGGGCCTCGACGGCCTCCGCGATGCGTGCGGGCGTGGGATCCGGCCCCGGGTCGCCCAGGAGATCCTGGTAGGCGACGCGTTCCGCCCAGGTGAGCTCCCGGCGGCCACGCCGCGCCGCGAGCTCGTCCACGTCCCGATCGTCGAGCAGGACGTGCCGGAGCATGCCCAGGTCGTCGCGCACGAGCAGATGACGCCCCGTCGGATCGGGCAGCAGCTCGCGGACCGGCGCCTCGCCCAGCTCGAGGACGGCGCGGAGCGCACCTTCGTCGCTCCAGAGATGCGCGGCGCCGAGCGACGTCCCCGTGGCCAAGCCCGCCCCCCCGGGGAGGAACGCGGCCGCCGTGACACGGCCCGCGTGTCCCCCCAGCGGTCGGATGCCGCCGTGGACCATGTCGAGGACGTCTGCGAACGGGCCCGGTGTCCAGAGCAGCGCTCGCCCGCCGCCCGGCGCCAACCGGGCGCCCGCCACCGACGGGGAGGGGAGCAGCCGGCTGTCTCCGGCGGGACCGAGGACGCGCACGCGCGTTCCGTACACGAGCAGGCGGCCGTCGGGCGTGGGGACCGCTCCCTCGAACGTCTCCTGGCCAGCCTCGAGGAAGGCGATCACGTTGCCCTCGGCATCGAACAGTCGCGCTCGCGAGGCACCCACGAGCGCGACACCGTCGGAGCCCGTGAGGAAATCGGCAAAGCGCACGCGGTCGCCACCCAGGTGAAGCAGCGTCAGCGGCGTGCCATCCCCCTGCCAGAGACGTACCTGCTCCCCCTCCGTGCCCGTGAGCACGCGAGCACCACTCCCCGCGACTGCGAGGTGCGTGAGCGCGCCGACGTGCCCCCCGAGTCGTCGCCCCGCGCTTCCGTCGGCTGCGAGAAGGCGTGCTGCGCCCACCTCGCCGGCGACGATCCAGCCGCCCGCTGGATGCGCACGCAGGGCCGTGATCGCGCCGATCGCCAAGTCCACGTCGGCGATCTGGTGCCCGTCCCCGTGCCACACGCAACAGGTCCCGTCGGCGTAGCCCACGGCGACGGACGTGCCATCCGTGCTCTCGACCGCTGCGCGCACGAGGCGGCCGGGCATGCGGTAGATGCGCAGCACGCGACCGGCGGTGTCGACGCGCTGGACGGCAGAGCCGGCCAAGGCCAGGAACGAGGGACCGCCGTCGGACCAGAGCATGGGCGTCGGTGCGACGTGCGCCCCGAGCTCGCCATGCGACAGATCGACGCACCAGAGCCCCTCCTGGCCGGTCGCGAGGAGCAGGCGCGTGCCGCCGCGGGTGGAGGCGACCTCCAACGGCTTGGTCGCGCGCGCCCCGCTCCACGTCGCGCCCGCTCCGCTGACAGCATCCAGCGTCACCACATCCCCGTCGGCCAGGGCCACGACGACACGGCCGCCCGCATCGAGCACCACACGCCGTGCACGACCGGCGGCGCGGCTCGCCCGCAGCGTGCCGTCCTGCTCGTGCACCTCGAGCGCGCCCTCGCGCACGACGCCACGACGGGCGTGGAGGGGTACGGCGACCGTGGCGGAAGGCAGCTCCTCGACGTGGGGCGGCTGGGTCGTGAGGTCCACGCGATGGGCGGGGTAGAGACCCGGGTCCGCCACGAGGAACGAGCGGCCCGGCACCTCCCACGTCATCGTGCTCGCTCCCCAGGAGGGCAGCTCCGCGAGGAACGGAGCCTCCTCCCCGAACGGCAGGCGCAGGACGTGTCCGTTCTTGGCAAGCACGATCACGTGCTCGCCGTCCGGGATAGGCAGGAACGAACGCACGCCGCGCTCGCCGACCTCGATGCGCGCCGTCTCCACCAGCTGCGCGTCCAAGCGACGCACGAGGTCACCATCGCGCACCCAGACCGCTGCGCCGCCCTCGTCGATGCGGACGTGGTCCAGCTCCTCGCCCGCCGTCGGCGTGGCCCTGGCCTCGATGGCGCCCTCCGGCGAGATCCGCAACAGGCTGCCCTCGTCCCCGGCGACGAGGGCAAACGAGCCGTCCGGCGCGAAGAGGGGCGGCCCGCTGACCCGGGCACCGACGAAGTCGGCCAGTACGGCGCCGTCCGCATCCAGCACGCGGACGCGTCCGCCGAGCTCGTGCACGATCGCGCGATCCCCGCCGGGCGACCACGCCACGCCCAGGTACGTGCCGGACGTGGGCAACCGCCAACGCACACCGGGCGCGGCCAGCGCCTGACGCAGGCACGTCCGCGTGTCGGGCGCATCGTGGAGCGCCACGGCCCGCCGCGCGAGAAGCGTGGCCAGCTGCGCATCGCGTTCGCTCGCCGCGGTGGCGGCCTGGGCCAGACCCAGGGCGAGCGCGCGGTCGCGCTCGTACCGCGCCTCGTTGCGGCTCTTCACGGCCAGGACGGTGAGACCGACCAGGACCAGCACCAGGGCCGACGCCGAGAGGGCGACCGCACGCCAGAATCGCTGCCGCCGCTGCTGCTCGCGTTGCCGCAGATCGTCGTACTCGCAGCCGATGAGACGTGCGAGCACGCGCAGCAGCGCGTTCTCGCGCGCTCGGCGCGCCGACAGGCCCGCACGCGCCCGTGCGTCGGCCGCCAGCGGCTCGCGCTGCAGCTCCCGAAGCGCGGCCGGGAAGCTCTCCCGGGGCGAGCCCTCGCCGAGGAAGGCGACGATGCGATCGCCCTTGCCCAAGGCGTGGAACTGCTCGATCTCGCGATCGACCCAACGGGACTCGGGCGTACGCGGCGAACAGATCACCACGAGGTTCTCGCTGCGCTCCAGCGCGTCGACGATGGCGGCGCTCAGGTCGGACGACGCACCGAGCTCGTCGTCATCGCGGAACACCCTGCCCAGCCGGCGGCGACCGAGGCCCAGGTGGCGCGGGACCTTGTAGCCCTCGATGCGCCGGACCAGCCAGCGAGCCCACGCGCGATCGGCGTCCGCGTGGCGGTAGCTGAGGAACGCCACGAACGGCGGCTTGGGTGTCGGGCCGGGGGCAGGCGGGGACGTCACGGGCCCGCCCTAGCGCACCCACTCGAGGAGCGGCGCGACCTGCTCGATCGTCACCCCCGACCCATCGAGTCGCGTCGTGACGCACAGTGCGTAGATGAGCTCGCCGGAGCGAGCCAGCCAGAGATCGGCGCGGGCCTCGCCCAGGCGCCAGGCGTGGCAGGTGGCCTCGAGCCCCAGCAGCTGGCCTGCCCGCGACGGGAGCTCGTGCGCGCTCAGGAAGAGGGTCCCGAGGTTGCGCCGGATCTCCGGCACGAGGGCTTCGCGCGCGACCGCGGCGCTGCCCTCGGCGAAGAGCACGGCGACGACCGCGTCTTGTTGCGGACCGAGTGCGTGAAGCAGGCCGCCGCGCGCGACGAGCGGCGCGGGCGTCTCGTCGCGCACGATCCAATCGTCGCCGGGGACGCGGAACGAGACGCCGAGCCGTGGGTCCACGACACGGCGAACGCTGACCTGCTGTTCCGCGAGACCGTCCGGCAAGGCGGCGAAGGCCCCGACGATCGCACCCATCGCATCGTCGGCGGCTTCACCACCGGCCACGGGCCCGACGACGTGCAGGAGGAGGCAGCCGCCCTCCCACGGAAGCGTCCCGAGCGCCACGACCAGGTCGCCGCCCGGAGCAAACTCCACGACCCAGCTGCTGAACAGCGCCTCGTTCCCCGCCATCGGGAGCGGCATCGACGAGCGGACGGCACGCCCCTCGATGCCTGCTCGCGCGAGAACGGTCTGGTGCCAGTCCAGGGGGGATGGCGTGTAGCTCGCGAGCGGTCCCCGCGCGGGAGGCGGAAGGGCCTGGAGCCGGGCCACGACACCCGTGGCGAGATCGCGGACGGCAAGCAGCGACTCCAGGACCGACACCGTGCGGATGCGCCACGTCGACGAAGGCTTCGTCCATCGCAGTCCCTGGCCGAAGTGCGACCAGACGCCCTCGCGAACGCAGGCCCGGGCGTCGATGCGCTCGTCGGGATCGGGACCGGCTGCGAGCTCGTCCGCGAGCTGCCGCCGTGCGGGCTCGTCCACGGACTCCGCCGACGCCAAGAGGTCGGTCAGTGCCTCCCACGCAGGCGCGATCGCCTGCACGGGTGCGATCGCGCGGAGCACGACGATGTGCGGTCCCCGCCGACACACGGCGCAGCTGATCTCCCGCGGCCATGGGCCGCCGAGCGAGCACGTCACGAACGTGAGGGAATCGCCGAGCAGCCGCGCCTCCCGCCGCGGCCCCGGCCCGCTTCCCGTATTGGCCTGCCGGAGCATGCGGAGAACGGCGTCCCGGTGGACCTCCTCCGGCACGCCGACGTCCATGTCGTGGAGCCAGACGAGCACGGCACCCGTCTCGCGATGCAGGAGGACGAGCTCGGCGTCTTCGTCGACGCGGAGGGCAGCGGCCGCCGGAAGCACGCTCCACGCGGGGTCGATCGGCAAGCGCACGCCCGCGAAGGCGTGCTCGAACACGCCGTCTCGCACGCGCCACCCCACACCGCGGTGGTCCCGCGCGGGTGGTTGGATACGCGGCACGTCGGAGGCGACCTCGTCGACGGAGAGCGCCGCATGGAAGGCGCCGAACACCGCATCGAAGTCCGTGGGGACGCCGGCCCCACCACGTGCGAGGGTCCATGCCGGCGGCGGGGCGCGCGGCACTTGGGCCTTGATGTGCACGATCTGGCCCGCGTGGCGGAAGGACAGGTCCTCCTCGTCCATCCACACGGCACCCAGGCGATAGGCGATCCGGAGCCGCACCGCGGGGCGACCGGCGTACGTGACCGTGGCCACGGCGTCGGTGGCCGACGTCGCCCCGGGCGCCGAGGTCAGCTGCACGCGAGCGAAGTCCTCCAGCTCGATGCCGGGCTCCGCATCGACGAGCACCAACACCGACTGCCCAGCGGGCCCGATGGCTCCGAGGACGGCATTGGGCAGGAGCTGCGACGCCGACTCGCGGTCAAGCAACGTCCACCGCCAGCCGGGGCGCAGAAGCGTCATCCCCAGCTCGGGACACCGGGCCACTTCCATCTCGGAGGCCGTGGCCACTCCCGACAACGCGCACGCACACGCGGTCGCGACCGCGAGCAGGAGCGCGTGCACGGACCTCCGACCCCACATGGCGCCGAGATGGTACGCCGACCGCTGACCCCGCGGGCGCCGTCGCGGCTGCGGACCCCGGGGCACGCGGGTGGGTACCTCAGAGGCTGATGATGGTCTCGAGGTACTCCGACGGGACGACGAGGCCGCGACCGGCGCCGACATCGTGGCGGCCGAGCAGCTCGCCCAGGTCGTGGGTAAGGCGCTCGCGCCCGTCGGGCGGAAGGACCTCGTAGGCCTTCAGCGTCGGCCCGTACCACGTGCGGAAGCAGTCGATCCAGTGCGTTGCGGAGGCGAAGCGGAACGCGTAGCTGCGACGCGCCGAGCGAAGCTCCAGGGCCTTGGGCCCGAAGTGTTCCACCACGAAGGGCTCCGTGCCCCACAGGGTCGGTGGACGCACGCCGGCGGGCGGGGCCACGTGCTTGGACACCGTGCGCAACAGCTCGCCGACGAAGCCCTGCGGCGTCCACGACGCCAGCGCGATGCGACCACCGGGCCGCACGACGCGCAGGAGCTCGGCGGCCGCGCGAGCCTGGTCGGGGGCGAACATCACGCCGAACGTGGAGACGACCACGTCGAAAGACGCGTCGGCGAAGGGCAGCCGCTCCGCGTCCGCCTCCAGGAAGGCGACGTCGAGTCCGTCGGCCGCCGCCCGGGCGCGCCCCTGCTCGAGCAGCTCGGGTACGTAGTCGGTGGACACCACGTGCGCGAAGCGCCGCGCGGCGGCCAGCGAGGCGTTGCCGTTGCCGGCGGCGACGTCCAGCACGTGCTCGCCGGAGCGGACGTCGGCGGCTTCGCAGAGCGTCTCGCCCACGATCTGCAGGCGCGTCCCGATCTGGCCGTAGCTGCCCGACGCCCACATGACCCGTTGGCGGGCCTTCACGGCATCCAGCGAGGGCGAAGGAACGGTTGCAGGAGAGGAGGAGGTGGACATGGGGACTCCGGGTGGCGTCGGGAATGTCCCCGACGGGGCTCGCCACCCTCCCTTGCCCACCCGGCGGGCAGGACGCCGCGCGTCCCGATCCCTTGCCCGATCGTCCGACGGGGGACGGAGACGCGGGCGACGCCGCCGGGGGCCTTTCGAAACGGAGCTCGGCGCCCGTAGCATCCCGACGTGCCCGCGGACGTGCTCTCGGACCTGTTGCGCGCCGTTCGCCTGCGCGGCGCCCTCTTCTACGACGTGGAGGCCAGTCACCCGTGGGTGGCCGAGGCCCGCCCCGCCAGCGAGCTGCTGCCCGAGGCGATTCCCGGGGCCGAGCACCTGATCGAGTTCCACGGCGTCGTCCGCGGCGCCTGCTGGGCCGCCATGGACGGCCACCCCCCCGTGCGGCTCGAGGCCGGCGACGTCGTGTTGTTCCCGCGTGGCGATGCGCACGTGATGTCGAGCGCTCCGGGCCTTCGGGCACCGGACGCTGCCACGCACGTGGCGCCCCCACCGCCGGGTCCCCCACCGTGGCCGGTCACGGTGGACGCCGCGGGACAGGCCCGCGTGCGCCTCGAAGGCGGCACGGGCGCCACGACGCGCGTGATCTGCGGATTCCTCGGCTGCGATGCGCGCCCCTTCAACCCGCTGCTCGAGGCCCTGCCGCGCCTGCTCGTGCTGGAGGGCGCGGCCGAAGAGGGCTCCTGGGTCAGCTCGCTCCTCACCACGGCCGTACGCGAGTCGAGCCGACGCCGTCCTGGCAGCGAAGCCGTGCTCGAGCGCATGAGCGAGATGCTGTTCCTCGAGGCGCTGCGACGGCACGTGGAGGGCTTGCCCGAGGACCGCACCGGTTGGCTCGCCGGATTGCGGGATCCCGTGGTGGGCGCCGTGCTGGCGCGGCTACACGGCCGACCGGCGGAGCCGTGGACGCTGGACGCGCTCGCGGACGACGCACGCGTGTCCCGCTCCACCCTGCACGAACGCTTCACGCAGCTCGTGGGGATCCCGCCGATCCAGTACCTGGCGCAGTGGCGGATGCAGCTGGCGGCCCGCCGGCTGCGCGACACGGCGGCCAAGGTCGCAGCGGTTGCGCAAGACGTCGGCTACGAGAGCGAGGCCGCATTCACGCGTGCCTTCAAGCGCCTCGTCGGCGTCACCCCGGGCGCCTGGCGTCGCAACGGCAACGTCAGCGAGGCCTGAGCGGCGCCGCGACCGTCGTGTTGGCCCGGGAGCTGGCCGACCTCGTCCCCTGTCCGGAGGAGGTCTCCCGAGCGCAGCGGATCCGGATGCGAGATGGACCGTGGCGCAGCGAGCGACCCGATGGTCGCAGCAGGAGGGCCTCTCGCATGGAGCCAGGACCGGAGCAGCCGACCCCGTCATCGGGCTACCATCGCGCAAGCCTTGCCACGGAGGAGCGACATGCCGGGGGACATTCCGAGGGGCAAGGCCACCCGAGGCGCTGCGAAGGCGCGCGTGTACGCACGAGGACTGCTCCTTGTCGCGGTCCTCTGCGCCGCGGGGACGCGGCCCGACCTCGTGCATGCGGAGGAGCCCGCGCTGGCGGGGCCCGGGACACCGGCCGATTTCCGGGAGGTCATCCAACGGGCCAAGACCCGCGTGTTCCCTGCCCTCGTCCACGTGGTGTGCATCCGCGAAGAGCTCGACGAGGGCAAGCGCACGACGAGCCAGGTGGGCGGCAGCGGTGTCCTGGTTTCCGGGAACGGCGAGTTCCTGACCAACTGGCACGTGATCGACAAGGCGATCGACGTGCGCTGCATGCTGCTTGACGGGCGCTCCTTCCAGGCGCGGATCCTCGGTGCCGACGAGTCGACGGACGTCGGGCTCTGCAGGATCGACGCGCCCGAAGGGACGTCCTTCCCCCACGCCCTTCTGGGCGACTCCTCGACCCTCGTCGAGGGCGACTTCGTGATGGCCATGGGCGCGCCGTGGGGTCTGTCGCGCAGCGTGTCGCTGGGCATCGTGTCCTGCACGCAACGCGTGCTCGAGGACGACAGCGAGTACAGCGTCTGGCTGCAGACCGATGCTTCGATCAGCCCAGGCAATTCGGGCGGCCCGCTGGTCGACACCGAGGGGCGCGTCGTGGGCCTCAATGCGCGCGGCATGCGGTCGGGCGGGGACATGGGCTTCGCCATCCCCGCCGCAACGATCGCAGACGTCATCGGCCCCCTGCGCAAGCACGGTCGGGTGCCCTGGTCGTGGATGGGCCTCCAGCTGCAGCCGCTGCAGGACTTCCGGCGCAACATGGCCTTCGGCGGCGCGCGGGGCGTCATCGTGGCGGGAACCGACCCCGACAGCCCGGCCCGCGCCGCGGGGCTCCGGCCCAACGACCGCCTCGTGGCGGTCGATGGCATGCCCGTGACCGCCCGCCAGGGCGAGGACCTCCCGGCACTCCGACGCAAGCTGGGGCTGCTGCCGACCGCCACCACGGCACGCCTGGCCGTCGAACGAGGCGGGGAGCAGCTGACCATCGACGTGGAGGTGCTGGAGCGAGGACGCGTCGACGGCGACGCGATGGAGCTGCTCCGCTGGGACTTCTCCGTGAAGCAGATCAACCGCTTCGCACACCCGGACATGTGGTTCCATCGCAAGCAGGGGGTCTTCGTGTACGGCGTGAAGGACCCGGGCAACGCCGAGACCGCGGGACTGCGCCATGGCGACATCCTCGTGCGCGTCGGCAAGCTGGAGGTTCGCACCCTGGAGGAGCTGCGGGCCGCGCACGAGGCGGCGATCAAGAAGCTGCCGGAGCACGACGAGGTGCTCCTGACCGTGCTCCGCAGCGGGTTGCAGTGGCAGGTCGTCTTGGACTACGGTCGCGACTACGAGCGCCGGTAGGGAGAGCCCACGGGATGGCGAAGCTCCGACCTGGACGTTGGCTGCTCGTGCCCCTCGGGGCCCTTGGCATCGCAGCGAGCGTGTTGCTGGCCCGCGAGGACCCGGTGGCGCGTCGGGCCGACGACGCGCGCCAGCGGGCCGAGGCGACGCCGACGGCCCAGCCCGCGGCCAAGCAGGCGCCCCCTGCCGCACCGGCTGCTCCGCCACCCACGCGCCGGTCGTGGCAGGTGGCGTCGTCGCTCGGCAAGGCCCTGCGTCATCGCGCCGTCTGCGTGACCGTGCACGTCGGATTCGACGGCGGCGACGCCCCGACCAGCCTGGGGACCCATGGCGGTACGTCGGACGGCCTCGTGGAAGGCCTGCGCGAGGAGCGGCAGCGCGCCTACGGGGGCTGGCTGCTCGACGCGCGCCACGCCGTGATCGAAGACCCGATGATGCACCCCCGCTTCGTCAGCCACCTGGAGGTCCAGCTGGCCGATCGCGCCAGGATCCCCGGCCGGATCGTCGGGTACCTGGATGCCGTCGACGGCGTGCTCGTTCGTCTCGACACGCCGGCACGGGGCATCGAGCCTCTGACGATTGCCCACGCGGCCGGGCCCTACTACCGCGTGGCCTACGACTCCTACGGATTGCGTTGGGGCCTTCATGTCGGGCCGGCCCTCGAGTCGGTCCACATGCGCGACGACGGGGAAGACGTCCTGGATGCAGGCGGGCGCGGGCTCATCGTCGCCACGGACGGATCGGTCGTGGGCTACGCAGCCGGCCGCTACGTCCCCCTCCAGGGCGGTTGGAAGAGCTCGCCCCAGGGCTGGCGGCACCTCACGGACGTGAGCTACGCCACGGGCTGTGCCGACCTCGATCGCGCACTTCGCACCGGCCTCCTGCGCGTGCGCCTGCGCTTCCGGAGCCCGCCGCGAACCACCGAGGCCACGCCGGACTTCCTGCGTCGATCCGGCGACGAGGACGCCGAGGCGGTGACCGACATGGACACCTTGGGCCTGCTGATCGACCCGGGGCAGGTGCTGGTGCTCGCGGAGCTGCTCCCCCGAATGACCGCCCGCCTGGAAGCCATCGAGATCCACCTGCCGGACGGCGCGGTCGTGACGGCTCGCCACCGGTGGTCGCTGCGGGCCTACGGGGCCTTCGTGGCGCTCACCGACTCGCCGCTGCGAGGTGCGCTGCCCCGCAAGAGCATGCGCACCAGCGCCCTGCTCGGGCGCCTGCTGTTCACCGCCCGCGTGGAGCAGCGCGCGGACCGCCGCGTGCAGACTCTCGGCCACGTCCGCGCGCACGAGATGGAGGTCGGCTTCGCGGGCTCGCGCTGCCTGGACTTCCCGGCGGACATCGCGGGCCACTTCCTCTTCCTGCCTGGCGGGGAGCTCGTGGCCATGTCGCTGCAGCGCCGCGAAGATGGAGTTCGACCCCGGTGGCGCGACCCCGAGTGCGAGATGGTCCCGGTCGACTTCCTCGACGACTTGGCCCGCAAGCCCGACGCACACGTCGATGCGACCAATCGCCCCGCGCCCGCCGACAGGGAAGGCCGGAGGGCGTGGCTGGGCGTGGAGCTCCAGTCCTTGGACCAGCGCTTGGCGCGCGCCAACGACGTGGCGCACCTGACCGAAGATGGACAGGTCGGCTCGCTGGTGGCGTACGTCTACGAGGGGTCTCCCGCCCACCGGCTTGGCATCCGGACCGGCGACATCCTGCTCCGCCTGCGATCGTCCGGGCGCCCGACGCCGCTGGCGCTGGGAGGCGCGGGCAGCTCGTCGGACGACGATGCACCGTGGCGCTCCGTTTCGCACTTGGACCTGTTCGGTCGTGCCTCGCGGCCCCCCTGGCCGGTCGCCGAGGGCACGATCAGCCGCGGCCTCAACAGCCTGGAGCTCGGCTCCATCTGCACGCTCGAGTGGCTGCACGAGGGGACGCTGCAGGCGAAGCCCATCGTGCTGTCCGAGGGACCCGTGCACTTCGAGGCGGCGCGCCATGCCACCTCGGAGGAGCTGGGCCTCACGGCTCGCGACCTGACCTACGAGGTACGCCGGCACTTCCGGCTGGCTGCCGACGCTCCGGGCGTCGTGATTGCCGAGGTCGAGGAAGGCCGCCCAGCCGGCATCGCCGGCATCGAGCCCTACCAGATCCTGTCGGAGATCAACGGCCAGCCCGTGCGGAACGTGCAAGCGTTCGCCGAGGCCACGCGCGCGAAGGGCGAGCACCGGCTCACGCTGCGCGACGTGGCTCGTGAGCACGTGGTCCTGGTACGCGTGAAGTAGTCGTCGGCCGCTGACTTGCGGGAGGCCTCCCGGGTGCGAGCGACGCGCGCTACCCGCGCGCGCTCGGTACTCGCCGCGGCACGTCGCGCACCCGGGTCGGGGTCCTTGGGCGCCAGCGGGGCCCGTGGATCGAGCAGCACACGCGTGGACGGCCGCTCCGGGTCAGTCGAGGGGAATCGTCACGAGCGGCTGGTCGAGGGCGCCCAGCGTCGACACGGTGAGGCCCACGTCGGAGATGGCGTAGAGCACGTCGTCGAAGAAGACCGAACGACGCATCGAGGCGAACCATGCGCCGAAGCCGTCTTCGCAGGGCAAGCCGAGGCCAGGATCGCCGGCACCACCCGGCTCACACCAGACGTCGTGCGCGATGGAAGCGTGGGAGATGCGGCCGAGCTCCTCGAAGCCCGCGGCGGGCGTCACCCGGTAGACGACGAGGCCCGAGAAGTGCCGATAGTCCTCGCGCAGCTCCCCTGGCTCTTCCAACGTGACCGGCAAGGCCAGGACACCGTCGCTGTCGCGGAACGTGAACGCGCGCGGATCGTGCTCGGCCTCGCTCCACGACCATGAGCCTTCCGCACCGAGCAGCTCCTGGTGCGTGCGGAGCGGGAACGCCGGGTTGCCGACGTCGAAGAGCTGCAGCTGCATGCCCAGCACGCGGCCCGTCTCCGTGGCTTCGCGACCCACGCCGATCAAGTGATCCGGGTGAAGCGGGTGCAAGTAGGTGGAGAAGCCGGTGATGTGCAGCTCGCCGAGCACGGTCGGCGCCGTGGGCACGGACAGGTCGATCGTGAAGAGCGGGTCCGTCTGCCGGAACGTGACCACGTAGCCGCGGTCCTCCAGGAAGCGCACGGCGCGGATCTGCTCATCGGGCGCCAGGCCGCGCAGCGCCCCCACCACCACGAGGTCGGTACCCACGCGGTCCATGACGAAGACGTTGTTGGCGTCCCGCGGCGGAGCCTCGGCCGTCTGCAGGGGAAGGAGCGTCTCCGCCGGCGCCGCCACGACGTCCCCACCGCCAGGCACGACGCCCCAGCTCCAGGCGTTCCACGTGGCGTCCGTCGTGGCCACGCGCAGGTGCCCCTCGTGCTCGGACATGGAGAACTGGCTCAGGACCCAACCGGGGACCTTGCCCGACGCGATGTAGGTCGGCTGCCCAGCACCCAGGTCGAAGCGATGGACGTGCGTCTCCGCATAGCGCGACTCGTCGTCGGACCACCACCACCAGCGCGAGTCCTGGGCGAGGTAGAGCGACTGGCGGGACGCGTAGACGTGCCAGCCGCTGGCGATCACGCCCTCGCCGGTCGGCGCGGCGTCGCTCGCCGGATCGAAGGCCAGGAGCGTCACCAGCGACAGGTCCGCCGCCCGCTCGGGTCGGAAGACCGCCGCACAGTCGAGAACGTCGCTCCGCGTGCCGTCGGCCAAGCGCAGGTCCGGGAGGAATCGCTCGCGGCCCGCCCGGGCCACGTACGACGCGACGACGGGGCGCACCCGCGCGCGCACGGTCTCGAGGGCCGACGCGCGCTGGCCGTCGGACAGGTTCCAAGCCTGCGGCAGCGCGAGCTGGGCGAGCTCGTCGAAGAGCTGCGGATCGCCGTAGCCCGGCTCGTGGGTGGAGACCAGGTACACGAGTCCGTCCACCAGACGGGCTCCGATGCGGTAGCCTTCGATGTCGAACGCGCGCTCCACGACCGGCATGGCCGGGTCGCTGACATCGAACACGGTGACGTGCGTGGCCTGGAAGGGCTCCGTCCATTCGCCGTCGCCGGGCGGCTCGGGCGGCGCGAACGAGGCGCCCCCCTCCTCCATCGTGGGGCCGGGAAGGCCCGGCTCGTAGGGGCCCCACCCGCCTTCGTAGATCGACGTCAGCACCACGAGGCGCGTGCCCACGAGGAACAGCTCGCCGCCGTGGCCCGTGAGCGGGACGCGCGCGATGCGCTCGGTCTCGTCGGCCGGCCACGCCTTCACGACGTGCAGCACGTTGTCGCGCACGACGAACAACGTCGATCCGTCGGTCTTGACGAGGTCGGGCTCGTCCACGCCCGCCTCCTGCACGTTGGTCGACGTCACGTCGCGCGGCGGCGGCACGCTCGCATCGTCGAAGCCCTCGCCGGCCGTGGCCACGTCCGGAGGAAGAGCGCCCGGATCGACCGCGGGCAAGGGCACGCCGTAGCTGCCCATCTGCCACTGGCGCACCAAGCGCTCGACGCCCGCGTCCACCAGGTACGCCTCGAGCGCTCCGCAGTCGGTGACGGGCACCAGCTTGGCAGACGTGGGACGCGTCTCCTGGGGAGACGCTCCTGGCGATCCACCTCCGCCGCAGGCGACCAGGCTCGCGAGCACGGACGACGCACAGAGGGCCCACGGAACGCAACGCGAAGCGGTCAGGCGCACGAGCCACCTCCTCTCGAGGCGAAGTGCGGTAGGGACGGCAGATGAAGATCGTCAGGCCCGGTGCAGCGCACGTCAATTGCGTGCGCGCAACGCGCGGGGCAGGAGGGCCCTTCGACTGTATAGTCCGGCCGTCGGGTGCCGTTCCTGGCGCCGAGAAGGGAGCCCTCCGCATGCCGTCGCGCTTCATCGCCTCATGGTTCGCCCTGGCCACCCTCGCCCTGGCCGCAGGTTGCGGGGGAGGCGGAGGAGGAGGCGGTGGTGGAGGCGGGGGCGGAGGAGGCTTCGGCGACTCCACGTCGACGGCGCCGCGGTTTGCTGGCCTTCGCTCGATCGCCACGGCAGGTGGTGCCACCGTGCGGCTGGACTGGGACGCCGCGCAGGACAACCGCACGGCGCAGGGCGCGATCCGCTACCGCGTGTTCGCTGCGGCCACGTCGGGCGGTCAGGTCTTCGGCGCGCCGATCCTGACCACGGCGCCGGGCGTCACGACGACGCTCGTCACGAACGCCAACACGCCGCTCGTCAGCGTCGGCTCGCGCGTGTGGTTCGTCGTCCGCGCCCTGGATGGCGACGGCAACATGGACGACAACGTGGTCGAGCTGGGCGTGACGCCGGTCGCCGTCGGCGCGGTCGCCTACGTGGACCCCGCTGCGATCGGGCCGGGCACGCTCGGCAGCTTGGCCGATCCCTTCCCGCTGGTCCAGGCTGCGGTGTTGGCCGTGGAGATCGCGGGCGGCGGCATCGTGCTGCTGGCCGAAGGCACCTACAACGAAGAGGTCGCCCTGGGCCTCGGCGTCGTGAGCTCGCTCGGCGTGTACGGCGGGTTCCCGTCCTTTGCCGGCTTCGCCCCGGGCGCCTCTGCCGCCACCGTGCTCGGTGCCCGCAGCCCCGGCACCACGACCAGCACCTGCTCGGCACTCGGGCTGCCGCTTGGCGACGGCGACTTCTGGGCCGCCCTGGCCGTCGGCACCGCCACCGACTTCGACGGCCTGCGCTTCAGCGACTTCAGCGGCCCCTCGATCCGGGGTACCGACGCCCGTGTGCAAGTGAGTGGATGCGTGTTCGCCGATGGCGGGCAGATCGTCTCGGCCACCGCGATGCCTGGCGTGGCGGGGCACCTGCGTGTCGTCGGCAACCGTACCGAAGGCGTGGGGAGCAGCTTGGTCCTCGCCGGGGGTGAGCTCGCCGTCCTGCACGTGCACAACAACGTCGTGCGGGAGCGAAGCAACCTCGTTGCCGACGCGAGCCTGCTCGTCCCCACGACGGGGCTCTCGGCGCGCGCCACGCACAACTTCGTCCAGGACGCGAACATCGCCATCGACCTCGACCTGGAGCCGGCTGACGCCCTGTCCGGCGGCGCCGTCCAGATCCTCGTCGCGCGCAACGACCTGCGCAGCTGCTCCAGCGATGGCGTGGAGCTGACCGGGCTTGGCGACGTGGGAGCCAACGGGTCCTGCACCTGTACCGTCCGCAACAACCTGATCATGGGCACCAGCAGCGACGCGATCGAGGTCACCGTGGCCGGGGCCACGGCGCACGCCGGCGTCGACGTGACGATCGACCTCCTCGACAACGACCTGATGGGCAACAACGGCAGCGCCATCGACGCCGATCTCGTGGTGTCGGCCGGCCGCGACACGCGCCTGACCATCCGCGGCAACCGCGCCGGCAACAGCGAGTCGGAGATGTTCGACTTCGACGACCAGGACCCGGGCGCCATCGACCTCGCCGACGAGGGGCGCATCCTGGTCACCGTGCATCAGAACGTCAACACGGGCGGCGCCGAAGACCTCGTGGACTGGGACGTCGGCATGCCGCACGGCGGCTCGGCGGACCTCGTCGTCACCGAGAACCTCGTCATGTCGGCCGAAGACCCCATGACGCTGCGCTTCCAGGGTCACCTGGGCACGTCGTCGGTCGTGCGGCCGTACCCGGACGGCGCGACGTTCGTCACGGTGTTCAACAACGACATCGCCCAGCGGGGTGACGACGAGACGCTCGAGGTCCGCGACAACCGCGGCAGCGACTTCCAGGGCGGGCTCTACGTCTACGTCGGCGCCAACCAGATGGCACCCAGCGCGGACGACAGCGACCCCACGCTCGATATCGACCTCAACGGTTCCCCCGCGTGCTGGCTGTTCGAACGCAACGTGCTGGGCTTCCACGGGGAAGACTCGTCGGAGGACGGCCTCGACATCGATGGGAGCACGTTCCCCAGCCTGTTCCGCATGCGCAACTCGACGATCGCCGGCTGCTCCGGCGACGGGCTCGACCTGCAGAACGAGGGCATCAAGCCGCAGCTCGTCAACCTCACCGTCGCCTACAACGGCCAGAACGGCAGCCAGTTCGGCGTCGATGACGGCGGCGCGCAGGGCAACACGTTCATCCACAACTGCCTCGTGGTGAACAACAACGTCGACGTGGCGGAGAACGTACGCGTCTCCTACACGCAGACCAGCGACGAGCTGGCGACCGGTGGGTTCGGCAACGTCGTGGGCGACCCGTTCTTCGCGGTCGACCTGGACGCGCTGTCGGTCTACGGGCAGCAGTTCTCCGAGCTGGCCAAGAACCTGTTCCGGTTGAGCCCCGCCTCCCCAGGCGTGGATGCCGGCGATCCGGACCCCGCCTACAACGACCCGGACGGCACGCGCAACGACATGGGTGCATTCGGCGGTCCGGCCGCCGGCGAGATCGGCATCCGTGCCGCAGGCACGGCGATCCCGCTCGTGTTCCTGGGCACGGACCCGCACGTGCACCTGTACACGGGTGCCGCGTTGCCGGAGCCCACGCAACCGATCGCCTTCGTGTTCACGCGGCCCGTGGCCACCGCCACGCTTGCCGCAGGCCTGCAGATCACCAACGGGGGCAGCGCCGTCGCGGGCGCCTTCACCACCGACCTGGGAGGCCGGCGCGTGATCTTCACGCCCACCACGGTGCTCAACCCCCTCGCGGGCACCTCGGTCGTCGTGCGGATGACGACGGCGTTGCAGGACACGTCGGGTGGCGCGCTCTCCTCGCCCGAGACGTTCCGCTTCTGCGTGGCGCCGGTGCCGCTGCTCGAGCTGGAGCCCAACGAAGACGGCAGCGGGGTGCTCGACGTCGGGGACATCGCGTTCGCCAACCCGCTGGGTCTGGTGGCCGGGGCTTCCTCCGTGCGCTTCGACGGCTCCCTCAGCAACGTCACGGATCTCGACGTGTTCTCGTTCGACGCGACCGCAGGCGACCGCATCATGGCGTCCGTCTTCGGCAGCCGCACGGGCACCGGCGGCTCGATCCTGGTCGTCATGGACGCCACGGGCACCGAGCTGGCCCGCAGCGACTCGGCGTTCAACGGCGATCCCTACCTGGACTGGACGGCCTCCACCACGGCCACCTACTACCTCGGATTGCTGGACGACGGCCTCGTGAGCTCTGGCGGCGCCTACCAGCTCCAGGTCGCGCGGGATTGAGCCGCACGGCACTCGCGGGGGCCGCCGCCCTGGGAGCGGCGGCCCTGCTCGGGTTCGTGCTGCTGCGGAGCGAGAGCGGGCCCGGCGTGGACGCCTCGCACGCCCCCGCCACGTCCCCGGCCGACAGTCCTGATGGCCGGGGCGGCGCAACACCCCACCCTCGGCGCGAGTCCCTGGCGGGCACGCCGGGGCCGTCGGACCCGCCGGACGCATCGACCTCGGACGCAGCCTCGACCCCGCGCGTGAGCGATGGTGTCGAGGGCCTCTTGGCACACGCCCGAGCGGTCGCCGCGGCCGAGGCCGCCGACGACGAGGAGGCGCGGGATGCAGCGCGTGAACGCCTCCAGGCGGCACGCACGGACTTGATCGAGCTCCTCCGCCGAGACGGCGCAGCCGCCCATCGCGTGCTCGACCAGCTGCTCGCAGCCGATGCCGTCGACGCCGCGGCGCTGGCGCGCGTGTTGCGCTTCGTGCCGGAGGGGCGACTGGGCACACGCCTCGCCGAGGCCGCTCGCGCGGCGGAGTCGTCCCATGTGCGCGAGGCCGCGCTCGTGGCCCTGGAGGGACGCGACATCGCGCTGTGGCGTGCGCCCGTTCTCCAGGCCTTCACCGCGGATCCGGACAACGCCGTCCGCGACCGTGCGGCCCAGGTGCTTTCCATCGCGTTGACGGACCCCCGGCTGATGACCGAGCGCGACACGCTGCGCGCGCCCCTGCGTGCCGGGTTGGCATCGACCGACCCCGAGCAGCGGCGCCGCTCGATCCAGGCCCTGGCGCTCGACCGCGATGCACCGGACGAAGTCCGGGCCACCCTTCGCGACCTGGCCGCATCCGATCCCGAGCCGTCGATCCGTCGCGCCGCGTCCATGGCCCTGCGCGCGATGGAGCGCTAGCTGGCGATGGCGACGAGCGCCGTCAGGTCGTCCTCGAGCGGCCGGTCTCCGGTGAAGGACCGGACGGCGGCCTCGAGGGCGTCGAGAACCCCCTCCGCGCCGGCGGCACGGCTCGCGGCGGCCACGCGGATGGCCCGCTCGAGCCCGAACTGCTCGCCGCATGCACTGCGCGCCTCGATCAGCCCATCGGTGTACGCGAGCAGGAGGTCCCCCGGCTCGAGCGAGATCTCGCGGTCGGCCGGGAACCGGCCCTCCGGCAGGATGCCCAGGGGAAGTGCCGTGCTCTGCAGCTTGGCCTTGATGCTGCCGTCGCGACGAAGGACGACCGCTGGCGTGTGCCCCGCGCTGACGTGGCGCAGCACGCGTCGTCCGGGATCGAGGCGGGCGTGGAACAGCGTGACGAACCGGCCATCCCGGACATCCGCGGCGAGGGCGCGGTTCGTCAGCTCGACGACCCGCTCCAAGGCCTCGCCCGAGAGGCCCCAGGCACGTATGTAGGCGCGGGTCGTGGTCATCAGCAGGGCCGGGCCTACACCGTGCCCGCACACGTCCCCCACGACCAAGTCCACGGTGCCGTCGGTACGCGGCAGGAAGTCGAAGTAGTCCCCTCCCGTGTCGCCGGCGGGGACCGCCCGCCCGGCCACGTCGAACCCGGGGACGTGCGGCGGTCCTCCCGGAAGCAGGGCCTCCTGGATGCGCCGTGCCGTGCGGAGCTCTTGACGGACCGCCTCTTCGGCGGCGCGGCGCTCGGCGGCCACGACCCGCGCCTCGGCTTCGCGCCGCTCCAGGTCGCGCAAGCGCTCGCCCTGCCGGCGGACGGCCTCGGTCTTGCGGTGCAGATCGGCCAGGGCGGCCACCTTGGCCCGCAGGATCTCGGGCACGAACGGCTTGAAGAGATAGTCCACGGCGCCGGCCGCGTAGCCGCGCGCGATGTGCTCCTCGCTCTTGCCGACAGCCGTGAGGAAGACGATCGGGGTATGGCGCGTCTGGGGCCGCTTGCGGATCAATGCAGCCAGCTCGAAGCCGTCCATCTCGGGCATCGCGACGTCGAGCAGGATGGCGGCGAACTCGCGGCGCAGGAGGTGCTTGAGCGCCTCCCGCCCGGACCTCGCCGTCACGACCTCGTGCCCGTCGTCGGCCAGGACGGCCTCCAAGGCCACCAGGTTCGCCGGCAGGTCGTCGACCAGGAGCAGGGACACCGGGGGCTCCAGGTCCACGCGCGCCGTGCGGATCGGGTCACGCCGAGGTGAGGTCCGCTGCACCAGGGGCGGCAAGGCCTGTGGCACGGGCGCGCCTCGCCCGGCCATCTCGTCCAGCAGGCCAACCACCGATGCGGACACGGTCCTTCCCTTCTGCACGGCCGGCTGAAGCGAGCGCGCCGGCCCCGATGGAAGGGGGCACCGGCGCCGCCCCACATCCGGCAGGGTGCTTGCTAGCAAGAGCAAAGAGCAGGCCCAGTCGCACGACGCTCGGACCGATGGCAAGGGCTCCCACGGGAAGCCGGCGTGCCGACGTACCGAACCGCGACGTAGCGCCAGGAGACACGTGTGCCCTCGTTGCACACCAAGACGGCGAACCACCCGCGACTCGGCGTAGCCGCTCGCCACGCAGACCCCGCTTCGCGCGCGCGTCGCCCCGTGCCCATGGCCGGGTGGGATCGCGCGTGAATCGAGCCGTGGCCGACGCAGGTCTGTCGCGGACCCCGGGGACGACCCCGGGCTTCGAGATCCTCGTCGTCGACGACAACGAGGCCAACCTCGACGCCCTGGAGGCGGCCCTGGCCGAGCTGCGACGGCCGATCATCCGCGCCCGGAGCGGCCGCGATGCGCTCCGCCTGCTCCTGGACCGGGACTTCGCCATCGTCCTGATGGACGTGCACATGCCCGCGATGGACGGCCTCGAGACGGCGCAGCTGATCCGGCAACGCGGCCGTTCGCGGCGCACGCCCATCATCTTCCTCACCGCCCACGGCCAGGAGCACGCGAGCGTGCTGCGGGGCTACGAGCTGGGGGCCGTCGACTTCCTGTTCAAGCCCGTCGAGCCCGCGATCCTGCGCGCCAAGACGTCCGTCCTCCTCGCCCTCCAGGACCGCACGGAGGAGGTGCGCCAGCAGGCGACGCGGCTGCGCGAGCTCGAGCGCCAACGGTGGGAGGCCCAGACCGCGCGCGAGGAGAGCCGACGACAGGAGGCCTTCCTCTCGGTACTCGCGCACGAGCTGCGCAACCCCCTGGCCACGCTCGCCGCAGGCGTCGAGGTGCTCAAGCAGCCGTTCGGCGGGCCCGAAGGACACGCGGAGCTGCTCGGGGCCATGGAGCGGCAGCTGCGTCAGCTGGTCCGCTTGGTCGACGACCTGATGGACGTCTCGCGGATCGCGCACGGCAAGTTCCACCTGCAGCGTGACATCATCGACCTGCGCGACGTGGTCCGCCAAGCGATCGAGAGCCTGCAACCCGTCCTCGCCCACCATGGCCACCGCCTGGACGTGAGCCTGCCCGAGGAGGCCCTGTGGACCGACGGCGATGCCCTGCGGCTCGTCCAGGTCGTCTCCAACCTGATCCACAACGCAGCCAGCTACACGGATCCCGGGGGGCACATCGAGGTCACCTGCGTGCGCGACGGTCGCGAAGCCGCGCTTTCGGTCACGGACAACGGAAGGGGGATCCCGCGGGAGCTACTCGGCCGCATCTTCGATCGACTGGTGCAGGCGGAGTCCAAGCGCGGCCTTGGGCTGGGCCTCACACTCGTGCGCGAGCTGGTCCAGATGCACGGGGGACGCGTGCGAGCCAGCAGCGAGGGTCCCGGTCGGGGAAGTCGCTTCGAGGTCCACCTCCCCCTCGCTGCGGCGCCCGAACAGGGCGTCGTCGCGACGCGCGACGTCGCGGAGACCGAGGCCTTGCGCATCGCCTTGCTCGACGACGATGGCGACGCCCGGAGCTCGATGGCCCTGCTCTTGCGCGCCTGGGGCAACGACGTCCGCGCCGCGGCCGATGGCGAG
The DNA here is from genome assembly GCA_050248855.1 of Planctomycetota bacterium. GTDB lineage: Bacteria > Planctomycetota > PLA2 > PLA2 > JAEUHO01 > JACKGW01. The sequence continues at coordinate 4,490 of JBFWRP010000012.1, read as the reverse complement.
GAGGGGACCGAGCTGATCCGCAGCTGGGGGCCGGACTTGGCCCTCGTGGACCTGGACATGCCGCGCCGCGACGGCTTCGGCGTCGTCCGCGCCTTGCGCGCCGAGCCAGGGCATGAGCGCGCGTGGCTCGTGGCGCTCACCGGGTACGGCCAGGCGGCGGACCGCGCACGCTCGCAGGCGGCGGGATTCGACGATCACCTCGTCAAGCCGGTGTCGGCCGACGAGCTGAAGGCAGCACTGCGGCGCGCATCGCAAGCGCGACGCCCCGGGGGGTAACGACCATGGCAGCACGCAAGCGGATGGCCGGCAAGGCGACGCGGACGACGGCAGCGGCAACGAAGGAGACCCGGGTTGCGGCGAAGAGCGCTGCCCAGGGACCTCGCGAGGAGATCCGACCGCCCAAGCTGAGCCGCACGGAGGATCTCGACCGTCGGCAGCTGCTGGCGGGCCTGCGCGCGCTGAAGCGCGGCGAGTTCGGCGTCCGCCTGCCCGAGGACCTCACGGGAATCGACGGCCAGATCTGCGACGCCTTCAACTCCCTGGTCGAGCTTGTCGGCGGCGTCGAGCGCGAGCTGACCAGCCTGCGTCAGGCCGTCGGACGCGAGGGCCGGACCCGCAAGCGGCTGCGCCGCGGCGACGTCCACGGAGGCTGGTCGCGCAGCATCGAAGCGGTCAACGAGACGCTCGATGACCTGATGGGGCACACCGAGGAGATGGCCGAGGTCGTTGCGGCGGTCTCGCGGGGCGACCTCACGCGGACCATCGACCTCCACGGCGCCGATGAACCCCTGCGGGGCGACTTCCTCAAGCACGCCCGTGCGGTCAACGGAATGGTCACCCAGCTCGCGCGGTTCGGGTCGGAGGTCACGCGCGTGGCCCGCGAAGTGGGCGTGAACGGGAAGCTGGGCGCCCAGGCCGAGGTCCCCGGCGTCTCCGGCTCGTGGAAGGAGCTCACGGACAACGTCAACCTCATGGCCTCGAACCTCACGAGCCAGGTCCGCGAGATCGCCCGCGTGACCACGGCCGTGGCCCAGGGCGACCTGACCAAGACCGTCAACATCGAGGTGAAGGGCGAGATCCTCGAGCTGAAGAACACGATCAACACGATGGTCGACCAGCTGTCGTCGTTCGCCGACGAGGTCACCCGCGTGGCCCGCGAAGTGGGCACCGAGGGCATGCTGGGCGGACAGGCGCAGGTGCGCGGCGTGTCGGGCGTCTGGCGCGAGCTCACGCAGAACGTGAACTCGATGGCCAACAACCTGACCCTGCAGGTGCGCAACATCGCCGAAGTGGCCACGGCGATCGCCGAGGGCGACCTCTCCCGCAAGATCACCGTCGAGGCGCGGGGCGAGATCCTCGAGCTCAAGAACACCGTGAACATCATGGTCGACCAGCTGTCTTCGTTTGCCGACGAGGTGACGCGCGTGGCCCGCCAGGTCGGCACGGAAGGCGTGCTGGGCGGCCAGGCCGAGGTGGCCGAGGTATCCGGGGTGTGGCGCGAGCTCACACAGAACGTGAACTCCATGGCGACCAACCTCACGGACCAGGTCCGGAACATCGCCGAGGTGATCACGGCGATCGCCGAGGGCGATCTCTCCCGCAAGATCACCGTGGACGCACAAGGCGAGATCCTGACGCTGAAGAGCACGATCAACGCGACGGTCGACAAGCTCAGTCACTTCGCGGCCGAGGTGACGCGCGTAGCCCGCCTGGTCGGCACGGAGGGCACGCTGGGCGTACAAGCCGACGTCCGCGACGTCTCGGGCATCTGGAAGGAGCTCACGGACAACGTCAACCTGATGGGCCGCAACCTGACGGACCAGGTGCGTGACATCGCCGAGGTGACCACGGCCGTGGCCAACGGGGACCTTTCGCGCAAGATCAAGGTGGCCGTGAAGGGCGAGATCCTCGCGCTGAAGAACACCATCAACGCGATGGTCGACTCCCTGTCGTTCTTCGCGGACGAGGTGACGCGTGTGGCGCGTGAGGTGGGTACCGAAGGCGTGCTGGGCGGGCAAGCCCACGTGCGTGACGTCTCGGGCATCTGGGCCGAGCTCACGGAGAACGTGAACTCGATGGCCACCAACCTCACGGACCAAGTGCGGAACATCTCCGACGTGGCGCGCTCCGTGGCGGCGGGCGACCTCTCCAGGAAGATCACCGTGGACGCGCGGGGCGAGGTGCTCGACCTCAAGGAAACGCTGAACGCCATGGTCGACCAGCTGAACGCGTTCGGCGCCGAGGTGACGCGCGTGGCCCGCGAGGTGGGCGTCGAGGGCAAGCTGGGTGGGCAGGCCGAGGTCGAAGGCGTCCAGGGGATCTGGCGCGAGCTCACGGGCAACGTGAACCTCATGGCCTCCAACCTCACCGATCAGGTCCGCGACATCGCCGAAGTGACCACGGCCGTGGCCCGAGGGGATCTCACGCGCAAGATCGCCGTGGACGCACGCGGCGAGATCCTCGAGCTCAAGAACACGATCAACACGATGGTCGACCAGCTGTCGTCCTTCGCCGAAGAGGTCACCCAGCTCGCCAGCGACGTGGGCGTCGAAGGGCGCCTGGGCGGCCAGGCCGACGTGCGCGGCGTCTCCGGTACGTGGCGCGATCTCACGGACGCCGTGAACTCGATGGCCTCCAACCTGACCGAACAGGTACGCAGCATCTCCCAGGTGGCCTCGGCCATCGCGGAGGGCGACCTCCGCAAGAAGATCGTCGTGGACGCGCGCGGCGAGATCCTCGAGCTCAAGGACACGATCAACACCATGGTCGATCAGCTCTCGTCGTTCGCCGGCGAGGTCACCCGTGTCGCGCGCGACGTGGGCACGGAGGGCGAGCTGGGGGGCCAGGCTTCGGTCGAGGGCGTGCGGGGCACGTGGAAGGAGCTCACGGACAACGTGAACGGCATGGCCACGAACCTCACGCTCCAGGTGCGCGACATCGCCCAAGTGGCGCGCGCGATCGCCCAAGGCGAGCTCGGACGCAAGATCACGGTCGAGGTACGGGGCGAGATGCTCGAGCTGAAGGACACCATCAACACGATGGTCGACCAGCTGTCATCCTTCGCCGACGAGGTGACCCGCGTGTCCCGCGAGGTGGGCATGGACGGCAAGCTCGGCGGTCAGGCGGAAGTGCGCGGGGTCTCGGGCATCTGGAAGGAGCTCACCGACAACGTCAACCTGATGGCCTCGAACCTGACGAACCAGGTGCGCGACATCGCTGCCGTGACCACGGCCGTGGCCAACGGCGACCTCTCCAAGAAGATCACCGTGGAGGTCCAGGGCGAGATCCTGGCCCTCAAGAGCACGATCAACACGATGGTCGACCAGCTGTCGTCCTTCGCCGACGAGGTCACGCGGGTGGCCCGCGAGGTGGGCACGGAGGGCATGCTGGGCGGCCAAGCCCAGGTGAAGGGCGTTTCCGGCACGTGGCGCGAGCTGACGGACAACGTGAACGTGATGGCGCGCAACCTGACGCAGCAGGTGCGCGGCATTGCCCGGGTCGTGACGGCTGTAGCCAACGGCAACCTGAAGCAGGAGCTGCGACTCGATGCGCGCGGCGAGATCGCGACCCTGGTGGAGACGATCAACAACATGATCGTCACGCTGTCGACGTTTGCCGACCAGGTCAGTGGCGTGTCCCGCGACGTGGGCGTGGAGGGCAAGCTCGGCGGCCAGGCCGACGTGCCCGGTGCCGCCGGCATCTGGCGCGACGTGACGAACAACGTCAACGAGCTGGCCGGCAACCTCACCCGCCAAGTGCGTGCCATCGGTGACGTGGCAACGGCCGTGACCAAGGGCGATCTCACGCGATCGATCGACGTGGTCGCCCGCGGCGAGGTGGCCACCCTGAAGGACAACCTCAACCAGATGATCCGGACCCTGCGCGAGACGACTCGCGCCAACGAGGAACAGGACTGGCTGAAGACCAACCTCACGGGCTTCACCCGCATGTTGCAGGGCCAGCGTGACCTCCTTGCGGTCTCCGAGCAGGTGCTGTCCGAGCTGGCCCGGGTCGTGAATGCCCAGCACGGGGCGTTCTACATGGCACAGCGTAGCGACAGCGGCGAGATCACCTTGCAGCTGTTCGCCTCGTACGCCCTCACGCGGCGCAAGCACTTGGCCGCGCAGTTCGCCCTGGGCGAGGGAATGGTCGGGCAAGCTGCCCGCGAGCGCAAGCGCATCCTCGTCACGGGAGCGCCCGAGTCCTACGTCAGCATCGGCTCGGCGCTCGGGCATGCCGCGCCACGCAACATCGTCGTCGTCCCCGTGCTGTTCGAGAACGAGGTCAAGGGCGTCATCGAGCTGGCAACGTTCCACGAGTTCACGGAGATCCAGATCGGATTCATCGACCAGCTGCTCGAGAGCTTGGGCATCGTGGTTGCCACGATCGAGGCCACGATGCGCACCGACCAGCTCCTGCGTCAAAGCCAGGGGATGGCCGAAGAGCTGCAGACCCAGCAGGAGGAGCTGCGCAAGACCAACGAAGAGCTG